>NZ_PJBC01000013.1 GCF_002836515.1 Pseudomonas sp. Choline-02u-1
GCTTCTAGCTTGTGCTTTTTAATTCGGTCCCGGATCAGCCACTAAACGCCCGGCATCCTTGGCCAGAGACTTGAGAAACTCAGCCTGCAACTCAGGGTCATTGCGGGTGAGTTCGATCAGGCTCTGCTCCAGTTCGCTGGCTTCTTCTTCCAGGCCCAGTTCCGACAGGCGTTTGACCCGGTGCACCCACTGGCTCACCTCGTCATCTTCCAGATCGTCATAAATCAGCCCGTGTGCTTCCAGCAATTTGCCGCGCAGGTGGCCGCTGAGCATCAGCGTCGAGTCTGAATGCACGTCGTCCTTGGCGTCTTCGACGCTGATCTGCAAGCGGCCGATATGATTGAGGTCATGCTCGGCAAACGGACTGTCGAGCAGATTCAAACGCAGCACGCCGTTGCGATCGGTGGTCATGTCGAAGGTCTGCTTGCCGGCCTTGACCTGCACCGGTCGCTCGCTCCAAGGCAGGCTCGAATACTCCGTGCGCTTGTCGCGCTGGACTTCATCGATGCCCGCAAGGTTCTGCTGTGCGCGGCCATTGGACTGCACATTCATGAACGGGTTGAGCCCGGCGAAACCGTAGCTCAGCCAATCTCTGGTGACGCTGTCCGGCAGGTTGCCGAGGGCGAACACGTTGACTACGTTCGCACCGACACCACCGACCACGGCTACCGCACCCAGCGGAATCTCATAGACTTCGCGCCAGGGCTGATAAGGCGTGTAACGGTCGTAACGGCGGGTAACCTCGAACTCGGTGACTTCGAAAGTTTTCTGCTCGTTGATCTTCACGCGTCGCTGCGGCAGCTCGAGCACCTTGGGCTCGCCGACATCGATTTGCAGGCTGTGATCAAGCAACTTTCGCTCGACCCGCTCTTCGTGCTCGCTGCGTTGCGACATGTGATTGGCGCAGCCGCTGACCAGCAGGGCGCCGCACAGGGCGGCGCCACCGAGGCCTAAGGTGTTTCGCTTGAACATGACGTCTCTATCTGGTTTCAGCGGCGGATACGGGCCTGAAGGAAGGACACAACATCGGCCACCGGCAGCGCTTGCGCCTCTGCTTCGGAACGACTCTTGTATTCCAGGTTGCCTTCGGCGAGGCCACGGTCGCTGACCACGATCCGGTGTGGAATGCCGATCAGTTCCATGTCTGCGAACTTGATGCCCGGGCTGGTTTTCTTGTCGCGATCGTCCAGCAGCACTTCGAAGCCGGCCGCCGTCAGTTCGGCATACAGCTTGTCGGTGGCTTCGCGCACCTGCTCGGTTTCATAGCGCAGCGGTACCAGAGCGATCTGGAATGGCGCCAGGGTGTCGCTCCAGATGATGCCGTTGGCGTCGTTGTTCTGCTCGATGGCCGCAGCCACCACGCGGGAAACGCCAATGCCGTAGCAACCCATTTCCAGGGTGACCGGCTTGCCGTTCTCGCCCAGGACTTCGCATTTCATCGCCTTGCTGTACTTGTTGCCCAGCTGGAAGATGTGCCCGACTTCGATGCCGCGCTTGATTTCCAGCGAGCCTTTGCCGTCCGGGCTTGGGTCGCCTGCGACGACGTTGCGCAGGTCGGCAACGGTCGGAACCGGCAGGTCACGCTCCCAGTTCACGCCGAAGTAGTGCTTGTCGTCGATGTTCGCGCCAATACCGAAGTCGCTCATCATCGCGACCGAGCGGTCGATGATGATTGGCAGTGGCAGGTTCAGCGGGCCGAGCGAGCCGGCACCGGCGCCAATCGCGTCACGCAGTTCGGCGTCGGAAGCCATGACCAGCGGGCTGGCCACGCCAGGCTGGTTGGCAGCCTTGATTTCGTTCAGTTCGTGGTCGCCACGAATCACCAGCGCGATCAGCTTGCCTTCTTCTTCGGCATGCACGATCAGGGTCTTGATGGTCTTTTCAATCGGCAGATTGAATTTTTCCACCAGCGCCGCGATGGTTTTGGTGTCTGGCGTGTCGACCAGGCGCAGCTCTTCGGTTGGCGCCGGGCGCGAGGTTTCCCGTGGCACGGCTTCGGCTTTTTCGATGTTCGCCGCGTAGTCGGAACCGTTGCTGAAAACGATATCGTCTTCGCCGGACTCGGCCAGCACGTGGAATTCGTGGGAGCCGGCGCCGCCGATCGAACCGTTGTCGGCTTCAACCGGGCGGAATTTCAGGCCCAGACGCGTAAAAATGTTGCAATAGGCTTCGTGCATGCGGTCATAGGTGACCTGCAGCGACGCCTGATCGGCGTGGAAGGAGTACGAGTCCTTCATGATGAATTCGCGGCCGCGCATCAAACCGAAGCGTGGGCGGATTTCGTCACGGAACTTGGTCTGGATCTGGTACAGGTTGATCGGCAGCTGTTTATAGCTGCTCAACTCGTTGCGCATCAGATCGGTGATCACTTCTTCGTGGGTCGGGCCCGCGCAGAAGTCACGACCGTGGCGGTCTTTGATGCGCAGCAGCTCAGGGCCGTATTCTTCCCAGCGCCCCGATTCCTGCCATAGCTCGGCCGGTTGGGTGCTCGGCATCAACACTTCCAGAGAACCGGCGGCGTTCATCTCTTCGCGAACGATGGCTTCGACCTTGCGCATGACTCGCAAGCCCATCGGCAGCCATGTGTACAGGCCGGAGGCAAGCTTGCGGATCATGCCGGCGCGCAGCATCAGCTGGTGGCTGATCACGACCGCGTCGGAAGGCGTTTCTTTCTGTGTGGCGAGCAAAAATTGACTGGTGCGCATGGTTGGCCGTTGTCGGTTGCTATGACTGGAAATGACGAAGCAGTGTACCGGCGAGTTTTGCTGACGTACAGAAGTGTGGCCGGCGTAAAGATCCAGCGGCGGGATTGCTCCCGCCATTGGCGAAGTGTCTTACGATTCTTCGGTGACGGGCGTCGGTGCTGGCTCGGGCGACGGTGTCGCGCCTTCGCGGCGGCGCTCCTGAAACCAGTGCAGCGCAATCAGCACCAGCGTCGGCACGCCGAGCAGGGCGGTGATGAGGAAGAAACTGTGGTAGCCGAACTTCTCGACCAGAACGCCGGAATAGCCGCCCATCAAGCGCGGCAGCAGCAACATGATCGAGCTGAGCAGGGCGTATTGCGTGGCCGAGAACTTCAGGTTGGTCAGGCTCGACAGGTAGGCAACGAACGCCGAGGTCGCCAGACCCGAGCTGAAATTGTCCAGGGAAATGGTCACGACCAGCATCTGCAGGTTCGGGCCCATGTCCGCGAGCATGACGAACAGCAGGTTGGTCCCCGCCGAAGCCACGCCGCCAATGAACAGGATCGGCAAGATACCGAAGCGCACGATTAACAGGCCGCCCATGCCGGCGCCGACGAGGGTCATGATCAAGCCGAAGATCTTGCTGACACTGGCGATCTGATCTTTGGTGAAGCCCTGGTCGATGTAGAACACGTTGGCCATCACGCCCATCACTGTGTCCGACATGCGATAGGTGGCGATCAGGCCCAGCAGCAAAAGCGCCTGCCAGCGATAACGCAGAATGAAGTCGTTGACCGGCGTCAGCACCGGTGCCAGGCCGCGCCGGCCCATGGCTGACAGACACATCCCCGTCAGCAACGTATAGAGAATGGCGCGCAGAAAGGCGCGGTCTTCGAGCAGCAGGTCGAGCGGGCTCATGTCGCCGAACAGCACGCCAGCGAAATCGGTGTTGTACAACTGAGTGAACATCGCCGGTACCGACACCAGCAGGATGATCAGCACGAACACCGACATCAGTTGATGCATGAAGGTGTAACGCCCGGCCTGCAACTGCGTGCGCAGCGGCACCGGCGGCTCGCGCATAAACAGCGAGGTCAGCAGCGCCGGCACCATCAATACGCCGAACAGCACATAAGTGCCGGTCCAGGCTGAATGCTTATAGTTGAAACCGGTGGAGCCGAAACCTTCGGCGAAAAACAGCGCGCCGGCGGTAGCGAGCAGGGCGGCGACGCGGTAACCCGACATGTAACTGGCGGCCAGGGCAGCCTGGCGGCTGTCATCGGCGATTTCCAGGCGATAGGCGTCGACCGCGATGTCTTGCGTGGCAGAGGCAAATGCGACGACCACGGCAATAGCGATCAGCCAGGACAGATGCTTCTGCGGATCACAGAAACCCATGCCGATCAGGCCGAGAATCACCAGTGCCTGTGAGAGCACCAGCCAGGAACGGCGGCGGCCGAGCTTGCCCAGCAAGGGCAAGCGCCATTGGTCGAGCAGCGGCGACCAGACCCATTTGAACGCATAGGCCAGACCGATCAGGCTGGCGTAGCCGATGGTTTCACGGGCCACGCCCGCTTCACGCAGCCACACGGAGAGCGTCGAGAACACCAGCATGTACGGCAGGCCGGCGGCAAAACCGAGCAACAACAGCACGAGCGTCGAAGGACTGGCATAGGCGGCGAGCGCGGCGCGCCAGGTTTTACGGGGCATGGGCTGAAGTCTGCCTCAAGATTGCGGAAACAAAGCGCGCACTCTAACCGCTGTGCTCTACCGGACGCCAGCCATGGCGCCGAATATCCACACGATTGTTCTGGACGCAAATGCCTTCCATGCGCAGTCGCGCGCGTTGTTCGTCGCCGGACGGGCTGCCTACTGGCAGGCTGATGCGTCCGCCGGCGCCGAGTACGCGGTGCCAGGGCAGCTTGGTATCGTCAGGCAACTGGCTCAAGGTACGGCCGACCCAGCGCGCGGCGCGGCCGAGTCCGGCGAGTTCGGCCAACTGACCATAACTGACGACTTTGCCTTCGGGCACTTGGGCAAGTGTCGAGTAGAGTGCCGTGCGTCGGATGTGCGCATCGTTTTCGACACTGTCGAGCGGGTCTTTCACGTGCGCGGCTCCTGAACATTGGTGTGGCGAAGGCGACAAGCGTAATCGCTCGCGGCCCAGTTGAGAAATGAACTCAATTGAAATAGTCCGGTCAGTCCTTGTCATGGGCAAAATCCTACGGATAATGCCGACCCTTTTCGCCAACTCTGAGCCCCCGATCTGCTTATGTTCTCCAGAACCTTGTTGTGCCTCGCTGTTTTCAGCGCGTCCACGCCCCTGCTTGCCGACACCGTCTGGTTGAAAAACGGCGACAAGCTGAGCGGCACTATCACGGTATTCGATGGCGGCAAGCTGTTGATCCAGACCAAATACGCCGGTGCGGTGGCGATTGACTGGAAAGAGGTCAAGACCCTGGACAGTGACCAGCACCTGCTGGTGAAGCAGGACGCCTACGCCGGCGAAGTGTCGAAATCGCTCACAGCGGCCGACGACGGCAAGGTCACTCTGGCCAATGGCGAGGCGCCGAAGACTGTCGAGCTGGCGAGCATTCAGCAGATCCTCAAGCCCAAGCCGATCGTCACCGACCTGGTATGGAAGGGCAACGTCGACCTGGCTCTGGATTATCAGCGCGCCGAGAAAGACACCGATGACTACGACGTCGCGTTCAAGACCTCGGCGCGTCACGGTCGCTGGCGCCATACCGCTGAAGGTGAGTACAACCGCGAAGTGCAGGATGCGCAAACCACCACCAACAACTGGCGCGCCGAATACTCCCTCGACCGCTTCATTACCGATCAATGGTTCTGGCAGGGTCGCCTGAACTACAAGCGGGATCACATCGAAGAGCTGGCGCGCCAGCGGGTGGTCGGTACCGGTCCTGGCTACCAGTTCTGGGACGATGAGTTGGGCGCTTTCTCGCTGGGCTCGTTGCTCAACCGCACTGATTACGAGTATCGCGATGGCAGCAAGGACAACTTTTATTCCGTCGCGATGAAGTGGGATTACAACCGCTATCTGATCGGCAAGAAGGTCGAGTTCTTCACCAACGGTGAAGTCGGCAAACCGCTGTCGGGCGTTGCCGATTATGCGCTGGATGCCGAGCTGGGCCTGCGCTACAAGGTCACCGACTGGGCCTCGCTCAACCTCAAGGCCGAGCGTGACATCATCAGCGGCACCAATGATGCGGATCTGAACAAGACGCGCTATACCGCAGGGTTTGGCGTGGCTTGGTAAAGGCTTTAAGCCAAAGATCGCAGCCTTTCGGCAGCTCCTGCAGGGTGCGCATCAACCCTCTGTAGGAGCTGCCGAAGGCTGCGATTTTTTTTGCGCCGTGGAAAAACAGACGCCCACAAAAAAGCCCCGCTTTTAAGGGCGGGGCTCTTTTCTAAAGAAGCTACAAGTTAGATAACTTGTACTTCTTCAGCTTGCATGCCTTTCTGACCGCGGGTAGCGATGAAAGAAACCTGTTGGCCTTCTTTCAGGCTTTTGAAGCCGTCGGATTGGATAGCTTTGAAGTGAACGAACAGGTCGTCACCGGATTGTGGGGTGATGAAGCCGAAGCCTTTTTCATCGTTGAACCACTTAACGGTACCGGTTTGGCGATTAGACATGGTGTAACTCCTTGAACAAAGATAACTGCGACTCAGGAAGAACCCTGGCCGAGACTGAGTGCAAAGAGCAGGAAAAATTCTTGTAGATGGTTGGATCGAAATTCAACATATCGTGTAGAGATTCTCAGTGACACAAGCAGCACAGTGGCGCCACCTTAACCCTTTTTCCGGAACGTGCCAATGCTTCTTGCAAAGGTTTCTCTGTTTTAGGGATCGGCGGTGCGACGGTTCGTCGCCACATCGCGTAAATACGGGGCGTTCGCCGAGAATTGCGTTGCGCACTTTGAACGAGGCGACGCGCCCGGTAAGATGCCGGACAGAATTTTTCCACCTCGCTATTCAGGACAACCCCGCCATGAGCATCAAATCGGACAAGTGGATTCGCCGCATGGCGCAGGAACACGGCATGATCGAACCGTTCGTCGAGCGCCAGATGCGCGGCAGCGACGACAGCCGGGTGATTTCCTACGGCGTGTCGAGCTACGGCTACGACGTGCGCTGCACCAACCACTTCAAGGTGTTCACCAACATCAACTCGGCCATCGTCGATCCGAAGAACTTCGACGCTGGCAGCTTCGTCGACATCCACAGCGACGTCTGCATCATCCCGCCGAACTCCTTCGCCCTGGCCAGCACCGTCGAGTACTTTCGCATTCCACGCAATGTGCTGACCATCTGCCTGGGCAAAAGCACCTACGCGCGCTGCGGCATCATCGTCAACGTCACGCCGCTGGAACCCGAGTGGGAAGGCCACGTGACGCTGGAGTTCTCCAATACCACCAACCTGCCGGCGAAAATCTACGCCAACGAAGGCGTGGCGCAGATGCTCTTCCTTGAATCCGACGAAGAATGTGAAGTTTCTTACAAGGATCGTGGCGGCAAGTACCAGGGCCAGCGTGGCGTGACGTTGCCGCGCACCTGAGGTCACCATCCGACGGATGTCGGGAATTCTTTGGCGGGCAGACACTCTATGGGGTGTACTGCCCGTTTTTGTTACACACAAAGACGGGCCTTCACTGAGGAGTGCCCTATGAAGATCGATCCGCGAATCAGCGCTGAACTGGCAAGGCTTGAGCCCAATCAGATAGGCGTTCTGGCCTGGTCGCTATTGGCGAATCCGTCGTTGAGCCTGTCCGGCGGCGTACCCGGCCAGCCCGATCCTGATACTCCCAACGAACAACCGACCGAACCCGGCGAACCGACACTTCCGGATGAACCGCCTCCGGCGCCTGTCGCCTGATCCACTGTCACGAATATGGCCCATTGGTCTGATCGTTTTACGATTTAGCTGACGGGCCATATTTCGTTGTCGCCGATCACAAAGACTTTGCAGTTGTCGTCGCGCTCGACCTGATAACCACCGGTAAACGCTCCAAACGCCGGCATCAGGCTGATGCGCTCACCCAACCTGAAACACGCCAGGCGCAAGCTTTGCCGGCCTTTTCCATGCAGTCGATAGACCGGGTGCACATGGCCGGCCAGCACGTGTCGGTCGGGATGCGCGTCGGGCTCGTGCTGCAACGCGAACGGCCCGAGCAACAGCGGTTCGGGCACCACGCGGATATTCAACGACGCCGGCGGGTCGCCCGCGCGTTTGTCATGGTTGCCGCGAATCAGCGTCATCGGCAGATGAGCGTGGCGTGCTCGCCACTCTGCCAGAGCGTTCAGTGTCGTCGGGACATGGGAGCCAGGCCCATGCAGAAAATCACCGAGAAAAATCAATTGGCGACACGGCAGCCGTGCCAGCAACGCGTCGATCACCTCGATGTTGCTCGCCGTCGTGCCATGCGGCACCGGTTGGCCAAGGCTGCGATAAGCCGCTGCTTTGCCGAAATGCACGTCGGCGATCAGCAGTGCTTCCTGCGCGGGCCAATACAGGGCTTTCTCCGGCAGCAACCACAACTCTTCGCCGGCCAGACGTATCGGGTACGCACTCACGACGATTTGCCGTTATCAGCGGTTTTTTCCAGGTCACCGACCATTCTTCTGATCCTGTCAGCCAGTTTTTCCGAACTCATGCTCTCGCGCATCCGCTCCACCAGCAGCGGAAAGCCCAGCGGTGTAGGACGTTTAACCTGATGCACGTCCAATTTCATCTGAGTTATGCGCTCCAATGTCTGTTCCAGACGATGAATATCCAGTTCTTCACGTAGAACTTCTTCCCCAGCCTGGGCCAGCAGCAGGTTGTCAGCGTCATATTGTTTGAACACCTGGAAAAACAGGCCGCTCGACGCCTGCACTTGGCGGGTACTTTTCGGCGCGCCGGGATAACCGGCAAACACCAGCCCGGCGATCCGCGCGATTTCGCGGAAGCGGCGCAACGCGAGTTCACCGGCGTTGAGGCTGGCCAGTACGTCCAGCAACAGGTCATCGGCGTTGAACAGGTGCGCGTCGAGATGCATGGCCCAATCCACCGGTGTGGCGCTGAGCAGTTCCAGGCCGTAATCGTTGACTGCGATCGAAAAGGTCACCGGCTGGCGCTGACTGACGCGCCACGCCAGCAGGCTCGCCAGCCCCAGATGCACCTGCCGCCCGGCAAATGGATATAGGAACAGGTGCCAGCCTTCGCGAGATTTCAGTACTTCAGCCAACAGATTTTCCGTGGTGGGCAAGCCGGACCAGCGCATCTGCGTTTCCAGCAACGGCCGCAGCGCTTGCATTTCCGGCCCGTTGAATTGACCTTGAGCAGCGGCGCTGAAGCGCGCGACCACCGCTTCGGCCAATTCGTTGGATAACGGCATGCGTCCGCCATTCCAGCGTGGCACCGCGGCTTTTTTTGCGGTGCTGCGTTTGACGTAGGCGGTCATGTTTTCCACCCGCACCAGCTCCAGCAGGCGGCCGGCGAAAAGGAAACCATCACCGGGTTTGAGTCGGGCAATAAAGCCTTCCTCGACGCTCCCCAACTGCTTGCCACCGCCACCCTTGCTCCAGAATTTCAGGTTGATGCTGGCATCGCTGACGATGGTGCCGATGCTCATGCGATGGCGCCGCGCCAGACGTGCATCCGGCACCCGCCAGACGCCGTGTTCGTCCGGCTCGACCCGGCGGTAATCCGGATACGCTGTAAGAGACATCCCGCCATGACGTACGAATGCTAGCGCCCAGGCCCAGTCTGCCGGCGTCAGGTCGCGATAAGCCCAGGCGCCACGCACTTCTTTGTACAAGTCCTCAGGGGTAAAGCCACCGCCGAGGGCCATGCTGACCAAATGCTGAACCAGCACATCCAGCGGCTTGTGCGGTGACAGGCGCGGCTCGATGCGCCGCTGTTCGACGGCATCGCGTGCGGCGACCGCTTCGATCAGTTCAAGACTGTGGGTGGGCACCAGCGTCACTCGCGAGGTGCGCCCCGGTGCGTGGCCGGAGCGCCCGGCACGTTGCATCAAACGCGCGACGCCTTTTGCCGAGCCGATCTGCAGCACGCGCTCGACCGGAAGAAAGTCCACGCCCAAATCCAGGCTCGAGGTGCAGACCACCGCTTTCAATTGGCCATTCTTCAAGGCCTGTTCCACCCAGTCGCGGGTATCACGGGACAGTGAACTGTGATGCAAGGCAATCAACCCGGCCCAGTCCGGACGCGCCTGCAGTAGCGCCTGATACCAGATCTCCGATTGCGCGCGGGTATTGGTGAACACCAGGCTGCTGGCGCAGGCATCAAGTTCGGCGACCACTTGCGGGAGCATCTTCAAACCGATGTGCCCGGCCCACGGAAAACGCTCGGTGGCCGGTGGGAGCAGCGTGTCTACCTGCAGGCTTTTTTCGCTTTTGCCCTGAACACTGGCGCCGCCACCCTGTGGGATCAGAACCTGCTCGGCGTGGGATTGATTACCGAGGGTGGCGGAAACGCCCCAAACGATCAGTCCTGGCTGCCAATGACGCAGGCGGGCGAGCGCCAGTTGCAGTTGCACGCCGCGTTTGTTACCGAGCAACTCGTGCCATTCATCGACGATGATCATGCGCAGGGTCGACAATGCCGTGCGCGCATCGGCGCGTGCGAGCAGCAGAGTCAGGCTTTCCGGGGTGGTAATCAGCGTTGTCGGCAGACGCCGGCCCTGACGGGCGCGTTCGCTGCTACTGGTGTCGCCGGTGCGCAGGCCGATGGTCCAGGGAATCTGTAAATCATCTACCGGGGTTTGCAATGCGCGCGCAGTGTCGGCGGCGAGGGCGCGCATCGGCGTGATCCACAGCACGGTCAGCGGTTCGGCCGTCGGTTTGCGTTTGCGCGGCGTGGCCACGGGCGGTTGCAGGCGGGCGAAGCGATTGAGTGCGGCAAACCACACCGCATAGGTTTTGCCGGCGCCGGTGCTGGCGTGGAGCAATCCGGATTCGCCGTTTTTAACCGCCGCCCACACCTGTTTCTGAAAGGCGAACGGCTTCCACGCGCGGGCACTGAACCAGCTTTTTGCAAAGTCGGGGGATTTCGCCATGCGGGCTGCGTGCGCTCTGGAGGGGTTGTTTCAGAGACCACAGCAACAGACCAAAGGTTTAAAACAACGCGATTCCCTTGTAGGCGCTGACGAGTGAAACGAGGCTGCGATTTTTTGATCTTTGAAGCAGAGCCAAAAGATCGCAGCCTCCGGCAGCTCCTTCGGGGGAATTGTGTGCGGCGTTATTTAAGGTTGCCGCTGAGAAATTGCTTCAGGCGTTCGCTTTTCGGATTGCCCAGCACGTCTTCAGGTGCACCTTCTTCCTCCACCAGACCCTGATGCAGAAACAGCACCTGATTGGACACCTTGCGCGCGAAACTCATTTCGTGGGTGACCATGATCATTGTCCGGCCTTCCTCGGCCAATCCCTGAATCACTTTCAACACCTCACCGACCAGCTCCGGATCGAGCGCCGAGGTCGGTTCGTCGAACAGCATCACCTCAGGCTCCATTGCCAGCGCCCGGGCGATCGCCACGCGCTGTTGCTGGCCGCCGGACAGAAACGCCGGGTATTGATCGGCGACCCGCGCCGGCAAGCCGACCTTGTCCAGATAGCGTCGGGCGCGATCCTCGGCTTCCTGTTTGCTGCAACCGAGCACCCGGCGCGGGGCCATGGTGATGTTTTCCAGCACGGTCATGTGGCTCCACAGGTTGAAATGCTGGAACACCATCGCCAGCCGCGTACGCAAGCGTTGCAGTTCATCCGCGTCAGCAACGTGCATGCCGTGGCGGTCGGTGACCATGCGGATCGCCTGGCCATCAAGGCTCATGGCGCCGTCATTGGGTTGTTCGAGAAAATTGATGCAGCGTAAAAAGGTGCTTTTGCCCGAGCCACTGGCGCCGATCAGGCTGATCACATCGCCGGTTTTAGCCTTGAGCGAAACGCCTTTGAGCACCTGATGATCGCCATAGCTTTTGTGCAGGCCTTCAACGGTCAGTTTGTACATGGACGAGCATCCTCAAGGCGAAAGTAGGTAGCCGCTGCGATAGGCTTCGGCGCCCGCGACGTGGGCGATGACCATGCCGGCGGTGGCCATGCGCCGCAGCGAGCGCGCATACAGCAGGCCGGCGGCGGTGCAATGAATGGGGGTGACCTTGTCGTGGACCGGGTCGATGATTTCCGCGATCTGCTGGCCGGCTTGCAGATATTGGCCGGGCGTGGCGCAGTACACCAGCAGGCCGCCGACCGGCGTGGTCACAGGTTCGACACCGGCCAGCGGCGTGGCCGGGTAAGGCAGTGGCGGTTGCGGCTTGGTCTCGCCGACGATGGCATCGAACTGGATCAGGTAATCGATCAGGGCCTGACAATCGCGGCTGGCCAGCGGGTGATTGACGTCGCCCTGGCCGCGCAATTCGACGGTTACCGAGAAGCTGCCCAGCGGAATCTCGAAGTGCTCGCCGAAGCGCTCGCGCAATTGCCACCAGAGCAGGGTGAAGCATTCGTCGAAGGATTGCCCGCCAGAGTCGGTGGCAAGCAGGCTGGCCTGCGCTTCGATATAGCGCGCCAGCGGCTCGACCTGCGGCCAGGCTTCCGGCGTGGTGTACAGGTGCACCACCGATTCGAAGTCGCAGTGCAAGTCCAGCACCATGTCGGCGTCGCAGGCCAAGCGTTGCAGGGTCAGACGCTGGGATTGCAGTTGCGTGGTCGGCGTCTGGCGGGCGAGGGCGTTGCGCAGGCTGGCACGGATCAGTTCAAGGTTGTGCTGTGCATCGTCGTTCAGTTGGCCTTCGATCGCGTTGCCGATTTCTTCGCTGAGGTCGACGAACCAGCGATTGAAATTCTGTCCACTCTCGAGGTCGTAACGGCCCAGCGGCACATCCATCAGCACTTGCTCGAGGCCGACCGGGTTGGCCACCGGCACGAGGACGATTTCGCTGCGCAGGCGGCCGGCGGCTTCAAGCTCCGCCAGGCGCTGTTTGAGATGCCAGGCGACCAGCATGCCCGGCAGTTCGTCGGCATGCAGCGAGGCCTGAATGTACACCTTGCCCTTGGCCTGCTGTGGGCCGAAGTGGAAACTGTGAATCTGCCGTGCGGTCCCCGGCAGCGGGGCCAGCAAGTCATGGATCTGGTGGCGCATTTTCTTCTCTTTATTTTTGAAGCCGTTGCTAGTGAGTCGGCCCGAGGAAGGCCAGCCAGCGGCGTTCGGCGAGGCGGAACAGGCCAACCAGCGCAAACGTAATGGTCAGGTAGATCAGCGCGGCGATGCCGAACGACTGGAACGTCAGAAAGGTCGCCGAGTTGGCGTCCCGCGCGACTTTCAGAATATCGGGAATGGTCGCAGTGAACGCTACCGTGGTCGAGTGCAGCATCAGGATCACTTCGTTGCTGTAGTAAGGCAACGAACGGCGCAGTGCCGACGGCATGATCACGTAGGCGTACAACTTCCAGCCGGTCAGGCCGTAGGCCTTTGCCGCTTCGACTTCGCCGTGGTTCATGCTGCGAATCGCCCCGGCAAAAATCTCCGTGGTGTACGCGCAGGTGTTCAGGGCGAAGGCGAGGATCGTGCAGTTCATCGCATCGCGAAAGAAGCTGTCGAGGATCGGCTGCTCGCGCACGGCCGCGAGGCTGTAGATGCCGGTGTAGCAGATCAGCAACTGGATATACAACGGCGTGCCGCGGAACAGGTAGGTGTAGAACTGCACCGGCCAGCGAATGTAGAAGTGCGGCGAAACGCGAGCGATCGACAACGGAATCGAGACGATGAAGCCGATGCAGATCGAGGCGGTCAGCAACCACATCGTCATCGCCAGCCCGGTGATGTTCTGGCCGTCGGTATAAAGGAAGGCTTTCCAGTATTCCTGCAGGAGTTCGATCATCGTATCGCCTCCCGGGCACCGGCGGCGTAGCGGCGTTCGAGCCAGCGCAGGATGAAGTTCGAAGCGCTGGTGATCAGCAGATAGATCAAGGCGGCGAGAACCAGGAAGTAGAACAGTTGATAGGTGCTTTTACCGGCGTCCTGGGCAGCCTTGACCAGATCAGCCAGGCCAATGATCGACACCAGCGCGGTGGCCTTGAGCATGACCATCCAGTTGTTGCCGATGCCTGGGAGGGCAAAGCGCATCATTTGCGGGAACACCACAAAGCGAAAACGCTGGCCGCGTTTGAGGCCATACGCGGTGGCAGCTTCGACCTGACCGCGCGGCACCGCAAGGATTGCGCCACGGAAGGTCTCGGTGAAATACGCGCCATAAATGAAGCCCAGCGTCAGCACGCCGGCACTGAACGGGTTGATTTCGATGTATTCCCATTCCATGTAGTCGGTCAGCGACGTCAGCCAGGTTTGCAGGCTGTAGAAGATCAACAGCATCAGCACCAGATCCGGCACGCCGCGAATCAGCGTGGTGTAGAGCTGCGCGGGCAGGCGCACCAGTTTGACTTGCGACAGTTTGGCACTGGCGCCGAGCAGGCCGAGCAACACGGCCACCAGCAGCGACATCGCCGATAATTTGATGGTCATCCAGGTGCCTTGCAGCAGCAACGGGCCGAAGCCCTGCAGACTGAACGAGGCCAGCCCCAGATTTTGCAGAAGGGTTTCAAACATAAATCAGCAACCTGAGCGGATGGAAAAGGCGCCCATCGAGGATGGGCGCCGGGGCATTATTTACCGCTGTAGAGGTTCAGGTCGCCAAAGTGTTTCTTTTGAATCTCGGCGTATTTGCCGTCGTCGTGTAACGCTTTGATACCTTTATCCAAAAGTGCTTTCAGCTCAGTGTTACCTTTCTTGATACCGACAGCCGTTTTGGCTGGCAGCAATTCGCTGTCGACCGGCTGGCTGATTTCATAATCGGCACCTTTTGGCGACTTCAGGAAGCCCAGTTCGGCTTGCAGCATGTCCTGGATACCGGCGTCGAGACGGCCGGAGGTCAGGTCGGAATACACTTGATCCTGGTTCTGATAGGCCTGGGTTTTCACGCCGGCCTTGTCCAGCACGGCTTTGGCGTAGGCTTCCTGAATGGTGCCTTGCTCATAGCCAACGGTTTTGCCCTTCAGCGACGCAACGTCAGCGGTGATGCCCGAGCCTTTCTTGAACACGTAAGCGGTCGGGCCGGAAAACAGTTCGCTGGAGAAGTCGATGACCTTCTCGCGGGCCGGGGTCACGGTCATCGACGAGATCACACCGTCGAACTTGTTGGCCTTAAGGCCCGGAATCATGCCGTCAAAGTCGCTTTCGACCCACTTGCACTTGACCTTCAGTTCGGCGCAGATCGCGTTGCCCAGGTCGATGTCGAAACCGACCAGGCTGCCATCGGCCGCTTTCGACTCGAACGGTGCGTACGAAGGGTCAACGCCAAAGCGCAGCTCTTTGTATTCCTTGGCCAGCGCGGAGCCGGCGGCCATGCACAACGCCAGTGCAGAAAGGGTCAGCAATGCTTTTTTCATTATTCAATCCCTAAGAACCAATATGAGCGCTTGTGGCGCAGAATTATTGTTACTGCAACGCTTACGACCTATAGAAACTAGCAATTTCCGAACCAGAGTGCCGAACAGGTGTTTTAAAAGGTTGTAGCACAGGGCAGGAAAGTTTTTGGTGCGGCGGGAAGGTTGACTGAAAATTTCTGCACTGTTTTGGCGCCAGGATGATTGATCGTTCCCACGCTCCTGCGTGGGAATGCATCAACGGACGCTCCGCGTTCGGGTCTGGAGGGGAAGCAGAGCGTCCCGGGCTGCATTCCCACGCAGAGCGTGGGAACGATCAGTGAAAAGGGGCTAAGCCAGCAGATCCTGGAGGGTAGCGAGGCTGTCGGCTTCTTCGACGGTCTTGTCCTTGCGCCAGCGCAGCATTCGCGGAAAGCGCACCGCGATGCCGCTCTTGTGCCGGCGCGACAGGGCGATGCCTTCGAAGCCCAGTTCGAACACCAGGCTCGGTTTGACGCTGCTGACCGGGCCGAATTTCTCCACCGTGGTCTTGCGCACGATGCTGTCGACCTGGCGCATCTCCTCATCGGTCAGCCCCGAATAGGCCTTGGCGAACGGCACCAGCGAGCGCTGACTGGATTCGGGCGGGCCGTCCCACACGGCGAAGGTGTAATCGCTGTAAAGACTGGCGCGCCGACCGTGCCCGCGCTGGGCGTAAATCAGTACCGCGTCGACGCTGAACGGATCGACTTTCCACTTCCACCACACGCCCATGTCCTTGGTACGGCCCACGCCATACAACGAATCCCGGGCCTTGAGCATCATGCCCTCGACACCGAGCTTGCGTGACGCCTCGCGCTGGCGACCGAGGTCTAGCCAGTCGTCGCCGGTCAGGACAGGCGAGGGCAGCAGGACCGGGCTGTTGCAACGCGCGATCACCTGTTCGAGTTGCGCACGGCGCTTGACCTGCGGTTGATTGCGCCAGTCCTCGCCCTGCCATTCCAGCAAATCGTAAGCGAGTACCACCACTGGCACCTCTTCGAGAATCTTCTTGTCGAGGGTTTTGCGGCCGATGCGTTGTTGCAGCAGGGCGAACGGTTGCACGGCGGGCGGCTCATCCGATTGCGGATCGAAGGCATCTTCGCTGCTCGGATGGGAGCTTTTCCATACGACGATTTCGCCATCGATCACCGTGCCATCGGGCAAGCCGTGAACCAACACATCGAGTTCGGGAAAGCGCTCGGTTACCAGCTCTTCGCCGCGCGACCATACCCACAGCTTGCCGTCACGCTTGACCACCTGCGCGCGGATGCCATCCCACTTCCATTCCACCTGCCAGTCGCTGGCCGGTCCGAGCAGTGTTTCGAATTCCTCGACGGGTTGCGACAAGGCATGGGCGAGAAAAAACGGGTAGGGCTGGCCGCCGCGCTGGGCGTGCTCGTCAGCCGACTCCGGGGCGATAAGTTTCAGGTAACTGGCCGCAGTCGGCCGGTTCGACAGATCGGTGTAACCGACCAGACGTTGAGCCACGCGTTTGCTGTCGAGCCCAGCCATCGAGGCGAGTGCGCGGGTGACCAGCAATTTCGATACGCCGACACGGAAACTGCCGGTGATCAACTTGATGCACAGCATCAGGCTCGGCCGATCCAGCTGCGCCCACAACATCGGCAGTTGCCGTGCCAGATACTCCGGTGTTTCACCGCGCAACGGCAACAGCTTGTCTTCGATCCATTCGGCAAGACCGGCCTCGGAGCTGTGGGGATTTTCCGGCAGCACCAGAGAAATGGTCTCGGCCAGATCGCCGACCGCCTGGTAGCTTTCTTCGAACAGCCACGGCTCCAGGCCCGAAACCTCGACGGCCAGCTCGCGAAGGATACGCACCGGCACCAGTTGCCGGGGCCTGCCGCCAGAAAGAAAATAAACCGCCCATGCGGCATCTTCTGACGCGGCCTGCGCGAAGTATGCCTGCATCGCCGCCAGCTTGGCGTTGCTCGACGTGGTGGCGTCGAGTTCGGTATATAACTCGGCGAATGCCTTCATACGTGGGTCTCGGCAACGGTGGGTTCGGTGGCGGTGTTGTCGTCTTCGTCATCGCCGTATTCGGTGCTGAAGCCTTGCGCATCAAGGCCCTGTTCGCGCAGATGACGCACGAGCACGCCGATCGAGCCATGGGTGACCATCACTCGTTCCGCGCCAGTCTGGTTGATCGCCCAGAGCAGGCCGGGCCAGTCGGCGTGATCGGAGAGCACAAAGCCTCGATCAACGCCGCGCCGCCGCCGGGTGCCGCGAAGGCGCATCCAGCCACTGGCGAAGGCATCGCTGAAATCGCCGAAACGGCGCATCCAGGTACTGCCGCCCGCCGAAGGCGGAGCAATGACCAGCGCCTGGCGCATGATCGGGTCGCTTTTTTTCACGTCGCCCGCATAGATCGTCGGCGGCAGGTACACGCCGGCATCGCGGTAGACGCGGTTCAATGGTTCGACCGCGCCGTGACTGAGGATCGGCCCGAGGGTTTCGTCGATTCCGTGAAGAATCCGCTGAGCCTTGCCGAAGGAGTAGCAGAACAGCACGCTGGCCTTGCCGGCGGCGATATTGGCCGCCCACCATTGATTGATCTCAGCGAAGATCTGCGCCTGCGGCTGCCAGCGATAGATCGGCAGGCCGAAGGTCGATTCGGTGATGAAGGTGTGGCAGCGTACTGGTTCGAATGGAGTGCAGGTGCCGTCCGGCTCGACCTTGTAATCGCCGGATGCGACCCAGACTTCGCCGCCATATTCAAGGCGCACCTGCGCCGAGCCGAGGACATGCCCGGCGGGGTGAAAACTCAGGGTGACGCCGTGGTGGGTCAGGCGCTGGCCGTAGTCGAGGGTTTGCAACTGGATGTCCTGACCCAGACGCGCGCGCAGAATCCCGGCGCTGGCGCTGCTCGACAGATAGTGCTGATTACCGGTGCGCGCGTGATCGCCATGGGCATGGGTAATCACCGAACGCTCGACCGGCCGCCACGGATCGATATAGAAATCCCCGGCGGGGCAGTAGAGACCTTCAGGTCGGGCGATAACAAGATCCATGTCGTGACCGGAATGGGGGGCTTGTTAACTATGAGGCGGGCGTGAGTCTGGAAGTTCGATCGGTTTTGAAGTGCTACGCAAAGGCCATGTGGGGGCGGGCATGCTCGCGAAAGCGGTGTTTCAGACGATACCGGTATCGACTGACAGGACGCCTTCGCGAGCAAGCCCGCTCCCACAGGTTGCAGCTGTTACTTGCCGGGAGTCAGGGTCAACCGTGTCTTGCCATACACCCGATCAAAGTTCTGCGGCTGCATCGGCAGGCCGATGTACTGACCCTTGAGCCACGCATCGATCCCGTTCAGGTAGTTGGGACTCAGTGGATTGCCCGACTGCCCCGTACCGTTCTGCGCCATCAGCGGTTCGCTCTGGCCGAAGTCGACGATAAAGCGCATCGACGGCGCGCGCGCGGTGACGAAGTCCTGGCCCCAGGCAAACGCCGAGCTGTTCAGCGTGGTGTGGTCGCCACCGGCCGCCAGCGGCCCGCGCACAGTCTGACCGTTGCTGTTCTTCCACGCATAGCTGTGCAATTTGCCCCACTGCCAGGCGCGATGATCGCCGCCCAACTGACTGTCGCCAGCCGTAATCGCCGCAGCGAGGCTGCGGGCAAGAATCACCGATTTATCTTCCTTCTGCGGCGTGCGCAGGTCATCCCAGAACGGACTGTCCTCGCGTCCCAGGAGATGGTCAGCCTGCGCTGCGTAGGACAGATCGCCATTGGCGACAAAGGCTTTCCACGCCGGGCTCGACTCTGGCCCCAGTTCGTCGAGGAAAATCTGCTTCATGCTTTCCTGCAGAAACAGTTCATAAATCGCCGCATCCGCCGAGGTCGGGCTGAGCTTGCCGTCGAAGGCCATCAAACGCATGAACGCTTCGCGAGCCTTGCTCCGCTCGGCTTCCGGCAGGGCGTCGATCGCCTGTTTCAGCGGCTGCTTCATGCCCGGTGCTTCGAAGACTTTTTTCAATTTCGCGGCGAAGGTGGTGGTCTGGTCGTACTGCATGGCGATCACGCTGCGGCTGTCGTGCTTGCCGCTGCCAGCCATTTCCGCCAAGCGTTCGCCACGCTCCGGTGCCGCCCAGGATTTCGACAACTGCATGCCGTAGCCGTCGGGGATGACGCGCTGGTTGGCGGTGCCGAGCCAGCCTTGCGCCGGGTCCTGATCGTAGGGGTGCAACATCGGGTCGGCGTAACCGTCCCAGTCGTAGCGACCGTCCCAGCCCGGCGAGGGCAGCAGGCCTTCACCTTCGCGACGGTTGGGGAAGCGCCCGGTGACCTGCCAGCCGATATTGCTCGCATCGGCAAACACCAGATTCAGGGTAATGGCGCGGATTTCGCGACTGGCGTCCGATGCGCGCTCGACGTTCTGCGCGCGGGTCAGGTCGAAGAAGGCGTCCAGCGATTTGTCGTCAGTGAAACTCGGTGTCTGCAAAGCGAGGCCGAAACCGCTGCCCTGCGCCGCTGCCTGGGCACTGTTGAGCAGCGCGCCGTGGCGGGTTTCGTATACGGCTTCGCGAATCGGTCGCTGGCCTTTGACAAAGTAGGTTTCGTTGCGCACACCCAGCGGCTGCCATTTGCCGTTGACTTCATAAGTGAGGCTGCTGCCCTGACGGCGAATTTTCTCAAGGAACAGGTCCTGGTTATCGCCAAGCACGCTAGTCATGCTCCACGCCACTTTGCCGTTGAAGCCGCCGAGCACCATCGGCAGGCCGGCAACCGTGACGCCAGCGGCCTGATATTTCGGCGCGCGGATCTGCACGAAACTCCACAACGACGGCGCGGCCAGTGGCCCGTGGGCATCGCTGGCCAACAGGCTCTTGCCGCTGCGGCTGCGTTGCGGGGCGATCGCCCAGTTGTTCGCAGTCGGCGTGCCGAGCAGGTTCAGCGCCGACAGTTGCTGGCTGGCGCTGCTCAGTTCCGTCAGGCCCGGAATCTGCCCATTGAGTTTGAGGCCCTGCAGCTTGTCGGCTTCAGCCACGGGCAGGTTTTCATCAGGCGCCGACGGAGTCAGCCAGGCGAGTTTGTCGGTGGTCACGGTTTGCGCGAGCACCAGTGACTGGATTTCCTCCGGCAGGTTGGCCGACTGGCTGAAGTTGAGCAGGGCAAAAATCAGCGCCGAATCTTCCGGTTTCCAGTATTCCGGTTTGTAGCCGCTGGCGGCGAGGTCGCCCGGCAACTTGTCGGCGTAGCGGAACAGATACGCATTGACGCCCCGCGCATACACTTCGAAGAAGCGTTTGAGTCGTGGCGACGAGGCCTTATACAGCTCGCCGGCGCTCTTCTTCAGATTGACCGCGCGCATGTAGCGGTCGGCATCGAGCATCGAGGCGCCGGACATTTCCGCCAGCCGGCCCTGAGCCAACAGCCGCAGGGTGACCATCTGGTTGATGCGGTCGCTGGCATGGACGTAACCGAGACTGAACAGTGCGTCATGGAAGCTGTTGCTTTCGATCAGCGGCATGCCCATCGCATTGCGCCTCACCGATACGTTCTGCGCCAGGCCCTTGAGCGGTTGCACGCCGGAGGTTGGTGGCAGGCTGTCCTGGGCATTCCAGGTCTGGCAACCGGACAGGCCGAGGACACCGGCCACTGCTGCGGCAACGCCGAACCGGGGAAGAAAATGTGTAAGGGCTGGCGAGGCCATGGCGAAGCTCCTGCGGGGGTATAAGGCTGGGGGTGCAATAAAGCCGCTACGTTAGTGACGGCGCGAGGGCCGCGCAAGCGGGGCGAGCGGTTATTTATGCAGTTGTCGGCTGATCGGTCAGAGGCTTGGCAGTTGCCTGTGAGAAAGCGCTGATGTTGAACTACGGAAAAAGTCCAGAGACCTGCCAGGAGTAAGATCGTCATGGAGCTTCAGAGCAACGCTGCGCTGATCATCATCGACCAGCAGAAAGGCATTCTGCATCCGCGTCTGGGGCGACGGAATAATCCTCAGGCCGAGGAGAGAATGCTCGAATTATTGGCGCTGTGGCGGCGGACCAGACGCCCGGTAATTCACGTCCAGCATTTGTCGCGCTCACCTGATTCGGTGTTCTGGCCCGAGCAGTCCGGGGTGGAGTTTCAGCCGCGCTTCGTTGCGCAGGACCGTGAATGGCTGATCCAGAAACAGGTGCCGGACGCGTTCTGCGCAACCGGGCTGCAACTGCGGTTGCACGAGGCGGGGGTTGGCCAATTGATCATTGTCGGTGTCGCGACCAATAACTCGGTTGAGTCAACGGCGCGCAGCGCAGGCAATTTGGGGTTCGACACGTGGGTGGCAGAGGATGCGTGCTTTACTTTCGACAAGGCTGATTACTTCGGCACACCGCGTAGTGCTGAAGAGGTGCACGGGATGTCGCTGGGCAATCTTGATGGGGAGTATGCGACGGTGGTCGGCTCTTCGCAGATTCTGGCGGCGGGCTGAAGTTTTTTAGTGGAGGCGCCGCCGCCTTCGCGAGCAGGCTCGCTCCTGCACTCGACCGCATTTCGTCAGAAGGAATGCAATTGACTGTGGGAGCGGGCTTGCTCGCGAAAGCGGTGTGTCAGGCGAAGAGGATCTGCGCCCGTGGCATCAAGCGCCGTGGCACTTCTTGAATTTCTTGCCGTTGCCGCATGGGCAAGGGTCGTTGCGGCCGACGTCTTTCAGGGCGTTGCGCACCGGTTCCTGGTGGGCGTGGCCGCAGTTCGGGCCGTGGACATGGCCATGGTCGTGATCGTGATGGTGGTCATGATCGTGGTTGCAGTCAGGGCCATGGACATGGGGTTGCTGGGTCATCGAGGTCACTCCGGAGTTAGATCGGCGGGGATTATCACGCCATTGCGCTCAAGGTGCACGTAGTGGGCGATGAATAAACCGGTTTCCATTTCCCCCTGCAATCGATAGGGAATCTGCTGGTTCGGATTTTTCAGCAGTTTCACCACGTGTTTGACCTTCGGCCAAAGGTTGGTGCGGATCGGGACTTTAAAGTAAGCGCTGCGTTTGGGCCCGACGGTAAACCAGTGCTCATGCTCGCCTTCAGTGAGCAGCATGTCGGCCAGGTGAATCCGATATTCGAGGCCACGCACAGTCAGGTCACTGTCGTTGGGATTGTCGACGCGAAAATGCAGGATGAATTTCTGCTCGAGCAACTTGGCCCGCACCACCTCGACTTTCACCAAATGCACGGTGGGCTCGACGCTGTCACCGCTGAACCACGAGGCACAGCCGCCGAGGTTTACGATCAGCATCAACAGCAGAAAATGTAATGTGCGCCGGCGACCAAGCATGGTGTTACTCCCTTTGGTGCCAGTCTAGACCTAAAAAGATCGCAGCCTTCGGCAGCTCCTACAGAATGGGCGAAAGTCCTGCGTCAGGGCTGGCGAAGGCTGGGATCTTTTGATCTTGGCTTTCAAGCGCCGAAATAACCCGCACAACACTTCTTGAACTTCTGCCCGCTGCCGCATGGGCAGCCGTCATTGCGGCCCAATTTCATCTGTACCGTCGGGTCGATGAAATACCAGCGTCCGGCGTTCTGCACGAACGAGGAGCGCTCGCGGTGGCTGTGCTCGCCCTGGCTGTCGTGCCAACGCGCAGTGAAGGTGACGAAGGCGTGCTCCGGCTGGCCGCCGAATACTTCCGAACTTTCGACCTCAAGGCCGAGCCAGGTGCTCTGCGCGCTCCAGTCACTGATCGATTGTCGGTTCAAACCTGTTTGCTGGGCGGGCAGGGTGGTCGCCACCAGATAGTCGACCAGGCCCAGCACATAAGCGCTGTAGCGCGAGCGCATCAAGGCTTCGGCGCACGGTGCCGGGTGGCCGTCGTGATAAGGGCCGCAGCAGGCATCCAGCAGATTGCCGCTGCCGCAAGGGCAAATGGCTGTACTCATTGCATTACCACCAGTATTTCCCGAAGTTTTCCGGATTGGCCCAAAAACGCGAATTGAGCCAGTCGGGGACTTGTTTGTAGTCGAGCAGATCGTAAGTGAACAGGGTCAGCACCTGCTCGTCGCGCTGGAAACGCTCGCTGGCCTGCAGGGCCAGCGAATAGAAATCGGTTTGATGCCAGCCGCTGGCCGCCAGATCCGCCAGCACCGCGATGCGGCTGGCGTTGAGATTGCGGATGCCGCCCAACAGGTTCAGGCCCTCGCGCTTGGGCAAATGTTCCAGGCAATCGACCACCAGCGCCAGATCAAAACGTTGCGCGGCCAGCTCGGCGGGCAAGGCGCCGGGCGCGGCATGGGCCACCAGCGTGTCAGGGTGCGCCTGTTTGAAGGCATCCAGAGCCGGAAATTCGCTGGCGCCAATCAGCAGCAGTCGGGCCGGGGCGTAGCGATCCAGCAAAGCGGCCAACGCCTGTTGCGGCGTGCGCGAAGAAATGGCGACGTTCATCGAAGCTCCTCAGTCAGACCGCCAAGACTAGCCTGCCAGACTGCGGCGGCAAAGCGCCCGGTTGCGTCGGTTTTCACTAAAAGTGGCAAACCCCTGTGAACACGGTCGCAAACAGCGGTGGCCTATTGCTGGCGGAGATTAAAACTCCGGTCTTTACTCCCTGAATCGGTTTCAAGCCGATCCCTCAGGAGAACACTAGATGAGCATAGTTCGGACAGCATTACCCTTGGTTCTGCTAACCAGTGTGTTGACTGGTTGTGCAGGTTTGCAGAAAACCGACTGGCCGACCTGTGCGGCGGTCGGTGGCGTGGTCGGTGCCGGTCTCGGCGCGACGGAAAGCGCTTCATGGGCCGGTTATGGTGCGCTGATTGTTGGCGGTACGGCGGCGGCCTATTGCTGGGTGCACGGTGATGGCGATGAAGACGGCGATGGCGTGCCGGACAGTCGCGACAAGTGCCCGGGCACGCCTAAAGGCGTACAGGTCGATGCGGACGGCTGCCCGCCACCGACGCCTGCGCCAGTGATCGAAGAAGCGGTTGTGGTCAAAGAAGAAACCATCGTCATTCGTGACGTGCACTTCGAGTTCGACAAAGCCACGCTGACCGGCCCTGACAAGCAAGTGCTGGACAAGGTCGCCGATCGCCTGAAACAGGAGTCCGCTACCGCGCAACTGACCGTAACCGGTCACACCGACAGTGTCGGCAGCGATGCCTACAACAAGAAACTCTCGGATCGGCGTGCGCATTCGGTGGTGGAATACCTGATCCAGCAGGGCGTACCGCGCGCCAGCTTCGTTTCGGTGTCGGGCCTTGGTGAAAGCCAGCCTGTCGCTGACAACAAGTCGGCCGATGGTCGTGCGCAGAACCGTCGCACCGAAATCAAAATCGTCCGCTAGCCCCTCTCGCATCCACGGCTTGTGCAGTCGCGGATGCGGGTCTTTACTCCTGTGTAACCGGTATGGGCCGGTACACAGGAGCGTTCACAAATGCGTGTTTTCTCAAGGTCCGTCTTGCCGGTGCTGCTGCTAGGCAGCTTGCTCACCGGTTGTGCCACTCACAGCGATGGCACCGCCCCCCTCAATCAACGTACCTGGCCGATCTGCAGCCTGCTTGGCGGCCTGGTCGGCGGCGGTCTTGGCGCGATCGAAAGCGCCGGCTGGGCCGGTGGTGGCGCGGCATTGGGCATCGTCGCCGGGGGGCTGATCTGTTACGCCCAGGATGGCGACGAAGACAGCGACGGCGTTTTTGACCGCCGTGACCGTTGCCCGGACACGCCGGAAAATACCGAAGTCGATCATCGTGGCTGTCCGCTGCCGCAATATCCGGCCGCAGTCAAACCGGTCGAACCGGCGCCGCAAACTGAAGTAATCACCCTGAGCGATGCCGGCAACGTGCTGTTCGATTTCGACAAGTCCGACCTGACCCCGGCGGCAAAAGCCCAGCTCGACACCTTGATGGACAAGCTGCGCAATGCCGATGTGGTCAGCATCAAAGTCATCGGGCATACAGACAGCAAAGGCTCCGACGCCTATAACCAGGCGCTGTCGGAGCGGCGCGCGAGCAGCGTTGCAGCGTACTTGCTGAGTCAGGGCCTGGCGCCGAACAAGCTTACCAGCGAGGGCCGAGGCGAAAGTGAGCCAGTCGCCGATAACGCCACCGATGAAGGCCGCGCGGAAAATCGCCGCGTCGAGCTGCACATCAATCGATAGAAAGCGTCTGTAGTACGCAGGCTAGAGCTGCCGGGTCGAGATCGTCGCCCCGGCAGCCATTTCATCAGCGTTTGCACAAATTTCATTTTTCCCTCTGGCTTATCCCCCGCAGAAGCCGGTACTGTGCGTGCAAAGAATAATTCGCAACACGGGGGAGCGTATGAAGGTGTTCTGGGGGCTGGGGCGTTTGCTGACCCTGCTGTTCTGCTGCGTGGTACTGGCCAATCAACTGGTGCCGTTTGTTCATCCGCTGCATCTGCTGGTCAATCTGGCCGGCGCTCTGTTGTTGCTGATTCATGTGCTTGAAGTGCTGCTGTGCAACCGCAGCCTCAAGGGGCGTGCGCACCCTTGGCGTGATCGTGGCCGCATCCTGTTGTTCGGCGTTTTCCATCTGCAAACCATCCCGGCCCCGGCCGCTCCGGAGGCTTCTTCCCATGCGTAAACTCTGCCTGCTTGCTGCATTCATCAGTCCACTGGCCTGCGCCCAGGTGGTCAACGTGCAAAGCAATTCGCTGATGCGTTTGCCCAACACCACCAGCACGCTGCAACTGGAGAAGCTGGAAGTCGCCGATTACGGCACTCTGCTGATCCCGTCCAACGTGACCGAATTGAACATTGATGAATTGCGACTGGGCCATGAAGCACGCATCGCCATCGTTCCGGCTGAGCAGGCGCTGGAGATGAAAGTGAAACGTGCTGAATTGAGCGACGGCAGCCAGATCACCGCACGTGGCGCCCCCGGCACTTACGAAAAAGCTGCCCGGGCCGGGCGCAATCTGAATCTGCAATTTCAGGCCCTGAGCGCGCCGCAACTGACGGTCGATGCCCGTGGTGGTAGGGGTGCGCCAGGTTTTGTCGGCCTCGACGGCGGCAACGGTGAAGATCCGGGCTGCACCTATGGCTCGGCCGGTCACGGCGCCGATGGCAGTGACGGCAGCGATGGCCAGCCAGGCGCGCCGGGAGCACTGGTGCGCCTGGCCGTGCCACGGGATTTTCCGGTCGAGCTGATCAAGGTCAACGTGGCTGGCGGTGCCGGCGGCCCGGCGGGTGTTGGCGGCAAGGCGGGCAAGGGTGGCAAGTCCAAGGGCTGCCTGGTCTATCGCGCTGACGGCGGCAAGAACGGCAAGGCCGGTGCGGATGGCCAGCCTGGGCCGGAGGGAGCGGCGGGGGCTGTGACTGTGCAGCGCCTTTAACGGCCAACCCGCTGATCGTTCCCACGCAGAGCTTGGGAACGGTCACGGCCGAGCCGCAGCCACCGCCACCAGCACCAACCCGACCAGCAGATTGAGCCCCACCACCCGGCGAATCCGCCCCAGCACCGCCGCACCCGCCGGCCAATCCTTCGCCTCAACCGCTTTGCGCAACTCCGGCAGCATCAACCCCTGAATCCGGATGAACAGCGCCGTCATCACCACATACAAACCGATCATCACCTGCACATACTTCGGCGCGGTTTCAAATCCGACCTGCTGCAGATGCAACATGCCCACGCCGCTGATCGGCAACAGGATCACCGCGACCCAGACCCAACGGAAAAAACCTTGAAACACTTCCACCCACAGGGTCAGGCGAGCGGGGCCGTCCAGGGCCTTCACAGCCGCAGGGCGCAAGACCATCCAGGCGAAAAACATACCGCCGACCCACACCAATGCGGCGAGGACATGCAGAGGGTAAACGAGGCTAAAAGGTGTCATTGGGTCACTCCGTTCTGCGCAGGATCGATTAGCGGGGTATGATAGCCGCCGAATCAAACCACTGAAAATTTATCCAGCGTTTTGCGCCCGACACTCAATGATCAGCACTGAACTCAAAACCACGATCCAGGGCGCCTATTCGCGTTTTCTAGAGGCCAAGAGCCTCAAGCCGCGTTACGGCCAGCGCCTGATGATCGCCGAAATCGCCAAGGTCCTCGGGGATATCGACACCGATGACGAAGGCCGGCGCAGTGGCGACCCCGCGATTGTCGCGGTGGAAGCCGGCACCGGTACCGGCAAGACGGTGGCCTACAGCCTGGCGGCGATCCCCACGGCGAAGCTGGCCGGCAAGCGTCTGGTGATTGCCACCGCGACCGTCGCCCTGCAAGAGCAGATTGTCTACAAGGATCTGCCCGATCTGATGCGCAACAGCGGGCTCAATTTCAGTTTCGCCCTGGCCAAGGGCCGTGGCCGCTACATGTGTCTGTCCAAGCTCGACATGCTGTTGCAGGAAGGCCACGCGCAAACCGCCACCGCGCAGCTGTTCGAGGAAGAAGGCTTCAAGATCGAAGTCGACGAGGCCAGTCAGAAGCTGTTCACCAGCATGATCGAGAAACTCGCCGGCAATAAGTGGGACGGCGATCGCGACAGTTGGCCGAACGCGCTGGAAGACGCCGATTGGGCGCGCCTGACCACCGATCACAGCCAGTGCACCAACCGTCATTGCCCGAACTTCGGCCAGTGCGCCTTCTACAAGGCCCGCGAAGGCATGGGCAAGGTCGACGTGATCGTCACCAACCACGACATGGTTCTGGCTGACCTGGCCTTGGGCGGCGGCGCCGTGCTGCCGGATCCGCGCGACACCATTTACGTGTTCGACGAAGGTCACCACCTGCCGGACAAGGCCATCGGCCATTTCGCTCATTACACGCGCCTGCGCTCCACCGCCGACTGGCTGGAAACCACCGCCAAGAACCTCACCAAACTGCTGGCCCAGCATCCGCTGCCGGGCGATCTGGGCAAGCTGATCGAGCAGGTGCCGGAGCTGGCGCGGGAGATCAAGACCCAGCAGCAGTTCATGTTCACCGCGTGCGAGCAGATCGCCGATTTCAAACCCGGCGAAGATGTCGAAGGCCGTGAGCGCCCGCGTCATCGCTTCGTCGGCGGAGTGATTCCCGAGCACATGCGCGAGATGGGCATCGAGCTTAAAAAAGGCTTTTCCCGTCTCAACGATCTGTTCCAACGTTTGACCGACCTGCTCAAGGAAGGCATGGACGGCGAGGTCAACATCGGCATTGCCAGCAATCAGGCCGAAGAATGGTATCCGCTGTTCGGCAGCCTGTTGTCCCGTGCTTCCGGCAACTGGGAATTATGGACCGCGTTCACCGCCGAAGACCCGGAAGACAGCCCGCCCATGGCGCGCTGGCTGACGTTGGCCGAAAGTGGCTCGCTGTTCGATATCGAGGTCAACGCCAGCCCGATTCTGGCGGCGGAAACCTTGCGTCGCAGTTTGTGGAATGTCGCTTACGGCTGCCTGGTGACGTCCGCGACGTTGACGGCGCTGGGCACTTTCGACCGCTTCCGCATGCGCGCCGGACTGCCGAAAAAGGCTGTCACAGCGGTGGTGCCGAGCCCGTTCCATCATGCCGACGCCGGCGTGTTGCGCGTGCCGGATCTGAAGGCCGACCCGCGCGATGCCGCTGCCCACACGGCGGCAATCATTCGCGAACTGCCCGATCTGGTCGAAGGTTCCCGCGGCACGCTGGTGCTGTTCTCCTCGCGCAAGCAGATGCAGGACGTGTTCGACGGTCTCGACCGTGACTGGCGCAAGCAAGTGTTCATTCAGGGCAACCTGTCGAAACAGGAAACCCTGAACAAGCACAAGGCGCGGGTCGACGGCGGTGATTCCAGCGTGCTGTTCGGGCTGGCCAGTTTTGCCGAAGGTGTCGACTTGCCAGGGGCTTATTGCGAGCACGTGGTGATCGCCAAGATTCCGTTCTCGGTGCCTGACGATCCGGTCGAAGCCGCGTTGTCGGAGTGGATCGAGGCGCGCGGTGGCAATCCGTTCATGGAAATCTCCGTGCCCGATGCCTCGCTGAAACTGGTTCAGGCCTGCGGCCGTCTGCTGCGCACCGAAGAAGACCGCGGCACCATCACCTTGCTCGACCGGCGTCTGGTCACCCAGCGCTACGGCAAGGCGATCCTCAATGCGTTGCCGCCTTTCCGTCGTGAAATATCCTGAGACACGGGTGGGCCGATTGGCCCGCCGCGTTGTCTATCTCTCTGCCACCGCTTTTTCACTGGCCTTGACTGGTCGTTAGGGAGAACTCCGTTCTTATGATCCGCCGTTCGTTGCCCGCTGTTTTCGCCTTGATCTTTGCCGCGCCTTCGCTGGCGGCGCCCGCCGGTCAGCAGACGCTGTTCAACTTCGTGCGCCCGGCCGACGTGGTCAAAATCGCCACGGAAAACGCCGACCTGCCGCAGGCCAATGCTGAGCAGACGCCCGAAGGCGAAGTGTTGCGCCGGGTCACGTTCAACCCGGTTGCACGGCCGACCTTGCGTCTGACCCCGCAGACCGGGGCTTGGGACTGGTCGCAGTCCGGCATGATGACCCTGCGTTTGCAGAGTGCGATGAACTGGGCGGTGACGGTTTATGTGCAGATCCAAAGCAACGATGGTCGTACCTTAGTCAGTCGTGTCGATCTGCCGGCCGGTCCTGCGCAAACGTTGCTGGTGCCGCTGGTGGCGTCGACTCCGTTGAGCCAAGGCATGAAAGCCGGCCCGCCGATGCCGATGACCGTCGATGGCCAGCGCATCCTGCTGGCCAGCAGCACCGGCGAAATCGATCGCAGCCAGGTGGTTTCGGTGAGCCTGTCGATGGATCAGCCGAAAGTCGCGCAGAACCTGTTGCTCGAGCGTTTTGGCGTGCAGGACGGCGAATCGGTGACACAGGCGGTGTATGGCAATCTGGTCGACGCGTACGGGCAGTCGAGCCGCAGCAAATGGCCGGAAAAAGTCAGCAGCGACGAGCAACTGAAAAGCGCCGCCAGCAAAGAGCAGCAACAACTGAACAACTGGCTGGCCGAGCGCGAAAAGTCCCCGCTGGACAAATTCGGCGGCTGGAATGAAGGCCCGGCGTTCAAGGCCAGCGGTTTCTTCCGCACAGAAAAACGCGATGGCCGCTGGTATCTGGTGACTCCTGAAGGCCATCCGTTCTACTCGCTGGGTGTCAATACGGTGAGCCCGCAGGTCAACCGGACCTACGTGGCGGGGCGCGAATACATGTTCGAATCATTGCCGAAGAACGGCGACCCGCTGGCCGCGCATTTTGGCGAAGGCGACAACCGTGGCGGCAACGGCGCCGATCAGGGCCGTGGCTACGGCAATGGCCGCTGGTACGACTTCTACGGCGCCAATCTGCAACGCCTGTACGGCGAACCGTGCAAACCGGACAGCGACAACAAGGCCGGGATCGCCGAAGCGGCGAAGGCGGGCGCGACTGAGGCCAGCTCGGTGCAGGCCGCTGAAACCGCAGCGGTGCCTGCCGAGCCAAAATCGGGTATTGCCGAAGCGGCGCAGACCGATGCGGTGCAAACGTCCAGCGCGCAAACCGCGCCGTGCACAGCCACGATTGATGAAGAGCGTTGGACCCGGCATACCCTCGATCGGTTGCAGGCCTGGGGTTTCAACACCGTCGGCAACTGGAGCGCGCCGTCGCTGGCGGACGCTGAGCGCGTGCCGTACACCTTGCCGCTGTCGATCGTCGGCGATTATGCCAGCATCAGCACCGGTAGCGATTGGTGGGGCGGCATGCCCGATCCGTTCGATCCACGTTTCGCGATGGCCACCGAGCGCGCCGTGGCCATTGCCGCTCGCGATCATCGCGACGATCCGTGGCTGATCGGTTATTACGCCGATAACGAGCTGGCCTGGGCCGGCTCTGGCGACGATCCGAAGGCTCGCTACGCGCTCGCCTACGGCACATTGAAAATGACCACCGACGTGCCGGCCAAACGCGCCTTTCTCAAGCAATTGCGTGACAAGTACCGCAATCAGGCCGGTCTGTCCAAGGCCTGGGGCATCGAGTTGCCGGCGTGGGAATTGATGGAAGACCCGGGCTTCGTGCCGCCATTGCCGAGTCCTGAGCATCCGGAAATCGAGGCGGATTTCAAATACTTCCAGAAGGTTTTCGCCGACACCTACTTCAAGACCATTTCCGATTCGCTGAAGTGGCACGCGCCGAACCAGATGTTGCTTGGCGGTCGCTTCGCCATCAGCACACCTGAGGCCGTGGCGTCCTGCGCGCAGTATTGCGATGTCTTGAGTTTCAATATGTACACGCTCAAGCCGCAGGATGGTTATGACTTCGCCACGCTGGCGGCGCTGGACAAACCGGTGTTGATCACGGAGTTCAACTTCGGCTCGGCAGACCGAGGCCCGTTCTGGGGCGGCGTGACGCAATTGGCCAGAGAAGAAGATCGCGGCCCTGCCTATGCCAATTTCCTCAAACAGGCGCTGAGCGAGCCGTCGATTGTCGGCGTGCACTGGTTCCAGTATCTCGACCAACCGGTGACCGGGCGGTTGCTCGACGGCGAGAACGGCCATTTCGGGCTGGTCGCAGTTACCGATCTGCCGTATCAGGGCTTTGTCGAGGCGGTGCGCAAAAGCAATCTGCAGACGCTTGAGCAGTTGGGCAAGGAGGCGCAGAAAACGCCGCGCTCCGAGACTGAAGGCGGGCGCAAGGCTGAGGCTGGCAACGCAGCAGGGCCCGGGCAGGCGGGTGGGCATTCGGGGAATGGTCATTAAGGCGTGACGCCCACAAAGATCGCAGCCTTCGGCAGCGCCTGCAGGGGACGTCATCCCATGCAGGAGCTGCCGAAGGCTACGGTCTTTAATTTGGCTTTTAACCGTCTGGCCCGCGCCTGTTCCCAAATCCCTCAAGGGCTGGAACAATGCGGGCCACTTTGTAGAGCGTTTTCGCGGGGAGTTGCGGGTGCAGATTCAGGGACATTACGAGCTTCAATTCGAAGCGGTGCGCGAGGCTTTCGCCGCACTGTTCGACGATCCCCAGGAACGCGGCGCAGCCCTGTGCATCAAGGTCGGTGGAGAAACCGTCCTCGACCTCTGGTCCGGTACCGCCGACAAGGATGGCGCCGAAGCCTGGCACAGCGACACCATTGCCAACCTGTTCTCCTGCACCAAGACCTTCACTGCTGTCACCGCGCTGCAACTGGTAGCCGAAGGCAAGTTGCAACTCGACGCCCCGGTTGCCCGCTACTGGCCGGAGTTCGCTGCCGCCGGCAAAGAATCTGTAACCTTGCGCCAATTGCTCTGCCATCAGGCCGGCCTGCCAGCGCTGCGCGAACTGCTCGCCCCTGAAGCCCTTTACGACTGGAAAACCATGGTCGACGCCCTCGCGGCCGAAGCGCCGTGGTGGACGCCGGGCACCGGTCACGGGTACGCCGCGATCACCTACGGTTGGCTGGTCGGCGAATTGCTGCGCCGTGCTGACGGGCGTGGGCCGGGCGAATCGATCGTCGCTCGGGTTGCCAAACCTTTGGGTCTGGATTTCCATGTAGGCCTCGCCGACGAAGAATTTCATCGCGTGGCGCACATCGCCCGCGGCAAAGGTAACCCCGGCGACGCCGCGGCCCAGCGCTTGCTGCAAGTGACCATGCGCGAACCAACGGCCATGACCACCCGCGCCTTCACCAATCCACCGTCCGTGCTGACCAGCACCAACAAACCGGAGTGGCGGCGCATGCAGCAACCGGCAGCCAACGGCCACGGCAACGCGCGTAGCCTTGCCGGTTTCTATGCCGGTCTGCTCGATGGCAGCCTGCTCGAGAGCGAGATGCTCGAAGAGCTGACCCGCGAGCACAGCCTCGGCGACGACAAGACTTTGCTCACGCGCACCCGCTTCGGCCTCGGCTGCATGCTCGATCAACCGGACGTGCCCAACGCCACCTACGGCCTCGGCCCACGCGCGTTCGGCCATCCGGGAGCGGGCGGCTCGATCGGTTTTGCTGATCCTGAGCACGATGTGGCTTTCGGTTTCGTGACAAATACCCTGGGGCCTTACGTTTTGATGGATCCGCGCGCGCAAAAGCTGGCGCGGGTGCTTGCCACTTGTCTGTAAAGCTTCAACTGCGGTTCCAGGGTCGGAACCTCATAGGGATTTTCGTTTCAAAACGGCTGTTTATCCGGGCGAAAGTGCTCTGATTTTTCATTACTTCATTTTGTGGATTTTCAATGTCATCTAAAAAGACCCTCGCCCTGGCCCTGTGTGTTGCGATCACCGGTTGCGCACAGACCCCGAAAAACGATGCGGACGGCGGCAGTTGGTGGCCGTTCGGTTCTTCTGACAAAGTCGCGGCCAAAGATCCGGCTCCGGCCCCGGCCCCGGCCCCGTTGAAACCGGCGGCGACCGCGCCAGTGGCCAAGGCCGAAAGCAGCAACCCGTGGTACTGGCCGTTCGGTTCGAGCGATGAAGCGGTCAAGGCCGATCTGAAAGCCGAGGTCAAACCTGAAGCCAAACCGGTCGAGGTGGCCAAAGCCCAGGCGCAGTCCAATGGCAAATGGTGGTGGCCGTTCGGCGGCAAGGATCAGCCAACCGCCAAAGCAGTGCCGATGCCGGATCCGAAGGTCACTCAAGCCTGGCTCGACGACTACGAACCGCGTCTGCGCGAAGCGGTGAAGGACAGCAAACTGCAACTCGAGCGTCGCGATAACGTACTGGTCGTAACAGCGCCGGTGGAAGGCTCGTTCAACCCGGACCGTCCGGCCATGCTGCTGCCGGTCACCCTCGGCCCGTTCACCCGCGTGGCGAAAATTCTCGAAGCCGACCCGAAAACCGCCGTGCTGGTGCTCGGTCACAGCGACACCAGCGGTGCAGCACCGGCCAACATCAAGTTGAGTCAGGAACGTGCGCAGTCGGTTGCAGCGATTTTCCGCCTCAGCGGCTTGCAGCGTGATCGCCTGATGCTGCGCGGCATGGGTTCCGAAGCGCCGCGTGCTGCCAATGACAGCGTTGAGGGTCGCGCCCTGAACCGTCGTGTCGAACTGCTGGTCACCCCGCAAAACACCATGGTCGCGCTGCTGAGCAAATACAACATGCCGGCGCCGAAGCCAGTCACCCTGGTCGCTGCGCAAGACGTCAAGCCAGTGGCCAAACCAGCTACTCCAGCGCCTGCCGCGAAGAAAGCTGCTGCCCCGGCGGCGAAAAAAGCGCCGGCCAAGAAAGCTGCCGCCAAGGCTCCTGCGAAAAAGGCTCCGGCCAAGGCTCCAGTGAAAAAGGCTGCACCCGCCAAAGCCGCCGCGACCGACAAGAAAGTCGCCGCAGCCGACCCCGCTAAAAAGTGATCCGCTAACGAAAAGGAATCCGCCATGACCCAGGCTCTGGCCGATATGCGTCGCGATTACACCCGTGACGGTCTGACCGAGGCGCAAGCCCCGGCCGAGCCGTTTGCGCTGTTTCACCAATGGTTTGCCGATGCGGTGAAAACCGAGCAGGCGCCGGTGGAAGCCAACGCCATGACCCTGGCCACGGTCGATGCCGACGGTCGTCCGCATTGCCGCATTCTGCTGCTCAAGGGCCTCGACGAGCAGGGCTTCACTTTTTTCACCAATTACGACAGCGCCAAGGGCCAGCATCTGGCGGCCAACCCGTTTGCCGCCATGACCTTTTTCTGGCCAACCCTGGAGCGCCAGGTGCGCATCGAAGGACGGGCGGTCAAGGTCACGCCGCAAGAGTCCGATGCGTATTATCAGGTACGACCCTTGGGCAGCCGTCTCGGCGCCTGGGCCTCACCGCAGAGCCGGGTCATCAACGGTCGTGGTGAACTGGAAGATCTGCTCAAAGCCACCGAGCAACGCTTCAGCGACACCCAGCCGCATTGCCCTGAACATTGGGGCGGTTACCGTTTGTTGCCGGAGCGCATCGAGTTCTGGCAGGGCCGTTCCAGCCGTCTGCATGATCGCCTTAATTACCGCCTCCAGGGTGCCGAGTGGATTCTTGAACGACTGGCACCCTGAGCAGTCTACCGAGCGGGATGAAGGGCGATGGCGCAGATTCAGTGATTTCACGCTACTTTAAGTGGACGCTCGCAGGCATCTGTATCCAGCCTGAATGGAAGCCAATTTTATCCGGATGGTGTCGTGACAGGCGCCAGGCCACGGAGTTTAATGAACACCTGTTCTTTTGGAGTTGATGCTATGCGTAAGTCTGTTCTGCTGGTTGCTTCCTTTTCCACGATGGCGATGTTGCTGACCGGCTGCCAATCGAGCCTCACCGGCGACTCCTACTCCCGTGACGAAGCGCGTCGTGTGCAGACGATTCGCATGGGCACCATCGAATCCCTGCGACCGGTCAAAATCGAAGGCACCAAAACCCCGATTGGCGGCGCAGCAGGCGCAGTGGTCGGCGGCGTCGGCGGCAGCGCTATCGGCGGCGGCAAGGGCAGCATCGTCGCTGCAGTCATCGGCGCAGTGGCTGGCGGCCTGCTTGGCTCGGCCACCGAGGAAGGCCTGACTCGCACCCAGGGCGTGGAAATCACCGTCCGCGAAGACGACGGCAGCATGCGCGCCTATGTGCAGCAGGTTCAGGAGAACGAAGTATTCCGCGTCGGTGAGCGGGTACGGATTTCCACCGTTGGCGGGACCAGCCGCGTTTCGCACTAAGCGAGAAGCCGGGTAAAAGAAAACCCCGATCAGGTGACTGGTCGGGGTTTTTCTTTGCTTGTGAATTGTTCATTCAGTATGTGGCGCAGGTGCCCATGAAGTATTCGAGGCCCTTTGGAAAACTGACGTCGAGCAGGTTTTCCAATGCGGTTACCTGATCCTGAGTCAACAACAGCTCGCCGGGTTCTACCTCATCCAAGGGCTTTGATTCAATGAGCTGAGCCACTTTTTCATTCATCTCGCTGCCTGTGATATCCAGCTCGAATTGCAAGGAGTCATCTTGGACTTCGTCAGGGAAGAATCCGGTAATCGAAAGAAAGCGCATGGAGCTAAACCTTCGGGCTGTCAGCCGTAGTCAAACGAAATTTGCTAGTAGTGGACTTTCGAATCGAGTTGATGTTGAAACGGCTGAATTGTGGACAGCCAGTTTTGAACGACGTTCAAGCTGCCATTATTGATGTCGTCCTCGGCGGGGATCCCCAAGGCGTTTAACACTGACTCATCATCACCCAGATCGTTTGGCGACTCTCCCCTTGATACTCCAACGTTGCTGTGTCGTACCATTCCAATCTTACTTTCAGTCCCATCTACCATTGATCACGGTAAACAAACGATACCTGATAGTCGTAAGACGAAAATTGGATTGAATGCTGGAAGTGGGGCTGGAGAGTCTCGACCCAATCGGCGTTCACATCGAATCCGCCGTTATTGAAGGTTTTCGACGGTAGGCCTAATGCTTCCATTAATGAAACGTCCTCACCGAAATCTTTCGACAGTTCCTCCCCTTCCCCCAGTTCGGTTTGTTGGTCATACCATTCGAGTCTGACTTTGAGTCCCATGCAATCCTCATAAATATTTTTTGATACTACGGTTCTTTTTTGGTGGATCTATCTGTTCACCAGTTCTATGGTCGTAAGAGCCTAAATGGCTACCATCGCTTGCGCGGTAGGCTTCAAGCTCGCCATGTAAATAGTCCCACTCATAGATTATTCGGCCTTTTGCATTGATCCAGCGATCGCGGAGCCCTCCGTTGAACGGCGTTTTCTTTTTTGCTCTTCTTAAATCGGGAAAGGCTGTGATATCCGACGTCTCGGGAGCGGGGTGATAAGTATGTCCCGCTTCAGCGGTGCCTTTCGCAGAGCTGACAACGGTGTAAATCGGTTTTACACCCGAATCTGCGGGAAACACCAGAATGAAATCTTTGTACTCCGGCGGATAAACCGGATTCACCAGTATCCAGTCGGCCGCTTTCGTCGGTGGATAAACCCAGATATGCGGTGCTTGCGGGGCAGCCTCCAGCGCCGGAATGCCTAGAATGTCCGAGCCATCCACCGCCGGGGTCCAGAGCAGTTCGACGCCTTCACCCAAATCCGCAACGAACCGGTCGCCGCGTGCAGTGAATTGCACGACATCGACCATTTCCCAATCGCGGTTCTTGCCGGTGTAGAAGCCGTAACCCTTGAGGCCCCCATCGGCCTGTTGCTCGACGCGCAGGCGCACGCGGGTTCGGGCTTGTTTGAGTGTGCTTAGTTGCTCATCGGTATAGAGCGCGCTGTCGCCCAGGCTTGATGGCATTAAAAGCGCAACCAGCCCGACCAAAGGCGCAGCGGTCGCACTGGAGAGGAGCGCCGGCAGCGCTTCGAAAGCCGAGCCTGCCAAGGCCAGACTGCCGAACCCGACCGGGATGGCGTTGGCGCTGATTTTCTTGAGAGGAATGCCGCCGCTTGGGTCGGCTTCGCGAGCACCGAGCAGTATCAGCTCGCCGTAATCCCTCAGGCTGTCGGTCGGCACCATGCCGGAAGGATTGCCGTAATCGATAATCGCATCCGGCAATTTGCAGGACTTGGCGAATACACTGCCGGCACGCACGGCTTGAGGTTTTTTCGCCGCCACTTCACGGCTGCGTTCGAACGCCTCCTGCCGCGCCAGCATCGCGTCGTAAGCGTCTTGCCCGGCTTCGCGCTCGGCCAGTTCAGCGGCCGTCATATCCCGCCAGGTTACGTGATGCCCGTCGCCCGCCGGTGGGTTCTTTACCTGGGGGATGTCCTTGTTCCGCGCCACTGATCGTCCCTTCGTTCACCATCGACAGCCCCGTTGAAAAGGGGCTGCACGACGTTATCGAAGCGGGGAAAATGTGGCTGTAGGACGCGTCGCTAAAAACGTAGGGATTGTTCGCTGCGTTGCAACAAAGCGGATGGCGAGAGGGCTCCTCTCGCCATATTTATTACACGGACGGTAACGCAGCCTGCTTGCGACTCGCCGCCGCCGTCACTGCATAACCAATCACTGCCGCGAGAATCGAGCCGGTGAGGATGCCCATGCGATCCATGCCGGCGTAATCACTCACGCCCGGTTCGAAGGCCAGCGAGCCGACGAACAGGCTCATGGTGAAGCCGATGCCGCAGAGGATCGCCACGCCGAGAATCTGGCCCCAGTTGGCGCCTTGGGGCAGGGCGGCGATGCCGATCTTGACCGCCAGCCACGTCAGCCCGAACACGCCGATGGTCTTGCCCAGCAGCAGGCCGATGGCGATGCCCATCGGTACGTCGTGGGTGAAGCTTTCGACGGTGACGCCGCTCAGCGACAGGCCAGCGTTGGCGAAGGCGAACAGCGGCAGGATGCCGTAGGCGACCCAGGGGTGCAGCGCGTGTTCGAGGGTCAGCAGCGGCGACGGCTCGGCATTTTTCGTGCGCAGTGGGATGCAGAAAGCCAGAGTCACGCCAGCCAATGTCGCGTGGACCCCGCTCTTGAGCACGCAGACCCAGAGGATCAAGCCGATGATCATGTACGGCCCGAGCTTGACCACGCCGAGCCGGTTCATCGCCACCAGCGCGGCAATGCACGCAGCCGCCAGGCCCAGGGACAGGGTCGAGAGTTCGCCGGAATAGAAGATCGCGATGATCACGATCGCACCGAGGTCATCGATGATCGCCAGGGTCATCAGGAACAGTTTCAGCGACACCGGCACGCGCTTGCCGAGCAGCGCCAGTACGCCGAGGGCGAAAGCGATGTCGGTGGCGGTCGGGATGGCCCAGCCACTCAGGGCGGCGGGGTTGTCGCGGTTGAGAAACCAGTAGATCAGTGCCGGGACCAGCATGCCGCCGATCGCCGCTGCGCCGGGCAGGACGATCTGCGAGGGCTTGGACAACTGGCCGTCGAGCACTTCGCGTTTGACTTCCAGACCGATGAGCAGGAAGAACATCGCCATCAGGCCGTCGTTGATCCATAGCAGCAGGGGTTTGGCGATTTTCAGCGCACCGATCTGCGCCACCACGGGGGTGTCGAGCAGGCCGGTGTAGAGCCACGACAGCGGCGAGTTGTTGATGATCAGCGCGAGGATGGCTGCCGCGATCAATAGCAGACCGCTGGCAGCTTCCAACTGAAAGAAACGCGTGAACGTGCTACGCAGAGGCAAGGTCGCTCTCCATCAGATCAAAAAAGGTGGTCTACCCTAACCCGTACGGTTAGTTGTTAAAACAAAAGTTATATTCTTTTTTGTTATATGTCGTTACAAGGTATCTGGCCCCGGCCACGTTGAGCCTAGCAGTTGCCGTATAGATTGAGACTCAGCTGTATCTTTGCCCGCTAGCCGATTCTTCCTAAGCTTGTCGTAGACCTTTTTCAGGAGTTCGATCTCCTGTCTGATTCAGTGAGAACCGAGACCATGAGCGACACCCGACAGTGGGCCCGTGAAGCCATCCGCATCATCGAGGCGGACTTCCAGCGCAGCGCCGACACCCACCTGATCCCCTTGCCGCTGCCTGGTTTTGCCGGCATCGAGTTGTATTTCAAGGACGAGTCCAGCCATCCCACTGGTAGCCTCAAGCATCGTCTGGCTCGTTCGCTGTTCCTTTACGCGCTGTGTAACGGCTGGCTGAAACCCGGCGCGCCGGTGATCGAAGCGTCCAGCGGCTCGACGGCGATTTCCGAAGCGTATTTCGCCCGCATGCTCGGTCTGCCATTCATCGCGGTGATGCCGGCGTCCACCTCGAGAGAAAAGATTGCCCAGATTGCCTTCTACGGCGGGCAGAGTCATCTGGTGCAGGATCCGACGCAGATCTACGCCGAATCCGAGCGCCTGGCCCGCGAGCACGGCGGTCACTTCATCGATCAGTTCACGTACGCCGAACGCGCTACCGACTGGCGGGCGAACAACAACATCGCCGAGTCGATCTTCCAGCAGATGCGCTACGAAAAACACCCAGAGCCGACTTGGCTGATTTCCAGTCCCGGCACCGGCGGCACCACTGCCACCCTCGGTCGTTACGTACGCTATCGCCAGCACTGCACGCGCGTGTTGTGTGCCGATGCCGAGCGCTCGGTGTTCTTCGATTTCTATCAGAGCGGTGATGCCAGCCTGCGGCTCGACTGCGGCTCGCGCATCGAAGGCATTGGTCGGCCGCGGGTAGAGGCGTCCTTTCTGCCCAACGTCATCGACGCGATGGTCAAGGTGCCGGACGCCTTGTCGCTGGCGGCCATGCATTATCTGGCGCAGCGTTTGGGGCGGCATGTCGGCGGGTCGAGCGGGACCAATCTGATCGGTGCGTTGATGGCGGCGCAGCAGATGAAAGCGGCGGGGCAGTCGGGGTCGATCGTGGCTATCCTGTGCGATGGCGGCGAGCGTTATGTCGACACCTATTACGATCAGGACTGGTTGAAAGCGCAGGGGTATGAACTGGGTGAGTTGATAGCAGCGGTGGCGGCGAGTGCCGAGCGTGGGGAGGTGCTGCCGGCGTCAGTGCTGCGCGCCAATATCTGACACCCCGAAAATCAAATGTGGTAGCGGGCTTGCTCGCGAAGGCGGTGTGTCAGGCGATAAATGAATCGACTGATACGACGCTTTCGCGAGCAAGCCCGCTGCCACAGGGGTTGTGTTGTGTCAGCTAATGCTGATTAGTCAGTGAGGCCGAGGATATCCCGGGCCACAGCCTCGGCAATGCGTATCCCGTCGACACCCGCCGAGAGAATCCCGCCGGCATAACCGGCGCCTTCACCCGCCGGGAACAGGCCCTTGACGTTCATGCTCTGCAGCGACTCGTTGCGGGTGATGCGCAGCGGTGATGAAGTGCGGGTCTCGATTCCGGTCAGCACCGCATCGTGCAGCGAATAACCGCGAATCTGCTTCTCGAAGGCTGGCAAGGCTTCACGGATCGCTTCAATGGCAAAGTCCGGCAGCGCCAATGCCAGATCACCCAGCGCAACGCCTGGCTTGTACGACGGTTCGACTTCGCCCAGTTCGGTCGAAGGCTTGCCATTGATGAAGTCGCCGACCAGTTGCGCCGGGGCCTTGTAGTCGCTGCCGCCGAGGATGAACGCGTGGGATTCCAGGCGTTCCTGCAATTCGATACCGGCCAGCGGGCCGCCCGGGTAATCGACTTCGGGGGTGATGCCGACGACGATACCGGAGTTGGCATTGCGCTCGTTACGCGAGTATTGGCTCATGCCGTTGGTGACCACACGATTGGGCTCGGAGGTCGCTGCGACGACGGTGCCGCCCGGGCACATGCAGAAGCTGTAGACCGAACGGCCGTTCTTGGCGTGGTGCACCAGTTTGTAATCGGCAGCGCCGAGTTTCGGGTGCCCGGCGTATTTGCCCAAGCGCGCACGGTCGATCAGCGATTGCGGGTGTTCGATACGGAAACCCACCGAAAACGGTTTGGCTTCCATGAACACGCCACGGCTATGCAACATGCGGAAGGTGTCGCGGGCGCTATGGCCCAGGGCCAGAACCACATGCTTCGAATGCAAGGTTTCGCCGCTCGCCAGTTGCACGCCGACCAGTTGGCCGTCTTCTATCAGCACGTCGGAAACGCGCTCCTGGAAGCGCACTTCACCGCCCAGCTCGCGGATCTGCTCGCGCATGTTTTCGACCATGCCGGTCAGGCGAAACGTACCGATGTGCGGTTTGCTGACGTAGAGGATTTCTTCCGGCGCACCGGCCTTGACGAATTCGTGCAGGACTTTGCGCCCAAGGAATTTCGGATCTTTGATCTGGCTGTAGAGTTTGCCGTCGGAGAACGTGCCCGCGCCGCCCTCGCCGAACTGCACGTTGGACTCGGGATTGAGCACGCTTTTGCGCCACAGGCCCCAGGTGTCCTTGGTGCGCTGACGGACTTCGGTGCCGCGTTCGAGAATGATCGGTTTAAAGCCCATTTGCGCCAGCAGGAGGCCGGCAAAGATGCCGCACGGGCCGAAACCGACGACGATCGGCCGTTGGCCAAGATCGTTCGGTGCCTGGCCGACGAATTTGTAGCTGACATCCGGCGCCACGTTGACGTTACGGTCGTCGGCGAACTTGCCCAGTACCTTGGCCTCGTCGCGTACGTTGAGGTCGATGGTGTAGATGAAGCACAGTTCGGAAGACTTTTTGCGCGCGTCATAGCTGCGCTTGAACAAGGTGAAATCGAGCAGATCATCGCTGGCGATGCCCAAGCGTTGCACGATGGCCGCGCGCAGGTCTTCTTCGGGATGGTCGATTGGCAGCTTGAGTTCGGTGATTCGTAACATGGCGGGATCCGGATTCGCGGGGCGCACAACTGCGCCAGGGCGTTTGAAGGCGGCGATTATAAGCCGCCGCGAGCGGATCCGTGGGGGAAAAACGATCAGTCGTTGCGCGCGCCGCCGAAATAGCCGCAGCCGCGCTGCACCTGACCGTCGATACGCAACTCGGCGCTCATGTGCTGCACGCTGCCGGTGCTGCTGTCGACGCAGCGCTGCGGCGCGACCCACAATTCGATGCGCTGGTTGTTGGCTTCGCTGCTGAGATTGAAGCGACCGTCGCCCAGCTGCTCTTCCACATACGGCACGGCGAGCGGGGGCTGGCCTTGGCGTTCGATGACCATCCCTTTGCCACTGACCTTGACGTTCCATTGGGGGCCATGGCCGGCGGCGCGCAGGATCAACAGTTTGAAGTTGGGGTCATCACAGGCTGTGCCCGAGCGTTCGACGCGATACAACTGGCCCAGGTCGAGGCGATCGCCGGAGACCTTGCCACGCACATCGGCAAACAGTTTGCCTTGCTCGTCGGCCAGAGTGGCGGCTTCTTGCAGGACGCTGGTACCGCCGATGTCGTTGACCACCAGCTGCCGCTGATCCTGACACGGCTGGAACACCAGTTTGCCGTCGGCGGCGGTCAGTTGCCCCTGCATGCGCGTCTGCCCTGCGTGGGACACACTCTGGCGCTGGCCATCAAACAACTGGCAGGCGGCAAACAACGGCAGCAGGGTAACGAGGACGATCGAACGGGCAACACGCATCTTTGGCTCTCCAGACAATTGTCGTCACGTTACTGAGGGTGGCTGTCGATCACAAGGCTTGAGTGGCCACTATTGAGTCCGGCTCTGCGGCGCCGCATAGTCTCACGCACTTTTTTTGATAGATCATGGAGTGTTCAATGCGATGGAAAATTGCGCTGTTGCTGTTGGCATCCGCAAGCGCTGCCAGCGTCCAGGCTGCCGATCTGAAATTCTCTTCGGCGGTTGATTTCACAAAGATGGAAGTGTTGCTCAAGGATGATCAAGGGGCCAATCCGGATCTTGTCCATTTATCCGTTGCTCTGGCACCCGCCGCCACTGAACGGGCGAGGGCAATCAGTCTGGAGGCGCTGGGCCAGCCATTGAATCTTTCGATCAACGGCCAGCACATTTCCACAGGCACCGTGCGATCCGAGCTGGGCGGGGAGCTCAGGATCACCATGTCGCGGTCCGTCGCCAAACGGCTCTTACCTACCTTGATCGATTAAGTGATTCAGCCCACGTGTAAAGTCTGACCAGTCTGCAGGCCTTCGACACTTTTCGCGTAGGCCAATGCCACTTCTGCTGCAGGAACCGGTTTGAAACCACGGAAGTAGGGCGCGTATTTGCCCAGGGCTTCGGTGAGCACGGTCGGGCTCACCGAGTTCACTCGCAAGCCACGTGGAAGCTCGATGGCAGCAGCGCGGACGAAGCTGTCGAGGGCGCCGTTGACCAGCGCTGCCGAGGCGCCGCTACGAATCGGGTCGTGGCTGAGCACACCGGTGGTGAAGGTGAACGAGGCGCCGTCATTGGCGTACTCGCGGCCGATCAGCAGCAGGTTGACCTGGCCCATCAGTTTGTCTTTCAAACCGAGGGCGAAGCTGTCTTCGGTCATCTCGCCCAGCGCCGCAAACGTCACGTTGCCCGCCGCGCAGATCAGCGCATCGAACTTGCCGGTCTGCTCGAACAGTTTGCGAATCGATGTGCTGTCGCTGATATCCACCTGCAAGTCACCGCTGTTACGGCCGATACGCACGACTTCGTGGCGTTGCGACAACTCCTTGTCTACCGCCGAACCGATGGTGCCGCCGGCCCCTATCAACAGAATCTTCATCGAGCTGTACCCCATGTGTATGAATGAGGTTGCAGTCTAGAGTGGTTTTTTCTGCGGATAAGCGCACTAATAGGCAATCTTTGGTTTTCAAATGGAAACAATCCATGAGCGAAATGGATGACCTTGCCGCGTTTGCCGTGCTGATCGAGGCCGGCAGTTTTACATTGGCCGCGCAGCAGTTGGGCTGCAGCAAGGGCCAATTGTCCAAGCGCATCAGCCAGCTCGAAGCGCAATTTAGTGTGGTGTTGCTGCAACGCACCACCCGGCGCTTGAGCCTGACGGCGGCAGGGGCGGCGCTGCTGCCGCAGGCGCAGGCGCTGGTGGCTCAGGTCGCACGCGCACGGCAGGCTTTGGCGCGGTTGAAGGACGATATGGCCGGGCCGGTGCGCATGACCGTTCCGGTATCGCTCGGCGAGACCTTCTTCGATGGATTGTTGCTGGAGTTTTCCGGGCAATACCCCGATGTGCAGATCGAGCTGGAGCTGAACAACAGCTATCGCGATCTGTCCCGCGACGGTTTCGATCTGGCGATTCGCGCCGAGGTGGCCAATGACGATCGGCTCGTGGCCAGGCCGCTGTTGGCGTGGCACGAAATGACCTGCGCCAGCCCGGCCTACCTCGAGCGATTCGGCGAGCCGGCGACGCCGCATGCCTTGGCTGAGCATCGTTGTTTGCTCAATAGCCATTACAGCGGGCGGGAAGAGTGGCTGTATCACCAGCAGCATGAATTATTGCGGGTGCGGGTGTCAGGCCCGTTCGCCAGCAACCATTACAGCCTGCTGAAAAAAGCCGCGCTGTCCGGCGCCGGCATCGCACGTTTGCCTTCGTATCTTCTGCAAACCGAATTGGCTGACGGCCGCTTGCGCTGGCTGCTGCGCGATTACCAGACCCGACGGATGCCGATGTATCTGGTGCACCCGTATCAGGGCGGATTGCCCAAGCGCACGCAGGTGTTGGCGGATCATTTGATGGGATGGTTCAAGCGCAGTGGCGAAGCGCTGGATCGGCTGCAGCGCTGATATCGAACCTGTATAGGAGCTGCCGAAGGCTGCGATCTTTTGATCTTGCTTTTAAAAATCAAAAGATCGCAGCCTTCGGCAGCTCCTACAATTCAGGTCAGCCTTGGAAACGGCGGGCAATCAGGTGATCGATCGACAACTTGCCCGGCCCGGTCGCCATCAGGTACAGCAACACCGCCGCCCAGGTGCCATGGGTCGGGTAGGCATCCGGGTAGACAAACAGTTGAATGGTCAGGGTCATGCCCAGCAGTGCCAGCGCCGAAAACCGTGTCGCCAGGCCAAAAAGAATCAACACCGGAAACGCGTGCTCGGCAAACGCTGCCATATGTGCGGCGAATTCTGGCGACAGCAGCGGCAGGTTGTACTCGCTCTGAAACAACGGAATCGTCGAGTCCGCCAAACGCGGCCAGCCCAGTTCAAAGGTGCCGTCAATCAAATCGACAGCCAGCCCTTCAACCTTGGTTTGTCCGGACTTCCAGAACACGGCGGCGATGGAAAAACGCGCGATGAAGGCAATCAGGCTGTGCGGGATTTTTTCGAACAGTGCGATGACACGCGCGATTAAGGTGTTCATGGCAACTCCATGTAATTCAGCTGAGTGATCGCGTTGTGCGCAATCAGCAAGGCGAGGGTTTGGGCGAGGTCGAACGGCGGGCTGTTCTCTACCGCCGCGAGCAGCGTTTGCCCCGCGGTCAACTGACGAATAAATACGCTCGCACCCGGTTCAAGAGCAAAAAGCTCAACCTCGAGACCGTTGCGCAGCACCAAGGCGTGCTGGCCTCGATTGATACCAATGCCTGCCAGGCTTTGCTCGTGCTGATGCGCCGCCCAGATCGCTACGACGGCATAGGCCGAGTCGAGCAGGTGCAGCGAGGGATGCAATGGGAGACACAGCGCGCTCAGCGACTGCGGATCGGCCAGCGCCGCGCTGACTTGCTCAGGCCGGATCGGCTGCGCATCGGCGGCGTGGTAGGCGAGCGTGCGCAAGTGTTCGAGTCGCGCGACATCAGCGACATAAGGCACGCCGGCAATAGGGTCGAATTGCGCGATGAAGTCGGCGAAGTCCTCGCCATAGCGGCTCATCAACGGACTTTGTGGCGGTTGAGCGCGGATGAAAATCGCCGCCATGGCGCGGAAGAATTCCTCACCGACCAATTGCAGCACCACCGGATAACTGTCGGCCAGGGCATTGATCAGCGAGCCCTGCACGTTGTTTCGATAGACCGCGAAACGCCGTGACGGGTCGACGCCGTTGCGACTGCACAGGCCCTTGGGATGAGGCAGTTGTACGTCAAGCAGCGCGGCGGCGAAGTCCGCTTGCGTGCTCATGCCGCACGCTCCGCGCGGCGCAACAGCGTCTCGGCTTGCTGCGCTTCGGCGAGCAAAACCTCGAAGGCCGGCACGTGATTATCACGTTCTATCAGCGTCGCCACCGGGCCGATACGCTGCAGTACTTGTCGGTACAGTTCCCAGACGGCCTGATCAATCGGCGCGCCGTGATCGTCGATCAGCAACCGATCGCCGAGGTTGTCGCAATCTTCAGCGAAGCCGGCCAGATGAATCTCGCCGACTGCGTGCAGCGGTAACGCATCAAGGTAAGCCATCGGATCGCGCTGATGATTGATGCACGACACGTAGACATTGTTGACGTCGAGCAACAAGCCGCAGCCGCTGCGGCGGATCACTTCGGCAATGAACTCGGCCTCGTCGATCGTCGAATGCTGAAACGCCAGATAGGTCGCCGGGTTTTCCAGCAGCATCGTTCGTTTCAAAGTGTTCTGTACTTGATCGATGTGCGCGCAAACGCGGTTCAACGTCGGCGTGTCATAGGCCAGTGGCAACAGATCATTGAGAAACACCGGGCCGTGGCTCGACCAGGCCAGATGTTCGGAAAAGGCTTGTGGTTGATAGCGTTCGATCAGCTCGGCGAGGCGTTTGAGGTGCTGGCTGTCCAGCGGGCCTTCGCCACCGATCGACAGTCCCACGCCATGCAATGACAGCGGGTACTGCTCGCGGATCAGACCGAGAAAATGATGAAACGGGCCGCCGGCCACCATGTAGTTTTCGGCGTGGACTTCAAAGAAACCGAGGTCCGGAATGGAGCCGAGCACTTCGCGGAAGTGCCCGGTCTTGAGCCCCAGCCCGGCGCGGGCAGGGAGCTCGGTGCGAGCTGCCTGAGTGCGCGGCAGGGACGGTTCGTGATGACTGAACATGGGCGTCACTCAGGCAGGTCGCTGATCAGGACTTGGCTTTGAAGGCTTCGAGCTGACCGAAACCGGTCGGCGAGGTTTTGCTTTCGGTGGTGGCGCAGGTGCCTTTCGGAACGAGTTTCCAGGCGTTGGCCTGATCATCCATTTTCGCCGTGCCGGCGCAGGTAGTACCGGCGCCTGCGGCGCAATCGTTTTTGCCCTTCATGGCCACGCCGAAGCATTTTTCCATATTGGCATCGGCGGCCTGGGCGGTGGAGACACTGGCAATGCTCAGTGCGGAACCGAGAGCCAGAACCAGAGCGGTGGCGGACAGGGTACGGGTAGTCGCAGTCATGATGTTTCTCCAGGTTTTATCAGGGTTTCTGCAAGCGATTTGCGCTTGCTTGTGCCTCTAGAGAACGCTCACCGCGATGCGTTACAGCGGGCCGCAAAACTTTTCCAGAGATTTTCCTGACACGGCTATCCCTTGTGGGAGCTGGCTTGCTCGCTAAAGCGGTGAATCAGTCGACATTTTGGTTAACTGACACACTGCTTACGCGAGCAAGCCCGCTCCCGCAGGGGGGAGTAGATCCGCGGTTTCGTGGGCACAAAAAAACGGCCCGAAGGCCGTTTTGTTGTTCAGCGAGAACACTCAACCGCCGAGGTACGCCTCGCGTACTTTCGGGTCGGTCAGCAGCGCTTCACCGGTGCCTTGCATGACCACGCGGCCGTTCTCCAGAACGTACGCGCGGTCGGCGATTTTCAGTGCCTGGTTGGCGTTCTGCTCGACCAGGAACACCGTCACCCCGTCCTTGCGCAGCTGTTCGATGATGTCGAAGATCTGCTGGATGATGATCGGCGCCAGACCCAGCGACGGCTCGTCGAGCAGCAACAGCTTGGGCTTGCTCATCAGCGCGCGGCCGATGGCGAGCATTTGCTGTTCGCCGCCGGACATGGTGCCGCCGCGCTGATTGAAGCGCTCTTTGAGGCGTGGGAAAAGTTCGAGAACCTTGTCCATCTGCTCCTGGTAATCGCCCTTGTTGGTGAAAAATCCGCCCATCGACAGGTTTTCCTCCACGGTCAGACGGGCGAACACCCGACGACCTTCCGGCACTACGGCGATGCTCTTGCGCATGATCTGCGACGAGTCCTGGCCGACCAGTTCCTCACCCATGTAGCGGATACTGCCGCTGTGTGCTTGCGGCGAACCGCAGAGCGTCATCAGCAGTGTGGACTTGCCGGCACCGTTGGCGCCGATCAGCGTGACGATCTCGCCTTGACGGACTTCGACGTTGACGCTGTGCAGGGCCTGGATCTTGCCGTAGAAGGTGGAAACGTTTTCAAACTGCAGCATTTACGCTTCCCCCAGGTAGGCTTTGATCACTTCAGGATTGTCGCGGATCTGTTCCGGCGTACCATCAGCCAGAGGCGTGCCCTGGTTGATCACGACAATGTGGTCGGAAATGCTCATGACCAGTTTCATGTCGTGTTCGATCAGCAGCACGGTGACGTTGTGCTCTTCACGCAGCACGCCGATCAGCGCCTTGAGGTCTTCGGTCTCTTTCGGGTTCAGGCCGGCGGCCGGTTCGTCGAGCATGAGAATCCGCGGGCGGGTCATCATGCAGCGGGCGATTTCCAGACGTCGTTGCTGGCCATAGGCGAGGGTGCCGGCGGTGCGGTTGGCGAACTCTTTGAGGTTGACCTTTTCCAGCCAGTACTCGGCAAATTCCATCGCCTCGCGCTCGCTTTTGCGGAACGCCGGGGTCTTGAACAGGCCGGACAGGAAGTTGGTGTTCAAGTGACGGTGCTGGGCGATCAACAGGTTCTCGACCGCAGTCATGTCCTTGAACAGACGCACGTTCTGGAAGGTGCGCACCACGCCTTTGAGGGCGATCTTGTGGCCCGGCAGGCCCTGAATCGGCTCGCCGTCGAGCAGGATGCTGCCGCCGGTAGGCTGATAGAAACCGGTCAGGCAGTTGAACACGGTGGTCTTGCCGGCACCGTTCGGCCCGATCAGGGCAACCACTTGTTTCTCTTTGACGGTCAAGGCCACACCGTTGACCGCGAGCAAACCGCCGAAGCGCATGCTCAGATTGTCGACTTTAAGGATCTCGCGGCTCATTTGCGCAACTCCATGTGTGGGCGTTGCATCGGCAGCAGACCTTGTGGACGCCAGATCATCATCAGCACCATCAGCGCACCGAACATCAACATGCGGTATTCGCTGAACTCACGCATCATTTCCGGCAACAGGATCATTACGATCGCCGCCAGAATCACACCCAGTTGCGAGCCCATGCCCCCCAGCACGACGATGGCGAGGATGATCGCCGACTCGATGAAGGTGAACGACTCCGGCGTCACCAGACCCTGACGCGCGGCGAAGAAGCTGCCGGCGAAACCGGCAAACGCAGCCCCGAGGGTGAACGCGGAAAGCTTGATCACGGTCGGGTTCAGGCCCAGCGCACGGCAGGCGATTTCGTCTTCACGCAGCGCTTCCCACGCACGGCCGATCGGCATGCGCAGCAAACGGTTGATCACGAACAGCGCGGCCAGTGCCAGCAACAGGGCAACGAGGTAGAGGAAGATCACCTTGTTGATCGAGTTGTATTGCAGGCCGAAATACTCATGGAACGTCTGCAGGCCTTCCGCCGCTTTACGCTCGAAGGTCAGGCCGAAGAACGTCGGTTTTTCGATGTTGCTGATGCCGTTCGGGCCGCCGGTGATATCGGTCAGGTTACGCAGGAACAGACGGATGATCTCACCGAAACCCAAGGTCACGATCGCCAGATAGTCGCCGCGCAGACGCAACACCGGGAAGCCCAGCAGGAAGCCGAACGTCGCCGCCATCAGCCCGGCAATCGGCAGGCAGATCCAGAAGCTCAGGCCGTAGTAGTGCGACAGCAGCGCGTAGCTGTAGGCGCCGACGGCGTAGAAACCGACGTAACCGAGGTCAAGCAGGCCGGCCAGACCGACAACGATGTTCAGGCCCAGGCCGAGCATCACGTAGATCAGGATCAGCGTGGCGATATCCACCGCGCCACGGGAGCCGAAGAACGGCCAGACCAGGGCGAGCAGAATCAGCGCAATGATGAAATAGCGCTGGGTGGTTGGCAGGGTCAGGAAGTTGCTGGCCTTGGCCGGGATCAGCGGCATGCCCGGGGAGGAGCGCCAGGCCTTGCTGATCTGCTGGTTGAACAGCACGCGCAAAAACATCAGCACCGAGCAGATCGCGATGGTCGCGAGTACTGCAGGGCTGGTGTTGTGCACTTCCAGGTTGATGCCGACGATGGTCAGTTTCAGACCGAGTACCGGGTAGGCCACGGCCCACACCAGCAAAGCGCTGAACAGCGCCTGTTTAAGATTCCTAGTCATACTTTCTCAACCTCCGGACGGCCCAGAATGCCGGTCGGACGGAACAAGAGCACCAGAACCAGCAGGCCGAACGCGACGACGTCCTTGTACTGGTCGCCGAAGATATCGGCACCGAACGCTTCCGCTACACCGAGCACCAAACCGCCGAGCATCGCCCCCGGGATGCTGCCGATGCCGCCCAATACCGCAGCGGTGAAGGCCTTGAGGCCGACGAGGAAGCCGGCGTTCGGGTTGATCACGCCGTATTGCATGCTCAGCAGCACAGCCGCCACCGCGGCCAGCGCAGCACCGATGACAAAGGTCAGGGCGATGATGTTGTTGGTGTTGATGCCGAGCAGGTTGGCCATCTTGATGTCTTCGGCGCAGGCGCGGCAGGCGCGGCCCAGACGAGAACGTGAGATGAACAGGGTCAGGCCGAGCATGGCGATCACGGTCACTACGAACACCACGATCTGCATGTAGGAAATCAGCACTTCTTGTGCGCCACCCGGACCGAAGACGAAGTTGCCCGGGATCAGGTTGGGGATAGCTTTGTCCTTGGAGTCTTGCGCCAGCAGAACGGTGTTCTGCAGGAAGATCGACATACCGATGGCGGAAATCAGCGGGATCAGACGGTTACTGCCGCGCAGGGGGCGGTAGGCAATCCGTTCGATGCTGTAACCGTAGGAACTGGTGACGACGATGCTGGCGATAAACGCTGCGGTCATCAACAGCGGGACACTGTCGAGTCCCATCATGGTCAACCCGGCGACGGCGATGAAGGCCACGTAGGAACCGATCATGTAGACCTCGCCGTGGGCGAAGTTGATCATTCCAATGATGCCGTAAACCATCGTGTAGCCGATGGCGATCAGGGCATACATGCTGCCAACGTTGAGGCCGTTAACCAGCTGTTGGAAGAAGTGATAGAGGTCAGGCATTACAGCGCTCCTAAAAACCTGTACGCATTTCACTGGTGGAGTCATTTTCCCGCCCGGCCCCGTGGATCTCTATCCACTTCGAATCCGGGTTTTGCCAGCGAACCGCTGATGACGGTTTTGAGATTTTCAGGTGGGCAGACTGGCGGATCACGCCAGCGCGGCCCATACATTCGCAAAACAAAGCCCACGGCACGCCGTGGGCTTTATTGGCAGTCAGTCGGGCAAGGCCTTACTGAGGCGAAACTTCGGTTTTAGGTTTGCCGTTGTGCCACTCGTACACGACAAATTTGAAGTCCTTCAGGTCGCCCTTGTCGTCGAAGCTCAGGTCACCGGTCGGCGTCTTGAACGAACCGGCGTGGATGGCTTCAGCCACTTTGGTCGCGTCTTCGGACTTGGCCGCCTTGATGCCTTCGGCAATCACGGTCACCGCCGAGTAGGACGGGAACACGAACGGACCGCTCGGATCTTCTTTCTTGGCCTTGAATGCATCAGCCAGGGCAACGTTGGCCGGATCCTGATCGAAGGATTTGGGCAGGGTCACCAGCAGGCCTTCGGATGCGTCCTTGGCGATCTGGGTGATCGAGTCGTTACCCACGCCTTCCGGACCCATGAAGCGGGCCTTCAGACCTTTTTCCTGAGCCTGACGCAGGATCAGGCCCAGCTCCGGGTGGTAGCCGCCGTAGTAAACGAAGTCGACACCGGCTTGCTTGAGCTTGGCGATGATTGCGGAGAAGTCTTTGTCACCGGCGTTGACGCCTTCGAAGACGGCAACCTTGGTGCCTTTCTTCTCTAGGGTCGATTTGACGGCGGTGGCGATGCCTTCGCCGTATTGCTGTTTGTCGTGCAGCACGCCAACCACTTTCGGTTTCACGTGATCGGCGATGTAGTTGCCGGCGGCAGGGCCCTGGGCGCTGTCGAGACCGATGGTGCGGAAGATCATTTTGTAGCCACGGGCGGTGATGTCCGGGCTGGTGGCGGCCGGGGTGATCATGATCACGCCTTCGTCTTCGTAGATGTCCGAAGCTGGCTGGGTGGAGCTGGAGCACAGGTGACCGACCACGAACTTGACGCCGTCGTTGACGACCTTGTTCGCTACCGCTACCGCTTGTTTCGGATCGCAGGCATCGTCGTATTCAACGGCTTGCAGTTGCTTGCCATCGACACCGCCCTTGGCGTTGATCTGCTCGATGGCCATTTTTGCGCCACTGAACTGCATGTCGCCGTACTGGGCTACTGGACCGGTTTTAGGGCCGGCAATACCGATTTTGATGGTGTCAGCTGCGAACGAATGGCTGGCAACCCCGGCCAGAACCATAGCGGCAAACAGTTTGGAAATCTGCTTAGTAGCCTTAGTCATAGTGCTCCACTCTTACTGTTGTATTTTTTAGAGTTCTGGCGCCGTAGCAGCAGAACCGGGTCAGATATCTTTGCGATACCCTCCGGAAAATGCCCCGGCAACTGTACCGGTACAGTGTAGAGCGCCGCTTGATCAACTGGGAAGCGGGCGCCACGGGGCAAAACTTGGGGGTGTCGCGTTTTTGAATGAAAGAGACAGAATTGCGGCGGGTCAATCGGGGGCGTATACCCCAAAAGGCAGCATCCATTGGCTTTCCTGCTCTTGTCGTTCAGTGCAGCGTTTTGCAACCGGGTTTTTCTGACGGACCACCAACGTTATTATTCGCGTCGATTTCTTTTCCGGACAGCTCCCCATGAATCAAGAACCTAGCACCCTCTATGCCAAGCTGCTTGGTGAAACGGCATCTATTACCTGGAAAGAGCTGGAGCCGTTCTTCGCCAAGGGTGCCCTATTGTGGGTCGACCCTGACCTCGATTTGATCGCTGCTGCCGAGGCCGTGGCATCGGACGAAGGCGAGAAAGTCGCAGCCTGGCTGGCTGAGGACAAGGTCGCCAAGCTGTCTGAAACGCGGGCGCTGGATATTTTCGAACGTGACCCGCAGTTGTGGGCGGTGGTGGTTTCTCCCTGGATTCTGATCCAGGAAAGGGCGAAGGTTTGAGCGGCTGCACCGTTTTGGTGCCTGCAGCGCCACACCGCAAGTGTGTAGCGGAGTAGCGTGATGGCACGTTGCCGTAGAGAAACACCACGCATCACGGTGACGTAAACGTAACGGGAACAGTTTATTGGGCGGCCCGAGGGTCGCTTAATTGTTTCTGGGTGTTGAGTCAGTGAAATATGTATCGGTGCAAAGGCCTCTTCGCGAGCAGGCTCGCTCCAACAGGGGAACGCATTCCAAATGTGGGAGCGAACCTGATCGCGAATAGGGGCGACTCGGTGCTGGATCAGACCGAGTAAGTCTTTCCGGTATGGTTATTGAGCGAAATCACCTTGGTCTTGCCAATCCGGTGACGGTAGATCTCGCGCAAGTACTTGATCGACTTCTTCACGCAATCGCGCGACAGGCGAATGTCATTGATCGAGACGAACTTGTCCTTGTCGTTGATCAGCTCGCGGTACTTCTTCTCATACATCGGTTTGATCGCGTACCAGTTGGTGTCGAGGATCTTCGCCGGGTTTTCGAATTCGTTGAGCAGGTCGTCGATCCGCGCTTCGTCGAAGTCTTCCTGAATGATGAAGTCGAGGATCGAGTTGTCCAGTGTCTCGTCGAAACGGTACGGGTTCTTCGCGAAGCAGCGCTTGATGAACGCCACGATCAGCGTCAGGAAGTCGTCCGACAGGCAGGGGCTTTTGGCGATCAGGGTGGTCAGCGACAGGTTGGCCGAAGCGCCGATCACCAGCGCGTAGCGCTTGAGCGTGGTGTTGGGGAACAGGCTGTTGAGGTGGGTCTTCAACCGGTTCAGGTCCATGTACGACAGTTTGTAGTCTTTGGGCAGCGAGACGATCGACACCACCGACGAGCAATTCTTGAAGAAATGCAGGTCGTGCAGCGCGGCGGCGTCGTAGCCGGAATTCTTGTACTGCTCAAGCGAAGCGCGATAACGCTTGGATTCGATCGGCAGCAGGCTGATGCCTTCGATGGCCTGGGTGACCTTGTTGAAGTGCGGCAGGTCGATCGAACGGAAGAACAGGTCGTCGATGTTCAGGCGTTGCGGCTCTTTATCGAAGACCTTGAACTTGTCGCTGCTCGGCGGCGGGGTTTCCGGCACCACCGATTCGGCGTAGGCAATCGCCACGGGTCCGGCCAGGCTCATGAACAGGTCGTTGGCATCCAGGCGGATGGTTTCGCCAATGTCGATGCCGGCGCGGCGGAAGTAGTTCTGGTCGTAGTCAGTGGTGACTGCCTGCGCTGTCAGAATGTTGAAGATCTGCTGCGATATGTACTGGTTGGCGTGCTTCTCCATGGCATTGACGTCAATGTTCTGGATGTTGCCGTCATCGCTTTCTTCGGCGTAACGCATGATGTCGTTGGAAATCAGCATCATCGCGTTCCACGGGCGGATACGCCCCATCACGCTGGCTTCGCTGCTGTCTTCGTTGGCGAAGTTGTAGGAGAAATCCCATTCTTCCGACAGGTATTTGCACAGCAGGCGCCCGGCGTTGATGTGCAGCGCCTCGGACATTTCGCTGCGGTGGTCGGAAATGTTCGGCAGCACGCAGATGCCGCTGGTGAAGATCGGCTCGAACACAAACGAATGCCCGCTCTTGCCGTCGTGCTCGTCCATCGGTTTGGTGTCGAACGTCTTGTTCATGTACGAGTGCTGCTGAGCGAGGCCGAACTCCGAGGCCATGCCCGAACCGGTACCGCCGCCGGCACTGAAAATCGAAAAGTACAGGCGCGACTGGTTGGCCTTGATCCCGCAGCTGTCGATCAGGTACGAGTGGATCATTTTCCAGTCGGGGCTGGAGAAGCGCTGGGTGTCCTTGTTGAGGATGATCTTCGCCAGGTACTGGCCGAGGATCGGCGCGTTACCGGCGCCACCGGCGTGGACTTCGGACAAGTCCATGATCTTCATCTTGCTGTAGTCGCGCAGGAAGCCGCTTTTTTCGCCCTTGCGGGAAAAGCGGATGCGCCCGGCGATGTCCTTGTCGAGGTCGCCGAGCATCACCAGCGGTTCGACCAGAAACACCGGTTTGGTCGATTTGCCGGTGCCGATGCGCAGGTTGTTCTTGATCCACTGCGCCGGGCTGTAGCCCTTGTCGGCCAGACGTCGATCGGCCGGGCGGTCTTCGTTGTTGAATTCGTTGAGGTAGAACTTGCGCGCGTTGTACACCAGCTCCGCCACGTCGAGGGCGATATTGGAGCCGCAGCGACCGAGGCCGATCAGGCACACCGAAGGGAATTCCTGGTCGTTGTGCTGCTCGTTGTCGCCTTCCTGATGCGCCGGGCGCGGGAACACCGAATCGCGCAGGCCGTCGAGGTTATCGAGGATACGGTCGGTGTTGGTTTCGGTGAAATACAGGTATTGCTGGGTCGACAGCGGGCGCGAAGGCTGCGCAGCTCGTGCTAGTGACGCGCTGTTCGCGGCGGGGCTGAGGGTCAGATCGGCTGTAGCACTGGCGGAATTGTTTTTGGAGGTCATGGTGCGCCATTTGGACTGGGTTGGCCCGCCGAGCAACGCCGGCGAACCTCACGGAATAAGATCTCGCGTCTTGTGTGCGCGAATACGGCCCGGGCGTCGTGGTGCTGGCTGTGTGATCGCCGGGCGGAATCCTTTCCTGATCGTTGATGAATCGGCCATGATTCGGTGATCTTTAATTGAAAAGAGGCAAAATGATGTCAACGCTACCTTCGTTGGGGTTTGCCGGAATCGGCTTGATGGGCCTGCCCATGTGCCAGCGTTTGCTGGCTGCGGGTTACCCGTTGACGGTGTGGAACCGCAACCCGGACAAGTGCGCGCCGCTGGTTGCGGCGGGCGCCCGGCCAGTGGCGAGCCCCGCCGAACTCTGCGCACATGCCGACATTGTCATGCTGTGCCTGGCCGATACCGCTGTGGTGCGTGAAGTGGTGTTTGGCGCTGACGGCGTCGCCGAAGGTGGGAAAAACGGCCAGTTACTGGTGGATTTCTCCAGTCTTGAACCGACCGCCACTCGCGAGATGGCCGCAGCGCTGGCCGATAAAACCGGTATGGCCTGGCTCGACTCCCCGGTGTCCGGCGGCGTGGTCGGAGCTGAAGCCGGCAGTCTGGCAATCATGGTCGGCGGTGCGGCGGCGGATCTTGAGCGCGTGCGCCCGGTGCTGCTCAATCTGGGGCAGCGCGTCACGCACATGGGCGGCATCGGCGCAGGGCAAGTGACCAAGGCCTGCAACCAGATGATCGTCGCCTGCAATGCGTTGGTGATCGCCGAAGTGGTGGCGTTGGCCGAGCAGGCGGGGGTCGATGCTCGTCTGATCGCTGAGGCGCTGGCCGGTGGTTTTGCCGATTCCAGACCGTTGCAGATCCTCGCCCCACAAATGGCCGAGAGCCGTTTCGAACCGATCAAGTGGCATGTGCGCACGCTGCTCAAGGATCTCGACACGGCGGTGAAATTTTCCCGCGAACAGGGTTCGGCGACGCCGATCAGCGGATTGGCCGCACAATTGATGCGCCTGCATGGGGCGCAAGGCTTTTTAGCGCAGGATCCAGCGACACTGGTGCAAATGTATCGCGCGCCAGACTCAACGGATTGACGCCGAGGACGGGTTTGCGCTGATTGATTTCATCCAGCACCGCGCGTAATTCGTCCAGTGGCACCGGGCGGCTGAGCAGATAACCCTGAATGAAATCGCAGCCCGAACGCTCGAGAAACTCATACTGCTCCAGGCTCTCGACGCCCTCGGTGACCACCTGCAAATGCAGGGTGTGAGCCATGACGATGATCGCCTGGACGATTTCCATGTCCGCCGTGGCGGTGGGGATGTCGAGGATGAACGAGCGATCGATCTTCAGGGTGTTCAGCGGCAGACGCTTGAGGTAGGCCAGCGACGAATAGCCAGTGCCGAAATCGTCGATCGACAACGACACGCCGAGGGCGCGGATCTGCCGCAGCAGCACCAGGGTGTTGGCGATATTGCCCATCAAAGCGTTTTCGGTGACCTCCAGTTCCAGGCGTTCCGGCGCGACACCGGCGGTGCGCAACGCGCGCTCGATCTCCTCGGCCAGTTCTTCGCGAGCCAGGTTCAGCGGCGAGCAGTTCCAGGCGATTTTCACTTCGGCACAACCGTGGTGCGACAGCTCGCCGAGATCCTTGCAGGCGCGGCGCAGCACCCAGTTGTCCAGCTCGGCGATCAAGCCGTTGTTCTCGGCAATACCGATAAAGCGGTCAGGAGTCAGCAAGCCGTGAACCGGATGCTGCCAGCGAATCAGCGCTTCGAGCTTGGTCACGCGTCCGGTTTTCAGTTCGAAAATCGGCTGGTAGTACAGCATCAACGCGTTGTCTTCCCGTAGCGCACTGCGCAGTTCTTCTTCCAGTTGCAGCTCGAAACTGGCGCGGGTTTTCAGGCTGGAATTGAAGAAATGCAAGCCGTTGCGCCCGGCGCCCTTGGATTGGTACAGGGCCAGGTCGGCGTGCTTGAGCAGCTCTTCGCAGGTGCTACCGTCTTCGGGAAACAGACTGATGCCGATGCTGGTGGTCATCACCATGCGTCGGCCGGCCAGTTCGATCGGCTCTTTCATCTTGTGCATGATGCGCTGCGCCATGCCGCGCGCCTCTTCGCGGTCGCGCAGGCTGATGAGGATGCAGAATTCGTCCCCGCCAAATCGTGCGACCACGTCTTCGTGGCTGCGTACCGAGCTTTTGATGTGCTGGGCGATGACTTTGAGCAGCGCGTCACCGGCGTCATGTCCGAGGCTGTCATTGATGCGCTTGAAGTGGTCGATGTCGAGAAACATCACCGCGAGCATGCCGCCCTCGCTGGTTTTCTGGCTGAGCTTCTCGGCGAACATCTGGTTGAAGCCTCGGCGGTTGATCAGGTTTGTCAGTGCGTCGTAATTGGCCGCTTGTTGCAAAGACATGCGCGCCTGATCGAGCTGACTGAGCAGGGCATTGACCCGGCGCAGATCGTTGTCCTTGTTCTGCAGTTTCTTGTCGGCGAGGGCGGCGCTGATCGCACTGCCGAGAACGAGCAGGATTATCAGCGCCACGGTCAAGCCCAGTTGCAAATGCCCGGCTTCGCCGCCGCTCGCTGCCAGGGCACCCTCGGGAAGCACCAGATCCAGCGCAGCCATGCCGGTGAAGTGCATGCTGATGATGCCGGCGCCGAGAATCAGCGCAGCGCTGTATTTGAGCAATTGATGCGCCACGCCGCTGCCTTCGCTGAGATAACGGGCCACCCACAGCGCGGCGAAACTGGCGCCGATGGCAATGAAAACCGAGAGCGCGAACAGCCCTGGCTGATAGTAGGCGGTGGCGCTCGATTTCATGGCCGCCATGCCGACGTAATGCATGCCGGCGATACCCAGGCCAATGACAAGCGCAGTTTTCAGGCAACGCAACGCGCTGGGCTGCACCTCGCTCAGGGTGTGCATGGCCAGCCAGGAAGCGAGCAGGGCGATCAGCAAGGAAAAAAGGGTGACGCCGAGGTCGTACTGAATATCGATGGGGGTCTGGAAAGCCAGCATGCCGATGAAGTGCATGGCCCAGATGCCGCCGGCCAGGCAGGTCGCGCCGATCCAGCGCCAGATCCGCCGCGACCCCGGGTCTTCGGCATGCACCAGGCGCTCTGCCATATCCAGGGTGGCGAAGCTCGCCGCGCAGGCGACCAGATAGGCCACCATCACCAGCAAAGGGTTGTGGCTGCAATCGAGGAGAATCTGCCCGCTCGCCGGCAGCTCGGCAACAAACTGCAAACCAAGCCACTCCATAGCATGCCCCGTCTCGGATTCATCTGGCCCGTGCGTCAATCAACGCAGGCGAATGAAAGCAGTATAGAGGCGGTTTTCCGGCTGCAAGCCGTAGTGGCATATTGGTGGTAATGATTTTGCCATTAGCCTCATAGCGATTCGCGCTAAGGCTCAGGCAATGCGCTCCAGCGGCAGGTCGTTCCAGTGTGGCGGCAAGGGTGGCAGGCCATGCGCGGCGCGGGCCTTGTCGCAGTCGGGATTGTGCTCGCCGTTCTCCCATGACGCCTCGAACTCGCGGCAGGTGCTCGAACGTTGGTCATAGATTGTGCAGGCCACCGCGCTGCCGACCTCACCCGCCAGAGACGTGCAGCGCGTCGGCTTGCGGTCGGTACCGATCATGGCTACCCGGCTCGGAGTGATCTGCGCGACCAGTTCATCGGGCACCGTCCCGCCAGCGGATGAGCACTCACCCCAGAAAAAAGACACGCGAAAATGGGAACAGCAGGCACCGCAATTCAGACACGGACTGGCTTCGGACATAGGCGGGGGTATCAAAGGGATTGATCGGAAGATCCGGACGGATCCGGCGGCCATTCTAGGCTTTGCCATGGCGTTGGGAAGGGGGGCGCGAAACTATTTTTTTGTCGCCGTATTTCGCAGCGAAAGCCCCGTATGCCGGGGGATTCCTGACTTATCAAGGGCTTACGTTTCGTTACAGTGCGATGGGCCGATATCAGGCTGGCGAATGATGACAGACAGCCCCCGCGCGGCTGACTAGATTGCAGGTTCCGGGCTCGACGCGCTGGCAGTGAAGCCCCATAACAAGAAAGAGACGGACCCATGCAGAACTCGACCCAAGCGGCGAATGCCTGGCGCATTCTGTTCCTGCTGTTCCTCGCCAACCTGTTCAATTTCTTCGATCGCACCATCCCGGCGATCATCATCGAACCGATCCGCATGGAATGGCACCTCAGCGACTTTCAGCTGGGCATCATCGGCACTGCGTTCACCATCGTTTACGCGATTGCCGGCCTGCCGCTGGGGCGCATGGCCGACACCGGGTCACGCAGCAAACTGATGGGCTGGGGCCTGGCGACCTGGAGCGCGCTGACTGCAGTCAACGGTATGGTCGGCAGTTTCTGGAGTTTCCTCATCGTGCGCATGGGCATCGGCATCGGCGAAGCCAGTTACGCACCAGCGGCCAACTCGCTGATCGGCGACCTGTTTCCCGCGCACCGTCGGGCGCGCGCAATGGGCATCTTCATGCTCGGCCTGCCGCTGGGGCTGCTGCTGGCGTTCTTCACCATCGGCGCGATGGTCAAGGCCTTCGACAGTTGGCGCGCGCCGTTCTTCATCGCCGCCGTGCCGGGATTGATCCTGGCGATTTTCATGTTCTTCATCAAAGAGCCAAAACGCGGCGCGGCAGAAGCGGTGCAGGTCTCGCAAGAGAAGGTCGACAAACCGATCCGCCGCGTCCTCGCCGTGCCGACCTTCCTCTGGCTGGTAATGGCCGGGCTGTGCTTCAACTTCGCGACCTATGCCTGCAACTCGTTTCTGGTGCCGATGCTGCAGCGCTATTTCCTCATGCCGTTGCAGGAAGCGGCGGTAGCTACGGGGATTATCGTCGGCGTGACCGGGCTGGTCGGGCTGACGTTGGGCGGCTGGATCGCTGACAAGATTCACCAGCGTTTCGCCAGCGGGCGGTTGTTGTTTGCCGCGTTCAGTCTGATCATCTCGACCCTGTGCACGGCGTGGGCGCTGCATGCCGGGCGCATCGAGATCGGCGTGTTCGTCGCGGTGTTCAGCGTCGGCTGGCTGTTCGCGTACAACTTCTATACCTGCGTGTACACGGCGATTCAGGATGTCGTCGAACCACGCCTGCGGGCGACCGCGATGGCGTTGTTTTTCGCCGGTCTGTATCTGCTCGGTGGCGGATTGGGGCCGGTGGTGGTGGGGGGGCTTTCGGATCACTTCGCGCACACGGCGATGCTGTCGGCGGGGGCGGAGCAAATGACCGAAGCGTTCAAGGCTGTCGGCCTGCACGACGCGATGTACCTGATTCCGGTGGCGCTGTTTCTGACCATGGTGTTTCTGTTTCTGGCTTCGCGGTGTTTTGTGCGGGACGCGCAGCGGATGAAGGAGGGGTTGGTGGCGGTGGTTGAGCCTGAGGTTACAGCGGCGACTGCTTAAGAACAAAAGATCGCAGCCTTCGGCAGCTCCTACATGGGAATGCGTTCCCCCTGTAGGAGCTGCCGAAGGCTGCGATCTTGTGCTTTTGCTTCTGAAAACCAAGAGGCCCGCATCACTGCGGGCCTCTTGGTTTCCAGCGGTGGAGCGGGGCGGTTAGCCCGCTACCAGCACCCGAATCGCTTCCAGACGCAACGCCGCCTTGTCCAGCATCGCCAGACCCTGCTCACGTTGAGTGCGCAACGCGTCCAGTTCGCTGTCGCGCACGGTCGGGTTGACTGCTTGCAACGCGGTCAGGCGCGCCAGTTCTTCGTCGGTGTCGGCGGCCAGGCGGCGGCGCGCTTCGGCCACACGCTCGGCGTGACGCGGGGCGATCTTTTCTTCGCCGGCGTTGATCCGTGGTGTCAGCTGATCGCGCTGGGCCTGGATGAACTTGTTGGCGCTGGCGCGCGGCACGCTTTCCAGCTGATCGTTGAGGGTTTCGAACGACACCCGTGGCGACAGGTCATTGCCATTGGCATCGAGCAGGCAGCGCAGCGCCGCCGGTGGTAGGTATCGGCCCAGTTGCAGCGAGCGCGGTGCGACCACTTCGCTGACGTAGAGCAATTCGAGCAACACGGTGCCCGGCTTCAGAGCCTTGTTCTTGATCAGCGCGACGGCGGTGTTACCCATCGAACCGGACAGCACCAGATCCATGCCACCCTGCACCATCGGGTGTTCCCAGGTGATGAACTGCATGTCTTCGCGCGACAGCGCCTGGTTACGGTCGTAGGTGATGGTCACGCCTTCGTCGTCGCCCAGCGGGAAACTGGCGTCGAGCATCTTCTCGCTCGGTTTGAGGATCAGGGCGTTTTCCGAATGGTCTTCGCTGTCGATGCCGAACGCGTCGAACAGGGTTTCCATGTAGATCGGCAGGGCGAATTGGTCGTCCTGCTCGAGAATCGCCTCGACCAGCGCTTCACCTTCGCCAGCGCCGCCGGAATTCAATTCCAGCAGACGGTCGCGACCGGTGTGCAACTCGGCTTCCAGACGTTCACGCTCGGCGCGTGCTTCGTCGATCAGCGCTTGCCACTCGCCGTCGTCGGCTTCATCGAGCAGCGGCAGCAGGCGCGGGCCGAACTGATGCTGCAAAGCGTTGCCGGTCGGGCAGGTGTTGAGGAATGCGTTCAGCGCTTCGTGGTACCACTGGAACAGGCGCTCTTGCGGGCTGGTTTCCAGGTACGGCACGTGCAATTCGATGATGTGCTTCTGGCCGATCCGGTCGAGACGACCGATGCGCTGCTCGAGCAGGTCCGGGTGCGACGGCAGATCGAACAGCACCAGATGGTGAGCGAACTGGAAGTTGCGACCTTCACTGCCGATTTCCGAGCAGATCAGCACCTGCGCGCCAAACTCTTCATCGGCGAAGTAGGCGGCGGCGCGGTCACGCTCGAGGATGTTCATGCCTTCGTGGAACACCGTGGCCGGGATGCCGGAGCGCACGCGCAGGGCGTCCTCCAGGTCCATCGCGGTTTCGGCGTGGGCGCAGATCACCAGCACTTTGGTGCGCTTGAGCATTTTCAGCTGATCGATCAGCCACTCGACACGCGGGTCGAATTTCCACCAGCGCTCTTCTTCGCTGGCCTCCGGCTGCGCCTGGAAGCTGACTTCCGGGTACAGCTCGGCGTGTTCCCCCAGCGGCAGTTCGAGGTATTCGTCCGGGCATGGCAGCGCATACGGGTGCAGCTTGCGCTCCGGGAAACCCTGCACGGCGGCGCGGGTATTACGGAACAACACGCGGCCGGTGCCGTGGCGATCAAGCAGCTCACGGACGAGGCGGGCGCTGGCTTCGGTATCGCCATCGTTGACTGCCGTCAGCAGGGCTTCGCCTTCGTTGCCGAGGAAACCGTGAATGGTCTTGTGTGCCTCGGCCGAGAGACGGCCCTTGTCGAGCAGTTCCTGCACGGCTTCGGCCACCGGGCGATAGTTGTCGCTCTCGGCGCGGAAAGCGGCCAGGTCGTGGAAACGGTTCGGGTCGAGCAGGCGCAGACGGGCGAAGTGGCTGTCCTGACCGAGTTGTTCCGGCGTGGCGGTGAGTAGCAGCACGCCGGGGATGACCTCAGCCAGTTGCTCGACCAGCGAATATTCCGGGCTGGCTTTTTCTTCGTGCCAGACCAGGTGGTGGGCTTCGTCGACCACCAGCAGATCCCAACCGGCGGCGAACAGTGCGTCCTGTGCCTTTTCGTCGTCCACCAGCCATTCCAGCGCGACCAGCGCCAGTTGCGTGTCTTCGAACGGGTTGGTGGCATCGCTTTCGATGAAGCGTTCTTCGTCGAACAGCGCGACCTGCAGGTTGAAACGGCGGCGCATCTCCACCAGCCACTGATGCTGGAGGTTTTCCGGGACCAGAATCAGCACGCGGTTGGCGCGGCCGGACAACAGTTGGCGATGGATGACCAGACCGGCCTCGATGGTTTTACCCAGACCCACTTCGTCTGCCAGCAGTACGCGGGGGGCGATACGGTCGGCGACTTCACGGGCGATGTGCAACTGGTGCGCGATCGGTTGTGCACGAACACCGCCCAGGCCCCAGAGCGAGGACTGCAACTGGCGGCTGGTGTGTTCCAGGGTGTTGTAGCGCAGGGAGAACCACGGCAGCGGATCGATCTGGCCGGCGAACAGGCGGTCGCTGGCCAGGCGGAACTGAATGAAGTTCGACAGCTGGGTTTCCGGCAGCGTGACGACCTCGTTCTGCCCGTTGAGGCCGTGATAGACCATCAGCCCGTCGACGTCGTCGACCTGCTGCACGGTCATCTTCCAGCCTTCAAAATGGGTGATGGAGTCGCCGGGCGAGAATCGCACGCGGGTCAGGGGCGCATTCCGTAGCGCGTACTGGCGGGTTTCGCCAGTGGCCGGGTAAAGCACGGTCAACAAGCGGCCGTCCTGTGCCAGAACGGTGCCTAAACCAAGCTCTGCTTCGCTGTCACTGATCCAGCGTTGCCCCGGTTGATACTGCTGCGCCATGCTGCCTGACTCCCACCTTGAAAAAGCGGGCTATCTTAACGGAATGCGGGCTTCAGGCCAAAGAAATACTGGGGTAGGAGCTGCCGAAGGCTGCGATCTTTTGATCTGTGGGAACACTTGGGTTTTGCGTTGTCCCATGAAAGATCGCAGCCTGCGGCAGCTCCTGCGGGTGCGAGGTGCATCACACAATTGCGACAGGCGGCTCAAGGCGCCTGCACCCCAGCCGATAGCCTGCAGACAGGAGACCTTTATATGTTGCCACCGATGCTCCCCTTGAGCGCTGTGCCGATCACTTCCCAGCAGGATCCGATCCGCCAGCGGCCGGACATCCCGCCGGTGGTGCCGGTGCAGGAGAGCTCCAACGAAAGCACGATCGATCTGCAAAAGCGCGATCCCGAAGAGGATCGGCTGCTGGCGCGCGAAGAACAACGTCGCCAGCAGGAACGTGATCGTCGGCGTCGCGAGGCGGATGAAGATCCCGAAGAGCATCTGGCCGTGCCAGGCACTGAGCTCAATGCCGACAACACCGTGCCGGTAGTGCCGCTGATAGACGATCAGCCGCGTCAGGGGTTGTGGGTCGACATCGAGATTTGAGTGGTGACTGGTCAGCGCCTGCGCCACGCGGCATGATTGGCGCAATCTTGCCGGTGACGGCAGCTGTGATCTCTTTTGCGATGTGCCGGACGCCATGAGCCAAGACGACAAACTGATCGACCTCAGCACCGAACGCGCCAAGCGCGTGCATGACCTCAACGAGAAACGCTTGAACGAAGTGCGCAACGCCTTCGAGCAAGCCATGCCGTTGGGAAAAACCAGGAAAAAGTCGAAGAACAAGCCGAAAAAGCGTTGATCTCCCCCTGCATCCGTTGATGCAGGTCAGTTATTTCCCCTCCTTTGATTCCCTTCTTTGCGAATATTGATCCCGGTCAATAGGTGCGCCTGTGTGTTTGTTAATTTGAATCCATCGCAGCAAAGCAGGGCCAGGAGGCCAGTCATGTTTTTCGATAACGTGGTGTTTGCCGGGGTTCTCACGGTGGGGCTCATGGTGCTGTTTTTTGCAGGGTTTGGATTTTTTATCTGGAAGGATGCGCATAAGCGGCGCAAGTGAGTTCTTCTGGATTTGATGGGCACGCAAGGCATTTTGGGGCGACTTCGGTTGCCCCTTTTTTTTTGGCCGTGGCGGCCTTTGGGCCGACCAGGCTCTGGTTGTTTCGGGTGTATATCCGTTGCTTCGGGTGTGGCTTATGGTGGTTTCGCCCTTACGGCGAGGCACTTTTTCCAGACGCCGAAAAAGTACCCAAAAAGGCCTGCTCCTACGTCCGGCCCCTCGCAAGCTCGGGGTCCCTTCGCTCCGGGATCGATCCAGGCGCAGCGGCTACGGTTTGCTTCGCTGCACCTCCTTGCGCTGTGTCTGGCTGCGCCAGACGGTCGCTGCGCTCCCACGCCCGGATCGATCCCTCCACTCAGCCTTCCGATGTCGCTAGTCAGGCAAGATCAAGATCAAGAGCACTCGAGCTGGCGCTCATTGTGTAGGAGCTGCCGAAGGCTGCGATCTTTTGATCTGGCTTTTGCGTGGGAGCGAGCCTGCTCGCGAATGCGGCCTGACAGCCGACCTGTTTCTTGAGGTTGTACCCGATCCATCTGTAGGAGCTGCCGAAGGCTGCAATCTTTTGATCTGGCTTTTGCGTTGGCTTTTGATCTTTTTGCCCCTTCGGCAGGCTTCGTTACGGGATCGGTCGACGTCTTGAAGAGTGAAACGCTGTAAAAGCGAAAGCATAAGCAGCCGTTACGGTAGCAATGGATATGCCCCCATTCCCCAATAACAAAAAAGGCGTGATCCTCACGAATCACGCCTTTTCCAATCAACAGCTAACGATCAACTACCCAAAGCCTTCGAAGCCAACCAGAACAACCCGGCCGACAGCGCCACAGTCGCTGGCAAGGTCAACACCCAAGCCAGCAAGATGGTCTTGACCGTGCCACCCTGCAGGCCGCTTTTGTTGGCAACCATGGTTCCGGCCACACCCGAAGACAACACGTGAGTGGTCGACACCGGCAGGCTGAAAATGTTGGCCATGCCGATCAGACTCGCGGTGGTGATCTGCGCCGACATGCCCTGCGAATAGGTCATGCCCTGCTTGCCGATCTTCTCGCCAATGGTCAGCACCACGCGTTTCCAGCCAACCATGGTGCCCAGGCCCAGTGCCAGGGCGACCGCCAGAATCACCCAGAACGGGGCGTATTCAGTGGTGGTGGTCAGGTCTTTGCGCAGCTTGTCCAGGTCGGCCTTTTCACGGGCTTCCAGACCAGGCAGCTTGCCGACCTTCTTCGCTGTGTCGTCCAGGCAGAGCAGGTAGCGACGCACTTCGATGCGGCTGTCCGACGACAGCGAATGATAGTCCGCCACACCTTTAAGCGTGTGCAGCAGGGCGCTGATGGTCGGTTCGGTCTGCTGCGGGTTGCAGCGGAATTTCTCCGGCAGGTCGCCTTCCACGCTTTTGCCCAGCGCCAGGAACTCACCCAGCGAATCGGCGTTGCGCTGGTAGAACTGGCTCAGGTGCAAGGTGGCGTCGCGGGTGCGTTCGATCTGGTAGGTGGTGCTGTTCAGATCGAGTACGAACTGCGCCGGCACGATACCGATCAGCACCAGCATGATCAGGCCGATGCCTTTCTGGCCATCGTTGGAGCCGTGCACGAAGCTCACGGCCATGGCCGAGATCACCAGAACCAGGCGGTTCCAGAACGGAGGATGCTTTTTATCGTCGATCTTGCGGCGCTGTTCCGGCGTCTTGTGCATCTTCGACAGCGGGCGCCACCATTTCAGGCCGATCAGCACCAGCGCGGCGATGAGGAAACCGGCCATCGGCGAGAACACCAGCGAGGCGCCGATATCGATCGCTTTCTGCCAGTTCACGCCATCTCTCAACGGGATGTCGTTGATCAGTGCGTTGGCCAGGCCGACACCGAGGATCGAGCCGATCAGGGTGTGCGAGCTGGAAGCCGGGATACCGAAGTACCAAGTGCCCAGGTTCCAGGCGATTGCCGCGGCGAGCAACGAGAACACCATCGCCAAGCCATGGCCGGTGTTCACATTGATCAGCAGCTCAACCGGCAGCAGATGGACAATGGCATACGCCACACCCACGCCGCCCAGCAGCACGCCGAGGAAATTGAACACACCGGAAAAGAACACCGCCAGGTGCGGCGGCATGGCTTTGGTGTAGATAACAGTGGCTACCGCGTTAGCGGTGTCATGAAATCCATTGATGAACTCGAAGGCGAGGACAAACGTCAGGGCGAGCAAGAGGCTCACAAGCACCCAAGCATCCAGTCCGCTGAATAAATCGATCATGAAGGTTTTCTGACCCGGTCGTAAGGGGGCGCGATTATGCCAGAAAAGACAGGAAATCGATGCCCCGTCTGCTCACTGGTCACACCCTTGTTGGATTTAATTTGTTGCAGGGCGTGAAAACCTGGCGCTACGAGGGGGTTTACAACTATTTGATTTTATTAGGTAAATCAGATTTTCAAGACGGTTTTGCCGGCGCTGAGAAGCCTCAAACGTTTGTCTGAAATATCTCTGAAACCTGTGGGACGCTCGTTCATAAGCCGCAGAACAGCAATGCAGCCGCTGCCCGCGGGTAGCGAGCGCGCGAGGTGTCGTCTTCCACCGCGCAGTCACTCAGGCGAACGGCGACTTCGAATATTCAGCAGCCGTGGCTCATGGCTCTTCGGCTTTGAGTTCCTTTTCGATCTTTTCGATTTCCTGCTTGAACACCTGATCCTGAACGGTAGGGCGCTTGCGCCATGCCTTGCGTTCCGGTTCCGGCTGAGCGGCGTAGGTGGTGACTTCCCCGCCGTAAACTTCCTTGTAACGTTGTTCCTGGCGCTCTAGTTCCGCGCGCAGTTCGTCTTTCGTCACGGTGCTACCTGTATGAGTTGAATTGAATATCCGGTGAAACACACTGCAACGAGTCAATTGAGCGAGCCCGCCAGTCATCCACAGCCCGATAGGGCGCGGAGACATTGCAGAGGCGATCAAGACTTCCGTGTTACAGGCGGCTACGGCACCGGATAAAAACTGACGCAGCATCAGTTTCCTGTTTCAGCGAGCGCTGGCGTTGCATGTGTAATGGGCGCCGGACGCTGGCCGGAGCTGAGACGAAGGGCCTCGTGTCAGCAGATCGCGGGCCTTTGATTAAAGCGCCGCGAACAGGGTGCATTATAGCGGTCGATTCGGGAATGACTATCTTTGCCAAGTTAAAAAGGGTTCTGAATGTGTGATGGTTTTGTGGCTGGCAACTTTTCCCGGTAGTTAAGTGTAACGACAGCGTTATAGAACAGGCGTTCTGTTTTTGGCGCCATTAACTGGAACAACTAAGTTGCGAGCGCAATCGCTGAAGTCGAGCCAACTCAAGAGGAGGAGGGTACTGTGCTCGATTGCGATTATCGGTCGCCGGTTCGATAATCGCCCAATGTTGGCGCCCCGGTGCTTTTGCATCGCGCGGCGAGCCGTTTGACTAGGCATCGATGCGTGCCGGACAAGGACAAGAAATGAACGATCAAATGCGCAACTCCTTCACATCGGTGGCGCCGCCTATCGTCGCCTCGCCGGCCAAGCGCATTCAGGCGCTGACGGGTGATCCGGATTTCATGACCTCGCTGGCCCGTGGTCTGGCGGTGGTGCAGGCGTTTCAGGAACGCAAACGCCACCTCACCATCGCGCAGATAAGTCATCGCACGGAAATCCCTCGCGCCGCCGTGCGCCGTTGCCTGCATACGCTGATCAAGCTCGGCTACGCCACCACCGACGGACGCACCTATTCGTTGCTGCCCAAAGTGCTGACCCTCGGCCATGCCTATCTGTCCTCGACGCCGCTGGCGGTTTCCGCCCAGCCCTATCTCGACCGCATGAGCGAGCAACTGCACGAAGCCTGCAACATGGCGACGCTGGAGGGCGATGACATTCTTTATATCGCTCGTTCGGCGACCACCCAGCGATTAATCTCGGTTGACCTTTCGGTCGGCGGGCGGCTACCGGCGTATTGCACGTCGATGGGGCGCATTCTGTTGGCGGCGCTGGACGACACATCCCTGGGCGAATACCTCGACCACGCCGAACTGGTGGCCAAGACCAGCCGCACCATTCATACCCCCGACGCTTTGCTCGAATGCTTGCAGCAGGTGCGTCAGCAGGGCTGGTGCATCGTCGATCAGGAACTGGAACAGGGCCTGCGCTCGATCGCCGTGCCGGTGTACGACGCCTCCGGGCAAGTGGTCGCGGCGCTGAATGTCAGCACCCACGCCGGGCGGGTCAGTCGCGCCGAGCTGGAGCAGCGCTTTCTGCCGGGCCTGCTCAGCGCCAGTCGTGACCTCAGTGCGCAGTTGTTCGCCTGATGAACCTGTTCGATAAACGCACAGTGTTGCGTTTATCGAATTGACGCTAAAACCCCCGGATCATTAATGTCGCGGCAGCGTCATCCGGGGCTGATGTGAATGAGCCCGCCGGACTGTCGACCTCGATAATAATGACAAGAGGCAACTCACCATGCGCCCGATCCTCAGCTGTCCTGATTTCACCCGTTGTTGCCGGGTTCTGCGCAACGCCTGATTACAACCTTCTATTGTTGTGACCGTGCCTTGCTTTGGCCGGCCGCCGTTCGACTGCGTTTTTGCGTGGAATAAAAATAATGAACCAGCCTCAGTCCGCTGTGGGTAACTGCCTCGACGTGCAGACCTTCATCAACGCCCAACCGATCTCGCGCTATCAGTGGCGGGTGGTGATCCTGTGTTTCCTGATCGTATTTCTCGACGGCCTCGACACCGCCGCCATGGGCTTCATTGCCCCGGCGCTGTCGCAAGACTGGGGCATCGACCGCGCCAGCCTCGGCCCGGTGATGAGTGCTGCGCTGATCGGCATGGTCTTCGGTGCACTCGGCTCAGGCCCTTTGGCTGACCGCTTTGGGCGAAAAGTCGTACTCGTCGGTGCGGTAATTCTGTTCGGCGGTTTCAGCCTGGCCTCGGCGTACAGCACCAACGTCGAACAACTGCTGGTGTTGCGCTTCCTCACAGGCCTGGGTCTCGGCGCAGGCATGCCCAACGCCACGACGCTGCTCTCGGAATACACCCCCGAGCGCAAGAAATCGCTGCTGGTGACCAGCATGTTCTGCGGCTTCAACCTCGGCATGGCCGGCGGCGGTTTCATCTCGGCAAAACTGATCCCGGCGTTCGGCTGGCATGCGCTGCTGATGATCGGCGGCATCCTGCCGTTGATTCTCGCGGTGGTGCTGCTGTTCTGGCTGCCGGAATCGGCGCGCTATCTGGTGGTGCGCAACCGTGGCACCGACAAAGTGCGTAAAACTCTCGCACCCATCGACCCGGTTACCGTTGCCCAGGCTGCGAGCTTCAGCGTGCCGGAACAGAAAACCGTCAAGGCACGCAATGTCTTTGCGGTGATCTTCTCCGGCACCTACAGCACCGGCACGCTGTTGTTGTGGCTGACCTACTTCATGGGTCTGGTGATCGTGTATCTGCTGACCAGTTGGCTGCCGACGCTGATGCGTGACAGTGGCGCGAGCATGGAACAGGCCGCATTCATCGGAGCGCTGTTCCAGTTTGGCGGGGTGCTGAGCGCAGTCGCGGTGGGCTGGGCGATGGACCGCTTCAATCCGCACAAGGTCATCGGCATCTTCTACCTGCTGGCCGGGGTGTTTGCCTACGCGGTAGGGCAGAGCCTGGGCAATATCACCCTGCTGGCGACACTGGTGCTGGTGGCAGGCATGTGCGTGAACGGTGCGCAATCGGCGATGCCGTCGCTGGCGGCCCGCTTCTACCCGACTCAGGGCCGCGCGACCGGGGTGTCGTGGATGCTCGGCATCGGCCGCTTCGGCGCGATTCTTGGCGCGTGGATGGGCGCGACCTTGCTGGGCCTCGGCTGGAATTTCGAGCAGGTGCTGACCGCACTGGTGATCCCTGCCGCTCTGGCGACCGCGGCAGTGTTGATCAAGGGCATGGTCAGTCATGCGGATGCGACCTGAGGCAGACCCACGATCGTTCCCACGCTCCGCGTGGGAATGATCATTAGGGAAGCAACAATTCGTTCGATAAACGAACACTCAGTCGATTATCGGATTGTTTGGCGATTTTCCCAGGCTTACCCTTCAGTGACTCCGGCGCTGAACCTCGCGCCTTTTTATCACTGGCGATTCCTTACAAGACAACAGGAGCCCGCTCCATGGCTGAGATCCTTTCGCTGCACGACGCGGTGAAGCAATTCGTCAACGACGGCGATACCGTCGCCCTCGAAGGCTTCACTCACTTGATCCCTACGGCAGCGGGTCATGAAATCATTCGTCAGGGCAAGAAAGATCTGACGCTGGTGCGGATGACGCCTGACCTGATCTACGACCAACTGATCGGCGCCGGTTGCGCGCGCAAACTGATTTTCTCTTGGGGCGGTAACCCGGGTGTGGGCTCGCTGCACCGTCTGCGTGACGCGGTCGAAAAACAGTGGCCGCACGCGCTGGAAATCGAAGAGCACAGCCACGCCGACCTTGCCAACGCTTACGTCGCTGGCGCGTCCGGCCTGCCGTTCGCGGTGCTGCGTGCCTACGCCGGCTCCGACCTGCCGAAGGTCAATCCGCTGATCAAAACCGTGACGTGCCCGTTCACCGGCGAAGTGCTGGCGGCAGTGCCATCGGTGCGCCCGGACGTCACCGTGATTCACGCGCAGAAAGCCGACCGCAAAGGCAACGTGTTGCTCTGGGGCATTCTCGGTGTGCAGAAAGAAGCCGCGCTGGCGGCCAAGCGTTGCATCGTCACCGTTGAAGAAATCGTCGACGACCTCAAGGCACCGATGAACGCTTGCGTGCTGCCGACCTGGGCCTTGAGCGCGGTCTGCCATGTGCCGGGCGGCGCGCATCCGTCCTACGCCCACGGTTACACCGAGCGGGACAATCGTTTCTATCAGGCGTGGGACCCGATCGCTCGCGACCGTGAGACGTTTACCGCGTGGATCAATGAATACATCCATGGCTGCGCTGATTTCAGCGAATTCCAGGCCAAATTGGCCGCTGCTTCGGAGGCCAAGTAATGACTTACACCACCAATGAAATGATGACCGTCGCGGCGGCCCGTCGTCTGAAGAACGGCTCGGTGTGCTTCGTCGGCATCGGCCTGCCGTCGAAAGCTGCCAACCTTGCGCGCCTGACTTCATCGCCGGACGTGGTGCTGATCTACGAATCGGGCCCGATCGGCGCCAAACCGAGCGTACTGCCTCTGTCGATCGGTGACGGCGAGCTGGCCGAGACCGCCGACACCGTGGTCCCGACCGGTGAGATTTTTCGCTACTGGCTACAGGGCGGGCGCATCGATGTAGGCTTTCTCGGCGCCGCGCAGGTTGACCGTTTCGGCAACATCAACACCACCGTGGTCGGCGACTACCACGCGCCGAAAGTGCGTCTGCCGGGTGCCGGTGGCGCGCCGGAGATCGCCGGTTCGGCGAAAAGCGTGTTGATCATCCTTAAACAGTCGGCGCGTTCGTTTGTCGACAAGCTCGATTTCATCACCTCGGTCGGCCACGGCGAGGGCGGCGATTCGCGCAAGCGTCTGGGCCTGCCGGGCGCCGGGCCGGTGGGGATCATCACCGACCTGTGCATCATGGAACCGGAGGAGGGCACGCATGAATTCGTGGTCACTGCGCTGCATCCAGGCGTGAGTCGCGAGCAAGTGGTCGCCGCCACCGGTTGGGCGATCCGTTTTGCCGACGCCGTTGAAACCACCGCTGAGCCGACCGAAGTCGAGCTGACGGCGCTGCGTGATCTGGAAGCGCGCACCGCCGCCGCCCACGGTCAGGCACCGGGAGAAGCATGATGCGTGACGTGTATATCTGCGACGCAATTCGCACCCCCATCGGCCGTTTCGGCGGTGGCTTGTCCGCCGTGCGCGCCGACGATCTGGCCGCCGTGCCGATCAAGGCCCTGATGGAGCGCAACCCCTCAGTCGACTGGAATGCGGTCGACGAAGTGTTCCTCGGCTGCGCCAACCAGGCCGGCGAAGACAACCGCAACGTCGCGCGCATGGCACTGTTGCTCGCCGGTCTGCCGGACAGCGTGCCGGGTGTGACCCTCAATCGTCTCTGTGCTTCGGGCATGGACGCGATCGGCACTGCATTCCGGGCGATTGCCAGCGGCGAGATGGAGCTGGCGATTGCCGGCGGTGTCGAGTCGATGTCTCGCGCGCCGTTCGTGATGGGCAAGGCCGACGCGGCGTTTTCGCGCAACATGAAACTGGAAGACACGACCATCGGCTGGCGTTTCATCAACCCGTTGATGAAAGCGCAATATGGCGTCGACGCGATGCCGCAAACCGCTGACAACGTCGCCGACGACCATAAAGTTTCGCGCGAAGATCAGGACGCATTCGCCCTGCGCAGTCAGCAACGTACCGCCGCCGCTCAGGCCGCCGGTTACTTCGCCGAAGAAATTGTCGAAGTACGGATTGCCCACAAGAAAGGCGAAACCGTGGTCAGCCAGGACGAACATCCGCGCGCCGACACCACGATTGAAGCGCTGGCCAAACTGAAACCGGTCAATGGCGCGGACAAAACCGTCACCGCCGGCAATGCCTCCGGGGTCAACGATGGGGCTGCTGCACTGATTCTGGCGTCTGCCGAAGCGGTGAAAAAACACGGCCTGACCGCCCGCGCAAAAGTGCTCGGCATGGCCAGCGCTGGCGTCGCGCCACGGGTGATGGGCATCGGCCCGGTGCCGGCGGTGCGCAAACTCACCGAGCGCCTCGGCGTGGCGGTCAGCGATTTCGACGTGATCGAACTCAACGAAGCGTTTGCCAGCCAGGGTCTGGCGGTGTTGCGTGGACTGGGCCTGGCGGATGACGCGGCGCAGGTCAACCCGAACGGCGGCGCAATTGCCCTCGGCCACCCGTTGGGCATGAGCGGTGCGCGGCTGGTGTTGACCGCGCTGCATCATCTGGAAAAGACCGGTGGCAAGAAGGGTCTGGCGACCATGTGCGTCGGTGTGGGCCAAGGTCTGGCCCTGGCCATCGAACGCGTCTGACGCGTTGCGGCATCTATAAGAACTGAGGAAAGCGAAATGACTGACAAGCCTGGTTACCGTCGCCCACAGGCAGGCACTCAGCCTGACTACCTGCACCCGACCTACCAATCCACCAACCTGCGCTCGCCATCCAAGCCGTTGGTGCACCTGCCGCACTCGCTGTCGGAAATCACCGGGCCGACCATTGGCGCCGAGCGCCTGGTGGAAAATGACCACGATCTGACCGCCCAGCATGAAGGCGAGCCGTTGGGCGAGCGCATCATCATTCACGGCCGCGTGCTCGACGAGGACGGTCTGCCGGTACCGGGGATTCTGGTGGAGATCTGGCAGGCCAACGCCGCCGGCCGCTATAACCATGCCCGCGACCTGCACGACGCACCGCTGGACCCGAACTTCACCGGCACCGGCCGCACCGTCACCGATGCCGATGGCTGGTACCAGTTCCAGACCATCAAGCCCGGCGCCTATCCATGGGGCAACCACCACAACGCCTGGCGTCCGGCGCACATCCACTTTTCCCTGTTCGGGCCGAGCATTCTTACGCGTCTGGTCACGCAGATGTACTTCCCCGGTGACCCGCTGCTGGCGTACGACCCGATCTACAACTGCGTGCCGGACACCTCGGCCAAGGAACGCCTGATCGCTGCTTTCGATCTGGAAAAAACCATTCCGTCCTACGCCCTCGCTTACCGTTGGGACATCGTGCTGCGCGGGCGTGAAGCCACGCCGATGGAGAAATAAGATGACGCTCAATGCGACCACGTCCCACACCGTCGGGCCGTATTACCACATTGGCCTGACCTGGCTGAACCGCGAAAACCTCGCCGTCGAGCAGACCCTCGGCGAGCGCGTAGCGATCACCGGGCAAGTGCTGGACGGCAATGGCGATGTCGTCAACGACGCCATGCTCGAAGTCTGGCAGGCCAACGCCGCCGGCAAGTACGACCATCCGGAAGATCATCAGGACAAACCGCTCGATCCGAATTTCGAAGGTTTTGGCCGAGTGCCAGTTGATGCCGAAGGGCGCTTCCGTTTTACCACGATCAAGCCCGGCACCGTGCCCGGCCTGAAAGGTTCGACCCAGGCGCCGCATCTGGTGGTGCTGGTGTTTGCCCGTGGTCTGGTCAAGCATTTGCTGACGCGGATTTATTTCGAAGGTGAACCGGCGAACGTCGATGATCCGTTGCTGGAGTGTGTGCCGGCGGAGCGTCGCCAGACGTTGCTGGCCAAAGCGGATGCGTCGGGGGTGTACCAGTGGAACGTGATTCTGCAGGGCACCGAGGCCGAGACGGTGTTTTTCGATTATTAAGATCAAAAGATCGCAGCCTCCGGCAGCTCCTACAGGGTGTACTCCATCCCCATGTAGGAGCTGCCGAAGGCTGCGATCTTTTGATGTTTCGCCTTGTGGAACGGGACTGTTGCAAAGTGTGTCTAGACTGTGACTGTCCCTATCGAGTGAAAAAACAATGACAACGCCCACCTCCCATTACACCGGTGAAGAGCGCAGCAAGCGCATCTTCGCCATCGTCGGCGCTTCGTCCGGCAACCTCGTCGAATGGTTCGACTTCTACGTCTACGCCTTCTGCGCGATCTATTTCGCCCCGGCGTTCTTCCCGTCCGACAACCCCACCGTGCAACTGGTCAACACCGCTGGCGTATTTGCCGCCGGGTTCCTGATGCGGCCGATTGGTGGCTGGATTTTTGGCCGGGTTGCCGACAAGCATGGGCGCAAGAACTCGATGCTCATCTCGATTCTGATGATGTGCTTCGGCTCGTTGCTGATCGCCTGCTTGCCGACCTACAAGGACATCGGCGTCTGGGCGCCAGTGCTGTTGCTGTTCGCGCGTTTGCTGCAAGGTCTGTCGGTGGGCGGCGAATACGGCACAACAGCGACCTACATGAGCGAAGTCGCGCTCAAGGGCCAGCGCGGTTTCTTCGCCTCGTTCCAGTACGTGACGCTGATTGGTGGACAACTGCTGGCGGTGTCGCTGGTGGTGGTGCTGCAACAGGTCCTCACTGAAGAAGATTTGCGTGCCTACGGCTGGCGGATCCCGTTCGTGGTCGGTGCGGTGGCGGCGCTGATTTCGCTGTTCCTGCGTCGTTCGCTGAAGGAAACCACCAATGAGGAAACCCGCGCCCACAAGGACGCCGGTAGCATCACTGCGCTGTTCCGCGATCACAAAGCGGCGTTCATCACCGTGCTCGGCTACACCGCTGGCGGCTCGCTGATTTTCTACACCTTCACCACCTACATGCAGAAATACCTGGTGAACACCGCCGGCATGCACGCCAAGACCGCCAGCTACATCATGACCGGCGCGCTGTTCCTGTATATGTGCATGCAGCCGCTGTTCGGCATGCTTGCCGACAAGATCGGCCGACGCAATTCGATGCTCTGGTTCGGCGCCCTCGGTACGTTGTTCACCGTGCCGATTCTGCTCAGCCTGAAAAGCATCAGCAGCCCGTTCCTCGCCTTCGTGCTGATCACCCTGGCGCTGGCGATCGTGAGTTTTTACACCTCGATCAGCGGTCTGGTGAAAGCCGAGATGTTCCCGCCGGAAGTGCGCGCTCTCGGTGTCGGTCTGGCCTACGCGGTGGCCAACGCGATCTTCGGTGGCTCGGCGGAATTCGTTGCCCTGAGCCTGAAGGCCGGCGGCATGGAAAACGCCTTCTACTGGTACGTCACGGCGATGATGGCGGTGGCTTTCCTGTTCAGCCTGCGTTTGCCCAAGCAGGCGAAGTATCTGCACCACGATCTGTAAACCCATGTGCGCGGGCTGCAAGGCCCGCGCCGGCAAGGACTGTTTATGACTCAGCGACCGGGCAATCAATTGTTCGATGCCTACTTCACGGCCCGCGATATGCGCGAGGTGTTCTGCGATCAGGGCCGGGTGCAGGCGATGCTCGATTTCGAAGCGGCGCTGGCCCGGGCCGAGGCGCGGGTCGGGCTGGTTCCGGCGTCAGCCGTGGCACCGATTATGGCGGCGTGCGACGCGGGCCTGTATGACTTCGCAGCGCTGGGCGAGGCGATTGCCACGGCCGGCAATTCGGCGATTCCGCTGGTCAAGGCGTTGGGCAAGCTGATCGCCTCAAGCGATGCCGAAGCCGAACGTTATGTGCATTTGGGGGCGACCAGTCAGGATGTGATGGATTCCGGGCTGGTGCTGCAACTGCGCCAGGCGCTGCTGCTGATCGAAAACGAACTGGCGCAACTGGCCGATTCGCTCGCCGTTCAGGCCCAACGGTTTGCCACGACACCGCTCGCCGGGCGCACCTGGCTGCAGCACGCGACGCCGGTGACCCTCGGCATGAAAATCGCCGGTTGGCTCGGCGCGGTGACGCGCAGTCGTCAACGGCTGCAAGAATTGAAACCGCGCTTGCTGGTCCTGCAGTTTGGCGGTGCGTCAGGCACGCTGGCGGCGCTGGGGCAACACGCTCTGCCAATCGCCGAAGCCTTGGCCGAAGAGCTGCAACTGAGCCTGCCCGAGCAACCATGGCACACCCAGCGTGACCGCATCGTTGAGTTCGGCGCCGTGCTTGGCCTGATCGCCGGCAGCCTCGGCAAATTGGGCCGCGACATCAGCCTGTTGATGCAGACCGAAGCGGCGGAAGTGTTCGAGCCCGCCGCACCGGGCAAGGGCGGTTCCTCGACCATGCCGCACAAACGCAACCCGGTTGGCGCGGCGGTGTTGATCGGCGCGGCGACGCGGGTGCCGGGTCTGGTGTCGACGCTGTTCAGCGCCATGCCCCAGGAGCACGAACGCAGTCTCGGTTTGTGGCACGCCGAATGGGAAACCCTGCCGGAAATCTGCTGCCTGGTGTCCGGTTCGCTGCAACAGGCGCGCTTGCTGGCCGATGGTCTGGAAGTCGATGCAGCACGCATGTCCCGTAACCTCGAATTGACCCAAGGCCTGGTGCTGGCTGAGGCGGTGAGCATCGTCCTCGCCCAGCGCGTCGGCCGCGATACCGCGCATCACTTGCTCGAACAATGCTGCAAACGCGCAGTGGCCGAGCAACGTCATTTGCGCGCCGTGCTCGGTGACGAGCCGCAAGTCACCGCCGAGCTGAGCGACGCTGAACTCGATGATCTTCTGAACCCCGCGCATTATCTCGGCCAGGCCCACGTCTGGGTCGAGCGCGCGGTGGCTGAACACAACGCTTTGACTGTCTGAAGGAGAGGGCTGTGGCTTTCGTTCAACTCGCCGATGGCGAACTGCACTATCAAATGGAAGGCCCTGAGGATGCGCCGGTGCTGGTGCTGTCCAACTCCCTGGGCACCGACCTGCACATGTGGGATGCGCAAATGCAGGCGTTCACCGAGCATTTCCGCGTGCTGCGTTTCGACACGCGCGGCCATGGGCAATCGCTGGTCACCGAAGGGCCGTACAGCATCGAACAACTCGGTCGCGACGTGCTCGGTCTGCTCGATGCGCTGCATATCGAGCGCGCGCATTTCTGCGGGCTGTCGATGGGCGGGCTGATCGGTCAGTGGCTGGGGATCAACGCAGGCCATCGTTTGCACAAACTGATCGTGTGCAACACGGCGGCGAAAATCGGCGATCCGTCGGTATGGAATCCACGCATCGAGACCGTACTGCGCGACGGTCCGGCGGCGATGGTCGCACTTCGCGATGCGTCGATTGCGCGCTGGTTCACGCCTGACTTTTCGGCGGCGCATCCCGAGGCGGCGAAGAAGATTACCGACATGCTCGCCGCGACCCATCCACAAGGCTATGCGGCCAACTGCGCGGCCGTGCGCGATGCCGATTTCCGCGAGCAGCTGGCTTCGATCAACGTGCCGTTGCTGGTGATCGCCGGCAGCGAAGATGCGGTGACGCCGCCGTCCGGCGGGCATTTCATCAGCGACCATGTGCGCGGCGCGGAGTACGCCGAGTTCTATGCGGCGCACCTGTCCAACGTGCAGGCTGGTGCTGATTTCAGTGATCGTGTTCTGGCGTTTCTGAACGCTTGATAAGGGGATTTTCGTGGACGAGAAACAACGTTACGACGAAGGCATGCAGGTCCGCCGCGCGGTGTTGGGCGATGCCCACGTCGATCGCAGCCTGACCACCCTGACCGAGTTCAACTCGGAATTTCAGGAGATGATCACCCGCCACGCCTGGGGCGACATCTGGACCCGCCCGGGCTTGCCCCGGCACACCCGCAGCCTGATCACCATCGCCATGCTGATCGGCATGAACCGCGAGGGCGAGCTGAAACTGCACCTGCGCGCGGCGGCCAACAATGGCGTGAGCCGTGGCGAGATCAAGGAAGTGATCATGCAGAGCGCGATCTACTGCGGAATTCCGGCGGCGAATGCGACCTTTCATCTGGCTGAATCGGTTTGGGATGAACTCGGGGTTGAATCCCGCGAGTGATGTTGCCTGAGCTGACGTCATCGCTGGCAAGCCAGCTCCCACATTAGAATGCATACCCGTGTAGGAGCTGCCGAAGGCTGCGATCTTTTGATCTTGATTGTTAAAAACAAGATCAAAAGATCGCAGCCTTCGGCAGCTCCTACAGGGGATTCGGTGTTTACAGCAGGCTGATCGGGTAGCTGACGATCAACCGGTTCTCATCAAACTCGTTATTGCTGAAATCCCGGCGCATGGTCGAGTTGCGCCATCTGACGTTCAAATCCTTCAGCGTGCCGCTCTGCACCGTGTAACCCAGTTCCGATTCACGACCCCATTCCTTGCCGTTGGTGATTGCCCCGGTGTGCACATTGTCGCCGCTGATGTAGCGGTTCATCAGGGTCAGGCCAGGGATGCCCATAGCGGCGAAGTTGTAGTCGTGACGCAGCTGCCAGGAGCGTTCCTGAGCATTGTCATAACTGGCGTTATAGCTGTCGTTGGCCAGCGTCCCGCCGCTGGTGCCGTTGACCCGCATCCAGGCGCTGTCGCCGGTGAGTTTCTGCAGGCCGACATAGAACGTGTTGCCGCCGTATTTGGCCGAAAACATCCCGTACCAGGTTTTGTTATCCAGATCACCGGCGCGGGCGCTGCCATCTTCCTTGCCGTAGAAAAAGCCGAGGTTGGCGCCGAGCGTCCAGGCGCCGAGCGGCTGGCTGTGCAGCACGTTGAGGTACTGCTGGCTGTAGATATCCTTGAGCTGCGCGTTCCATAAGCCGATCTGTGTGCGCTTGTCGTTGAACAGGTATTCGCCGCCCTGGAAGTTGAAACGATCAGAAGTGAACGCCGCTTTGCCGGTCATCGACATGTCGCTCATGCTGCTGTCGTCGCGCGGGCTGTTGGCGCGGAACTGGCCGCCATACAGGGTCAGGCCGGCGATTTCCTTTGAGGTGATCTGGCCGCCACGGAAGGTTTGCGGCAGGGATCGGCCGTCGTCTGAACGCAGAATTGGCAGCACCGGCATCCATTCACCGACCTTGACTTCGGTCTGGGAAAACTTCGCTTTGAACGCAACGTTGGTGCGGCCAAAGTTGTCCGCCGGGCGACCGTCATGGTCCAGCGGTAACAACTGCGTGCCGCCCGTGCCTTTACCGCCATCGAGCTTGACCGAATACAACCCGAGCACGTCCATGCCGAAGCCGACGGTGCCTTGGGTGAAGCCGGATTTCGCGTCCAGAATGAAACTCTGCGTCCACTCTTCCGCTTTGCCCTGGGTCTTGGTCGGGTTGGTGAAGTTGCGGTTGATGTAGAAGTTGCGCAGGTTGAGGTTGACCTTGGCGCCTTCAACGAAGCCGCCTTCTTCGGCGCTTGCCGGCAGGGCCACACCGGCGATGGCCAGGGCGATCACAGCGGGCAATGTGTAGGGCACAGGGAAAACTGTCATGGACTTGGGTCTCTCTTGTTTTTTTGGGGCGAACGGCTGCGCTGTCGCGGCGGGTACGGCGCAGGCAACGTAATGAAGGTCTGAGATGGAACGGTGGCGGTCAGCCGGGCGGGGCAGTGCGCTGGAGCATGGTGTCGAACCTTGTTGTTATTGGTTTTCTGGTTCGAATGGTGAAGGGCCTGGAGGTTCGGGTTCAATTGCTGAAAGCGGGTTTTGGGCGGTTATCGAACAGCAAAAGATCGTCCGATCGCGGCCCGAGCCTTCGGCAGCTCCGGCAGGGGGATTGCATTCCAAATGTAGGAGCTGCCGAAGGCTGCGATCTTTTGATCTTCAAAAACAAAAAGCCCACCGATAGGGTGGGCTTGATGTATTCAGCCGATGATCAGAACAGCTTCATCTTCGGCGCTTCTTCTTTCAGCGGTTCGTTCTGCGCGGTCTGCGCATTCCAGCCGCCGCCCAAGGCCTTGTATAGGTTGACCGCACTGGTCAGCTGCGCGAGGCGGTCGGTGATCAGCGCTTGTTGCGCACTGAACAGCTGACGCTGGGCATCGAGGAAGGTCAGGTTGCTGTCGACGCCGATGCGGTAGCGACGTTCGGCCAGGCGGTAGTAATCCTGGTTGGCCTGCACGAAGTCACGCTGCGCTTGCAACTGCTCGGTGTAGGTCTGGCGAGCGGCGAGGCCGTCGGCGACTTCCTGGAAGGCCGTTTGAATGGACTTCTCGTAGTTCGCCACGCCAATGTCTTTCTGGATCTTGGCGTAGTCGAGGCTGGCGCGCAGGCTGCCGGCGTTGAAGATCGGCAGGTTGATCTGCGGCTGGAACAGCCACGTCCCCGAGCCACCCTTGAACAGACCGGACAGATCCGGGCTCAGGCTGCCCGCGTTGGCGGTCAGGCTGATGCTAGGGAAGAACGCTGCACGCGCCGCGCCGATGTTGGCGTTGGCTGCTTTCAGGTTGTACTCGGCCTGGAGGATGTCCGGTCGACGTTGCAGCAGATCCGAAGGCAGACCGGCCGGCACGTCGCTGAGCAGGTCATCGGACAGCGGCTTGGCCGTTTGCAGGTTGGCCGGAATACCGGTGCCGAGCAGCAGGGTCAGGCTGTTTTCGTCCTGCGCGACCTGGCGGGTGTAACGCGCCAGTTGTGCCCGGGCGTTTTCAACCGAGGTGCGCGACTGCGCCAGATCCAGCGCCGAAGCCACACCGACTTCGTTGCTGCGGCTGGTCAGCTTGTAGCTTTCTTCAAAGGCACCGAGGGTGTCCTGAGTCAGCTTGAGCAGTTCCTTGTCCGCTTGCCAGGTCAGATAAGCATTGGCAACGTTGGCTACCAGACTGATCTGCGTGCTGCGGCGTGCTTCTTCGGTGGCGAAGTATTGTTGCAACGCTTGCTCGCTCAGGCTGCGAACCCGGCCGAACAGGTCGAGTTCGTAGGCGCTGACGCCGACGGTGGCGGAATACGAACTGCTGATCATCGACTCGCCGGTCTGCGAGGCACGGGCCGGCAGACGCTGACGGCTGCCGGCGGCATTGGCCGACACCGCCGGGAACAGGTCGGCGCGCTGGATGCGGTACTGCGCCGCGTAAGCGTCGATGTTCAGCGCCGCGACACGCAGGTCGCGGTTGTTTTCCAGGGCGACCTGGATCAGCTGTTGCAGGGCAGGGTCATGGAAAAACTGCTTCCAGCCCTGTTCGGCAGCGGCTTGCGCCGGAGCCTGGGCCGGCGAGTACGCCGGCCCCTGCGGGTACTGGCCTGCGACCGGAGCCTCAGGCTGCTGATAATCAGGTATCAGCGAGCAACCGCTCAGCACGAAGGCGGCGACTGCGAGGGAGAGTAGCGACTTGCTCATTGGCCAGCCTCTTTAGGAGTTTCAGTAGTCTCATCCGCGTCGGCATTTTTGCGCTTGCCGATGGACGACACAGTAACGAAGAACAGTGGGACCCAGAAGATCGCCAGGATCGTGGCCGTGAGCATACCGCCAATCACGCCGGTACCGATCGCATGTTGACTGCCCGAACCGGCGCCCGTGGAGATCGCCAGCGGTACTACACCGAGGACGAAGGCCAGCGAGGTCATGATGATCGGGCGCAGACGCATGCGGCAGGCTTCGATTGCCGCGTCACGCAGGCTGCGTCCCTGTTCGTGCAGTTCCTTGGCGAATTCAACGATCAGAATGGCGTTTTTAGCCGCCAGACCGATGGTCGTCAACAAGCCCACCTGGAAGTACACGTCGTTGGACAGACCGCGCAGGCTGGTCGCCATCAGTGCACCGATGATCCCCAGCGGCACCACGAGCATGACCGCGATCGGAATCGACCAGCTTTCATACAGCGCCGCCAGACACAGGAACACCATCAGCAGCGACAGGGCGTAGAGCGCTGGCGCTTGCGAGCCGGACAGACGTTCCTCATAGGACAGACCGGTCCAGGAAATACCGACACCGGACGGCAGCTTCTTGGCAATCGCTTCGACTTCAGCCATCGCTTCACCGGTGGAGTAGCCAGGCGCCGGAGCTCCGAGGATTTCGACCGCTTCCACACCGTTGTAGCGCGCCAGTTTCGGCGAACCGTAGACCCACTCGCCCTTGGCAAATGCCGAGAACGGAACCATGGTGCCTTCGGCGTTGCGCACATACCACTTCTTCAGGTCTTCCGGGCTCATGCGTGAGTCCGGCTGGCCCTGCACGTACACTTTCTTCACCCGACCACGGTCGATGAAGTCGTTGACGTAGCTACTGCCCAGCGCGATCGACAGGGTATTGTTGATGTCGCTGATGGTGATGCCGAGGGCACTGGCCTTCTCGTCATCGATTTCCAGCTGGAACTGCGGCTCATCGTTCAGGCCGTTCGGACGCACCTGGGTCAGCACCTTGCTTTGTGCCGCCATGCCGAGGAACTGGTTGCGCGCCTCCATCAGTTTTTCGTGGCCGATGCCGGCGCGGTCCTGCAGGAACACGTCGAAACCGGTCGCGTTACCCAATTCCAGAACCGCTGGCGGGGCGAAGGCAAACACCATCGCGTCGCGGAAGCTGAAGAAATGCTGCTGGGCACGCGCAGCGAGATTGAACACGCTGTTATCGGCGTTACGTTCGCCCCATGGCTTGAGCATGATGAACGCCATACCCGAGCTCTGACCACGGCCGGCGAAGTTGAAGCCGGTCACGGTGAACACCGAAGCCACCGCGTCCGCTTCACCGCCGTCCTTGTTCGGACGCAACAGGTACTCACGCATTTCATCCACGACCACCTGCGTGCGCTCGGCACTGGAACCGGCCGGGGTCTGCACCTGAGCGAACAGTACGCCCTGGTCTTCTTCGGGCAGGAACGCGGTCGGGATGCGGGTGAACAGCCAGATCATGCCTACGACGATCAGCAGGTACGCCAGCAGATACGGCGCCTTGCGGGTCAGCATGTTGCCGACGCCACGCTCGTAGCTCTGCACGCCACGGTCGAAGTTACGGTTGAACCAGCCGAAGAAACCCTTCTTCGGCGTACCGTGCTCGCCTTTCGGAATCGGCTTGAGCATGGTGGCGCACAACGCCGGGGTGAAGATCAGGGCAACCAGTACCGACAGGGCCATGGCCGAAACGATCGTGATCGAGAACTGCTTGTAGATCACACCGGTGGAGCCACTGAAGAACGCCATCGGCAGCAGTACCGCCGAGAGCACGAGGGCGATACCGACCAGTGCGCCCTGAATCTGGCCCATGGATTTCTTCGTCGCTTCCTTAGGTGACAAGCCTTCTTCGCTCATCACACGCTCGACGTTTTCCACCACGACGATGGCATCGTCCACCAACAGACCGATGGCCAGCACCATGCCGAACATCGTCAGGGTGTTGATGCTGAAACCGGCGGCGGCGAGGATGCCGAACGTACCGAGCAATACCACCGGCACGGTCATCGTGGTGATGACAGTGGCGCGGAAGTTCTGCAGGAACAGGAACATCACCAGGAACACCAGCGCGATCGCTTCGACCAGGGTGTGCACCACGCCTTTGATCGACTCGGTCACTACCGGGGTAGTGTCGTACGGGAACACCACTTCCATGCCTTGCGGGAAGAACGGCTTGAGGCTGTCGATGGTGGTGCGCAGCGCTTTGGCCGTATCGAGGGCGTTGGCACCGTTGGCCAGTTTCACCGCCAGACCGGAAGCCGGGCTGCCGTTGAACTGGGCGCTGATCGCGTAGTTCTCACCGCCGAGGCCGACTTCAGCCACGTCTTTGAGGCGAACCTGCGAACCGTCCTTGTTGACCTTGAGCAGGATTTCCTTGAACTGCTCGGCGGTCTGCAGACGGGTCTTGCCGATGATCGTCGCGTTCAGCTGCTGGCCCTGCACGGCAGGCAAGCCACCGAGCTGACCGGAGGAAACCTGAACGTTCTGCGCGGCAATGGCGTTTTTCACGTCAACCGGGGTCAGGTTGAAGTTGTTCAACTTGGCCGGGTCGAGCCAGATGCGCATCGCGTACTGCGCACCGAAGACCTGGAAGTCACCGACACCGGCGGTTCGCGAGATCGGGTCCTGCATGTTCGACACGATGTAGTTGGACAGGTCGTCCTTGGTCATGCTGCCGTCACGCGACACCACGCCGATCACCAGCAGGAAGTTCTTCACTGCCTTGGTCACGCGGATACCCTGTTGCTGCACTTCCTGCGGCAGCAGCGGGGTGGCCAGGTTCAGCTTGTTCTGGACCTGAACCTGCGCGGTGTCGGAGTTGGTGCCTTGCTCGAAGGTCGCGGTAATGGTCATGCTGCCGTCGGAGTTACTTTCCGACGACACATAACGCAGGTTGTCGATACCGTTGAGCTGTTGCTCGATGACCTGCACCACGGTGTCCTGCACGGTTTGTGCGGACGCGCCCGGGTAGGTCACCTGGATCGCAATGGCCGGTGGCGCAATGCTCGGGTATTGGTTGATCGGCAATTTCAGGATCGAAAGTGCCCCGACCAGCATGATCACCAGGGCAATTACCCAGGCGAAAATCGGACGGTCGATGAAGAATTTTGACATGGGTTACTCCCCTTTGCCGCCGGCGGCTTTGTCAGCTGCCTGTGCGGGGGCCGGGTTCTTGGTGCCGACGTTAGTCGCCTCGGTCGCTTTGACCTCGACGCCCGGTTTGACGTACTGCAGCCCTTCGGTGATCAGACGATCGCCGGCTTTGAGGCCGTCTTCGATCAGCCACTGGCTGCCGACGGTGCGGCTGGCCTTGAGCTGACGCAGTTCGACCTTGTTGTCGGCGCCGACGACCAGTGCGGTCGGGGTGCCTTTGAGGTCGCGGGTCACGCCTTGCTGCGGTGCGAGGATCGCTGCGCTGTTGACGCCGGCCTGCAGCTGGGCGTGGACGAACATGCCCGGCAGCAGGGTGTGATCCGGGTTCGGGAACACTGCGCGCAGGGTCACCGAGCCGGTGGTCTGGTCAACCGAGACTTCGGAGAATTCCAGCTTGCCGTCGAGCTTGTACTGGCTGCCGTCTTCCAGGGTCAGCTTGACCGCAGCGGCGTTGTCGCCAGCCTTCTGCAGACGGCCGCTTTCCAGTTCGCGGCGCAGTTCCAGCAATTCAACCGACGACTGGGTGACGTCGACGTAGATCGGATCGAGCTGCTGAATCACTGCCATCGCATCGGCCTGGCCATTGCTGACCAGTGCGCCTTCGGTCACCGAAGAACGGCCGATACGGCCAGAAATCGGCGCGTAGACCTTGGTGTAACGCACGTTGATCTGCGCAGTCTGAAGCGATGCTTCCGATTGCAGGCGGTTGGCCAGAGCGGTGTCGTATTCCTGGCGGCTTACAGCTTGTTCATCGACCAGTTGCTTGTAGCGGTCTGAGATCGACTTGGTCGATCGCAGCTCGGCTTCGGCGCTTTTCAGCGTAGCTTCATAGACCGACGGATCGATCTGATACAGCTGCTGGCCGGCTTTGACGTCGGCGCCTTCCTTGAACAGACGCTTGAGAATGATGCCGTTGACCTGCGGGCGGACTTCAGCGATGCGGAACGCACTGGTGCGGCCCGGCAGTTCCGAGGTCAGGGTAAAGGCTTGTGGTTGGAGGGTGACGACGCCGACCTGAGGAGGCGGAGCGGCCGGGGCCGCTTCTTCCTTTTTACATCCGCTGAGCAGCGATGCCAGGGCGACGGCAGTGACCAGAGCGGTAACAGCTGGCTTGAATTGCATGAAGATCCTCGGGTCAGGCGCGCAAGAAGCGCACAAGAAGTGTGAAAGAGTAAAAATCGGGCACCGGGTGGATAAGTAGCTTGCTAAGTAATATACTTACGTTCATGGTTGTTTGTAAATACCTGCGCCGCGTACCCACCCTGATACAAAAGTCGTCGCAAGGTTTGAAATTGTAGGCCGGGGAGTCGATTCACGAGAGATCGCCCCCTCTTTATTCAGCGGATATTCAGCCATCCCTGAAACATCCTGTTTGAGGTTTTACTGCCATGGTCCGTCGTACCAAAGAGGAAGCTCAGGAAACCCGCAGCCAGATTCTGGAAGCGGCCGAGAAAGCCTTCTATGAAAGGGGGGTCGCCCGCACCACCCTGGCGGACATTGCGACCCTCGCTGGCGTAACGCGTGGCGCCATCTACTGGCATTTCAGCAACAAAGCCGATCTGGTCCAGGCGATGCTCGACAGCCTGCACGAACCGCTGGATGAACTGGCCAAGGCCAGCGAAAGCGAGGACGAACCGGATCCGCTGGGCTGCATGCGGCAATTGCTGATTCATTTGTTTCATCAAGTTGCACTGGACCCGAAAACCCGGCGCATCAACGAAATTCTGTTTCATAAGTGCGAGTTCACCGATGAAATGTGCGATCTGCGCCAGCAGCGCCGGACAGCCAGTCTCGATTGCAACCTGCGCATCGGCCTGACCCTGCGTAATGCGGTCAATCGCGGCCAATTGCCGGAAGACCTCGATACCGCCCGTGCGGCCATCAGCATTCATGCTTATATCGACGGCTTGCTTTACGGCTGGCTGCTGGCTCCGGACAGCTTCGAACTGCACGCCGAGGCTGAACGCTGGGTCGACACCGGGCTGGACATGCTGCGCCTGAGCCCGAGCCTGCGCAAATGAATTAAAATGCGCAACAGCCTGGGGAGATGTCAATCAGCCGCCATGGCTGATCATCGCGGCGGGAGTTTAAACGTAGCGAGTCCCGCATTTTGTAGGGAAATTGTGTCGCTGTTGTGAAACGCTGTTCGCTGGCGCTTATTCCGCACCAATAGCAAAAAGCCCCTGACTCTCACAAGTCAGGGGCTTTTTCATTTCTGCGCTACGTGATTACAAGGTCGGATAGTCGATATAACCGACCGGACCTTTACCGTAGAAAGTCTCCGGATGCGGCGCGTTCAACGGCGCATCGGCCTGCAAACGTGCCGGCAGATCCGGGTTGGCAATGAACGGCACGCCGAACGCGACCGCGTCTGCCTTACCGCTGGCCAGCCACTCGTTGGCGCTTTCCTTGGTGAATTTTTCGTTGGCAATGTATGGGCCACCGAAGGCTTCTTTCAGTTGCGGGCCGAGGCTGTCGGCGCCTTCTTTTTCGCGCGAGCAGATGAACGCGATGCCACGTTTGCCCAGTTCACGGGCGACGTAGGTGAAGGTCTCGGCAAGGTTGTCATCGCCCATGTCGTGGGAATCGGCACGCGGTGCCAGGTGCACACCAACGCGGCCGGCGCCCCAGACTTCGATCGCGGCGTCGGTCACTTCCAGCAGCAGGCGCGCACGGTTTTCCAGCGAGCCGCCGTACTGGTCAGTGCGCTGATTGGTGCTGCTTTGCAGGAACTGGTCGAGCAGGTAGCCGTTGGCGCCGTGGATTTCCACGCCGTCGAAACCGGCGGCCTTGGCGTTCTCGGCGCCTGTGCGGTAGGCGTCGACGATGTCGGCGATTTCAGCGGTTTCCAGGGCGCGCGGGGTTGGGTAGTCGGCCAGTGGGCGCACCAGGCTGACATGACCCTTTGGCTGAATGGCGCTTGGGGCCACCGGTGCTTCACCGTTCAGGTACGAAGGGTGAGAAATGCGGCCAACGTGCCACAGTTGCAGGAAGATCTTGCCGCCGGCGCCGTGAATCGCCTTGGTCACGTTGGCCCAGCCACGCACCTGATCGTTGGACCAGATGCCCGGGGTGTCCGGGTAGCCGACGCCCATCGGCGTTACCGAAGTGGCTTCACTGAGGATCAGGCCGGCCGAGGCGCGTTGTACGTAGTATTCGGCCATCAGCGCGTTCGGCACACGGCCTTCGTCGGCGCGGCAGCGAGTCAGCGGGGCCATGATGATGCGGTTGTTCAGCTCGATATCGCCGAGTTTGATCGGGTCAAAAATAGTCGCCATGTCTAAAAGCCTCTCTTTAATTAAGGAAGTTGATCAGTTGGAAGCAGGCGCCAGCTCGGCATTGCCGTTCTGGCGGAAAGTAATCAGGGTCACCAGCAGCGCAAGCACGGCCAGCGCCGCAGCGGCCAGTGGCACGCTGGTCAGGCCGTAGCCGTGGGCGATGACGCTGCCACCGACCCAGGCGCCGAGGGCGTTGCCAACGTTGAAGGCGCCGATGTTCAGGGTGGAAACCAGGTTCGGTGCAGCCTTGCCGAAGGTCACCACGTTGACCTGCAGCGCCGGCACAGCGGCGAAACACGCAGTGGCCCAGAGGAACAGGGTGATCTCGGTTGGAATCAGCGCGACGCTGGTCCAGCTCAGCACGGTGGAAACCACGGCCATGCTGATGAACACACCGATCAGCGTGGCGGCCATGCCCTTGTCGGCGAGTTTGCCGCCGATGATGTTGCCGACCGTCAGACCCAGACCGATCAGCATTAGCGTCCAGGTCACGCCACGCGGCGACACGCCGGTGACTTCGCCAAGCAGCGGGGCGACGTAGGTGAACAGGGTGAACACCGACGCGGCGAACAGCGCGGTCATGCTCAGCGACAGCCAGATGCCGGCGCCTTTGAGTGCGGCGAGTTCGGCGCGCATGTCGAGTTTTTCTTCGTCGCGCCTGGCCGGCAGAAAACGGATCAGGCCGATCAGCGCGATCACACCAATAACGGTCACCGCCCAGAAGGTCGAACGCCAGCCGGCCTCCTGACCCAATGCAGTGCCCAGCGGTACGCCGAGCACGTTGGCCAGGGTCAGACCGGTGAACATCAACGCCACCGCCGAGGCACGTTTGTTTGGCGCGACCAGATTGGCCGCCACCACCGAACCGATGCCGAAGAACGCGCCGTGACACAGCGCCGTGACCACCCGGGCAAACATCAGCACGTTGTAATCGCTAGCGATGGCGCAGAGCAGGTTGCCGACAATAAAGATGCCCATCAACGTCACCAGCGCGGCCTTGCGCGGCAGCTTCGCGGTGGCCAGTGCCATGAACGGTGCACCGATGGCCACGCCCAGCGCGTACCCGGTGACCAGCCAGCCGGCGCCGGGAATCGACACACCGAGGTCCGCCGCCACGTCGGGCAGCAGGCCCATGATGACGAACTCGGTGGTGCCGATGGCGAAGGCGCTCAAGGCGAGAATGAGGAGCGAAAGGGGCATGCAGGTTTCCTTGTCGGCTGGCTGACGTTAAGGGTCAGAGCTCTTTACTGAGGGTGCTGAGAAACGCCTGGATGACGTCCTCGTTACGTTTGAAAAAATGCCACTGCCCAGCCTTCTGGCTGCTGATCAGCCCGGCTCGTTGCAGGGTCGCAAGGTGTGCCGACACGGTCGATTGCGACAGGCCGCAACGCTGATCGATCTGCCCGGCACAGATGCCGTATTCATGGTTGTGCAACTGCTCGGGGAATTCGCCTTTCGGGTCTTTCAGCCAGTTGAGGATGTCTCGCCGTACTGGGTGCGCCAGGGCTTTTATTATTTCGTCGAGGTCGAGGTCGAGGTTCATGGCGTGGGCTCGTGGTGGCAGTGGCGATATATCGCGATGGAGCGAACTTTAAATCGTTGGATCGCGATATACCAATATGAAATCGGTCTGAGGAACGCATAAATCGCTATATCGGGTTATAACGATACAAGGGTGCTGGATGACTGAACGCGGTGCTAAGCTGCGCCCATGAACTATCTCGCGCATTTGCATCTCGGTGGCCAGCGCCCCGGTCAGTTACTCGGCAGCCTGTATGGCGACTTCGTCAAGGGTCGGCTGCAAGGCCAGTTCGACCCGGAAGTGGAGGCGGCGATCGCCCTGCATCGGCGCATCGACGTGTTCACCGATCGCCATCCACTGGTCGACATTGCTTTGGGGCGTTTTACCGAGACGCGGCGGCGCTATGCCGGAATCGTCCTCGATGTGTTTTTCGATCATTGCCTGGCGCGGGACTGGATGCTGTATGCCGACCGACCGCTGGAGCAGTTCACCGCAGACGTCTACCAGGTGCTGTCCCGCGAACGGCAATTGCCGGAACGGCTGGCGAAGATCGCCCCGCACATGGTTGCCAATGACTGGCTCGGCTCGTATCGCGAATTTGAAGTGCTGGAGCAGGTGTTGCGCGGGATCTCGCGACGCCTGACCAAGCCTGAGGAATTGGCGGGTGCGATGCAGGAGTTGCGGCGCTTGTATGAACCGTTGAGTGAGGACTTCAGCCTGTTCTACCCGCAACTGCAGGACTTTGCCCAAGCCCCGCCAACAACACAAAGCTGATGTGGGAGCGGGCTTGCTCGCGAAAACGGGTTGTCAGGCAACCTGTTCATTGGCTCAAACGCCGCCTTCGCGAGCAAGCCCGCTCCCACAAGGGATTGTGTTTCAGGCAGCGATTGCCGGGCGCATCGGCGCCTGTCGGCTTTGCGGAATCGATCCAAACAACACCTTCTGCACCGCCTGCTGCGCTTCGAACGCCAGCGCCGCGCGCTCGCGGCCCTGACAGGCGATCGGCTTGAGCAGATGCACCTCGACATCGCCGCAGTCATGGCTGAACAGGCGCATCAAGTGCGAAAGCAGGTCATCGTCACCAATGAACGGCGCCAGCGTGTCGATTTCGCCGTTGCGCAGATAACGGATCGCCACCGGTTGCAGCATCACTTCGGAATCGATCGCCGCTGACAGCAGGCGACCATGAAAAGTGCGCAGCGAACGGCCATCGGTGGTGGTGCCTTCGGGGAACATCAGCAGCGCGTGTTCGGTTTGCAAATGGCGAGTCATCTGCTTGCGGATCAGCTGGCTGTCGCCCGAACCACGGCGGATGAACAGGCTGCCAGCCTTGGCCGCGAGCCAGCCGGCCACCGGCCAGGTGCGCACTTCGGCTTTGGACAGGAAGGACAGCGGGGTGAGCATGCCCAGCAGTGGGATGTCCGTCCATGACACGTGATTGCTGATCCACAGCATCGGCTGTTTCGGCAGCTCACCGTGCACCCTCACGCGAAAGGGCAGGGCGTTGCTCAGGCGCGCCATGAAAAAGCGCGACCAGCGCTGGCGCCGTTCCATCGAATGCGCCAGACCGATGCGTTCGAAGACGCCGAAGACGCTGGCCATGGTCAGCCCCAGCGTCACCACGAGCAGCACTCGCGCGATTCGCGCGTACACCCGCCACCGGCTCATCAGACCGCCGCCTTGAAGTGCTTGGCGTAGCGCGGGCAGAGTTCGTCGCGCTTGAGCAGGATGAACACGTCGGCGACCTGGAAGTCCTCGTCCCAGCACGGCTCGCCGCAGATCTTCGCACCGAGGCGCATGTAGGCCTTGAGCAGCGGCGGCATTTCGGCGATGACGTTGGACGGAATATCCAGCGTCGGCAGCGGATTTTTCGGCTCGGCGCGCAAGTGTTCAGTGCACAGATACCGTTCGCGCAAACGTTGCATGATCGCGTGGGCCTGAATGCCGCCGTCCTGCATCGGAATGCTCGCGCAACCCATCAGGTAGCTGTAGCCGCCCTGATTGAGCACTTCGGCCAATTCGCCCCAGAGCACGGCGATGGTCCCGCCGTTGCGGTAGGCCGGGTCGACGCAGGTGCGGCCGATTTCCAGAATCGGGCCTTGCAGATGCGCCAGGCCATGCAGGCTGAATTCTTCTTCGCTGTAAAATTTGCCCAAGCTGCTGGCGGCGGTGTGATCGAGCAAACGGGTGGTTGCCACCAGGCGACCGGTGTTCAGGTCACGCACGCCAATGTGGCTGCAGTGAACATCATAATCATCCATGTCCAGACCCAGTTCCGCGCCTTTGAGTTTGGCGTTGAACTCGCCGCTGAAGACGGCGAAGCGCAGGGCCTGGGCTTGCTGCAAGGCTTGTGCGCCGATCAGGCGTTCGGCTTGCAGGCGGCGTTCATTGCCGGTGTCGCTGATGCGGGCGATTTGCGTCATGTGAATCTCCGTACGGGCCTTTAACCCGTCGTGGGTTGCAGCCGATCGACTTTCTTTATGCAGCCGTGTTGTGCAAAGTCAGGCTATGTAGCCCCGGTGTCATCGCCATGAACGTTCGGTGATGCTTATATGACAGCCCACGAGGAGGCGCCCATGCCCTGGCCAGATCTGCTGCACCGCCGTGAACGCTTGCCCGCCGTCGCCGATTTGGCCGAGGGCTTTGCGACGTTGTTGCAGGCGCTGGGCAACGTCACGCCGTTCGAGTTGGCGGTGGCTGGGGGACGGCGGATGGCCACGCCGGGGCTGGCGTTCCTGCTCGGTTATCAGGCGGCGCTGCGCATGTTGTGGCCGAGCGCGCCGCTGAGCCTCGGCGCGTTGTGCGCGACCGAACAGCGCAGCCTGCGGCCGGCCGACTTGCAGACGCGACTGAGCAATTTACGCCTGAGCGGGCGCAAGGATTTCGTCACCGCAGGCGATGCCGCCGACTGGCTGCTGGTGGCGGCACGCTGTGAAGAACCCGGCGAAACGCCGCGCCTGAGTCTGGCCGTGGTGTATCCCGGCGAGCCGGGCGTGAAGGTGGAAAAACTGCCGGCGTTGCCATTGATGCCGGACATCAGCCACGGTCGCTTGCACCTCGACGGCGCCCTGTGCGAATTGCTCGCCGGCGATGGCTGGGACGCGTACGTCAAACCGTTCCGGACCCTTGAAGATGTCTATGTCTTGAGTGCGATGACCGCGTGGCTGTATGGCGTCGGCCAAGACAGTGGCTGGCCGCAGAACCTGCAACTGCGTTTGCTGGCGCTGTTGGGCGGTTGCGCCGAGGCCAGCCGGCAAGCGCCGAACAATCCGGCCGGGCATGTGCTGTTGGGTGGGTTGTTTGCGCAGTTCGAAGCGCTGGCGGGGGAGGTTGATGAGGCGCTGGGCAACGGCCCGGCGGAGTGGGCGCAGATGTGGCAGCGGGACAAGGGCGTGATGCAATTGGCCGCGGGGGCCCGGGCCAAGCGGTTGGCCAAGGCTTTTGCGGCAATCTGACGCGCCTCTTTGCGAGCAAGCCCGCTCCCACAGTTTGATCGCATTGCAACAGGATGAACTCAATCAACTGTGGGAGCGGGCTTGCTCGCGAAAGCGACTTGAACAGCACCACACATCTGTCATCAACCGCACCTAATCTCAGCAGACCCATCCCAGAGCCTCCACCATGTTCAAAGGCCTGTCCCTGTTCCTGCTGCTGATCAGTCTCACCGTTCACGCCGAACAGTGGCCCGGTGAGCAATGGCCAATCGGCGCGCCAATCGCCGGTCCGGCTGTTGAAGCGCTGGAAACCTACGCCTTCGCGCCGCGCAACGATGCCACTCGCGAAGGCATCCGCACCGACGCCTTGCTGATCATCCGCGACGGCCAGATCGTCTACGAACGCTACGCCGTTCCAACCACTGAACAGACTCCGCACCTGACCTGGTCGATCAGCAAAAGCCTGATGGCCACGGTGCTGGGTGTGGCCTACGGCGAAGGCCGGTTCAAGCTCGACGACCCCGCGCTGAAGTTCTACCCGGCGCTGGAAAAACACCCGGCGATCACCCTCGGCCATCTGCTGAACTGGGCCTCCGGTCTCGATTGGCAGGAAGACTACGAATACGCGCCGCTGAAATCTTCGGTGGTGGCGATGCTCTACACGCGGGGCCATCGCGACATGTCCGTATTCACTGCGGATCACGACGGCTACGCCGCACCGGGTCAGGCATTCCGTTATTCCAGCGGCGACAGCAACCTGCTCGCCGCCGCGTTGAAAAGCATGGTCGGCGCAGAGCGTTATGCCGATTATCCGTGGACAGCCTTGTTCGAGCCGTTAGGCATTCGCCACGCCGTGTGGGAGACCGATGCCAACGGCACATTTGTCGCCTCGTCCTATGCCTATCTCACCGCGCGGGATCTGGCGCGGGTCGGTCTGCTGATGGCGCGCGGCGGGCGCTGGAACGGTCGGCAGTTGCTGCCCGAGGACTGGCTCGCGTTCAACCTGAAACCCTTTGCCGGCTACCAGGCGCAGCAGGACGAAGCCGTGCCCGGCGGTCATTGGTGGCTCAATCGCCCGGCCGATGGCGCAACATTGCCGTGGCCCGACGCTCCCCCCGATACCTTCGCCGCACTCGGCCACTGGGGCCAGGCGCTGTATGTAATGCCCAGCGAGAAACTGATAATCGTGCGCTACGGCGATGATCGCGACGGCAGCTATAAGCACAACGAATTGCTCAAACGCGTGTTGCAGGCGGTGCGACGATGAAGCGCTTTTTGATCTTGCTACTGGTCGTGCTGCTCGGTTGGGGTTGGTATGAGCGCGAGAATCTCTGGGCTTTCCCGGACATCATCAGCGCCTACACCGCCAAGGAATATTGCTCGTGTCGTTATGTGATGAACAATGACGCCGAGTATTGCCGTGGCTATGTCAAACAATGGCTGCCCATCAGTGGCTTTAACGATGACGCCTCGAGCAAAACCATCACCGTCAGCGGCATGGGCCGCAGTAACAGTGCGCAATGGCTGAGCGACCGCCAGGGCTGTCGCTTACAGCCTTGAAAGATCGCAGCCTTCGGCAGCTCCTACTTTGGAATGCGTTCCCCTGTAGGAGCTGCCGAAGGCTGCGATCTTTTGATCTTGATGTTGCAATAAACCCATGGGCGGTTAAGGTTCGTGCAGGTTAATCGCGCCCACGAGTGTTCAATGTTCAACCGCTCCCTCTCTACAGTTTTCGCCAGCCTGCTGTTGACCGCCGCTGCACTGCCGGCCCAGGCCAATTGGTATCTGGACGGCGAGTCGTCGCGGCTATCGTTTGTCAGCACCAAAAATGCCAGCGTTTCGGAAGTGCAGCGCTTTCTGGTTCTGCACGGCAAAGTCGATCCCAACGGTCGTGCCGAAGTTGAAGTCGAGCTCGAATCGATCAACAGCGGCATTCCGCTGCGTGATGAGCGCATGCGCAAGGAGCTGTTCCAGATCGAGCAATTCCCTGCAGCGACCATCACCACCCAGATCGACTTGCGCCCGATCAACGATCTGGCGCCCGGCGCGCAGTTGGAATTGCGCCTGCCGCTGACCGTCAGCCTGCACGGCAAGCAGCACGAATACCCGGCCGAGTTGCTCGCCACGCGTCTGGATGATCGGCGCTTTCAAGTGGTCACGCTGGAACCGCTGGTGATCAATGCCGAGGATTTCGATCTGGCACCGGGTCTGGAAAGCCTGCGCAAACTCGCCGACCTGTCGGCGATCAGTCTGTCGGTGCCGGTGGGTGCGGTGCTGATTTTCACGGCGCGCTGACATGCGCGGTGCGGTGTTCCCCTGGCGTGACGGCAACCGTTTCGAACTGTTGATCGACGGCCCGCAGTTCTTTCCGCGCATGCTCGAGCACATTGCCGGGGCAAAAGAGCAAATCGAACTGGAGCTGTATCTGGTCGAGGCCGGCGCCTGCGCCGAAGCCATCGTGCAGGCACTGGTTGCAGCGGCGGAGCGCGGGGTGCGCGTGCGTTGCCTGTTCGATGATTACGGCAGTCTCGCTTTTACGATGACACTGCGTCAGCGCCTCACCCAGGCCGGGGTCGAGCTGCGTTTCTACAATCGCCTCAGTTGGCGGCGCTGGGTCGGCAATTTCTATCGTGATCACCGCAAGTTGCTGCTGGTCGACCAATGCCTGGCAGTGGTCGGCGGCACCGGCGTAACCGATGAATTCTGGACGCCGGGCTTTGATGTCAGCGAGTGGCACGAGGTGATGGTCGAGATCAGCGGCCCGTTGGTGATCGACTGGCAATTGCTGTTTGATCGGCAGTGGATCGCCAACCGTTACCGCCGCGCCTGGCGCCCGGCCGCGCATTTCGGCTTGCCGCGTTTGCCGCGCGTGCCGGACAAGGGCGAGGGCATGGGCCGTGTGGCTTATGCCGATGCGCGTCAGCACCGTGACATTTTGCAGTCGCTGTTTCGCGCCCTGAACAGCGGCCAGCAACGCATCTGGATGGCCACGCCGTACTTTCTGCCAACCTGGCAAATCCGCCGTTCCCTGCGCAAAGCCGCCGCACGCGGCGTCGATGTGCGGCTGCTGCTGACCGGGCCGCGCACCGATCACCCCTCAGTGCGCTACGCCGGCCATCGCTATTACCCGCGCCTGCTCAAGGCCGGCGTGCAGATCTTCGAATACCAGCCGTGCTTCCTGCACCTGAAAATGGTTTTGGTCGACGACTGGGTGAGCATTGGTTCGTGCAACTTCGATCACTGGAATCTGCGTTTCAATCTGGAGGCAAATCTGGAGGCGCTGGATCCGGCGTTGACGGCAGCGGTGGAGGCGAGTTTTGTGAAGGACTTCGGCTTGAGTCAGCTGGTGAGTCTGGAGCAATGGCAGCGCCGGCCGTTATGGCGGCGGGTCAAGCAGCGTGTGTGGGGCTGGGTGGATCGGTTGGTGGTGAATATTCTCGACCGTCGCGGGTAGAGCAAGATCAAAAGATCGCAGCCTTCGGCAGCTCCTACAATGGGATGGTGTACACCCTGTAGGAGCTGCCGAAGGCTGCGATCTTTTGCTTTTAAGGGTTACAGCAGTTCAAAACTCTGCTGCGTCACCGCCTGCGAGTCCAGGCCGATCTGTACGTTGAACTTGCCAGGCTCGGCTGCGTATTTGAGCTGGGCGTTGTAGAACTTCAGGTCTTGCTCGGTGATGGTGAAGTGCACGACTTTCTGTTCGCCGGCCTTGAGCATGATCTTCTGGAAGTTCTTCAGTTCTTTCACCGGGCGGATCATCGAACCGGTGACGTCCTGGATGTACAACTGCACCACGGTTTCACCGTCACGCTTGCCGGTGTTCTTGACCATGACACTGGCGTCGAGTTTGCCGGTGGCGTTCAGCGTGGTCGATGACAGCGCCATATCGCTCAGGGCGAAGGTGGTGTAGCTCAGGCCATAACCGAACGGAAACAGCGGGCCGGTGGTGTCATCGAAATACTGCGAGGTGTAGTTGCCAGGTTTGCCCGGCGTGAACGGCCGGCCAATGCTCAGGTGGTTGTAGTAGGTCGGGATCTGGCCCACGGAACGCGGGAAGGTCACCGGCAGTTTGCCCGACGGGTTGTAGTCGCCGAACAGCACGTCGGCGATGGCGTTGCCGCCCTCGGTGCCGCTGAACCAGGTTTCCAGGATCGCATCGGCCGACTGGTTCTCTTCGAGAATCGTCAGCGGGCGGCCGTTCATCAACACCAGCACCAGCGGTTTGCCAGTGGCTTTCAGCGCGCGGATCAATTCGCGCTGGGTTTCGGGGATGTTCAGGTCAGTGCGACTGGAGGATTCGTGGGACATGCCACGGGACTCGCCGACAGCCGCGACGATCACGTCAGCATCCTTCGCCGCTTTCACCGCTTCGTCGATCAGCACGTTGGCCGGGCGCGGGTCATCGACCACTTCCGGGGCATCGAAGTTGAGGAAGTTCAGGTAGTCGAGGACCTTCTTGTCGCCCGTGATGTTGGCGCCACGGGCGTAGATCAGGTTGGCCTTGTCGCCGATCACCGCACTCATGCCATCGAACAAAGTGACCGATTGCGCCGGACGCCCGGCGGCGGCCCAACTGCCCATCATGTCGATTGGCGCTTTGGCCAGCGGGCCGACCAGCGCGACTTTCGCGTTTTTCTTCAGCGGCAGGGTTTCGTTGTGGTTCTTCAGCAACACCAGGCTGCGCCGCGCCACTTCGCGGGCCTCGGCGCGGTGCAGGCGGCTTTCGGCGTAGGTGTCGGCCGGGTCATCCTCAGCCTTGCCGATGCGCAGGTACGGGTCTTTGAACAGGCCCATGTCGTACTTGGCGGCGAGCACTTCGCGCACGGCATTGTCGATGTCTTTCTGTTCGATCTCGCCGGACTTGAGCAACCCCGGCAGCTCCTTGCCGTAAAGGGTGTCGTTCATGCTCATGTCGATGCCGGCCTTGATCGCCAGCTTCGCCGCTTCGCGACCGTCGCGGGCGACGCCGTGCTTGATCAGTTCGAAAATCGCACCGTGATCGCTGACCGCCAGGCCCTTGAAGCCCCAGTCCTTGCGCAGCAGGTCGTTCATCAGCCAGGTATTGGCCGTGGCCGGAATACCATTGATCGAGTTCAACGCCACCATCACGCCACCGGCGCCGGCATCGATCGCGGCGCGGTAGGGCGGCAGGTAATCCTGGTACATCTTCACCGGGCTCATGTCGACGGTGTTGTAGTCGCGACCGCCCTCGACCGCGCCGTACAGGGCGAAATGCTTGACGCTGGCCATGATGCTGTCGGCGGCGCTCGGGGTTGCTCCCTGATAAGCGCGGACCATGACTCCGGCAATGCGCGAGGTCAGGTAGGTGTCTTCACCGAAGCCTTCGGAGCTACGGCCCCAGCGTGGGTCGCGGGAGATATCCACCATCGGCGCGAAGGTGATGTCGAGGCTGTCGGCAGCGGCTTCTTTCGCCGCAACGCGACCGGACTGGCCGATGGCATCCATGTCCCAGCTCGACGCGAGGGCCAGCGGAATCGGGAAAATCGTACGGTGACCGTGGATGACGTCGTAGGCGAAAAACATCGGAATCTTCAGGCGGCTGCGCATGGCAGCGTCCTGCATCGGACGGTTTTCCGCGCGGGTGATCGAATTGAACGTGCCGCCGATGTTGCCGCCGGCGATTTCCTTGCGGATCAGCTCGCGCGGCATTTCCGGGCCGATGCTGATCAGGCGCAACTGGCCGATCTTTTCGTCGAGGGTCATTTGTTTCATCAGGTTACTGATGAAAGCGTCCTTGTTCTCCAAAGGTACCGGGGTCGTGGCGGCCAGTACCTGATGACTGGCCAGGCTGACGAACAGACCCAGCAAACACAGCTTCTTCATGAATTTTTTCTCAAGGGCCCAAACGGTGATGCAACACCGGCCAGCCAAAATGTAGGGAGCGACTATTGTTGTTCGGGTGCCAGCTCAAAACCTGAGCCGGGAAACCCCAGCCGACCGCGGCAATGTGAACGCGAAGGGCACTTTTTAGCCGATTAACCCGTCGCATGCCAGTGGCGGCGCCGATTATGCCCCAACCGCTGGCCGGGAATGCCCAGCGCTCGGTTTTTAAATCAAATGTGTCATGGAGCATCACTGCAATGAATATCAGCTCGACTTCCCGTTCACGGCTACAGATCGCCACGTTGCTGGTGTTCGCCACGCTATTGACTGCGTGCGGCATCAACAATATCCCGACCCTCGACGAACAGGCGAAAGCCGCGTGGGGCCAGGTACAGAACCAGTATCAGCGCCGCGCCGACCTGATCCCCAATCTGGTGGAAACGGTCAAGGGCTACGCTGCCCACGAACAGGAAACCCTGACCGCTGTGATTGAAGCGCGAGCCAAGGCCACCTCGATTCAGGTCGATGCCAGCACCCTCGACAATCCCGAGAAGCTCAAACAGTTCCAGCAGGCGCAGGATCAGCTGACCGGCGCGTTGAGCCGTTTGATGGTGGTCTCCGAGCGGTATCCGGATCTGAAGGCCAACCAGAACTTCCTGGCGTTGCAATCGCAACTCGAAGGCACGGAAAACCGCATTGCCGTGGCGCGTCGCGATTTCATCCTGGCGGTGCAGAAGTACAACACCGAGATCCGCACCTTCCCCGGTCGCCTGTGGCACAGCGTGATGTACAGCGATCTGCCGATGCGCGAAACCTTCGAAGCCACCACGCCCGGCGCGGAAAAGGCCCCGGAAGTGAAATTCTGACTCGAGGTCGCCCATGCGTGTGTTGAAACTGGGCCTGGTGCTGATGCTGTGGCTGTTTGCCGTCAGCGCCCGGGCCGAACTGACGTTTCCGCCGCTGAGCGGGCGCGTGGTCGATCAGGCGCAGATGCTCGAGCCATCGATTCGCGCGCAACTGAGCCAGCAATTGCAGGCGCACGAGCAAGCCACCGGCGAGCAATTGGTGGTGGTCACGCTGCCCGATCTGCAGGGCACCACCATTGAGGATTTCGGCGTTCAGCTCGGCCGGCACTGGGGCATCGGCCAGAAGGACAAGAACAACGGCGCCTTGCTGATCGTCGCCCGTGACGAGCGCAAACTGCGCATCGAAGTCGGCTATGGCCTGGAGGATCGCCTGACCGATGCGCAGTCGTCGGTGATCATTCATCAGGTCATTACGCCGGCGTTCAAGGCGGGCAATTTCAGCAAGGGCATCAGCGATGGCGTTGCGGCGATGCTGGTGGTGCTCGGTGGCAATCCATTGGACGAGCCGTCCACCGTGTACGAATCAAGCGGCGACCCGGCCGATGACTTCATCTCGCGGCACCCGGCGCTGTTCATGTTTCTGGTGATGTTGTTCATCCTGACGGTGTTTGTCTGCCAGATGCTCGGTATCCTGCCTGCCGGCCGGGGCGGCTCCGGAGGAGGGGGCGGCTTCGGCGGTGGCGGCGGATTCGGTGGCGGCGGAGGCGGTGGCTTCAGCGGTGGCGGGGGCAGTTTCGGCGGCGGCGGTTCGTCCGGCGGCTGGTGAGATCAAAAGAACAATGAGCAGGCACTTTTCGACATGGCATTACTGACTGAACACGAACAACGCAAAGTCGCCGAGGCCATCGCCCGGGTCGAACGCGACACCGACGCCGAACTGGTCACGGTGCTCGCTGCCCGCGCCGACGACTACGCGTACATCCCGCTGCTCTGGGCCAGCCTGCTGGCGCTGGTGTTGCCGGGCATCGTCCACTACCTCACGGGCTGGCTGACCCTGCGCAGCCTCCTGCTGGTGCAATGGGGCATGTTCATCGTCCTGTGCCTGCTGTTCCGCTTGCCGAAAATCACCACGCATCTGGTGCCGCGCCGCGTCCGTCACTGGCGCGCCTCCAACCTGGCGCGGCGGCAGTTTCTCGAACAGAACCTGCACCACACCGTGGGCAGCACCGGCATGCTGATCTTTGTCTGCGAGGCTGAGCGCTATGTGGAGATTCTGGTGGATGAAGGGATTTCCAAACGGCTGGAGAACAGTAACTGGGACGCGATTGTCGCGGCGTTTACCGAACAGGTCAGGCAGGGCCGCACGCTGGAAGGGTTTGTCACGTGCGTGGAGGCGTGTGGCGAGTTGTTGAAAGTGCATGTGCCGGTGACGCAGGTGAGGAATGAATTGCCGAATCGGTTGGTGGTGCTGGGGTGAGGGGCTTGTGAACCGTTGGGTAAATAAGTGGGTGTTCCCAACCCTCATCCCCCCTAAAATACCCGCCATTCCCGATTCCGCCCGTCCGAGGCCGTTTGTCCATGTCTGTTTCCGCTTCTTCCGCGCCGTCCGCCAAACCGGCGCCCGACCACCACGCCCAGTTCATCGAGCTGCTGCAAACCAGCCTCACCGGCAACGGCTTCATCAAACTGGTGCTGGCCAAGTATGTCGGTGACGAGGCGGATCTGCAGCGGATCATCGTCAAACCAGTAACGGTCAAGGCGCAGCCGTGTCTGTCTTTCGTTTATCGCTACAAGACCCGCGACATCACCAAGAACCTGCCACTGAGCGAAGGCGTGGCGCTGATCGCCGGGCTGTTGCCAACCTCGTTCAAAAATGCGCACTTGCTGGCGCTGACCGACGAAGCGCAGCTGGAATACAGCAAAAAGGACAAGAGTTCGCTGTTCAAGAGTAAACCCCAGCAATTGCGCGAAGCACCGTCCGCCGAGCACAACCGCGAGAAAAACCGCTTCCTCGAATTGAGCCGACCGTTCCTCAAGGACCTCGGCGTGACGAACGCACAACATGAACTGATCCCGGCGATGTCACGCAAGTGGAAGCAGATCAACAAGTTCATCGAAGTGTTCAGCCATGCCCTGACCTCGTCGCCGCTGGCGCTGGACAAACCGGTGCGGGTCGCCGATTTCGGTTCGGGCAAGGGCTACCTGACGTTCGCCATTCACGATTACCTGCGCAACACTTTGAAGGCCGAGGGCGAAGTCACTGGCGTCGAGCTGCGCGAAGAAATGGTCAACCTGTGCAATGCCGCGGCGGCGAAGCTCGAACACCCGGGGCTGGTGTTCAAATGTGGTGATGTGCGCACGGTGGCGCCCAGCGAGCTGGACGTGATGATCGCCCTGCATGCTTGCGACATCGCTACCGATTACGCGATCCACACCGGCATCCGCTCGGGCGCATCGATCATCATGTGCTCGCCGTGCTGCCACAAACAGATCCGCCTGCAGATCCAGAGCCCGGCGTTGCTCAAGCCAATGCTGCAATACGGTCTGCACCTCGGCCAACAGGCGGAAATGGTCACTGACAGCTTGCGTGCGTTGTTCCTCGAGGCCTGTGGTTACGAGACCAAGGTCTTCGAATTCATCTCGCTGGAACACACCAACAAGAACAAGATGATTCTCGCGGTGAAACGCGCCGAGCCGATTGATCCAACGCCGTTGTTGGCGAAGATCGCAGAGCTCAAGGCGTTCTACCACATCAGCGAACACTGCCTGGAAACCCTGCTGCGCGCCGACAGTTTCCTCGCCTGATAGCCAGAAATACACCCCTGTAGGAGCTGCCGAAGGCTGCGATCTTTTGATCCTGGTTCTTTAAATGCAAGATCAAAAGATCGCAGCCTTCGGCGGCTCCTACATTTATCGCGATCGAGCGTAGTAAGCCTGGAATTACCGCAACCCTTGGATACGGTCTACCTTGAATACTCCCAGACCTTTCCCCGAGGAGTTTCCCCATGGCCGCGAAAAAGATTTTGATGCTGGTCGGTGATTACGTCGAAGACTACGAAGTGATGGTGCCGTTCCAGGCCTTGCAAATGGTTGGTCACACGGTCCATGCCGTGTGCCCGGACAAGTCTGCCGGCAGCACTGTGCGCACTGCGATTCATGATTTCGAAGGCGATCAGACCTACAGCGAAAAGCCCGGCCACTTGTTCGCCCTCAATTTCGACTTCGCCAAGGCCAGCGAAGCCGATTACGACGCCCTGCTGATTCCCGGTGGTCGTGCCCCGGAATACCTGCGTTTGAACGAAAAAGTCCTCGAGCTGGTGCGCGCCTTCGACAACGCCGGCAAGCCCATCGCCGCGGTGTGCCATGGCGCGCAGTTGCTCGCGGCGGCGGGTGTGCTCGAAGGGCGCGAGTGCAGCGCGTATCCGGCCTGCGCCCCGGAAGTGCGCTTGGCCGGCGGCACGTTCATCGATATTCCGGTGACCGAGGGTCACGTTCAGGGAAATTTCGCCACCGCTCCGGCATGGCCCGCGCATCCAAGCTGGTTGGCCGGCTTCCTCGGTCTGCTCGGCACCAAAATCACCCTGTAGTCGCAGGCGACAGACCGCGGAGGCTAGTCTTTACTCTGAAGCGCGAGATCTCTCAATCGCCCAGGAGAAACAGGCATGTCCGGATGGTACGAAGTGAGCAAAAGCAGCAACGGCCAGTTCAGGTTCGTGTTGAAAGCGGCGAACGCCGAAACGATTCTGACCAGTGAGCTGTATAGCACCCGCGCCGGTGCCGACGGTGGTATCGCATCGGTTCAGACCAACAGCCCGCTGGCTGAGCGTTACGAAAAAAAATCGACGAAGGATGGTCACCCGTATTTCAACCTGAAGGCAGCCAATCACCAGATCATCGGCAGCAGCGAGTCGTATTCTTCCGATGGCGCCTGTGACAAGGGCATTGCCAGTGTGAAGGTCAACGGTTCGACCAAGACCATCAAGGACAAGACGCTGCCGGTGCTCTGAAACCAGGCCTGAGTTCGCTCGCCAAAGGATTGGCGTCCGAATTCTGGCAATGTGCCATCATTTTGCGTATCCTTCGCGCCAAGCCATGGAAGGGCGCAAATCGACACTCTTTCATGCGTTGCAGATTGCTGGCCGTGAGAGAGCTTACCTTTGAAGATGCGTTTTTTGGCTGCCCTGACCGTGCTGCTCAGCCTGAGCGGCTGCTACAGCATGTCCCCAACCCACATTGACGACGCGCTAAGTCCCAGCGCCGGATCTGGCGTGGCGTATGTCGTGGGCGTAGTGGGTATCTGGCCCCAGGCCAGGTACGGCGCACAGGAACAAATGATCATGATCCGCAAGCGCGGCAGCGACGATTTCGCCACCGCGCGTTTGCACAACGAATTCTATGCCCGCACGGCGCGCGATCTGCGTGAGACAGGGCGCGGCATCGGCACGCTGTTCGTCATGCCGCTCAAACCCGGTCGGTACGAAATCTACAACGTGCGCTTCGATCAGGGCCGGTCGCTGTCATGGAGCCGTGAAGACTTCACCATCGGCATGGAACTCGAGGCGGGCAAGGCCTACTACCTCGGCGATTTCCGCGCCGGTTGCCTGATCGGGCGCAGCATGCCGTGCCTGTTCCTGCACAGCGATCACCTCGAGCGCGACGCCGCGCTGGTCCGAGCCAGGTACCCGCAAGTGCCAGGTCTGCAACGTCTGGACATGCCGAACCTGTACACCGCCACGCCATTCATCCGCGAAGAAAACGGCGCCAGCGCCTCCATCTACAAAGCCATGCTGTCAGGAAAACTCTAATGCGCATCAACGTCATGTTTCTGGGATTGCTCTTGCTGCTGAGCGGCTGCCAGACCACCCACAGCCTGAAAACCCCTGAAGTCGATTACAGCGAGCGCCTGCCGGCGATCAACGTCAATGTGATTGGCTTGCCGAGCTGGATGCTGCGCGATGAATTGCGCCATCGCGGCACCTTCGAGGAGGTCAGGGTCGGCCGCAGCGACGACGGCTATAACGTGCTGGTGGTTGCCAACAGCAACGTCGGCGGCATCCAGCCACAGATGTTCCTCAGCGCATTTACCCTGTTTCTCGTGCCGGTGCCGGTCAGTTGGGACAGCACCGTGGTGTTCAGCCTCAGCCATGGCAAGAAAGTGCTGGGCATCTATACCGTGCAGAACCATTCCAGCGCCTGGCGCGGATTGGTCAACCCGTCCGGCGGCCAGTTCGAACATGTACGCCTGATCAGTGACGAGTTCATCGCCAAGGTTTTGAAAGACCAGCCGTTCAACCGCGAGGCGATGCAGCGCGCTGCCAGCCTTTAGCAGAACGATCACCTTCAGGCATTCGCGGCTGACAATTTTCGCGAGCAGGCTCGCTCCCACAGGTTGAACGCATTTCAAAAGGTGCGAGCGAGCCTCGTCGCGAGGGCGTCAGCCCGGCCAATATCAAACCTCAACCGGTACCGACAGCTGCGGATTGCCCAGTGCATGGCTCTTGGCATCGAAGAACCGCAACTCAACGCCAGTGCCTTCAAACACCCTGGCGTAGTGACGCTTCTGATGCTGGATGAACGCGGCACTGCGCGGGTAAATCGAGATCGCCACGGTCGCGGGTCTGGCCAGGCGCAGTGCCCGTACCAGGTGCGCATCCTGTTCGCCCAGGGCATGGCCGAAAATGCACAGGCTGTCGCCATGCGCCAATAACTGCTCGTAGCAGAACGACAGGTAATCCGAACTGCGGATGGTTTTGAGCTTGTCGGCGCTGGGTCCCTCGGTGACGAACAGTGGCACGTCATCCAGCGTCTTGATCGTGTTATTGATCGCGAAACTGCCAAGCAGGGTGCCCTCGGTCGAGGTCAGTTTGCGCGCGGTGCCATCCTGATTTCGCACCAGATGCAGACCACCGTGCAGGTACAGCAGACGCGGTTTGTCCGTGGCGCTTTGGCTCAAGTCGAAACTCGCGTCCGGGCCGTTGAACAGGTCATCAATGGCCTCGCCCGGGTGTTGCAGCGCCCAGTAATTGAGCAGGTCGTAGTTGGTCGTGAACACGCTGCGATAGCGCGCCAGTTCCGCATTCAGCACCGCCAGTGTCGAGGGCTGCACCAGCCGCCACGGGATGTGCACCGCATGCACGGTGTTGATCAGCGCTTCCTTGATCGCGTAATAGCGATTACGCGGCGCCGCCGAACTGACCGCCAGCGCCTTGTTGACCCGGCTGGTGGTTTTCAGGGCACCCAGCACTTGCTCGAAGCTGCGCGTTTGCAGCGCATCGAACACTGCCAGTTCCGAGGGGCTCAGCGGTTTCTCTTCGACTGTACGGGCATTTTCGAACAGCGAGTCGTAGCCGAAGTCATCCCACACCGCACGGCTGGCGCCATTGCCCACCAGCAAACCGCTGAAAGCAGTCGCAGCGCGCAGGGCATTCCAGTCTTCGAGGGTGGCGTCGACATTGAGAAAATCGGTCATTGCGTGGGCGGTCTCAAACGAAGGGCAGATGGACGGCGACTTTATCACGAGCGGACATTGAGCCAGATCAACATTGCTCGTGACCGATCGGTCGATCCTGTGTGTATCCGCCGAATCGAGGCAGTCGATCCGGCTCCAGTCAGGAGACACACGATGAGCAGCACCTTCTTCATTCCCGCCGTCAACATCATGGGCAGCGGCTGCCTCGACGAAGCCATGCTCGCGATTCGCAATTATGGCTTTCGCAAGGCGCTGATCGTCACCGACAGCGGACTGGCCAAGGCGGGCGTGGCGGCGATGATCGCCGAGAAACTGGCAATGCAGGACATTGATTCGGTGATCTTCGACGGCGCCAAACCCAACCCGAGCACGGCCAACGTCGAGGCGGGTCTGGGGCTGTTGAAGGAGAGCAACTGCGATTTCGTGGTGTCACTGGGCGGCGGCTCGCCGCACGATTGCGCCAAGGGCATTGCGCTCTGCGCGACCAACGGCGGGCAGATCGGCGATTACGAAGGCGTCGACCGCTCCAGCCAGCCGCAATTGCCGCTGATCGCCATCAACACCACCGCCGGCACCGCCAGCGAAATGACCCGGTTCTGCATCATCACCGACGAATCGCGCCACGTGAAAATGGCCATCGTCGACCGCAACGTCACGCCGCTGTTGTCGGTCAACGATCCGCAGTTGATGGTCGCGATGCCCAAAGGCCTGACCGCCGCCACCGGCATGGATGCACTGACCCACGCCATCGAAGCCTACGTCTCGACCGCCGCTAATCCGATCACCGATGCCTGTGCCTTGAAGGCCATGAGCCTGATCAGCAGCAACTTGCGTCTGGCCGTGCGCGACGGCAACGACCTGGCGGCGCGGGAGAACATGGCTTACGCGCAGTTCCTCGCCGGTATGGCGTTCAATAACGCCTCGCTGGGTTTTGTACATGCGATGGCGCATCAACTGGGCGGTTACTACGACTTGCCCCACGGCGTCTGCAACGCCGTGTTGCTGCCGCATGTGCAGAGTTTCAATGCGCAAGTGTGTGCTGATCGACTCAGGGACGTTGCCCACGCCATGGGTGCGGACATTCGTGGTCTCGGTGCCGAAGAGGGCGCGCAAGCGGCGATCAACGCCATTCGCAGCCTGGCTAAAGATGTCGAGATCCCCGGCGGACTGCGTGAGCTGGGCGCGAAACTCAGCGATATTCCGGTGCTCGCCGCCAATGCCTTGAAGGATGCCTGTGGGTTGACCAATCCAAGGGCGGCCGATCAGCGCCAGATCGAAGAGATTTTTCGTAACGCGTTTTAAGACCGGCACAGCGCGAACGATCGGCGTTATCCTCGCCGCTCGTTCGCGCCACTTCCGCCGAGTCCTCCATGCTGCAAAAAAGCCTGATTCGCCGCCTCGACCTGATCACTCTGCAACTGTTCGTCGCCGTGCACGAAGAGGGCACGCTGACCCGTGCGGCTGCGCGCGAAGCCATCGCGGTGTCGGCGGCCAGCAAGCGGCTGATGGAATTGGAGGAGGCGTTGGGCATCGCTCTGTTCGTGCGTCAGGCCAAAGGCATGACGCTCACCCCGGCCGGTGAAACCCTGCTGCACCACGCACGACAGATGCTTTTCAACCTCGAGAAGATGGGCCTGGAGCTGGGCGAGCACAGCCACGGTGTGCGGGGTTACGTGCGCATGCTGGCCAATCTTTCGGCGATCATTCAGTTTCTGCCCGAAGACTTGCGTGACTTCTCGGCGCAGCATCCGCAGGTCAAGACCGACCTTGAAGAACGGCCCAGCGCCGGGGTGATTCAGGGCGTGCTCGATGGCGTCGCGGACCTCGGCATCTGCTCTGACGACAGCGACACCCAAGGCCTGCACAGCGTGTTGTACCGCCAGGACAAACTGGTGGTGGTGATGTTGCCGGAGCATCCGCTGGCTACGCGCAAATCAGTGGCCTTCAATGAAACCCTGGACAGCGACTACGTCGGATTGCACGCGGCCAGTTCGATCAACATGCGCACCCATGCGGCGGCGCGACAGGCCGGCAAAGTCCTGCGCGTGCGCATTCACGTGCCGGGGTTTGACGCGGTCTGCCGGATGGTCCAGGCGAACATGGGCATTGGCATTCTGCCGCAGCGTGCCTACGCGTTATTTGGTCAGTCGCTGGGGTTGCGGGCCGTGCCGCTGAGCGATGCCTGGTCGGATCGCACGTTGATTGTGGTGGTGCGTGATGAAGCGCGGCTGTCGCCGGTGAGCCGAATGTTGTTCGAGCATTTGCGAGCGCAGGGCGCCTGAATCTCTACTGAATGAGCCGCCCTCTTCGCGAGCAAGCCCGCTCCCACAGTTGCCAGCGTGGATGCAAATTGTGCGGCTGACTTGGAACCCTGTGGGAGCGGGCTTGCCCGCGAAAGCGGCTTCGAATTCACCACAGCACTCTGATGCGTTCGCATTTCGCGAATGCTCATTGCCGAGAGACGGCTGGATTCGCCAATGATCGTTCCTCTAGCCTTGGCCGCATATTCCAAGAACAAGAGGTACCCCGCGATGACTGCCCCTTTGAGTGCGATCAAAGTGATCGAGATCGGCACCCTGATCGCCGCGCCGTTTGCCGCGCGCATGCTTGCCGAGTTCGGCGCCGAGGTGATCAAGATCGAAGCCATGGGTCAGGGCGACCCGCTGCGCAAGTGGCGCAAGCTGCACGAAGGCACATCGCTGTGGTGGTACCTGCAATCGCGCAACAAGAAATCCCTGGCACTCAATCTCAAATCCGCTGAAGGCATCGAACTGGTCAAGCAACTGGCCGGCGACGCCGACGTGATCATCGAGAACTTGCGCCCCGGTGCGCTGGAAAAACTCGGTCTGGGCTGGGACGTGCTGCATGCCTTGAATCCTGACCTGACCCTGGTGCGTATCTCCGGCTACGGCCAGACCGGCCCGTACCGCGACCGTCCCGGTTTCGGCGCAATTGGCGAGGCCATGGGCGGCATTCGCTACACCACCGGCAATCCCGATTCGCCACCGGCGCGGGTGGGCGTCAGCCTCGGCGATTCGCTGGCCTCGTTGCACGCGGTGATCGGCGCGCTGATGTCGCTGTTGCGGGTCAAGACCGGGCAGGGCGGCGGGCAGATTGTCGACGTTTCGCTGGCCGAAAGCGTGTTCAACGTCATGGAAAGTCTGGTGCCGGAATACGACATGCTTGGCCATGTCCGCGAACGCAGCGGCGGCGCCTTGCCGGGCATTGCGCCCTCCAATACTTACCTCACCGCCGACGGCGCTTATGTGGTGATTGCCGGCAACAGCGACCCGATCTACAAGCGCCTGATGCACGTCATCGGCCGCGCTGATCTGGCCGACGCAGAAGAGTTCGCCCACAACGACGGCCGCGCGGCGCAGAGCCGATTGCTCGATGCGGCCATCACGCACTGGACCAGCAGCCTGCCGATCGACGAGGTACTGGCCGCCCTCGAAGCCGCTGAAGTGCCGGCCGGGCGCATCTACTCGGTGGCTGACATCGTCGCCGATCCGCACTATCAGGCGCGGGACATGCTGCTCGATGCCGAGTTGCCCGGCGGCGCAACGGTGAAGATGCCCGGCATCGTCCCCAAACTCTCGGAGACCCCCGGCGGGGTGAACTGGTCCGGGCCGAAACTGGGCCAGCACACTGACGCTATTCTCGCCGAACTGGGCCTGACTGAACTCGACATCGAACGCCTGAAAAGCCAAGGGGTGGTGCAATGATCACTGACTATTCGCAAACTCTGATCGTCCAGGAAGTCTCGCCGCGCGATGGCTTGCAGATCGAGCCGACATGGGTGGAAACCGCTGACAAGATCGCCCTGATCAATCAATTGTCACAGGCTGGATTCAGCCGTATCGAAGCCGGCTCGTTCGTCTCACCCAAAGCCATCCCGGCCCTGCGTGACGGCGAGCAGGTGTTCAACGGTATTGAGCGCCAGCCAGGGGTGATTTACGTGGCGTTGATTCCCAACCTCAAAGGTGCGCAACGGGCTCTGGCGGCGAATGCCGATGAGTTGAACCTGGTGATGTCTGCCAGCCAGACGCACAACCTGGCCAACATGCGCATGCGTTGCGAGGAGTCGCTGGCCGCGTTCGCTGACATCGTCGCGTTTGCCAGCGGCTCGGGTGTGCGCCTCAACGGCAGCATCGCCACCACGTTCGGTTGCCCGTTCGAAGGCAAGATTGACGAGGATCGCGTGCTGCAAATTGTCGACGCCTATCAGGAGCTAGGCATTCAGGGCATCAGCCTCGCCGACACCACCGGCATGGCCAATCCGCGTCAAGTCGATCGCTTGGTGCGGCGCGTTTTGCAGCGGGTTTCGCCGGCTGACCTGACCCTGCACTTCCACAACACCCGAGGCCTGGGTCTGTGCAATGTGCTGGCCGCATACGAGGCCGGTGCGCGGCGCTTCGATGCAGCGTTGGGTGGCCTCGGTGGCTGCCCGTTTGCGCCGGGTGCGTCGGGCAACATCTGCACTGAGGATCTGGTGAACCTGTGCGATGAGGTCGGTATTCCCACCGGCATCGATTTGACGCTGCTGCTGAAACTCTCGCGCGGCTTGCCGGCACTGTTAGGCCACGAAGTCCCCGGCCAACTGGCCAAGGCCGGGCGCAATTGCGACCTGCACCCGATCCCCACCTGAAGATAAGAAATCCTTGTGGGAACGGGCTTGCTCGCGAATACGGTATGTCATTCAACACGGATATCGACTGACCTGACGCGTTCGCGAGCAAGCCCGCTCCCACAGTTCAAAAGCATTGAGCAGTACCACTAGACAACAAAAACAATCGGACGCCATTGGCAGTCCGCCTGGAGAAAAATCCATGAGCCTCAACGTAATGGAGGCGGGCGCAAGTCCGTCTGTCGATCACGACGCCGAAAAAGCCCTGGTCAGCAAAGTCGCCTGGCGCCTGATGCCGCTGATCATGGTCTGCTACCTGTTCGCCTTCTTCGATCGCATCAACATCAGCTTCGCCAAATTCCAGTTGCAGACCGACCTGAGCCTGAGCGACACCGCGTATGGTTTGGGCGCCGGGCTGTTCGTGGTCGGTTACGTGCTGTTCGAAGTGCCGAGCAACATGATGCTGTACAAGGTCGGGGCCCGGCGCTGGATTGCGCGGATCATGATGTCGTGGGGTGTGGCGACGGCGGCGATGGTCTTCGTCAACAGCGAATGGCAGTTCTATGCGCTGCGCTTCGTGATCGGCGCGATGGAAGCCGGGTTTGCTCCGGGCGTGCTGTATTACCTGACCCTGTGGTTTCCTCAGCATTTCCGTGGCCGCATCACCTCGATGCTGTTTCTCGCCTCTGCATTCGCCGGGCTGGTCGGCGCGCCGTTCTCCGGCCTGGTGTTGCAACACCTCGACGGTGTGTTGCAGATGCGTGGCTGGCACTGGTTGTTCCTGCTCGGTGGCGTGCCGTGTATCGCTCTCGGTTTTCTGGTGCTCACGACGCTCAAAGACCGCATCGAGGATGCGCACTGGCTGACGGCTGACGAGAAGAAATTGCTTTCGAGCCGCATCGCCCATCACGAGCCACACAAGAGCGGCGGCTCATTGCTCGCGGCGCTGAAAATTCCCGGTTTCCTGACGTTGGGTTTGATCTATTTCCTGATCCAGGTCGCGTCCTACGGTCTGAATTTCTGGGCACCGCAATTGATCCGCAGCGCCGGCACCGAAAGCCCGGTGATGATCGGTCTGCTGACCGCCATTCCGTACATCTGCGGGGCGATCAGCATGGTGGTGATCGGGCGCTTGTCAGACGCCACCGGTGAGCGGCGCAAGTTTGTCGCCGGGCTGGTGATCGTCGGCGCGATCGGCTTTTTCAGCGCGGGGATCTTCGCCAGCCACACGACATTTTTGATCGTCGCGCTCGGGCTGCTCGGCGCAGGCATCATCGCTTCGATTCCGAGCTTCTGGACCCTGCCACCGAAACTGCTGGCGGGCGCCGGTGCCGGCGCGGCGGGCGGGATCGCGGTGATCAATACCCTGGGGCAATTTGGCGGGATCGTCAGTCCGGTCATGGTCGGGCGCATCAAGGACCTCACCGGCAGCACCACCCCGGCGCTGTATGTGATTGGCGTCGCCGCGCTGATTGCCGCCGTTTTGCTGCTGTGGGGTTTGCCGCAGAAGCTGCGCACGCTCGACAAGTATTGAATTTGCGACGCCGTCGATGACGCCTTCGCGTGCAGGCTTCACACACATGAGAAGATTCGCTGGCCTGATCTGTTGAATCCTTCGATGCAGAAAGGGATAGTGCGCGCCTGGAAATATCTTCAAGGAGCGGGAAGTGACAATGAAGTCCATATGGCTCAGCGCTGCAGCGCTTTGCGGGTGGTTCATGGCTGGGCAGGCGTGGGCTGATTGCACGCCGCCTGCGGTCAGTGGCGAAGCGGACTTTCCTTTGTGCAAGGAATGGCCGGCTTATCCGTCGCTGACGATTACCGCGCTATCGACGTTCGTGCCCGATCCGGTCTATGGCAAGGACGGCCGGGTGGGTTCATACGACCTGGATCTGGCCGTCAGCACGGCTGGCAGCCCCAAACCGCTGGCGACCTATCATCAGCCGTCGGCGTTTCTCTCCGATGCCATCGGGCTGGAAAGTCTGGAACTGGATACTGCCCGCTATAAACTTACGCCCGACCTCCGCGCATTCGGCGTGCGTGCCCATTTCAAAGGCTCGTCACGCGTCAATCCTCTGGATGAAATTTGGCTGTCGCTCTATGTGAAAGAGGGCGACAAACTGCGCCCGGTGCTGGATCGCTTGCTGGTCTACACCTTCAGCGGTGAATGGGATGGCAATTGCGCGGGAGAACGCTCGGAGACTGTGCGTACGCTTGAGATGGCCAAAACCCGATCCAATGGTTACGCCGATATCATCGTCCGCTCAGTCACCATGGGCCTGGTCGGTGAGGGACCGCCTGACACCTGCGAATCGAAGACCACCCACGAAAAGCCAGTGCTGACCACGTTGCGTTACGACGGGAAAACCTACGTTTTACCGCAAGGTTTCAAAGGCATGTGACTGGCGTCACTGATACGAATATTTCAAGGAAGAATCATGAATCTGCATCGTCGAATCTATATCGCCCTCGGCTTGTTCGCGCTTACGGCTCAGGTCCATGCCGCTTGCGAAGTAAAAAAATTCGACGGCCATACGCTCTCGCGCTGCAAAGTCTGGCCTGCGTTCAACACTCAATCAATTGCAGCGAAGGCCACTTTCGTTCCCGATTCTGCGGGTGCTCAGGACGGCGTGTTCGATCTGGCACTGTCAGTAATCAACGCCACGACGGGCAACACATTCGCCAGTTATGCCAAACCCGGCGCTTACAACTCCGATGCGATCAGCTTCGATGATCTGAGGATCGATACGGCGCGTTACCGCTTGGCGGCGGACGTCCGTGCGTTCGGGCTGCGATCGACGTTCATGAGCCACGGTTCCAGAGCCAATCCGTACTCGAAAACCGACCTGGCCTTGTATGTTCGCGAAGGCAATCGCTTACGCCCAGTGCTGGAAGGCCTGGTGGTGCGCAAGGATTTCGGTGAGGGCACCGGGGAGTGCGATACGCGAGACACACGCATTCGCAGGACTGTCGAAATCGGCTCATCCAGCCACAACGGGTTTGCGGATCTGATCGTCAGTTCCAGCGGTTCGTTGATGGAGTCTTTCACGTCAGGCAAACAATGCGCTTCGAAAACCACCAACCTGAAGAACACCCAGGTCACGCTGATCTACGACGGCCAGCAATATGTCGTTCCCGAAGAACTCAGAGGTTACTGATTCGATGCTTACCGGTCTCAACCACCTGACCCTGGCCGTCCGCGATCTGCAGCGGAGTCTGGCGTTCTATCGCGATGTGCTGCAATTGGACATCGAAGCGACGTGGGATAACGGCGCCTATTTGTCACTGCCCGGACTGTGGTTGTGCTTGTCAGAAGATCCTCAGCGCAGCGGGGAGCCGGGCGCGGACTATACCCATTATGCTTTCAGCGTGAGCGCGGCAGACTTCCCTTCACTGGTTGAAACGTTGAAATCGGCTCAGGTGCCGCAGTGGCGAGACAACCGTAGCGAGGGTGCGTCGTTCTACTTTCTCGACCCCGACGGCCACAAGCTGGAAGTCCATGTCGGCGATTTGCAGTCGCGGCTGGCTGCGTGTCGGCAGAAACCGTACCCCGGCATGCGTTTTAACGACGCGCAGTGATCGGGCGCAGTCGGCTGATATAGACTGGCCGCCACGTGTTCTGGCGCTTGCAGGTTTTTCATGACTCCATCATTGCTGTTGGCCGTTCTGGCTTCGGGTTTCATTTACGGGATCACGCCCGGGCCGGGTGTGCTGGCAGTGTTCGGCATTGGCGCGGCCCATGGCCGGCGGGCCGGCGCGGGGTTTCTTTGCGGGCATTTGCTCGGCGATGTGATCTGGTGCAGCACCGCATTGGTGGCCATTGTCGGCGCCCGGGAAATCGGCAGCACCGCATTCGATGTGCTTGGCGTGCTCAGCGCGGTGTATCTGTTCTGGCTCGGCTGGCGTGCGGTGCGTGCCCAGCGGCGCAATGGCGACGAGGCGCAAGGCGCGGCGCGCCAGCCGTTCTGGCACGGTATCGTCTTCGGTCTGACTAATCCCAAGGCCTACCCGGTGGCGGTGGCGACCTTCACCGCGCTGCTGTCGAGCCGCGCCGAACTGCTCAACTGGGCGATGCTGCCGGCGCTGATCGCCCTGAGTTTTGTCGGCGGGGCGCTGGCCTACGCGATTCTCATCGGCGTGGTCGGCGCCCAGCGAGTGCGCATCGTTTATCAGCGTCACGAACTGCTGATCACCCGTTTGTGCGGCGTCATGTTTATCGGTTTTGCCATCAACGCGTTGATGCACGCGCTGCCCGGGTTGATGCCGAACAAGGGCTGATGCCGAAGAAGCACCGTTCGTCGTGCCTCGGTCGTTTTTTCTAAACCTTTGACCGTTAAAGCATTCCTAACAGAGGCGGACGTTTGTCCGCCGCGAGCATTTAAGCAGCGGGCGAATCACGGCCCGCTTGAATTTTCAACGAAGGAGGGCGCGACCATGAGCCGGATGGCCACCCGTTTACGTAACGTCAGTTTTGCAACCCTGCTGGGCCTGTGCGCCAGCACTGCGTTCGCCCAGTCGCCTGCCGAATTCATCAACGATGCCTCCGCCAAGGGCATGGCCGACATCGAAGCCAGCCGTCTGGCCCACGGCAAGACCGAATCGAAAGAGGTCAAGGATTACACCATCGTCGTCATCAACGATCGCACCACGGCCAACCAGCATCTGGCGAAAATCGCCAAGAAACTCGACCTGCCGGTTGCCCCCCGCGAAGAAATCGCCGACAAGGCCAAAGAGCTGATGCCGCAAGTGAAGGACGGCGCGACGTTCGATCAGGCCTACGCGGCAAGCCAGGTCAAAGCCACGGAAGAGGCCATTACCCAGATCGAGCAACAGGCACAGACCACCGACGTGCCGGAAATCAAAGCGTTCGCCGATGAGACTTTGCCGAAACTGCAAAGCCATCTGGAAAAGGCCCGCGCGTTGCAGGCCAGTCGCTAACATTCAGCAGTGGTTCGAATTCGGCCGCCCGGCATGAACTGATGCAGGAGCGGCCGAAGTCATTTCAGCACTCATTCAAATCCTGCTTTGGCTTGCTCTTGTCGCCCAAGCCCTCCAGATCAAATACCTGACTTTCGCCAAGTGCGCGGTAATGCTGGCGCAGCGCTTCAAGCTGCTTCAAATCCAGCGCCTCCAGGCCAAGCATCGCGTTCTGCGCTTCCTTGTTCACCCGCAGCAGCTCATCGAGTTTCAAATGCAAAATGTCGGTATCGCGGTTCTGCGTGTTCTGAATCAGGAACACCATCAGGAACGTGATGATCGTCGTTGAGGTATTGATGATCAGTTGCCAAGTGTCGTTGTAACCAAAAATCGGCCCGCTCAACCCCCACAACCCGATCAGAATCAATGCCCCCATGAACGTCTTCGGGCTACCGGCCCACAGGGCAAGTTTTTGGGCAATTTTTGCGAATTTCATGATGGGAGTCCTTGTTTTGAGAGCTTGAAATTCAGACATCGGCGTTGCGCTGAAAATTCTGTTTACAAACTTTCGACGCAGGACTTTGCTCGCAAAGGCGTGCCGCGCAGATCGCTGTATCGTGTCGTCAATTGCCAAGACACCCTCGACAGGAGAACGCCATGAGCTGGTCTGCCAAGCAGTACGTCGCTTTCGAAGATGAACGCACCCGCCCGGCTCGTGATCTGCTGGCGGCGATACCCACAACGCAGGCGCGAGCGGTGGTGGATATTGGTTGCGGGCCGGGCAATTCCACCGAGTTGCTGGTGCAACGTTTCCCCGAGGCTACTGTGAGCGGCCTCGACAGTTCGGCAGACATGATCGCCGCGGCGCGCAAGCGCTTGCCCGATGTGCAGTTCGAGGTGGCCGAGATCGACAAGTGGACCGATCAAGGCCCGTTCGATGTGATCTTCGCCAACGCGGTTTTGCAATGGGTGCCTGATCACGCTTCGTTGCTGCCAGCCCTGGCGAGCAGACTTTCAGACGGCGGCAGCCTGGCGATCCAGATGCCAGACAACCTCAATGAACCGTCTCACCGTTTGATGCGCGAAGTCGCCGCCAATGGGCCGTGGGCGAGCAAGCTTGCAGGCGCTGCCGGGCAGCGTACCGATATGGCCAATGCCAGTGAATTTTTCGCGATGCTGCGCCCGTACTGCGCGCGAGTGGATGTGTGGCGCACGACGTATCATCATCAATTGCCGGGCGGAGCGGCGGGGGTGGTCGAGTGGTTCAAAGGCAGTGGTTTGATTCCATTTCTGAGCCCGTTGACCGAGGAGGAGCAGGCGCAGTATCTGCAGCGGTATCTGGCGCAAGTTGCAAGGGCTTATCCCGCATTGGCTGATGGCTCGGTGCTGTTGCCGTTTCCACGGCTGTTTATCGTTGCGACTCGCTGAAACAGTTTCCCAAGCGAGCTCGCTTTGAGTCTTGAATTCGACGCGTTGTTTCAGGTCGGCGTAGCGGGCTGAAACAACTCGTTCACGCTGAATTCGCCGGAAAGTTCTTTCTGTATCCGGGGCTTTTAAACGGGTTACGCCGTGGCCGTTTAAAGTTGAATCGCGTTACGTCCCGATGCCTACAAATCCTTGCGCCTCTGCCTACCGGTACGCCAGAATCCGCCGGCTTGTGCGCCTGGGGGGCGGTCGGTAACTTGGTTCGCGTCACTGATTTGCAGTGATCGGGTTTAGCAGCCCGGCCAGGATTGACCAACGGTTGCACATGTACCTTCCAGTCAGGCTTCGCCTGCACTTGATGGTGGCTGTGCGCATGGCACCCTCGGGTGCGCCGGGTTTTGGACTTCCTACCGGTCTGCTAACTTGCGTACAGCTGCCACCCTTTCGTATAGCAGCGGGACGGTTGCAGTTACCACTACAGGAAGATTCCATGTTCAAAGTAACGCCAAATCCACCGGAAACCGATCCGGCCTCCCCGTACCAATCCCTCAATTCGAAAAAACTCCACGAAGCCGCCGAACGCGCCCTCGACCACTACCTCATTCCGCCGCAAACCAGCTCACCGCCATACCAGACCAGCAGCATGTTCCAAGTCAACCCGAGCACCGACACCGAGTCGCTACTGGTCAACGCCAGCGAATCCCTTGGCTCGGCCAGCGTCATGCTGGGCGACTTTGCCGCCTTGCTCGACGGCAGCCAGCGCAAGACCCTGCTCGGCATCGCCCAGGTCGTCATACTGGGTGAACTGGCGGCAAATCAGGTGCTGGATAAAGTGGTGCCGGTGGGTTAGCCGGCGTTGATTTCCGAGTAAAAAGAAACCGGTCGTTGCGACCGGTTTTGCATGCAATATATTTCTTCAGACACTGGCGAGCAGGCATTCATAAGGAATGCGCAAGCCATCGTGCAGACGTTTGATCATTGCCAGACTCAGCTTGCGCTTGCGGTTCAATACTTCCGAAACACGGCCACTGGGGCCAATAAAGGGCTCGAGATCCCGCGGCGTCAAGCCTTGCTGATCCATACGAAATTTGATGGCTTCAATGGGATCAGAGGGCTGCATCGGAAAATGCTGCTCCTCATACTTTTCAGTCAGCAGAGCGAGAATTTCCTCAAACGTCAGACATGAAAAAACCGGCTACTGAGAGCCGGTTGGGCAGTAAGAATTCTTTAACCCTGCTGCAAGACCTTCAACGCCGCCGAAGCCAGAAACCCCGATCGGCTTTTCTCCTCAGGATGATGCAACACGTACTCATCAATGCGATTGAGCAAGTGCCCCGGCAGCGTGATGTTGAGCTTCTGTGCTTTGCCCAGGTATTTGACCACGTCGATATCCACTACCGCCCACGCACATCCGGCGTACTGCGGATTGGCGACATGCAGGCTCAATTTGCTGGCCGATGGAATCGGCGCACCCTCGTCTGCCAGAATTTCGAAATGACCTTCGATCGCCTCGCGCGCCATGGCGACGGCGTCATCAAGGTCGTCGCCGGCAGAAAAGCAGCCAGGAATGTCCGGCACTTCAACTCCCCAAGCGTGTTCCTCGTCGCCTATTGAAATCGCAATCGGGTAAAGCATGTTCGTGATCCTCCAAGGCAACGCTGAGAACGCATTCAGAGCATGGCCTGTTGCAAAATACTGATGGCCGTTTTTTGAGCAGATCCTTTTTTGGATGCGGCACTGTTACCAATCCTGGTTTGGTTGGATGTTTGAAGTGATGATGACTGCCCCGGATACGTACCAGAAACCAACCGTCCGCGACGAGTTGTCCGATTAAAAAACGGTTATTCACAACACCTCCCTGTGGTGTGCTTGGTGGTTACTATACCTACTGAATTCTACAGATCAATAGACTTGCTACCGTTCAGCCATTGTGGCGTCCGGCGAGGTGGTCAACCCAGTCTGGGCCGCGCGTGTTTGGAGGAACGATGGTTGTGTTGCAGTGTTTTGCTGTGACATTTACGCGGCAAAATGAAAGAAAATCGCTCAGCCAGTCATTGCGACTGATAGAGCGAGCTAGGCCGTAAGGAGGGCGACGTTGGGATCGATCCTTCTCTGGATGATGTTCAGAGTCGCTGGGGTTCTTTTTGGAGGTGAAGGCTTTTCCTTGGAAATTGTCTTTCACCAACTTCCAGACACAAAAAAACCGGCCATCAAGGCCGGTTTTTCAATTCCTGCATCCCCCGTCAGACAACACAACGCGAGATCAATATTCGGTGGAGCGGGTAGAGGGAATCGAACCCTCATCTAAAGCTTGGGAAGCTTTCGTTCTACCACTAAACTATACCCGCTCAGAGCGGCTGACTTTGTACCAGACTCGGCCACGGATTTGAAGTTTTCTTTTCTCTGCGATGGCTTTTTCACGCAGAAAACGGTCAATCGCGAGCAAGGGCTGCGCCGTTGTAAACAGGCACTTCACACTTGCAGTCTTGCCCGCGATGACGCTGTTTCAAATGGCCAATGCATGTTGATCCTGCACAAACGAGTAGCGCATCCGGGTGGCTTGCGGCGCTGGTTTAAGAAAGCCGAGCAGGGCGTTCTGGCTGTCGCGGCACGCAGCCTTGTGTTCCATGTCGAGGAAGTGTCCGGTGGCTTGCAGGGTGGTGAAGCTGCTGTGGGCGACGTGGTTGCCGAACAGGCGCGCATCCTCGGCGGCGGTGTATTCGTCCCATTCGCCGTTGAGAAACAGCACCGGCACGTTGATCTTTTTCGCCGCGTTCACATAGCACTGCCGATCGCTGTGCAGCACATCGTTGATGTGAAAGTGCATCTGCCCATATTCATGCTCGGCCAGGCTGCTGACGTGGCGATAGTTGAAGCGTTTGAACAGTGACGGCAGGTGTTTGCCGATGGTGTTGTTGACCAGATGCCCGACCCGATCGCCGTCGCGGCTGCCGAGGTAGTCGACGCCGCGCTCGAGGTAGTCGAGCATGTGCGCATTGATCACCGGCGAGAACGAGCTGATCACGGCTTTTTCTATGCGCCGGGGTTGCTGGGCGAGGGCAACCAGCGTGGCGGCGCCGCCCCAGGAGAACGACAGCACATGCTCGGCTGCAAAGTGGTCGATCAGCTCCAGCAGAATCTGCCCTTCGACTTCCTTCGTCAGATGTTTCTCATGCCGGTTGTGAGCTTTTGACCGACCCGCGTAGGGCTGGTCGTAGCAGACCACGTTGAACTGCGGGTGCAGGTTTTTCACGGTCTGTGCAAACGACGCAGTCGTGGCCATCGAGCCGTTGACCAGAATGATGGTCTTTTCTGCGGCGTCTGCGCGATAGAACTCCGTGTAAACCCGATACTGACCCTGTATATCCAGCACAGCGATTTCTGGCCTCATGTCATAAGACTCCTGGCAAGCAAGCGGGTATGCGCGCAATCGAGATTGCACGAGCTTTGTGACAGGTAGGCATACGCCTGGAATTTGCTGGCCCATGTCGATCCATTACGGCAGGTCGACGGGTGTTGTTATTGGCGGGCAGATTGCCGGCTGAGGCGCAGCCCTTGAGGGCAGACGACCGACAAAAAGTTTCTTGGAAGTATGTGGTGACTCATCGGTCACATTTCGGCCGACGACCTGATTCAAGCAGGGGACTCAGGATCACGCAAGTGCCGTCGGTGAATTGTTCGACAACTTCGGCTGAGCGGTCGCCGGCTTAGAACAAATGAATCTCTTCGGTGCGCAAAGCGCGGTACTCGCCCGGTTTTAGCGCGTGATCCAGCGTCAGTTCGCCGATGGATTCACGGTGCAGGTGCAGGACTTTATTGTTGAAGAAGCCAAACATGCGCTTGACCTGATGGTAGCGGCCTTCAACGATGCTCAGCCGCGCCGAGCGTGGGCCGAGCAGCTCCAGCTGCGCCGGTTGCGTGGTCAGATCTTCGAAAGCGAAGTAGATGCCCTCGGCAAATTTCAGCGCGTAGCTCGGGTCGATGTCCTGTTCGGTTTCGACGTAGTAGACCTTTGGCAGTTTGGTTTGTGGCTGCGTCAGGCGTCGCGACCAGGTGCCGTCATTGGTGATCAGCATCAGCCCGGTGGTGTTGAAATCCAGACGCCCGGCGATGTGCAGATCGTCCTTGTGCGGTTCATCGAGCAGGTCGAGCACGGTCGCATGCTGCGGGTCGCGGGTGGCGCTGACGCAACCCGGCGGTTTGTGCAGCATGAAATAGCGCGCCGGTTTGCCGCTCTGCAGCACCTCATCATCGACTTCGACCCGACTGAATTCCAGCACGTCACTGTGCGGGTCGCTGACGACTTTTCCGTCAATCCGAACGCGTTTTTCCACCAGCAACAGGCGAACCTGCTGACGGTTGTAGCGGGGCAGATTGCTGAGGAAGCGGTCGACGCGCATGGTCACGATTCAACGGACAAAGGGCCGAGCATCTTACGGGATCGGCCGCCGGCCTGCTTGCAGTTGCGCTTCAACCTGTGCGCAGCGCGGGCACAGGCAGGCTTGATTGCGTAGCTCGGCCGGCAGCGCTTCGAGCACCGCCGGCTCGATGGTCACGCCATAGCACCAGCATTCGCGGTCGGCGGTGCGCGGGTCGGCGAGGCTGCAATCGTTGCGGGCGCCGCAGGCCGGGCAGTGGTCGGATTTGATGTTGAGATCAGGCATAGGTCGAGTGCGGCATTTCCATGCAGGTGCGGTTGCGCCCGGATTGCTTGGCGCGGTACATCGCATGATCGGCCCGCGACAGCAGAGTGTGCAAGGTGTCATCGCGCTGCAAGGTAGTGGCGCCGATACTCACCGTCAGATGCAGGCTGTGGCCATCGTAGGCATATTCGTGTTGCTCGACATGCTGGCGGATTTTCTCGGCAATTCTCTGCCCGGTCTCGCCGTCGGTGTCTTTCAACAGAACGATGAATTCCTCACCGCCCCAGCGGCAGACGATATCGGCATGGCGCAGGCAACTCTGCAGATCGCGGGCGAACCCGATCAACACCTGATCGCCGGCCATGTGCCCATAGGTGTCGTTCAACGCCTTGAAGTGGTCGAGGTCGAGCAGCAACGCGGTCAGCGGCTTGGTTTCCCGTTGGGCCTCGTGCAGCGCTTGCGCGGCGAGGATGTCGAAGCCGCGTCGATTCGGCAGTTCGGTGAGGCTGTCGAGGGTGGCGTGCGCCTGAATCTTCGCCTGGAAGCGCTTGATCACTCGATTGAGCAAGGCCAGTACGATCAACGTCACCAACAGGCAGATCAGCAGATTGAGATACAGCGACTGACGGATTTCACTCAGCGCGCCGTCTTCACGTTTATCGACGAACAGGTACCAGTTCAACTCGGGGATAAACCGTACGTTGAGAAAATGCCCCTGTCCGTGGGTTGAATATTCGTAACTGCCGCTGTGCGGCTTGGGCAACTGGCTGACCAGACTTTTCATGCTTTCCAGTTCGCTAAGACTCTGGCCGATGTGCGCGCCCTCCGGGCCACCTTCGGCACCGGTCAACACCAGGCGGCCGAAGGTGTCAACGAAGTACACGCTGCGTTGATAGCGCTGTTGATACTTGTCGATCAGCTTGATCACCGCGTCCACGGTCAGGCCCACTCCGGCAGCGCCGATAAAGCGGTTGTGGTAGTCGTAGACCTTGTAGTTGATGAAGAACGTCAGGTTGTCCTTGTTGGCCAGGTCCGGGTCGACGTTGATCTCGTAGGGATCCTGCATGTCGCGCACGCGGAAGTACCAGGTGTCGCGCGGTTCATCGATTTTGACCTGTTTGAGGACGCCTTTGGCGTGGTAGTAGGTGAGAGTGGCATTAGAGACGAAAAACGCCGTGTAGGCGCCGTAATGGGTCATGACTTCGTCGAGGTAACGAGTCATCTGCTCGGGATTCTGCTCGCCGTTGACCACCCAATCGCGCATGAACGTGTCGCGGGACATCATCGAAGATATGAGGATCGGCCGCACCAGATCTTTCTGGATTTCCGAATAGACCGTGTCGGAGGTCAGCGGTAGTTCGGTGTTGACGATGTTGTCGCGGATCGACTCGCGGGAGGCGAAATAGCTCAACAGCGACGTGGCGAGAAACCCGGCGCCGAGCAGGGCGACGAGGGTAAGCACCAGTGAACGTTGCGAGTACAGGGGAGAACGAAGCGGCATGGCAGATCCGTTGGCAATGGCCCGATGGGATGCATTCTAGTGGGATGGTCGGGAAAACACTGCGGGATTTGTGCCTGAAATGGCGAGGGATACGACTCAGAGATTTGTCAGGGAAATCGCTGCCCGCACCCCAGCGCTCTGCCGAAGGGTGAGGCAGTTAATTAGGGTGATGGCAAAATTGTGCGTTTGACAGGTAAACAAGATTTCATAATCACTTGTTTCAACTTGTTGCGGGAACGCACCAGATTCCGAAAACGCTGTCTGATTTTTCGACAGTCACAGAATTAATGACTGTCGCCTGCCAGCGTCGCTGGTGTGGCCAACCCGCGGTCCAGGAGGCCGCCATGTATCGTCGAATCGTACTGCTTGCCGTGATGCTGTTTTCCCTTGGCGGATGCGTTCCTTATTCCTACGCAGACAACTACTACAGGTCAGAAGTCTACACTTCACCCGCACCGGCCTATTACAGCGGTGGCGGTTCCTATTACCGCAGCGGCGGCACCTATTACACCCAGCCGCGCTATTACCAGCCAGCGCCGCGGTACTACCAGCAACCGCGTTACTACCAGGCGCCGCGGCATTATCAACCGGCCCCGCGTCATTACGAGAGCCGTCGCTGGCACGGTAACGATCGCGGACGCTGGGATGGCCACCGTCGTGGCGGTTGGGACAACGACCACCGGGGTCGCGGCAACTACGAGCGCCACAGCGGTCGCGGCGACCGCAACGGCCGTGGCAACCGCTGGTAAATATCCGCAAATGAACAAGCGGCGCATTGAGCGCCGCTTTTTTTTGCTCGTCGAAAAGTCGTTCCGTTAGCCATCTCCTAGGCAATTCACAGACGCTTCCTACAGTTTCAATTTGTGGCATTTGTTAGCGTTTGTGGATGCCGAACGATGCGAGAAATCCTCAGCTCAATAGCGGCGAAAAAGGACGTTACCGCTATGAAGCTTCTGGTTATTCATCAAAATTTTCCGGGTCAGTTCCGCCATGTGGTGCTGGCCGCGCTGGACCGGCGTGATGAGGTTGTGGCGATAGGTCGGGACACGGCACCGGGACTCGCCGGGGTGAAAATCCATCGATATCGAGCGACCAGCCGAGCGCCCGGCAATGTTCACCCCTATCTGATCCGCTACGAACAGGCGGTGATTGACGGGCAAAAGGTTTTTGAGATGTTGACCAGGCTGAAACGTTCGGGTTATCAGCCAGATGTCATTCTTGCCCATCCCGGATGGGGAGAGACGCTATTCGCCAAGGACGTCTATCCCGATACGCCACTCATTCACTACTGCGAATACTACTATCGAGCGCAGGGCGCCGATTGCGGGTTCGACCTTGAATTCCGGCGAGCCGCGAGGGAGTCGTCACGGCTGCGCGTGCTCAACTCGCTGCATCTTTTGAATATTGAACAATGTGATATCGCGATTGCGCCTACGCAGTGGCAGCGCAGCCTGTTTCCGGCCGCTTACCGGGCGGCGATTCGGGTCATTCACGAAGGTGTGGTTCAAAGTTCTGACCTGGCGAAAATCGGGGCAGTCAGATTGCCCAATGGAATCGAGCTCAAGGCCGGACAGCCGATCGTTACCTATGTCGCCAGAAACCTTGAGCCTTATCGCGGCTTTCACAGTTTCATGCGAGCGATCCCGCTTATTCAGGCTGAGTGCCCCGATGCGCAGATCATCGTGGTTGGCGGTGACGGTGTCAGTTACGGGAGTAGGCCGGTCGGGTACCCGGATTGGCGCAGCAGGATGGAGGCGGAGGTCAGTTTCGATCACTCCAGAGCGCATTTCACAGGGAAACTTCCTTACCAGACTTACCGGGCGATTCTGGCATGTTCGAAAGTCCATGTTTATCTGACGTATCCGTTTGTCTTGTCTTGGTCGTTACTGGAAGCGATGGCGTCTGGTTGTGTGGTCGTTGCGTCGGATACGGCTCCGGTAAGGGAAGTAATCGTCGATGGGGTTAATGGAGTATTGGTGGATTTCTTTGACCATCAAGAAATTGCCAGAAGTGTATGCGAGGTTTTGAAGTCGGCCGGTGAGCACGATGGTCTTGCCAGCGCTGCGAAGTTGACGGCTGGTCGGTTTAGTGTGGAATCGGGAGCGAGCCAATATTTTGAGATTTTTGCAAGCGCGGTATCCGGGCAAAACGACATACCAACCGTTCCGCAATTTGAGCGGGAGGTTTGAAATGTCCAGGAAGTCGCGTAAGCAGGCGATCAAGTGGGTTAAAAGGTTATTGAAATATGGATTGTTCTTTTATGTCTGTTATTGCGTAGCGGGATTTTATATTCGCAAAGAACAATCTGCCGAGTCGGCGGCTATTCACCAGGCAGACGAGAAAGCTTGTCAGAACAAACTGGCGAGCATGCAGCAAGTGCCGATATTAGGCGGCGCCTATGTAGATAAGACGCTGGTTCCTGAGTTTTACGTTGGCATGCCTGAGATGGTGAACAAGAAAGCGTGTCTGGCGATTGCTCTGAAGGGGCTTTTCTGGTGGACCGGGACGGGGCTGCACCGGTACCAGGATCAGCGCATGGAACCGATCCCCGAAAGCTGGCGGCTTTATAAATTGAATGCCGGGCTTTTTACCAGAAAAGAAACCACCGAACCCCATGAGCGCGGTTATCGGCACGTCAACTGGCCGGATGAGTTGATTGTGAAACTAAAGAATTATCCGGGGCTGGAGATTTGGCTGGATGCACCTCCGCCGCATTTCAAGAATGAAGACTCGGTTAGAACGTTTGTCATTACTGGCTGGCCGCGGCGAGATGGAACCCCTCGGTTGATCAACTGTGACGGCTTGATTCGCCCGGCGGCGGAGGAAAAACTGACTGACGAGAAACTGGCAAGGTTCAGCAGAGCTGAATTGGAAAATCTTGATTTCGGCAAACTGAATTTCTTCTGCAATATCAATCTGGATAACTTCGACTTTTCCGGGGGGCACGGTAGCGTAGGTCTCGGATTAGCGTCATTACGCGAAGCACCTGAGATGCTCAAATATCTCAGTGACTATCTTTCACGCTCTGTTATTACAAGGAAGTAACAATGAGTTATGTATTCAGCGATATGGAAAAATCAGAGATTTTCAACGCAGCAAATATTTGCAAAGGAATGAGGCTGCGCTCAAAACAACTTCAGTACGATGCACTGAAATTAGCGGGGGCAAGCTGCGCACCCCTGTACCAGAAGCTATTCGACATTATTGGTGAAAAAGTTTCTGACGTTGCAGCTGCCGATAAAGAGGCTGGAGAGGTGCTGAAAAGCGCCAGACTCTGGCTTGCCGTGGCCATTGATGCCAACGGTGGAAACGGTGCCTACTCTGCCCTGATTCGTGGTTACACCTCCCGCCAGGGTGAACTCAGACTGAATACAATTTTCAGTGAAGACCTGATGCAGCTTTCGTCCAACCAGGTTGCCGTCAATTTCATCAACACCCTGATCAACGGGTCCCTTGCCGGTCAACTGGCACCCTGGACGGTGCCGTCAATCAGCCAGATCGCAGAAATCGACGCCAGCGCGATTGGCGAGGCTCTGTTCAAGGAGGTTTGCGGGGAGGACGACACCGCCGTGAAACGTAACTCTGGTTGGTCTGGAACAGTCGGATTCAGCCTGTTGGGCGGTAAACCTCCCTATGAAACGTGGAGACTGATCTCTGCGGGCGACCCGGATGCGGAAGATGGCGGCCCACCCACTCAGGCAAAAGCCAACCGGCTCGACGACTATAAAAACATTCTCTTCGCCATCGACGCCTATAGCGTCGGCCTGCGAGCGGCGATCAGCAATTTCGGCATCAATCCACTGCAAAGTCTGCTTTCAGTGGTTCCGGAGCAAATCAATATCGCGCTGGCCAGTGGCAGTGTGAATCCGCTGGTTCAGCATGTAGTCAAAGGCACGCCTGTTGCCGCCGTGGTCGAGCTGATCTTGCGCTACGGCCAGAACGAATTTCTCGACATGTTCAAGCGCACTTACGACGGCGATTCTCCTGCCATACCCACCACCAACGAAACCTTCGCCAGCAACGCTTACGCCTTCTTCTCGGCGTTCTCCCCAGAGCAGTCGCAAAGCATCGTCACCCGGACAATAGGCGAGTTCGGTAATGCCAATGCATGGGCGAAACTGGCAGGCGAGGCGACGCCGCTCGGTGTGGCGTTGCGCAACTCTTTGCAGCAACTCAGTGAAGTCGTCATAGAACGAGCCGACGGTTATCCCGATCGCAACCTCGAGCTTTACGATCCGCACACTGGCGAAGGCTTTATCACCGCGCAGTGGCTGGCGGATCGAGCGCAAATGCTGGCGCGGTTGATTGCCCGAACCCAGGGCTCGTTCGCAGAGCACTCGCTGCAGCAGTTTTCCTACTCCGATCTCGCCTCCAGCAAACAGGCGCCGATGACCACCGGAGTGCTGAACCCGTTGGCCATGTTCGGTGATGACGGCGGGCGATCATTCGCCGGCGGCGCCAATGCCGATCATCTGTATGGCGGCGTGGGCAATGACTCGATCGACGGCCTGGCGGGTCACGATGTCATCGAAGGTGGTCGCGGTAATGACTCGATGAGCGGAGGCGACGGCAATGATGAGTTGTACGGGATGGCCGGTGATGATGTGCTGATTGGAGGAAAGGGGAACGATTCTTTGATCGGGGGCGAAGGCAACGACCGTTATGAATTCGCCAGCGGCGATGGCATCGACGAGATTCTTGATGCCAACGCCGATGGGCAACTGTGGATCAACGGCGCGCCGATTCCCCATCTCAAACGCCGCGCGCCTCTGAGCAATATCTGGTCTACCGAGGATCGGTCCATCACCCTGACGCTTGTTGAAAACACCCTCAACATCAAATACGGCCAGGGCGATCTGGTGGTGATCAAAAACTTCCAGCCCGGAATGCTTGGCATCCGCCTCCCTGAATACGAGGAGCAGCCGGTCCCCGTTGCTGATCTGACCCTCCAGGGCGACTGGAAAGCCAAAGATGCCGATCCCACTGTCCCCGGTGATCAGCCCTCCTTTGATGAGCTGGGCAACGTGGTGCTGCTGCCCAAGGTCAAACACCGCAACAAGGCCGACGTACTTTACGGTTCCGCCGCAGACGACGTCATTCTTGGCATGGGCGGTTCTGATCGATTGTTCGGCAAGGCTGGAGACGATCGGTTATTCGGCGACAAGCAGACGACGCTCGAAAAAGCTATGGCCGACGGTGACGCCAAGGGCAAGGCAATTCGCGGAGACTGGCTCGACGGCGGGCAAGGTGACGATTTGCTTATCGGTACGGCGTCCCGAGATGTTCTGCTCGGTGGCAATGACCGGGATACCTTGATCGGCGGTGCTGGCGACGATGTGTTATCCGGAGACGAAACCACCGGTGCGCTGGAACAAGGTTGGGCGGTCAAACGCGCTGACGTCCCCATCGCTGGCGGTGTGACCAGTCACCGAACGGTCTTTTCAAAGGCCTCGATAAACAGTGCCTCCGAGGGCGGTGACGACGTGCTGTACGGGCAGGGTGGCAAGGACTTTATCGACGGCGGCTGGGGTGAGGACCTGCTTGACGGCGGCGCTGACGACGATTTTCTCAACGGCGGTCAAGGTCACGACACCCTGGCCGGTGGCAGCGGCAACGACGTGATGCTTGGTGACAACCTCGATTGGGGCGGTGGCCTGCCCAGCAGACACCATGGCAACGATGTGCTGGACGGCGGCAGTGGTGATGATTCACTCGCCGGTAACGGTGGCAGCGACGCTTTGTATGGCGGCCCTGGCAACGACATTTTGCAGGGTGATGACGGCGTACTGGCCGGCGTCGAGGGCGATGCCGCGCATTTTTTTGGCGAAGATCTGCTGGACGGTGGCTCCGGCGATGACACGCTCTGGGGCGGCGGTGGCGATGATTTGCTCTTCGGCGGCGAAGGCCATGACGATCTGATTGGCGATAACCCTGAGCATCCGGTTCGCTATCACGGCAACGACTTTCTCGATGGCGGCGCGGGGAATGACACCCTGCGCGGCATGGGCGGCGCGGACACGCTGACGGGTGGCGCAGGGACGGATTTTCTCGATGGCGATGTGTCTGACCTGCAGCCGGGCGGAAGCAACAATGACGTGCTTCAGGGCGGTGAAGGAAACGATACGTTACAGGGTGGTTTCGGTGCCGACACGCTGGACGGCGGTGCGGGTGACGACATCCTGGCCGGCGATTACGAAAACAGCGCTGAGGCAGAGCACAATGCCGATTATCTGGACGGTGGTTCAGGCAACGACACGCTGCTCGGAGGCGCTGGCAACGACACCTTGATCGGCGCAGAAGGGACGGACTACCTGCGCGGCGATTCTGGCGATAACGTGTTTGATGGCGGTCCCGGTGCTGACGTGCTGGATGGCATGGATGGCGCCGACATCTACTATTTCGGCGCTGGCGACGGCCTGGATATCGTCACCGATGCCGGCGGCCGCAACATCATCAGGTTCGGTGCAGGGTTTTGCGCGCAAAGCCTGAAGGCCGACGTTATCGAAGTTACCGTCGGCACGGTGTTGCGACTGGCCAATGGCACGGGCGACGCGATACTCATCAAGAATCACGAGCGGTGGAAGGATTCCACATTCAGTTTCAGCGACGGCGGGGTACTTGATTACGCAGAGGTCCTGCGCAAAACACTGCCACCGATAGAAGTGTCCGAGTTACCCGTACCGGAACCTGTCACCGTCCCGGCAACCCCTGAAAGCAAAGTTGCGGATCCAGTTAAGCCAGACGATGTCACCGCTGCGGCGCAAGGCCCGGTGGCGTCTGTTCAAACGGTCAACTGGACCGATGAGTTCCTCGCGCAAACCAAGTCAAAACGCTCCGCCCGCAGACACGCCACAGGTTTCACCTTGAACGATCAAGGCGTCTGGGTTCGCAGTCATATCACCACCACCGACTCCGGTTACACCACTCACACCGAGCTGAACGATGACAGCGTCGAAGCGGGGACACTGTCTGAAACGCCGCCATGGATGAAGGCTGATGGCGGGCAAGCCGTAGTCAGTGAAAGGCAGTCGACAACTACAACCCGTGTCGAACATAAACCGGTGAAAGCCCAGGGAGCAATGCCTTCCTCAAGCCAGGCGCCTCGCTATTATCGATCCGGCTCGGCCAACGGGTTTTCCTTCAATGCGGGCGACGTATTGGTTGAAGACCGAAAGGAATCCGGCGCGCTTGAAGGCTGGTACGTCTATCCGGCGGCAAGCTTCAGGTCGGGCGCAACAGTGCCCAAGGCGTTTCGCTGGGATGTCACAACTGAAACGATCAAACGCAAAATCGTCCATGGCGACGATGCCGGCGGGCGGGTCAAGGTCGAGGTGGAAAACGTTTTCCACGGCGGCGCGGGTGATGATCTGATCGTCGCTTATGCAGGCTCCCCACTTGACTACAGCACTGTCGGCGACAGAACACCGGGCGCGTTTTTATCCGCAGGTGCAGGTGACGATACCTTGCTGGGCTCCGAGGGCGCCGACTATCTGCTCAGCGGCTCGGGTGATGACTGGCTCTACGGCGAAGACGGCGCCGACACCTACATCGTGCAAACGCATGCCGGGGCGACAACTACAATTGCGGACGTGCTCAATCCTGTTTTCCACCGAGCAGAAGTTGGCGTAGCGGGGTGGAAAGACGAGTACGGATTGATCGATCAGGACACGGTCGTTCTTCCCGCAGGCGCGCAGCGCGATGCACTGCAATTGAGCTGGGGTGCTGCGCTGATAGAGACCACCCATGTCGAGCTGGAGCCCAATCCGGATCGCGCGGCTTACCGCAACCCGCCGAGAGCGAAAATGCTTCATCCGACACTCGATATCCAATGGGGCGGGACGCAAAAAGTCCGCATCGTCTTGCCCCACAACGGTGAACTTGAGGGGGCCGGTATTGAACTCGTCAAGTTCGTCGATGGGTCGGTCGCAAGTTTGAAGCAGCTCCTGGAATCGAGTCAGCTCGGCCCTGCGCCCGAGACTTTTCATACGGGTGTCATCGTCAACAATCCCAGCCGTCTCACTTCCTTGCGAGACGGACGAGCACTTCCATTAGTCGGCGGTCGTGGCAATGACACGATAACCGGCGCAGGAGAGATCCGAGGCATGCAGGGGGATGACGTGCTCACGGGCAGCCCCGGTGATGATCTGCTGCTGGGTGGGCCGGGCAATGACACGCTGGCCGGCGGCGCTGGAAATGATCTCTACCGATACGATGGCCTCGGCAGGGACGTGATCATCAACAACGGAGGCGGCCTGGACGGGATCGATTTTTCCGAACGCAGGCTGACGATCGACAACTTGAAGTTTCATCGTGAGCGCGATGATCTGGTGATAGTGGTGGATTACGGAATGGCGCCGAAAATCCGGGTTTCCAGTCACTTTGCCGCAGGTGATAGTGCTATCGGCTTCATAAGAGTCAGCGAAGGAACAGCGATTCAAGACTACAGCGCGACGCAGATTGCTGAACGACTGCATCCTCTTCCGCCATTGAGGGATGTCGAGAAAATTTTGCAAAAAGGCGACGATGAAGCGCAGCGGGCGATGACGGAAATCATCGAGTTCTACGAACTGAACGTCTGAGTTGCTGGACGACCGATTCAGCCAGCCCGCGACGCAAACCAGTTGCCATCGCGGGCTACGAGTCAGCTCAATACTGAGTCAGATCCGCCAACGGATGCCGCCCCTCCCAGACTTTATGAAAATGCGCCTCGACCACCGCCTCCGGCACGTTATTGATATCCGGCCAGTGCCAGTGCGGCTTCTGATCCTTGTCGATCAAACGCGCGCGCACGCCTTCGCTGAATTCGGGATGGCGGCAGCAATTGAGGCTCAGGGTGTATTCCATCTGGAATACTTCGGCCAGCGACATGTGCCGCGCGCGGATGATCTGTTCCCAGACCAGATGGGCGGTCAACGGTGAGCCCTCGGTCATGGTTTTCGCCGCGCGGGCGAGCAACGGATCACTGCTGTCACGGTGCAGACTGATGGCTTTCCACGCACAGGCGACGTCGCTGACATCGAGCAATTCGTCGATCTGCTGCCGACGTGGCAGCCACTGTGCTTCGGGCATCTGCGCAAGTGCTTCCTGCTGCAGAGCCTTGAGCAGGCTGTTGAGCTGCATGGCGGTCTGTTCCTGCCAGTTCAATTGCAACAGGCCTTCGATCAATTGCGGTTGCTGTTCGTCGAGCAGGAAGCGGTCGGCCAGATCCAGATCCAGCGCATCACGGCCGTTGATGTGCGCGCCGGTCAGGCCGAGAAACAAGCCGAGCTTGCCCGGCAACCGTGCGAGAAACCAACTGGCGCCGACGTCGGGATACAGGCCAATGGTGATTTCCGGCATGGCCAGACGGCTGCTCGGCGTGACGATCCGCGTGCTGGCGCCCTGCAACAGGCCCATGCCACCACCGAGCACATAACCGTGGCCCCAGCAGATCAGCGGTTTCGGATAGGTGTGCAGACGATAATCCAGGCGATATTCCGCGCCGAAAAATTGCGCGGCCAGCGGCGGCACTTCGCCGGGGTGAGCGCGGCAGGCTTCGACCAGGCTGCGCACTTCGCCACCAGCGCAGAAGGCTTTGCTGCCGTTACCGCGCAGCAGCACGCAGACGATTTGCGGGTCAGTGGCCCAGGCGTTCAATTTGTCGCTGAGGGCGTTGATCATCGGCAGGGACAGCGCGTTCAGCGACTTTTCCGCATCCAGGCTAGCGATGCCGATGCGTGCGCCGTCGGTGCCGGTGAGTTCTTCGAAGTGCAGATTCATCGTGACCTCGATCGGGAATTTGAACGATCAGTATGATCGTTGTGGGGGAAAGTGCCGGATCTGCGTCAGATCAATTGACAAGCGTGGTCGGCTTTCCTAGGGTTCGCCCCATTGTTTTTGCCGGAAATGACCATGACTGCTGACGACCGTATCAAACTCGAACCGAGCTGGAAGGAGGCACTGCGTGCTGAGTTCGACCAGCCGTACATGGCAGAGTTGCGCAACTTTCTGCAGCAGGAGCGGGCGGCCGGCAAGGAGATCTATCCGCCGGGACCGATGATTTTCAATGCGCTGAACTCCACGCCGCTGGACAAGGTAAAAGTGGTGATCCTCGGCCAGGACCCGTATCACGGCCCGGGTCAGGCCCACGGTCTGTGCTTCTCGGTGCAACCGGGCGTGCCGGCGCCGCCGTCGCTGGTCAACATCTATAAAGAGTTGAAACGCGACCTCAATATCGACATTCCCAACCACGGCTACCTGCAGAGCTGGGCCGAACAGGGCGTCTTGCTGCTCAACACGACCATGACCGTCGAGCGCGCCACCGCCAACGCGCACAAGGACAAAGGCTGGCAGCATTTCACCGATCGCATCATTGAAGTGGTCAGCGAACGGCAGCCGCATCTGGTGTTCATGCTTTGGGGCGCCCATGCGCAGAGCAAGCAGAAGCTGATCGACGCCACCAAGCACCTGGTGCTGACTTCGGTGCATCCGTCGCCGTTGTCGGCCTATCGCGGATTTTTGGGCTGTGGGCATTTCAGCCGGACCAACAAGTTTCTCGAACAGAATGGCGAAACGCCGATCGACTGGCGCTTGCCACCTCTCGCCTGAGATCGTTCCCACGCTCCGCGTGGGAATGCTTCAATGGACGCTCCGCGTCCGCTTTTGGGACGCAGAGCGTCCCGGGCTGCATTCCCACGCAGAGCGTGGGAACGATCAGTTAACGATCAGTTAGTCAGGACTCTGGAATACGATTCCAGTACTTGAACAACGGCTCCGCCAGAAACAGCACAAACAACAGCCGCATCACCTGCATCGCCGTCACCAGCGGCACCGACAATTGCAAGGTCTCCGCCGTCAGGCTCATCTCGGCAATCCCGCCGGGCATCATCCCCAGGGTCAGCGAACGCAGATCCAGATGGGTCAGCGCACTCAAGCCCAACGCCGCCAGCGACGCGATCAACATGGTCAGCGCCGTGCCGATCAACGTGCGCCCCATGAACGACGGCGCGCGACGGAAGAACTGTCGGTTGAAGTGACAACCCAGGCCGCTGCCGATCAGCCACTGGCCGATCTGGCTGCCGCCATTGGGCAGGCCGATGTGCAGATCCCAACCGATACTGACCGCCGCGCTGACCAGCAACGGCCCGAACAGCCAGGGATTGGGTTGGCGCAGACGTTGCCAGAGCCAGGCGAGCAGGGCGCCCGCCGGAAAAAGAATCGCCAGCCAGCGCCAATCGACGCTGCCGGCGTGAGAAATCGGCGTGCCGTCACCGAGCAGATACTTGAACGCCGCCGGCACGCATAACACCACTACCAACACCCGCAGGCTCTGCCCGGCCGCAACATGGCTGAGCAGGGCGCCATTGCGCGCGCCGAGGTTGACCATCTCCCCGGAACCACCGGGCATGCTCGAGAAAAACGCCGTGGCGCGATCTTCGCCGGTGCGCCGCATCAACCACACGCCAACCACCGCCGACAGGCTGGTGACCAGCGCACCGAAGAAGATCAAACCGAAATGACTGAGCACCTGTTCCATCACCTGCGGGGTGAAGTGCAGGCCGATACCGATGCCGACGATCCACTGTCCGCACTTGCGCCCGCCAGGGATTTCCGCCAGTTGCCACGGGGTCAGGCAGCGCACGAGGATGATCGCCAGCAACGAGCCGACCATCCACGGTAGCGGCCAGCCAATCTGGCTGGCGATGAAACCGCCAAGCAGACCGACCAGCGGGGTGCCCCACCAGGCTTTCAAGGAAGCGCGATCAGACATCGGCGATGGCGCGCCGCGCAGCCGAACGCTTGCGCCAGATGCGAATCAGCGGCATCAGCAGCATGATCGCGGTGAGGATCCAGCAACCGAAGGTGATCGGACTCGACCAGAGAATCTCCAGCGCGCCATTGGAGATCGACAGGGCGCGACGCAAGTTCTGCTCCATCAGGCCACCAAGGATAAAGCCCAGCAGCAGCGGCGACAACGGGAAATCCAGTTTGCGCAGGATGTAACCGAAGATGCCGATACCGATCATCAGGAACAGATCGAAGGTGGTCGCGTGCACCGCATAAACGCCGATCCCGGTGATGATCGCGATGATCGGCACCAGTGCCCAGTTCGGCACGGCAAGGATGCGGGTGAACACGCGAATCATCGGGATGTTGAGGATCACCAGCATCACGTTGGCGATGAACAACGACGCGATCAGGCCCCAGACGATGTCCGGTTGCTGTTGAAACAGCAGCGGGCCCGGAGTGATGTTGTACAGCGACAACGCGCCAATCATCACCGCAGTGGTGCCCGAACCCGGAACGCCGAGGGTCAGCATCGGCACCAGTGCACCGCACGCCGCGCCGCCGATCGCGGTTTCCGGCGCGGCCAGACCACGCGGGTCGCCTTCACCGAACTTGCCGCTGGTGCCGGCGATACGTTTCTCGGTCATGTAGGCCACGGCACTGGCGAGGGTTGCGCCCGCACCCGGCAACACGCCCATGATGAAACCGAGCACGCCGCAGCGGACGTTGACCACGAACACCGACGCCGCTTCCTTGAAGTTGAACATCATGCGGCCGGTGGCTTTCACCGCTTCCTGGCCGTGGTGGGTTTTTTCCAGCAGCAGCAGGATTTCGCTGATCGAGAACAGACCCAGCACCAGCACGACGAACTGAATGCCGTCGGTCAGGTGAATGTTATCGCCCGTGAAACGGTACACACCGCTGTTGGCATCGATGCCGACGGTGGAAAGAAACAGACCGATCAGCGCCGCGATAAACGTCTTCAGCGGTCGATCACCGGCCATGCCGCCGAGACAGACAATTGCGAACACCATCAACACGAAATATTCCGCCGGTCCGAAGGCGATCGCCCATTTCGCCAGCAGCGGCGCGAACAGCACCATGCCGCAGGTGGCGATGAAGGCGCCGATGAACGAACTCCACGCCGACAACGACAACGCTACCCCGGCCATGCCTTTGCGGGCCATCGGGTAACCGTCGAGGGTGGTCATTACAGTCGAAGCTTCGCCGGGAATGTTCAGCAGGATCGAGCTGATCCGGCCGCCGTATTCGCAGCCCAGATAAACCGCCGCAAGCAGAATCAGCGCCGATTCCGGCGGCAGGCCGAGGGCGAATGCGATCGGGATCAGCAACGCCACGCCGTTGATCGGGCCCAGGCCCGGCAACAGGCCGACGACGGTGCCGATCAACGTGCCGCACAGTGCGGTCACCAGGTTGTACGGGCTCAGCGCGACGCCGAACCCTTGACCCAAATAGCCAAGAGTATCCATATCAGTTCTCCAGAACGCTGAGCAGGCCGAGGGGCAGCGGAACGTCCATCAATCGGTCGAACAGCAGATAAAGACCGATCGCCATCAGGCTGATGATCACCACGCTCGGCAGCCAGCGGCCGCCATAGAGACGGGCCATCGGTACGCCGGTAATAATGCTGGCGACAATGAAACCAAGGGGTTCGAAGGTGCCGGCGAACACCAGCAACAACACCACGCAGAGGCCGATCTTGGTCAGGCTTTCACGGTCCAGCGGCGGCTCATCCGGGTTGTGCCTGATCGGCGCCGGGCGGAACACCATGTACAGCAGCGCCAGGCCCATCAGGGCGAGCATCAGCAGCGGAAAGGCACGCGGGCCGACGGGTTCGTAGGAAAAAGCCGCTTGGTACGGCCACGCCATCAGTGCCAGGCCGGCACACACCAGCAGCAACACCGAGGCGAAAATGCGTTGAATAAGCATGGGAGCTCCTGTGCGACGTCCCCGCGAAGGAGACGCCGCCACTAGACAGAGACGATCACTGGATCAGGCCGAACTCTTTGGCCAGCACTTTGTAGTCGGCGACCTGCTTCTTCACGTAGGCGTCCAGCTCCGGGCCGGTCATGGCGAACGGGAACAGTTCACGTTGATCGCGCAGCTTGGCGAACTCCGGCGACGCCAGCAGTTTGTCGAACGACTCTTTCCACCAGGCGTAATCTTCGTCGCTGACTTTTGGCCCCAGGTAGAAGCCGCGGACCACCGGCCAGACGATGTCGTAGCCTTGCTCGCGGGCGGTCGGGATGTCTTTCATTTCCGGCTCGTCGAGGCGCTTGTCGGAGAACACTGCGAGCAGACGCATGTCACCGCTCTGGATGTGCGGCATGGAGTCGGAGATGTCGGTACTGCCGACCTGAATGTGGCCGCCGAGCAGGGCAGTGGCGATTTCACCGCCGCCCTCCAGCGCCACGTAACGCAGTTCGCGCGGGTTGATCCCGGCGGCCTTGGCGATCAGCGCAGTCTGCATCCAGTCCTGGCTGCCGACGGTGCCGCCGGAACCGATGACCACCGAGCCTGGATCTTTCTTCAGCGCCTGAACGAGATCATCCAGGGTCTTGTAGGGCGAATCGCTTTTTACCGCGATGGCGCCATAGCTGGTGCCGACCGCTGCGAGCCAGCGCACGTTGGTTTCATCGAAGCGGCCGAACTTGCCCTGGGCCAGGTTGAGCAGCGAACCGCTCGACCACGCCACCAGCGTGCCGGCGTCCGCCGGACGTTGCGCTACCACTGCGTTGTACGCCACTGCGCCGACACCGCCGGGCATGTAGGTTACGCGCATCGGTTTGCTCAGCAGTTTTTCGTTGACCAGTGCGCTCTGCACCAGTTTGCACGTCAGGTCGAAACCACCACCGGGGGAGGCGGGGGCAATGCATTCCGGGCGTTTCGGTTCGGCCATGAGTTGGCCGGCGAACAGCATCACGCCAGCGGCGAGAGCAACTTTACGCAGTGATAAGTTCATCTGAGTCTCCTTGGGAGTTGTTGTTATGGACGTGCAGAATTACCAAAGGGCGACGCTTTGCTCAGCAGCAGGCGCAGGTGTTCGTCGCGCGGACGCATTGGCTGGAATATCGAAAGGGGAAACGGCGTTGCCCGCCATGGAATAACCGGCGAGGGCGGGGTTGCAGCGGGGAGTGTCGGCTTGTGAGAAAGCCGGGGTGTGCATGGACGACATGCGGGTGTACTCCGATTATTGTTCTTATTGGTCGAAAACGCTTCGTGGCGTTTTGCGTTGCGCTGTGTGGCTGCAGCGGTGACAGTCGAAACTGTCCGTAGGCCGACTCTAACCGGCTAACCTTTCAGTAACCTTTCAGCTGTCTTTCACGGTTTTCGGGCTTCACAGCAGCGGTTGCGGCTGTAAACTCCGCGGCAAAGCGCGGCGTCGGCCAACCCTGAACGAGGTAACAATCCATGCGTGTCCTGCTCGTCGAAGACCATCTGCAACTGGCCGAAAGCGTGGCCCAGGCGCTCAAGAGCACCGGTCTGACCGTGGATGTGTTGCACGATGGCGTGGCCGCCGACCTGGCGTTGGGCAGTGAGGAATATGCCGTGGCGATCCTCGACGTAGGCCTGCCGCGCATGGATGGTTTTGAAGTGCTGGCGCGGCTGCGCGCTCGCGGCAAGAACCTGCCAGTGTTGATGCTGACCGCGCGCAGCGACGTGAAGGATCGCGTACATGGCCTCAATCTCGGCGCTGACGATTATCTGGCCAAGCCGTTTGAACTCACCGAGTTGGAGGCGCGTGTCAAAGCGCTGCTGCGCCGCAGTGTCCTGGGCGGCGAGCGTCAGCAGCGCTGCGGCGTGCTCGCTTACGACCTCGATACGCGGCGCTTCACCCTTGGCGAAGAACTGATGACGCTGACCTCGCGCGAGCAAGCCGTCCTCGAAGCGTTGATCGCGCGGCCGGGCCGGGTGATGAGCAAAGAGCAACTCGCCGCGCAGGTGTTCGGCCTCGACGAGGAAGCCAGTCCCGACGCCATCGAAATCTACGTGCACCGCTTGCGCAAGAAGCTCGACGGCCAGCCCGTGGCCATCGTCACCTTCCGTGGCCTCGGCTATCTGTTGGAAAGCCGCGATGCATAAGCCCAGCAGCCTGCGCTGGCGGTTGCTGTGGAACCTCGGATGGTTGCTGGTCGTGTTGATGCTTGCCAGTGGTTTGAGCGCTTACTGGAACGGTCGCGAAGCCGCCGACACCGCGTATGACCGCACGCTGCTGGCGTCGGCGCGAACCATCGCCGCCGGGCTGTCGCAGCGCGATGGCAGCCTCAGCGCCGACGTGCCTTACGTGGCGCTTGATACTTTCGCCTACGACAGTGCCGGGCGCATCTATTACCAGGTCAACGATATTCACCAGAAGCTGATTTCCGGCTACGAAAATCTGCCCGGGCCACCGCCCGGCACGCCGCGCACCGACAGCTATCCGGCGCTGGCACGTTTCTATAACGCGAAGTACAACGGCCAGAACGTGCGCGTGGTCAGCCTGCTCAAAGCCGTGAGTGAGCCAAACATGAACGGCATGGCGGAAATCCGCGTGGCCGAAACCGACGAAGCACGGGTCAGCATGGCGCGCAGTCTGGCGGCTGATACCTTGCTGCGCCTGGGCATGCTGGCCGTGGGCGCGTTGCTGCTGGTGTGGTTCGCAGTGAGTGCGGCGTTGCGCCCGCTGGAGCGGTTAAGAACCGCTGTTGAGGAACGCCAGCCTGACGACTTGCGACCACTGCCGTTGGTGGAAGTGCAGCATGAATTGGGGCCGTTGGTGCGCGCGCTCAACCACTTCACCGAAAGGCTGCGCGGCCAGTTCGAGCGGCAGGCGCAGTTCATCGCCGATGCCGCCCACGAGCTGCGCACGCCGTTGGCGGCATTGAAGGCGCGGCTGGAATTGGGCCTGCGTTCGAATGAACCAGAGACTTGGCGTACGACCCTCGAATCGTCCGCACAAAGTACCGATCGCCTCACCCATCTGGCCAATCAGTTGCTGTCGCTGGCCCGCGTCGAAAACGGTGCGCGGGCGATTGCCGAGGGCGGCGCGCAGTTACTCGATCTGAGCCAGTTGGCCCGAGAACTGGGCATGGCCATGGCACCCTTGGCGCACAAGCGCGGGGTAGCGCTAGCGCTGGAGGCGGACGAGCCGGTTTGGCTGCGCGGTGAGCCGACGCTGCTCAACGAACTGCTGAGCAATCTGGTCGACAACGCGTTGGCGCACACGCCGTCAGGAGGCAACGTAATTCTGCGGGTCACAGCGCCCGCGGTGCTTGAGGTTGAGGATGACGGGCCGGGCATTCCGCTGGAGGAGCGCGATCGGGTATTCGAGCGATTTTATCGGCGTAATCAACAGGTCGCCGGTTCGGGCCTGGGGCTAGCGATTGTCGGCGAGATCTGCCGGGCGCATCTGGCGCAGATCACATTGCATGATGGCGCGCAGGCGGGGCTGAAGGTGCGGGTCAGTTTTATTGCCGGGTAATACTTTTGGTCAGTAGAACATCGACCGCGATTCTTCCAGATCCGCGCAGAACTGCTTGTTCTCGGGGTCAATCCCGAGCTTCCTGAACGCCGGCACGCTAAACGGGTCAATCCGCGCAAACGGATGGTCGGTGCCCTTGCGGCAATATAGATTGGCCACTTGCACGACATCGACGTAATCGATGCGCGTTGAGTCGCGGCTGAAGTCTTGATACAGCAACGGCAATTGCACCAGGCGTTCGGGAAACTCCCAGACCCGCAGCAGTTTCTCGCCCAGCAATGGATGAATCTGTTCGATCACATGGGTCAGGCTGACCGCATCCGAGAGCAATTCATTGTGGTCTTCGGCATAAGTCAGAATCGGCAACACACCAATCTGATGCACCAAACCGCCGAGAGCCGCCTGGTCCGGCTTGAGCTGGGTATAACGACGACACAGCGCGTAGCTGACGCCGGCGATTTCCAGACTGCTGCGCCAGACTTCGCGCATCTTCTGTTCGACCACTTCGGAGCGGGCGTTGAAGATCTGCTCCATGACCAGACCGATCGCCAGATTGCTGCTGTAGTTGATGCCCAGACGGGTGATGGCGGTGTGCAGGTCGGTGACTTCCTGCGCGGCGCGCAGCAGCGGACTGTTGACCACTTTGATCAGACGCGCAGACAGTGCGGTATCGCGGCCGATGACTTTGCTCAGATCGCTGACGCTGATTTCAGGATCCTCGGCGGCCTTGCGAATCTGCAGGGCCACTTCCGGCAATGTTGGCAGAACCAGGTCATCGTTATCGATGGCCGCAACCAAATCCTGTTGGACTTTTTCCGCCAGTTCGCTCATTTGGACTCTCTAGGGTGTTGCAACAATGCTGCGATCAGCGCTGGATTTCGCGGTCGCGATCCAGTTCGTAAGGCAGGTCGAGCACGTGCAACGCGGGGCCTTCAAGGGCGCCCAGATGCAAATCACCGGCTTCGGCAGCTTCGGCCTGCAACACGGCCAGGAGTTCAATGTTTCCCTCGGCATTGGCCGCCAGCACCACTTCGCCGATCGAGCTGTTGTGGCTTGGGGCAAACAATTGAGTGCCGGGCTGCGGCAACTCGGCAGCGTCGAGGCGCAAGCGGTACAGGCGCCGCTTGAGCTTGCCCAGGTATTGCATGCGCGCAACGATTTCCTGGCCGGTGTAGCAGCCTTTCTTGAAGCTCACGCCGCCGACCGCCTGCAGATTGAGCATCTGCGGAATGAACAGTTCGCGAGTGGAAGGCATGACCTGACCGAGACCGGCGCGGATCTGGCCCAGCAGCCATTGGTTCAGTTCGGCCTCAGGCAGCGTGGAGGAGAGTTGGCTCTGGATGTTTTGCGCCTGCGCGGCAGGTACCCAGAGTTCAGCGCGACCGGGCGAGACGCGAATGGCGATCAGGCCGTCATTGCGCACAACACTGTCGGTTTCGGCGGGCAGTGCCAGACCAAGGCTGGTCAGGGCTGCATCGCCATGCTCCAGGCCGAAGCGCACCCAGGCGGCGCTTTCATCGGTCAGTTTCGATTTGGAGAACACCGCGTACTTTTTCAGGTCGGCCAGCTGTGGCTCGAGCAGTTCGCTGGCCATCGCCATCACCACGCCGTCACCTTCCAGCACAATGCGGAAACTCGACTGCATGCGGCCTTTCTGTGTGCAGCGGGCGCCAAGGCTGGCGCGGGTGTCGCTCAGGTAATTGATATTGCAGGTCAACTGGCCTTGCAGGAATTTTCCGGCGTCCGCACCGCGAACCGCGAGTACGCCTTCATGAGACAGGGTGCAGAAAAAAGCAGAATCGGCCATGGGTCATCGCAGGGTAAATAGACTGGGGCACATCATAAGGGGGCAGGGTTGAAATGGGTAGTTGATAAAGGATCAAGGGTGCCCGACCAAAGCCGACTGTGCGGCCCGCGTCGGGGCTGTATACTGCCCGGCAAATTCGAGGAGGGCTCCATGGTCGAACAAGTTGAACTGAATCGCCTCTTTTGGCACAGCCGTCGCGGCATGCTTGAACTTGACGTGTTGCTGGTGCCGTTCGTGCAGGAGGTCTATGCGACGTTGAATCAAGTGGATCGCGATCTGTACGTGCGTTTGCTGACCTGTGAGGATCAGGACATGTTCGGCTGGTTCATGGAGCGCAGCGAGTCGCAAGACCCCGAGTTGCAGCGCATGGTCCGGATGATTCTGGATCGTGTCCAGCCCAAGTAATACGTTCGAGTGCCGCTGGCATGCCTCACGGCAGTTGCTGGCGGCATATCTGTTGGCCCAGGCGTTCGCCATGGGTTCGTTGTTTCTGCTGTCGATTCCGCTCTGGGCCAGTCTGCTCGGCGCTTGCGCTTGTGCGCTGCACGGTTTTTGGGTGATGCCAAGGCAGATTCTGCTGAGTCATCCGAAAGCATTTTGCGGTTTACGGTGCGACGGCGATGGCTGGCAGGTCTGGAATCAGGCTGATGGCTGGCAAGCGGTGCAATTACGCCCTGACAGTCTGGCGCTGCCATTGATCGTGGTGTTGCGCTTTCGCCGGCGCGGAGAATGGCGGGTCAGGTCGATCTGCGTGCCACGTGATTCGCGGACGGCGGATCTGCACCGACGCCTGCGAGTGCGGCTCAAGTTCAGCAGGCGTAGGTGGGCGGCACCAGAATAGTGTCGAGCGCTTCGGGCAGCAGGTCCGGGTAGTCGAGGGTGTAATGCAGGCCACGACTTTCCTTGCGCTCCATGGCTGAACTGATCATCAGCTCGGCGACTTGCGCCAGGTTGCGCAGTTCGATCAGGTCACGGCTGACTTTATAGTTGCTGTAGAACTCATCAATTTCGTCCAGCAGCAAGCGCACCCGATGCTGCGCCCGTTGCAGGCGTTTGTTGGTGCGCACGATGCCGACGTAGTCCCACATGAATCGGCGCAATTCATCCCAGTTGTGCGCGATGATCACGTCTTCGTCCGAATCGGTGACCTGACTGGCGTCCCAGACGGGCAGGGCACTTGGCGCGGCGACATTGTCGAGTTGCGCAAGAATATCTGCCGCTGCCGAACGGGCATAAACGAAGCATTCCAGCAGCGAATTGCTGGCCATGCGGTTGGCGCCGTGCAGGCCGGTAAAACTTGTTTCGCCGATGGCGTAGAGCCCCGGTACATCGGTGCGACCGTGCTGATCGACCATCACGCCGCCACAGGTGTAGTGCGCGGCGGGGACCACCGGGATTGGCTGTTTGGTGATATCGATGCCGAAGCCCAGGCAGCGTTCATAAACAGTCGGGAAGTGATTTTTGACGAACGATTCGGGCTTGTGGCTGATGTCGAGATACACGCAGTCCACACCCAGACGCTTCATTTCATGGTCAATCGCCCGCGCGACGATGTCACGAGGCGCCAGCTCGGCGCGTTTGTCGAAGCGATGCATGAAGCGCTCGCCATTGGGCAGCTTCAAGTGCGCGCCTTCACCGCGCAGGGCCTCGGTGATCAGGAAGCTTTTGGCTTGCGGGTGATACAGGCAGGTCGGGTGGAACTGGTTGAATTCCAGATTGGCCACCCGGCAGCCGGAGCGCCAGGCCATGGCGATGCCGTCACCGCAGGCGCCGTCGGGGTTGCTGGTATAAAGGTAGACCTTTGCCGCGCCGCCCGAAGCCAGAATCACGAAACGTGCGCCGTAAGTGTCGACTTCGCCAGTGGCGCGGTTCAGCACGTAGGCGCCCAGGCAACGATCGCCTGCCATGCCCAAGCGGCGTTCGGTAATCAGATCGACGGCGACGCGCTGCTCCAGCAGTTCGATGTTCGCGTGTTCTTTGGCCTGGGCCAGCAAGGTTCTGAAGATCGCTGCGCCGGTGGCGTCGGCAGCATGGATGATCCGTCGATGGCTGTGGCCGCCTTCGCGGGTCAGGTGAAATTCGAAGCCGCCGTCTTCGGTACCGGACTGTTCGTCACGGGTGAACGGCACGCCCTGGTCGATCAGCCACTGAATGGCTTCGCGGCTGTGCTCGACGGTGAAGCGTACCGCGTCTTCGTGGCACAATCCGCCGCCCGCGTTGAGGGTGTCATCGACGTGGGATTCGACAGTGTCGGTATCGTCGAGCACCGCAGCGACGCCGCCCTGAGCCCAGAAGGTCGAACCGTTGGCGAGATCGCCTTTGCTCAATACGGCAATGCGCAGATGACCGGGCAAGGTCAACGCAAGACTCAAACCGGCAGCACCGCTGCCAATCACCAGAACATCGTGTTGGAACTGTTGGCTCATTTCAGGATTCCGCTCAAAGCGACCCGGATTGGGGTTGGCGCAAGACAGCTGGATCGGCGAGTCAAGACAGCCACACAGCCCACTAGTATATAGAGGGGTTGGACGGCACAATAGCCGGGCTCAGATGGCATTGTGAGACTACTGCGCGGTAAAAAGTGCTGTGCTTCGTCGGAAGTTTTTTTGCCGAATTCGGAAAAAGACACCTGTATCGGCGCTGAAACAGACTTTTGCGGCCAGGGTTGCGCAATGTCGAGTGGGTACGGCTATAAATAATTGGAACTTTTGCCAAAGGCCCAAGATCAATAGACGGTGCCAGAAACCAGGGACAGTGTCGGCTTCAGTGCGGAATCTGCGTTTGGGTTCCTGCCGGCGAAACCGATAACAAGATTATTCGCGCAGCCGGTTTATCCCGCGCTGCGTTTTTCGTGCGTGCCAAATCAGAGCTCGCAGGAAACTTGCTTGGAGGGGGAGAACTTTTGCGAAAAGCCCGAGTCTATGTTTGCAAGTCTGGTCGTTTAGTAATGCAAGTCTCCTCCGGGCTTATCGAGGAGTGTTCATGCTAACCCAGGAAGAGGATCAGCAGCTGGTCGAACGCGTTCAGCGTGGCGACAAGCGAGCTTTCGATCTGCTGGTGCTGAAATATCAGCATAAAATTCTCGGGTTGATCGTGCGATTTGTGCACGACACCCATGAAGCCCAGGACGTTGCTCAGGAAGCCTTTATCAAGGCGTATCGGGCACTTGGAAATTTCCGCGGTGACAGTGCGTTTTATACGTGGCTGTACCGTATCGCCATTAACACGGCGAAGAACTACCTGGTTTCCCGCGGCCGTCGGCCGCCGGATAGCGATGTAAGTTCGGAGGATGCAGAGTTCTATGATGGCGATCACGGCCTCAAGGATCTTGAATCGCCAGAACGTGCATTGCTGCGGGATGAGATCGAAGGCACTGTCCATCGAACCATCCAGCAACTACCAGAGGATTTGCGTACGGCTTTAACTTTACGTGAATTCGATGGTCTGAGTTACGAGGACATTGCGAGCGTCATGCAATGTCCGGTGGGTACCGTGCGCTCCCGGATTTTCCGCGCTCGGGAGGCCATCGATAAAGCCCTGCAACCGTTGTTGCAGGAAAACTGAGACAGCGGCGACAGCCAAGAGAGGAACGCCATGAGTCGTGAAGCCCTGCAGGAATCGCTGTCCGCAGTGATGGATAACGAAGCGGACGAACTGGAATTGCGTCGAGTGCTCAGCGCACTGGATGATGTTGATACCCGTGAGACCTGGGCTCGTTACCAGATCGCTCGGGCAGCCATGCACAAGGATCTGCTGCTTCCGCGTCTGGATATCGCTGCGGCAGTATCTGCTGCGCTGGAAGACGAAACGGCTCCGGCCAAAGTGTCCCGCAGCCCATGGCGTAACCTGGGTCGCCTCGCTGTTGCCGCTTCGGTAACCGTTGCCGTTCTGGCCGGTGTTCGCCTGTACAATCAGGACGAGATCGCTGGTGTTGAACTGGCCCAGCAGTCGAATCAGCCAACTCTGGCCACTCCACAGGTCAAAGGTCCGGCAGTTCTGGCTGGTTACAGCGAAAGCTCGGAAGCGACTGGTCCTATGGCTAACGGCGTTCTGCAGGGTCAGCCAGGCTGGCATGACCAGCGTCTGCCAGGCTACCTGCGTCAGCATGCTCAGCAGGCTGCCCTCAAGGGAACTGAAAGCGCGCTGCCATACGCACGTGCCGCAAGCCTGGAAAACCGTTAAGGAGGATCATGCGCGCCATCCCTCTACTTTCGCTTCTGCTCAGTGGCTGGTTCATAGTTCCAGCCCACGCTGACGAGGCCCAGGACTGGTTGACCCGTCTGGGCCAGGCCGAGCAGCAGCAAAGCTTCCACGGTACTTTCGTTTACGAGCGCAACGGCAGTTTTTCCACGCACAACATCTGGCATCGTGTCCAGAATGGCCAGGTCCGCGAGCGGTTATTGCAGCTCGACGGCTCGGCTCAGGAAGTCGTGCGCATTGATGGACGTACTCAATGCGTCAGCGGCACCCTGATTGCGGGATTGGGTGATTCACCCAACGCTGCCGCCCGTGCGCTGGATCCCAAAAAGCTGAAGAATTGGTATGACCTTGCCGTCATTGGCAAGTCGCGCGTGGCTGGCCGCGATGCAGTGATTGTGTCGCTTACGCCTCGCGATCAGCACCGTTACGGTTTCGAACTGCACCTGGACAAAAAAACCGGGCTGCCGCTCAAGTCGTTGCTTTTGAACGATAAAGGGCAGTTGCTCGAGCGTTTCCAGTTCACCAGCCTCGATACTGATGAAATCCCGTCGGACAAGGAATTGCTGGCGGCCGCCGATTGCAAGCCGATCAACATCGCCAGCGACAAAGCTTCTGCGGCGAAGGCTTTGCAGAACTGGCGTTCGGACTGGCTGCCGCCAGGCTTCGAGCTGACCAGCAGCAGTTCGCACAAAGATGCGCAGACCAAGACTCAGGTGAGCAGCCTGATGTACGACGATGGTCTGGCGCGTTTCTCGGTGTTCCTTGAACCCTTGAATGGTGCGACCGTCACCGACACCCGCACTCAGTTGGGCCCGACCGTTGCGGTATCCCGTCGCCTGACCACGCCGCAAGGTGAAATGATGGTCACGGTGGTTGGCGAAATTCCGATTGGCACCGCTGAACGAATCGCTCTGTCGATGCGTAACAACGATGGCGCTGCAACCAGCAAGCAGTGAGCTGATTTCAGTCATTTCCACTTCGTCTTCGAGACGTCGAAATGTTTGCTGAGCATTTTCATTTGCAAAACCCCTGAAAATTTTTTATAGGTCAGAGCCTCACGGCTCTGGCCTTGTTTGTTGTTCCCGGAACAAAAATGCCGGTCTGTGGTTTCCGGTGTTCCTTTGCTCCATATCGCTTAACCCTGCTCGTCGTAACGGGAGCTGTATGTCGATACCTAGTTTGAAGTCTTACCTTTCCATCTTCGCCACCGTGCTGTTGCTCGGTCAGGCGGTCCCTGCTGCGCAAGCGGCCGATCTGCCTGATTTCACCCAGTTGGTCGAACAAGCATCGCCAGCGGTGGTGAACATCAGTACCACGCAGAAACTGCCGGACCGTCGCGTGAATCAGCAGATGCCGGATCTTGAAGGCCTGCCACCGATGCTCCGCGAGTTCTTCGAGCGCGGCATGCCGCCTCAGCAGCGTTCCCCGCGTGGGGATGGCCGCCAGCGTGAAGCGCAGTCGCTAGGCTCGGGTTTCATCATTTCGCCGGATGGCTACATCCTGACCAACAACCATGTGATCGCCGATGCCGACGAAATCCTCGTCCGTCTGGCCGATCGCAGCGAGATGAAAGCCAAGCTGGTCGGCACCGATCCACGCTCCGACGTGGCGTTGCTGAAAATCGAAGGCAAGGATCTCCCGGTGCTCAAGCTCGGCAAATCCCAGGACCTGAAGGCTGGCCAGTGGGTGGTGGCAATCGGTTCGCCATTCGGCTTCGACCACACCGTGACTCAAGGCATCGTCAGCGCCGTCGGTCGCAGCCTGCCGAACGAAAACTATGTGCCGTTCATTCAGACCGACGTGCCGATCAACCCGGGCAACTCCGGTGGCCCGCTGTTCAACCTGAACGGTGAAGTGGTTGGCATCAACTCGCAGATCTACACCCGCTCCGGCGGCTTTATGGGGGTGTCGTTCGCCATTCCGATCGACGTGGCCATGGATGTTTCCAACCAGCTCAAGAGCGGTGGCAAAGTCAGCCGTGGCTGGCTCGGCGTGGTCATTCAGGAAGTGAACAAGGACCTGGCCGAGTCGTTCGGTCTGGACAAGCCAGCCGGCGCCCTCGTTGCGCAAATCCAGGATGACGGCCCGGCGGCCAAGGGTGGCCTGCAAGTCGGTGACGTGATTCTAAGCATGAATGGCCAGCCGATTGTCATGTCCGCTGACCTGCCACATCTGGTGGGCGCGCTGAAGGCTGGCGCCAAAGCCAATCTGGAAGTGATTCGTGAGGGCAAGCGCAAGAATGTCGAGTTGACCGTCGGCGCGATCCCGGACGAAGACAAAGAGCTGGGTGCACTGCCGAAATCCGGTGCTGAAAGCAGCAGCAACCGCCTCGGTGTTGCGGTCGTCGAATTGACCGCCGAGCAGAAGAAAGCCTACGACCTCAAAGGTGGTGTGGTGATCAAGGAAGTGCAGGACGGTCCTGCAGCCCTGATCGGTCTGCAGCCGGGTGACGTGATTACACACCTGAACAACCAGGCCATCGGCTCGGCGAAGGAGTTCACCGACATCGCCAAGGCGCTGCCGAAGAACCGTTCGGTGTCGATGCGCGTGCTGCGTCAGGGCCGTGCCAGCTTCATCACCTTCAAGCTGGCTGAATAAGCGAGCAACAAGGTAAAAAGAAACCGCCTCGAAAGAGGCGGTTTTTTTGTGTCTGAAGTTTGTCTGCCGGAAACACTCAGCCCATCATGTCCTTGACCATGCGTTCCTGCTCCATCAGCTCGCGCTGGCGGGCATCGATGCGCGAGGAGAGCGGGAAGTTATTGCCAGCCTTGCGCTTGGCGAAGTCCAGTTGCTGGATGGCCTGACGGTAGTCGCCGACCAGCGCAAAGTACTCGGCCCGCGCCTGATGCAGGCCGATGATATTGCCCGACAGGCCACGAGTTTCGGCAACCTGATACCAGACGTCCGGATCATCCGGGCGAGACTTGAGCAAGCTGTCCAGCGCCTTCTCGGCATCGGCGGCGCGGTTCTGTTTCAGCAACAGATCGACGCGCACCTGATTCAGCGGATAGTTGCCCGGAAACTGTGTGAGCATGCGGTCGACCCGCGATTGCGCGTCGGGCAGGCGATTGTTGGTGATGTCCAGATCGACCTGAGCGAGGTTGTAGATGATCTCGTTGGGTGACTTGGCCAACAACTGCTTGAGGTTCTCGCGGGCTTCGTTGAGCTGGCCGCCCTTGATCTGCGCGATGGCCAGGCCGTAACGCGCGACATCGTTTTTCGGATTTTCATCCAGCAGAGCGCGGAAACGCTTGGCGCCCAGCCCTGGTGTTTCTTCGTAGATCAACTGCACCCGCGCGCGAATCAGTTGATAGCGCATGCTGTCTTCGATGCCACCCGGTTTCGCCTGCTCGGCGCGGTTGCGGGTGTCGGCGATACGCGACTCGGTGACCGGGTGAGTCAGGAGGAATTCCGGTGGCTTGGCATCGAAGCGGTACTGGCGCATCAGGCGTTCGAACATGGTCGGCATCGAGCGCGGGTCGTAACCGGCCTTTTCCAGGTTGAGGATGCCGATACGGTCGGCTTCCTGTTCGTTCTGCCGCGAGAAGCGCCGTTGTTCCTGCAACGCCGCAGCCTGGGTGCCGGCGATGGTAGCGATACCGGCATCACCGCCACCCGCGGCGGCAATCACGATACCGGCCAGCAACGCGGCCATCATCGGCACCTGCATGCGTTGCGAGGCTTCCACTCCGCGAGCAAAGTGGCGTTGCGACAAGTGCGCCAATTCGTGAGCGAGCACCGAAGCGTATTCACCTTCGGTCTGCGCGTTGAGGAACAGCCCGCCGTTGACGCCGACCACGCCGCCCGGTGCAGCGAAGGCGTTGAGTTGCGGGCTGTTGATCAGAATGAACTCCAGGCGTCGGTCGGACACCTGGCTGGTTTCAACCAGTTTATAAACGCTGGACTCGACGTAATCCTTGAGCTGCGGATCGTTGAGCTGGGAAACCTGACTGCGCAGCATGGCGAGCCAGGCGCGGCCGAGCTGGTATTCCTGTTGCGGCGAGACGATGGCAGAACTGGCGTCGCCGAGTGACGGCAGATCGTCGGCAAAGCCTGGTGAGGCGAGCAGGCAAGCGAGCGTCAGCAGGGTAGGGCGCAGAAAAGTCATGCACAAAGCCTTAGAAGACAAAGACCGTACTGTAGCCGGACACCGAAGCCGCGACCAGATATTCTAGGCAGCTCGACAACCCGAACCGGAGTGACGCAATGACCGACGCTGTAGCCCATGACGTGGAACTGGACGCCAGTGGCCTGAACTGTCCGTTGCCGTTGCTCAAGGCAAAAATGGAACTCAACAAACTGCAGAGCGGCGCAGTACTCAAGGTCATCGCCACGGATGCTGGTTCGCAGCGCGACTTTCGTACGTTTGCCAAACTGGCCGGTCACGCGCTGCTGCGTGAAGAGGACGAGGCCGGGGTCTACCGTTACTGGTTGAAAAAAGCCTGAAAAGCCGCGCTAAAAATCGTAGGGATTATTGATGTTCAAAGTGTTACGCGACTGGATTCAGCGCTACTTCTCCGATGAAGAAGCCGTGGTGCTCGCGGTGCTGCTGTTTCTCGGCTTCACCGCCGTGCTCACCCTTGGCGGCATGCTCGCGCCGGTGCTGGCGGGCATGGTGCTGGCATATCTGATGCAAGGGCTGGTGGTCACGCTCGAGCGGCTGCGCGTGCCCGGCGGCGTGGCGGTGGGTCTGGTGTTTGCGCTGTTCATGGGGGCGCTGATGTTGTTTGTCGTCGTGGTCTTGCCGCTGTTGTGGCACCAGTTGATCACGCTGTTCAACGAGCTGCCGGGCATGCTCGCCAAGTGGCAGTCGCTGCTGCTTCTATTGCCCGAACGCTATCCGCATCTGGTGTCCGACGAGCAAGTCCTGCAAGCGATCGAAGCGGCGCGGGGCGAGATCGGCAAGTTCGGCCAGTGGGCGCTGACCTTCTCGCTCTCGAGTTTGCCGCTGCTGGTGAACATCATGATCTACCTGGTACTGGTGCCGATTCTGGTGTTCTTCTTCCTCAAGGATCGGGCGATGATCGGCGAGTGGGTGCGCGGCTACCTGCCTCGCGAGCGCGCGCTGATTACCCGCGTCGCCCAGGAAATGAACCGGCAGATCGCCAATTACATCCGTGGTAAAGGCATCGAGATCGTGATTTGTGGCGGCGTGACCTACATCGCCTTCATCGCATTGGGCCTGAACTATGCGGCGCTGTTGGCTTTGCTGGTCGGCTTGTCGGTGGTGGTGCCGTATGTCGGTGCGGTAGTGGTGACCGTACCGGTGCTGCTGATTGCGCTGTTCCAGTGGGGCTGGAGCGATCAGTTCATTTATTTGATGGCAGTGTACGGAATCATTCAGACGCTGGACGGCAACGTGCTGGTGCCGCTGTTGTTTTCGGAAGCGGTCAACCTGCATCCGGTGGCAATCATCTGCGCGGTGTTGTTGTTTGGCGGGCTATGGGGATTCTGGGGCGTGTTCTTTGCGATCCCGCTGGCCACGCTGTTCAAGGCTGTGCTGGATGCGTGGCCGCGCAAGGAGCCGGTGGTGGCCCCGTTGCTTTAAAAGCAAAGATCGTCCGATTGCGGCCCGAGCCTTCGGACGATCTTTTGATCTTAGGCTTTGTTCAGGGCCTCAGCCGCCGCCAAAACCGCATCAACATGCCCCGGCACTTTCACACCACGCCATTCCTGACGCAGGACGCCGTCCTTATCAATCAGGAAAGTGCTGCGATCAACGCCCAGGTATTCCTTGCCATAAAGCTTCTTCAGCTTGATCACATCGAACAATTGGCAAACCGCCTCGTCCTTGTCGCTTATCAGCTCAAACGGAAATTCCTGTTTGCCTTTGAAGTTCTCGTGCGACTTCAGACTGTCGCGGGAAATGCCAAAAACTTCGGTGTTGGCAGCCTTGAAAGCCGCATATTGATCACGAAAGCCCTGGCCTTGGGTGGTGCAGCCCGGAGTGCTGTCCTTCGGGTAAAAATAGATCACCACTTGCCTGCCCTTGAGTTCGGACAGGCTGACGGTCTGCCCGCTGGTCGCAGGCGCGGTGAAATCCGCAACCGGTTGGTCGATGACAACGGCCATGAAAACTTCCTTACATTGGGTTTTGTGGGCGCCAAGGCTCGATCAGTGCATCGAGGTTCATCGCGTCGGCAAAGTCGAGGAACTGATCGCGCAGCCAGCTGATCTGGGTGCCGGCCGGCAGGGTCACGGTGAACGTGGCGTTGAGCATGGTGCCGCCGGTCTGCGGTGCCTGATAGGTGTCGCAGGTGAGGTTTTCCAGCTCGACGTTGTGGTCCATGAAGAACTGGCACAGCTCATTGATGATGTCCGGGCGATACGCCGAGCTGACGTAAGCCACGTAAGGCAGCGCTTGCGGACGATTTTCCAGAGCGGCGCTGCGCACCACGTTGACGGTGAACGCGTGACGCTTGGCCAGCAATGGCAGGCTGCCTTCGAGGCGCGCGAGGGCGTCCCAGCTACCGGAAACTTCCAGCACCAGAGCGCTGCACTCGCCGTGGCGGGTCAGGCGAGAGGTGAGGACAGCGCAGCGGTTTTCATGGCTGGCGCGGCACAGGACGTTGGTCAGCTCCATGGGGTTGGCGCCGAGGGCACTGATGACAAGGAATTGTTCGCGAACTGTGGGGGTGGACATGCAGCATTCCTAAAGCGATGAGCGGTCGGTAGGTTGACGGGCGTTGGCGGCCGGGATTGCCTGTTCTGGCGGTCCGTATAATGAGACCCGGCCGGCGCTCGCGGCTCGCTCCACGGTTCGGGAGCGCGTCGATGCGACGCAGGAACGGGGCCTGGGAGGCCGAAAAGGGAGGCTGGAACCCGGCGTACAAGCTGATCTGTACCGATCAAAGTCTGAAGGGTAGCGAAAAGCGGCGCCAAGGGGAATGGCAGCGGCGCAGTACTTCGCTTGTGCAAGCATCTTGGCGCCAGTACCATTACCGCTCTCTTTTTCCGGCAGGAGCGGTTTCATGATTGCGGGCAGTATGGTGGCACTGGTCACTCCCATGGATGCACAAGGGCGTCTTGACTGGGACAGCCTCAGCAAACTCGTGGACTTCCACCTCAAGAACGGCACCCATGCCATCGTCGCCGTCGGTACTACCGGCGAGTCGGCCACCCTTGACGTAGAAGAGCACATCGCCGTCATCAAAGCCGTGGTCAAACAGGTTGCCGGGCGCATTCCGGTCATCGCCGGCACCGGCGCCAACTCGACCCGCGAAGCCGTCGAGCTGACCCGCAACGCCAAAGCCGCCGGCGCCGATGCCTGTCTGCTGGTAGTCCCTTACTACAACAAGCCGACTCAGGAAGGTCTGTACCAGCACTTCAAGCACATCGCTGAAGCGGTCGACATCCCGCAGATCCTCTACAACGTTCCCGGCCGCACCTCCTGCGACATGCAGGCCGAGACCGTGATTCGCCTGTCCAGCGTGCCGAACATTATCGGCATCAAAGAAGCCACCGGCGACCTCAACCGCGCCAAAGCGATCATCGATGGCGTGAGCAAGGATTTCATCGTGCTGTCCGGCGATGATCCGACCGCTGTCGAGCTGATCCTGCTGGGCGGCAAAGGCAATATTTCCGTCACCGCCAACGTCGCCCCGCGCGAAATGGCTGACCTGTGCGAGGCCGCGCTCAAAGGCGACGCCGACACCGCACGCGCCATCAACGAAAAACTGATGCCGCTGCACAAGGACCTGTTCATCGAGGCCAACCCGATTCCGGTGAAATGGGCTTTGGTCGAAATGGGCCTGATGCACGAAGGCATCCGCCTGCCACTGACCTGGCTGAGCACCCCTTGTCATGAAACGCTGCGCTCGGCCCTGCGCCAGTGCAGCGTCCTGGTTTAATTGAGGAAGTACAACGCATGAAGCGAATGGCCGGACTTTCCGCACTTGCCTTGATTATCTCCAGCACCAGTGGCTGCGGATGGGTCTGGGGGCCGGAAGGTTATTTCCGCGACCGTGGAAGCGATTACCTGCAAGCGCAACAGACTGCACCGATGCAATTGCCACCGGATGTGAGCACTGCCAAGCGTCTCGATCCGCTGTTGCCGATCCCGCGCAACGTCGCCGATGACACCGCGACGGGCGAATACGTTGTCCCGCGTCCTCAGCCGCTGTCGACTGTGGCCGATGCCACTGACTACTCGCTGCAGAAAAGCGGTGATTCGCGTTGGGTCGTGGCCCAGCACCCACCGGCTGAAGTCTGGCCAGTGGCGCTGCAGTTCTTCCAGGACAACGGTTTTCGTCTGGATGAACAGCGTCCGCAGACCGGTGAATTCACCACCACCTGGCAGCACTCCGACGAGCTGTCCGCGTCGATGGCCAAACGCCTGAGTGCGGCCGGTATCGCCAGCGATAGCGAAACCCGCGTGCGTGTGCGCATCGAGCCGGGCGTGCAGCGCAACACCAGTGAAATCTACGTGGTCAGCGCCGAGCGCCCTGCTGGCAGCACTGCAGACGTGGCCTTCACCAACCGTTCGGTCAACACTGGCCTGGACGCTGCGCTGGTCGACGACATGCTCGCGAGCATGAGCCGCACCTCCGAGAAGGGCGGTTCGGTGTCGATGCTGGCTTCGCGTGATTTCGATGCGCCGAGCCGCGTCAGCCTTAGCGAAGACGGCAGCGGCAACCCGGTCTTGAACGTCGGTACCGATCTTGACCGCGCCTGGTCGAGCGTTGGCCGTGCGCTGGAACAGGGTGAATGGCGCGTTGAAGACATCAACCGCAGCCTGGGCCTGTACTACATCAACCTGGCCGAAAAAGCCGAGAACAAAGACGACAAGCCTGGCTTCTTCAGCAGCCTGTTCGGCAGCGCGCCGAGCAAGGAAGAAGTCGAAGCCCGCGCCGAGCGTTATCAGGTGCGCCTGAGCAAGGTGGGCGAGAACATCCAGGTCACCGTCGAAAAGAACATCAACACCGTCGCGCCGGCCGATGTCGCGCGTAAAGTGTTGAGCGTGATTCAGGACAACCTGGGCTGATCCGATATGCGTTTTGCCGTTCTCGGCAGCGGTAGCCAAGGGAACGGCACGCTGATCGCCAGTGCTGATACGTACGTGCTGGTGGATTGTGGTTTTTCCCTGCGGGAAACCGAAAGACGTCTGTTGCGCCTGGGTGTGCACCCGGCGCAACTGAGCGCGATACTCGTGACCCACGAACATGCCGACCACGTGCATGGCGTGGGTTTGCTGTCTCGGCGCTACAATCTGCCGGTCTACCTCAGCCGCGGCACGCTGCGCGGGATGCGCAAACCGCTTGAACCGACAGGCTTTCTGGCCGGCGGAGAGCAACTGCAGATCGGCGCACTGAACGTCGGGGTCATTGCCGTGGCCCATGACGCGCAGGAGCCGACCCAGTACGTTTTCAGTGATCAGGAACAGCGGCGTTTCGGTCTGCTGACCGACCTGGGATCGTTCTGTGAGCGGGTGCTGGATGGCTATCGGGATCTCGATGCATTGATGATCGAGTCCAACCATTGCCGCGATATGCTGGCCCGTGGTCATTACCCGTACTTTCTCAAGCAGCGGGTGGGCGGCGAGCGCGGACATCTGAACAACCATCAGGCGGCATTCCTGGTGGCCGAGTTGGGCTGGCAGGGCTTGCAACACCTGGTCCTGGCCCATCTGAGCAGCAAGAACAACCTGCCGCAGCTGGCCCGGCAATGTTTTGTCGACACCCTCGGGTGCGACCCGGACTGGCTGCAACTGGCCGATCAAGATTCAGGGCTCGACTGGCGCCACATCGCCTAGCCCACCTACTTAGCAAGCGGAGCCCATCATGGAAAAACGTGAAGAACTCTACCGCGGCAAAGCCAAATCGGTTTACAAGACCGACGACGCTGACCGCTTGATCCTGCTGTTTCGCAACGATACCTCGGCGTTCGACGGCAAGCGCATCGAACAGCTCGATCGCAAAGGTATGGTGAACAACAAGTTCAACGCCTTCATCATGCAGAAGCTCGAAGCGGCCGGCGTGCCGACCCAGTTCGACAAACTGCTGGGCGACAATGAATGCCTGGTGAAGAAGCTCGACATGATCCCGGTCGAATGCGTCGTGCGTAACTACGCTGCCGGCAGCCTGGTCAAGCGTCTGGGCGTCGAGGAGGGCATGAAGCTCAATCCGTACACCTTCGAACTGTTCCTCAAGGACGACGCCAAGGGCGACCCGTTCATCAACGAATCCCACGTCGTGGCATTCGGTTGGGGCACCGCCGAGCAACTGGCGCGCATGAAGGAACTGTCGCTCAAGGTCAACGAAGTCCTGAGCAAGCTGTTCGACGACGCTGGCCTGCTGCTGGTCGACTTCAAGCTTGAGTTCGGCGTGTTCAGCGACGGCTCCATCGTCCTGGGCGATGAGTTCAGCCCGGACGGCTGCCGCTTGTGGGACAAGGACACCAAGAAAAAGATGGACAAGGACCGCTTCCGCCAGGGCCTCGGTGATGTCATCGAAGCCTACGAAGAAGTCGCCGCTCGTCTGGGTGTACCGCTTTAATCGACGCAAGCATCTGATAGCACGGAAAAAATTTCGTTTGGGGGGTTCGCAACCAACGAAAGTGTTGTTATGATGCGCGCCGTTGGAGAGATGCCAGAGTGGCCGAATGGGACGGATTCGAAATCCGTTGTACCTTCACCGGTACCTAGGGTTCGAATCCCTATCTCTCCGCCATTATTGAACAAGACGAAGCCCCCGTAATCATTGATGATTACGGGGGCTTTTTCGTTTATCAAGTTTTGGTTAGGGCAAATTTAGGGCATAAAAGGCTTCTGTGAAGCCGTCTCAGGCGGCTATAGGCCATCCGTTTAACGGCCGTGGCACTTCTTGAATTTTGTTCCGCTGCCGCACCAGCAGGGCTCATTGCGACCCGGAGTTCGTGCCGGGCGTTGAGCTAACGCGGACGATGAGGTCGTCAGTTCAATAGTCCGGCAGCTCAGTGCTGCCGCGTCCGCTTTTATTGCATCCGAAGTCATCTGCTCACGCTGAATCCAGTACGTCGTTGCATGGGAGTACTGACCCTGATCACTTACTCCAAAAACGATCAGCATGACCTTCTCGACATCGAGGGATTCGGCTGCGACTTGTGCTTTGAACTGAGCGGCTGAGATGTCAGGAGTATCGCCACTGCGATGCATCCAAAACAGCATTCCCACGTCAACGCGTACTGCAAAATAACGGTATTTATGCTGACGAAGGCTCCTTCTCAAAGGTTCAAGCTGCTGAGCCAAGTTTGTGCGACCTTCAAAGCTAAAATCACGCAGACGGTTATCAGCCTCAATCCAGCCAGAAGCTCGAGTCACATTTAGAGCTGCGAGTAACCTTTGGAGTTCGTCTGGAATATCTTGTCTAGGTGGCTGCTTTTTTTCCCAATCGTGGGTGCTGAAATAATCATCCACAATGGAGCTCATACCATCCATGGTAATTAGGGTTGCACCTTCTTTCAGTTGTCGACGCACGGTTTGGCAGAAGCGATTATTCTCAATGTATGACCCTAGATGATCGAATTCGTCAAATAGGAATACCTCTTTGATCCCTGCAGCTTCCTGACGAATGCTTAAATAATGGATTAGCGCTCCGGTACCAGGAAGGAAACGGTTGAGTACGAGCAACTCATCGATGGCTACAGATATAAATGGATGTTTGCCCAAAATGGGGCTTATCCCTGTCAGCTGTTTGCTGCCAGTGGAGAAAGGCGAATAAGACTCTACTGTCAATCCTATGGGTAGTACTAGCCAGTAGTCGGCAAGACGGATTCTAGCCACCTCTTCGTACCGGCCATCCTTGAATTCGTATATTGGCACTTCGTCCGCTGAAGCGAGGTACTCAATGAACCGCTGACATTGATCGTAGGCTTTCACGACCAAGTCACGCACTGCCCTTGCGTGGCGCTCGAAACTCTCGGCGGGTGAAGCAATGGTCGCGGCTGCGCCTGACTTCGCCTCAATTACAGCTAGTACTCCATCGAGCATGACCAAGGTGTCGTTTTCGAACCACTTACCATTGCGACGGTAATAAACCTCGTTCAAAATTTTTGCGCCTTTTAGCTGGCGACCAAAAATTTTTACAAATGAGCTTTCACTCCATTCCTTCTGGTTTTGTTTAAATTTTTCGGAATATCCGGGATCTCGAACTAAAAGGTTGTAAAGAATCGCTCGGTACGCGGCATCACGGGCAAAACTTGGATCGGTTAGGTAATGAGCTCCATCTAATTTGATCAGCGGTTTTTTGCGTGCGGGCAGCGTACGAAATGGAGTTCCTGAGTAATCTCCAGGAGCATAGAACTCTGTTTCTTCAGCCAACTCGTATGAGAGATCATCTAAAAGAATATCCGGGAGTTTGGTATGTTGCCGGGCGTTGCAGATGCCCCCTTGAAAAAGATCAACGAATGCAGCGCTGGCGGAGTCGGCCTCTTCCGCACGCTCGGCTCTCCAATGCTTCATGCCTTCTTCCATTGATTGTCCGCGAGATTGCACAAACTGTTGTGCATTATTCATGGAGCTTTCAATTGCACGAGCGGCCTTGTCGTGCCCCATGCGTATTGAATTGGCTAGCTCTTGTATGCCGATTGCTACCTCGTCAGCCCCTACGCCATAGGTCTGTAGAAGGGCGTCATTGTGTGGTTCAAGGGCGAAGCTAAAAAACTCTTCCTCCAATACCTGGTAGCGTCCTCCTCGAATCAATACCCACGTGGTTAGGGCATGAAACATGAGATCCTTCGTTCCAGGTCCATACTCGGTTTCGGAGGTTTCCGAGGCGATCAGCATCGTAGCGATCATTGATGCCATTCTCAGCTCCGCGGCGACGAGAATGATCTCCGCGCAGATAGCCTCATTGAGTGCGGTATCGACTTGCAGCGGAGTCGTAGCCAACACGGCATGAACGTATTCAAGAAGGAATTGGGCTTCATCAACGTTAAGCTTTGCTAAAGATTTTGCCGTCTTGTTTGGTGCGTCTTCGTTAGACCTCGTGATTCCGCCAAATAGTAGACCTGCGTAGATATAACCCAGCAAATCCTTGGGAGGTTGAGTCGTAATCAGTTGCCGCAACCTCAGCGCCAAAGTTTTCAGATCGTTCAACGCTTCTGATACGTGTGTTTCAGAAAAAGCATTTTCACTTGAACTCATGGCGACGATCCTTGGCAACGTTCGAAGATCAGAACATTACATCAATTTATCGCAGGCCATATCGGGCCTATGTTCAATCTGTTCTGAATCCCAACATCTTCGAGACGATACCCGCCATGCTCTTCGTGTCCTTCGGTATCCATCTCCCGTAGTGCTTTCGTACCATCGTTGTATCGGCGTGCCCTAGCTGCCTAGCCACCCATTCGACCGGAACGTAGCTCGAAAGCATCTGGCTGGCAAAGGTGTGGCGACATTGGTTCGCCCCGCGATGACGGACTTCCGCCTTTTTGAGATGAGCGGTGAACCAGTTGCTCAATGTCTTGCCGCTCCAGAGTAAGCCGCTGGTGGAACTACGGAAAAGGAACTTCACTTTCACTTTCTTGGAGGTGATGTTGTCGCGTTGGATAACCGTGATCTCTTCGGCTTGTGCGTCCTTGGCAGCAGCCACAATCTCCCGCATAAGTTCGAGGGCAGGGTCTATCAGCTCAACGACTCTTACCCTTGAGCGTTCCTTGGGAACTTTGAATTCTCCTACGACCAGTGCCCGCCGGATGTGTACCAGGCCGGCTTGGAGGTCGACGTCTTCAACAGCCAGTCCGATAAGCTCGGACAGAGACAGACCGGCCCAGCAGTTGAACTCAATCATTCGGGCATCAGCTCGCCGGCCGGGGTCCGCTTTACCAATCAACTCGATCTCGGTGCGACTGAAGGGGTCAGCATGCTCAAGGTCGACGTCTGCCCCGACGTTGCTGATTCGGTCGAGCGGGTTGGCTTTTAGTATTCCGTCACCGAATGCGTCGGCCCAGACTCCGCGAACGACAGTGAAAATGTCGTTCACTGTCTTCGGAGCCAAGCCTTGCTTCAGCAGCTGCGCTTGAAACAACTCGATGTCGCTCTTGCTGATATCGACGATCCGACGCTTACCGAATTTCTTCTCTACGTGTACTGCTTTGCTCACGTAGTTTACGACGGTGCTTGAAGCTTTAAGCGCGCGCTGAACCTCTAACCAGCGATCAATACCTTCCTTCACTGTACGCTTTAGCGAAGGGCCGCCAGCGCCTGTGAACATTGCAGCCCTGGGCGATTTCGGAAAATGTGCCGCGTAGTCGAAGCGACCCTCTTTGATTTCAGCGAGGATGGTCCGACGCTTGTTATCCGCATAAGCGATAGCGGCCTTGTTTACTTTTGAGATTCCTTCCAGTGGTTCCCGGCACCGTTGGCCGTTGAAGATGAACCAGATGCGCAACTGCTTGCCGTTCATCTCAACGCCGGTCGGCATCTTATCGATCATGGTTTCCCTTCCATCCAGCGCTCAATGGCTGCGCGGTTGTAGACGATTACGTTGGCCGGGTCATAACGCCAGTGTTTGCCTTCAAGCCACAGGCCTCGGGTGCGGTACTTGCGGACTGCTTCGGTGCTCAGGCCGAAAACTGGGTACAGCAAGTCTTGCCGGAACCAGGCGCCGGGTGTGATGTGGAAGTCGATTTTTTCTGCTGCACTCATTGTGATTTCTCCGCTGCTCGCCGGGCGATACCTTCGGCTTGGCGCTGCTTGCTGCATTGTTGATGGTTGCCATGTGCCCGCGAGGTGTTGCACTTGTCGCAGATGGTTTGTAAGTCGAGAGGTGGCATTTGCCCTCGGCGAATTCGGACCGTTCGGCGGAGCGCTATCATGAAGTCACCGGAGCGAGAAGAGCTGCCATGGCAAGCGCTTTATCACGTAGCTCAATCGTGTCTCTTTCGAGTTTTTTGCCTGTGCGGAAGGCGGCAAACGTCTCGGCGGCAATCCGAAGCTTCTCGGCGATGTCGAGTAGCGCCTGACGTTCGGTTTCGCCGAGGGCCAGTCCTCCTTGAAGGAGCTTGCTGAATCGCGCGAGGCGGGCGTGGTCAGCCTTAATGAAGTCAAGGGAAGCCTTCAATTCGCGAATGGTCTTTGCGCTTTCGGCACGCTGGATCGCATCGCTTTCTTTCATGCCTGCGGACATACCGTCGTTATGCCCAATGAAATAACCGGCCCAGACAAGTAGGCCGGCTAAGACGACCAGGGAGATGAGTGCGTATATTTGAATTGCAGTCATGTGCTGTGTACCTCAGTAGATCCCTCCGCCGGGATACTTGGTGAGAGGCCGGCGGAGGGGGGGGGAAGGGTGGTTAGCCCAAGTTGAAATTGCCGATAGTCAATTGCGCGCCGCCCCCGACTTCGTGCTGCACGACTTCCTTGAACTCTTGTGCCAAGTCTTCGCGAAGCTGTTCTTCTCCAATCCAGCGCAGGCGTAGCAGGGGTTTGTCCCCGCCAGTGAGAACGGCTACACGCAGGCGGATGATCTGGACTTTCAGCCCTTCATATGGCTCGACGGTGAACAGGAATTCAGCAGGCAACCCTTCTGAGGACTTGGCCTCAATCTGGTCCATCGCTGAACGAGAGGCGCTTAGGTCGCCGACGATGTGTTCGCTCTTGCGTGCTTGCTCGATGCTGATGGAGCGGATGGCGCTCGCGGCTTTACGCAAATCGATGGGGCTGTCATCGGCTGCGAGAGCTTGGAGATTCGATGCCCAATCCTCGATCCAGTCGCTGAGTTCTTTCTGCGCGAACTGAATGGAGGCTGCACGTTCCAGCGCCCGGAAGGCAGCCGTTTTTCTCAAGTTCAAGGTGGCGGTGAAGTCGCCGTGCCCTGGTGACGTGGTGTCGCCCAGGTTGAAAATGACTGTGCACGACATTGCTTCGGCGTCCACAAAACCAGACGCTACAACCTCGGCACTTTGCGTCATTACGTAATTGCCGAAGTCCAGCAGCGAGTGGGTAGTGAGCGCGCCGCGGAACCGGCTACGAGCGGCTTGAAATTTCTCGATGCTGTGGATCTTCTGGTCAGACGGCAATACCAACGCTGGGGTGAAAGTATCCAGCGGCTTGGCATAGGCCAGAACGGCGGTGTCCTGAATCAATTGAATTGCTTTGGCTTCCATTGAATCGACTTCCTTTGGTGAGAGGTTTTGAATCGAACGGTTTAGGACTTCGCGTGAATCGGTGCGTCGTCGCGGTTGAATAGCTGACCGGCGCGGGGGGCTTCGGCGAACAAAGTCAGGCGACCTCCCTCATTGACGTGCATCGGGGTATCGAGGGTGGTGTCCTCGGTACGGCTGCCGCGTTTGGTAGGCACCTTGTAGGCGAGCTTGTGATTGACGGTAACTTGATGACTGTTGGCGATCTGCTTCAAGGTGAAGGTCAGGGTGACCGAGCCGACCTTGCCGTTATCAACAACTCCCGATGCCACTTCAGAAAGGGCGTGACCGATCTGATTGGCGAAGACGCCTGCGTTGAGTTCGCCGATGAATTCGGCCGTATCCGTAGGTTTCATGTGCTGTGCCTATTGATGTGCGATTTGTTGGCCTCTGGACGGCAGAGGCGACCGTTGAAATCAAGCCGCTTGCTTCGCCGCTTGGGCGTCGAGGAACTCGGCCAGGTCGTGCAGGTACACCACTCGTTGAGCGCGAGCCGACCCGTGCAGCCGCTTCACGACCAGCGCGATCCGACCTGCCTTGATCTCGGCCAGTAGGTAGCGGTCGGTGCGAATGTGTGCGAAGTACTGTTCCCGAACAGCGCCCAAGGTCGGGCATGGAGTAGCGAACTGACGTCGCAATTGTTCAAGTGTGTTGTTCACGCTGCGTTCTCCCCGAACCCCTCCGATGGGGGCAGCAACTTGAGGCGAATCAGCTCGGCGAGGCCTTCCTTACTTTTGCCCATTGCAGCCGCACAAATGTTGCCCTTGGCGTCAGCCACTACCGCGCCGAATGGGTACTCAGGCGAGTTAGTCGGCGTAACGTAGGCGACTTGCCCGTCAAGGATCACGTTGTTGACGCAGCGGAATACCTCGGCCAGCTCGGTGCTTAGTACGGGCATGCTTTCCAGTAATTGGATGGCTTCCGTCGAGGCGCCAACGAGCGTTGCGCGGCTGACTACCCCCGGGCAGTTCAAGTAGATCGGGATCAGCTTCAGGGCGCCGAGGGCTTGCGTGTAGGCATTGAGGTTGTTGGTTTTCATGCAGCGGCGTCCTTTTTGGTAATGATGATTCCTAGCTTTTTGGCCAGCCATTCGATCCCTTCTTCCTTCACCATCACCACGGAGTAATGACGGCACTTGTTGAGAGACGGAATCACGGTGCTACGCGGATCCGAATACAGATAGCCGCGATCACGGTGCTGGCTGGCTAGATCGCCACTGCTGTTGAGAATGCCCAGCTCGCGCAACCTGGTGCGGAAGGCGCGGGGCTTGAGTCCGAGCAATGCGGCGGATTCGTCCAGGGTGCGGTTTGTCATAACGCTGCCTCAGGCCGCCGCAGCACGGGTGTGCAGGGTGTCCACAATATGGTTTAGGTTGGTGAACAACTCTTCGAACGGCCCATCATTCGGCAGCCAGATATCTCCCGGCGCGCGCACGACACCGTTTTCACTGCTGTGCTGGTTGACGGTGAGAGCAGCTATCCGCTCCATGTGAATCACCACGCCGCCACGCTTACGGATGAAGTCCGCTTCGTTTTCGAACCGCACGTCGCTGACGACAAAGCCGCGTGTTTCGTCGTGGGTGCGAGCGAGTAGGTCGAGGTTCTGTTCCGCAAGCAGCAGCCAGAGTTCGGGATGCACGTTGGTGCGACCCCACTCGGTGCCAAGTGATTGCATTAACTGGCGAGGGGATTTGCCGAGCCATGGCAGCGGCAGTTCCTTCTGCGCACCGTCGAAGTCGCAAGGACTCAAGTTGAGGATGTGCATCAGACCGTCACGCAGTGGGTCAGCGAACGCGTAAGCCTGGAATCCATGCTGGCTTACCAGATGCTGCGCGGCGGTGTCTTTACCAGAGCGGGCGACGCCAGCGAGACCAATTAATAGAGGCTTCATGCTGCATCACCCCCGAACGGTCCGCATTCGTGAGTGATGACATTCACTTTTGCCGGTGCTAAGCGAGAGCCAGGAGCGACGATTACCAGTAGGCCGGTGCGTTTTTGAATCTCTTTAACGGCTTCTGGGTTAGTGCAAGCTGATGGGTGTAGGTACACCGGGCAACGAGTGTTGCTGTGCTGTGTTGTTTGCATGTTCGTACTCTTTGGTGAGAGATTTACTGTGCAAACGATACAAATACGTATTGATTCAGTCAATACGTATTTGAATTGAATTTTTCACGATGCAAAAAAAACCCACATCGCTGCGGGCCTTTTTTTGGGTTATGTATTAGAAAATTTCTAGCTTCGAAAATACTACGCCACAAATGATTGCGTCGGCCCCTAACTCAATGATCGGCTCTGGCCATGCGGGATTCAGCGGTTTCAGAAACCGGCGGCTGCCCTCCATCACCAATTGTTTGAAGGTCGCTTCTTGGCTATCCATGAGTTTGGCAATCACAAGAGAACCATTTTCCGCGTCTTTCGCGGGATCAACAAAGATGATGTCTCCGTCTCGAAAGGATCGACGTTCATGTTGATTGAACATGGATAGACCACGTACTCGCAGGGCATAGCTTTGGCTGCTATGAGAAGCGGCGCAAGGCAGCCATATCTCTGCGTCATCAAGGGTCCTAACGTCTTCGATCTCACACCATGCGCCGGCCTGAACCCATGAGATGAGAGGGACGTAGCCTTTAATAGCTGGCCCAGGTTCAACGTTCGTCTCATTCGCAGATGGCGCGCCCTGATCAATCATCGGGTCTTTGTGTTCGCCTCCCTTCCAAAGCCAGTTGCTACTGACCTTCAAAGCTTTGCTGATCTTTTCGATATTTTCATGGCGTGGGCTGGTTACCGCGTTCGTCACAATTCTATGAATCGTCGGTTGCGGAACGCCGGAGCGCCGGCCGAGTTCGCCTTCTGACAGTCCCAATTCCTGCATGCGTTGGGCGATGCGGTCTCCGATCACTTTTTCTCTGCCTTGATTCAAAAACGTATCGCCGAGTGTATTGAATCATTCAATACGTTTGTGTATTGTGGCGACCAATGCGAAAGCGCATCGGTGAACGATATGACTATCCAAGAAATGCTTGCGGAGCTGCTGCGGTCTGGTTTGTCCCAGAGAGTTATTGCAGATCGCGTAGGAACAACACAGCCGACCATTAATCGCGCCGCGAAAGGAGCAGATGTCCGGTACGTAACGGGTAAGGCAATCGAATGCCTATACACCCAAGAGAAAGAAGCGGCCGATCTAAAGTCAGCAGCTTAAAAGGTGCTGAGCTGGGGCCTCTCACCAAAAAATCCCCCAGCCCAGCTACGACGATACACAGCACATGCACATCGGTCGTAGTCGTAGGATAGGGTTTACCCTGAGCTATGGCTACACCGTAAACAGGGGATTTACGGTTATGAGTCGCACAGATCTTTTGCCGGACGCTGGTCCGGTGCTGCCACTACGCCAAGCGATTTATCGCGCTGGTCGTGACTACAAGGGCGGAATCACCGCCCTTGCCTTTGACATGGTGTTGGACAACGACACCCTCCAGAAGAAACTCAAGCTCGATGAAGAACGCCGCTGGCTGAATCCAGATGAGCTTGAGGAAGTGATCAGGCTGACCGCTGATCCACGCTTGCTGGACGCATTGATGCGTCCAGCAGGTGCGGTTTGGTACCGGCCCGTGCCCGTACCGGCAACCCGTGATGCCTTGAAAGCGGTTGGTAAGCTACTCGGGGAAACCGGTGAGTTCGTGGCCAAGATGCACGACGGAGCGGCGGACAACGTCTGGGAGCTTCATGAAGTCGTGGATCTCGAAAAGCACGGAATGGATGTGATACGCGAAGTCCTTGGAATCATGGCGGGCGCTCGTCAGGCGATGGAGGATCGCATCAATGGCTGATGATATCGACCGCGCAAACGAGCAGGCGCAATACCTGCTTGATGTTGCTATTCATCGCAGTCGCCGCGTGCCATCGAGCCGCGTTAGCGCGCAGTTCTGTGACGACTGCGACGAACCAATCCCGTTGCTTAGACAGCAGAAGGTTGAAGGTTGCGAGACCTGTGTCTCTTGTCAGGAGTTGCGGGAGGCCCGGCGATGAGTGAGTCGGGCAAAGGAACAGCCATCGCTACATGGGCAAAGCGTTACATCAGTACTTTTGACTTGGCACTCGTATCGATTGATCCAGGTGAAAAGGCTCCGAAAGGCCTAGGGTGGAATAAGCCCGGAGGCTATATCACCGACGCCAACACGGCCGAGGCGTTCTGGCAACGAAACCCAAATCACAACCTTGGCGTCGTGCTGGGGCCGAGCCGCGTTTGTTCACTGGATGTTGATGACGTTCAATGGACGCGACATGTTCTGTATGAACTGTTGGGCCTTGACCTTGATGCGATGGCAGTAGTGTTCCCGACTATCGTCGGGAATCCGCTGCGATTCCGGGTGGTGTTCAAGGTGCCGGAAGGCATCGAACTCACGCGTCATTCACTTTCATGGCCGAATGAAAAAGACCCGGACGGTTCTATTTTCAAACGGTTGATGGACAAGGCTAAGGTTGCGAAAGAGCAGGGTGATCTTGGCGCAGAAGCTGCTGCACGAACCGAAGCCGAGCCGTTCAAACGTTTCACGGTCTTTGAACTACGTGCGGGATTGGTGCAAGACGTATTTCCACCATCAATTCATCCCGGTACCGGCAAACCTTACATCTGGAAAACCGCTCCAAATGCTACTGACGGGCTGCCGAGGCTGACCAACGAGCTGCTTACCATTTGGCAGAATTGGGAGTTTTTTAAGCGAGATGCTGAAGCTGCGTGTCCATGGGCGATTGTGCCACCAAAGCCACCGGTCAAAACCCAAAAGCGTCCTGCACTCGGTGGCGGCAAACAGCCCTCGGTAATTGATGAATTCAACCGTTGTCACGATGTTGCGGAGCTTCTTCGTGCCCATGGATACATCAAGCGAGGCAATAAGTGGCTGTACCCTCAAAGCAGCACCGGTCTGCCAGGGGTGACGATCAGTGAGGACAAGGTTTATTCGCACCACGGTGCTGACCCTCTCGCGAACGGGCATCAGAACGACGCCTTTGAAGTGTTCTGCTTACTCGAGCACGGTGGCGACCAGTCGAAGGCTGTGAGGGATGCTGCGCGAATGTTGGGCATGCAATACGCCGCCCGTCCAGATCCGAATGATCTTCCCCCCACCCCATCCGGTGAATTGAGCGGGCCGATCTCCGACGAAACATGCCCGTCCAGCGAGGCCGCTCCTGCTCCTGACGGGGGGGCGGGGGAGGTCATAACGTTGGATCACATTCTGCGTCGTTTTGCGTTGGTCGAGGGCACCACGCACGTGTGGGACTGCGACCAATCGAAGGTAATGAAGAAGTCCGCCTTCGAAGCTCGCGTGGGCAAGCCTCTGGCCAAAGCCTGGTTGGACGACACCGGAAAGAGGCTGATTTCTGACGACCATGTTCGCGAGATCGAGCAGGCGCGCCGCATGGCTGGGAAGAAAGGCGGTGCATTCGGGATGTCTCCAACCGATCGCTACGTTTACATCGATGGCACCAAAGACGTTTGGGATCGGGAAAAGAAGCGGCGTATAGCCGAGGGCGCGGTGAAGATGGCGCTGGGTGACACTTACCCGCTGTGGTTGAACAGCAGTGAGCGCCGCACCGTCGATGTTGAACACATCGTGTTTGATCCGACCATGACGAAGGATCCTGCGGTGTACATCAATACCTTTGACGGGTTGCCGCTTGAGCCAGTCAGGGATGATGCAGCGTGTGCCAACCTGCGTTGGCTGATTTCTTTTCTTTGTAACCACGATGAAGCTGCAACCGATTGGCTAACTCGCTGGCTGGCGTATCCGCTGCAACACCTCGGCGCCAAGATGGATACCGCTGTGTTGATGCATTCGATCATGGAAGGTTCGGGCAAGAGCCTTTTGTTCGCTGACGCACTCGGCATGCTTTACGGCCAATACGCGGCGACTGTTGGTCAGACGCAATTGGAAAGCAGTTTCAACGCGTGGCAAAGCCGCAAATTGTGGTCGGTATTTGAAGAGGTCGTCAGTCGCGATCAACGTTACAACCAGGTGGGCAAGATCAAGCACTTGATCACTGGTAAAACGGTGCGGATGGAGTCGAAATTCATTAATGGCTGGGAAGAAGCCAACCACATGAACGCGGTGTTTCTCAGCAACGAGATTCTTCCGTGGCCAATCAGCGACAGTGATCGACGAATGCTGGTCATGTGGCCTATGGAGACCCTGCCAGTCGCAAGGCAAAAGGCGATTGGTCGTGAACTGGAGCAGGGTGGGGTGGCGGCGCTCTACGGTTGGTTATTGTCGGTCGATCTAGGGGACTTCAACCAGCGTACGCGGCCGCCATCGACCGAGGCGCGTGAGCGTTTGGTGGCCTTGAGCCGGGCCGGCTGGCAAACATTCTTGCATCTGTGGAAGTACAGCGAGCTGGGGCATGGGCTTTGGGGACCGTGTCTATCGACCGACCTCTATTCGTTGTTTCTCGAATGGTGCCAGCGCAACAAAGAGCACGTGATGAGTCAGACCAAGTTCTCTCTATTTATCAGTTCCGAAGTGGATAAAACGCGGGCGATACCTTGGACTGACGGCAATAACCGTCGCTTCGGCGCGTTTTTCTTTCCTGTGGATCTGGATGCTTCCCCGCCCCCATCACTCAAGGCGGCAGAGCTGGGCAAGCAGGTGGAGAACTGGCGGGCGAAGGCTAAGCTGGCGGGCTGGCACGTGGACAGCTGGGATCACATCAAGGCGCTTGCAGCATGACTATTTTCAAAAGTGTGTTGGGTGTGTTGAGTGTGTGTCGGGTTGATTTTGAATACCCCACACAATTTGAGTGCCCTAATCACATGCCTTCGCGGGTGTTGTGTGGGGTGTGTTGGGTTTTGTGTCGCGCACGCGCATGCATGACGTTCTTTGCATCGAATTCAATAGAAGGATTTTTTTCTTATGCGAAGACTAATAAACCCAACAAACCCAACAAACCCAACACACTCAACTCAAGTACGATTAAAGCATTGGATTTAAAGGGATTTATTTGTGTTGGGTTTGTGTCGGGTTGTGGTTTTTCTGTGTTGGGTTCGGTTTTGCGGGGGGCAGGGCTGTGATTGAGTCAATGGAGTTGTTGCTGAAACATTGGGGCGAGCAATGCCGACAAGGCGGTGAGGCTGGTGGCATGGGCAGCCCGATGGCCACGATCATGGAGTGGGGCGGCTGTGCGCCGCGCGGCACGCCCGGATCACGGATCCTTCTTGGCGGTGGCGCAGGTCCAGATGCAGTTGCTCAGGAAGTTGGTGCCGCTCTTTCCGAGATTGCCCGTCAAGATGGTCGGGGTGAGAGGCTGCAACAGTTGGCAGTTTTGCGTTATGGCTTTGACCCTGCGCCGACATGGGCGGCGCAGATGCATGAACTTGGTTACGTCTCAAAGGCGAAGCAAACCTACTACGATCTTGTGCACCGCCTTCATGTCCGACTCTTTGAGGTGCTGGCCGAGCGCAAGGACGCACGTAAGTGGCTGACCGTTGGTCGGGGCGCTTTACCTCAAAGTCTCCTCAAAGTTGCGTCAAAGTTGCGTCAAGTTGGATAACCGAAAATGCCCCCTTTTCGGTTCCGTACTCAGGGGGTAAAAAGTCCCCACGATATGGATTCTGCGCCTTGGCGCTTCCCCGAGCACGTGCTGTGCACTTCGTCCTGGCGTATGCCGCGACATTGAAAACCCTGCCCTCCGGCGGGGTTTTCTTTTTTGTGTTCGGCATGCTCCTTCACTTGAGGCACAACATGACAAATGAGCAGCAAGCGCTGGCAGAAATGCCGATCTGGTTGGTGATCGTCCTGGCTCTGGTCGGCGGCGTATCCGGTGAGATGTGGCGAGCAGACAAGGATGGTGCCCGTGGCTGGGCGCTGATGCGTCGGCTTGCGCTTCGATCCGGTGCCTGCATTGTCTGCGGAGTCTCGGCAATGATGCTGATGATCGCGGCGGGTATGTCGCTCTGGACGGCGGGCGCCTTGGGTTGTCTCACGGCAATGGCCGGTGCAGATGTTGCCATTGGCTTGTACGAACGCTGGGCTGCCAAGCGGCTTGGCGTGTGCGATGTCCCGCCGAATGGCAGCGGACCAGCCTGAAACCGCCGGGGACCCTGGGGTTATTCGGAGGGTACGGGGTCGGAAACCCGCAGGAAACTGTTAGCCGCAGGCTTCCCAGCTTACTGAAATTTCAATCATTGAAATCTTGAAAGGATTCATTGAAATACGTTGAAAAAGGAGGGCTCATGACAGAACCAACCTACCTGTCAAAGAGCGCCTTCGCGGCTCGGCTCGGCAGGTCGCCGAGCTACATCACTTGGCTGAAAGACAACAACCGGCTGGTACTTTCGCCGAATGGTAAACAGGTTGATGTACATGCCACCGAAGCGCTGATTCGCGACACCGCAGACCCGAGCAAGGCCGCTGTTGCCGAACGACACCAACAGGACCGGATTCAGCGCGACGTTTACAGCCAACTATCCAGCCAGGCCGAGCCGACTTCAACGGCTGCGCCGCCGCTCACGATTACACCTGCGGGGCAGCTCCCCGACTTCCAGAAGGCCCGGGCACTGCGCGAGCACAACTTGGCACAGCTCGCCGAGATCGAGTTGCACAAGGCCAAGGGTTCGCTGGTTGCCCTCTCGGCGGTGCAGTCCGGCGCTTACAACGCCGGTCGCATGCTGCGCGATCAACTGCTGGGCATGCCGCCGCAACTGGCTCCAGAACTGGCGTCGATGACCGACCCTTGGGAAATCGAAAAGCACCTCACGGCGGCGATCCGCCGCTCGCTTGAAGACGCAGAACGCATATCTTCAGCGGATCTTGAACACGCACTGACCACGAGTTAAGCCCATGCCCACGGAAATTCCCGACGGTGCAGAGGTGTACCGCGAGGCGTATTTCCGTGGGCTACGGCCCGACCCGGATGTCTGGATCGATCAGTGGGCCGATGAGTACATGCGAATCCCGCGTGACACCGGCGCCGCTGAGCCGGGCCAGTACCGCACCTCGCGTACACCGTATGCCCGCGAGCCCATGCGGTGCCTATCGCCGGCTCACCCCTGCAAGCGCGTGATCACCATGGTCGCGTCGCAGCTAATGAAAACTCAGATCGGCCTGAATTGGATTGGCGGCCTAATGCACATGGCACCGTCGAATATCCTGGCGTTGCTGCCAAGCCTCGGCCTGGCCAAACGGGTGTCCTCGCGCATCGGCAAAACGATCAAGGCAACGCCGGTGCTACGCGAACGCGTGGCGGCCAACCGCTCGCGGGATTCGCGCAACACGATGGACACCAAAGAGTTCGAGGGTGGCACGTTGTACGTCACCACCGCCGGATCGGCCGCCAACTTGTCGGAGCTGTCGGCTCGCTACGTTTACGGCGATGAAATTGATCGCTGGGAAGTCGATATCGGCGAGGAGGGCGACCCCATTGAACTGGCGGAAACCCGGGGCAGTACCTTTGGCCGTAACGCCAAGTTCTACTTCTCCAGCTCGCCGACGATCAAGGGCGCCTCGCGAATCTCCGACCTATTCGACGGCAGTGACCAGCGTCATTACTACGTGCCGTGCCCGTACTGTGGGCACATGCAGGTGCTTGAGTGGGAGAACCTTCTTTACTCGGCCGACTTCAGCGTAGTGCATTACAAATGCGCGGCGTCCGGGATGGACTGTGATGTACTGATTGATGAGTACCACAAGGGTGAAATGCTCGCCAAAGGCGAGTGGCGCGCTCATGCCGAGGGGGACGGCGAAACGGTGGGTTTCCACCTTAACGCGTTGTATTCACCGCTTGGTTGGATGGATTGGAAGTCGCTGGCCAAGCAATTCGAGAAGGCGAAAAAGGCCCAGGCCAAAGGCGATCTTGAGCCCATGCAGGTGTTCTACAACACCCGTCTGGCGAAGGTTTGGGACGCTGCTCAAGAGCAGACCAAAGCCGACGTTCTGAGGCAGCGCGCGCGGTTGGAAGGCTACACCCTTGGCTCTCTGCCGGCGGCGGTGATGATGATCACCGGCGCCGTTGACGTTCAAGCCAACCGGCTGGAATTCATGGCCATGGGCTGGGGCGTCGGCATGGAGCGCTGGGTCGTTGATTTCCAGATAGTTTCGGGTGATCCCGCAGACGAACGCACCTGGACGGCGCTGGACGAATTGCTCAAGGCCAAATATCGCCATCCGTGCGGTGTCGGTCTGGGCATTCTTGCGGTGGCCGTTGACTCCGGTGGTCACCACACCGATGAGGTCTACCAATTCTGCCGCGTTCGTCGCTGGCGGAATGTTTTCGCCATCAAGGGGGCGAGCAAACCCGGCAAACCGGTAATTGCTCAACGCCCGTCCATGGTCGACGTGACTTGGAAAGGACAGACCGAACGCAACGGTGCCGAGCTTTGGTTCGTCGGTACCGATACGGCGAAGGACTGGATCTACAACCGCTACCCGTTTGAGTCCGGGCCGGGCGCGTTGCACTTCGCAAATGACCTGCCAGACGACTTCTTCGACCAGTGCGTAGCAGAACGCAAGGTCGCCCGTTATGTGCGTGGCCACAAGCGCATCGAATGGGTGAAGGGCAAGGCCGAGCGCAACGAAGCGCTCGATCTGATGGTGTATTGCCTCGCCATGGCGCATTACCTGGGCCTCCACCGATATAAGGAACACGACTGGGAGCGCGTGCGTCAGTCCTTGGCGCAGTCCGGACTGTTTGACGAAGCGCCTGGCATCAAGCCCGTTCAAGGTGAACGGATCGATAGTCTTGGCCCGGCTCCCCCTGTTCGGCCCCCGGCTTCACCACCCGTTGTTCCGGTCGTGTCACCGCGTCCAGCAGCAACACCACCTCAACGCCGCAGCTCCACCAGCGGCTACCTGAAGAGACGCTGATATGTCATTTACCCAGAAGCACCTCGACGCGGTTGAGGCGGCCATTGCTCGCGGTGAAAAAACTGTGCGCTACACCGACCGCACCGTGGAGTACCGCACCGTCGATGAACTGCTTAGGGCTCGCGAAGAAATTCGTTCGTCGCTGGTCAGCGCGGCCGGGCCACGTTCGCGCGTGGTCCGGCTGTTCCACGCAGGGAAGGGGGTCTGATGGCCCGCCATTTTCCGACGCTGACCCGTAACGGATTTGTGCTGCCGTCCAACATTAAAGCCAGTTACGAAGGCGCTGGTGAGGGCCGCCGATCCACTGGCTGGGACGCTCCCGACAATGGGATCAACAGCATCAACACCCCGGCACTGCGCAACCTGCGGTCGCGTTCTCGGGCAGCGGTTCGCAATGATCCGTATGCCTTCAACGTCATCGACAAGCGCGTCAGCAATCTGATCGGCACCGGCATCACCCCTCGGCCGACGACTGACGATGATGCCTTGCGCAAGCTGCTGCAGGAACTGTGGGGCGATTGGGTCGATGAGTCCGACGCCGATGACCGAACCGACTTCTACGGCCAGCAGGCGCTGGTGGCGCGCACGGTGGAAACCTCGGGCGAATGCTTCGTCCGGTTGCGTCCTCGCAGCCTGGATGAAGGCTTGGCGGTTCCGCTCCAGTTGCAGATCCTCGCACCGGAGTTTGTACCGCACGACAAATTCGAATCCACCAAAAACGGCAACGTCATCCGCGCCGGCATCGAGTTCACCCCCGGCGGCAAGCGGGTGGCGTACCACATGTACCTGTCGCATCCGCGCGATGCGGCCTCGCTGAACGCCGGCTACAACCAACTGGTGCGCGTGCCGGCCGCTCAGGTTCTGCACATCTTCGAACCGGTCGAGCCGGGCCAGCTGCGCGGTGTGCCGCGATTATCGCCGGTACTCAAACGTCTGCGCAGTCTCGACAACTACGACGACGCCGTGTTGTTCCGGCAGGAAGTGGCCAACCTGTTCGCTGGTTTCATCAAGCGCCCGGCGCCGGAATCGGGGCAGACGCCCCGCGATCCAGTCACCGGCGCGTTGCTGGATCTGGATCGCGACGGCTTCACCCCGATGGTCGCGCTCGAACCCGGCACGATGCAGGAGCTGGGGGCAGGAGAGGAGGTTGAGTTCTCCAAACCACCAGACGCGGGCAACAACTACCCGGACTTCATGCGGCAGCAATTGATGGCTGCAGCGGCGGGTAGCGGTACGCCTTACGAGATCCTCACCGGCGACATGCGCGGGATCAACGACCGAGCGCTGCGGGTGGTGCTCAACGAGTTCCGACGCCGCCTGGAACAGCTGCAGTTCAGCGTGTACGTCCATCAACTCTGCCGCCCGGTGCGTGCCGCGTGGATGGACATGGCCGTTCTGTCGGGTGTTCTGGTACTGGACGATTACGCACAGAAGCGCCGTCAGTACCTGCGCACTCGCTGGGTGCCACAAGGCTGGGCCTACATCCAGCCGGTGCAGGACGTGCAGGCACGCCGGATGGAAGTACAGGCCGGCTTTTCCTCTCGCAGCGAGATGGTGCTGCGCACCGGCTACGACGCCGAAACGGTCGATCTTGAAAACGCCGCCGATCTGGCACGGGCCACAAAACTGGGCCTCAACTACAACACCCTTGATGCCGTCGAAGACACCGACGACAAGGAGCAACCATGAGCAAGAAAGCGCGACCGCGCATTTACAACCGCGCAGGCAAACGCGTCGAAGTTCAGGACAAGACCTGGTACGCCCTGCAGGCCAGCGGAGAGGCCACCGAGCGAGTGATCGAGGTTTTCGTCTATGGCGAGATCGGCGCGTGGGGCATCACTGCCAACCAGTTCGTGCAGGATCTGCGCGCCATGGATGACGGTGTGTCTCCGGTGATCGCCGCGTTCAACAGTATCGGCGGTGACCTGTTTGACGGTCTGGCCATGCACAACGCGCTGTCACGTCTGGGCGAACGTTGCACCGGACGAATCGATGCGCTTGCTGCCAGTGCCGCGAGTGTCGCCGTGTGCGGTGCACACCGCGTAGTCATCGCGGCGAACGCCATGTTGATGATTCACAACCCATACACCTATGCAGGCGGTGGCGCTGAGGACTTCCGGCGGGTCGCTGATGTATTGGATCAAACCTTGGAGGCGATCATCGCGGCCTATAAGGCCAAGGCGCCCGACATCGATGATGCCGAGCTGCGGCGGATGGTTGATGCCGAAACCTGGCTGACTGCTTACGAAGCGGTGGCTCTTGGTCTTGCAGACGAAGTCGGCGACGGCATCAAGGTCAAAGCATGCCTCGGTCAAGGCGCGGTGTTGCAACGGTTCCAGCACGCTCCGGCTGAGTTGGTAGCGCAGCTCGACGAGCCAACTGAACCAGATCCTGAACCTGAACCGGAACCTGTGGATCCGCCGCTGGTGCCGCCTGTGGTCGACTCGGCCAAGTTGGCACTGATGATCACTCAGCGTTGCACAACGGCGGGCATCAGCAACCTGGTCGAGCCACTGCTCAAGTCCACTCAGCTTGAAAGCGAAGAGATCGTTTTGGCGGGGCTGGCACGCGCCAAGGCGGTGAACGACCTCTGCGTGGCCGCGCGTCTGCCGGAATTCAGCGCCGAGTATGTCGCGGCCGGTCTGGATGCGGCGGCGGTGCGTGCGCGTCTCTTCGACAAGATTGTCACCAGCGGCAAGGGCTTTGAGATCGACAACAGCCTGCCACTGGACGATGACCCGGCACCTAAGGTGCAAGCCAAGAAAATTGATCAGCCATCTATCTGGTCGGCCCGCCAAGCTGCCCACACAGGTAAATCCCATTCCGCTACAGGAGCAAGACGATGACGATCCAACGAGAGCCGATGCATGCAGGTGAATTTCTCCTGTCCGAAGCGGCTGGCACCATTTCCCGCGAGGCAATCAACGTCGCCGCCGGCCCTGCATTAGAGCCGGGGCAGATCCTCGGTTTAGTTAGCCTGACCGGCGAATTTGCCCCGTACAACCCAACGGCCGAAGACGGCAGCGAAAACGCTATCGCCATTCTCTACGGTCCGCTGGGTGAATCGGACGTGGTTCGGCGCGGTCGTGCTGTGGTGCGGCTGGCCGAAGTCAGCGAAGCGCACCTGACAGGCCTGGATCCGGCAGCCGAAAAAGCGCTGGCCACCCACTTCCTGATCGTCCGCTAAAGGCGATCGCCACCAATTATCCAGCCCGCCCTGTGCGGGTTTTTTGTTTTCTGGAGATAGCTTCATGGCTGACATTGAAATCTTTAACGATGACGCATTCTCGGTCTCTTCGCTGACCGCCGCCATCAACGAACAGGAATACCTCCCGGGTCGCATCAGCAGCCTCGGTCTGTTTCAGGAGGAGGGCATTACCACCCTGACGGTCCAGATCGAAAAGGACGGCGACACCCTGGCCCTGGTACCAGCCGGTGAGCGTGGCACATCAGGACTGGTCGTCGGTGGCAGCAAGCGCAATCTGATCCCGTTCAACACCGTGCACCTACCTCAACGCTTCGCCATCAAGGCCGATGAGATCCAAGGCATTCGCGCCTTTGGCACCCGTTCGGAACTGCAAGCCGTGCAGGACGTGGTCAACAAGCGTTTGGGTAAAGCTCGTCGACAGCTCGATGCTACGCACGAATTCCAGCGTATGGGTGCGCTGAACGGCCAGATCCTGGACGCGGATGGCAAAACCGTGTTGCTCGACATTTACAAAACTTTCGGTGTGACCCGCAAAAAAATGTCCATGGGACTCAACAATCCTGACACGGAATTTCGCGTTAAGTGCGGTGAAGCGCTGGATCTGCAGGAAGAACAGCTAGGCAGTATCACCAGCAGTGGTTCCAGAGCGTTCTGCGGTAAGAATTTCTGGAATCAACTCCTGACAAACGTAAAGGTGAAGGAGACTTTCCTCAACACCCAGCAAGCCGCAGCGTTGCGCGGTGATGCTCGTGAAAGCTTCGAGTTCGGCGGCATTGTCTGGGAGCGTTATCGCGGCAAGATCGCTGGTGTGTCGTTCGTCCACGACGATAAAGCATTGCTGATTCCCGAAGGCGTACCCGATCTGTACATCTCGGTGTTTGCACCGGCTGATTACATGGAGACGGTCAACACCGAGGGCGTACCGTACTACAGCAAGATCGAACCGATGCCGTTCAACAAAGGCATGCTGGGCGAGGCTCAATCGAACCCGCTGCACCTGTGCACGCGACCGCTGGCGCAGATCCTGTTGGAGCTTTGACCATGGGCTTTCGCGATCTTATCGCCGAGGTCGATGCGGTGGTGTTCGAAACGCTGGGGGATACCGCACGGATTGAGGGTCGCGAAGAGCCAGTTTTCGGCATGTTCTCCGCGCCTTGGCTGCAGCCCAAATTTGGCAAGCTCAACACCGGTTTGCGCGAGCCGCGCTTCGAGATTCGCGTCAGCGATTCGCAAGGTCTGCAGCAGGGCATGCTGGTCAGCGTTGACTTGCCTGCCTTGGACGGCGGCGGTGACTACGACCTGATCCAGCTCGAACCGAGCGGTGACGGGCTGGTCGCTCTGATTCTGAGGTTACGGCCATGAGCGTCGGCAGCTATTTCAAACCCTCGGCCGGGGGCGGGATGATCTCCATCCAGTCCTCGGCCGCACATTTTCAAGCGTTCCAGGACTTTGCCAAGGTGGTGCCGAAAGCGGCTGCTGCGGCGCATCGGCGCGCGATCAACAAAACGTTGGGACGGTTGCGCACGCACATTGCCCGAGCCGTCAGCCGGTCAGAGCGCATTGCCGTAGCAGCGGTGCGTCAGCGGTTGCGCAGCTATCCAGTTTCCGGCGCGGCCGCGAGCGGCAAATTATGGTTCGGGTTGAACACCATCGAATCCAGCCGGATCGGCCGGGCGCGGCAGACCGGTAGCGGTGTGTCGGTGGCGGGGCGGCGTTACGAAGGGGCTTTTCTCAAGAAGGTCTACGGCAACAAGCCCGACATCTGGATCCGTACGGCCAGCAAGCATTTCAACGCGGACGACTACCCGGACAGCACGGTCTCCCCCGGTCGCGGGCCGAGTTCGGGCTGGGTCGCCGAAAACGGTAGTCGTTTCCCGTTGGCCAAAGCCAAGGTGTCGCTGGAGCAAGCCCGCCCGCATTTCGACAGCTGGGTCAAAAAGGCAGACGAGATCCTGTTGGCGATTCTCAAACAAGAACTCAACTTTGAGCTGCAGAAATACCTCAAGAGGATCGGCAATGTCTGACGAACCGTTCAGCCTGGACCAGCTTTATCGGGCGGTAGAACAGCATCTGCGTGCCCACTTGCCTGGTGTGCAGGACGTCACAACCTGGCCAGACATTAAGGATCGCGTGTTGCTGCCGGCGGTGTTTCTTGAAGTGGCTGAGATCGAGCCGGGTACCGATATCGGCACCGGCGAAACCTCGCTGGTCTGTAAGTCCGAGGCTCGGATCATTGTTGACCCGATCAAGCCGCACCATCATCAACAGGCCGTGCAATTGGCGACCCAGTTGGCGGTGCTGCTGCGTGCGCAGACGTGGGGGTTGGCAGTAGAACCCGCCGAGTTTGTGCAATCGCTGCAGGACTGGACCCAGCCGCACCTGGATGGATACACCGTGTGGCTGGTGGAGTGGACTCAGCAAGTCTATCTCGGCCCGGAGGAATGGCTCTGGCCGGACGAACCGCCGGGGATGTTGCTAATTGGCTTTCAGGAAGACGTCAAAGAGGACTTTGTCCCTGCGGAGGCGATGTGAGCGGCTACGCGAGCGCCCAGCATGACCGCATGATTGCGGGGGCTGTAAAGGCTTGCTACGTGGTCGCGGTGGATCTGTCCGCATCGCCGCCGGTGTGTCGCGTGTCAGACGGCAGTGAATGGGTCAGCGCTTGGGTGCGCTGGCACAGCATCGCCGCCGGCAAGGCAAGGCACTGGCGGGCGCCGTCTTTGGGCGAGCAGGGCAGTTTGATCAGTCCCAGCGGTGACGTGTCACAAGGCACGTTTGTCCCGGGCTTGTATGGCAATGCCGGGCCGCCGCCAGATAATCGCGACCATGTCGAGGTCTGGCGTTTTGATGATGGCGGCTCGCTGGTCTACGACTGGCAGGCCAAGTCTTACACCATCACCCTGCCGAGTGGCACGGTGGCGATCAAGGTCGGCGGCACGAACGTCGTCGTTACGGATAACGCGGTAACGGTGAAGTCGGGAACGATTGATCTTGAAGCGACAGTGAATATCAAAGGGCCTGTCAATATCGACGGCCCGTTATCCGTAACGGGCAACATCGACGGCGCTGGCAACATCATGGCCGCCGGCAACAGCGACAACCACCACAAGCATTAACCCAAACATTCATCCAGCCCGCCAAGTGCGGGCTTTTTCATGCCTGGAGAACCACATGGCCAAGATCGATATGACCTCAACCGATGCGCAAACGTCCTCGGAACCGGCATTGTCATCCTCAACTTACTCATCGCCTGAGTCCTTGAAATTCCGCGACAAGCTCTACACGTCGCGACTGGTGATTGTGCCCGGTACCGACCGTTCCTATCCGGTGGAGAAGGCGACGGTCGTGGTGCCGGCCTCCGACATCGAGGCGGTCAAATTCCTGAAAGCCAGCGACGAATACGAGCCGTTCAAGGAGTGACATCGATGATCGGAATGGATCGCCAGACCGGCCTACCCATATCCGGCATCGAGCACCTGCGCCAATCCATTGCCGACATCTTGAGCACGCCGCTGGGCAGTCGTCGGCATCGCATGGAATACGGCAGCAAGCTACGGCGGTTTATCGATTTGCCCATCAACGAAGGCTGGAAAAGCGCCGTACAGGCAGAGGTCGCACGCGCTCTGGGTCGCTGGGAGCCGCGTTTAAAGTTGGATCAGGTGCGAGTCATTTCCGTCATTGGCGGACAAATCAATTTGCAAATCGTCGGGAAGTACCTGGGCGACAGCGTCACGTTGGAGGTGGCCGCATGAGTACCGTGGATCTGTCGTCGCTGCCAGCGCCGACCGTGCTGGAACCTCTGGACTTCGAAGAGGTTTATCAGGACGGGTTGAGCGTGTTTCGCGGGTACATGGGCGGAAACTGGACGGCCGCGCTGGAAAGCGATCCAGTGGTCAAAGTGCTTGAGGTCGGGGCCTACAACAAGGTCGGCAACCGCGCCCGAGTCAATGACGCCGGCAAAGCGCTGTTACTGGCGCATGCCATTCGCGGTGACCTTGATCACTTGGGCGCAAACGTCAATCTGACGCGCCTGGTCATTCAGGCCGAGGATCTGCTGGCGGTACCACCGGTGCCCAAGGTCATGGAAGACGACGATCCGTTTCGCGAGCGCATCCAGTTGGCCTATGAGGGTTTGACCACGGCCGGCCCGCGTAACAGCTACATCCTGCATGCGCGTAACGCCTCTGGGATGGTGGCAGATGCCACGGCTGAAAGTCCGGAGCCTTGTTACGTCACGGTCACGGTGTTGGGGTTGGACGGGGAGGGCGAAGCGCCGCCGGAACTGCTGGCGACGGTGGCCGCTGCTTTGAATGACGATGACGTGCGACCGGTCGGTGATCGGGTGACTGTGCAGAGCGCAGAGGTGATCCGTTACGAGATTGACGCCATTTTGCACATGGCCAGCGCCGGCCCGGAAGCGGATGCCAGTTTGGCCGAGGCGAAAAGCCGCTTGGCAGCCTGGATCAATCCACGCAAGCGGCTGGGCGTCGAGGTCGCCCGCTCGGCTATTGACGCTCAATTGCACGTTGCCGGCGTTGCCCGGGTTGAGTTGGTCGGGTGGCAGGATCTGGCCCCGACGAAAGCGCAAGCGGCGTTCTGTACGCGCTACAACGTGAGGCTGGCGGGCTGATATGAAAAGTCTACTGCCGCTCAACAGCACGCAACTGGAACGGGCCATGGAGGGCGCGTTCTTCGAAAAAACGATTATTCCTCTGCGCGACCTCTACAACGCTGATACCTGCCCGGTCCATTTACTGCCGCACCTGGCATGGGCGTGGTCGGTGGATCGCTGGGATTACCGCTGGACGGAAGCAACCAAGCGCGCGGCCATCAAGGCGTCGTACTACATCCACAAGCACAAAGGCACCATCGGCGCGTTGCGCCGCGTGGTCGAGCCGCTCGGCTACCTGATCGAGATTGTCGAGTGGTTCAACACGGTGCCTGAGGGCGTGCCGGGCACCTTCGCGCTTAAGGTCGGGGTGCTGGATACGGGAATCACTGAGGAAATGTATCAGGAGCTTGAGCGCCTGATTGACGATGCCAAGCCCGTCACCCGGCAACTGACCGGGCTGGCGATCAGCCTGGAAACGCAAGGCGATTTGAATATCGCCGTGTCCCTCTACGAAGGCGACGAAATCGACGTTTACCCACCCGTCATGCGTGACATTGAGGTCACTGGCAGCTTTGGCGTGGTCGGTCGCGAACACACCATTGATACCCTGGACGTTTATTATGATTGATGCGAATTCGCAGTTTTTCGCGATCCTTACGGATGTGGGGATGGCCAAGCAGGCGAACGCCGACGCGCTCGGCATTCCCTGGCTAATCACGCAAATGGGCGTGGGGGATGCCAACCCGAGCGGGCTGGCTGATCCGCCCAATCCGGTGCCGTCGGCCAGTCAAACTAAGCTGCTCAACGAGTGGCGTCGTAAGCCGCTCAACCAACTGAAGATTGACCCGGTCAACCCGGCGGTGATCATCGCCGAGCAGATCATCCCGGCCGACGAGGGCGGTAAGTGGATCCGCGAAATCGGTCTCTACGATGCAGACGGCGATCTGGTAGCGGTGGCCAACTGCGCGCCGAGCTTCAAGCCGCTGCTGTCGCAAGGCTCGGGCCGCACGCAAATCGTGCGGATGAACTTTATTGTCACCGGCGCAGGGAACATTCAGCTCAAGATTGACCCAGCGATTGTGCTGGCCTCGCGGGCCTACGTCGACGCGGCCATTCTGGAAGTGCTGCCGAAGAATAAGGCGCCGGGCGAATTCACCCGGCTCAAGGTCAACGATCGCGGAATTGTCGTATCGGGTGACAACCCGGAAACGCTCGCCGCCATGGGTATCAAGGACAGCTACACCAAGGCCGAAATCGAGGCGATGATTGCCCAGGCTTCGGCCTTGCCTGTGGGTGCAACGGTCGTTTTTCCGTTGGACAAGGTGGCGCCCGGTTTTCTGGAGCTGGACGGCAGCGTCAAGAGCGTTGCGGTTTATCCCGATCTGGCGGCGTACCTAGGCACGACCTTCAACAAGGGTGACGAGGGCGCGGGCAATTTCCGTTTGCCGGATTCGCGCGGCGAATTCCTGCGCGGTTGGGATCATGGGCGTGGTGTGGATGCGGGCCGTGCTATTGGAAGCTGGCAAAATGCAACTGCTGTCGCGGTTGACGCCGTAGCGTCCAACGGGCTGGCCAAGCAACTCACTACCACCGGCTACAAGCTAGGCGACTACGCGAATATGCGCGGATCGGTCGGGGGCGATCTGCTGACCGAAGGGCCTTACCCTAATGTGGGCATTGTCGTACAGGACAACGACCAGCCCGGCGTCGGCTTTACCATCGGCTCTAGCGTGTTCAGTAGTCAGGCGCTGTTAGGCGCACGGCCACGAAACATTGCTGTCGTGTGGTGCATTAAGGCCTGGAACGCGCCAATCAATCAGGGAAATATCGACATTGCCGCACTCGCGGCTTTGGCGACGCAGGCCACGGAAATCAAGCTCGGCACTGCCAAGATTGCTACCCAGTCGCAGACCGATGCCGGCTCCGATGACGCTACGATCGTGACCCCGAAAAAGCTCCGTTTTGGCTTTCAAATCAGCTTGGGCGCCAATGGTTATATCGCGCTACCGAGCTGGCTTGGCGGGTTTATTTTGCAGTGGGGGTCTACGGTTCTGATTAACAGCGGTTCGTCCGTTTCGGTGCCGCTTCCCCTCGCTTTTCCGAATGCAATTCTGAATGCTTTTATCACGCCAAACGGATCGGGAAACTTTACGTCGGCGTTGTGCGGCGGTGTGAATGCGGCCAGTAAAACGGCGATCACTGTCTATCACTTTTCCGGCGGTGGTGGCGCGGCCAACTACCGTTGGCTTGCACTGGGGAGTTAAAAATGGCGTCTGCCAAAATGTATTACTCGAAAAGCACGGGATGTACCTATCTGGAAGGTATGCATGATGGGCAAATGCCCGAGGACGCGCTGCCTATCAGCAAAGAGCGCTATCAAGCTGTAATCGCAGATCCTGAGCCAGGCATGGTGCGCAGCCATGATGCGGAAGGATTGCCGATTCTGGTTGTGCCGGAAGTAACGCCCGATGAGCTGGTGCGGGATGAGCGGGCATGGCGTGACGCGGAGATTATCCGCATCACTTGGCTGCGAGATCGTCACCGTGACGAAATCGAAATCGGTAGCGATACAACGCAGACCGCTGAGCAATATGCCGAACTACTGGCCTATATCAAGGCGCTGCGAGATTGGCCGGCACAGATTGAGTTTCCTGCCGAAGAGTTTCGGCCGGTCGTTCCCGAATGGGTGGCCAGCCAAACCCCCTAAACGCCCCGCACTTGCAGGGCGTTTTTCATTCCGTTACGCGTAACACCATCACCATCACCATCACCATCACCATCACCCTCACAGCCTCGCTTACGCGGGGCTTTTTCGTTTCCGGAGACTGACCCTTATGAGTTTTTTCCACGGCGTCACGACCACGTCGGTCGACACTGGCGCGCGCACTATCTCGCTGCCGTCGTCATCGATCATCGGTCTATGCGATACCTTCACCCCGGGTGTCCTCGGCCGTGGTACGGCCAAGGCGGGCGAACTGAAGTTGATCACCACCGAGCGCGAAGCCATCGCTGCGTTCGGCGCCGACTCGGCGATCACCAAGGCCTGTCAGGCCATCTACGTCAAAGCCAAGGCGGTGATCGTCGCCATCGGCGTGGCCAAGCTCGAAGACGCCGCGTTGCAAACCTCGGCGATCATCGGCGGCGTTTTGGCCTCGGGTCAGCGCACCGGTTTGCAGGCGCTGCTCGACGGCAAAAGCCTGTTCAATGCGCAGCCACGGTTGCTGATCGCGCCAGGCCACACCGCGACTCAGGCGGTGGCCACGGCGCTCGATAGCTTGGCGCAGAAGCTGCGCGCCATTGGCATCATCGACGGCCCGGGCACCACCGACGAAGCCGCTATGGCCTACGCCGATAACTTCGGCAGTCGCAACCTGTTCATGGTCGACCCGGGCGTCAAGTATTGGGACACCATCACCAGCAAGACCGTCGACGCGCCCGGTTCGGCTTGGGCGGCGGGGCTGTTCGCCTGGACGGATGCTGAATACGGTTTTTGGGCGTCGCCGTCGAACAAGGAGTTGACCGGCATCACCGGTACCGGTCGTGCGGTCGAGTACCTGGACGGCGACGAGACCTGCCGGGCCAACCTGCTCAACAATGCCAATATCACCACGATCATTCGCGACGATGGTTACCGCCTGTGGGGCAACCGCACGCTGTCGAGCGATCCGAAGTGGGCATTCGTTACACGCGTTCGCACGCTGTTCATCCTCATGGACGCGGTGCAGGCCGGGCACAAATGGGCGGTCGACCGCTCGATCACCAAGACCTACGTGACCGATGTCACCAACGGTCTCAACGCGTTCATGGCCGACCTGAAAGCCCAGGGCGCGATCATCAACTTCGAAGTGTTCCCCGACACCGAACTGAACACGGCCAGCCAGATCGCGCAGGGCAAGGTGTATTGGCGCATCCGTTTCACCGACGTGCCGCCGGCAGAAAACCCGAATTTCCTTTTCGAAGTCACCGACCAGTGGATGACCGAAGTGCTTGAAGCAGCCTAAGGGGGGCGTAACCAATGATTCCTCAGACTTTGTACAACACCAACCTGTTCGTCGACGGCGTGAACTTTTCCGGCGACGTGCCGAGCCTGACGCTGCCCAAGCTGACCACCAAGACCGACGAATATCGTGGCGGCGGCATGGCTGGCCCCATCGATATGGATCAGGGGCTTGAAAAAATGGAAGCCTCGTTTGTCACCAAAGGCGTGCGCCGCGAGTCGCTGAAGTACTTCGGCTTGGCTGACGGCACGGCGTTCAACGCCACGTTCCGAGGTGCCTTCAAGGGTCAAAAGGGCGCGGTGACAGCGGTCGTTGCCACCCTGCGCGGTCGCCTCAAAGAGGTCGATCTCGGTGACTGGAAAGCCGGTGATGCTGCCGAGATCAAACACGCCGTTGCGGTCACGTACTACAAGCTCGAAATCGACGGGCGCCTGATGTACGAGATCGACATGGTCGCCGGCATCCAGGTGATCGACGGCAAAGACCAACTCCTCGAAGTGCGCCAGGCGCTCGGCCTGTAAGGAATAGATTCAGATGACTCAAGTAATCGCTAAAAACCTGCCGGCCTGGCTGTCGCTAAGTGCGCTCGGTGCGGTCGTAACGCTGACCCGTCCAAGCAAGGCCAACAGTGTCGACGTCGAGACGTTGAACCTGCGTAACCCTACCGTGCGTGAAGTGCGTGCGGCCAATCGTGCTGCCAACGGCGATGATGAGCAGCGCGAACTGATGCTGTTCGCAGGTCTCGCCGAAGTCGGGCTGAAGGATCTGGAAGGCCTCAAGCTGACGGATTATCGCCGCGTGCAAACGGCGTATTCGCACCTGGTACCGAAAACCGATTATTCGGACTCGATGCCGGCGTGGTTGTCGCTGACCACCGATCAGGTGCTGGTGACGCTGTCGTGCCCGAGCGAGATCAACGGCGTGACCGTCGACAAGCTGGCCCTGCGTTCACCGACCGTGGGCGACGTGCGGGCGGCCAACCGTGAAGTGGGTGGCGATGACGAGCAGCGCGAGCTGGTGTTGTTTGCCGCGTTGTCCGGTGCGTCTGTCGCGGATCTGGAGGGGCTGAAGCTGGTGGATTTTAACCGCTTGCAGGCCGGCTATTTTCGCATGGACAACGACGACGGGCTTTAACCCCAGCGTGATCAAGTCGGCGGCGAAACGTCTGGCGGCGGAAACCGGATTTTCCGCCGCCGAGATCCAGTCGATGCCGTTCGCGGAAATGGTGTGGTGGCTCACGGATTGAGCCGCCCCGGTAGTGCTGGGCACATGAGGGCCATCACATGGCAAACAAAATCGCCCTCGGGCTGGTGATCGGCGGCGCCGTCAGTTCCACGGTCGGCGCCGCGTTCAAGGATGTGACCGGGCGTATCAAGCGCCTCGAGGCAGAAGGCAACAAAGCGCGCGTGCTGCAGCGCACGATTGGCGACACCATCCGCTTGCGCGAAGAATGGAAGAAGGCTCACGACACCGGCGCGGCCGGTGCGTCCAAATTACTCAACCGTTTGAACTCGAACCTCGACAGCTTGAAAAAGCAGGGGATCGAGGTCGGCCGGTTGGAAAAAGCCTATCGCTCGATGGGGCAGACGGCCAACAAGGCCGAGCTGAAAGCCAAGGGGCATCAGCAGATCGATTCTGGCGTAAAGGGCATGAAGGGCGCCGTCGGTGCGGCGGTGGTCGGTGTTGGTGCCATGGCGGTACCGGCCAAGGTCAGCGCTGATTTTGGCGCGATTGTGCGGGATATCGCGATCAAGGCCGGCATTGCCAACAAGCCGCAAGAGCAGGAGATGTCGCGCAAGATCATCGACACTTCACGCGACACCGGCATGGCGCGCAACGATGTGGCCGACGTGGTCAATCAGTTGGTCGGCGCCGGTATGGACCTGAGCAAGGCGCTGGAATACGCGCCTGTCGCGGCCAAGTTTGTCGTGGGGCAAGGATCCAGCGGCGTCGACACGGCGAAGATGATCAACGCCCTGGGGCAGAACGCCGAGATCACCGACCCCAAGCAGATGCAGCAGGCGCTGGAGGCGATTGCTTATCAAGGGCAGGCGGGCAGCTTTGAAGCGGCCGACATGGCCAAGTGGTTTCCCGAACTGCTGGCCAACATGGCCAGCAACGGCATCACTGGCTTGGACGCGGTGACGCAACTGGGCGCCATGTTACAGGTGCAGATGAAGCAGGCCGGCAGTTCGGATGAAGCGGCCAACAACCTGAAAAACTGGATGGGCAAAATCGGTTCGACCGACACGGTCAAGGCCTACGAAAAAGCCGGTATTGATTACAAGGGATCGATGCAGACCGGTTTGCAAAACGGTATGTCCACGCTTGAGACCAGCATGGCGCTGGCTCAGAAATACATTCAGGCGACCGATCCGGCGCGTGCGGCGAAAATGGCCGAGGCCACGGCAAAAATCAGCGAGCAAGCCGACCCTGAAAAGGCCAAGGCCATGATGGCCTCGCTGGAAGAATCCCTGCGCACCGGCGACCTATTCGCCGACATGCAGGTCAAGGCCGCGCTGTCGGCCTACATGCAGAACAAGGCGCTGTACAGCCAGCTCAAAAACGATTCGCGTGACGCGACCGGGATCCTCGACAAGAACCTTGCCGAGCGGCGCGAGTCGTCATCGCAAAAATGGGCGGAAATGGCCCAGTCGATGGATGATGCCATGCGCAGCATCGGCGATGCGCTGCGCCCGGTGACGGACACCGTGGCCGAGTCTTTGACCAAGGTTACTAAAGGCATTACGTCGCTTACGGATAGCGCGCCCGGGGTAGTTGCCGGTATCGCCACGGTCGGAGCAGGGCTGATCGCCTTAAAAGGTATCATCAGCACGGTCAAGATCGGCAGGGGGCTGTTAAACCTTGCGCGTGGGTCGCGCGGTGGTCGGGGTGGGAGCGAAACCCGCAATAAAGATTCCGGGGAGCTTGATCTGTTAGCGACTGGCCTGGATGTTGTTTCGCGGGTGAAGGAAGCGGCTACAGGCGGTGGCCTTGGTGCTGCAAATGATGCAGGTAACGACGGCGTCCAAAAGGTTTTCGTCGTTAATGCCGGCGCTATGGGTGGCGGTGTGGATGTGTCGGGCGATTCGCGCCGACGTGGACGTGGGTCAAGGCGCAGCGCTCGGCGCCGGTCGTTGCCGAGTTCGAGAGGTCCTCGCCCATCTGTTCCTCGTCCCCCTGTTTCGATCCCGTCGCCATCAGTCCCTTCCGTTCCAAGTGGGGCATTGTCCAAGCTCGGCGTCGTCGCAGGCACCGTCGGTAAGGTCGGCAAGGCGGCCAAGGTCATTCCTGGCGGCACGCTGCTGGAGTCCGGCGCGATGGCTTTTGAAACCTTTCAAAACGCCAAGACCAAGGACGAAAAAGCCGAAGGTTACGGTTCGGCCGCGGGCAACCTGGCCGGCACCATGGCCGGTGCAGCAGCAGGCGCCGCCATCGGTTCGGTTGTGCCGATCATCGGCACGGCTATCGGCGGCATGATCGGTGCTTACCTGGGCAGTCAGGGCGGTGCGGCGCTGGGCGGGTCGTTGGGCAAGTCGTTGTTCGGTGGTGAGGATGAAAAGCCCGAACAAACGGCAAAGGCGCCGGTGCCAGTCACGCCGCTCATGATTGCGTCAGCGGGCCAGCAAGGTCCGGTATTGGGGGATGTCGCGCGCTCGATGACGGTGACGGCGCCGCTCAAGTCGGCGGCGCTCGCCATTCAACCCAAGGAGCCAGAAAAACCGGTTCCGGCCAAGGTGGATCAGCAGTTTCAGTACTCGCTGAACATGCCGGTCACGGTGCAGGGCGACGTCAAAGACCCGCAAGCTTTGGCGCAGGATCTGATGCCGCACATGCAGCGAATGATGGCGGATGCGGCGAAGAGTAACGCCGCCAAGCTGTACGACGAACCCCATGTCTAAGGAGGTTTCATGGCTTACATGGAGCAAATGCAATCGAGCCTGAAGTATTTGGTCGAGGCAGCGGAAACCGGGCGGCGCAGTGCTGACGGCATGCTGACCCCGGTCAACGGCGCGATCCGCGAACTGACCGGCGCCGCGTCCGAGCTGGAGAACATCCCGTTTGTAGGTCCGGCCGTCGGCGCCAAACTTCAGCGAGTGATGCGCGGCGTCGACGCGGCTCAGGCCAAGGTCGGTCAGGTGGTAGCGGTGTACGGCCGCGCCACCCGCGCGGCGGCTGAAGTGCAGGATCGGCTGGGTACTTTGAAGGAGCAGGCGAGCAAGGCGGCCACGGCGATCAACAATGTCGCCGGCAAGGTCAGTCCGTCGCTGGCCAACATCGTGCCCACCAGTTCCTTTGCCGGGGAGGCCACGCCGGCGCCGGAGGCGGTGAAGCCATTCCCGCACTTGATGATCATTCAGCCGCGCGAACCGAAAATTGAGCCGTATTACTTCAACCTGGACACGGCAGCTTTCGACGAGCTGAGCCGTTCGACCGAATTCCGCTGGGCTTCGCAGGAGCGGCTGACGCGCCGGCCGGCGAAGCAGGCCATCGGTATGGGCGATGAAAAGTTGACGCTCAAGGGCACGATCTATCCGGGCTTCAAAGGCGGTTTAAAGCAGCTCGACACGCTGCGTTCCATCGGGGCCAGGCTGCAACCGCTGACCCTGACCACGGGGTATGGCGAAGTGATCGGGACGTGGTGCCTGAAAAACATCAACGAGGAACAGTCCGCGTTGCTGCACGGCGGGATTGCGCGCAAACAGGGTTTTACTTTGGAGTTTGAACGCTATGGCGACGACATGCAGGACGTCTGACGGCGACATGCTCGATGTCATTTGCAACAACGTTTACGGCCATCTGAATGGCAGCGTCGAGGCCGTGCTCGATGCCAATCAGGGACTGGCCGATGAGCCTCAGCCGTTCCGGTCGGGCGTGATTATCGTCCTGCCGGATCTGCCGATGCCAACTGAAGAAGGCATCTCGCTTTGGAATTGATGAGCTATAGTCGATGTGTAGCCCTTGTTACACCTGCAGCTACAACCCCTTCAAAACCCGCTTCGGCGGGTTTTTTTATGGAAAAAATATATGACACCCGTATTTCGAATCGTCGCCGATGGGGCTGACGTCACGGCAAAAATCAATGATCGGCTGTTGCAACTGCGTACCTCGGACAAACCGGGCATGGAGTCCGACGAGTTTGAGTTGCGTATCGACGACCGTGATGGGCAAGTGCAATTGCCTCGTCGCGGCAGCTCAATCGAGATTTACCTGGGGTACGCCGAAACGACCTTGGCGCGCATGGGCAGCTATACCGTGGACACGGTCGAGGTGTCAGGCCCACCCGATACGATCGTGATCAAGGGCAAGGCCAGCGACATGCGTGGCAGCGGCAAGACCATCCGCAGCGGAAGCTGGGAAGACGTGCCGTTGTCGAAGATCGTGGCTGACGTGGCCGCGCGTAATGGCTGGACGCCGGTGTGTCCGGTGTCCACCAAGGTCGCCCGGGTCGACCAGCTCAACGAGTCCGATTTCAATTTCATCACCCGGCTGGCAAAACAATACGACTGCACGGCCAAGGTCGCCGACGGCAAGCTGTTGGTGATGCCACGCCAGGGTGGGCAGACAGCCAGCGGCAAGGCGTTCGGCGCCATTACCCTGACCCGACGCGACCTCAGCCGATGGCAATTCAGTCTCGGCGATCGCAACTCGCACAAGGCGGTGGCCACCAAGCATCAGGACAAAAAGAACGGCATGCTCGCGGTGGTCACTATCGACAACGATGACGCACCGGATGGCCTGCCGGCAGTCCATACCGACCGCCATATCTACCCGAACAAAACGGCTGCAGAAGCGGCGGCCAAGGCCCGTCTTTCAGCGTTCAACCGCTCGACCGCTGATGTGCGGCTTGAGATGCCCGGCCGGACGGACATCTTCGCCGAGCGCCCCATCATCGCTCAGGGTTTCAAGGTCGGGCTTGATGGTGAGTACCTGGCGGATTCGGTCGAGCAGGTATTCACCCAGTCCGGCTGGTCCACCACGGTCGAATGCAATGCCGGCAAAGCCGGTAAATCCAAGGGCAAGAAAAAGAAAGGACCGAAATCACCCCTCAAGGTAGTGAACATCGAGAAGCAGTAGTCGCATCCCATCGCCGCCTGAGTGCGGTTTTTTTACGTCTGGAGTTTGTATGTCCATCACTGAACAACAGCTGCAAAGCATCATGCCCAACGCCCGCCGCCAAGCGGGCGTTTTTGTTTCCGCCCTCAACGCAGCCATGGCCCATCGGCAGATCAACACGCCGAAACGCCAAGCCGCGTTCCTGGCGCAAGTCGGTCACGAGTCGGGTCAGCTGCAGTACGTCCGGGAACTGGGCGGCGAGCAGTACCTGAGCAAATACGACACCGGCAACTTGGCTGCGAAACTGGGCAATACGCCGTCAGCGGATGGTGATGGTCAGCGCTACCGCGGTCGCGGTCTGATCCAGGTCACCGGCCACGACAATTATCTGCGCTGCAGCTTGGCGCTGTTCGGTGACGAGCGATTGCTGCGCACGCCTGAACTGCTGGAGCTGCCGCAGTGGGCCGCCGAGTCGGCCGCGTGGTTCTGGTCCGTGAATGGGCTGAACGCGCTGGCCGATCAAAACGAATTCAACACGATCACCCGCAGGATCAATGGCGGTCTCAATGGCCTGCAGGATCGGTTGGAGTTGTGGGGGCGGGCGAGGGCGGTGCTATGCGTCTCGGCGAACTGATCCCGGCGCCGTATCGGCTGCTGGCCAAAGGTGTGCTGCTGGTCGTCTTGGTCAGTGGTTCTGCGTCCATTACCTGGCAAGTACAGGATTGGCGCTACGGTAAACAGCTGGCAGAGCAGGCCCGACTCCACACCGAAACCCTCAACCAACTGAATCTGGCCTCGGCCGCACAGCAGCGTGCCGAACAGGACAAACGCCTCGCGCTCGAGCAGCGCCTGGCCACCAGTGAACAAACCCATTACCGAGCCTTGAGTGATGCCCAACGTGATCAAGGTCGCCTGCGCGACCGCCTTGCCACTGCTGATCTGCGCCTGTCAGTCCTACTCGACGCCACCACCGACGCCGGCAACAGATCGGTGTCAGCCACCACCGCCACCGGCGGCCTGGTTCATGGCCCCACAAAAGCCGAACTTGACCCAGCGCATGCTCAACGAATTATCGGCGTCACCGATGACGGCGACCGGGGGCTGATTGCCCTCGCGGCCTGTCAGGCATACGCCAAAGAAGTCTCAACACCGAAGTGAAAAAAGAGCGGCCGGTCTGTATGCGTCAACATCCAGACCGACCGCCGTCCCTGCAGATTGTCCCTGCAAGTCCAGCCAAGGCTCTTGCTCCGTGCACAAAGCGCGGCGAGCCTAGCACCTGTTTATCCATACAGTAAAGGTCTTGCTTTCATGTCTACACCCATCATCCCTTGGATGGGCGGCAAGCGCCGCCTGGCCGACCGCCTCATTCCGCTTTTTCCGCCACACGAATGCTACGTCGAAGTCTTTGCCGGCGGTGCCGCACTCTACTTCATGAAGCCCCAGCCATCGCCGGTCGAAGTCCTCAACGACATCAACGGCGACCTGGTCACGCTTTACCGCGTCGTACAGAACCACCTCGAACAATTTGTGCGCCAGTTCAAATGGGCGCTCAGTTCGCGACAGGTGTTCGAATGGCAGAAAATGACCCGCCCCGAAACCCTCACCGACATCCAGCGCGCCGCCCGATTCTTTTACCTGCAGCACCATGCCTTTGCTGGCAAGGTCTCGGGTCAAACGTTCGGCACGGCGACCACTGCCCCGGCCATCAACCTGTTGCGCATCGAGGAAAACCTCTCGGCTGCGTGGCAGCGCTTGTCCGGCACCTACGTCGAAAACCTCCCCTGGCTTGAATGCGCAGAACGCTATGACCGTGCTCACACCTTCCATTACATGGACCCGCCTTACTGGCAGACCGCGGGTTATGGGGTGGACTTTCCGTTCGAGAACTACGAGCGGATGGCCGACTTCATGCGCCGCTGCAAAGGCAAGGTGATGGTCAGCATCAATGACCATCCGGACATCCGCCGTGTGTTCGACGGTTTCCACTTCGAGACACTGGACATCCGCTACACCACATCCAACCAGCGGCAAGGCAAAGCCGAGGTGAGCGGTGAGCTGGTGATCATGAACTGGGCGCCAGAATCGTTGGGCGGCTTGTTTTGAGGAGTCTCGGGCTTACTTACTCCGTCCGGAGCGGGGTGGCGCACTCCGCTCCGATAGCGAAGCGCCACGATAGTGCTGCTGGCTCAATTGCGTTAAAACTCGAAGGCATTGATCAGTGGCAAAGGGTTCGACAGATGTCCCATGGCTTAGACGTTCCCATCACGCATGAATATCGCGGCCATAAGCTGGTCGTAAAATTTGATTGGAATAGGCCAAACGATCCATCGCCGACAGCGGCGCATGTGCTGGCGGAGAGCGGAGTACATGGTCTCGCCGACACGGTCGCCGAGCTGCCAGGACCATGGCCGGATTATCCTTGTGCACTTGCTGACGCGATGGCGGCCGCAGAACGCTGGATTGACAGTCAGTTACCCTAGCAACCGGTTGTCGGTCCGAGCAGTCGTATATTTTGAATAGTGTCATAATGATGTCATGTGGGAGCAGAGATGTGTGCTTCCTCCATCCATACAGTGTGACTCCATGCTCTCGACCGATGATTTTCGATTCAATGCCCATCACTTGTTGCTCGACCTCGATGCAACCACCAATCACCTCATGATGCTGGTCGTATCGCACGAAGTCAGTGGCAGTCGATGGGAAGAAGCGTTGGTTCGACAGCAGCGAGCCTATGCCGCGTGGGTCTCCATCCTTCCAGGCATTCAGATCGACCCGATGCCTGTGCTCGACGGCCGAGCGGCTGACGGGATCACCACCGTAGCTGAGTGACAAACTCAACTTCGATCATTTACGCATGATCTTCCTCCCAGACGACTGTGACGGACGCCCGCCATTTCACGTCGGTCACGCCGAAACGCTCCGCCATCGGTTTAGAAAAACGCTTCAGTGGTGGACGCCCCGGCTTGGGTATCGGAGCAAGGCCCGCATCACAGCTCGCCCACTGCCAGGCCTCCGCGTTGTTCATCAGCTTCGTTCTGATGACGAAGCTTTTTGGCTCACCGTGGAGTTGATAATCGATGACGTACAAATCAGCTGGCTTCACGAGACCTCCTATTGCTCATGAATAAGTGATTTTGCGCGGTGAAGAAAATTCAGAGAAATTGTCCGACGATCATTAACGCCATCGGTAGGTCAGTGTTCGCGGTGAGCAAGATTGCGACGAGTCAGCAGTCGACAGACGAAGTTCTATCACCCGCGGCCGTTCGCTCCAGTTCGAGAGGCGTGACGCAATGGATCAGTGCTTCCAGTAGCGCGTCGGTGCGAACCAAGCTGTTCGGATGATCTTTCTCAATTGCCCTGATCGGCATGCTGGACACCAGCGCATCGCCGGGGTCTTGCACCAGGCTCACCCCACCGGCCGCCCGCACAGCGGCCGCCCCGGCGGCGCCGTCTCCGTCATTGCCGGAAAGGATCATGCTGATGACTCTTCTTCCAAACACCGCCGCGGCAGTGCCAAACAACCGATCCACGACAGGCTTGGAGAAATGCAGTTTTGGTCCATCACTGAGATGCATAAGCCCCGGTTCAACCACTTCAAGATGTCGTCCTGGCGGGGCCACGTAGACACGACCCGCTTCGACGCGGACGCCTTCGTCTGCGTAGGCAACGGGCAGGGCTGACCAAGAATCGAATATCGATGCAAGCAATCTGGGGCTGGAGGAGCCTGTGTGCACAACGATCAATACGGCAGCAGGGAAGTCTGCAGGCAATCCTGAAAGGATCTGACGAAGAGGGCCGAAGCTGCCCTCCGATCCACCGATCACTACGATATCTCTCACGGTATCCATGTCACTCGTACGCTCTGTCTTTATGAGTGGATCAACAGCGTCGGCCAAATGTTCCAGACTGCGGCGAGAATTTGCGGGTGAAAGAATTGCAAGACAGCAGGGTGACGATGTCTCAGATCATAGGTGAGTGATTCTCGGTGTCCGCTTTGCTGCCACCGATGGGCCGATTACACAGCCAAAAACCGCTCATAACTCCACGGTGAAACCCTTGAGACCGATGCTGTCGGCGAAACGGCCCACCGCTGTCAGGCTGGCCCAGGTGCGCAGCCGCTCACGCCGCGAGCGCACCGGCACCCAGCGTGCGCCGCTGCCGTCCAGGCGGATCGACAGGCCCCAGTCGGAGCCGCCATCGATCCTGGTCACAAGGCATTCGCGCACCGCGTGTTGCTCGACCAGGGCGCGCAGCACCTCTTCATGAATGCCTTCGCCGATCATCTATTCAGTTCCCGCTGACGCGCCTGCAAAGCGCGGTCGAAAATCAGGTACATCCCTTCGATGGCCCCGAGGTTGAGTGCTTTCACCGTTTCAATGCCCAGGGTGAAACCTTCGGCTCGGTCGGCGGCGTGCAGCGTGTCGGCCAAGGTGCTTGCCTGGACGATGCCAGCGAGCAACTTCAGCGCTTGCGCGTGCACAGAACGCGGCAGGTTAAGTGCGGAAAATTCGTCGTGGTCAATCATTGCCAGTGCCATCCATGCGGGGTATCCGGTTGCTCGAGCGCCAGGTCGTGCTGCTCGACGTCGATAAGCAGCCAGCCGCCAGTCGGTTCGTTAGACCCATCGATTATGAGCCCCTGCATCATGGTTCCATGCGGCAGCATCACCCGCAGCGCGTTGGCCTCTTTGGGGCCCTGCAGGTAATGCTGCAGTTCAACGCGGACGCGACCGGAGCCCACGTTAATGAGGCGCACCGGGCATTCAAGACTGGTGAGCTCGGCCGGCTCCTGCCCTTGATAGCGGGCCAACACCGTGACAGTGGCCAGACCTTCATAAACGCACATGGGCATCCTTTAAATAATGAGTGGCCGCAGCAAGCCACGCGGTAGGAGGATGGTAGACCAGTCTTGGCACGCCTGGTTTCCGAGGTACCAACAAAAGGCCCCCGTACCTGGCACGGGTGTGGGGGCCTGTTGAACATAAGCGGCGTTCTATCCACTAGTGGCCAATAGCCGCAATAGGTCATAATTAGTGTCTCGCGCATTTGCGCACTTCAACCCGACCGACGGTCATTCCAGTCGCCCCTCTGAATTGAACCAGCCTTTTTCTGGTGCAATCCATTGGTCACGGAGGGCAATTTATGAAATGTATGTGCTGGATTTGTTGGGAAAGTGCAAAGCTTCAATATGAAGTGGGAGACTGGCAGGTTATCGACTGTTCTGCCTGTGGCCGCTATTTCATTAGCAGGCAACTCATGCAAGAGAATGTAGGAAAGACGCTCGACGTGAAGGCTACCCGACAGCTCATCGTCGACGCAGTGTGCGCTGGGGTCATCCCGGCGATCAGCGATGGAACGGCTTATTTCACGTCGTCACGTAAGCACGTAGTGTGACTCTAAGGCCAGAAAAGCTGGCCAGCCGGATTCATGTCTAGATTGCGACGGTGTACGCTGAGCTGCGCTACTGAAGCTCGTGGGGCTGACCTTGCATTTAGCCCGCGCGCCGCCAGCCAAGACCTCCCCTTAAGACTTCCGTAGCCGCATGATCGCGTCTGTGATCGCTGCTGCGTTAGTGTCCAGCGTTGCCAAGGCCACGATTGCGTTATCGGCAACATCATCTGCACCAGCTCCCGATATCCACTGGGTAATCTCTTCTATCGCCGCACCCAGCGCATGCTGGTTGTGCAACAACAGTGTCAGCGCATCGGCAGTGGTGATATTGGAATCTGCATTATTTGGCATGCTGATCGTCCTTGGATCAAAGATTCGGAAAGACTGATTTGCGCCCCTAATACAGCGTAGCTCAGCCACTCAATCCTAGAGGCTCATTTCCGCACCGAAATGGCGCATCTGTCCCAGATCTGTCCCATATGCCCATTTTTCGGACACCAAAAACCACAAACCCCCGACTTTCTCTAGGAAAATCAGGGGCTTGCGTTTACTGAATATGGCGGTGAAGGAGAGATTCGAACTCACAACACTATGGGCCTGAACCAACCCTTCTAATAACCTCAAATGCCTTACGCCAATGGCCGCTTTCGGCCAGAATCGGACGTTCGCATAAGCGATTGAGAATTTTCCGCCATACCACTACCATCAGAGTGCCACTATGCGGGTAGAAAACAATTAAAACCCAAACTAAAAGTTGAAACGGAGTTCTATAATGCAGGATCTCGGAAAATACCTATTAAAACACGTATCAACTGACACTAGGCATGCAACAAATAGGTTTGAAATTGTAGATAAAATGTTTGACAGTTGGATGTCGGAAAAAGGGGTGACTGACCTATCAAGTGAAAAAGGAAAATTTACAAGCATCAAACAGGGTGCAAATGGAACTTTTTCTCGCAAGCTCATACAGAACGAGCTTGGAAGCCTCCGTGAAATATTATTAATTGAGATTTTTGAAAATGAGCATGCATTTGTAACTGAGCTTCGAATCGGACTTGTTGATAACTCGGTTTTTATATACTGTTCACTATCTGCAAAAAGACTGTCACAGATTATCGCTCCAGTCAGAATCCATCCCCGATGCCCTAGAATTATCAGAGAAATCATCGAGAAGTTCGATGACTGGGAGCTTGATGGAGACAAGATACCTTCCTCATCGATAATAGACAGCAATGGAGAAGACGGAGGTCTTGCACTGTGCACCAGGCTACTTGATAAAGGAAGGAAGTTTCCAGTCGTGGTCATTTCTGACGATCTCGATGAGCGACCTTGGCCTAACTTAGCTGAAAAACTTGCAAGGGATCTCGTTGGAGTCGCTCATGTAGCTGTCGTAGATGACGAGGGGTCTTGGGCAATGACAGATGAGTTAGGTAAGCGAGACTCCTGTTATCTCGGTGCAGTCCGACTGTATTGGCCACTGGGTGAGAAGGACTACCTTAGTTCTTCAATTTGGACGGCAAGCAAGCTTTGGGACGAATATTCGGGGGATATACCTGGACTAGGTAGATTCCAGTCAACTATCAGAGGAATTGTTCTCGAAACGTCCTCACTATCGCTTTCAGCGCCTAAAAGCCTCCGTGAAATCCCTAAGCGTGAGATGCGCGATCGTCTAAATGCTGCAAATGCTGAAGAAAAGGAAAAAGACCTAAATTCTATTATCGATGAAAACAGCGAATTAAATGACAAATTAGAAGCCGCAAATACTGAAATTTTAAAGCTCAAAAGTCGAATTGCGTTTTTAAGTTCAAAGTTAGACGATGGCGATCCGGAAAAAGACACAAATTCGCCCGAAGACTGCGAGACCGAAATTGCTCACTCTCCGGTAGGTGAAGGGCAAATAAGATACTATAAAAAAATCGGAAAAAAAGGTGATACCGACACATTGGTTTGTGTCAAACAATGCAACCACAATTCTTGGCGACCTGCCTTCAAAGCTATCCAGGCGGAAAAAGGAATTACAAAGCTGGAAGGTAGATCGGATTGGCGAAGTATCCAGCACTGCAACGGCTGCAAAGGTGGTGGACGGTGGAAGGTTCAGTGGTGATTTTCAAAGATAATATTGTTTCGAAGCCCACCTAAAGGTGCTCTTGGAATCGTCGGCCCAGACTATCTAGCCGATGATTTCCAAGACAAACTTGATATGGTTCGTCTAGAAGCAGTCAAACGGACGGCAACGAAAGATCTTATAATAGATATTGTAAGTTAGCGCGATCTCCTGACGAGTATTTTTCCATTACTGCCGGGGCGACTTGCAATATGCGATAAGAAGCGGCAAATACGATGCGAAAGGGGGATCTGGCGCTCGCCACGAGAGGCTTAGTTAGTTTTTGCCGGGCATCTACATCCTAAGGCATTGACCTGAAATATTGTAATTATTTAGATTCTATTTGATTTAAGGAAGATACTTATGGATTCTGGTTTTGATGAGGGTGATTTCAAGAAGGCTCGGGGTATGCTCCTATCCTTTTCATCCATACTCATATCTTTATGGTTTTTTGGTGCCGACTTAAAGTCGGTGTCCTTACTTGGAACTACAATTGCCTTTACGCAAAATACGCAACACGTCTGGATGGTGGCGCTAGCAATCAATAGTTATTTTTTGCTTAGATTCTATCAGCACTCACCAAATGCGTCCTATTCAGAAAATAAGATTTATCAAAGTGCTTTTGAAGATTTTTTGATTAAAAACATGCAGCGATTGAAAAAGGAAAAAATAAAGGAAGATTTGTTCCAGAATCTGAAACATCTTGGAGCTCAGGAAAGCGGTAATTATAAGCATGAAATTGTCAGGACTAGCTTCAGCACTGTAACCAACCCCCAGGACAAAAGAAAATTTTCTCGAGGGTTCGCTCGTATAGCAAAGTTTCAAGTTCGTGGAGAATACAAAAATCTCGACGCAACTGAGCTTAAAACCTCACCAGCATTCGAATATGGATATCCGTGTCCTTACTGGCTCGTAGTGCTAGCAACTTACCGAGCCAAGATAGCTGCAAACGTTAAAACATCATACGGAACTGAATACCTGCTGCCATATTTGTGGAGCAGCTGGGCAGCAGTGATTTGTATGCATCAGTGGTTTGTTATAAACCAATTAAGTTTAATGAAGGCCTAGCTTCATCTATGCAAATCAATCTCCATTAAAAAAGATAGGTACCGCCGGAAACGGTCGACCATCAACTTCGCCTCTGGTCGTGCGTGCTCGCTTGCAAACGTCCGCTTCTGGCCGAAAGCCGTCATACCTGTTTAGGGCAAAATTAGGGCATATGGAAGGCCGCTTGAGCCCACTGTACGCCAACGGCGAAGGGCGAAAGCGCCGTTTTTGGTGGGCTAAAGCGGCCTACAAAGACTCCAGAAGGGGTTCGAATCCCTATCTCTCCGCCATTATTGAACAAGACGAAGCCCCCGTAATCATTGCTGATTACGGGGGCTTTTTCGTTTCTGGCGTTTTGTTCGTTGCGCTTTTCCGGTACAACCTGCCGACTGCATGAAAGGAACAGCTCGATGAGTGAAGTTCAGCCATTGGTGGGTGATGACGACGTGAAGCCGCAGGCCGTCAGTTTGCGCGAGGCGTTCTGGTTCTGGCTGAAGCTGGGCTTTATCAGTTTTGGCGGGCCGGCCGGGCAGATTTCGATCATGCACCAGGAGTTGGTCGAGCGGCGGCGCTGGATTTCCGAGCGGCGTTTTCTGCACGCGCTGAACTATTGCATGTTGCTGCCGGGGCCTGAGGCGCAGCAATTGGCCACTTACATCGGCTGGCTGATGCACCGAAGCTGGGGCGGGGTGCTGGCCGGTGCGTTGTTCGTGTTGCCTTCGCTGTTCATCCTTATTTTCCTGTCGTGGCTGTACATCGCCTTCGGTGAAATGCCGGTGGTGGCCGGGCTGTTTTACGGGATCAAGCCTGCGGTGACCGCCATTGTCGTGCAGGCGGCGCATCGCATTGGCTCGCGGGCGCTGAAGAACAACTGGCTGTGGGCGATAGCGGCGGCGTCGTTTACCGCAATCTTTGCATTCAATGTGCCGTTTCCGCTGATCGTGCTGGGCGCGGCAGTGATCGGTTATTTTGGCGGTCGCCTGGCGCCCGACAAGTTCAGGGTCGGTGGCCATAGCGCGGCGAAAAAGTCTTTTGCCCCGGCATTGATCGATGACGACACGCCAACACCAGTACATGCCCGCTTCAGCTGGACAAAACTGGCCATGCTCGCCGTGATTGGCGCCGCGCTGTGGGCATTGCCCATGGGCGTATTGACCGCGCTATTCGGCTGGCAGGGCACGCTGACGCAGATGAGCTGGTTTTTCACCAAGGCAGCGCTGCTCACCTTTGGCGGGGCTTATGCGGTGTTGCCCTATGTCTATCAAGGCGCAGTCGGCCACTACGGCTGGCTGACCCCGACGCAGATGATCGACGGACTGGCGCTCGGCGAAACCACGCCTGGGCCGTTGATCATGGTGGTGGCGTTTGTCGGTTTTGTCGGCGCTTATGTATCGCAGGTGTTTGGCGCCGATCAGGTATTTCTCGCCGGAGCGATCGCCGCCGCGCTGGTGACCTGGTTCACCTTTCTGCCCTCGTTCCTGTTCATCCTCGTCGGCGGCCCGCTGGTGGAGTCGACACACGATGAACTCAAATTCACCGCACCGCTGACCGCCATTACCGCTGCGGTAGTTGGGGTGATTCTCAATCTGGCGTGTTTCTTCGGCTATCACGTGCTCTGGCCACAGGGTTTCAGCGCCAGCCTGGATTGGCCCTCGGCTTTGATTGCCATTGCGGCGGGTGTTGCGCTGTTTCGCTTCAAACTCGGGGTTATTCCGGTTCTGCTGGGGTGTGCGCTGGTTGGGCTGGCGGTGCATCTACTGCGTTAAAAATTCTCTGCCAAGGGCGTTCGTGTCGTCATCATCCGCCCTGCAACCACACCGTCTCGAGCCACCCTGACTGAACAAGCGCAAGCGGCAGACTGCCGTTTCGCTTGCTCACGCGGTTCAAACCATTTGTCCTCTGATTGAAAATTTTTTGAAATTTCCTCGCGAGCAGTGCTTCACAAAAGGGTAGGCAGGCTTTTAACCCACGACTTGCCACGCTTATCCGACTGAGGAGATTTGTCATGTTTCTACATAACAAGCGACTTCAATACACCGTTCGTGTCGCCGAGCCCAATCCCGGGCTGGCCAATCTGTTGCTCGAGCAGTTTGGCGGCGCACAAGGTGAACTGGCGGCGGCTTCGCGCTATTTCACTCAAGCCCTGGCCGAGGACGATCCGGGACGCAAGGATCTGCTGATGGACATCGCCACTGAAGAACTCAGTCATCTGGAGATCATTGGCTCGATCATCGTGATGCTCAACAAGGGCGCCAAAGGCCGGATGGCTGAAGGCGTTGAACAGGAAGGCGAGCTGTATCGCTCGCTCAATGGCAACGGCAATGACTCGCACATTACCAGCCTGCTCTATGGTGCCGGTTCGCCGCTGACCAACTCGGCCGGCGTGCCATGGACGGCGGCGTACATCGACACCATCGGCGAGCCTACCGCCGACATGCGCTCCAACATCGCCGCTGAGGCACGGGCGAAAATCGTCTATGAGCGTTTGATGAACGTGACCGATGACCCCGGCGTAAAAGAGGCTCTGGGCTTTCTGATGACCCGCGAGATCGCGCACCAGTTGTCCTTCGAAAAGGCCCTGCACTCGATCCAGCCCAACTTCCCGCAAGGCAAGCTGCCTGGCATGCCTGAGTTCACCAACGTCTATTTCAACATGTCGCAAGGCACCGAAAGCATGCGCGGCCCGTGGAACCAGGGCGACGACTGGGAGTTCGTCGAAAGCCCAGCGCCGGCGGTCGACGGCGGCGATGGCCTGGCCACCGTGCAACTGGACAGCGCCGACGAAGCCCTGCTGGAAAAAATGAAAATGCGCACCATGTCCGACCCCAACAGCGAACCGGTTACCGGTGCGGACCTGGGCTCCGGCGCGCAGGCCAAGCCTGGCTTGTAAGGCACGTGGGGCGCGCCTGACATGCGATGGCGCGGCCCGGTTGATCACTGTGAAATCATCAAGAAGAGGACTCGACAATGGCTACTCCACAGGAAAACCTGCTCGACTGGCTGCGTGACGCCCATGCCATGGAGCAACAGGCCGAACAGATGCTCAAGGCGCAATCCAAGCGCCTGGAACACTACCCGCAGCTCAAGGCGCGCATCGATCAGCACATCGAAGAAACCCTCGGCCAACAGAAACTCATCGACGAATGCCTGCAACGTCTGGGTGGCGATTCATCGACGATCAAGGACCTGGGCGGCAAGTTGATGGCGTTCGGTCAGGCCGTCGGTGGATCGTTGATGAGCGACGAGGTGATCAAGGGCGCCATGGCTGGCTATGTGTTCGAGAACATGGAAGTCGCCAGCTACACCGTCCTGATCGCAGCGGCGAAAGCAGCGGGGGACACGCAGACACAGAAGGCCTGCGAACAGATTCTGCCGCAGGAAGTGGCCATGGCCGAGTGGTTGCTCAAGCACTTGCCGCAGCTTACCGAAGCGTTTCTCGAACGCTCGGCGGATCCGGACAAGGAAGCCAAGAAGTAACCCTGCCCACCGGCGTCCGCCTGCTCACCGGGCGGACGCGGTTTATAGCTAAGGCGCGACTTCCAGAGGTTTGCGCTCGATTGCCACAGGCTGCAAATGCCCAAAGCGGTCGAGGTGATAGCGCTGCAGATCCCGCGCCAGAACCAGTTGGCCGTTGTACAGCGCCGCCGCTTCGCTACGCACATCTTCGATCGACGGACTCACCGCCGGGTTGGCCTGATAGCGCGCGCTGAAGTGCGTCAGCACCAGATTGCGCACCCCGGCGGATTCGGCGAAACCGGCAACAGCGGCGGCGCTACTGTGGCCGTAACTGGCACGCGCGCGGTCGATCGCTGCCTGCACGAATGTGGCTTCATGCACCAGCACGTCTGCCGATTGCGCCACTTCTGCCAGCAGTGCAGGGCGATCGTTATCGCCACAGACGATGATGCGCCGATCAGGGCGTGCGCTGAGCAGATAGTCGCGAGCGTGCAGTGTCCGACCGTCAATCACCACGTCCTGACCATGGGCCAATTGACCCCAGAGCGGGCCGCGTTCGATTCCCTCGGCATCCAGACGCTGAACGTCCAGACGCGGTTCCGGGTCGGATTCGGTGAACACATAACCGTGACACGGCACGCGATGTGACAACTCGATGGTCTGCACCTGGACGTTGACGTTGCGCCACTGCGTGAGCGTTTCCACCGCGTGCAGGTTGATCTCGAATGGCAGGTGCGATTGCGTCACCTCCAGACTCATTTTCAGCCACGGATGCAGCGCTGCCGGCAGGATGATATCCAGCGGCCGCGTGCGCCCGGACATGCCGGTGCTCGCCAGGAGACCCGGCAGGCCCAGGCAATGATCAGCGTGCACATGGGTGATGAAAATCGCCCGCAACTCGCTCAGCGACAGCGGCGTGTGTAGCACCTGATGCTGGGTGCCTTCGCCGCAATCGATCAGGTACCAACCTTTGCCGGCGGACGCGATCAGTGCCGTGGCGCTGACATTGCGCTGGCGGGTCGGCACGCCGGCAGACGTGCCCAGAAACAACAAATCCACGGTGGTTCTCCCTGGCGGTTCGGATTTGACTATGCAGACTGCCAGACGCGGTAACCGCGTGCAGTGCTCGGTGTGCTTTCGACACTCAGCGACGCGATTCGGATCCATCGATATTGTGCGGCAACTCATCGGACACCCGTGCTGTCGGCGCCCGGCCTTGGCACTCTTCTCGCTGGTAATGGTCACAGCGAAACGCAATGAGCTTAGCGGAGGTCAACTTGCCAAGAAAATCCAGGCCGATCGTCGACCGCGCCGACGCAGCGGTTCTTTCGCAAGAGCGCAAAGATGTGTTCTTCGCGGCGGTGCAGGTCAGCCGCATGGCCATGATCGTCACCGACCCTGCGCAGCCCGACGATCCCATCATTTTTGCCAACAATGCGTTTCTTGAACTCAGCGGCTACGAGCTGGAAGAAGTGCTCGGGCGCAACTGCAGGTTTCTGCAGGGCGAACAGACCGATCGCGCCGTGTTACAGCAGGTCAAGCAAGCGCTCAAGCACCAGCACGAAACCTGTGTGGAGGTGCTCAACTATCGCAAGGACGGCTCGTCGTTCTGGAACGAGTTGTTTATCGCGCCGTTATTCAACGAGCGCGGGCAACTGGTGTATTTCTTCGCCTCGCAAATGGACGTCAGCCGCCGCCGTGATGCCGAGGACGGTTTGCGTTACAGCGAAAACATGGAAGCGCTGGGGCAGTTGACCGGTGGCATTGCCCACGATTTCAACAACCTGCTGCAAGTGATGATCGGCTACATCGAACTGATCCAGCACACCGTCAAGCGGCCGAGCATTGATCCGCAACGCATTGTGGTAGGCGCCGGTCATGCGCGCGCGGCGGCGGAAAAAGCACGTCTGCTGACCCAGCATCTGCTGGCGTTTTCACGACGGCAGCGGCTCGAAGGTCGGGTGATCAATCTCAATGCCTTGCTCGAGCGGTCAACACTGCCTTCGCATGAATCCGCTGATCTTGAGCCGCGATTCGAACTGGCTGCAGACTTGTGCAATTGCCGCCTCGACCCGGCGCAGGCCGAGATGGCGCTGAATCATCTGCTATCCAATGCCCGCGATGCGCTGAGTCAGCAACAGCAGCCGATGATTACGGTGCAGACCCGCAACGTCGATGTACCGGACGCGGCGGATCCGCATCAGGCCGGACTGGTTGAAGGGCGTTACGTGTGCATCGCGATCGCCGATAACGGCGTGGGTATTGCCGCCGACGATCTCGACAAGGTCATTGAGCCGTTCTACACCACCAAAGAGGAGGGCAGTGGCGCCGGCCTCGGGCTGTCGATGGTCTACGGCTTCGTCAAGCAATCCGGTGGCGTCATCAAGATCGAATCGACGCCAGGCCTCGGCACCACGGTGCGCCTGTTCTTTGCGGCCGACGACAGTCTGCTGGTGAAGTCCGAGTCGTCGCCCGATGCCGAACAGCTCAAGGGCACGGAGCGCATCCTGATCGTCGAGGACCGTCCGGAAGTCGCTGAGCTGGCGCGTCTGGTTCTGTCCGAACACGGTTACCGCACCGACATCGCTGCAAATGCGAGTGAGGCGTTGGCAGGGCTGCAGAGCAACAAGTACGACTTGATGTTCACCGATCTGGTCATGCCCGGCGAGATGAACGGGCTGGCCCTGGCGCGGGAAATCAGCCGGCGCTATCCGACCATGAAAATACTGCTGACGACCGGGTACTGCGCCGACGAGTCGACGGCCAGTGAGCTGGCGGACAATGAATTCGAATTGATCGCCAAGCCCTACGCGCCCGTGGATCTGCTGCGCAAGCTGCGCTCGATGCTCGGCTGAAAAAACGAACTGTTTCCCCATCGCAGACGTCCATCCTTAAGACCGCTATAAGCAGCCAGAGACGGGGCCAACCCCCGGGGAGATATTTGCAATGAGCGATTATCCGATGGACGAAACCGATGCCGATCACCGCAACCGCCAGTTTGGCCAGGCGCTGGGGCTGGATGCTGACGAGGTCGAGCTGTGGGTCAGCGCGATTGAAGAGGACGGCAGCGGCATGGGCTACGTCGTGCACTTTTCCAGCGAGACGCCGGTCGATGTGCTTGCCAAGGTGCAGGGGCTGGGCGATGACCTGATGATCAACATCGGGCCAATTGACTGAATCGCCAGGGAGGACGATCCATGCAGGAGCAACCCTTGGTGGTGATAAGCGGCGCCAGTGCTGGCGTTGGGCGCGCGGTGGCTCATCGATTTGCCGCTGGCGGCTACCGCATCGGGCTGCTCGCGAGGGATCCAGCGGGGCTGGCCGCTACGCAAGAGGAGCTGCGCGCGTATGGTGTTCAGGTTGAAATCGTCAGCGTCGATGTCGCCGATGCGCTCGCTGTGCAGGAGGCCGCCCAGCAACTGGAAGCCACCCTCGGCCCCCTGGCGGTGTGGGTCAACGCGGCAATGGTCACGGTGCTCTCGCCAATTGAGCAATTGTCCGCCGCCGAGATCGAGCGCGTCACTCAGGTGACCTACCTCGGTACCGTCCACGGTACCTTGGCGGCGCTGTCGTTGATGCGTCCTCGTAACCAGGGGCTGGTCATCCAGGTCGGCTCGGCACTGTCCTATCGTGCCATCCCACTGCAGGCCGCCTATTGCGCAGCAAAATTCGCCGTGCGCGGTTTTACTGACTCGTTGCGCTGTGAGTTGCTGCATGAGCGCAGCCGTATCCGCGTGTGCATGGTGCAACTGCCGGCGATCAACACGCCGCAGTTCGATTGGGCGCGCAACAAATTGCCCAAGCGCCCGCAACCGGTGCCACCCATTTATGATCCCGACGTGGCAGCGCGGGCAATTTTTAGTGTGGTAAAGCATCCGCCCCGCGAGCTGTGGCTCGGTGGATCGACGATCAAAGCGATTATTGGCCAGTCGGTCATGCCGGGTTTGCTCGACCGTCTGATGGCGCGAAGTGCGTGGTCCGGTCAGCAGACCAATGAGCCGCAAGACAATGAGCATCCGGACAACCTGTTCGAAGCGCAGTCCGGTTTGCATCAGATTCGGGGCCGCTTCGTCGGCCGCTCGAAGGACGCGGCGATGGCGCTGACTTCGACGCAAGTCATGGCGTTATTGGCAATCATCGCCGTGCTGGTGGGGGTGATTCTTTTACAACTCTGATGAGTTCCCGGTTCGCTCAAGGGGTGACGGATTTCAGCGCGCCGGCGGAGGGCTTGAGTTTTTCCTGCAAGTCGCGTGCAGTTTTTGCCTGCTTCTCGATGCCCCGCAACGCGGCCTCGGCGAACGCTTTGAGCTGCGGATTTTGTGAAGACATGGCTTCTTTCTTGAACAGCATCAGCCTTTGCTCAAGGGTTTCGGCCTGGCTGTCGATGTAAATGCGGTCGAAAGACTCGTCCCGCGACTCAAGCCGCAGCTGCTTGGCTTTGGAAGCGACCGAAGGCTCGGCGGGAACCGCCATGTTCTGGCTTTGCCCCAGTTGCCTGATCTGTTTATCGAACCGCTCGTGGTCGGCGATCATCTGTTTGGCAAATTCCCTGACCTCGGGCAGCGCGCTTTTTTCCAGTGCTACACGCGAGCTGCTGTTCTGGAACAGGCTCTGCTGTGCCGCCTCTTCGACAAAGGCGTCAATCGTGTCAGCGTGACCCGACTGGATGCCCAATGCCAATGCGAGACAAATCGCGGCAAGTGATTTCATGGCTTGTGACCCTCGGCAGATTCGATGGACGGTGGCAGTCCCCGATCCGCTCACGGCTGCTGGTAGTGGCCAGGCGTGTTGTGGCCTTCGTCGTGCCTCGTGCGTTTTTGTACCTGGACGTCACTCAATGAAACGTCTTTGAGTTCCGGAAAAGCGGTCTTGAGCAGCGTTTCAGCCAGGCCAGGTTCAAGCGTATCGCCATCATGGATCAGCGAGCGGCATTGCGGCTGATTGTCGACGATGAAGCTGATGAGGTAGTGATGCTCATGGGACATGGCTCTAATCCTTCAATGCGTGGCAGCAGAACTTGCAGTGCATGCAGCTTTTGATGAACGGCGCTGACGAGCATTCAAATAAACGCTTCGAATCGCGACAAACGGTGCCCCTCTCAAGTGGAAAAGGGCACCAGCCCTGGGTCGCTCAAATCTCCTTGACGGGCGTCTCGCCCTGGACGGCTTTGATCAGGCTGATCACATGCAGGCAATCGGCCTTGTTCACATACGATTCGCCACTGGCCACCGTCTCGTGGTTGCCCGCGCGCAGACGCCAGCGCCATTGGCCTTTGCCAGTGCTCGGGGTGCCTCGGATTTGTCGGTAGATTTCGAAATACATGCGGTTCGCTCCCTGCGATAGATAAGTGCGCCAGCCTGTGTGACGCATCGACGCAAGCCTAGCGCAGCGGGCTTTTTTGGCTATTGGGGATTTGTTTCCAATCGTTCGCGGATGTTTCTGCGAGCACCGCCGCGTAAAGGTTTATGGACGCAATGCCTGAGGCCTTTCTACACTGCCGCTATTCCGGGAGCAGGGGCAATGGATGAACCGCAATGAACTACGCAAGGCCGACATCAACCTGATGGTGGTGTTCGAGACCCTGATGCTCGAACGCAACGTGACCCGCGCGGCAGAGAAGCTGTTCCTCGGCCAGCCGACCATCAGCTCGGCGCTCAACCGTCTGCGCACGATGCTCAATGACCCGCTGTTCATCCGCGTCGGCCATCGCATGGAACCGACGGCCCGTGCCGAAGACATTTACCGCCATCTCAAACCTGCCCTGGATTCACTGTCGGCGGCGCTGAGCCTGACCCGTGATTTTGATCCCGCCACCAGCAGCATGACCTTCCGCATCGGTCTGTCCGATGACGTCGAATTCGGCCTGCTGCCGCCGCTCTTGCGCGCGTTGCGCCAAGAGGCGCCGAGTGTGGTGTTCGTCGTGCAGCATGTCGATTACTGGCGCATTCCTGATCTGTTGGCCGCCGGCGATATCACCGTCGGCATCAGCCAGACCCGTGGCCTGCCGGCGAACGCGAAACGTAAACTGCTGCGGCACATCCAGCCAAGCATCCTGCGCGCCGACGCCTCTGATACGCCGCTGACCCTCGACGAATATTGCGCTCGGCCGCATGTGCTGGTCTCGCACACGGCCAATGTCAGTGGCTACGCTGATGAATGGCTGGCGGAACTGGGGCGCACGCGGCAGGTGGTGTTGTCGGTGCCGCAGTACAGCGCATTGCCGGCGCTGCTGGCGGGCACCGATCTGATTGCCAGCCTGCCGGATTACACCGCAGCGGCCATGGCGGCGTCAGGGCTGCTGTTCCAGGAACCATTCCCGTTCAAGACGCCGACCCTGGACCTGTCGATGGTCTGGCTCAGCCACGTTGACAGCGACCCGGCCGAACGCTGGCTGCGCGCGCGGCTGGAGGCATTCATGAGTGAACGGCCAGCTGAGTACCACGATCCCTTGTAGGCGCTGCCGAAGGCTCGGGCCGCGATCGGACGATCTTTTGATCTTGATTGTGAAAAACACAGAATCAAAAGCTCGCAGCCTCGTTTCACTCGACAGCTCCTACAGGTAATGCGCTGAGCCGACTGTGGTATACGTACGCCCCCGCACCCATCGACTGGAGACCCGCAATGCCACACCTGCACATGGAATACACCGCCAACCTGACGCAGTTGAACGCCGACATCGCCCTGATCCGGCTCAACAACACCCTGGTCGGTTCCGGTCAGTTCGGCGCGGAGTTTGATATCAAGAGCCGAGCGATCAAGGTGGAAAACTTCAAGGTCGGCACGGCGCTGGGCGAGCGCGCCTTCGTCCATGTGAAGCTGGCCTTGCTCAGCGGGCGTTCGGCAGAGATCAAGAAGCAGCTGTCGCAAAGTCTGCTGGCGGTGTTGCAGGAACTCTGCGAATGGCCGGCCGGCCTCGAAGTGCAGCTGTGCGTCGAACTGCTGGACATCGATCGCGAGTCCTACAGCAAAGCCGCGATCGGCATCTGAGGCTCAGACGCTTTCCAGCTCGCTGCACACCTGTATCACCTGCTCGCGCAGCCAGACGTTGGCGCTGTCCTGATCGGCGTTCTGGCTCCACTGCATGTCGAGGGTGAAGCCCGGCAAACCATTGGGCGCCTCGCAGTGATTGAACACCGCATCGTTGGTCAGCAAACGCTGGATACGCCGGGGCAGGGTGAGGATGAAGTCTGTACCGGTGATCATCTTCAACGCGGCACTGTAGCTGTTGGAGCGCGCGACAATCTGGCGTTTCTGCGCCTGACGCGCGAGCCAGCCATCGACCATGTTGCTGCTCGAGGTCCATGGCGTAGGAAACACATGTCGACGCTCGGTGAACGCTTGCAGGCTCAGGCGCGGCTCCAGTGGCGTGGCGCGTTTGTCGAAGACACAGACCAGATCATCTTCAAGCAACATGCGTGATTTCAGATCTGCATGCTGGCGATGAAAGTGCGGGCCGAAACTGATCACCAGGTCGAGGCTGCCGTCGCGCAACTCTTCGGCGGGCACGTCAGTTTCAAACTTGTGCATGTTGACCATCACCGGCAAGTCGTCGAAGTCGAAACGCTTCAACAGCCGCGGCAGAATCAATTGCTCGAAATATTCGGGGGCGCAGATGTTGAAGGTCACCGCCTGCCGGCTCGGGTCGAAGGCCGGGGCGCCGGCGTGGCAGAGGTTGATGCTTTCGATGATCTTCTGCACATGCCCGTACATGCTGCAGGCCTTGTAAGTCGGGCGCATGCCGGTGCGAGTGTTGATGAACAGTTCGTCTTCGAAACTGGTGCGCAGTTTTTTCAGGCAATAACTGACGGTGGACTGGCTGACGAACAGGGTTTCCGAGACATCGGTGACGCTGCTCTGCTCGTACACGGCGACAAATACCATCAAGTCCTGCATGTCGAGCTTGCGAAGCAAATTACTGTTCAGCATGAGTTCCGTCTCGCTGTGCCCCTTGCGCAGAAGTCGCGCAAACGTGTGCGTACGATCCTAACGGAACGATGGTTCCAGAAGAAACCCTTGTAGGACATTTCACGGATACATGTGGGACAGAAACTTTTACTAACACGACGTTACCGTACCGGTGCCTGAAAGGTGGCCAGAGGCCTCTAGCCTGGGCCAGGCAAGTGGCGTGCGTAGTGGCGAGGATCGAAGCGCAAGGTTATGAGCAGCATGATCACCATCACCGCAGTCAGCACCCACCACGCGCCTTCGAAGCTGCCCAGACGATCGCGAATCATCCCTGCCAATAGCGGCGACAGGCCTGCGATCAGATACCCGATACCTTGCACAAACGCAGTGAGGCCACCGGCGCGCTGCGGCTCGTCACAGTGATCCAGCGCGACAATCAGGCTCATCGGAAACAGACCGCCAATGCCCAGCCCCAGCAGACATGGCCAGAGCAGGACGAGATGCGCCGGGGCGAAAATCAGCCCGCAGAAACCGCCGATGATCAGCATCAGCAAAACCGCCAGTATCGCGCGGCGGTCACGGCTGCGATTGGCAATGGCTGGCACTGCCAGGCCGGAAATCACCTCCATCACGGTGAGAAAACCCAACAGCAGCCCGGCGTTTTGTTCGCTCCAGCCTTTTTCGACGTAGTACGGGGCGAGCCAGGCGAGGACGCAGGTATAGGACGCTGTGCCGAGACCAAAGAAAATCGCCAGCAACCAGGCGCGACGGCGCGTGATGAAGGACTCACGCCTGGTCATCCTTGATATGGCTTGCGTGGGCTGTAGACACCAGACCAGCAAGGCGAGCAACGCAAGCCCGGCCCAAACGGCCAGCCCCGCGCGCCAGCTGCCGCTTTGCATCATTACCAGCGGCGCCAACGATGCTGCAAGCGCAGCGCCGCCCATGATCGACGTTACGTAGACCCCCATACACAGCGCCACGTTGTCAGCAAAACGCGACTTGATCAGCGCCGGCATCAATGCCTGAATCAGGGCTATGCCAACGCCGGCGAGTATCGCGCTGACGATCAGCTCGGCCGCCGAATCGATGAACAGCCGCGATAAAGTCGCCAGCCCGATGATCAGCAACGACACAAGCACCGTCCGTTGTTCACCCAGACGCTGGCTGATGTGCAGACCGAAAAACATCGCCAGCCCCATGGCCGTCACTGGCAGCATCGTCAGCAGAGAAGCGAGGCTGAAGCTCAACGGGATATCGCCACGGATTGCCGAGAGCAGCGGACCGACTGCCGCCATGGATGGACGCAGATTGAGCGCGACCAGGACGATTGCGAGCATCAGCCAGACGGGGGGCGGGGGTGGTTCATCAGCAAGCCTTCAAGTGCAGAGGCTGATGATTAGGCGTGGCGTCGCTCGCATGGGCAAATCAAAAAGTCCCGGGCCAGACCTGAAAACTCGATAACACGCCGCTCACGCCTACAAGGGAACGGTAAAAAGCCGGGAAGCTGAATAAAACCTGAACCATTCTCAAATGCTCGCAAAGTTTCACGTTGTTAATTGAGTCCAACTAATCATTAGCATCTTTTTCACGAAAAATTGATCCGGGCCTGCCTAAAGTTTGTCATGCCTCGGTGAATGAATTTTTCACAATTGACGAGGCTCTTCTTTCAGGAACAGTCACTCATCATGTTGAAGTTAAAAGCCGTGCGCCCGGAATGGGTGACGTTGTTCGCCAGCGCCTTTTTGTTGCTCGGTTTCAATCTGGTGCTTTGGCAGCATCTGTTCGAGATCACAGCCGCCGATGGCAAAGGCATCGCCATGCGCGTGGCGTTCGGTGTAATGATCCTGGCCGCATTCAACATTGTCCTGACGTTATTCGCTTTCCGGCCGTTGCTTAAGCCAGTATTGACCCTGTTGTTTTTTGTCAGTGCCGGCGTGGCTTATTTCATGAGCCAATATGGCGTAATGATCGATGCCGGCATGTTTCGCAACTTTGCCGAAACCAATGTGACGGAAGTTCGTGATCTGTTGTCGTTGAAGTTGTTTGCTTATATTGTCTTGCTCGGCGTTTTGCCGTGTTTGTGGCTGTGGAAAGTGCCGGTCATTTATCGGCGCTGGCACCGTGAGTTGTTCAGCAAGGTTATTGTCAGTGCCGCCTCTGCAGCGGTGATCGGTGTTGTGGCATTGGCTAACTATCAAGGCTTGTCGTCACTGTTTCGCAATCACCATGAGATTCGCCTGATGCTGGTACCGAGCAATTACATCGGTGCCTCCATCGGGTATCTGCAGGAGCAAGTCGTCTCGGCGCAGCAGCCGTTCATCAAGATCGGCGAAGATGCCCAGCGCAATCCTGACTTGCAGTTTCAGCCGCGCAAATCGCTCACCGTGCTGGTGGTGGGGGAAAGTGCGCGGGCGCAGAACTTCGGCATTCTCGGTTATGACCGTGATACCACGCCGCAGCTGAACAAGGAGGCGGGGCTGATCGCCTTCACCGATGTGCATTCCTGCGGCACGGAAACAGCGGTCTCGGTGCCGTGCATGTTTTCCAACATGGGCCGCAAGAATTACAACGCCAGCAAGGCGAAGAATGAGGAGGGTTTGCTCGACGTTCTCAAGCGCGCCGGCATCGATGTGGTCTGGCGCGATAATCAGTCCGGTTGCAAGGGCACTTGCGATCGCGTGACGGTGCAGGATGTCAGCAAGTTGCAGGACCCGGCGCTGTGCGCCAACAGCGAATGCCGCGATGAAATCCTCCTGCAAGGTTTGCAGAACTTTATCGATCATCTGGATAAAGACACCGTGCTGGTCTTGCACCAGATGGGCAGCCACGGCCCGGATTACTTCAAGCGTTATCCCAAGGAGTACGAACACTTCACCCCGGTTTGTGAAAGTAATGCGCTGAACAATTGCAGCCGCGAAAGTATCGTCAACGGTTACGACAACACGCTGGTGTACACCGACCACGTGCTGGCGAGCCTGATCGATGTGCTGCGCAGCAATCAGGACAAAGTCGATACCGCCATGCTCTACCTGTCGGATCATGGTGAATCGCTGGGCGAGTACAACCTGTTTCTGCACGGCACACCTTACATGCTGGCGCCCGAGCAGCAGAAGCATGTAGCGATGCTGGCATGGTTCTCAGACAACTATCAGAAGGCCTACTCGGTCGACACGCACTGTTTACAAATGAGCCGAGACAAACCGCTGAGTCAGGACAACCTGTTTCACTCAATGCTGGGTCTGCTCGAGGTACGCAGCAGCGTCTATCAACCTGCCTTGGACATGTTTGCCGGCTGTCGCGGCGCGGTGATCGACGGCGTGTTGGCCAAGGAGTGAAGCGTTTCCGGCCTGTCGCCTCGATGTGACGGGCCTTTCTGTTTCTGCCGTCAGACTATTCTTGCTGACAGGCAAGACATTTCCTTACAGCTCTTGCCCTGCAAAGGCGCGTAAATCGCCGGCGGCGATATATACTGCGCGCCATTCTTCAAGGGAGAGCCGTGTGGCTATCGATATTCACTGGATTCGCGACAACGAAAGCCTCGCGCAGTTTTGCGCCGAGTGGCAGCAGCTGCCGTTCGTTGCCCTCGACACCGAATTCATGCGGGTCGACACCTTCTACCCGATTGCCGGCCTGTTGCAGATCGGCGACGGCAAACGCGCCTACCTGATCGATCCGCTGACCATCAACGCCTGGCAACCGCTGGCCGCGTTGCTGGAAAACCCGGCGGTGCTGAAAGTCCTGCACGCCTGCAGCGAAGACCTCGAAGTGCTGTTGCGCCTGACTGGCAGCCTGCCGGCGCCGTTGTTCGACACGCAGCTGGCCGCCGCTTACCTGAACCTCGGTTTCTCGATGGGCTACTCGCGTCTGGTGCAGGAAGTGCTCGGCATCGACTTGCCCAAGGGCGAAACCCGCTCCGACTGGTTGCAGCGTCCGCTGTCCGAAACCCAGATCAGCTATGCCGCCGAAGACGCCGTGCATCTGGCCGAGGTGTTCGTCGAGTTACGCCCCAAGCTGTCCGCCGACAAGTTCGCCTGGGTGCTGGAGGATGGCGCCGAACTGGTCGCCAATCTGCGCCGCGAAACTGATCCGTACGAGGTCTATCGCGAAGCGAAACTGGCGTGGAAGCTGTCCCGTGCGCAACTCGCCGTGCTGCGTGAGCTGTGCGCCTGGCGCGAAAAAGAAGCCCGCGCCCGCGACTTGCCGCGCAACCGCATCGTCCGTGAACACTCGCTGTGGCCCTTGGCCCGCACGCAGCCGGATAACCTCGCGGCGCTGGGCAAGATTGAAGACATGCACCCGCGTACCGTGCGTCAGGACGGTCAGTTTCTGCTTGATCTGATCAAGCGCTCTGGCAGTGTGGGGCCGGATCAATGGCCGCCGGCAGTGCCCGAGCCGTTGCCGATCGAAGCCGCTGCGTTGATCAAACAACTGCGTGCGTTGGGTCAGGCCGAGGCCGAACGCCTCGGCATCGCCCCGGAGCTGATGCTGCGCAAGAAAACCCTCGAAGCCCTGGTCAAGAGCGGCTTCCCCGAGGGTCCTTACCAATTGCCCGATTCGTTGCGTGGCTGGCGCCGCGAATTGCTCGGCCAGAAGCTGCTCGACAGCCTGGCCACCGCCGGAGAACAGCCTTGAAACGTATTTGCTCCATCTACCAAAGCTCCAAGCGCAGCGGCATGTATCTCTACGTGCTCAAGAGCGATGCGCTCGAGCGCGTGCCGCAAGCGCTGATGACGGCTTTCGGCAAAGCGAAGCATTCCTTCGATCTGGTGCTGTCGCCCGAGCGCAAACTGGCCAGCGAAGACATCACCGTGGTTCTGGAAAACCTCGACAAGCAGGGCTATCACCTGCAGATGCCACCGGCCGAGGACGAGTACATCGAGCACTTGCCCGAAGAGTTGCTGCGACGCAACGACCCGGTATGACCCGCGAGGCCCTGTCCTGGGCCTCGGTTAACCCTTGAACTGTTTTTACCGCGATGGCCGGCCCCAACCCGGCGGCCGTCTGCACGGTTTGCGAAAGGTTTGAAGATGCGCGTTCTGATTGCCGAACACGACCACGCGATATACGCCCGCCTGCTGCGTCAGGCCGCGCCCGAGCTTGAAGTCCTGACCAGCGGCGACTCCGCCGAACTGGCGCGTCAGGCCGCCGATTGCCCGGTGTGGCTGGGCCAGCCGGATCTGCTGGCGACTCTGTTGCGCCAGGGCCATCAACCGCAATGGCTGCAATCGACCTGGGCCGGCATCACGCCGTTGCTCGCCGACGGCCTGCGCCGCGATTATCGCCTGACCCGCGCCGTGGGGATTTTCGGTCAGGTCATGGCCGAGTACGTTTTGACCTACATCCTCGGCCATGAGCGCGAAGTGCTGGCGCGGCTGGTCAGCCAGGTCGAGCGCAAGTGGGACAACCGCAGCGGCCAGAGTCTGGTCGGACGCAAGGTGCTGATCGTCGGCACCGGCGACATTGGCCAGAGTGTCGCGCAATTTCTGCGGCCGTTCGGCGTCGAGCTGTACGGCGTCGCCAGCAGCGCGCGGGAACAGGCGCCGTTTGTCGAAGTCGGCTCGCTGGCCGATCTGCCACGGCTGGTGGGCGAAGTGGATTACGTGGTCAATCTGCTGCCGAACACCGAGCACACCCACGATATCTACGACGCGGCGTTGTTCAAGCAATTCAAACCGACCGGACTGTTCATCAACGCTGGACGCGGTGTGGCAGTGGTCGATGCCGATCTGGTTGAAGCTTTGAAGGAAGGGCATCTGGCCGGCGCGGTGATCGACGTCTGCCGTCAGGAACCATTGCCGCAACGCCATCCGTTCTGGACAGCCTGGGGCTTGCTGCTGACCGGGCACAGCTCGGCGCCGACCTCGCCAGCGCTGATGGTGGATTTGTTTGTACAGAACCTGAAGGCGTATGAGGCGGGTGAGGCGTTGCGTGGGGAAGTGGATTTCACCCGCGGATATTGATTCGCATCCATCCACTGTGGGAGCGGGCTTGCTCGCGAAGGCGCCGGTTCAGTCGACATCGATGTTGCCTGAACCGGCGCTTTCGCGAGCAAGCCCGCTCCCACATGTGCTTTGCATTGTGGCTTATAAGGTGAAATCGCCCTCAGCCACCAGCTCGCTCAGCGGGCGGCGCGGGCTCGGTGTTTCGCGGGCTTGCAGGTATTCGGCGAGGGTTGCCTTGTCCCCCAGTTTGCCCACTGCCACCGCCGCATGCAGGGCGTAGCCCTCGGGGATATTGAGTTCCTTGCGGGTCAATTCCTGATCGAACCCGGCCATGCCATGTGTGTGCCAGCCGCTGAGGCTTGCTTGCAGTGCCAGATGACCCCACGCCGAACCGGTGTCGAAGGTGCTCCACAGCGCCGGTGTTTCCTCGCTGGCGCCCGGTGCGACGAAGGTGGTTTTTGAGATCACGATCACCAGCGCCGAAGCGTGCTGCGCCCAGCTGCGGTTGAATTCGTTGAGTAGGCCCAGATAACGTTCCCAGTTCGGCGTGTCGCGACGTGCATACAGGAAGCGCCACGGTTGCGAGTTGTACGCCGACGGCGCCCAGCGCGCGGCTTCGAAGAAGCTCAGCAGGGTTTCTTCAGGGATCGCTTCGCCGCTGAAGGCGCGCGGCGACCAGCGCTCGGTGAACTGCGGGTGAATGGCGTAATCGGCAACGCGAGGGTTGGCACTCATGCACGGATTCCTTGCAACGGATTGGGTAGAAGTTCGCTGCAAAACCCTACTGGCCGGCGCTGGGGCTGACAAGTGGATTTACCGACAGTCGCCAACGCTTGGCCCCCGCGCGCGCTGGCACTAGACTGGCGGCCTTTTCACCACCTTGATGTTGATGCTTGAGCCATGGCCGCCATTGTCGAACCGTTCTGGAAACGCAAAACCCTCGATCAACTCGATCACGAGGAATGGGAATCGCTGTGCGATGGCTGCGGTCTGTGCTGCCTGCAAAAACTCGAGGATGAAGAAGACAACAGCGTCTATTACACGCGCATCGCCTGCAAACTGCTGGATCTGAAAACCTGTCAGTGCAGCGATTATCCGAACCGGATCAAGTTCGTTCCCGACTGCATTCAGCTAACGCCGGGTCAGGCGCAAGAATTCAAATGGCTGCCGCCAACCTGCGGTTATCGTCTGGTCAGCGAAGGCAAGGATCTGCCGTTATGGCATCACCTGGTGTGTGGCGACCGCGACGCGGTGCACCATGAGCGGATTTCACAGTCCGGGCGAATGCTCGCCGAAGGCAGCGTGCCGGAGGATGACTGGGAAGATCATCTGATTTTTCGCGCGGGCTGATGAAGTGGTGGGTTCTTGAACCCGTAAAGATCAAAAGATCGCAGCCTTCGGCAGCTCCTACAAATGGAAAACGTGATTCCGTGCAGGAGCTGCCGAAGGCTGCGATCTTTTGCTTTAAAGCCTCAGACGCCGGCCTTCGGCGAGACCAGCGAATCATTGCCGGTAACGGTTGCCGTTTCGGTAGCCACTTCGGCGTTGGTCTTGAGCTTGCTCAGTTCTTCCCCGGCGCGTTCGATCTTTGCCCGCACGTTGTTCATATCCTGACGGCCTTTTTCCAACAGGCTTTTTGCCGAGCAATGGCCGGTGATGCCGCGGGCCACGGCCATGCCGCCGAGCGCCACTTGAATCAGGCCGAACACGCCGCCACGGCGCAGGCCCTTGCCGACCATCAGCACGCCGCCGGTCAACGAGCCGACGCGCTCCCAGCCGTGCACGTTCTTGTGTGCAGGGGACTGGAACGGGGTGGATTCGATGCGTTCTACGCGTTTGAGCTCGCTCATGATCTATCTCCAGGCAGGGTGCGATTGATAGATAAGCTGACTGCCGTGGCGGTCAGCTTGTTCCATCGAATGTGCAACGCTTCAGCGGAATTTCGGCCCGGAGCGAGTATTCAGGCCTTTGGCCATGCGGTCGTAGAGCACGACATTGACCGTTGCAGCGAGATTCATGCAGCCGGTGGTCGGGATGTACACGACGTCTTCGCACCAGTCGCGAATCTCTTTGTCCAGCGAGCCGTCTTCCGGGCCGAATATGTATAGCGCGCGGTCGGGGTGGGTGTATTCCGGCAGCGGCCGGGCGCCTTCGACCAGTTCCACCGCCACTGGCACGCAGTTGAGCGGGAGGATTTTTTTCAGGTCGTCGATGCCGATCAACGGAATGTCGTAGTGCACGCGTTTGGTGTCGGTGACGAAGTCGGCAGCGCGTTCATAGCGCTTGCCGGTGTAAAACACCGACGCTACGCCGTAGCAGCCTGCGGCGCGCATCACCGAACCGACGTTCTCCGGTGATTTGGGGTTATACAAACCAATGCAGCTGTACCGTTTGTCTGCCACGAGCGGGGTGCCTTCGGGAAAAAGACGACGATTATACGGGGATAAGATCAAAAGATCGCAGCCTTCGGCCGCTCCTACAGTGCAATGGCGTACACCGTGCAGGAGCTGCCGAAGGCTGCGATCTTTTGCTTTTAATCTTCTTTTTTCATCAGGCCAGCGAGGGCCGCAAACGGATTGTGCGTGGCCTTGGCGATCTTCGGTGTGCTCAGCGAGCCGTCGCCGAAATACTGCTGGTCGGTGTAGCGCGAGTGCTCGTTGTCGTGGCAGTACAGGCACAACAGTTCCCAGTTCGAGCCGTCCTGCGGGTTGTTGTCGTGGTTGTGGTCGCGGTGGTGCACGGTCAGTTCGCTCAGGCGCTTGCCGGAAAACTCACGGGCACAGCGGCCGCAGACGTGCGGGTACATTTTCAGGGCTTTGTCGCGGTAGCCCATTTCCTTGTCGCGCTGGTTGTCGGCGAGGATGCGGTCCAGCTTCGACGTGTTGGTGGGGGTGGACGAACTCATGGGTTCACCTTTGCAGAAAGACTGATGACGGTTATGCGCAGAGTTTAGCTCAGCCCTTGAGCTTCTCGGCAATCCAGATCGTGTGGCGGGTGCCCTTGTTGCCGTGGGCGAAGACCTGGACTTCTTCGGCTTTGAAACCGGCCTTCTTCAACTTGTCGGAAAACTGCCGATCGGCGCTGGCCGACCACACGGCCAGTACGCCTTTGGGGCGCAGCGCCTTGGCGCAGGCATTCAGGCCTGCGGCGCAATACAGCCAGCTGTTGGCCTTCTGGGTCAGGCCTTCGGGGCCGTTGTCGACGTCGAGCATGATCGCGTCGAAACCGTTCGGCTCGCTTTGCAGCACATTGGCCACGTCTTCCATGCGGATCACCGTGCGCGGATCTAGCAACGGCCGCCCGGACTTCTCCCCGAGGGCGCCGCGATTCCACTCGACCACGCCGGGCACCAGCTCAGCGACCACCACTTCGGCCGACTTGCCCAAATGCTTGAGTGCCGAAGCGAGGGTGAAGCCCATGCCCAGGCCGCCGATCAACACCCGCGAATTCGGCCGGCCGGCGACCTTGCGGCAGGGAATCTCGGCCAGTGCGTCTTCGGAACCGTGCATGCGCGTGTTCATCAACTGCCCGCCATCGCCGCCCTGAATCTTGATGACGAAGTCCTCGCCATATTCGAACAGGCACAGGGCACCGCCGTTTTCAGGGATCGGGGTGGTGTCGAGCAGAACGAAACGTTTCATGGAAATCTCTACAGGGGGGAAGGCAAGCAGGCGCGTTGGGAGTAGCCTGAGCACAGACTAAAGGCCAAACGGAGACCTTGATGAAGCGCACCATTCTAACGGTCATTACCCTGGCCGCGCTCGCGATTACTGCAGTTCGGGCCCAGCAGAGCGTTCCGGTCAGCCCGACGCCGCAACCCGGTTCTCCCGGCACCGCGACGCCGACGCCGTATCCGCAGATCACTCCAATCACCTTGCCCAAGTCGGGCGCCGGCAGCGGCAGCCCACCGCTGGTACCGATCGAAATGCCCAGCCCGCCGAGCAAGGATCAACCGGTGCCGGGCATCGAGCCGAACGGCAACAAGGTCAAATCCCCCGGCGGTTAAACCTGTTGCGCGGCGAGTTGGCCGTCGGCCATGCGCAGACGTTTGGACAGCGAGACGGCGAGGGCGCGGATGATCTTCGCGGCGATTTTCGGTGCGTCGTTGAGCATTTTTTCCAGCGAGTCCTTGCCCAGATTGAGCAACTGACAATGGCTCGCCGCGATACAGGTGGCCGAACGACGCTCGCCATCGAGCACAGCCATTTCACCGAAGGCACGGCCGCTGCGCAGGGTCGCCATGGTGATCACCTGGCCGTCGGCGCCGGTTTTCTGCACGGCGACCTGACCGGTGTGGATGATGCACATGAAACTGCCCGCATCGCCCTCGCGGAAAATCGCCTCGCCTTCAGCCACGGTGCTGATGCTGAAGTAGCCGGAAGCGGCCGCGAAATCGGCCAGTTGCAATTGATCGAACAGGCCACAGTCCATCAGCCAGTCGCGGATTTCGTTGTTCAGGAAGGTCGGTTCTGACATGTCGGTGCGGTCTTTTTGTTATCACTGTTTCCAGGGGGCACACGATCCCCATGTAGGAGCTGCCGAAGGCTGCGATCTTTTGATCTTGTCCTTCAAAACCAGGATCAAAAGATCGCAGCCTTCGGCAGCTCCTACACAGGGAATCGGTGAAGGCTTTGGGTCTGCTGTTAAGACCCAGGCCACCCACAGAGTTCCTCAGGCAATGCCCAAAACCTTGAACACAAATGCATATTCGAGCGCTACGTCACGTAATCCCTGATAGCGCCCGCTCATGCCACCGTGTCCGGCGCCCAGTTCGGTCTTGAGCAGCAGCACATTGTCGTCAGTCTTGCTCGCGCGCAATTTCGCCACCCACTTGGCCGCTTCCCAATACTGCACACGGCTGTCGTTGTAACCGGCGATCACCAACAGCGGCGGATAAGCCTGCGCGGTGACGTTTTCGTAGGGCGCGTAAGCCTTGATCCGATCATAGACGTCCGGTTCTTGCGGGTTGCCCCATTCGTCGTATTCGGTGACGGTCAGCGGCAGTTCGGGGTCGAGCATGGTGTTGAGCACGTCGACGAACGGTACCTCGGCGATCGCCACGCCGAACAGGTCCGGGCGCTGGTTGAGCACTGCGCCGATCAGTAGCCCGCCAGCGCTGCCGCCGCTGATCGCCAGTTTCTGCGCCGTGGTGATGCCGTTGAGGATCAGAAACTCGGCGCAGGCGATGAAGTCGCTGAAGGTGTTGTGTTTGTGTTCCTGCTTGCCGGCGCGATACCAGGCCTCGCCCAGTTCACCGCCGCCGCGTACGTGGGCGATGGCGAATGCCATGCCGCGATCGAGCAGGCTCAGGCGTGCATGGGAAAACCACGGATCAAGGCTGGAACCGTAGGCGCCGTAACCGTACAGATACAGCGGTACTGGTTTGCCGACCATCTCGCGCTTCATCACCAGACTGATCGGCACCTGCGTGCCGTCCGGAGCGGTGGCCCACAGGCGCTGGCTGACGTAGGCGTCGGCATCGAACGGGCCGAGCACCGGGGTTTCCTTGAGCACCGTTTGCTCGCCCGTGGCGAGAGTCAACTGGCGCACCTGGGCCGGGCGATTCAATGCTTCGTAGCGCAGACGAATGCGGTCGCTCTCGAACTCCAGGCTGTTTTGCACATGGAGGCTGTAGGCCGCATCGGGCAATTGCACGCGGTACGACGTCTGGCCCTGGGGGTGAACCTCGATGATCGGCAAGCCGCCTTCGCGCAGGCTCAGGGTCATCGCCTCGGTATTGAGGCTGACACCGTCGAGCATCACGTCTTCGTTGTGCGCGATCAGGTTCTGCCAGTCGGCCTCGCTCGGCGGCACGCCGGTGTCCGGGGCCTGATACAGGGCGAAATTGATGCCGTCGCGGTTGGTGCGGATGAACCAGGTCCAGACGCCATCGAGCAGGCCGTGGTCGACGTCGTATTCGTGATCTTCGACCCGTGGCGCCAGGCAGGTGAACGGCAGATGCGGCTGATTGGCGTCCAGCGCCCAGACTTCGCTGGTGGTCTTGCTGCCCAGCGACAGCAGCAATTGCTGTTCGGAGCTGGCGCGGTAGCAATGCAGGAAGAAGCGCCCGTCCGGCTCGTGGAAGACTTCTTCAGCGGCAGTGCCATCGAGGCGATAGCGGAACAGTTTATGCGGGCGGTGGGTGTCGTCGAGCACGCCGAAGAACAGGGTCAGGCTGTCGTTGGCCCAGGTCATGCTGCCGTCACAGTCCCCGAATTCCAGTTCGCTGACCCGATCGTTGGAAAGCTCCTTGACGAACAATGTGTAGACCTCGTCGCCCGAGGTGTCGACGCTGTAGGCCAGACGCTGGTGGTCGGGGCTGATGCTGAAGGCGCCCAGCGAGAAGAAGCCGCCATTGGCCAGCGTGTTCGGGTCGAGCAGCAGTTGCTCGCGGCTTTCATCGAGGGTCAGGCTGTCGTCGGCCGGACGCGGGCAGCGGTAGTGCCGGGCGTATTCGTCGCCGGCAGTGGTGCGCGTGTAATACAGGTAAGGGCCCCAAGGCGAGGGCAGGGACAGGTCGGTTTCGAGGATCCGGCCCTTGATCTCGTTGAACAGGTTTTCACGCAGCTCGGCCTGGTCGGCGGTTTGCGCCTCTTGATAAGTGTTTTCTGCCTTGAGGTAGTCGAGCACCGCGTCGGTATCGCGCTCCTGCAGCCAGGCATACGGGTCGGCGCCGGGCGCCCGGTGGGCTATCGGGGCAGTCATGACATGGGCGGATTGGGGCATGGAAGGCTCTCGGACAATATTCGAATAAAGGTTTCGCGCAATTTGAAACTGCCGCAGACGCCTCTGGGAGCGAGCTTGCTCGCGAAGGCGTCGTGGCAGATGACTTTGTTGCAATGACCTACAGCTTTCGCGAGCAAGCTCGCTTCCACAGGGTCGGCTGCTGGCCGTCTGGTATTGGGACAAGCCGCATGGGCGAAAAGTCGTTACTATAAGCGCCTCTTTGCCTGCCTTGCCATGGACACCATGACCGAGAACGACTATCTGATCGCCTGGGGCGTTTACGCCTTTGCCGCCGTAGGCTGCCTGCTGGTATGGATGCGCCTGACCACCTGGATGTGGCGCTGGCTGCGCGAGCCGCTGCGTGTGCTGATGGCGGTGTTGCTGTTCAGCCCGACCATCGTCGATCCGGTGAAAGCCAAAGTTGCGCCGGCCATCGCCATTACCGTACTGGACATGCTGTTCAAGGTTGGCAACAACGCCTGGCGCGCGGTTTCAGACCTGTTCATGTACGGCATGATCGCGTTCGGTGTTTATCTGGTCTTCGTGTTGATCCGCCTGCCGATCGAGCGTGCCGCGACCGCGCGGCGCGAACGGGCCGAGGCCGCCAAAACCGCGGCCCGCGCTGAGGAACGCGACGACGATCAACCGTTCGGCGGCGCCGGTGACGACCGCTACGGCCGCCCGCCAGTGCCGAACAATCCGCAGCGCATGCGGGTCGAGCCGCGTCTGTAATCCGAGAGTCCGCACATGTGTGAATTACTGGGCATGAGTGCCAACGTGCCGACCGACATCGTGTTCAGCTTCACCGGCCTGATGCAGCGCGGCGGTCGTACCGGCCCGCACCGCGACGGCTGGGGCATCGCTTTTTACGAAGGCCGCGGCTTGCGCCTGTTCCAGGACCCGGCGGCAAGCAGCGAGTCGGAAGTGGCCAATCTGGTGCAGCGTTATCCGATCAAAAGCGAAGTGGTCATCGGCCATATCCGCCAGGCCAACGTCGGCAAGGTCTGCCTGTCCAACACGCACCCGTTCGTCCGCGAACTGTGGGGACGCAACTGGTGCTTTGCGCACAACGGCCAACTCGCCGAATTCACCCCGATCAAGAGTTTCTACCGCCCGGTCGGCGATACCGACAGCGAAGCGGCGTTCTGCGATTTGCTCAACCGTGTCCGCGCAGCCTTTCCGGAACCGGTCGATATCGAAGTGCTGCTGCCGGATCTGGTCGCCGCCTGCGCCGAATATCGCACGAAGGGTGTGTTCAATTGCCTGCTCAGCGACGGCGACTGGCTGTTCTGTTACTGCTCGACCAAACTGGCCCAGATCACTCGGCGCGCACCGTTCGGCCCGGCGCGACTCAAGGATGTCGACGTGATTGTCGACTTCCAGGCCGAAACCACGCCCAACGATGTGGTCACCGTGATTGCCACCGAGCCGTTGACCGAAAATGAAACCTGGTCCCGCTACGAGCCGGGCCAATGGAGCCTGTGGCGACGCGGCGAATGCGTAAGCCAGGGCAAGACCGAATAAGGATTTGCATCCATGTTGCTCAGTTATCTACGGCTGGTGTTGTTTGCGGCGGGCCTGTTGATCGGTGTTCAGGTGCCGGGGTTCATCAACGATTACGCCCAGCGTGTCGAAGCGCACCTGATCGAAGCGCAGACCGGTCTGCGTGGTTTTCAAGGCACGGCCGACCAGTTTTTCAAGGGCGATATGCAGGCGCTGGTCGCGCATTATCGTGCCAGCGAAGACCCGATTTTCCGCAGCGATGCTGACAGCCTGAACACCTTGCTCACCCGTCAGGTTGCGCTGGACAAGCAATTCCAGGCGATGCAAGGGCCGTGGTATGTGCGTTTCCTGCAAGTGGTGCTGGCGGCTGATCCGGATATTCGCAAGGAAACCTGGAACGGCTACAGCTATCAGATTCTGCTGACGCCAGAGGCAATGATCTGGGGCATGAGCGGCGCGTTGCTGCTGTCTTTCGGCATCGAATGCCTGTTTCGCCTGATCGACTGGGTTGTGCTTGGCGGTCGCCGCCTGCGCCAGAGCCGACCGATCGAAGATCGCGACGTGCGCGGTTTGTAAACCGAAGATCAAAAGATCGCAGCCTTCGGCAGCTCCTGCACCACCCCTGTCGGAGCTGCCGAAGGCTGCGATCTTTTGCTTTTCAGGCGTTCAAGACAATGTAACTGTCGCCCACTTTATCTGCATACCCCGCCAGCACCTGCTGACACAACGTCACTACCTCCTCGACCCACTCAACCCCGACCCGCCACGACACCACCACCGGCAGATTCGCCGGTCGCTGCCCGATGTCGAGCAAGGTCAAGTCGCCGCGCGCCAGCTCCTCGGCCACCAGTACCGGCGGCAGGGCGCCGATGCCAAAGCCGTCACGCAATAATCGGGTGATCGCCGACACCGAATTCACGCAATTCAAGCGGGGCGCCAGCACGCCGCTGGCCTGCATCAGCGCGACGATATCCTGATGCGGTCGTGAGTTTTTCGAATAGGTGATGATCCGCTCCTGCGCCAGTTCGGCGAGGTCGGCGTAGTCGCGGTTGTAGATCGAATTGCTCGCGACGATCCAGCCCAGCGGATGGCTCGCCAGTTCCAGGCTGCGCACGCTTTCATGGCGGATCAGATCGGTCTGCAGAATGATGTCGAGAAAGCCTTTTTGCAGCTGATCACAGAGGTTCAGCGCAGTGTCTGCCACCAATTCGATTTCCACCCGTGGGTACGCGTCTGTCATCTGCGCCACCAGCGGGCTCAGCCAGGTATGGATGACCGTGTCCATCACACCGATGCGCACCCGCCCGACCTTGCTCGAACGGGTCTCGATCGACTGTTTCAGCGCCGCCATGGTGTCGAGCATCTGCTCGGCATAGTCGAGCACTTTCAGGCCTTCCGGGGTCAGGCTGACACCGCGTGAATCGCGCAGGAACAGCTTCACCTTGAGCTCACCTTCAAGCACTGCGATGCGGCTGGAAATCGATGCCTGGGTGGTGAACAGCTTGTCGGCGGTCAGGCGAAAACTCTTCAGGCGCGCGACCCAGACAAAGGTCTCGAGAAACTTCAGGTTCATGGGCAAGGCTCGGCTGACAAATTTTTCTTATGCCTAAGGCGGGTTTTTATTCGTTGGACGGCACAGGGCTGGGCGGCGAAAAATCGGCGCATCCGGTTCCCACGATAGGCGTCGTCGGAGCTTCGAACAAGACCAATAAAAGCCCTGCGGAGATTTGCCATGAGTGCTCCCGACACCCTTCCTATATCCAAGCCAGCGGCGCGTCCCGGGCCGTTCGACTGGTATCGCAACATCAACCAGCAGGAGCGCCGCACGTTCTGGAGCTGCAAGATCGGCTACGGTCTGGACGGCATGGACACGCAGATGCTCAGCTTCGTCGTGCCGACATTGATTGCGATGTGGGGCATCACCACGGGCGAAGCGGGGCTGATCCACACCAGCACCTTGATCGCCTCGGCGATTGGCGGCTGGGTCGCCGGGATTCTCTCCGACCGCATCGGCCGCGTGCGCACCCTGCAACTGACGGTGCTGTGGTTCGCCTTCTTCACCTTCTTGTGCGGTTTCGCGCAAAACTACGAGCAACTGCTGATCGCCCGTACCTTGATGGGCTTTGGTTTCGGCGGTGAATGGACCGCTGGCGCAGTGTTGATCGGCGAGGTGATCCGCGCCAAAGACCGCGGCAAGGCGGTGGGCATGGTGCAGTCCGGTTGGGCGTTGGGCTGGGGCCTGACGGCGATTCTCTATGCTGTGCTGTTTTCGCTGTTGCCACCGGAGGATGCCTGGCGGGCGCTGTTCATCCTCGGCATCGTGCCGGCAATATTCGTGATTTTTGTCCGCCGCTTGGTGAAAGATCCGGAAATCTATCGCGAAGCCAAAGCCGCGCAAACGCCAGAGAATCCGGCGAAGTTCTACGAGATCTTTGCCCCCGGCATGCTTTTCACCACCTTTCGTGCGTCCTTGCTGACGACCGGTGCGCTGGGCGGTTACTACGCAATCACCTCCTGGCTGCCGACTTTTCTCAAGAACGAACGCGGTTTGAGCGTGCTCGGCACTGGCGGTTATCTGGCGATGGTGATCGTCGGTTCCTACGTCGGTTATGTGATCAGTGCTTATCTGACCGACCTGCTGGGGCGCAAAAAGAATTTCATTTTGTTCGCGGTCGGCTCGTTCACCATCGTTCTGCTCTACACGCAGATGCCGGTCAGCAATGGCGTGATGCTGTGGCTGGGCTTTCCGCTGGGCTTCTTCGCCTCGGGGATTTTCAGCGGCATGGGCGCGTTTCTCACTGAGTTGTTCCCCACGCGGATTCGCGGCTCGGGTCAGGGTTTCTGCTACAACATCGGCCGCGCGCTGGCGGCGTTGTTCCCGCTGCTGATCGGCCTGCTCAGTCAGAAAGTCCCGCTGAGCATGGGCATCGGTGCCTTCGCGGCGGTGTCCTACGGCGTGGTGATTCTGGCGGCGCTGAGCCTGCCGGAAACCCGAGGCAAGCAACTCGACGCGCAGTAACTGATACCCTGCGCGGCACTGTCCTACAGATAAAAAGACCAGCAGCTACAGGAGTGTTCACCGTGAGCCGCCTGCTATTGAATTGCGACATTGGCGAGAGCTTCGGCAGCTGGACCATGGGTCTGGATGCCGAGGTCATGCCCTTCATCGATTGCGCCAACATCGCCTGCGGTTTCCATGCCGGCGACCCGAGCATCATGCGCAAAACCGTGGCGCTGGCCCTCGAACAAGGCGTGCAGATTGGCGCGCACCCGGCCTATCAGGATCTGGTCGGATTCGGCCGACGCTCCATGGCCTGTTCCGCGCAAGAATTGCAAGACATCCTGCATTACCAGATCGGCGCCCTCGACGGCATCTGCAAGGTGCAGGGCGGGCGCGTGAGTTACGTCAAACCTCACGGCGCGATGTACAACGACATGATGGCCAACCCGGTGCAACTGCGTGCGGTGGTGCAGGCCGTGGCCGCCTATGATCGCGACCTGCCGCTGATGTTGATGGCAACCCGGGACAACGCGGCGGCGCAGCAAATCGGCGATGAATATGGCGTGACCCTGTGGTTCGAGGCTTTTGCCGATCGCGCCTACGACAGCGCCGGCCGGCTGGTTTCGCGGCAGTTGCCGGGCGCCGTGCATCACGATCCGCAGACAATCATTGAGCAAGCGTTGACCATCACCCGTGGCGGCGAACTCATTGCCAGCGATGGCAGCGCCTTGATCCTGCGCGCCAACACCCTGTGCGTCCACGGCGACAACGCCAGTTCGGTAGCCGCCGTGCAGCGCATTCGCCAAGCCTTGCAGCAGTCGAGTGCGTCATGAATCCAAGGATTGAAGTGGTAGCCCTTGATTGCCTGATGCTGCGTCTGTTCGATGAAATCGCCGAAGCCAACATGCCGTGGATGCTCGCCGCCAGCGAGCGATTGCGCACGGCGTTTGGCGCACAGTTGATCGATCTGGTGCCGTCCTATACCACGCTCATGGTGCATTTCGATCTGACGCTTTCGAGTCCGGCTCAGGCGCGCCAAAGGATCGCCGACGCGCTGGTCGATCTGGCGCCGAGTGCGCGCAGTGCTGGGCACTGTCACGTCTTGCCGGTTTGGTACGACCTCAGCGTCGGCCCGGAGTTGAGCCTGTTGGCTGAACGCAGCGGGCTGCCGGTGGCGGAGGTGGTTCGTCGCCACTGCGCACGTGAATATCAGGTGTTCGCCCTTGGTTTTGCGCCCGGTTTTGCTTTTATGGGCCTGGTCGAAGAGATTCTCGCCACGCCACGCCTGAGCACGCCACGCAAGAAAGTCGCCGCCGGCAGCGTCGGTATCGCCGAGCGGCAGACCGCAGCTTATCCGGTCGTCTCACCCGGTGGCTGGAACCTGATCGGTCGCACCCCGGCAAAACTGTTCGATCGGCATCGCGACGGTTATAGCCTGATGCAGCCCGGCGACACAGTGCGCTTCGAAGCCGTGGATCACGCTGAATTCGTTCGTCTGGGCGGCGACGACACACCGTTGGAGGCGCTGGCATGAGCCGATTGACGATTACCGCGAGTACGGCGCTGTGCCTGCTGCAGGACGCCGGACGTTTTGGTGTACGCCATCTCGGCGTAACACAGGGCGGCGCGGCGGACTGGTGTTCGATGAGCTGGGCCAATTGGCTGCTTGGCAATGCGCTGAATGCGACGGTGGTTGAGATCACCCTCGGCGGGTTTGCCGTGGTGGCTGAGGAGGATTGCCTGCTGGCATTGGCCGGAGCGGATCTCGGCGCGCAGCTTGAGGGACTGCCGCTGGCGCCATGGCGCAGTTTCAAGTTGCACAAAGGACAGAAACTGCAATTCACGCAACCCTTGCTCGGTGCCCGGGCTTATCTGGCAGCCCCCGGCGGTTTTGATGCACGCCAAGTGCTGGGCAGTAGCGCCACGGTGGTCCGCGAAGAACTGGGTGGACCTGATGGCATGGGCTTGCCGCTGGCCAGGGGCGGGGCGCTGAGTTATAGCGGTGAATCGCGATTACTGCGTGAAGTGCCGTTGCCGCTGCGGCCGGATTTGCAATCGAAGGCACCGCTGGATCTGGTGCTTGGCGCACAGATCGGCCAGTTCAGTGGCCAGAGTCTGTTTGATGCATTCAACACCGCCTGGACGCTGGACAGTCGTGCCGACCGCATGGGCATTCGCTTGTTGGGCAATGCCTTGCACTATCAGGGGCAACCCATGATTTCCGAAGGCATTCCGCTGGGTGCGGTGCAGGTACCGCCGGACGGGCAGCCGATCGTGCTGCTCAATGATCGTCAGACCATTGGTGGTTATCCAAGGTTGGGGGCGCTGACGCCGTTGGCAATGGCGCGCCTGGCGCAACAGTTGCCGGGAGACAGGATTCGCTTCGCTCCGGTCATGCAGGACCGTGCATGGCAAGCTCATAACAACTATCTGAAGTCCTACTTGTGATCGTCCAAACTTCGGACTGAAAACCGAGACGATTCGTTGAGCCCGAGGACATTGCCCTACATTGGTTTTCGGCGATGTGTGAAATCATCGAACCTCATCTCTCACAAGGAAGTTTCAGATGCGTTATATGAAAGTCAGTGTTCAGGTTAGCGTTGAAGGCGCGGCCAAGGTCGAACGTCATATCGTCGAGTTCTATGAGTCCGGCGAAAGTGATGCGATTTATAAAGTCGAGGTGGATCGTTTTGGCAATCTGCAGAAGTTGAGCATCGACAAGCTCGGCTTCGAAGGATTCGCGCCCATGTTCGAACAATTCATATCCAGGGCGAGGCTGGATATGACACGCATGTTTGACCGGCATCACCATGGAAATCAGAACGGCAAATCCATGCTGCTGATTGCCGGGGACCACGCCGCAGCGGACGCTGCTACGGGTGTCCTGTTTCGCTTTTTTGCAGCAGATGGCGAACTCAAACACGAAGAGTTACTTACAGCTGAAACCGATCTGGAACGAAAAAAACGGCGAAAGCTGCAGGCCCAGAAGAGGATAGAAATGGCGCTGGTGGCGAAACGGCGAGGTGTGCAACCTCCGGTCATTTGCGAAACAGATGACCGCGAGTTCATGGACAGGCTTTGCAAGTCCTACATCAAACTAGGCTGGTAACGGCTGCTGGTTTTCTGCATCGTCCCCACGCAGAACGGGGGACGATCCGGTGTTTATTTGGATAAAAACCTCATGCCTTCTTCCAGCCCGCGCAACGTCAGCGGATACATCTGATCCTCAATCAGATCGCGGACAATATTCGTCGAGGACGTATAGCCCCAGGTATCTTTCGGATAGGGGTTAATCCAGATGAGTTTCTTGTACTTCTCCATGAAACGCTGCATCCAGACATAGCCCGGCTCTTCGTTCCAATGCTCGACACTGCCACCGGCCTGGGTGATTTCATAAGGCGCCATGGCGGCGTCGCCGATGAAGATCACCTTGTAGTCGGCGCCGTACTTGTGCAGCAGATCCTGCGTCGAGGTGCGCTCGGAAGTGCGGCGCATGTTGTTCTTCCACACTGATTCATAAATGAAGTTGTGGAAGTAGAAGTACTCCAGATGCTTGAACTCGGTCTTGCAGGCCGAGAACAATTCCTCGCAAATCTTCACGTGCGCGTCCATCGAACCGCCGATGTCGAACAGCAGCAACAGCTTGACGGTGTTGCGCCGTTCCGGACGCATCTGGATATTGAGCAGGCCGGCATCTTTGGCGGTGTGGTCGATCGTGCCGTCAATGTCGAGTTCTTCCGCCGCACCCTGGCGAGCGAACTTGCGCAAACGACGCAGGGCGACCTTGATGTTGCGCGTGCCCAGTTCCACCGAATCGTCGAGGTTCTTGTACTCGCGCTGATCCCAGACTTTCACCGCTTTGCCCTGGCGTTTGCCAGCATCGCCGACGCGAATGCCTTCGGGGTTGAAACCGCCCGAGCCAAACGGGCTGGTACCACCGGTGCCGATCCATTTATTGCCGCCGGCGTGACGTTCTTTCTGTTCTTCCAGACGCTTTTTGAACTCTTCGATGAGCTTGTCCAGCCCGCCAAGGGACTGGATCTGCGCGCGCTCTTCGTCGGTCAGCGAGCGCTCGAATTCCTTGCGCAGCCAATCCTCGGGAATCAGCGCCTGCAAGTGGTCGTCTAGTTTCTCCAGGCCATTGAAGTACGCGCCGAAGGCGCGGTCGAACTTGTCGAAATGGCGTTCGTCCTTGACCAGAATCGCCCGCGACAAGTAATAGAACTCGTCCATGTCGGCGAAGGTCACGCGCTGTTTCAGCGCGTTGATCAAGTCGAGCAGCTCGCGCACCGACACCGGCACCTTGGCTGCGCGCATTTCGTTGAACAGGTTGAGCAACATGGCAGCAGCCTCTTAGCGGGTGCCGCGCCGGCTCATGAACGCCAGGCGCTCAAGTAGCTGCACGTCCTGTTCGTTCTTTACCAGGGCGCCTGCCAGCGGCGGGATGGCTTTGGTCGGATCGCGCTCGCGCAGCACCGCTTCGCCGATATTGTCGGCCATCAGCAGCTTCAGCCAGTCAACCAGTTCCGACGTTGAAGGCTTTTTCTTCAGGCCCGGTACCTTGCGCACGTCGAAGAATACGTCGAGCGCTTCGCTGACCAGGTCTTTCTTGATGTCCGGGTAGTGGACATCGACGATCTTTTGCAAGGTGCTGCGATCAGGGAAGGCGATGTAGTGGAAGAAGCAGCGGCGCAGGAACGCGTCCGGCAGCTCTTTCTCGTTATTGGAAGTAATGATGATGATCGGGCGTTTCTTCGCCTTGATGGTTTCGTCGATCTCGTAAACGTAGAACTCCATCTTGTCGAGTTCTTGCAGCAAGTCATTCGGGAACTCGATGTCGGCCTTGTCGATTTCATCGATCAGCAGAATCACTCGCTCCTCGGACTCGAAGGCTTCCCAGAGCTTGCCTTTCTTCAAGTAGTTGCGCACGTCGTGGACTTTTTCATTGCCCAGTTGCGAATCACGCAGGCGGCTGACCGCATCGTATTCATACAGACCCTGATGGGCCTTGGTGGTGGATTTGATGTGCCAGGTGATCAGCTTGGCGCCGAACGACTCGGCCAGTTGCTCGGCGAGCATGGTCTTGCCGGTGCCCGGTTCACCCTTGACCAGCAGCGGCCGCTCCAGGGTGATGGCGGCGTTGACCGCCAGCTTCAGGTCATCGGTGGCGACATAGGCCTGGGTGCCTTCGAACTTCATCTGCAAATCCTCGAACGGTAACGCTGACCTTACGGACAGGACGGGGCGAAATAATCGGATGGCCGACTATAACGCGCACGTCGGTCGACTGTGAACGCAGACGGCTTATTCAGTCTCTGAATGGAGCGTCACATGTTGACTCAGCCCTCATCCGGCTTCGGCCGTTCATACCGGGCATTGAAGGCCTGGATGAATCCATTACGCAAAATCTGCAAAAACGCTTCGAACGCGTTGACATCCTGTTGGTGAACATTGCCGCTGAGTTCGACGCGGGTGGCGAACTGGTTTTTGTTCTGGTTCTTCAGCACGGTCTCGGTGCCGCCGACCAGCGCTTCCCAGATCGAGCGGAACAGGCCTTTGTTTTTGTTCTCGACGTCTTGCTGCCAGTTGAAGACATCGACATCGCGCAGCAGGGGCTTGATGTAACCGGTGAGCCGGGCCTTCTCTGCCTTCGCTTCGATGACCACATCGCCGTGACCGGCGTTGAAGTCGAATTTGCCATAAGCCGACGCGAAGTCGTTCATGCGTTTGAGCTCGATGTCGCGGGCACGCAGGCGAAATTCGAAATCTTCGAAATCGCTCAGCGGATCGAACGTAGCAGTCACTTCGACAGGGGCATGACCCAACAGCAAAGCCTTGCCTTCAAAAAGGGCGTCGCGTTTGCCTTCCTTGTCGACGACGTTGGTCAGGTTGTAGATGCTCGCATTGACCTTGCTTGCATTCATGTTTACCGGTGGCTTGGAGTTGAAGTTGCGGAAGGTAATGCGGCCATCGTTGATCTGCACTTCATCGAGGGTGATCGGCAGCAGTTTGCCCAGTTGCTCCCGCCAATCGGTGCCTTGACCAGTCTGGGAGTTCTGTTTGTTGGCGCCGCCATCGACAAAGTTGATTTCAGGATTGAGAAATTGCACCTGCGCGACCACGGCATGGTCGTACCACAGCGAATGCCAGCTCACTGACAGATCGATCAACGGTGCATCGACGAACGGCACCGGTACCTTGCCGTCGACCTTGACGATTTTCAGGCCGTTGATTTTGTACGCGCCGCGCCACAGCGCAAGGTCGACGTCGGTAATCTGTCCACGGTAATCGCCCATGTCGGCGAGCTTGTCATTGAGGTAGTCGCGCACCAGATAGGGCAGGGCGAAATGCAGGGCGACCAGCAGCACCACGACACCCGCCAGGGTCCAGAGCGGCCAGCTGTAACGACGCTTCATGAGAGTGTTTCCTTGAACAGTGTTCCCTGATGAGGGTTGCATGGGTTCAATCCGATTGACTGCGCGCGTTTGCAGACGTTCGACCCGACTGGACTGTGATCGGCAACAGGCTTACCTTGAAAGGCTGAATTCAACGCTGCATAAGGACCCAGCCATGAGCCGTATTTACGCTGACAACGCCCATTCCATCGGCAATACGCCGCTGGTCCAGATCAACCGCATTGCGCCGCGCGGGGTCACCATCCTGGCCAAGATCGAGGGGCGCAATCCCGGTTACTCGGTCAAATGCCGAATCGGCGCCAACATGATCTGGGACGCCGAAAGCAGCGGTAAACTCAAGCCGGGCATGACCATCGTCGAGCCCACCTCCGGTAATACCGGCATCGGTCTGGCCTTCGTCGCCGCTGCGCGTGGCTATAAATTGATGCTGACCATGCCGGCGTCGATGAGCATCGAGCGGCGCAAGGTCCTGAAAGCCCTGGGTGCGGAGCTGGTGTTGACCGAGCCGGCCAAAGGCATGAAGGGCGCCATCGAGAAAGCTGCGGAAATCGTCGCCAGCGATGCCGACAAATATTTCATGCCGGCGCAATTCGATAACCCCGCCAATCCGGCGATTCACGAAAAGACCACCGGCCCGGAAATCTGGAACGACACCGACGGCGCCGTCGATGTGCTGGTGGCTGGCGTCGGTACGGGCGGAACCATTACCGGTGTTTCGCGGTATATCAAGAACACCGCCGGTAAACCGATTCTGTCGGTGGCCGTGGAGCCGGCGTCTTCGCCGGTGATTACGCAAGCGTTGGCCGGTGCCGAGATCAAGCCTAGCCCGCACAAGATTCAGGGCATCGGCGCCGGTTTTGTGCCGAACAACCTTGATCTGTCGATGGTCGATCGCGTTGAGCAGGTAACCGACGAAGAATCCAAAGCCATGGCTTTGCGCCTGATGCAGGAAGAAGGGATTTTGTGCGGTATTTCCTGCGGTGCCGCGATGGCAGTGGCTGTGCGGCTGGCGGAGACGCCGGAAATGCAGGGCAAAACCATCGTCGTGGTGCTGCCGGATTCGGGTGAACGTTATCTGTCGAGCATGTTGTTCAGTGACCTGTTCACCGAGCAGGAGAACCAGCAGTAACCCGGTTGATTCAGGTCAGCCAGGGTTCAGGTGCTGCATGTTAATAAAGGCTTTGTTGCGTAATGCTTAACACTGAATCTTGTGTCGGGCGGTTTTTCCGCAGGCCGGTAGTGTTTATCATGGCCGGCTGCCATGCCGGGTAAAGGGCATTGCGCAGCGTTGTCTTTATTCAAGGAGTTGTTGATGACCGTTTCGTTTGCCGCCAAGGCGTTTGTGCTGTTGCTCTTTCTGGGCAGCACGCTCTATGTGCATTTGCGCGGCAAGGCGCGTTTGCCGGTATTGCGTCAGTTCGTCAACCACTCGGCGCTGTTCGCTCCGTATAACGCCTTGATGTATTTGTTTTCCGGCGTGCCGTCCAAACCCTATCTGGATCGCAGCAAGTTTCCGGAACTGGATGTACTGCGCGACAACTGGGAAACCATTCGCGACGAAGCGATGCACCTGTTTGACGAAGGCTACATTCGCGCCGCCGAGAAGAATAACGATGCCGGTTTCGGCTCGTTTTTCAAGAAAGGCTGGAAGCGTTTCTATCTCAAGTGGTACGACAAACCGCTGCCATCGGCTGAAGCCCTTTGCCCGAAAACCGTAGCGCTGGTCAGTGCCATTCCCAACGTCAAAGGCGCAATGTTTGCGCTGTTGCCGGGCGGTAGTCATCTCAATCCGCACCGCGACCCGTTCGCCGGCTCGCTGCGTTATCACCTCGGCCTGTCGACGCCCAATTCCGACGATTGCCGGATTTTTGTCGATGGTCAGGTCTACGCCTGGCGCGACGGCGATGACGTGATGTTCGACGAGACCTACGTGCACTGGGTCAAGAATGAAACCGATCAGACTCGCGTGATTTTGTTCTGCGACATCGAGCGTCCGCTGAGCAACCGCCTGATGACCCGCATCAACCGCTTCATCAGCGGCTGGCTTGGCCGCGCCACCGCACCGCAGAACCTTGATGATGAACGCGTCGGTGGGATCAACCAGGCTTACGCCTGGAGCAAGAGCTTCAGTGACCGTTTCAGCGGCGCGGTCAAACAGTGGAAACGTCGCCATCCCAAGGCCTACCGCGTCATGCGCCCGGTGCTGGCAGTGGTTGTGCTGACGTTGCTGGGGTATTGGTTATTTGGGTGAGACTCGATCAGACAATAACCGCTCTTTGAGAGCGGTTTTTTATTAGCGGAAGGAAGATGACGATCCGGCTAATACGCCGCTTGGACGGTATAGAGGTATAGCTCCCGAAAGAGGCTCCTGAATTTCGATTTGCTGGCTGCCGAATCGGCTTTGATTCGGATTGGCGAAACAAAGTCCGCACAGTTCACGATCAAACCAGATTGCCAAATCGAAGCTCATTGGTTCTTTGGCTTTCCATCGGACAATTTCCTCCCGGCAGAAATGCGGATCGAGCCATTGCTCATAAGCTTTCATCGCGGACGCATCAATAGCTTCGAAGCGAACCTTGGAATAATCAACGTCAACGATTGCGCGCGCCTCGAGTTCGCTGTGTCGTTTCGCAAATGTAACTGCGGCCCGCTTCCTCGCCTCCGACCGATAAACCTGATCCCGCAAATACGTCCGTTCCCTTGGCATATGATCTCTTGCATTCCCTGTCTCCTGACAATCCGTTGCCACCGCCAATTACCCTAATCACCCGGCACCGCGCTATCGCTGGCGGCCCTTTGCCCAAGTCATTGCAATCTGTGTCACGCGCTGGTTATAGTCGGCGCTCGTGAATCAGGCGATTCACGTTCCTCCTAACGAGATCCGCATCAATGCCTGCATCCCTCATCAACGCGGTAGTCGATTCAGCGGTCAACGCTGGCGTCGTGCCGTGCGGGAATCAGCAGCCGGTGCAGATCAGTCATTACCCTCCACCTGTCAGTAGCACGCCGGTGTGCGCAGTCGTATCGCCGCCGGGCGTTGGCGTCCGGGGCTGAACGGCAGTTTCTGCTGACCCTGCGCCCGCCAGAAAAACCTACTGGATTTCAGCTTCGGCTGAGTTGGCTTCTTGCCTGACTACAGGTGGTATTCATGTTTGTCCTTTCGAAACAATCCGCGCTCGCGGCGACGTCCACGAGCCTGTTCGTTCTGCTGTGGAGCAGTGGGGCGATTTTCTCCAAATGGGGCCTGGCCCATGCTTCGCCCTTTGCCTTTTTGCTGATTCGCTTCGCCATCGCCCTGTGTGGGCTGGTGTTGCTGGCGCCGCTGCTGAAATTGAAGCTGCCCAAGGGTGGCAATCCGATGCTGTTCGCGATCGCCACCGGTGTGGTGCTGTTGGGCGCCTATCAGATTTTTTATCTGTTGGCGCTGGACTGCAAAGTCACACCGGGCGTGATGGCGACGATCATGGGCGTTCAGCCGATACTCACCGTGGTCTTGATGGAGCGCCAGCGCTCGGCGAGCCGTATATTCGGTCTGGCGCTGGGGCTGGCCGGGCTGATCATGGTGGTTTATCAGGGCATCGGTCTGGCCGGTATGTCCTGGACCGGCATGCTGTTCGGTTTGCTGGCGCTGGCGAGCATGACGCTCGGTTCGATCATGCAAAAATGCATCACCGACAACCCGCTCGGCACGCTGCCAGTGCAGTACCTGGCCGGCCTGTTGCTGTGTGCGATGTTCGTACCGTTCCAGCGGTTTCACTTCGAGCACAGCGCAGGCTTTATTGTCCCGGTGTTATGGATGGGCCTGGTGGTCTCGGTGCTGGCGACACTGTTGCTGTATCGGCTGATCGCGCGGGGCAATCTGGTGAATGTCACCAGCCTGTTCTATCTGGTGCCAGCGGTGACGGCGGTGATGGATTACCTGATTTTTGGTAATCGGCTCGCGGCGTTGAGTGTGTTGGGAATGCTGCTGATCATTGTTGGATTGGTGTTTGTGTTCCGTAAGACCGGATAACAGAAAGACAAGCGGTGACTCTTGCGTCGCCATCGCGAGCAGGCTCATGCCTATAACCGGAATGCGTTCCCATGTAGGCATGAGCCTGCCGCGATGGCGATTTTGCCAACAAAGCGGATTACCGATTTACCATCTCGGCAGGCTTCACCACCGCCGGCTTCAACACCAGCCACAACGCTGCCGCAATCAGCACCCCGCCATAAATGTGCGCCATCGACAACGGCTCATCCAGCAACAGCGCGCCCCATAACACGCCGAACGGCGGAATCATGAAGGTGACGGTCATCGATTTCACCGGACCGATCGAGCTGAGCAGGCGGAAATAAATGATGTAGGCAAACGCCGTGCAGCCCAGACCCAGACCGAGCAGCGACAGCCAGACCTGCCAGCCGCCCCAACTGGCCGGCGGCGCAGTGATCACGCTGAAGGCGAACAGCGGCAGCAAAAACAAGGTGGCCCCGAGCATGCTGCCCAGTGCCGATAAACGGCTGTCCAGCCCACCGGCCTGATCCAGCCAACGCCGTGCGAGAAATCCGGCGAAGCCATAACACGTCGTCGCCAGCAGGCAGGCGACCGCGCCCATCAGCAATTGCAGGTCGAATGCTACGGGACCGGCGCGCATGAGCACGCCGACGCCGAACAGGCCGAGAAATACGCCGCCGAGCTTCGCGACTGTGAGCTTTTCGCTGAAGAACAACCCGCCAATCAGCACGCCCATCAGCGGCGTGGTGGCGTTGAAAATCGCTGAATACCCAGCCGGCAGCACTTGTGCGGCCACCGAATACAGCGTCGCCGGAATCCCCGAGTTGATCACGCCCAGCAACATCACGGTTTTCAGCTTGCCCTTGAAATCCCAGCTGATGCGCATCAGCCCAAGGATCACCAGCAGTCCGGCCGCCGCGATGGACACGCGAAAAAAACCGGTCGGGATCGTGCCGATCACTGGGGCAATGATGCGCATGAACAGAAAACTCGCGCCCCAGATAGCGGCCAGCGACAACATACGGAAAATATCGACAGGGCTCACGGCGGGCTCCTTCCTTGATCGGGACGAGAGTGTTGCCGAGCGTCCGGATCATGGCAACCGCTAATCAGGCATTTAATTCTGCCTGCCGGGGTGTCGGCACGAGAAAGCGCGTCAACGGTCAGCCCTGTATCGGTTTTGGCAGAAATTGCGCTTTTCCTGCGAGTGGTTCGGTGACTAAGCTCAGACGAACCGAATTCCCGCCGAGGTTTCACCTATGTCGCAGCAATGGCCAGCCACCGAGATCGCCCGGATGATCCTCGCCGGCTTCGACGATTACCGCGAGCATTTCCGCCGCATCACCGATGGCGCGCGGGAGCGCTTCGAACAGGCGCGCTGGCAGGAGGCGCAGGCCGCGTCAGCGGCGCGGATCAGTCTGTATGAAGAAAAGGTCGGCGAAACCGTCGCTCGCCTGCGCGAGTATTTCGACGAAGAAACCCTAATGAACGTCAGTTGCTGGCCCCTGGTGAAAAGCGCCTACATCAGTGTGATTGACCTGCGCTTTGACGATGAGCTGTCCGAAACCTGGTACAACTCGATTTTCTGCGGGCTGTTCAGCCACGACCTGATCAGCGACGGCTGCATGTTCATCCACACCACGCGCCCGAGCCTGCGCCGTGCACGCGCCGCGCAGACCCGCACCTACAAGCCGCAGGGCCAGTTGTCGGCCATGCTCGCGAGCATGTTTGCCGACTACCGCTTCAGCGAGAATTACGCCGATTTGCCTGCCGACTTGTTGCGGCTCGAAGCGCAATTGCGCGAAAACCTGCCGGACTGGGTCTGCAAGGACCCGGAACTGAGCGTCGAGCTGTTTTCCTCGGTGCTCTACCGCAACAAGGGCGCGTATCTGGTCGGGCGCATCTACACCCGTGATGAGCAATGGCCGCTGGTGATTCCGCTGTTGCACCGCGAAGGTCGGGGCATTCAGATCGATGCGTTGATTACCGACGAAGCCGATGTGTCGATCATCTTCTCTTTCACCCGTTCGTATTTCATGGTCGACGTGCCGGTGCCGGCCGAATTTATTGGCTTCCTGCGGCGGATTCTGCCGGGCAAGCACATCGCCGAGCTGTACACCTCGATCGGTTTTTACAAACACGGCAAATCCGAATTTTACCGTGCCCTGATCAATCATCTGGCCAACACCGACGATCAGTTCATCATGGCGCCGGGCGTGCGCGGCATGGTCATGAGCGTGTTTACCCTGCCGGGTTTCAACACGGTGTTCAAAATCATCAAGGACCGTTTCTCACCGTCGAAAAACGTCGACCGCGCCACGGTGATCGAAAAATATCGCCTGGTGAAGAGCGTCGACCGGGTCGGGCGCATGGCCGATACCCAGGAGTTTGCCGATTTCCGTTTTCCACTGAGCAAGTTCGATCCGGCGTGTCTGGAGGAATTGCTTGAGGTGGCGCCGTCCACGGTCTCGGTCGAAGGCGAAACCGTGCTGATCCGTCACTGCTGGACCGAGCGCCGGATGACCCCCCTCAACCTGTATCTGGAAAACGCCAACGACGCGCAGGTGCGCGAAGCGCTGGAGGATTATGGTCTGGCGATCAAGCAGCTGGCAGCGGCGAATATCTTTCCCGGCGATATGCTGCTGAAAAATTTCGGCGTCACCCGTCACGGGCGGGTGGTGTTTTACGATTACGACGAGATCTGCTTCCTGACCGAAGCCAACTTCCGCCACATCCCCGCGCCGCGCACGCCGGAAGATGAAATGGCGTCCGAGCCGTGGTACTCGATCGGGCCGCTGGATGTGTTTCCCGAAGAGTTTCCGCCGTTTCTGTTCGCCGATGCGGGGCAGCGCAAATTGTTTGATCAGCTGCATGGCGAGTTGTATGACGCCGATTACTGGAAGGGTTTGCAGGAAGCGATTCGGGCCGGGAAGGTCATCGACGTCTTTCCATACCGGCGCAAGGGCCGCGATAGTGAGTAACGCTTGGTCGGTCACCTGATCGTTCCCATGCTCTGCGTGGGAATGCCTCATCGGACGCTCCGCGTCCGCTTCTGGGACGCGGAGCGTCCCCGGCTGCATTCCCACGCGGAGCGTGGGAACGATCACTAAGGGCCGCGATAACGAGTAACAACCCATTGTAGGAGCTGCCGAAGGCTGCGATCTTTTGATCTTGATCTTCAAAAGCAAAATCAAGAGATCGCAGCCTTCGGCAGCTCCTACAGGGGAAGCAGGTCAACTGCAGGCAAATCTGCGACAATCGCCCCCTGCACAAATAGACGACCGAATTGCCTACCCGATGACCGACGAATCGCCCTCCATCGACAAACTGCTGAAAAACCTCGATCACGCCATGCTCGCCGACCGTCACCGGCTGCGGCGGCAGTTGCTTGAGCTGCGCAAGAAACCTGACGAGGCCAAACTGGCACAGTGGGTGGCGCGGATGCAGGCGTCCTGTGACCAAGTGTTGGCGCGCCGCGCGAGCCTGCCGGTGATTCGTTACGACGACAGTTTGCCGATCGCGGCCAAGCGCGACGAGATCAAAAAGGCCCTGGAGCAACATCAGGTGCTGATCATTGCGGGCGAAACCGGCTCGGGCAAAACCACCCAGTTGCCGAAGATCTGTCTGGAAATCGGCCGTGGCCAGCACGGCCTGATCGGCCATACCCAGCCGCGCCGGATCGCCGCGCGCAGCGTCGCCAGTCGCGTTGCTGAAGAGCTCGGCACACCGCTCGGGTCGCTGGTCGGCTATCAGGTGCGCTTCGAAGATCAGAGCGATGCCAACACCCTGATCAAGCTGATGACCGACGGCATCCTGCTCGCGGAAACCCAGAACGACCGCTATCTGGAACGCTACGACACGATCATCGTCGACGAAGCCCACGAACGCAGTCTCAACATCGATTTCCTCCTCGGCTATCTGAAAACCCTGCTGCCCCGGCGCCCGGACCTGAAGGTCATCATCACCTCGGCGACCATCGATCTTGAGCGCTTCTCCAGGCATTTCGATGACGCGCCGATCGTCGAAGTATCGGGCCGCACTTTCCCGGTGGAAACCTGGTACCGGCCACTGACGCTGGAGCAGGACGAAGAAGGCAACCGGGTCGAGGACGACCTCACCGTCGACCAGGCGATCCTGGCCACCCTTGACGAAATTGCCGCGCACGAGCGCAGCGAACGCCGCAGCCCCGGCGACGTGCTGGTGTTCCTGCCCGGTGAGCGCGAGATTCGCGACGCCGCCGACATGTTGCGCAAGGCCCAGCTCAAGCACACCGAAATCCTGCCGCTGTACGCGCGTCTGTCGCCGGCCGAGCAGCAGCGGATTTTCCAGTCGCACCCGGGCCGCCGCGTGGTGCTGGCGACCAACGTTGCCGAGACCTCCCTGACCGTGCCGGGCATTCGCTACGTGATCGACAGCGGCACCGCGCGCATCAGTCGCTACAGCTATCGGGCCAAGGTCCAGCGCTTGCCGATCGAAGCGATTTCCCAGGCCAGCGCCAATCAACGTAAAGGTCGTTGCGGGCGGGTCGAGCCGGGCATCTGCGTGCGTCTGTACAGCGAAGAGGATTTTCTCGGGCGTCCGGAATTTACCGACCCGGAAATCCTGCGCACCAACCTCGCCGCCGTAATCCTGCAGATGCTTCATCTGCGCCTCGGCGAAATTACCGCGTTCCCGTTCATCGAACCCCCGGACGGCAAGGCGATCAGTGACGGTTTCAACCTGCTGCAAGAATTGTCGGCGGTCGATCGCAACAGTCAGCTGACGCCGCTTGGTCGCCAGTTGGCGCGCTTGCCGGTCGACCCGCGCATGGGCCGCATGCTCTTGGAAGCGGCCAAACTTGGCAGTCTGCAGGAAGTGCTGATTGTCGCCAGCGCCATGTCCATTCAGGACCCGCGCGAGCGTCCGCCGGAGCGTCAGCAAGCGGCGGATCAGGCCCATGCACAATGGAAGGATCCGGATTCCGATTTCGCGGGGCTGGTCAATCTGTGGCGTGGTTTTGAAGAGCAGCGCCAGGCGCTGACCGCCAACCCGCTGCGCAATTGGTGCCGGAAAAATTTCCTCAATTACCTGCGTTTGCGCGAGTGGCGTGATTCGCATCGCCAGTTGAGCCTGATCTGCCGCGACATGCAGTTGAGCCTGAATAAAGAGCCGGCGGATTATCCGAAGCTGCACAAAGCGGTGCTGGTCGGTCTGCTCAGCCAGATCGGCCAGAAAACCGAAGACGGCGATTACCTCGGCGCGCGGCAGCGGCGCTTCTGGATTCATCCGTCGTCGGGCATCGGCAAGAAGCGCCCGCAGTGGTTGATGACCGCCGAACTGGTGGAAACCACCAAGCTTTACGCACGCATGGTCGCCAAGATCGACGCCGACTGGATCGAGCCGCTGGCCGGGCATCTGATCAAGAAAAACCACTTCGAACCGCATTGGGAAAAGAAGCGCGGCCAGGTCGTGGCCTTCGAGCAGATCACCCTGTTCGGGCTGATCGTCGTCGGTCGCCGCCCGGTGCATTACGGCCCGGTCGATCCGGTGGTCTCGCGTGAGCTGTTTGTCCGCGAAGGTCTGGTACGCGGCGAGATTCAGTCGCGGGCCAAGTGCCTCACAGCCAACAAGCAACTGCTCGAGCAGCTCGACGAACTGGAAGCCAAGGCTCGCCGGCGCGATATTCTCGCCGACGAAGAAACCCTCTACGCGTTCTACGATGCACGCCTGCCGGCGGAGATCCATCAGACCGCGACGTTCGACAGTTGGTACAAGGTCAACAGCCAGAAAGACCCGCAGTTGCTGATCATGCGCGAAGAAGACGTGCTGGCCCGCGAGGCCAGCGAAGTCACCGCCCGTGATTACCCGGACACGCTGCACTTCGGCGATCTGGAGCTGGCGCTGACTTACCATTTCGAACCCAATCACCCGCGCGATGGCGTAACCCTGCGCGTGCCGGCGCCGCTGCTGCCGATGCTCCCGCCGGAGCGTCTGGAATGGCTGGTGCCAGGCTTGATCGAGGCCAAGTGCATTGCCCTCGTGCGCAACCTGCCAAAAGCCCTGCGCAAGAATTTCGTGCCGGTGCCGGACTTCATCAAAGCCGCGTTGCAGCGCATGACTTTCGCCGAAGGTTCGCTACCGCAAGCACTCGGTCGCGAGCTGCTGCGCATGACCGGCGCACGGGTCAGTGATGAGGCGTGGGCGGAAGCCGCGCAGCAGGTCGAAAGCCACCTGCGCATGAATCTGGAAATCGTCGACGGCCAAGGCAAGTTTCTCGGCGAAGGTCGCGATCTGGCTGAGCTGACCGCACGCTTCGCCGAAGCCAGCCAAGCCGCGCTGGCGGTGCCACAGAGCGCGAAAAGTCAGCAACCGGTCGAGGCAAAAGTCTTCGCGCCGGTGGCAGAAAAGACCCAGCAAAAGATCGCCGGGTTGTCGATGACGGTGTACCCGGCGCTGGTGGAAGAGGGCGGCACGGTCAAGGAAGGGCGCTTCTCGACCCCGGCCGAAGCCGAGTTTCAGCACCGTCGCGCCTTGCAGCGCCTGCTCATGCAGCAACTGGCCGAGCCGGCTAAATTCCTGCGTGGCAAGTTGCCGGGGCAGACTGAACTGGGCCTGCTGTATCGCGAACTGGGCCGCGTCGATGCGCTGGTCGAAGACATTCTGCTGGCGAGCCTCGACAGTTGCATTCTCGAAGGCGAAGAGCCGTTGCCCCGTGACGGCGCCGGGTTGGCGGGATTGGCCGAGCGCAAACGCGGCAACTGGACCGAACACGCCGAGCGTGTCGCGCGTCTGACCCTGGAAATCCTGAAGATCTGGCACGGCCTGCAAAAACGCTTCAAGGGCAAGATCGATCTCGCCCAGGCGGTTGCGCTCAACGACATCAAGCAGCAGATCGGCAATCTGGTCTATCCGGGCTTCGTCCGAGAGACGCCGATGCAATGGCTCAAGGAGTTGCCGCGTTACCTGAAAGCGGTCGAGCAGCGTTTCGAGAAACTCGGTGCGCAAGTGCAGAAGGATCGGGTCTGGAGCGGCGAACTCGCGGGACTATGGGCGCAATACCAGGCCCGCGCGGCCAAGCATGCGCAGGAAGGCAAGCGCGATCCGCAACTGGAGTTGTACCGCTGGTGGCTGGAGGAATACCGCGTGTCGCTGTTCGCCCAGCAGTTGGGGACGAAAGTGCCGATCTCCGACAAACGCCTGAGCAAACAGTGGAGCCAGGTCGAACCCTGACTTCGCGCCTTGCAACGATCCTGTAGGAGCTGCCGAAGGCTGCGATCTTTTGATTTTGCTTTTTAAAGATCAAGATCAAAAGATCGCAGCCTTCGGCAGCTCCTACAGGGATCGCGATGAGCAGGAGAATGGCGCCAAAACGCTGGGTTTATGGCAAACTTCGCCACCATAAACGCCGGTTTCGCGACCCAGAGCCTTTGGCCGTGTCGCGCCGCGCAATAAAACGATGCCAGGTTTGCGTCCCCCGGATGGGAATAGACCCTTTGCGTGTTGGTACGACGGTTCCAGCACTTTCTGCCTGAACAGATTAGAGAAACGACCATGCATAACGTCGTCATCAGCGGCACCGGCCTGTACACACCGGCCAACAGCATTTCCAACGAAGAGCTGGTGCAGTCTTTCAATACCTATGTCGCCCAGTTCAACGCCGACAACGCCGAGGCCATTGCCAGCGGTGAAGTCCAGGCCCTGACCGAATCCAGCGCGGCATTCATAGAAAAAGCCTCGGGCATCAAAAGCCGTTTTGTCATGGACAAGGACGGCATCCTCGATCCGCAACGCATGGCCCCGCGCCTGCCGGAGCGTTCCAACGACGAGTGGTCGGTGCTCTGCCAGATGGCCGTCGGCGCGGCTGAACAAGCCTTGCAACGGGCCGGCAAAACCGCCGCCGACATCGATGGCGTGATCGTGGCCTGCTCCAACCTGCAACGCGCCTACCCGGCCATCGCCATCGAAGTCCAGGAAGCTCTGGGCATTGAAGGTTTCGGCTTCGACATGAACGTGGCTTGCTCTTCGGCGACGTTTGGCATCCAGGCCGCCGCCAACAGCGTGCAGTTGGGTCAGGCGCGGGCGATCCTGATGGTCAACCCGGAGGTCTGCACCGGGCACCTGAACTTCCGTGATCGCGACAGCCATTTCATCTTCGGCGATGCCGCGACTGCGGTGATCATCGAGCGGGCCGATCTGGCGACGTCCAAGTACCAGTTCGACGTGGTCAGTACCAAACTGCTGACCAAGTTCTCCAACAACATCCGCAACAACTTTGGCTTCCTCAATCGGGCAGCAGAAGAGGGCATCGGTGCCCGCGACAAACTGTTCGTGCAGGAAGGCCGCAAAGTGTTTAAGGACGTCTGCCCGATGGTCGCCGAGCTGATTGGCGAGCACCTGGAGGAGAACCAGCTCAACGTTGGCGACGTGAAGCGCTTCTGGCTGCACCAGGCCAACCTGAGCATGAACCACCTGATCGTGCGCAAGCTGCTCGGCCGCGAAGCCAGCGAAGAAGAAGCGCCGGTGATTCTCGACAGCTACGCCAACACCAGCTCGGCCGGTTCGGTGATTGCCTTCCACAAATATCAGGATGACCTGGCCTCCGGTTCGCTGGCGGTGCTCAGCTCGTTCGGCGCCGGCTACTCAATTGGCAGCGTGTTGCTGCGTAAACGTTGAAACACGTTAATTTCCTCTTAATCGCGTCGATCTTTCCTGGATTCGAAGCGGCTGAAACGCTGTAATTTTTCGGAAATCGCGGCAGGTAAATACCTGCCGCGTTCATTTTCGAAATCCGCACAAGGGGATTGATGGATGGCGGCTGACGACACCCAACTGCTCGAACGCTTGCTGGCGGGAGAGCAAAAGGCTTTCAAGGAATTGGTCGTCCAGTATCAGAGCGCCATGCGCGCAGTGGCTTATGCGATTGTCGGCCAGCGGCATGTCGAAGAAGTGGTGCAGGATGCCTGGCTGTCGGTAGTGCGCCATCTGGCCAGTTTCGAGGGCCGCTCCAGCCTCAAGACCTGGCTGCTGACCATCACCGCCAATTCGGCCAAGAGTCGCTACAAGCTCAATCGCCGGGAAGTACTGCTTGATGACCTGCCATCTCCTCACGGCTCTATCGACGACGAGCGGTTTTCTTCGCGCGACGGTCACTGGCTGGTCGCGCCGTTCGCCTGGCACCAGGACACCCCCGAAGCGCTCCTGACTGAAAACGAACTGCGCGAATGCCTCGAGCATACATTGCTGAGTCTTTCCGACTTGCAGAGCAGTGTCTTGCTGTTGCGCGAACGTCAAGGCCTGGAGCTGGAAGAGATCTGTAATCTTCTGGAGATCTCGCTCTCCAATGTCCGCGTGCTGCTGCACCGGGCACGCTTGAAGGTCTTTGCAACCGTGGAACATTTTGAGGAGACAGGGGAATGTTGACCTGCAAGGAGCAAGTGGCACGATCCAGCGATTATCTAGAAGGCCAATTGAGCTTTCGGGAAAAACTGATGGTGCGTCATCACCTGATGTTCTGCCCCAATTGCCGGCGTTTCATGCGGCAGATGCGCTTGATGCAGGCAACCCTGAAGGCGCTGCCGGAACAAGCGGACGAGAACGTCGATGCTTTGGCTGAACGCCTGGCTGAGCAACGACGAAAAGACAACCCCCTGTAGGAGCTGTCGAGTGAAACGAGGCTGCGATCTTTTGATCTTGCTTTTAAGATCAAGACCAAAAGATCGCAGCCTTCGGCAGCGCCTACAGGGGTTTTTTGCATCCTGCAGAAATAACCCAGTGCGAACGAAACGAACGGATGATGGGGATCGTCCCGCCCGCACCGGGCTATCAATTTTTTAGAACTTCGCTTCAGCATCCAGCTGCAGGGTGTTGGCATCTGCATCGCGCTGGCTGCGGCTGGCGAAGTCGGCCTTGGTCAGGAAGTACGTAGCGCCGACGGCGAAGTTCTTGTCGATGTCGTAACCGACCTTGAACTTGTGCCCGCGCGAACCGGTGGTGCCGTTGGCAAAGTCGGAGTCGGTGAAGGCGCCGACCACGGCGTTGCGCTGTACATCGCGATAGTTGTAATCGAGGTTGAAACCGAACACTTTCGACTTGGCCCCGAGCAACCATGCGGTGTCCTGATCGGTCACGGCATCATTGTTCTTCACGTACTGACCGTAGAACGACAGTGGCATCGGCAGGCCGCCAATGTCGACCTGGCTGAACCCTTCATACAGACGGAATTCATTGTTGGCCGAGTTGCCGTTGACGGCCAGGGCGCACGGCGTCGAGGTGCCGGTGCAACGGCTGTCTTCGTCGTTCTGATAAGCGTAAACGCTGCCGCCTACGGTCATTTTCAGGTTGTCAGTGATGTTGAAGCGGCTGCCCAGTTGGCCAGCGGTCAGGCGCAGGTCGTGGCGGAATTGCACGCCGTCGCCGTCAACGTTGTCCTTGAGGTTGTAGTTACCCAGGCTACCAAACAGCTCGGCGCTGCCGCCCAATGGATACTTGTAGGTGACGGCCAGACCTTCCGGGTTGATATCGCTGTCCCAGATCACGTCGCCCATGCTGACCCACGGTTGCAGCATCTTGCCGCCGATGATGTGCAGGTTCTTGATCTGGTCGGGATGGTAATCGATGTAGCCGAGGTCGAGCCAGATCTGCTTCTTGTCGAAGTAGTTGTCCTGGTCCTGGTTGGTCGAACGGGCATCGTCGCCGCCGCCGGTGGCAATACGGATGCCGGTGTCGACTTGCGGGTTGATTTCTGTGTAGGCGCCCAGACGGGCACGGATGCGCTGGCGATCCTTGTCGCGGCCGCCGTTGTTCGGCTCGCCGTCGATCTTGATGGTTTCCTGACGGATGCGCACATCGCCCTTGAACTGGGTCTTGGCCGCCCAAGCCAGTTTCTGGTCGAACAGGCTCTGTTCGTTGCTCTTCTTGGCGACCGCCGCCACTTGTTCGTTGGTTTCCTGCTGCGCCTGTTGGGCGATCTGCTGAGCCTTCTGATCCTTGGCCAGTTCTGTTTGCAGCTCGATGTACTGCGCCTGGGAAATCGACCCGTTGGCCTTGAGCATGTCGAGCAGTTTGGCGTCGACTGCAGCACTGGCCGGAACGCTCATGGCCAGCAACAAGCCGCCGCACAGGGCCGCTGCAGTTTTCGTGGAAGCAAGACGCATAGCAATCTCCGAAGATGAAGGGGATGGCTGAACCATCCTGGGCACAACCGACACGAAGGTCGGAAAACTGTGGCCGGGTTAGAACCCGACGCTCTAAAAACAGGCGCCAGTATCGCGATGGTTTATGACAGAGCGGTGGCACGGTGATGGCAAGATGATGACGATGCGTATCAGGCGTGAACTATTGAGTTAGAGCACTGTCGGCCGATTGAGCGTGTGCAACGGGGTCGCGATCAGCGATACTCGCCGGGCTTTGTCGCCAAGCTGTGGAGTGCCAGTGAATGCCGTTGCAACGTCTGCAAAACCTGTCGGAAATCGCCCCGGCCACTTGGGATGCGCTGGTGCCGGACAACCAGCCGTTCCTGCGTCACGCCTTTCTCAGCGCGCTGGAAGACAGCGCCAGTGTCGGCCCGCACTCGGGCTGGCAACCCGAGCATTTGCTGCATATCGAAGGTGATCGACTGGTTGCCGCGCTGCCCAGTTATCGCAAGTGGCATTCCTACGGCGAGTACGTCTTCGATCACGGCTGGGCCGACGCCTGCGCCCGTGCCGGCATCGATTACTACCCCAAACTGTTGACCGCCGTGCCCTTCAGCCCGGTCAGCGGTCCGCGCTTGCTGGCGGCGCAGGTCGAGGACGGTTTCGAACTGCTCAAGAGCTTGCCCGGGTATCTGCAGATCGAAGAACTGTCCAGCGCGCACATCAATTTCACCGATCCCTTCACCGATGCAGCGATGGCCGAGCAGCCGGGCTGGCTGCAGCGCATCGGCTGTCAATATCACTGGCAGAACCGTGCGTACCGCGATTTTCAGGATTTCCTCGACGCCCTCAGTTCACGCAAGCGCAAGCAGATGCGCAAGGAGCGCGAGCAGGTGGCGGGGCAGGGCTTTGACTTTGAATGGCTGCAAGGGCGTGAACTGGATGAGGCACAGTGGGATTTCGTTTACGCCTGCTATGCCAATACTTACGCGGTGCGGCGTCAGGCGCCGTACCTGACGCGTGAATTCTTCAGCCTGTTGGCCGAACGCATGCCCGAGGCGATTCGGGTGGTCCTGGCCAAACAGGGCTCACGGCCGGTGGCGATGGCGTTCAGTCTGGTCGGTGGTGACAGTTTCTACGGGCGCTACTGGGGATGCCTGGCCGAGTTCGATCGGCTGCATTTCGAGACGTGTTTCTATCAAGGCATGGATTACGCGATTGCCCACGGTATCCAGCGTTTCGACGCCGGGGCGCAGGGCGAGCACAAGTTGATTCGCGGCTTTGAACCGGTGATCACCCATTCCTGGCACTACCTGCGCCACCCGGGTTTGAAAGCGGCGGTGAAGGATTTCCTTCAGCAAGAGCGCGCCGGGGTTCTGGCGTATGCCGAAGAGGCCCGCACCGCGTTGCCTTATCGCCAAACATAAAGCAAAAGATCGCAGCCTTCGGCAGCTCCTACAGGAACCGGTGTAGGAGCTGCCGAAGGCTGCGATCTTTCGATCTTGAGGGCATCAATCGATGCCGACAAAGCCTCCGGTCTGGTGCGCCCACAATCGCGCATACAGGCCACGATGGGCGAGCAGTTCAGCGTGGGTGCCGCTCTCTGCGATCCGGCCGTTCTCCAGCACCACGAGGCGGTCCATGCGTGCGATGGTCGAGAGGCGGTGGGCAATGGCGATCACGGTTTTGCCCTGCATCAGCGTTTCGAGGCTTTCCTGAATCGCCGCTTCGACTTCCGAATCCAGGGCCGAGGTCGCTTCGTCCATGATCAGGATCGGTGCGTCCTTGAGCAGCACTCTCGCGATCGCGATGCGCTGGCGCTGGCCGCCCGACAGTTTCACCCCGCGCTCACCAACATGCGCATCGAAACCGCTGCGGCCTTCAGCGTCGGACAGCAGCGGAATAAACTCATCGGCGCGCGCCTTGTGCACCGCCTCCCACAGCTCGGCGTCGGTGGCGTCGGGTTTGCCGTAGAGCAAATTGTCGCGAATTGAACGGTGCAGCAGGGAGGTGTCCTGGGTGATCATGCCGATCCGTTCGCGCAAGCTTTCCTGGCCGACTTCGGCGATGTTCTGGCCATCGATCAGGATGCGCCCGCCCTCGACGTCGTACAGGCGCAGCAGAAGGTTGACCAGGGTCGATTTGCCGGCGCCGGACGGGCCGATCAAGCCGATTTTCTCCCCTGGTTTTATCGTCAGATTGAGGTCGCCGATGATGCCTCTCTTCTTGCCGTAGTGAAAATCCACGTGCTCGAAACGCACTTCGCCCGAGGCCACGGCCAGCGGTTTGGCCTGCTCGCGGTCGGTGACGCTGACCGGTTGCGAGATGGTGCGCAGACCGTCCTGAACCATGCCGATGTTTTCGAAGATCCCGGTGACCACCCACATGATCCAGCCGGACATGTTGACGATGCGAATCACCAGGCCGGTGGCCAGGGCAATCGCGCCGACGGTGATCAGCGACTGCGTCCACAGCCACAACGCCAGCGCCGTGGTGCCGACGATCAGCAAGCCGTTCATGGTGGTGATTGCCACGTCCATGCTGGTCACCACGCGACCGGCCATTTGCGCTTTGACGGTCTGTTCTTCGATGGCTTCCCTGGCGTAGTGCTGTTCGAAGTTGGTGTGGGCGAACAGTTTCAGCGTGGCGATGTTGGTGTAGCCGTCGACGATGCGCCCCATCAGTTTCGAGCGCGCGTCAGAGGCTTCCACCGAGCGCTCCTTCACCCGTGGAACGAAGTAATACAGCGCGCCGATGTAGGCGACGATCCACGTCAGCAGCGGGATCATCAGGCGCCAGTCGGCCTCGGCAAACAACACCAGCGAACTGATCGCATAGATCACCACGTGCCACAGGGCGTCCACCGCCTGCACGGCAGAGTCACGCAGCGAGTTGCCGGTCTGCATGATGCGCTGGGCGATGCGCCCGGCGAAGTCGTTCTGGAAGAAATTCAGGCTCTGCTTGAGCACGTAGCTGTGGTTCTGCCAGCGGATCATGCTGGTCATGCCCGGGCTCAGGGTCTGATGCACCAGCAGGTCGTGCAGGGCAAAGAAGATCGGTCGCAGCACCAGAGCGACCACCAGCATCCAGGTCAATTCGAGGGCGTGGTCGCTGAAGAAATTCGGGTTGGGCGTGCCTTGTGCAAGGTCAATGATGCGGCTCAGGTAACTGAACAGCGCCACTTCGATCAGGGAGGCAAACAAGCCGATGACGAGCAGGGCGGCGAAACTCGGCCAGACCTGTTTCAGGTAATAAACGTAGAAGGGCCAGACGCGGTCTGGGGGAGACGCCGTCGGGGCGTCGCGGAAGATATCGATCAGTTGTTCGAAACGGCGATAGAGCATCAGATAACCGCCCGGAATCCGGGCTCTCCTTTTATCAGTGCGAGCGGCGCAGGCTCAGCCCGGCGCCGCTCGATATGCCCGGCGAAACTCAGTCGATGCGCTTGGCCGACTTGATGATCACAGGGTCGACAGGCACGTTTTGCATGCCGCTTTTGGTGGTGGTCTGCGAGTTGACGATGATGTCCACGACATCCATGCCCTTGACCACTTTGGCGAACACCGCGTAACCAGCGTCACGGCCCGGATCGAGGAATGCGTTGTCGGCAACGTTGATGAAGAACTGGCTGGTCGCCGAATCAGGGTTGGAAGTACGCGCCATCGACAGGGTGCCACGAACGTTGTGCAGGCCATTGCTGGCCTCGTTCTTGATCGGCGCTTTGGTTTCTTTCTGTTGCATCTGCTGGGTGAAGCCGCCGCCCTGAGCCATGAAGCCCGGGATCACGCGGTGGAAAATGGTGTTGTTGTAGAAGCCGCTGTCGACGTATTCAAGGAAGTTCTTCGTGCTGATCGGTGCCTTGACCGGGTCCAGTTCGATTTCGATCTGGCCGTTGGTGGTGTCCAGCAGCACGTGGGGCGCCTTGGCCGGGGTAGCAGCCATCAGGTTGGCGGCAAACAGTACGGAGCCGGCGGCGAGGGCGAGTTTTTTCAGCATGGGTCAGTGATCCTGAGAGTGAAGGTCGGCTGAGGCGAGAAAATCCAGCAGCGTGTGATTGAAACGTTCGGGTTGATCGAGCGGGGTGGCATGACGCGAGTCGGCAATGACCACCAGCTGCGCATCCGGCAACAGTTTTACATAGGTTTCTTTTAACGCCACCGGTGTGTAATCACGGTCGGCGCTGATGACGAGCGTTGGACAGGACACCCGGGAAAGTCGTTCCTGAACGCCCCAGCCCACGATCGCATCGAAGCTGGCGAGATAAGCACGTTTGTCGTTTTTTGCCCAGCGCTCGGCCATTTTTCGTCGCAGGTCGGCCTGTTCCGGTTTGGGGAAAAGTTTGCTGCCGAGGGCTTTGCCGATGGTTTCCAGGCTGAGCAGGCGCATCAGGCTCCAGCGTTTTAACCACTGCCAGTAATCGTCGCGGCTGCGCAATTTGACCTCAGGTGCGCTGTTGACGATGGTCAGGCTCTTGAGCGCTTGCGGCTGATCAACGGCCAGCTGAAAGCCGATCATCGCGCCCATCGACAGCCCGACGTAGTGCACCTGACCGAGACGCAAGTGTTCGATCAAGGCCGACAAATCGGCGCTGAATGCGGCAATGCTGTAGCGCTCGCGGGGTTTGTCCGAGCGCCCGTGGCCGCGAATGTCCGGGACGATGACCCGGTAGTGCGCGGCCAGCGCGGGGATCTGCATTTCCCAGTCCAGTGTGCTCGAACCGAGCCCGTGAACCAGCAGCAACGGCGCGCCGTGGCCATATTCCTCGTAGTGCAGGTTGCAACCTTCGTGCTCGAAATACGCCATCGGTGAGCTCCGTGTCAGGCTTGTTCGGGGGCGGCGAACGGTGCGTCCAGCGGCAAGGTGTCGAAGGTGCGCAACAGCTCAATGAGGATTTGTGTGGCCGGCCCCAGCGGTTTGTCCTTGTTCGAATACAGATAAAAGCTGGAGTTGCGCCTGCCGCCCCGATCCAACGGTAGCAGCTTGAGCGAGCCATCCTTCAGTTCCCGGTCGATCATGTGTCGCGGTAGCCAGGCAAAACCCAGGCCGCTGCTGACGAAGGTCGCGGCGGTGGCGAGACTGCCGACGGTCCAGCGCTGTTCGGCTCCGAGCCAGCCGACATCACGCGGCTGCTGGCGGCCGGAGTCGCGGATCACCACTTGCATCTGGGTTTCCAGATCCTGAAAGCTCAGTTCGCGATTGAGCCGGTGCAGCGGGTGATCAGGGTGGGCGACGGCGACGAACTCGACATCACTCAACTCCGCACCGAGGTAGCCCGGAATGCTCAGGCCGGTGATAGCCAGATCCGCCACGCCTTCAAGCAGCACTTCCTCGACGCCCGACAACACCTCTTCGCGCAGACGCACGCGGCAGCCGCGACTCTGCGGCATGAACGCGGTCAGAGCGCGGACGATCCGCGCGCTCGGATAGGCCGCATCCACCACCAGCCGCACTTCGGCTTCCCAGCCTTGCTCCATGTGATGGGCAAGGTCTTCCAGTTGACTGGCCTGTTTCACCAGTTGCCGGGAACGGCGCAGCAACACGCCGCCGGCCTCGGTGAGTACGGCTTTACGGCCGTCGATGCGCAGCAACGGCACGCCGAGCTGATCCTGCATGCGCGCCACGGTGTAGCTCACCGACGATTGCGAACGGTGCAGGGCCTCGGCGGCCTGGGCGAAACCGCCGTGGTCGACCACGGCCTGCAACGTTCGCCATTGATCAAGGGTCACGCGGGGCGCTTTCATCAATAGCTCCTCTTGTCCTAAGCTGGCCGTCCCTCATGGAGACTGCCGAATGAAAAAATTCTGTTGTGTGCTGCTGGCGCTGCTGCCGTTGACCGCGTTTGCCTATCCGATCGATGTGCAAAAGGATCTCAATGGCATGAAGATCGATTACGAGACGTTCGATACCGACAACGACATCGGCTCGATCCGGGTGGCCAACTATGGTGATGTCGATGCGACCTGCCGTGCGGTGTTCAGCAATGGGCCGGAAGCGCCACGCACACGCAGCATCGATGTCCCGGCGGGCAAACATAAAAACGCCACGGCCAAGTTCACCCGCGAGATCATCAAACTGCGGATCAAACTGACTTGCACCCCGAAATAACACCGGATCCATTGAACGACACTGGATTTATTGTGGGAGCGGGCTTGCTCGCAAAGGCGGTGTGTCATTCAAAGATGATGTGGCTGAAACTTCGCCTTCGCGAGCAAGCCCGCTCCCACACGGGAACATAGGTTTAGCTTATAAACGAATTAATCGATGGATTACAGCGGATATTTGCGCTTTTTCATCGAATAGGCTCTGTTTAACCTTCACTCCATCGACCTACAACATATTCGGATGGAGGCTACACAGCATGTCCCGCGTTCTGATCATCGAAAGCAGTGCCCGCCAGCAAGACTCGGTTTCCCGACAACTGACCCAGACGTTCATCGCTCAGTGGAAAGCCGCGCACCCTGCCGATCAGATCACCGTGCGTGACCTCGCCGTGAACCCGGTGCCGCATCTGGACGCCAACCTGCTGGGTGGCTGGATGAAACCCGCCGAGCAGCGCAACGACAGCGAGCAAGCGTCGCTGGATCGCTCCAACCAATTGACTGATGAACTGCTCGCCGCCGATGTGCTGGTAATGGCGGCACCGATGTACAACTTTGCTATTCCGAGCACGCTCAAGGCCTGGCTTGACCATGTACTGCGTGCCGGCGTGACCTTCAAGTACACCGAGACCGGTCCGCAAGGCCTGCTCGGCGGCAAACGTGCCTTTGTGCTGACTGCGCGTGGTGGTGTGTATGCCGGTGGTCCGGCGGATCATCAGGAGCCGTACCTGCGGCAGGTGATGGGTTTCATCGGCATCAATGACGTGACCTTCATTCACGCCGAAGGCATGAATCTGGGTGGCGACTTCCAGGAGAAGGGCCTGAATCAGGCCAACGCCAAGCTGTCCCAAGTCGCCTGATATGTTAATCGCCAGATAATCGCCGATTGTTTAAGTGACCTGGCGCAACCCCTTCAAGGTCCCACGCGCATCGAACCTCCCTTTGCACTTTTGCTCCTGAGTGCTGTAGCCCGATTGAACGCTTTAGCGAGATCGGGCTTTTTTTTGCCTGCGATATTTTCTGCTTCAAACAATCCCTCTGTAGGAGCTGCCGCAGGCTGCGATCTTTTGATTTTAAAAAAACAAGATCAAAAGATCGCAGCCTGCGGCAGCTCCTACATGGGGATTTGTGTTGGTTCCAGAAAGTAAAAACCGCTATCGTCGCCGCCATTCGATTTTCGAGGCGAGCATGGGCTATCTACTTTTTGTCACGCTGATCCAAGCGTTTTCCTTCAGTCTGATCGGCGAATACCTGGCCGGGCATGTCGACAGTTACTTCGCGGTGCTGGTGCGCGTAGTGCTGGCCGGGCTGGTGTTTATTCCGTTGACGCGCTGGCGCTCGGTGGAGCCAGCGTTCATGCGTGGCATGTTGCTGATCGGCGCGCTGCAGTTTGGTGTGACTTACGTCTGCCTGTACCTGAGCTTCCGCGTGCTGACGGTGCCGGAGGTTTTGCTGTTCACCATTCTAACGCCGCTGCACGTGACGCTGATCGAAGACGCACTGAACCGCCGCTTCAATCCGTGGGCACTGATTGCTGCGCTGGTCGCAGTCGGCGGTGCGGCGGTGATTCGGTTCGACAGCATCAGTCCTGACTTCTTCATAGGCTTCCTGCTGCTGCAACTGGCCAACTTCACCTACGCTGCCGGGCAGGTGTTGTACAAGCATCTGGTGGCAAAACATCCGAGTGATCTGCCGCATTACCGGCGCTTCGGCTATTTCTATCTCGGCGCACTGGCGGTGGTGCTGCCGGCGTTTCTGCTGTTCGGCAAGTCGAACTTTCTTCCGGAAGCGCCGCTGCAATGGGGCGTGTTGCTGTTCCTCGGGCTGGTGTCGACGGCATTGGGTTTGTACTGGTGGAACAAGGGCGCGTGCATGGTCAACGGCGGCACGTTGGCGGTGATGAACAACCTGCATGTGCCGGTGGGGTTGTTGTTGAATCTGTTGATCTGGAATCAGCATGAGGAACTGGGGAGATTGTTCCTTGGAGGGAGTGTGATTCTGGCGGCCGTGTGGATCAGCCGATTGGGCATCCGCAAATCCCCGGCCACCGCATAACGTCTGGCTGATAAATCCCCTGTGGGAGCGGGCTTGCTCGCGAAGGCGTCAGGTCAGGCAACATCCTTGCTGATTGACCCACCGCTTTCGCGAGCAAGCCCGCTCCCGCATTTTTGGTTTTGTGGAGGGTTACATGACATGTTTTTCCGGCTCAGCAAGACTCGCCGAGCCCAATACCGCTGGCAGCAGCCCGGCGCGCAAATCCCCGCCACTCGGCTGCTGATAGAGGCTCAAGCCAAACTCCGGCAGCACCGCCAGCAGATAGTCGAAAATATCCCCCTGAATCCGCTCGTAATCGGCCCACACCGTGGTGCGGGTGAAGCAGTAGATTTCCAGCGGAATGCCCTGCGCGGTGGTCTGCATCTGGCGGACCATGCAGGTCATGTTCGGCTGAATCTCCGGATGGCTCTTCAGATACGCCAGCGCATAGGCGCGAAAGGTGCCGATGTTGGTCATGCGCCGACGGTTGGCCGACATGGCTGCGACATTGCCCTGCGCCTCGTTCCAGGCTTTGAGTTCGGCTTTCTTGCGGCCCATGTAGTCGGTCAGCAGGTGCACTTGTGAGAGTTTCTCCTCCTCGTCGTCGCGGATGAAACGCACGCCGCTGGCATCGATGAACAGGCTGCGCTTGATCCGCCGACCGCCGGATTGCTGCATGCCGCGCCAGTTCTTGAACGACTCGGACATCAGCCGCCAGGTCGGAATCGAGACGATGGTTTTATCGAAGTTCTGCACTTTGACCGTGTGCAGGGTGATGTCGACCACGTCGCCATCGGCGCCGACTTGCGGCATCTCGATCCAGTCGCCGACGCGCAGCATGTCGTTGCTGGTCAGCTGCACGCTGGCGACGAACGACAGCAGCGTGTCCTTGTACACCAACAGAATCACCGCCGACATCGCACCCAGACCCGAGAGCAGCAACAGCGGCGAGCGGTCGATCAGCGTGGCGACGATGATGATCGCGCCAAACACGTACAAGACCATTTTCGCCAACTGCACGTAGCCTTTGATCGAGCGCGTGCGGGCATGTTCGGTACGCGCGTAGATGTCGAGCAAGGCATTGAGCAGGGCGGTGACCGCCAGGAGCATGAACAGGATGGTGAAGGCCAGGGCGACGTTGCCGAGAAAATTCATCGCGGTTTTGCTCAGCTCCGGCACCAGGTGCAGGCCGAACTGGATGACCAGCGACGGCGTCATCTGCGCCAGCCGTTGGAACACCTTGTTGTGGCGCAAGTCGTTGATCCAGTGCAGCGCGGGTTGGCGGCCGAGCATGCGGCTGGCGTGCAGGATCAGGTAGCGCGCCACTCGTCCGAGCACCAGCGCGATTACCAGCAACACCAGCAATGCCAGCCCCGATTGCAGCAGCGGGTGTTCTTCGAGTGTGCCCCAGAGGTCCTGAGCTTTGAGCCAGAGCTGTTTGATATCCATGAGCGAAACGTTTCTTCTGTAAGACGCGAGGGCCGATTAGAGCATTTAAGACGCTGTGTATTGCAGCGAGTGACAAATCGGGCAACAAAAAATCACTGATTGTCGCCGTTTGCACAAAGAAACTCGGCCTGAGCGCTCGAAACCGGTAACCTATGCAGCTGTTTTTTTGCATATCTTCGAGGTAGCACCCGTGTTTTCCCAATTCGCCCTGCACGAACGCCTGCTCAAAGCCGTGGCCGAGCTGAAATTTGTCGAGCCAACGCCAGTGCAAGCCGCGGCCATCCCGCTGGCGCTCCAGGGGCGTGATCTGCGGGTGACGGCGCAAACCGGTAGCGGCAAAACCGCCGCTTTCGTTCTGCCAATCCTCAATCGCCTGATCGGCCCGGCGAAGATTCGCGTCAGCATCAAGACGCTGATCCTGCTGCCGACCCGCGAACTGGCCCAGCAGACCTTGAAGGAAGTTGAACGCTTCGCGCAGTTCACCTTCATCAAGTCCGGCCTGATCACCGGCGGCGAAGACTTCAAGGTCCAGGCGGCAATGCTGCGCAAAGTGCCGGACATCCTCATCGGCACCCCGGGCCGGATGATCGAGCAACTCAACGCCGGTAACCTTGACCTCAAGGAAGTCGAAGTGCTGGTGCTCGACGAAGCCGACCGCATGCTCGACATGGGTTTCGCCGAAGACGTGCAGCGTCTGGTCGATGAATGCCCGAATCGTCAGCAGACCATGCTGTTCTCCGCCACCACCGGCGGTTCGGGTCTGCGCGAGATGATCGCCAAGGTCCTGAACAACCCGGAGCATTTGCAGCTCAACGCGGTCAGCCAGCTCAACTCGACCACCCGTCAGCAAATCATTACCGCCGACCACAATCAGCATAAAGAGCAGATTGTGAACTGGCTGCTGGCCAACGAGACCTACCAGAAGGCCATCGTCTTCACCAACACCCGCGCCATGGCCGACCGCATTTACGGCCGCCTGGTGGCGCAGGAATACAAGGCATTCGTGCTGCACGGCGAGAAAGACCAGAAGGATCGCAAACTGGCGATCGATCGTTTGAAGCAGGGCGGGGTGAAGATCCTCGTCGCGACCGACGTCGCGGCCCGTGGTCTGGACGTTGATGGTCTGGATCTGGTAATCAACTTCGACATGCCACGCAGCGGCGACGAGTACGTACATCGCATCGGTCGTACCGGCCGCGCCGGCAACGACGGTCTGGCGATCTCGCTGATCTGCCATGGCGACTGGAACCTGATGTCGAGCATCGAGCGCTACCTGAAGCAGAGCTTCGAGCGCCGCACCATCAAGGAAGTCAAAGGCACCTACGGCGGGCCGAAAAAGGTCAAGGCCTCGGGCAAAGCCGTCGGCGTGAAGAAGAAAAAGACCGACGCCAAAGGCGACAAGAAGAAAACTGCCGCCAAGACACCGACCAAGCGCAAGAGCGTCAACCGTCCGAAGCCGGATTCTCTGGTGAGCAGCGACGGTATGGCCCCGCTCAAGCGCCGCAAACCGGCCGAGCCTGCGGCTGAGTAAGCTCTAGCTGCGCGGATAAAAAAACCGGACATCGTCCGGTTTTTTTTCGCCTCAACTGTCGGCCTTCTTCTCTGCCGAACCCAGTTCCTTCAAGCGCTGATCGATCAACTGGCACTTGTCCGGCAGATCGGCGCTCGCCGTGTCCAGATCCATCTTCTGCAACTCGGCGTTGATCTCTTTGGCTTTTGCAGGATTCTGCTCGGTGAGCTTCGAGACTTCCTTGGCCAGTTGTTCGCGTTTGATCGTCGCCTCTTCCGGCGTGCAGGCCCAGACGGGCAGGGCGCAGGCAAGGGTGGCGGCGAGAGACAGCTTGATCAGGGTTTTCATGGGCAGGCCTCAGTTCCGGTTAAGGCAGACAAGCGGTTGAGGGCTGAAGCCTGGCAAAAGTTCAGAAACCATGACATCAACGTTGTTGCGCTCGATCGGCATGGCAGCAGCCCTGCTTCGGCGCACCGTCATACCGATCGTGATGCCGCACCCATTCCATGATCTCGTCCTCGTTGCGGCCCTTGGGTGTCAGATCAAGGTAGTGGTAAGCGCCAACCAGCATGTCCAGGCCGCGCGCGTAAGTTGAATAGGTGTGGAAAATCTCGCCTTGATCGTTGCGATAAAAAACGCTCAGCCCCGGCATTTCTTCCTCGGCGCTGTCGGTCTTTTCGTAGTTGTACGTAGCCTTGCCCTCAGCGACGTCTGCAGCCCGGGCGCAGACGCCGAAGTCGTAATTGAAATCGCAACCTTCTGACGACACCCAGTCGAACTTCCAGCCCATGCGTTTTTTGAACGGCTGAAACTCGCAGAACGGCGCGTGGGAAACGGCGACTACGGCAACGTCGTGGTGGGCCAGGTGCTGGTCGGCGCCGTCGATGTGGTCGCTGAGGAAAGAGCAGCCCGGGCAGCCTTCCTCCCAGCCCTTGGCGAACATGAAGTGGTAGATGATCAACTGGCTGTTCGTGCCGAATAGATCAATAAGCTTCAGCTCACCGTTCGGGCCCTGGAAGTGATAGTCCTTGTCTACTTTCACCCAAGGCAGAGCACGGCGCTCGGCGCTGAGGCGATCGCGTTCCCGGGTGAAGGCTTTTTCGTGGGCCAGATGCTGCTGACGGGCGGCGAGCCATTCTTGGCGTGATACCACCGGATGGTGCGTAACGTTCATGACCATGTCTCCTGCGGGTTGAACCGGCTGTTTCAGACTAGTCGTTCAACAGCCAGGGGAATCGACACACCGCCGGTCGGTCGGCGCATGAATATGCGGCTGAACGGCTGCGCAGCGCTTCGGTCACAACCTTGAACGCGGCACACATCACCCGCACCGGAGGTTGGATCAGGATGACGACTTATAACTGGGATTTGATTGAACGTTTGCTGCACGAAGTGCAGAACAGCGCTGGTCACAGCTTTGCCCCGCGCGCTTATGCCGAAGACCATGCAGCCGAGAAAGCCAGCGCTGGCGAGCCGATCGACAATCTCGATCACTTGAAAACCCTCGCCTGTGATTACGAGAAGCTCCTGCTTGAACGCGGATTCATCGAGCCGCGTCCGGATCATGAGGGCAGCACCGGCAACAATTTCATTCTCACGCCGCGCGGTTCCAGCCTGTTGAGCCTGATCGACAGCAGCATTCCGGGCAATGACCATCCGCGCCAGGTGCTGGATGAGCAGGAGGATGCGCTGGATGAGCTGACGTTTGATGAAGTGGCGTCAAAAGCCCAAATCGCCTGATTTTGTTGAAGGCCAGCTGAAAGGAAAGCTGTGGGAGCGGGCTTGCTCGCGAATACAGTCTGTCAGTGATATCTGGACTGCCTGACACACCGCATTCGCGAGCAAGCCCGTTCCCACATGCGAGCCGAGTGATCTCAGGATTTTTGTGCGGCTTTGAGACACTTCAGGTCATTGAAGTCTTTGCGTACCCCTTCGATCTTCTTCAGCAAGCGCTCACGCTGTTGCGGCGTGCTCTCGGCCATCAGGTCGACAAACAGCGCGCGCGCTTGAGCCTCAGTATTGGCGTAGGCCTTGCGGTAATCCGCTGTCCATAACTGCTCGCGGTTGACCAGAAGTGTCTCGATGCGTTGTGGGAATTCGGTACTTTTACGTTGCGCAACGGCCGCACTGAACTGTTGTTGCCAGTGCGCACGGTTGGCGATCCATTGGGTGTTTTGGTCGCCCAAGGCGTTGGTCCAGGCCACGACGCGTTGCTTCTGTGAGTCGCTGAGCGGACCCAGCCAGTCGTTCAGGCGTTTTTCCATGCGTTCGCCACGTTCCTTGATCTGCTGGGCCAGCGGCGGTTTCACGTATTCCTGCTGGCGTTTGCGCAAGTCCTTGGCGAAGGCGTCATTCATTTCCGCGACCTGTTTATCGTCCAGCCCCTGGAGCAACTCGATGGCCGATGGGGTAATTTCCCGGGCGGTGTCGGCGATGGCCTGTTTGGCTTCGGCGGTGCGCTCCTGGAGGGCGGCGTCGGTGACCTGATTGCTTTCGACCATGGCCTGTAAACGGTCGAGCCAGTCCAGGTAACCGGGTAACTGCGTGGTGCAGTGCCAGCTCAGGTGCTCCTTGAGCCGGTCGTTGAACCAGTCTTTCTGCTCGCCGTTCATGTCCACGTAGTCGCTTAGCGACCACGGGATAATCACATCGAGATTGCGGTAGGCCAGGCCTACGCGGCTGCAGGCGCCGAGGGCGAGGGTGAAGATCAGCAGGGTGGCAATCTGTTTGAACCAGCGAGACATGGGCAAATCCTTGCGAGAGCCTGGCGTCGGAAATCTGATTCTTATGTGATGCAGGATGCGCGCGGCAGTTCAGCCGATCAATAGAACGTGCGCACGGCCTTGAGGGTAACGAGGCCGTCGCACTCGCTGTTGTGCCCGGAATAGGCCGAGCAATCACTGCCGCTGAGGCTGGAGTCGCTGTAGATCAGATCAAGATCGACGCCCATGAAGGGGCGCGACAGTTTCACCGACCAGTCAGTGAAACTGCTGATGTAACCACCGTCCACCGCCGCCGGTGTATTCAATTGGTGCGTGGTGTATTTCATGCTCACGCCAATGCCGAACGGCTGATTGCCACTAAGGTCGGCAAACAAGGTGTTGTTCTGTTTATCCGGGTCGTTGCTCAGGGCGATGCCAAAGCGACTGCCGAGCAGGGTCAGGCCACCAAACAGCTCCTGGCTGTCGAGCGTGTCGAGGCGGGGATAGCTGTAATGGATCATCCCGACTTCATAGCCGAGCACCTGATCGAAAGGCTGCTTGAAGCCGACGTAGGAATCGATCTCGAGGTTCTTGCCCGGCGTGATGCCCATGCTCGGCGCGTACTGGCCGAAATACACGCCGCTGTCGTGGCTCAGATCGAGGCCGCCGTGGAACGAACCTACCGCCGCCGGTTTGACCAGGCCTTGGGCCATGCTGCGGCTGGGCGTGGTGCCGAGCTTGAGATCGAAGTCGCCCAGCTCACCCTGGAAAACCTGCGCGTGCGCGGCCGTGCCTGACAGCAGGCTGACGAACAATAAACAGGGAAATGGGCGCATGCGTCACTCCATGAACCGCGAGCGCAGGGCGAAGGCCTGCTGAAACGCTTGATCTAGACGCGTGCAAGGATACCGGCGAATGCGCGGCATTGATGGCCGTTCGTCGATTTTCAGGGATTTTGTTTGGAACGAAGGAGGGGGGCGTAATGCCAGTCCAGGCGCTTCGAAGCTCAAAGCGCCTCTGGACGGGGTGAAACCGGTATTACTTTTTGCCCAGGCTGATCTGCTTGGACGGGCCGAACGTCTGGCCACTGACGCCTTTGGCAATTTGCTGGATTTCGCCGCCGGACTTGAGGAACGCTGCGATCTGATCGTTGATCGATTCGCTGGTCTCAACGGCTGGAGCTGGCTTTGCTTTGCTGGTGGATGCTTTTACACGCATGGCGGCCATTAACCTGTAGAAAAGTAACTCGGCCAGGCATCGTACAGGAATAACTTGACAATAGCTTGGTAAATATCCCCCGGAATAATCAACCGCAGCGCTGCATTATTGCCGATCCGATATTTTGAATATGCCGCTAAGCTGCTGTTTTAAATAAGAACATTCGCTCCCGACGAGACAGCTTGGCGCACTCGCAAGCCGCTTGGCCGAACTGACGAGCGGCGCCTCACCGAGCACTGACCGAGGAAAATCAACACATTGACGCTGATCGGCCCGGTGCGAAGATGTGTCGCCCGCCGTTTGCGGGAAAAACGGGTAGAATGCCGCCCACGTATTGAGGGTTTCGGAAATGGCTTTAGTCGGGCGTTACAACAGTTTGCAAGTGGTTAAACACACTAACTTCGGTTTATATCTGGATGGCGGTGCCGATGGCGAAATTCTTTTGCCCAACCGTTATATCCCCAAAGATATTCCCAGCGAAGATGAAGACTGGCTCAACGTATTCATCTACCTGGACAGCGAAGACAAACTTCTCGCCACCACGGAAAAACCGAAAGTTCAGGTCGGCGAATTTGCCAGTCTGAAAGTGGTTGAAGTCAACAGCATCGGCGTATTCCTCGACTGGGGCTTGCCAAAGGATCTGTTGCTGCCGTACTCGGAAGAAAAGCGCCAGATGACCGCTGGCGAATATTGCGTGGTGCATGTCTACCTCGACAAACACACGCGCCGCATCACCGCCACCGCACGCCTCGATCGTTACCTGGACAAGACCCCGGCTACTTACAGCCCGGGCCAGGAAGTCGATCTGCTGGTGGCCGAGGCCACCGACATGGGCTTCAAGGCGATCATCAACAACAAGCATTGGGGTCTGATTCACAAGAACGAGATCTTCAAGTTCATGCGTTCGGGGATGCGCGAGAAAGGTTTCATCAAGGAAGTGCGCGCCGATGGCAAGATCAGCCTGAGCCTGCAACCGGTTGGCCAGGAAGCGGCCAGCAGCCTGAGTTCAAAGATCCTTGGCAAGTTGCGTGAAAACGATGGCACCCTGGCAGTCAGTGACAAGAGTGATCCGGCGTTGATCAGCAGCCTGTTCGGCGTCAGCAAGGGCAATTTCAAGAAAGCCATCGGCTCGCTGTACAAGGAAGGCAAGATCGTCATTCACGCCGATCGCATTGAACTAACCTGACTCCCCGCAGGCCCATGGTAGGAGCTGCCGAAGGCTGCGATCTTTTGATCTTGATCTTGCAAATCGGCGGCTCCCACATCTAAGGGGGGGTGAGCCAATGAAAAAGGCGCTGATCGCATACGTCTCGACGCTACTGACGTTTCTTCTGCTCGACGGTATCTGGCTCGGGCTATTGATGGCGCCGACCTATCGCGAACTGCTCGGTTCGCTGATGCTGGAAAAACCGCTGCTGTTGCCCGCAGCGGTTTTTTATTGCCTGTACGTTATCGGCTGCGTGGCGTTTGTGGTGTTGCCGGCGCTGAGCTGGCAGCGGGCGGCGAAGCTGGGTGCGCTGTTGGGGCTGGTGGCCTATGGCACCTATGACCTGACCAATTGGGCGACCCTGCGCGAGTGGTCGGTGCAGGTGAGTTTGATGGATTGGGCGTGGGGAACGGTGGCGACTGCAGTTGCTTGCACGGTGGGTTATTTGGTGGCGAAGCGGTTTGCGTGAGCGGGTCCGGCAGTTGTGTCGGCAATGCTGGCCTCTTCGCGACCAAGCCCGCTCCCACAATGAATTCCCGTCGTTCACAAATTCCACTTCCACCACAAATCCCCTGTGGGAGCGGGCTTGCTCGCGAATGACGGCGCAGCCGGCGGCCATTGAGCGCTGACGCCGCTGACCAAATAAAGGTCTTTTCCAGACGGCTTTTTCCCCGCATCTGATTGATAATCCCCGGCACTGTTTCCTGACCAATGGATGGCCTGCCATGTTGTGTGTATACGAGGTGTTGCGGTGAGTGCCGAGCGGCGCAATGCCGACGGGTTTGCCCTGCAAGTGATGATCGGCCTGTGCCTGATCTGGGGTGTGCAGCAAGTCCTGATCAAATGGGCGGCGACGGACATCGCGCCGGTGATGCAAGCGGCGGGGCGTTCAGGAATCTCGGCGTTGCTGGTCGGTTTGCTGATCTGCTGGAAGGGCGGCTGGGATCAGGTCGGCAGCACTTGGCGCGGCGGCTTGCTGGCCGGTGCGCTGTTTGGTCTGGAGTTCCTGTTCATCGCCGAAGGTCTGCAACTGACCACCGCCGCGCACATGTCGGTATTTCTCTATACCGCGCCGATTTTCACAGCGCTGGGCGTGCATTTTCTGCTGGCCAGTGAGCGCCTGCGACCGTTGCAATGGCTGGGGATTCTGCTGGCCTTCATCGGCATCGCGATTGCCTTCGCCGGTGGGGTGTCGTGGGACAACCTTGATCGGCGCATGCTGCTGGGCGATGCCTTCGGCGTGCTGGCGGGCGCCTGTTGGGGCGCGACGACTGTCGTGGTGCGTGCCTCGCGATTGTCCGAAGCACCGGTAACGCTGACCCTGTTTTATCAATTGATGGTCGGTTTCATCGGCCTGCTGTTGATCGCGTTGTTCAGTGGCCAGATCACCCATGTCAGTCTGACCACGGTGGCGGTGGCCAGCGTGCTGTTTCAGGGCCTGGTGGTGTCGTTCTTCAGTTACCTGGTGTGGTTCTGGCTGCTGCGCCGTTATCTGGCGGCGAACCTTGCGGTGTTCTCGTTCATGACGCCGTTGTTCGGCGTGACCTTCGGCGTGCTGCTGCTCGGCGAAGAACTGAGTGTGAATTTCATCATCGGCGCTGTGCTGGTGCTGCTCGGCATCACTTTCGTCAGCGCCGAGCAGTGGTTGCGTCGGCGTTTGCGCAAGGCGCTGGGTCAGTAGCCTTGGCCTGGATCGCCAGCGCGCCGGCCGCCAGCAGGCCTGCGCCGGCGATCAGCAGCGCCGGCTGCAGACCGCCGCTGAAATGGCTGCTCAGCGCCGCCAGCAACGGACCGCAGAGCTGGCCGACGGCGAAGCACGCGGTGAGCATGCCGGCATTACGCTGAATGGCGTGGGGCGCCAGTTCCCGCGAGCGCTGCATGACCAGTTGCATGCAGGCCAGAAATGGCGTGCCGCAAAGCATCACACCCAGCGCCAGGCCGAGGCCGCTGCCCAGCAGACAGGCGAACACACCGGCCGCTTGCAGCCACAACGTCGCCATCAGCCAGTGCCGCGTGGTCTCGGGATCATGTCGGCGCAAGCTCACCAACCACACTCCGATCGCCGCGCCGAGGCCAAAGCAGGGCCAGAACAGATCGGCCTGCCATTGGCCATGAAATTGCGCATTAGCCATCTGCGCCAGGAAGGTCGCCGGAATGATGTAACCGACGCCGTACAGCGCATACACCAGCGCCAGCCGGCCGATGCCTCGGCTGGCTGATGTTGCGGGAGCGATCGCCGTCTTCGTGACCGCCGTGGGCTGCGGCAACAACCGCCAGACGCTTAGCATCATCAGCAACGCGGCGGCCGCATAAATCAGCCACAGGGTTGCCGATGTCTGCTGCAAACGATGTGAGACCAGCGCCAGCAACCCTGTCAGAAAAATCCCCATGCCCGGTCCGGCAAAAACCAGAGCCCCCCAGCGCGGACGACCCGCTGCCGCCGCCAGCGGCTGGCTGAGCGAAGTGATCATCACCAGCACCCAGGCGCTCGCCACACCGGTACCAAAGCGCAGCAGCAGGTGCGACCAGAAACCGTTCGCCCAGAACGACGCCAAAGTCAGCAGCACGCACAGCCACAACCCACCATGCAGACGTCGCTGCACTTGTTGCGGACGCTGCGCGAGCATCGCATCCAGCGCACCAAGCAGATAGCCGAGGTAGTTGGCCGCCGCAATCAGACCGGCGGCGGTGAGGTCGATCTGCCCTTCACTGAGCAGGTGCGGCATCTGTGGCGTCAAGGCGAAACGGCCGATGCCCATCGCCATCATCAGGGCAACAAAACAGGCGGATAAACGTGTCAGCGGCGACATGGTCGGGCTTCCTGCAAAGGAACAATGACCGTCAGGCTAGGATCGATTGACTTTCTTTAAAATTGAATAATAGTGAGCAACTTGTTCTGTTGAGGAGAAAGCAGATGGAGTTCAGCCAACTGCGGATTTTTCAGGCAGTCGCCGAGGAAGGCTCGATTACCCGCGCCGCCGAGCGCCTGCATCGCGTGCCCTCGAATCTGTCGACCCGCCTGAAACAGCTCGAAGAGCAGTTAGGCGTAGAGCTATTCGTCCGCGAACGGCAGCGCTTGCAGTTGTCGCCGGCGGGCAAGGTGTTGCTCGACTACACCGGCAAACTCTTTGCGCTGCGCGATCAAGCCAGCGCGGCGGTGATGGGCGGGCAACCGGCCGGCGATTTCGTGCTGGGCACCATGTACAGCACGGCGGCGATCCATCTGCCGGCGTTGCTGGCGCGGTATCACAAGCAATACCCGATGGTGAATTTGCAAGTCCAATCGGCGCCGACCGGGGAATTGCTCGAAGGGTTGCTCACCGGCCGCCTCGACGCCGCATTGGTCGACGGCCCGCTGGAACTGGCCGGGCTCGATGGCGTGCCGTTGTGCGAGGAGCGCTTGGTGTTGATCACGGAAATCGATCATCCGCCGGTACGCAGCGCGCGGGACGTGGAAGGGCGTTCGGTGTTCACCTTTCGTCAGGGCTGTTCATATCGCATGCGCTTGGAAGCGTGGTTTTCTCATTATCACGCGGCGATGGGCCGGCCGATGGAGATCGAGTCGTATCAGGGCATGCTCGCCTGCGTGATCGCCGGCAGCGGTGTGGCGTTGATGGCCGAGTCGATGCTCGCCAGCCTGCCAGGTCGTGAGAGCGTTGCGGTGCACCCGCTCGCCGAGCCTTTCGCGGGTGCGACAACGTGGCTCATGTGGCGCAAGGGCATGGCCGGGGCCAACCTGAATGCCTGGATCGACGTGCAGCAAGCGGTCTATCCCGTGGCTTTGAATGAAGTGCGTGAAACAGCATGAACCAATGGCCACAGATCCTGTTCAATTCAGTAACAGATCATTGCGGATTTGGCCGAGCATTGCGTAGGACTTCGGACTATTATCAGTGCGAAGCGGCCTCAGAATTCCGGTCGCTCAGCACCACCCTGAAGGGGGCATGACGATGAAAGAGAAAATTCAGAACTGGCTGCACGATTTGGGTGTTGCGCTCGGCTTGATCGAACCGCCAATGCAACCTGTGCCGATCCGCACCGATGACGAGCAGCGCCGCCGCCAGCCACGTCGCCGTTAATACCAGCGATCAGAGATTTCAAGATCGCAGCCGTCGGCAGTTTCTACAAAGTGTAGGGGCTGCCGAAGGCTGCGATCTTTTGTTTTTTATCAGGCAAAAAAACGGGTGTGGCTACCGACGCCACACCCGCTGAAGAAAGCATCAAGTCGTTACACCAAGTTCAGATCGCAGGCGCCACAGCCGCCGGGCGCGGCGAGAACAGACTGACCAGCACGAAGCTCACCAGGCTGACACCGAGGCTGTAATAGATCGGCGTATTCGCGTCCATGCCGTCCTTGACCATGAACACCAGCGCAGTGATGAAGCCCAGCGTCATCGCACTGATAGCACCAGCGGTGGTCGCGCGTTTCCAGAAGATCGCGCCCATCAGCGGAACCAGCATGCCGCCGACCAACAGGTTGTAAGCCAGCGTCAGTGCACTGATCACGTCATTGACCACCAGAGCGATGCCCAGCACCGCCACCCCGGTAAGCAGGGTGAACAGACGGCTGACGGCGACGTTCGACTGTTTGCCGCCACGCAGTTTCGGCAGCAGGTCTTCGGTCAGCGTGGTGGAGGCGGCGAGCAGTCCGGCGCTGGCGGTGGACATCATCGCCGCCAATGCAGCAGCGATCACCAGGCCACGGATGCCGTCAGGCAGCGAGACTTTGACGATGGCGGCGAAGGCGTTGTTGACGTTGTCCAGATCCGGAATCAGCACATGCGCGGCCATGCCGATCAGCGCGCAAACCAGACCGTAGATGATGCAGTAGATCCCGGCCGAGGTGCCGGCGTACCTGGCGACCTTCTCGCTTTTGGCAGTGAACACGCGCTGCCAGATGTCCTGGCCGATGAGGATGCCGAAGAAGTAGATCATGAAGTAGGTGATGATCGTGTCCCAGCCGATGCTGGTGAAGTTGAAGCTGGCCGCCGGCAATTGCGCGACCAGTTGATCCCAGCCACCGACGCGGTACAGGCAAATCGGCAACAGCAGGAACATCAGGCCGACGGTCTGGATGCCGAACTGGACGATGTCGGTCAGGGTCAGCGACCACATGCCGCCAATCGTCGAATAGATCACCACGATACCGCCGCCCAGCAACACCGAAATCCAGAACGGCAGGCCGAACAACACTTGCAGCACGGTGCCGATCGCCAGGATCGAGGTCACGCCGATCATCAACGCGTAAGCAAGCATGATGGTTGCGCTGGCGGTGCGGGCCATCGGGTTGTAGCGCTTTTCCAGCACCTGGGTGACGGTGAATACCTTCAGCTTCAGTAGCGGTTTGGCGAGGAACAGGTTCAGCGCGACGATCCCGCAACCCAGTGCCGCGCACAGCCAGAACCCGGAGATGCCATGCACGTAACCCAGCCGCACGGTGCCGACGGTGGACGCGCCACCGAGGACGGTCGCCGCCATGGTGCCCATGTACAGCGAAGGCCCAAGATTACGCCCGGCAACCAGATAGTCTTCATGGGTCTTGGCCTTGCGCATGCCGTAGTAGCCGAGTATCAGCATCGCAGCGGCATAGATGAGTACGACGAATAAATCCAAAGCCATGATGGCGTGTCTCCAATTGTCTTTTTTATGGTGAGGCTGAGTTCAGATCCCGGTGGGAGAGGGCTTGCTCGCGAAAGCGGTGGGTCAGTCACATCAATGGTGGATGTGCTGCCGTCTTCGCGGGCAAGCCCGCTCTTACGGGTTCGAACTGCATCAGGCGGCCTGACGCAGTTCGGGTTTTATGGCGGCTTCGCTGCGCACATCCTTCGGCCCGAACACTTCTGCAGGTTCGGGAAACAGGCGCAACAGCGTCAGATACACCACCGACGCCAGGCCCAGGGTCACCGGCAAACTGACGTCGATGCCGCCGGCCAGTTCGCCCAGCGGGCCGACGAAGTGCCCCGGCAGGTTGACGAAGCACAGGCCCACCAGCGCACTCGGAATCCATGCGCCGAGACCGCGCCAGTTCCAGCCGTGGTTGAACCAGTAGCGTCCGCCCTGTTCGCCGCGGGTGAACACTTGCAGATCATCCGGGCAATAGAAGCCGCGCCGCACCAGCAGGCCGATGATCATGATCACCATCCACGGCGTGGTGCAGGTGATGATCAGCACGGCGAAGGTCGACACGCTCTGCACCAGGTTCGCAGCAAAACGGCCGATGAAGATGAAGGCAATCGACAGCACGCCGATCAGCAACGTCGCCTTGACCCGCGACAACACGCGCGGGAACACGCTGGACATGTCCAGCCCGGTGCCATACAGCGACGTGGTGCCGGTGGACATGCCGCCGATCACCGCAATCAGGCACACCGGCAGGAAGAACCAGCTCGGCGATACGGCCAGCAAGCCGCCGACATAGTTGTTTGCGGCGATGTAGTCCGGTGCCTTGATCGCGACGATGGTCGCGGTAGCGAGGCCGAACAGAAACGGGATCAACGTTGCCAGTTGCGCGGCGATCACCGCCAGCATGATCCGGCCTTTGGGTGTCTCACGCGGGATGTAGCGGGACCAGTCGCCGAGGAACGCGCCGAAGGAAATCGGGTTGCTCATCGCCACCAGCGCTGCGCCGATGAACGCTGCCCAGAACCCGGCCTGACCCAGCGCCACGCTGCCGGCGTACTGGCTGTCGAAGGCAGGGGCGAAGGCGAAGATACCCAGCAGGAACAACAGGCTCGCGGCCCAAACGGCGATGCGGTTGACCCACAGCATGATGCGGAAACCGTAGATGCACACGGTCAACACCAGCAGCGCGAACAGACCGTAGGCCAGGCCCAGGGTCAGGTCGGTTTCCGGCAAATCAACCAGGCGTTTGGCGCCGCCGACCAGCGCATCACCCGAGCTCCAGACTGACAGCGAGAAGAACGCAATCGCCGTCAGCAACGACAGGAACGAACCGACGATCCGCCCGTGCACGCCGAAGTGCGCACCGGAAGACACGGCGTTGTTGGTGCCGTTGAGCGGGCCGAACAGGCCCATCGGCGCGAGAATCAGCGCACCCACCACTACACCCAGAACAATCGTCCAGACACCGGCCTGAAACGACAGACCGAACAGCACCGGAAAACTGCCCAGCACAGCGGTGGCAAACGTATTGGCGCCGCCGAAGATCAAGCGAAACAGGTCGCTGGGTCGGGCGTCGCGCTCATGATCCGGGATCTGTTCGACCCCGTTTGTTTCGATGCTGCTAAGGCTTTTTTCGTTGTTGTTGTTATTCATGATCTGCTCCGATCATCAGGCGCGCTCATCGTGCGTGAGCGTCACCATTGGCTAAGGGGGTGGCAGCCCTTCCGGCATTGCGGACAAATGTTCGTGACAGGCCAGCCATAGGCCTTGTTGTTCTAGGCTCGACGCTTGTTTGCGGAAAACAATCGTCTCGCGCTCCTGGCTGAAGTGTTGCTCCCCTTGCATGCGCAGCTCGGTGGCCACGTCATGGATGAAAATCGCCACGTCACCCTGCAGGCTGACAAAGGCGTTGCTCGAGGTGCACGACAGCACCTCGAAACCATCCTCGGCGCGCCAGCGATCCCACAACGCCTGATAGGCATCGCGCGACAGCAGTGGCTGTTCGAGGGTGTAGAAAACGAAGCTCGCATCGGCGCTGAATGCACCGAAGTAAGCTTCGCGATCGTTACGCGCAAACGCGGCAACCAACTCGGCGGCCGCGTGCAAAACCTGATCACGTGCGTGCATGACCGGCCCCTCAGCGGTGAACCACGCCAGGCAGTACGCAGAGCATTTCGTACAGCAGGTTGGCGGCCAGCAGCGAGGTATTGCCGGTGGTGTCGTAAGCGGGCGAGACTTCTACCAGATCGCAGCCGATCAGGTCGAGGCCCTGACAGCCACGGACGATTTCAATCGCCTGAATGGTGGTCAGCCCGCCGATTTCCGGGGTGCCGGTGCCGGGCGCCCAGGCCGGGTCGATGCCGTCGATGTCGAAACTCAGATACACCGGACCGCCACCGACTTTTTCGCGCACTTCGGCCATCAGCGGCGCCAGCGACTTGTGCCAGCACTCTTCGGCCTGGACCACGCGAAAGCCCTGGTCGCGACTCCAGTTGAAGTCGTCAGCGGTGTAACCCTGCGCACGCAAACCGATCTGTACCACGCGGTTGCAATCGAGCAGACCTTCTTCGACGGCGCGACGGAACGTGGTGCCGTGGGCGATTTTCTCACCGAACATGTGGTCGTTGACGTCAGCGTGCGCATCGATGTGCACCAGACCAACCTTGCCGTGCTTCTTATGAATCGCACGCAGGATCGGCAGGGTGATGGTGTGGTCGCCGCCCAGGGTCATCGGAATGACGTTGTGCTCGAGGATGTTGTCGTAGGCTTCTTCGATAATGCGCACGGCGTCGAGCAGGTTGAAGGTGTTGATCGCCACGTCACCGATATCGGCCACCGACAGCGAGTCGAACGGCGCGGCGCCGGTGGCCATGTTGTACGGACGGATCATCACCGATTCGGTGCGGATGTCGCGCGGCCCGAAGCGAGTGCCGGGGCGCAGTGAAGTGCCGATGTCCAGCGGCACGCCAACGAAGGCAGCGTCCAGACCGGCAGCGGTAGGTACATGGGGAAGTCGGAGCATGGTGGCGATGCCGCCGAAGCGCGGCATTTCGTTGCCGCCCAGTGGTTGGTGAAGAATCTTGTCCACGGGTAGGGCCTCATCGTCTTTGTTTTATTTATGCCGGCGCGCCGTGCAGCACAGGTTCGGACGCCGCTGTGGGGCCGATGATGCGAAATGTAGTGGCGGGGAAGAATCGCTACGGGCAAAAACTTAGTTCAGATTTTTCTAAACTAATGCCGAGGCCGGGGATAGACTCTTACGTATCGAAATATCCCTGTAGGAGCTGCCGAAGGCTGCGATCTTTCGATTTTGACCCTATAAACAAAGATCAAAAGATCGCCGCCTTCGGCAGCTCCTACAGGGGAGAAGTCCGATGTTTGGAGAGCCGCATGGCCAACGCTTTACCCGACCTGAAACTCCTGCGCATCTTCGTCAGCGTCGTGCGCCATCAGGGTTTTGCCAATGCGCAGCAGGAACTCAACCTGTCGACCTCGGCGATCAGCACTTACATGAGCCAGCTCGAAGCCGCGTTGGGTCTGGTGCTGTGCCATCGCGGGCGTGGCGGGTTCAGCCTGACCAGCAAGGGCGAGCTGTTCCATCAGGAAACCCTGCGCCTGCTCGCCGAGCTCGAAGGCTTCGAGCAATACGCCGCCGCGCTCAAGGGCGAACTGCGCGGCACGCTCAATCTGGGGGTGATCGATTCCACGGTCAGCGACAAGGCCCTGCCATTTGCCGAAGCCATCGGCGCTTACAGTCAAGAGCACCCGGCGGTGCATTTGCACCTGTCAGTGATGAGCCCTTATGAATTGCAACTCGGCGTGCAGGACAATCGCCTCGATCTGGCCATCGGTGCGTTTTCCACGCGCATGAGCGGTCTGGTCTATATGCCGCTGTACCGCGAGCAGCACTGGCTGTATTGCAGCAGCCGCCATCCATTGTTCAACGAGCGGCGCATCCCCGAGCAGGTCATCACTCAGCAACGCATGGTCGGGCGCGGCTACTGGAGCCAGGCGGAACTGGCCCGGCACGGTTTCAAACACAGCGCCGCGACCGTGGAAAGCATGGAAGCTCAGCTGATTCTGGTGCTCTCCGGCGCGTACATCGGTTATCTGCCGGAACACTACGCGCAGGCCTGGGCCGACAAGGGTGATCTGCGTGTTTTGCTGCCGGCGACCTTCGGTTATCAGGCGCCGTTTTCGATGATCATGCGCAGGGGCCGCAGTCGCGAGCCGCTGATCCAGACCTTTCGCGATTTGCTCAAAGCGCAATTGAATCAGGCGTAACCCATCATGTCCCGAGCCCAATGCCCGCGCTGCCTGCGCCCCCAGACCCATTGCCTGTGCGCGCTGATTCCGCACCTCGACAGCCGCACCCGAGTATTGCTGCTGCAGCATCCGAGCGAGGTCAGTCACGCGCTCAATACGGCGCGACTGGCGGTGTTGGGGCTGAGCAATGCCGAGCTGATTGTTGGTGAGGTGTTCGACGATTTGCCGACGCTGTTGAACCGGCCGGGTTATCGGGCGCGCTTGCTGTTCCCGGCTGAGGATGCGCAGCCGTTGCAGGCTTACGATGAATCCGATGAACCGGTGTTGCTGGTGGTGCCCGACGGCACCTGGCGCAAGGCACGCAAGATGTTGCATCTCAACCCGCTGTTGGCCGCGTTGCCACGGGTGACTTTGGCTGAAGGCGGGGTGTCGCGCTATCGCTTGCGCAAGGCACCGGGGCCAGGGGCGTTGTCGACTATCGAGGCGATCGTGCAGGCACTGGAAACCCTTGAAGCGCCGTCGACGTTTGCGCCGTTGCTCAAACCTTTTGAAGCGCTGATCGACGGGCAGATTGCGGCGATGGGGGAGGAGACTTTTCAGCGCAATCATGGCGATAGATAGGCGTTGTCTGTGCTGGCCTCTTCGCGAGCAAGCCCGCTCCCACATGGATATGCATTCCCCTTGTGGGAGCGGGCTTGCTCGCGAAAGCGCCAGATCCATCACCCCAGCGTCCGGATGATGCCTAGCGCTCGCGCATCGCCTCGGTCCGCGCTTTCAGCACCGGTTTGAGCAGGTAATCCAGTACGCTTTTCTCGCCAGTAATAATGTCCACTGTCGCCACCATTCCCGGGATGATCAGCAGCGGTTTCACATCGCCCCCCAAGTGATTCTTGTCGGTGCGCACCTGAATCAGATAGAAGCTGTTGCCCTTGTCATCGGTAATCGTATCGGCGCCGATCAGCTCAAGTTTGGCGCTCAGCCCGCCATAAATCGTGTAGTCGTAGGCGCTGAACTTGACCATGGCTTTCTGGCCCGGATGCAGGAATGCCACGTCTTGCGGGCGGACCCTGGCTTCGATCAGCAGGTTGTCTTCCAGCGGCACGATTTCGACCATGTCGCTGCCCGGCTGGACCACGCCGCCGATGGTGTTGACCTTCATCTGCTTGATCACCCCGCGTACCGGCGAAGTCACCGTGGTGCGGCTGACGCGGTCATCGATGGCGATGCTCGAGGCGGTGATTTTCGACAGGTCGGTGCGTTTCTCGTTGAGCTCCTTGGCGGCCTCAGAGCGAAAGGTCTGTTCCGACTCGTCGATCTTGCTGCGGATTTCGGCGATGGCTGATTCGGCGCGGGGAATGGCCAGCGTGGTGGCGTTCAGCGAACCACGGATTTCCACCGCGCTGCGTCTGAGCCGGAGGATTTCCACTGGTGAAACCGCGCCGGTTTTCACCAGCGGTTCCGACATGTTCATCTCTTGCTGCAGCAGCGCCAGGCTGGAACTGAATTGGCCTTGCTTGGAGCGAAATTCCGCCAGCTCCTGGGTTTTCTGCCGCAGCTGTTCGCTGAGGGTGCGCTGTTCGCTGGCCAAGCGGCGTTGCCGTTGCTCGTACAGCGAGCGCTCGTCTTCGGCGACTTGCGGCGCCTTGGCGATGACTTCAGCGGAGAGCTTGAAGGGCCGCCCCTCGGCCTCCGCTGACAGCCGTTCGACTTGCGCGGTCAGCGCATACCGGTCGGCCTCACTCTCGCCCTTGTTCGAGCGAAAGCGCGTGTCATCCAGACGCAGCAGGGTGTCGCCCTTGCCGACCATCTGGCCTTCGCGAACGAAAATCTCGGTGACGATGCCGCCCTCGAGGTTCTGGATCACCTGAACCTTGCTCGACGGAATCGCCTTGCCTTCGCCCATGGTCACTTCTTCGAGCACGGCGAATTTGGCCCATACCAGTGCTGCGATCAGCAGCGCTGCCGCCAGCCACACGGTAATTCGCGATTTGCGGGGCGAATCCTGCAACGCTGCGCCGGCGGTTTCCGGCATGAACTCGGCTTCGGCGCTTTTGCCGAAACTGTCGAAGTAACCGCGCTTGTTGCTATCGGAGGAAGCAGGCATGGCGTAACTCCTAGACCGCCGCCGAGCCGACACGGCCCTTGCGCAGTGCATCGATGACTGCTTCTTTCGGGCCGTCCGCGACGACCCGGCCGTTGTCCAGCACCAGCAACCGGTCCACCAGGCTCAGCATCGAGGTGCGGTGGGTGACCAGCAGCAGGGTTTTGCCTTGCACCCAGCCATGCAGTTTCTGCCGCAATGCATCTTCGCTGCTGTTGTCCATGGCGCTGGTGGGCTCGTCGAGCAGCATGATCGGCGGATCGAGCAGTAACGCCCGCGCCAGCAACACGGCTTGGCGCTGGCCGCCGGAAAGCAATTGCCCGCGCTCGCCCACCGGTCGGTCGAAGCCTTGCGGATGTTGCCGCGCCAGTTCGGTGACGCCGGTCAGTTCGGCAACCTCAAGCATGCGTGAGTCGCTGATGTAACGCGCGCCCAGGGTCAGGTTGTCGCGCAGGCTGCCGGCCAGCAGCGGCAAGTCGTGGGCGACATAACCGATCTGCTGGCGCAGGTCAGCCACGTCCAGTTGGCGCAGATCCAGGCCGTCGAGCAGCAGTTGGCCTTCCTCCGCTTCGTAAAAGCCCATGACCAGCCGCGCCAACGTGCTTTTGCCCGAGCCGCTGCGACCGATGATGCCGACCCGCTCGCCGGGTTTCAGGCTGAAGCTGACTTCGCACAGCGCCGGCGCATTCTGGCCGTTGTAGTGAAACGTCACGCCGCTGACGTCCAGTGCACCTTGCAACTGCGTGCGTTCCAGCGGCCGTTGTTTGCCGTCGCGTTCCTGTGGCAGGGCCATCAGCGCGTCGGTGCTTTTCATGGTCAGTTGCGCTTGCTGATAGCGGGTGATCAGCCCGGCGATCTGGCCGAGCGGGGCGAGTACGCGGCTGCCAAGCATGTAAGTGGCGACCAGCGCGCCGACGCTGAGGTTGCCGGCGATGATGCTGTAGACCCCGGCGACGATCGTCGCCATCCCGGAAAACTGCTGGATGAACAGCGTGCCGTTGGTGGCTAGCGCCGACAGGTTGCGCGCGTGGCTGTCGAGGCGGGTGAGGGCGCCGTGGGTGCTTTCCCATTTGTGCTGGCGCTCGCTTTCGGCGCCGCAGGCCTTGAGGGTTTCCAGACCGCCGAGGGTTTCGATCAGCACCGCCTGACGCTCGGCGCCGAGGCTCAGGCTTTTTTGCACGGTGTCACGCAGGCGCACCTGAATCGCCATGGCGAAGATGATGGTGATCGGAAACGCCAACAGAGGAATCACCACCAGCCAGCCGCCGAGCAGGCCGATCACTACCAGCATCAACACCACGAAGGGCAAGTCGATCAGACTGGTCAGGGTCACGGCGGTGAGAAACTCACGCAGCCCCTGGAAGTCGTGAATGCTCTGGGCAAAGCCGCCGATGGTCGCCGGCCGCGCTTTCATCGACATGCCGGTGATGCGCTCGAACAACGTTGCCGAGAGGATCACATCGGTTTTCTTGCCGGCGGTGTCGAGCAGGTGCGCACGCACCACGCGCAGCACCAGTTCAAAACCGGTGCCGATCAACAGGCCGATCGACAGCACCCACAGCGTCGAGGTCGCCTGATTGGGCACCACGCGATCGTAGGTCTGCATGACGAACAGTGGCACCATCAGGCCCAGCAGGTTGATCAGGAAACTGGCGAGGATCGCATCGCTATACAGCCATTTCGACAGTTTGAGAGTGTCGCGAAACCACGCGTTTACCCGTGGCACCAGCGGCGCGCGCAGGTCTTCGAGTTCATGGCGCGGGCGGGCGAACAAGGCCTGGCCGCTGTAGTGTTCGCTGAGCTCTTCGCGGCTGACCCATTGCTCGCCGCCGTCGGCTTCGCTGGGCAGCAGCAGGGCTTTGCCGTCCTCGCCAAAACGGCGCAGCACGGCGGTGCGGCCGTCGTTGAGCAGCAACAGGATCGGCAGGTTCAGCGGCGAAATGTCTTTCAAGTCACGGCGCAACAACCGCGCCTGCAAACCGGCCCGCGCTGCTGCGCGGGGCAGCAGATCGAGGCTCAGGCGTTGCTTGTTCAGGGGCAGCCCGGCACTCAGGCTGGCGCGACTGACCGTGGCGCCGTGCAGCTTGCAGAGGATCAGCAGGCCGTCGAGTAACGGGTCGTCGAAGCTCAGGCGCGGATCGACCCCGGTAACGCCGGGTTCCATGCTGGTCATAGTGATTGCCTCTGTTGAACGGGCTCGGTTATCGGATCGTTCCCACGCTCCCGCGTGGGAATGCAGCCCGCGACGCTGCGCGTCCCTTGAGGCATTCCCACGCAGAGCGTGGGAACGATCAAGTGTCCACGGCGCCCATGTGGGTTACTTCAGCTCAGGCAGGCGCGCCTGGTTTTTCACTTCGGTGGTGGCAATCGCATCAGCCGGCAACACCACGCGTTGTTTGCTCAGCAGTTGGCCCATGTTCGCCAGCACGCGGTACATCGAGTATTCCTCGGTGTAGCGGATTTCGGTGTAGCGACGGTTGGCGTTGTACAGCTCGTTTTCGCTGTCGAGCAGGTCGAGCAGGGTGCGCTGGCCGAGGCCGAACTGGTCCTGATAAGCGGCGCGCACGCGTTTGGTGGTTTCGGCGTATTCGCGGGCGGTCGGCGTTTGCTTCTTGGCGTTTTCCATGGCGTTCCAGGCCAGGCGAATATTCTCGTTGAGCTGGCGCAAGGCGTTGTTGCGGATGTCCATCGCCTGGTTGATGTCGTGGGCATTCGCCGCCAGACGAGCCTTGTCGCTGCCGCCACGGAACAGGTTGTAGTTCATCACCACGCCGACACGCCATTCGTTGTCGTGACCTTCGTCGCCCTGCACGTTGTTGTTGGCGCCGACCGCCGCTTCCGCGTCAAAGCGTGGGTAGAACGGCGACTTGGCCACTTCGTACTGGCTCTCGGCGGACTGCACGTCAGCCTGGGCCGATTTCAGGTACGGGTTGTTGTCGACCATGCTCTGCTGCGCTTCACGCAGGTCCGGCGGAAGTTCGCCACGGGTCGAGGCCGGGGTTTCCAGCTCGTCGGGCATGCGTCCGACCACGCTGTAGAAATTCGATTCGGCGTCGGCCAGATCAACTTCGGCGGTGTCGAGGTTGTTCTGCGCCAGTGCACGACGGGCGACCGATTGGTCGGAGTCGGCGGTGCTGCCGATGCCGCGCTCGGTGCGCAGGCCGATCTGATCGTTGACGCGCAAGTGCGCCTGCAGGTTGTTCTCGGCCAGCGTCACCAGTTCACGACGCTTGAGCACTTCAAGGTAGACCTCAATGGTGCGCAGGGCCAGATCCTGCGCGGTGCCTTGCGCGTAGTAGGCGCGCGAGTTGGACACGCCCTTGGTGCGCTCGACCTCGTTGGCGGTGTTGAAGCCGTCGAAGATCATCTGCCGCAGGCGCAGCTCGGACTGGGTGTAGTTGAGAATCTCGGTGTTGTGATTACCGAAAGCGCGAGTGTTGGTGTTGTCGCTGTAGCCGCGACCGTAGGCAGCGTTCAAATCGACCGAGGGATAGAACCCGCCCTTGGCCACTTTCACTTGTTCGTCCGCTGACAGGCGCGCGTCCACCCGCGACGCCAGTTCCGGGTGAGTGGCGATGGTGCTTTGGATCGCCTCGGTGAGGTTCATCGCCTGGGCTTGGGAAGTGCAAGCCATGGCCAGCAAAACCGCGCTGCAGAGGGGGGTCAAAACGCGCATGGGTGCATCTCCCTGGATCTCAATGTTGTGTTACTGTCGCCAATTATTTGACGTAATTTTAGGGTGTAAGCGTTTCACTCTTGTAACAACAGAGCTAAGAACATCCTAGAGCGTAGCCAAGAAAAAATTTTCATAAGCCTTATTCCAAAAAAAACTTATGCGGTTTTTCAAAAGCAGCACATTGTTCAGCTCGAAAGCCTTTGTTTTATGCGCTTTAGGGAGCTCCAAAAGGCTTGAGGAAAGTTCCATTCACTTTGCGAGACACTGCGAAGTACTGCTGAAGGGGAGGGACGCGTCACGGCAAATGAGCGACAGATTTTTGTCACTCTGGTGATTCACCGCCGTTACGTAGCGCTAGTGGGTCGATGAATCGAACAGGGTTGGCAAGTGCTTGATAGCGCTGGTAATTCTCTTGATCCGACCTGCGAAACGAACTGCCGAGGGTGCGAGCGTCGCCCCCGGCAACCCGATTGAGCCATGGGCTGCTTCGCGAACCTGTGCCGACGGTGGTCGGCAGCGGAGGATTTCACATGGCAGCGCTCATCGGTACGGTCACAAAAGTCATTGGTCAGGTGTTCGCCCAGGCGGGCGACGGCATCAAGCGTCCGCTGTTCGAGGGCGATCGCCTGTACGGCGGCGATCAACTGATCACCGGCGCGGAAGGTGCGGTGGCGGTGAAACTGCAAAACGGCGAGCAATTGACCCTCGGCCGGGGCAGCAGCATCACCATGACCGGGCAATTGCTGGCCGACCAGGCGGTGCCGGTGAACGTCGCTGAAGCGCAGACCCCGAGCCAGGCGCAACTGACCGATGTCGAGCAAATCCAGAAAGCAATCGCCGCCGGTGAAGACCCCAGTAAAACTGCCGAAGCCACCGCTGCCGGCCCCAACGCGCCGACCGGCAATACCGGTGAACTGGGCGGCGGGCACAGCTTCGTGCTGCTGACCGAAGTCGGCGGCCGAGTCGATCCGAGCATCGGTTTCCCCACCGCCGGCTTCAACGGCATTCCCGAATTTCCCGAGTATCGCCGCGATGCGGACAACGACAATGGCGACGACACGCCGGCGCCGGTCGTGGTGCCACCGACGCCGGTGAACAACCCGGTCATCCTCAACGGTCTCGAAGGGGCGGGCGGCGAGCTGAACCTCAATGAAGCCAATCTGCCTGACGGTACAGCGGCCAATCCGGGCGCGCTGACGCAAAGTGGCAGCTTCACCGTCTCGGCAGCGGATGGCTTGAACAGCCTGAGCATCGGCGGCATCAACGTGATCGTTGGCGGCGTGCCGATCGGCTTTCCCCAGTCGATCACCACGCAACTGGGCAACACCCTGACCATCACCGGTTACAACGCGGCCACTGGCACGGTCAGCTACAGCTACACCCTCACCGGCAACGAGACCCACGCGGCCGGCGACGGCGTGAACAACCTCAGCGAACAGTTCACCGTGATCGCCACCGACAGCAATGGCGACAGCGCCACTGGCACGCTGGACGTGAATATCACCGACGACGTGCCCAAAGCGTTTGATGACGCCAACGGCGTTGCCTCGGAAACCGTGCTGACCCTGACCGGCAATGTCCTCACCAATGACATCCAAGGCGCTGACCGCGTACCCACCGGACCGGTCACGCCCGGTACATTCACTGGTACTTACGGCACGTTGATTCTGAACGCCGACGGCACTTACACCTACACGCTAAATACCAGCGACGCCGACTTCAAAAACTTGACCGGCGGCGGCAACGGCACCGAAACCTTCGCCTACACGATCACCGATGCCGACGGCGATACCAGCACTGCCAATCTCGTTTTGCGGATCCACAACAACGACGATCCAGTCACCATCGACGGCCTGAACGTCGCCGGTGGCGAGTTGACGATCTACGAAAAAACCCTCAGCGACGGCAGCGCCCCTGACGCTGGCGCACTGACGCAAAACGGCACCTTCACCATCACCGCGCTGGACGGCGTGACCACGCTGACAGTCGGCGGCATCGCCGTGGTCACCAATGGCGTTGCCGCAGGCTTCCCGCAATCGATCACCACGCCACTGGGCAGCACGCTGACCATTACTGGTTTCAACGCTGCAACCGGTGTGGTCAGTTACAGCTACACCCTGGCCGACAACGAAACGCATCCGAACGCCAATGGCGCGAACAGTCTGCCTGAGCAGTTCGCGGTTACCGTCATCGACGACAACGGGACAACGGCCACCGGCACCCTCGACGTCAACATCGTCGACGACCTGCCGAAAGCCAACGATGACAGCAACGGCACCGCCTCGGAAAATCAACTGACCCTCACCGGCAGTGTCCTCACCAATGACATACAAGGCGCCGACCGCGTACCCACCGGACCGGTCACGCCGGGCACTTTCACCGGTACTTACGGCACCTTGGTTCTGAACGCCGACGGCACCTACACCTACACGCTAAATACCAGCGACGCCGACTTCAAAAACTTGACCGGCGGCGGCAACGGCACCGAAACCTTCGCCTACACGATCACCGATGCCGACGGCGATACCAGCACTGCCAATCTCGTTTTGCGGATCCACAACAACGACGATCCAGTCACCATCGACGGCCTGAACGTCGCCGGTGGCGAGTTGACGATCTACGAAAAAACCCTCAGCGACGGCAGCGCCCCTGACGCTGGCGCACTGACGCAAAACGGCACCTTCACCATCACCGCGCTGGACGGCGTGACCACGCTGACAGTCGGCGGCATCGCCGTGGTCACCAATGGCGTTGCCGCAGGCTTCCCGCAATCGATCACCACGCCACTGGGCAGCACGCTGACCATTACTGGTTTCAACGCTGCAACCGGTGTGGTCAGTTACAGCTACACCTTGGCCGATAACGAAACGCATCCGAACGCCAATGGCGCGAACAGTCTGCCTGAGCAGTTCGCGGTTACCGTCGTAGACGACAACGGCACAACGGCCACCGGCACCCTCGACGTCAACATCGTCGACGACCTGCCGAAAGCCAACGATGACAGCAACGGCACGGCGTCAGAAACCCAACTGACCCTGACCGGCAACGTCCTCACCAACGACATACAAGGCGCCGACCGCGTAGCAACAGGCCCGGTTACACCCGGCACTTTCACCGGCACGTTCGGTACCTTGGTTCTGAACGCTGACGGCACCTACACCTACACGCTGAACACCAGCGATGCCGATTTCAAAGCCTTGACCGGCGGCGGTAACGGCACCGAAACTTTTGCCTACACGATCACCGATGCCGACGGCGATACCAGCACTGCCAATCTTGTTCTGCAGATTCACAACAACGATGATCCGGTGCTGCTCAATGGCCTCGACGTCAACGGTGGCGAACTGACGGTCTACGAAAAAAACCTCAGCGACGGCACCAGCCCCAACACCCCGGCGCTGACCCAGAACGGCACTTTCACCGTCAGCGCTCTCGATGGTCTGCAGACCCTCACAGTCGGCGGCATCGCCGTGATCACCAATGGCGTGGCCGCAGGTTTCCCGCAATCAATCGTCACGCCGCTGGGCAGCACCTTGACCATCAGCGGTTATGACCCTGCAACCGGCGTGGTCAGCTACAGCTACACCCTGGCCGACAACGAAGCCCATCCAACCGCCAACGGCGCCAACAGCCTCACCGAGAACTTCGACGTCGTCGCGACCGACACCGATGGCAGCACCGCCAGCGGTCAGATCAACGTCAACATCGTTGATGATTTGCCGACTGCGCATGCAGATGCGGCTTCGGTGGCGGAGGGCGGCACTGTCAGCGGCAATGTACTCAACAACGATGTCGGCGGCGCTGATGGCCCGGCGGTTACTGGCGCGGTGGTTGGCGTGCGCGCCGGTGCCGACACTTCGACCTCGGCCATCGGCGGGCTCAATTCGCAGATCAACGGCACCTACGGCTACCTCACGCTTGATGCCAACGGCAACGCCGTTTATCACAGCAATCCCAACGCGGTGAACGGCCCGGGCGCGGTCGATGTGTTCACTTACACGGTGCGCGATTTCGACGGTGATGAAAGCACCACGACCATCACCATCGACGTCTATAACAGCTGCCTGAAAGCGGTCAGCGATAGTGACGTGACCGTGTATGAAAAAGCCCTCGACCTGAACCAGGATGGCCAGGATCTAGCGGCGGGCAGCGTGGTCGGCAGCGATCCGGGCAGCACCGGCGAAACCGCATCCGGCACCCTGGTCGGCTCGGTTACCGGCGCGGTCGGCGCGATCAGTTATGCGCTGGTCGGCAGCGCCACCGGCAATTACGGGCAGATCGTGCTCAACGCCAATGGCACTTACACCTACACCCTGACCTCGCCGGCGACCACCACGCCGCACGCCGACGACGGCGCCAACAGCCTGAGCGAAACCTTCACCTATCAGGCCACCGATTCGCTGGGCAATGTCGTCACCAGCAGTATTGTCGTGAGCATCGTCGATGACGTGCCGAAAGCGCTGAACGACAGCAATGCCGACAACGCGACCGAAGCGCAATTGACCCTGACTGGCAATGTCCTCGACAACGACGTGCAAGGCGCCGATCGCGTCGCCAGCGGCCCGGTGACCGCCGGTACTTTCACTGGCACTTACGGCACGCTGGTACTTAACGCCAACGGCACTTACACCTACACGCTGGACGTTAACGACGCCGACTTCAACAACCTCCACGGCGGCGGCAACGGCACTGAAACCTTCGCCTACACGATCACCGACTCCGACGGCGACACCAGCACCGCCAACCTTGTGCTGAACATTCACAACAACGACGACCCGGTGTGTCTCGACGGCCTCAACGTGAAGGGCGGCGAACTCACCGTCTACGAGAGGAACCTCAGCGACGGCAGCAGCCCCAACACCTCGGCGCTGACCCAGAGCGGCAGCTTCACCGTCACCGCGCTTGATGGCCTGCAAACATTGACGGTCGGCGGCATTGCCGTGGTCAGCAATGGCGTCGCCGCCGGTTTGCCACAGTCGGTGGTCTCGCCGCTGGGCAGTACGTTCACCATCACCGGTTACGACCCGGCCACCGGCGTGGTCAGCTACAGCTACACCCTGGTCGACAACGAAGCCCATCCAGACGCCAACGGTGCCAACAGCCTCAGCGAGAATTTCGCGGTGGTCGCCACAGACACCGACGGCAGCACGGCCAGCGGTCAGATCAACGTCAACATCGTTGATGACCTGCCGACAGCGCACGCAGATGCCACTTCGGTGGAGGAGGGCGGAACCGTCAGTGGAAACGTGCTCGAAAACGATATAGGCGGGGCTGACGGCCCGGCAGTTTCCGGTGCCGTGATCGGCGTGCGTGCCGGCGCCGATACGTCTACTTCTGCCATTGGCGGTTTGAACTCACAAATCAACGGCAGCTACGGCTACCTCACCCTCGATGCCAACGGCAACGCCGTTTATCACAGCAATCCCAACGCGGTGAACGCCCCGGGCGCGGTTGACGTATTCACCTACACCGTGCGCGATTCCGATGGCGACGAAAGCACCACCACCCTCACCATTGATGTGCACAACAGCTGCCTGGTCGCCGTCGGCGACACCGACGTCACGGTTTACGAAAAAGCCCTCGACCTGAGCAAGGATGGCGCCGATCTGGCTCCCGGCACGGTCACCGGCAGCGAACCGGGCAACACCGGCGAAACCGCCAGCGGCACGCTGGTGGGTTCCCTCAGTGGCGGCAGCGGCGCGATCACTTATACGTTGGTCGGCAACGCCACCGGCAGCTACGGACAACTGCAGCTCAACGCCGACGGCACCTACACCTACACGCTGACCTCCGCGCCGAAAACCGCGCCGAACGCCAGCGACGGGGCCAATACCCTCAGCGAAACGTTCACCTACCAAGCCACCGATGCACTGGGCAACAGCACCACCAGCACCCTTGTGGTCAACATCGTTGACGATGTACCGAAAGCCGTTGCTTCGGATCGCTCGGTGACGGCGGTGGAGATCGATTCCAACGTGCTCATCGTCCTCGACATTTCCGGCAGCATGGCCGATGCCTCTGGCGTGCCGGGCCTGTCGCGGCTGGCGCTGGCCAAGCAGGCGATTGGTGCCTTGCTCGACAAGTACGATGATCTGGGCGATGTGAAAGTGCAGTTGGTGACATTCAGCAGCAATGCTGCCGACCGCACCACCGTGTGGGTGGATGTGGCCACCGCCAAGACGCTGCTCGCGGGTCTGAATGCCGGCGGCGGCACCAACTACGACGCCGCCGTGGCGGTGATGCAGACCGCGTTCAACACCTCCGGCAAACTCACCGGGGCGCAGAACGTCGGCTACTTCTTCTCCGACGGCAAGCCCAACGAGGGTGACATCGGCACGGCTGACGAAGCCGCGCTGAAAAACTTCCTCGACGCCAACAACATCAAAAACTACGCCATTGGACTGGGCAGTGGCGTGAGCAACGCCAACCTCGATCCGCTGGCCTACGACGGCATCAATCACACCGACACCAATGCGGTGGTGGTCACCGATCTCAATCAGCTCAACTCGGTATTGTCCGGCACCGTGCAGGGCGCGCCGGTCACCGGTTCGCTGCTGGGCGAGGGCGGTTCGTTCGGTGCCGATGGCGGTTTCATCAAGTCCATCGTCGTCGACGGCACCAGCTACACCTACGATCCGAAGGCCCTCAGCGGCCAGGGTTCGTTGACCGCGAGCGGCGGCGCCAACCACGGCACCTTCAACACGGCGAACAACACGGTCAGCATCGCCACCAACAATAGCGGCACCTTGGTGGTCAACCTCGACACCGGCGAATACAGCTACACCTCGCAGAAAACCACGGCGGTGGTGATCACCGAAAACATCGGTTTCACCGTCAGTGACAACGACGGCGATCTGGCCAGCTCCACGCTGACGGTGAAAGTGATCCCCAACGCGCCGCCGGTGGCGATGGACGATCACGTCATCACCAATGTGCTGTCCGGCAACATCGTGGTGCCGGGCGAGCTGCTGCTGGCCAATGACACCGATCCGAACGGCGATGCACTCAACGCCACGCCAACCAGCTTCAATACGGGTTGGGTATCGAAAGCAGCGGACTTCACCGGCACCGGTCTGATCGGTTTCACCGGGCAGCCCAATAATGCGGCCAACCAGAACCTGGCCAACGTGCGCAGCGCCTTCAGCGCCAATGCCGCGACGATGACCGCCGTGCTGGTAGTCAGCGGTTATCTCGGCATGGTGAGCAACAGCAATGCCAATGATGAAGATCGCATCACCGTCAATCTGCGTCAGGGCGAAACCCTCAATCTGGATCACAATCTGGGTGCCGGCAAGATCAGCATGGAGTACTCGCTCAACGGTGGCGCCTACGCCGCGCTGGCGGACGGGCAAACGCTGACCGCTTCGGCGGACGGCATCTACCAGATCCACATCACCAATATTGGTAACGGCGGCGGCAACCCCAACGCCGCAGAGAACTACCAACTGACAATGACCCTTGACTACGCCGGGGCCCACGACATCACGCCGGACTACCATGGCACCTACACCGCCAACGACAACCACGGCGGCAGCGATACGGCCAGTCTCAGCATCAGCTATCAGGACGGCCACACCCTGACCGGCACCGCCAGCGACGATGTGCTGGTGGCGGGCAGCGGCAATAACGTGATCAATGCCGGCGACGGCAATGACGTGCTCAGCGCTGGCTCCGGCAATAACGAAATGCACGGCGGCGCCGGCAACGATTTGCTTTACAGCGGCGCCGGCAATGATCTGCTCGACGGCGGCACCGGCAGCGACACGGCCAGCTACGCCCATGCCACAGCCGCGGTCACCGTCAACCTCGACCTGCTAGGTGCGCAAAACACCCTCGGCGCCGGCACCGACACCCTGACCGGCATCGAAAACCTGCTCGGCTCGAACTTCAACGACAGCCTCACCGGCGACGCCAACAACAACGTGATCAACGGGGGGCTCGGCAACGACTTCCTCAACGGTGGCGCCGGCGATGACTTGCTGATCGGTGGCATGGGCAACAACACTCTGACCGGCGGAGCAGGGGCGGACACCTTCCAGTGGCTCAAGGGCAACAGCGGCCACGACCTGATCACCGATTTCACCCCCGGCACCGACAAGCTCGACCTGTCGCAACTGCTGCAAGGCGAAAACGCCAGCACCGCTTCGCTGGATGACTATTTGCACTTCACTGTCAGTGGCAGCGGCGCCTCGGTGATGACCAGCATCGACGTCAGCGCCATGGCCGGCGCCACGCCGAACCAGACCATCGATCTCGCTGGCGTCAACCTTGCCAGCCACTACGGCGTGACCCCGGGCGCAGGCGGCATGATTGCCAGCGGCCACGACACGGCGACGATCATCAGCGGCATGCTCAATGATCATTCGTTGAAAGTCGATACCGTTTGATCTGAGGTCTGAAACAACAAACCCGCCGCCCCGGTTGGAGGGACGGCGGGTTTTTTCTGTGTGTAGGCATGTATTGCCTGTCAGTCAGCCTTCGCGGGCAAGCCCGCTCCCACGCAGATGAGCGGCGGCCACAAATCTTTTGTCACACCACAGAACCTGTGGGAGCGGGCTTGCCCGCGAAGAGGCCGGAATTGACACCGCAGGACTCAGCTGACTGTCATCCCGATTGCGGCAACTCCAGATTATCCAGCACCCGATTCACCGCCAGTTCGCCAAGCATGAGCAACTGCGATTTATCAGGATTTACGCAATGTCTTCTGCCGCAAAATATAAACCGTTACCAACACCGCACTGGTCAGCATGAACCCCCGCGCCCACATCAACGGCACCAGATAACACGAGAACAGAATGCTCACCCACATCAGCCCGATCGCGTAGACCTTGCCTTTGAGCGGAATGCCGTTGCCTTCGAGGTAGTCGCGAATCCATGGCCCCAGTCGTGGATGCTCGACCAGCCAGCGATAGAAGCGCGGAGAGCTGCGCGCAAAGCAAGCTGCAGCAAGCAGAAGGAAAGGAGTGGTGGGCAGGACCGGCAGGAAGATGCCGATCACCCCCAATGCCACGCTGAGCCAGCCGATGGCCAGCAGGACGTAGCGCAACATCAGGGGGCGGTTGCCTATGGGATTGTCCATAGGCCGGATCTTAGTGGTGGCGTGGCTTGAGGATCGCCGGTTTTTCGTCGGGCGCCTGGCACAGCAGGTACAGCGCGGTGAGGGCTTCCGGGATTTGTACGATCATGTCGTCCATCAGGTTGGCGTCCTTGGCGATGTCCTCGAACTCAGGCTGCTCGTCGAACAGACCGGAACCGACCATGATCGGCAGGAGCATTTCGCTGACTTCTTCTTCGGCGGTTTCGAACCAGGCGGCTTCGCGCAGGAACACACCTTCCATGAAACCGATGCACCAACCGCGCAGTTCGGAATCGTCCGGCTCTTCGCCCAGATCCAGTTCGCAAGGCAGTTCGAATTCTTCATCCGAGGCCAGTTGACGAGCGATATGCGCTTTGAGGCCGATCAGTGTGGCTTCGATTTCGGCACGCTGGGCTTCGTCGGCGTAATGCGGCTCTTCGGCGAACAGCGCGTCGATCCACTCGCGCTCCGGGACGTCTTCGGAGCAGATCGACAGCGCGGTCAGGTAACCGTGGGCGGCGACGTAATCCAGCGCCTCGTCGTGCAGCTCGTCGGCGTCGAGGAAGACTTGCAGGCGGGTCAGTTGCTCAGCGAAGGACATTACGGGGCTACCTTGGGGAATAAACAATGCGGGAATTCTAGGCCTTCTTGCGCGCTCTAGCCAGCCGCTTGGCAGATTTGCCCAATTACCGGACTTACTGGAAAGGGTGAATAGCCTGTGGGAGCGGGCTTGCTCGCGAAGACGGTGTGTCAGGCACTTTTGCATCGACTGACCCGCCGCTTGCGCGAGCAAGCGCGCTCTCACCGGGTTTTGTGCGTGGCAGGTTTATCAGTGTCTTCTCAGCGGCACCCTCTGCGGCAAAGGCCTCGGGTATACTGCCGCGTTTTGCGATCCCTGCTGGCGCTGCGCTGGTCATGCAACGTGTTCTTACGTTTTGTTTAAGCAGCCGAGGCTGCTCTGAACCAGCCTGAGCAGGGATGTATCGGTAGATTTTTGGAGTTTTTATGCTCGAACAGGCTCAACGCGTCCTCAAGGACATCTTCGGCTACGACAGTTTCCGTGGCCGTCAGGGTGCGATCATTGAGCGCGTGGCCAGCGGCGGTGATGCGCTGGTGCTGATGCCTACCGGTGGCGGCAAGTCCTTGTGCTTTCAGGTGCCGGCGCTGCTGCGCGACGGTCTGGCGGTGGTGGTTTCGCCGTTGATCGCTCTGATGGACGATCAGGTCGCCACCCTTGAAGAACTGGGCGTGGCCGCTGCCGCGTTGAACTCCACGCTGAGCGCTGAACAGCAGCGTGATCTCGCTGTGCGGATCAAGCGCGGCGAAGTGAAAATGCTCTATCTGGCCCCCGAGCGTCTGGTCCAGCCGCGCATGCTGGCGTTCCTGCAAAGCCTGGAAATCGCTTTGTTCGCCATCGACGAAGCGCATTGCGTGTCGCAATGGGGCCACGACTTCCGCCGCGAATACCTGCAACTGGGCCAATTGGCGGAACTGTTCCCCAACGTTCCGCGCATTGCCCTGACTGCGACCGCCGACAAGCGCACCCGCGAAGAAATCGTCGATCGCCTGCATCTGCAGAATGCCGAGCGCTTCCTGTCGAGCTTCGACCGCCCGAACATTTTCTACCGCATCGTCCCGAAAGAGCAGCCGCGCAAGCAATTGCTGGCGTTCCTCGCCGAGCGGCGCAGCGACGCCGGCATTGTTTATTGCCTGTCGCGCAAGAAGGTCGAAGAAGTTGCGGCATTCCTCAGCGAGCAGGGCTTCCCTGCGCTGCCGTATCACGCCGGTCTGCCGAATGATCTGCGCGCCTACCATCAGAAGCGCTTCCTTAACGAGGAAGGCCTGATCATGGTCGCCACGGTGGCGTTCGGCATGGGCATCGACAAGCCCAACGTGCGCTTTGTCGCGCACCTCGATCTGCCGAAATCCCTCGAGGCGTATTACCAGGAAACCGGACGCGGCGGCCGTGACGGTCTGCCGGCGGACGCGTGGATGGCCTACGGTCTGCAAGACGTGGTGATGCTCAAACAGATGCTGCAGAACTCCGAAGGCGACGAACGGCACAAGCGTCTGGAGCAGCACAAGCTCGACGCCATGCTCTCGCTGTGCGAAGAAACCCGCTGCCGCCGGCAGGCATTGCTGGCCTATTTCGACGAAGACATGCCCGAGCCGTGCGGGCATTGCGACAACTGTGTCGACGGCGTGCAGACCTGGGATGCCACCGAGCCGGCGCGCCAGGCCTTGTCGGCGATTTTCCGCACCGGCCAGCGTTACGGTGTCGGCCATCTGGTCGATGTGCTACTGGGCAAGGACAACGAAAAGGTACGCAGCTTTGGCCACCAGCACCTGTCGGTGTTTGGCGTGGGCAAGGCGTTGAGCGAGAGCGAGTGGCGCTCGCTGTTCCGCCAGTTGGTGGCGCGTGGGTTGGCCGATGTCGATCACGAGGGTTATGGCGGTCTGCGCTTGAATGACAGTTGCCGGCCGCTGCTCAAAGGCGAAGTGAAACTGGAACTGCGCCGCGACCTGAAACCACAAGTCACCGCCAAAACCGGCAGCAAGAGCCAGGCCAGCCAACTGGTGCGCGGCGAGGAACGCGAACAGTGGGAAGCCTTGCGCGCGTTGCGGCGCAAGCTCGCCGAAGAACACGGCGTGCCGCCATACGTCATCTTCCCCGACTCGACCCTGTTGGAAATGCTCCGCAGCCAGCCAACCTCGCTGGCGGAAATGGCCACGGTCAGCGGCGTCGGCGCGCGCAAGCTGGAACGCTACGGCGAAGCTTTCCTCGAAGTGCTCGGCGGCGAGGCCGAAGCGCCGAAAGTGGTGGCCGACGTCCGTCACGAACTGATCACCCTCGCGCGCGCGGGCATGACGCCGCTGCAGATCGCCGGGCAACTGCAGTGTTCGGAAAAGAACGTCTACGCGATGCTCGCTGAAGCCATCGGCAAGCAGCAATTGTCGCTTGAGCAGGCGTTGGACTTGCCTGAGGAACTGATGGGCGAAGTACAGGACGCGTTTCTCGATGGCGAGGGCGAGTTGCCGTCCGTCGCCGAAGTGGCCGAGTTGTTCGCCGGGCGCGTGCCGGAAGGTGTGCTTTATTGTGTGCGGGCGGCGTTGCAGTCTGAATTCGAGATGTGAAGCGACGTTTGCGCCAAGCCCCGTTCAGTTGTAACGATTCAGTACAGAGCCACCCTTGCCTATAACTGCCGCTCATGCTTAGCTGACTAATAATTAGATTTTCCGTATTTTCAGTCTAACCGTGAGTGTTTTATGCCGTTAACCGATCAACATCGCTTTGGTATGCAACTGGCCCAGATGTCCCGTGGCTGGCGTGCCGAACTGGATCGTCGTCTCGCCGGGCTGGGCCTGTCGCAGGCGCGCTGGCTGGTACTGCTGCATCTGGCGCGCTTTGAAGAGGCGCCGACCCAACGCGAACTGGCGCAAAGTGTCGGCGTCGAAGGTCCGACTCTGGCGCGCTTGCTCGATAGTCTGGAAAACCAGGGACTGGTGCAACGCCAGTCAGTGATGGAAGACCGTCGGGCGAAAAAAATCGTGCTCTGCGCACCCGCTCTACCTCTGATCGAACAAATCGAAACGATTGCCACGCAACTGCGCCACGAATTATTCGAAGGCGTCGACGAGGCGGATTTAAAGGTGTGCATGCGCGTGCACGGGCACATTCTGGCCAATCTGGAAAAATCCTGAGGCACATCCCAACGCCGATTTTTTGAGAGATCGCTCTGAGCCGACTATAAGAACTACTGGGCAATATCGTGTTCGTACCGGATGTGCGAACGCATAGAAACCGGTTTTGCTTATTTAAGGGATGCTCATGCTCGCAAGTCGGCAAGTGCTGTGCGGGGGCGCCAAATGGCTGCTCGCTGCCGGTCTATTCAGCTATTCGACCTGGTCGATGGCGTTGGGGTTGGGCGAAATCACTGTTCATTCGGCCCTGAATCAGCCGTTCAAGGCCGACATCGCGCTGGTCGATGTCGGCACGTTGACGCAAAACGATCTCTCGGCCAGCCTGGCCTCGGCAGATGAATTCGGCCGGGCCGGCGTCGAGCGGGTGTTCTTTCTCAACGACCTCAAGTTCACCCCGATCCTGCATGGCAATCGCCAGATGATCCGGGTGACCTCGAACAAGCCGGTCAACGAACCCTTCCTCAACTTCCTCGTGCAGCTCGATCAGCCCAACGGCCGCCTGCTGCGCGAGTACACGGTGCTGATCGACCCGCCGGGTTCGCCGGGCATCGTGCCCGCCACCGACGAGCCGGATCCGCGCCCGCAATCCTCCGAATTCCCAACCGTCGAACCGGTTACCGCACCGCCCCAGGCTGCCCAAGGCAAACGCACTGCCGCGCCCCTACCGCCAACGCCAGCGGCACCTGCCAACGATGCGCAGGCCGAGCAACTGGCTGCCAGCGTGTTGCTGACCCAGCAGCTGCAAAAGACCCTCGACGAACAGAACCTCAGACTGCAAGAGCAGCAATTGCAAATAGCCGACGGCAAGAAGCAGATCGAAGATTTGCAAACCCGTCTGGCCGAAGTGCAGAGAGCTCCGCCACCGGCCGCGGTCGCAGCTGTTCCGGCGGCCGTTTCGGCCCCCGTCGAGGCGACAGACGACGGTTTGAACTGGCCACTGCTCGGCGGGCTGATCGTGCTGCTGGGTGCGCTGGCGGCATTGTTTCTACGCCGCCGTCAGCAACGTTCGACAGCCGATGGCACGCCGCTGCCGCTATTGCCGGTGAGCGCCGAAGATGACGTCGATGAGCCAGAACTTCAACAATCTGTCGGTTCGCACGCGGCCACTGATCATCGCGACGAACCCGGTGCCGGCGATGTGCTGGAAGCCGTGGGCATTTATCTGGCCTATGGCCGGCTCAACGAAGCGGCCGGGCTGCTGCGCGATGCCTTGTACAAGGAGCCTGAGCGCACCGATCTTGGTTTGCAGTTGCTGGAAGTTCTTGGGCGCCAAGGTGACAGCGCCGCCTATGAACAGCAGGAGGAACACCTGCGGGCACTCGGCGTTGATGACCGCACACTGGTTGAGGCGCGTGCTCGCCATCCAAAACTGGCAGGCGCCGCACCGGCGGCATTCGCAGCAACGCCGATCGCAGCCGAATTGCCCTTGGCCACAGCGGCGACCGTTTCGGTGCCCCTCGCATCGACGCTCGGCGCTCCCGAGGATGATTTCGAATTGAATCTGAGTGAGCTGTCGATGGATTCAAACTGGGATCTCAACGACAGCCGCACCGATTCCGCCGCACCGCCGATTGATGATCCGGAGTTGGGCACAAGCCTGTCCGTGCTGCCGGTCGACTTCGAGCTGCCACAGGCTGCATCTGGGGAAGAAGCCGAACTTGAATGGATCCCCGAACCCGACGCCCAGCCGCTCGACGATGACTTCCTCAATGCGTTCGGCGATCCCGAGCCGTCGCCGGCATTGGAGCCTCTGGATCTGCAATTACCCGAGTCCAGCGAGACCGAGGCTGCTGGCAAGCTCGAACAGGCCCAAACCTGCATCGACGACGGCGACATCGACAGTGCGATCGCGCTGCTCAACGAATTGCTCAAGGAAGGGGATGAGCCATTGCGGCAAACAGCGAGGACGTTGTTGGCGGGGATTCGTTGACTGCCGACGGATTACAGGTTTCTCCAGGACCGCTTTCGCGAGCAGGCTCGCTCCCACCATGAAATGAGTTGTCCTTGTGGGAGCGAGCCTGTTCGCCAGGACGTCAGAACGTCTGCCCCAGATTCAGATAAACCGCCTGCTCATCGGCATCATTCAATCCATAAGTGAAATTCAACGGTCCCAGCGGCGTGTCGAAGCCGATAAACACGCTCGCGGCGTTGATGTAGCCGCTGTCAAATGCGTTGTCGTTATTCCACGCCCGACCGCGTTCCAGCGAGGCGCCGGCGTACAGCGGGAAATCCAGCGGCAGATACGAGCGCGGCGTCAGGCGGCGGTAGTACACGGCGCGCATCAAGCTGACGTTCTGCCCGGACAACGCGTCCTCACGGAACCCCGACAACTGCCGCGCGCCGCCAAGCAGGAAGCTTGAAGTCACCACATTGGCATTGTCCAGCGTGCGGCCGTAGCGCCCGCCGAGTATCAGCGTATCCGGGCCGTGGCTCATGGCCTTGTCGAAATTCAACTCCCACTGGCGATAGCGGGTGTCTGAGCTCAGTCCCGGTTCGAACTGGGTGAAGGTCAGGCTCACCTCTTTGCCCGTATGTGGAAAGTAGACGTTGTCCAGCGAGTCGTACGAATACTTCACGGTATAGAAGCCTTCGTTGAAGCTCTCGCTCGGCAAATCCTGATCGCCGATGCGCACGTCAGCCTCGCCCCAGGCCTGGCCGACGCCAAGCCGCACTTCGCCGTTGTTGCCGATCTGCCGGCCAAGGTTGAGGCCGAAACCGTAGCGCTCGACGCGATATTGGGCGATCGGATCGTTATCCAGCACCGAGTCGACGTTCTGCGCCTCGAACGACGCATACGGCGCGACGAAATAGCGCGAGCCGACATCCAGCGGCTGATAGAACTCGCTGTACAGCTCCTGCTTGTCGCCGATTTGCGCCCGGGTCAGCCATTCCGCACCGAGTCGGTTGATGCCGTTGACGCGATAGCTGGCGCCGAGATTGAAAGCACTGTCGCCGCGCATGTCGTCCGACAGGTTGAGGCCAACCCGCAAGTAATCGGTGCCGCTGCGCTTGCCGCTGGCACTGATGACCAGGGTGTGATCCTGGCCTTTGTGCACCACGCGGTAACGCACCTGATCGAAGTAATCGAGGCCGTACAACGTGCCCATGTCCGAATGCAGGCGGCCCAGATCCAGCGGCGCGCCGATCGGCTGGCGGATGTAATAGCGAATCACGGCATCGTCGACTTTCGAGTCGTTTTCGACGCGGATGGCCGTGATGATCGGCGTGCGCTGTCCCGGTTGGCGGGCGGCGTTGAGTTCGGCGTCCTGGGTTTCAGTTGGCTTCAGTTGTGCCAGCCGCGCATCGAGGATTCGGGTGGCGCGGTAACCGGCATCGATCATCTCCTGAGCCTTGCCGAAATCGGTCACGCCGAACGCGGCCAGCGCGGGTTGGATCAATACGTCATCGGCATGCAGAGCTGCCAGTTGCTCTTCGGAGTTGCGCCGGGTCATCAGGGTAATCGACTGATTGAGCACATCCACCACCGTGGTCAACTGCTTGCGGTTGCGCAGCGGCGTGCCGATGTCGACGACGATGGCGATGTCGACACCCATTTCCCGTGCGACGTCCAGCGGGATGTTGTCGGTCATGCCGCCGTCGACCAGCAGGCGGCCGTCGAGCTCGACCGGGGCGAACACCGCGGGGATCGACATGCTCGCGCGAATCACCTGGGGCAGGTGGCCTTTGCGAAACACCACTTTTTCGCCATTGGCGATGTCGGTGGTCACGGCGCGAAAGGGGATCGGCAGTTTGTCGAAGTCGCGGGTGTCGCTGGTGTGGGCCAGCAGGCTTTCCAGCAACAGCGCGAGGTTCTGACCCTGGATAACCCCCAACGGCAGGCCGAGGCTGCCGTCGTCGCGAAAGCTGAGTTTCTGCTTCACCAGAAAGTCGCGATCGTCCTGCTTGCGCCGGAACGGCACATCTTCGCGCGGCGGTGCGTCGGACAGCGCTGCTTGCCAGTCGATGCTCAGCGCGAGTTTCTCCAGTTCATCGACCTTGTAGCCCGAGGCGTACAGGCCGCCGACCACCGCGCCCATGCTGGTCCCGGCAATCGCGTCGATCGTGATGCCTTGTTCTTCCAGTGCTTTGAGCACGCCGATGTGCGCCAGCCCGCGCGCGGCACCGCCGGACAACACCAGACCGACTTTCGGTCGTGGCGCTTCACTGGCATGAAGCAGCAGGGGAAGGAAACCAAGCAGCAGGCAGAACAGCAAACGGCGCATTGTGAGTCTCTGGGCAAGCGGTAAAGCCGGCTATTATAGCGGCGCCCTCTGTCTCAGGAGTTTCAGCGATCATGACCGTCGCCAAAGCCGAAGTTGTCATAACTTATTGCACCCAATGCCAGTGGCTGCTGCGCGCGGCGTGGCTGGCCCAGGAGCTGCTCAGCACCTTCGCTGACGAGCTGGGCAAAGTGTCATTGGTGCCGGGCACCGGCGGGGTGTTTCACATCACTTGTGCGGGTGTGCAGATCTGGGAGCGCAAGGCCGACGGTGGCTTCCCCGAAGCCAAGGTTTTGAAGCAGCGGGTGCGCGATCAGATCGATCCTGACCGCGACCTCGGTCACAACGACCGCGCTCAGTGAGAGGCGGCCTCGGCGGCGACGGTTTTTTTGTCGCTGCCGCCTGACATCCGCGCCGACACTACGATAGCGATGATGATCAACGCGCCACCGATGAGCATGCGCAGGGTCGGGGTTTCACTGAACAGCAGCCAGGCGAGGGTGATGCCGTAAACCGGCTCCATGGCGAATACCACCGCCGCCGTGCGCGCCTTGATCACCGCCAGACTGGCGACGAACAGGCTGTGCGCCACGCCCGTGCAGAACACTCCGAGCAGGGCGATCCACAACCAGTCCAGCGCGCGCACCGCACTCAACTGCGGCGCTGCAACCGGCAACAGACACAACGCCACGACAACGTTCTGGCACAACGCCGCCTGCACCGCCGGGATGCGTCCGGAACTGGCGCGGTTGGTCAGCGACAGCAGGGAAAACAGCAGGCCGGACAACACTGCCCAAAGCAAGCCGACTGTCGCGCCGCTGCCCAGATCGAACGCCGGAGTTACCAGCCCCAGACCGATGGTTACCAACACGACCAGGACGATTTCATTGGCACGGATGCGTTCGCGGAAAATCAGCCCTTCGAGTATCACCGTAAACGCCGGGAAGCTGGCAAAGCCCAACGTGGCGATGGCCACTCCGGCGATCTTCACCGATACGAAAAAACTCACCCAATGTCCGGCCAGCAACACCCCGCTCAGCGCCAGGCGTCGCCAGTCGACTGCTTGCAGTTTTTGCCAGCCGCTCTGGCTGGCGAATCGAGCGAAGAAGGCCAGGGCAAGCACGGCGAAGGCGGCGCGCCCGAACACAATGACCGCCGGCGACGCGGCAGCGAGTTTGCCGAACACACCGGTCAGGCCGAACATCAAAGCGCCGATATGCAGGGCGCCGAGGGCGGTACGCGGAGTCATTGCAATCCTTTTATCTCAAACACAATCTCAACTGCATATTGAACCGGGGGATGGCCAGGAGTCTGTCGCGAGGCTAGCGATTTTTGTCGCAGGAGTCGCGCCGCAACTGGCGCGGCGAGGCGCCGAACTCACGCAGCATCGCCGCAGAAAAAGCGCTTTGCGATGAATAACCGACACGGCTGGCGATTTCACCGATCGGCAGCGACGTGTCGCGCAACAGTTGCACGGCCAGAAGCAGGCGCCGACTGCGGATATAGTCCATCGGCGTCTGCCCGCACTCAGCCATGAAGCGTGCGTGCAGTCGCGCACTCGACAACCCCGCGACCCGCGCCAGGTCGGCGACTTGCAGCGGATACGCAGCGTTTCGCTCGATGTGCGCGTCCAGCACGACATAGGGCAGACGGCGAGCAGCGACTTCGGCAGGCCGCGCGTGGTTGAGGCTGGCCAGCAGCAGCACCGCGCCTTGCTGTGCGATCACCGGGTCGCTGACCGGGCTGTTGGCCAACCAACTGATTAATTGGCTCTGCTGCGCATTCAGCGATGACCGCCCCGCCTGATCGAACAGTCGGCGACTGGCGTCGGCGTGATCGCCCAGAGCGTTCGTCAGCCACTGGTCGTCGGGGATATCCAGCACCAGACACTGGCTGCCCTCGGGACTGCCGCACGCATGGTGGGCACCGGACGGGATGACTACGAAACTGCGTTGACGGACCTGACTGCCGCGCCCCTCGACCTCGAAATCCAGCGCACCGGACAGCCCGAACACCAATTGCGGGTGGTTGTGGCTGTGGACGATCAGGTCGTGATTGTACTGTCGCAGAGTAAGGATCGGTCGCATGGCAGGTTGTCTCCGAAGTGGTCGCCAGTCTACACCGGTGCGCACAGGCTGCACTGTCACACGACTGACGCGCGCCTGTCATGGTCGATTAACCGGGCGCGCGCAAGCTGGCGAAAACATCGCAGAGGGTTGCCCATGACCAGCGCCGAGCTCGCCCGCCCCAGTCGCAAACAACGGGTGCGAACCCTGTGGATCTCCGATGTGCACCTGGGCACGCGGGATTGTCAGGCCGAGCATTTGTCGCAGTTTCTCAAGGGCTATCACGCCGACAAGATCTATCTGGTCGGTGACATCATCGACGGCTGGAAACTGCGCAGCGGCATGTACTGGCCGCAGGCGCACACCAACGTCATCCGCCGGCTGCTGACCATGAGCAAGCGTGGCACCGAGGTGATTTATGTCACCGGCAATCATGATGAATTTCTACGGCGCTATTCCAGGCTGATTCTGGGCAATATCCAGTTGGTCGACGAGGCGGTGCATGTCACGGCCGATGGCCGGCACCTGCTGGTGATTCACGGCGATCAGTTCGATGTGATCACTCGCTATCACCGTTGGCTGGCGTTTCTCGGCGACTCGGCCTACGAATTCACCCTGACGCTCAACCGCTGGCTCAATCACTGGCGCGCCCGTTATGGCTACGGTTACTGGTCGCTGTCGGCCTATTTGAAACACAAGGTGAAGACCGCCGTCAGTTTCATCAGCGACTTCGAAGAAGCCATTGCCCACGAATGTGTGAAGCGCGAATTGCACGGCGTGGTCTGCGGGCATATTCACCATGCCGAGATTCGCAAGGTCGGCGAGGTGGACTATCTCAATTGCGGCGATTGGGTCGAGTCGTGCACGGCGTTGATCGAGCATTGGGACGGCACGATCGAGTTGTATCGGCTGGCGGATGCGCAGGCGCGGGAGGCGGAGTTGAAAGCGGCCAATGTTGCCGAGATCGCCTGAACCACGCAGATCCAAAGTGGGAGCGGGCTTGCTCGCGAATGCGCGGTGTCAGCCAGAAAATCTCTCACTGGCACATCGCATTCGCGAGCAAGCCCGCTCCCACTTTAAGAAGTGTGTGTGTTTTCAGGCTGGGCTGTGTTCTTGCATCGCGGCTTTGTAAATCGAATTTTTCGGCTGCGCAAACAGCCTTTCCATCATCGGCTCGAAGAAACTCAGCGGTAACGTGTCATACGCCGGATCAAACGCCGCCGCATCGTATTTGGCGCAGAACTCGGCAGTCGCCTGAAACTGCGGATGTTCCCTGAATTGCTCGCGCAAATGCCGATCCATGCCCAGGTGATGAAAGAAGTAATAGCCCTGAAAGATGCCGTGCTTCTCCACCATCCACAGATTTTCCGCACTTACGAACGGCTTGAGAATCGCTGCAGCAATGTCCGGGTGATTGTACGAGCCCAGGGTGTCACCAATGTCATGCAGCAGCGCGCAGACGACGTATTCCTCGTCACGGTCGTCGCGAAAGGCCCGTGTCGCGGTTTGCAGCGAGTGGGTCAGGCGATCGACCGGGAAACCGCCGAAATCGCCTTCAAGCAGTTTCAGGTGCGTGACAATTCGCGACGGCAGCTGTCTGGCATAGGCACTGAAGTCAGCGGCGATGATCGCCCAGTCTTCCTCGGTGCCGTCCTTCATGTGGGTGAAACGAGCCTGGACATTCATGGGCAGATCCTCATTCAGAACGCCACGCGACCGAGAATCATGTCGCGGTACATGACGAAATCGCCGAGCAGGCTGTACAGCGGATGCTGAAAGGTCGCAGGGCGGTTCTTCTCGAAAAAGAAATGACCGATCCAGGCGAAGCTGTAACCGGCCAGAGGCAAAGCCAGCAACAGCAGCCAGGCGCCCTTGGCGATGCTCAGGGCGAGAATGAAGATGACCAGGGAAGTGCCGATGAAATGCAGACGGCGGCAGGTGCTGTTGTTGTGTTCGGCGAGGTAATACGGATAGAACTCGGCGAAGCTGTTGAACTGCTTGAAATTTTCCACGACCGCGCTCTCTGTGGTGATTGTTCTGGCGTCAAGTTGTTCGGCGGGCAGCTTATTTGAGTCTAGAGTGATCAGGGGTGTGGGCCAGTGACAATCGGCGCCACTTTAGTATCCTTCGCAAATAGGGCGGTTACCTGCAGCCCGTCATGTAAAAGAATAACAACCATGAGCGAACGAACGACTTCTGCAAGCTGGGCGATGGGGATTGTCAAAGCACTGGAGATGGACGGCCTGGATTGCCGGGTTCTGTTCAAGCAACTGGGGCTGGATTTCAGCGCCCTCGAAGATCCGGATGCGCGCTTCCCGCAAGACTCCATGACCCGGCTCTGGCAACGCGCGGTAGAGGTCTCCGGCAACCCGGCGATCGGCCTGAACATGGGCAAAGTGGTGCGACCGGCCTCGTTCCATGTCGCCGGCTACGCACTGATGTCGAGCAATACGCTGGCTGAAGGCTTCCAGCGCCTGGTGCGCTATCAACGCATCATTGCCGAAAGCGCCGACTTGAGTTTTCGCCTGCTCGACGAAGGTTACGCGCTGATTCTCACCGTGCACGGCGATCACTTGCCGCCCACCCGGCAGAGCGCCGAGGCGTCACTGGCCTGCGCTTTGGCGCTGTGCGGCTGGTTGACCGGGCGCCCACTGCATCCGGTCAAAGTGCTGATCCAGGGTGATCAGCCGACCCATCTGCAACCCTATAAAGAAGCCTTCCACGCCCCGCTGGTATTCAATGCCCCTTACGATGCGTTGATCTTCGAACGTGCCGATATGGAAGCACCATTGCCCACCGCCAACGAAGCCATGGCGTTGCTGCATGACCGCTTCGCCGGCGAATATCTGGCGCGGTTTTCCGAAACTCGCGTGACGCACCGGGCACGTCAGGTGCTGTGTCGTTTGCTGCCTCAGGGCGAGCCCAAGCGCGACACTGTCGCGCAGACCCTGCACCTGTCGCAGCGCACTTTGCAGCGCCGGTTGCAGGAGGAGGGCACCAGTTTCCAGCAGTTGCTCGATGACACCCGGCGTGAACTGGCCGAGCAATATCTGGCGCAACCGACCATGACCTTGCTGGAAATCGCTTACCTGTTGGGATTCGCCGACCCGAGCAACTTCTTTCGCGCCTTCCGCCGCTGGTTCGACGCCACGCCCGGCGAATACCGCACGCGCCTTTTACAGGTGCCGGACGCGGTCAATGACGCCAGAACGCCGGAATACACAGCACAAACACCGTAATGATCTCCAACCGGCCGAGCAGCATGCCGAACGACAGGATCCACTTGGCGGCATCCGGCAGGGTGGCGAAGTTGCCGGCCGGGCCGATGGTTTCACCCAGGCCCGGGCCGACGCCGGAGACCGTGCTGGCGGCGCCGGTCAGCGCGGTCATCCAATCCACGCCCAACAATGACAGCAGCAGGGCGATCACACAGATGGTGATGGCGAAGAAGAACGAAAAGGTCAGAATCGAGCGCACGATCTCTTCGTCGAGACGATGGCCGTTGTACTTCTGCTTGATCACCGCGCGCGGGTGGATCAACTGATTGAGGTTGGCCTTGAGCAGAATATAGGCGACCTGGAAACGAAAGATCTTGATCCCGCCCGACGTCGAGCCGGAGCAACCGCCGACAAAGCCCAGATAGAAAAACAGCATCAGCGAGAAGTTGCCCCACAGGCTGTAATCGCCGAGGGCAAAACCGGTGGTGGTGACTATCGACGTCACGTTCAGCGCCACGTGCCGCAGTGCTTCGAGCCAGTGCAGCTTGGTGGTCCACCAATACCAGGTGCCCAGCACCAGCCAGGTCACCAGTAACATCGCCAGCAACCCCTGCACTTGCTGATCGCGGATCAGAGCTTTGCGATTGCCGCGCAACGTCGCCACGTACAGGGTGAACGGCAGGCTGCCGAGAATCATCACCACGACCGCCACCCAGTGCACCGCCGGCTGCGACCATTTCGCCAGCGACTGGTCGGAAGTCGAAAAACCGCCGGTGGAAATCGCCGACATTGCGTGGTTGATTGCATCGAACAGGCTCATTCCCGCCCACCAGAACGCCAGGCTGCCAAGGATGGTGATGCCGACGTAAGCCGCCACGATCAGCCGCGCCACCATATGCGAGCGCGGCATGACCTTTTCCGAGCGGTCCGAGGATTCGGTCTGGAACAGCCGCATGCCACCGATACGCAGCAGCGGCAGAATCGCCACCGCCATGCCGATGAAGCCGATGCCGCCGATCCAGTGCAGCATCGAGCGCCACATCAGGATGCCCGGCGACATGTTGTCCAGGCCGTTGAGTACGGTAGAGCCAGTGGCGGTGATGCCCGACATGCTTTCGAAAAACGAGTCGGTGTAGCTGATGTGCTGGGTCAGCAGAAACGGCAGCGCGGCGAAAATGCACACCACCAGCCAACTGCTCACCGTCAGCAGATACATGTCACGCGGGCGTAAATGAATGTGTTCGGGACGTCCAGGGATCACCAGCGCCAGGCCTGCAACGAAGGTGATCATGCTCGCCCAAAGGAACGAAGGAAGATCGCTGGTGCGCTCGAAGATCACCAGCGTGGCCATCGGCACGACCATGGCCACCGCCAGGGTGATCAAAAAGATGCCGATGATGAAACCAATGATCCGTAAGGTCGGCAACGCCATGAAATCCGCTCGGGCTGATGGGGGAAGGGCGCCATTCTACCCGTGGGGCAGGGCATGTAAACCGGCAGGCGCTGCGCAGTTAAAGCTAGAATAGCCGCACATTTTTCAAAGGAGGTGGCCGATGCAGGCTCTCGACGCGTTGCTCAACCGTGTTTCCGTTCCCCGCCTGGTCGAACCGGCCCCCACTGCCGAGCAGCGTGAGGCGCTGTTTGGCGCGGCCTTGCGTGCTCCGGATCATGGGCATCTGCAGCCGTACCGCTTTTTGACCGTCGAAGGCGCAGCGCGTGAGCAAATGGGCGAGCTGCTCGCCGAGGCGGCTCGCCTGCAGGGCGGCGAAGTCACCGAAGCGATGATCGACAAGGCCCGCAACGGCCCACTGCGCGCTCCGCTGGTGGTTGTGGTGATCGCCAGGTTGCAGGAACACGTGAAATATCCGAAGGCTGAACAGTTGCTCACGGCGGGCTGCGCGGCACACGGGATTTTGCTCGCGGCGTACGCGCAGGGGATTGGCGCGGTGTGGCGCACCGGGGATCTGGCGTATTCCAGGCATGTGGCCGAAGGCCTGGGGCTGGCGGAAGGCGAAGAGGTGATCGCGTTTCTCTATCTCGGCACGCCGCAGAAAGAGCCGCGAGTGGCGGAGAAGGTTGATCTGAACGAGTTCGTCAGCGTCTGGCCCGGTAAAGCCTGACCTCACAGAATCACGTGTGGGAGCGGGCTTGCTCGCGAAAGCGCTGGCATGGTCAACATCTTGTTTGACCTGTACGACGCTTTCGCGAGCAAGCCCGCTCCTACATTTGCATCATGGTTGTACCGTCACACCGGGTAAGAGCGGCAATTCCAGACTCGCCACAAACCCACCTTGCGCATGATTGGCCAACACCAGACTGCCGCCATGCCGTTCTGCCGCCCGTTTGGCAATCGCCAGCCCCAAGCCATGCCCCGCTGCCGTCTGCCCCGGCGCCCGGTAAAAAGGTTCGCCCAACTGGCTTAGATGCTCCGCCTGCACCCCCGGCCCATGGTCGCGCACGCTGATAATAATCCGCTCTCCCTGCCGCGCAGCCTGCAGTTCGATCGGTTGCTCCGGCGGATTGAAGCGCTGGGCGTTGCGCAGCAGATTATCCACGGCGCGCTCGATCATCGTCGGCCAGCCTTTGAGATTCAGTTGTGGCTCAGCTTGCAGGCGCACGGTCTGCTCGGGGGAGCCGAGCTGCGCATCCTTTTGCAGCGTGGCGAGCAACGCATTCAGGTCCACTTCTTCAGCGCTGGCGTTGTCGGCATCGACTCGCGCCAGCACCAGAATTTCACTGATCAACGCCTCCAGCCGGTCGCATTCGCGGGTCAGGCGTGGCCACAGTTTTTCCCGTTCTTGCGGGTTGGCGCGCTCGGCCAAAGCCAGCGCGATGCGCAGGCGCGCCAGTGGTGAGCGCAGTTCATGGGAAACATCGCGCAGCAGCTGCCGCTGACTGCCGATCAGGCTTTGCAGGCGCGCGCCCATGCGGTTGAAATCCGTGGCGAGCACGCCGAATTCGTCACGGCGGTTGGCCAGTTTCGCCAGGCTGTTCTGCTGATAAGTGGTCTGCCCCAGATCATGCACCGCTCTGCGCAAACGGCTGAGCGGGCGGGTGATCGAGAAAGTCACCAGCAGACTGAACAAGGTCAGCACTACCAGCGCAATGCCCAGCGCACTCAGCGGCCAGAGCAGGCTTTCGCGGTGCCAGGCGTCGAGTTCCGGGTGCGGGATGCGATAGATGAACAGATAGGTGTCGCCGGTCTTTTCACTGGTGATCTCGTCAGTCAGGCGCCGCCACGGCAAGCGGCGGTCGTCGTTGTGCTGTCGCGCTTCAAACGCTGCGGCGCGACGCGGGAAAGTGCCGCGCACCACCGGGTCGCCGGTTTCATTGAGCACCTGAACGTCGATGTGATACTGGCGTTTACGTTGTTCGAGAATGTCCTGCGCGGCCTCTTCGCCCTGGGCTTCGTAGGTTTGCGTCCATTCATTGGCCAGCGTATTGAGGCCGGGATGACGGCTGAGGATCCACGCGTCCTGATTGAGCATGTGCCCGAGCAGAATTGACAGGCCGGCTACCAGAGCGATGGCCAGCCAGAAGCTCGCAAGAATCCGCCAGAACAGTGAACGCACAGAAACTCCTCGAAAATCACACTGTTCAAATGTGGGAGCAAGCCTGCTCGCGAAGGCGTAGTGTCAGTCAGTCCATCGCTGGCTGATACACCGCCTTCGCGAGCAGGCTCGCTCCCACATTCGATTTGAATGGAACAGGCCCGACGAGGTGAGTCGTCGGGCCCAGGGTCAAGCCATTATTGCGCCTTTTGCGCCTGCTGCGCTTTCCAGGCCTTGAACTCGGCCCATTCGGCGCGGCGTTCGGCGCGCTTCTTCTGGATCTCGTCGAACTGCTTCTGTTGCTCGGGTTTGAGCAGCGCGCGGACATCGGACTCGGCTTTCTTGTGGTTGGCCGCGATCTCGTCCTTCATGGCTTTCTGATCGGCCGGCGAGAGTTTTTCCAGGTATTTGTCGACCACCTGCTTACGCTCGTGCATTTGCTCGCCCATGATCTTGCGGATCTGCTCGCGCTGTTCGCGGGTCAGATCAAGCTGGCTGTACGGGCCTTTGCCGTGCATGCCGCCGTGCATCTGACCACCGTGGCGCGGACCGTCGAGCGGGCCACCCATCGGGCCGCCATCCTGCGGCATGGCCATGGCCACGGTTGGCAGAGCGGTAGCGAACATCAGAGCGATAAGAGTCTTGCGCATGGTGTATCTCCTTGTCTCGTTCCCGGTACGTTCCGGATGAGTGCAGATTACGCAGATCAAGGTCAGCGGCGGTCAGCGCAGCGTAAAGCTTGGGTAAAGACGCTTCACTCCCGGCCTTACACATATCCTGTGCAGGAGGTGCCGGTGGCTGCAATCTCTTGGATAATGCACGCGCCGAGGCGGTGATCGCTCATTTGGACGGTATTGCCGCTCAGCGAAAGAACAACGGCTGCGTGCCTAAACAAAGCCAATACCGAGATCCCCTATGACAAGGAAAACGTTTATCAGGCAACTCGGCCCATGGCTGATGGCAGCTTTATCGATCAATGCGGTTTTTTTGGCTTTGCTGATTTTTGATCACGGTTCGAAAGGACACGATATGAAGATGATCAAAACGAAAGAGCCATTGCTGATCGAGGGCCCAAATGGCGGCGAGAATTACTACGTGCTGCCGCAGGGTACGACGCTATATCGCGATAAAAGCTTTCCTGAAGGGCATGATCGTTATGTGGTGTATTTCAACCATAAAGGTCCGGTTGCTTACGAAGAAGTAGCCATGAAACCTGAATATGGCGGTCCTTTCATTGAGCCGCTCTGGCTGGCAGATGTTGATGCGGACACTTTGAGGGAAATCTTCAAGCGTTTCCCACTGTCCAAAAAAGACGTTGCTGCCGGCATCAGTGCCAGGGAAATAACCAGGAATGATTTGGCCGACATTATTCGTTCGATGCCCGAATGATCATTAAAGAGCCACCGAAGGCTGTGATCTTCAGACGATGGGACGCGGAGCGTACCTGGCTGCATTCCCACACAGAGCGTGGGAATGATCAGGGCAGGGAAGAGATTCAGAGGCTGTAGTAGTAACCACGGCTACGCAGGGCAACGATGCGCGGGCGTCCGTCCGGGTGGGGGCCGATTTTTTTTCGCAGGTTGCTGACGTGCATGTCGAGGCTGCGGTCGTACAGGGTCAGCTTGCGGCCGAGGGCCAGTTGCGCCAGTTCCTGTTTGTCCAGCGGCTCGCCGGGTTGCTTGAGCAGGGCTTCGAGCAGGCGGCTTTCGGAGACAGTCAGGGTCAGTTCTTTTTCGTCGATGCTGACTACGCCGCGCACCGGGCTGAAACTCAGATCGCCCAGTTCCAGTTGCGTCGACACGGCGGCGGGATGGCTGCGACGCAACACCGCACGCAGGCGTGCAGTCAGTTCGCGCGGGTCGCAAGGCTTGGCCAGGTAATCGTCGGCGCCCAGTTCGAGGCCCAGGATACGGTCCAGCGGTTCGCCGCGCGCCGAAAGCATCAGCACCGGCAAGTCGGCGTGGTCGTTGCGCAGTTGCTTGAGCAATTCCAGACCGCTGCCGTCGGGCAGCATCACGTCCAGCACCACCGCCGCCGGCGCGGCTTCGGCTAACGCCTTGCGCGCGCTCTGGCCGTCGTGGCAGGCGCGCACCTGGAAGCCTTCCTGGCTCAACCAGCTACTCAGGAGTTCGCACAACTCCTGGTCATCATCAATCAATAACAGCTCGCTCATGACTCACTCAATTTAGCCATTGCCGACGTTTTCGGCTTGCACCACTGGCAAAGATACCGCAGAGCAGCGCCAATAGCGCTACCCCGGCGCCGGTGACGAACCACTGCTGTTGATCGGTCAGCAAACGCGGCAACGGGCTGGCCTGGGCTTCCTTGAGTTGCAGCTTCAGGCGCTGGTTCTCCTGGCGCAACCGGGCGAGCTGGGTGCTTTCACGCGCGTTGTCGGCATTTTGCAGTTGTTTGTTCAGTTCTTCACGCTGCTGTTCACTGGCCTTGAGCCGCTGTTGCAGTTCGGTGATCTGGCTGCCGGCGCTCAGCGACAATGGCGTGGAGCTGCTGCCTTCGGTGGTTTCCTCACCATGGGCGGGCGCCATGATCGACAACGTGAGCAACATCAGACACAACGGACCCTTGCGCATCGCGACACCTGTTTTCCAAATGGATATTGGGCAGGTTGTCGGCAGGCAAACGAGAATAATGAGCGATTGAGAGCGCGATGAACCGAGAAGGTTCATCGCGTGGCAGGACTTAAGGCAGGACTTGCTTGAACGGCTTGACGATCACATTGGCATAGACGCCGGCTGCGATGTACGGATCGGCGTCGGCCCAGGCTTGAGCGGCGCTCAGGGAATCGAATTCGGCGACGATCAGGCTGCCGGTGAAACCCGCTGCGCCCGGATCATTGCTGTCGACGGCCGGGTGCGGACCGGCCAGCACGATGCGGCCTTCGCCCTTGAGCGCTTGCAGGCGTTCCAAGTGCGCCGGGCGCGCGGACAAGCGAGCTTCGAGCGAGTTGGCAACGTCGGTGGCGATGATGGCGTAGAGCATGTCAGTCCTCGGTTTTTGGCGTTGTGGTATCGGTGTCATGCAAATGGCGCGACAAGTAGATGCCCTGTGCAACCAGGAACAGTACGGTCATGCCCAGGCTGCCGAACACCTTGAAGTCGACCCAGATGCTCTGGAAGGTGAAGGCGACGAACAGGTTGGCGGCGCCGCAGAACAGGAAGAAGCCGATCCAGGCGATGTTCAGGCGGGTCCAGACCGGGTCCGGCAGGGTCAGCGCATGGCCCATGATGCGTTTGATCAGCAGGCGGTCACCGATGAAGTGGCTGCCGATGAAGGCCGCGGCGAACAGCCAGTTGACCACCGGCGCCTTCCATTTCAGGAAGGTTTCGCTGTGGAATGCCAGCGTCAGGCTACCGAATACCAGACAGGCGATCAGCGTCAGCCATTGGCTCTTTTCCAGCTTGCGCTGCTTGATGAACAGCGCGCCGTACACCACCAGCGAGCTGATGATCAGCATCGCCGTGGCGCTGTAAATACCGCCTACGGTCACTTGCTGGCCGGCAATGTCGACGACCCGCGGATCAAGTTTGTAAACGATGAAGAACAGCAGAAGCGGGATGAAATCGATGAATTGTTTCACAGTGAGAGCCAGAAGCTGGATGTGGCGGCATAATAACAAACATATGGGCGCGCGATAGCGCCAGCTGATTTGAGGTTACAACTCCCCGTGAATGTTGATTTGCACTGCCACAGCACGGCCTCCGACGGCGCCCTGGCGCCTGCGGTTCTGGTTGCGCGTGCGTTCGAGAACGGCGTGCGGGTCCTGGCGTTGACCGACCATGACACTCTCGAGGGGCTCGCCGAGGCGCGAACTGCCGCCACCGAGTTGGGCATGCAACTGGTCAACGGCGTCGAATTGTCCTGCACCTGGGGCGGTGCGACCATTCATGTATTGGGCTACGGTTTCGACGTCAACGCCGCGCCGTTGGTCGAAGCGATCGCTAAATTGCACGATGGCCGCTGGCTGCGGTCGGAAGAAATAAGCCGCAAGCTCGCCCTCAAGGGCATGCCCGGTGCCCTCGACGGCGCCCGGCAGCTCCAGCAGGAACTGGGCGACAGCGGCAACGCGCCGGCCCGGCCGCATTTCGCTGACTGGATGGTGCGTGAAGGTTATGTAAAGGATCGCGCCGAGGCGTTTCGCAAATGGCTCGGCGCCGGCAAGCTCGGCGACGTCAAGCTGCACTGGCCGACCCTGGAAGACACCGTCGGCACCCTGCGCGCCGCCGGTGCCTGGGTCAGCCTGGCGCATCCCTGGCACTACGATTTCACCCGTAGCAAACGCCGAAAGCTGATTGCCGACTATATTCAAGCAGGCGGGCATGCTATCGAGGTGGTCAATGGCCATCAGCCCGCAGAACAGGTGGGCAGCCTGGCGATCCTTGCCCGTGAGTTCGGTCTGCTGGTCAGCGCCGGCAGTGACTTCCATGGCCCTGGCGGCTGGTCCGAGATCGGCCAGTACCGGCCGGTTCCCGAGGACCTTCCACCCCTGTGGTGTCGGTTCAAACATGACACAGATATTGCCGCCGTCTGAACAGGTAGAGAACGTGAGTCAATTTTTCCAGATACATCCGGAAAACCCGCAAGCGCGCCTGATCAAACAGGCGGTCGAGATCATCCGCAAGGGTGGGGTGGTGATTTATCCCACGGACTCGTCCTACGCCATCGGTTGCCAGATCGGCGACAAAACCGCCATCGAGCGCGTGCGCCGTCTGCGTCAGCTCGATGAAAAGCACAACTTCGCGCTGATCTGCAGCGACCTGTCGCAGCTGGGCAATTACGCCAAGATCGACACTGGCACCTTCCGTATCCTCAAGGCGCACCTGCCGGGTCCTTACACCTTTATTCTCAACGCCACCCGCGAAGTGCCGCGCCTGTTGCTGCATCCGAAGAAACGCACCATCGGCCTGCGCGTGCCGAGCCATCCGATCGCCCTGGCGCTGCTGGCCGAACTCGGCGAGCCGCTGATGAGCGTGACGCTTATCATGCCCGGCGACGAAGATCCACTGAGCGATCCGTATGAAATGCGCCAGTTGCTTGAGCATCAGGTCGACCTGATCATCGATGGCGGTTTTGGCGGTATCAAGGCCTCGACGGTGATTGACCTGACCGGCGACGACCCGGAAGTGGTCCGCGTCGGTTGCGGCGATCCGACGCCGTTCATGGTCGAGGCCTGAATGTCGGCAGTGGAAACCGTGGTCGATCCCCAGGCCGGCGCCCAGCAGGAACTGCCGTTTGCCATGGTCTATGGCCAGGCGGTCATGGAGATGCCGCTGGACCTGTACATCCCGCCGGATGCGCTGGAAGTCTTCCTTGAAGCCTTCGAAGGCCCGCTCGACCTGCTGCTGTACCTGATTCGCAAACAGAACATCAATATCCTCGACATTCCGGTGGCAGAAATCACCCGCCAGTACATGGGCTACGTCGAGTTGATGCAGTCGGTGCGTCTGGAACTGGCCGCTGAATATCTGGTGATGGCGGCGATGCTCGCCGAGATCAAATCGCGCATGCTCCTGCCGCGCGCCGAAACCGTCGAAGACGAGGAAGACGACCCGCGCGCCGAACTGATCCGTCGCTTGCAGGAATACGAGCGTTTCAAGGCTGCTGCTGAAGGCATCGACGGCCTGAGTCGGGTCGGTCGCGATGTGATCGTGCCCAAGCTCGATGCCCCGGAGGCGCGGGCGCGCAAGCTGTTGCCCGACGTGGCGCTGGAAGAGATTCTGATGTGCATGGCCGAAGTGTTGCGCCGTGGCGACATGTTCGAAAGTCACCAGGTCAGCCGCGAAGCGCTGTCCACCCGCGAGCGCATGAGCGATGTGCTGGAACGGCTCAAGGGCGGCGGTTTCGTGCCGTTTGTCGAGCTGTTCACCGCCGAAGAGGGGCGCTTGGGTGTAGTGGTGACCTTTATGGCGATCCTTGAACTGGTCAAGGAATCCTTGGTCGAGCTGGTGCAGAATGAGCCGTTCGCCGCGATCCACGTGCGAGCCCGAGCCGAATAACGAGTCCCTGTATGAACCTGACTGAACCCCGCGAGCTGGCGCCCCTGCTTGAAGCCTTTCTGTTGGCCTCGGGAAAGCCGCAATCACTTGAGCGCCTGTTTGAACTGTTCGAAGAAGGCGAGCGGCCGGAGCCGGCGGTCTTCAAGAAAGCCCTGACGCTGCTCGGCAAGTCCTGCGAGGGCCGTGCCTTCGAGCTCAAGGAAGTCTCGTCGGGCTATCGCTTGCAGATCCGCGAGAAGTTTTCACCGTGGGTCGGCCGTCTCTGGGAAGAGCGCCCGCAGCGCTATTCCCGCGCGTTGCTGGAAACCATCGCATTGATCGCCTATCGCCAGCCGATCACCCGTGGCGAAATCGAAGACGTGCGTGGCGTCGCGGTCAACAGCAACATCGTCAAGACTTTGCTCGAGCGTGAGTGGATTCGCGTGGTGGGTTACCGCGACGTGCCGGGCAAACCGGCTATGTTCGCCACGACCAAGGCGTTTCTCGATCACTTCAACCTGAAAAATCTCGAAGACCTGCCGCCGCTGGCCGAACTGCGCGAAATGGAAGCCGAACCGGTGCTCGACTTCGACGATGCGCCGGTGCCGCAGAGTCTGCAGGAACTGGCCGACGCCAGTGCCGAGCCGGAGGAGGAGAAGGAAGAAACCAGTTTCCATTCGTTGCTGCTGGAGCTGGACAGCATGGAAGAGGGCATCAAAACCGACTTCGACGACTTGCTGCGTGATGCGGTGGATGGCGCAGCGCCGGTCTCTGAGCCTGAGATTATCGAGCCGACTGTTGAAGTTGAACATGAAGCCGCGCCTGATGCCGAACCGGAAGAAGACATTCTCGGTGTCGCCGAAGCCCGCGAGAAACTCTTGGCCGCCGTTGCCGCCCTCGAACAGCCGGAACTCAGCGAAGAAGAAGCCGAAGCCCGCGCATTGGCCGAAGCGATCGAAGCCGAACGGCGTGAGTTCGGCGACTGACCCAGACCCTGTGGGAGCGGGCTTGCTCGCGAATGCGTTGTGTCAGGGCATGCAGTCACGTCGGATACACCGCATTCGCGAGCAAGCCCGCTCCCACATTTCCACGTAAAAGCTGGAGAGGATGATGAGTTCAACCAAAGACCCCTGCATCAGCCTCTGCAAATTCTCCGACGACATCTGCCTCGGCTGTGGCCGCAGCAAACGCGAGATAAAGGCCTGGAAGAAACTCGACAAGGACGACAAGCGCACCGTGCTGGCGCAAGCCGCGTTGCGCCTGATCAAACTCGGCGGTGCCGGTCGGCGGAAAAAGAAATAACCGGCAATCGATCAGCTAGTCTCTGATGCGCGACGGCGCACATCCGCGTATGATTCGCGACCCTTCGCCGATCCCTTCGGCCGAATACCAGATTCCATTGCTTCAGGCGCCGCCTGAACAGACCACACCGGGAGGTGCCCAGATGAGTGACATCAATCAGAAAGACGACCAGGAAATCGGCCCAGCAGGCGAAAAGCTGCAGAAAGTCCTCGCCCGTATCGGCGTCGGCTCGCGCCGTGACGTCGAAGCCTGGATCAGCCAGGGCCGCATCAAGGTCAATGGTAAAGACGCCACCCTCGGCCTGCGTGTCGACATGCACGACGCCATCACCATCGATGGCAAGGTGATCAAGCGCGAAGAGGCTGCCGAATCGGTGCGCCGCGTGATCATGTACAACAAGCCCGATGGCGAAATCTGCACCCGTGACGACCCGGAAGGCCGTCCCACCGTGTTCGACAAGCTGCCGCGTCCGAAAGAAGGCCGCTGGATCAACATCGGCCGTCTCGACATCAACACCACCGGTCTGCTGATGTTCACCACCGACGGTGAATTGGCCAACCGCCTGATGCACCCATCCTACGAGATGGACCGCGAGTACGCCGTGCGGGTACGCGGTGAAGTCGATGACGAAATGATCGAACGCCTGAAGGCCGGCGTGGTGCTGGAAGACGGCCCGGCGCGTTTCACCGACATTCAGCAGGCGCCGGGTGGCGAAGGCTTCAACCACTGGTACCACTGCGTGGTCATGGAAGGGCGTAACCGTGAGGTTCGTCGTCTGTGGGAATCGCAGGGCCTGGTGGTCAGCCGTTTGAAGCGCGTGCGTTTCGGTCCGGTGTTCCTCAACTCCGACCTGCCGATGGGCCGCTGGCGCGAAATGAGCCAGTACGAAGTCGACGTGCTCAGCGCCGAAGTCGGCCTGACGCCAGTGGCAATGCCGCAGCTGAACGCCAAGAGCAAGGACAAACTGGAACGCATGCAGCGTAAATCGTCGCGGCCGATGGCCAAGACCGAGCGCGTGCGCACCCTGCGTCCTGCCGCTGGTGCACCGACCGGGCCACGCCCGGGCCGTGAGCCGCAGATCGAAGGCGAGCGTCCAGGTCGCAAGCCGGTTTCCCGTGACGGCGAGCGCGCCCCGCGTCCGGCCAATGGACGTACCGAGCGTGGCGAACGCGGCGCTCCTGCCGGTCGCGGTACGCCGGTAGCGGATCGTCCAGCCGACACCAACAACAAGCGTCCGGCCAAACCGGCGCCGAAGCGTCCGGGCATCAAACTGGTCGACGGCGACAAGCCCTCGGGCAAACGCCGCGGCGCCCCGGCCGGCTCCGGTCAGCGCCCAGGGTTTGGTCGCAAGAAGCCTGAATGAGGCTGCCTTGAGCTGCAAGTTCTAGCTGCAAGCTGAAGCAGAAACGCCAATCTTGGGATTGGCGTTTTTTTTCGTCTGGTGAAAGTGGTTTTTTTTCTCTGTGGCCGTCCTCTTCCCGAGCAAGCCCGCTCGCGCCGATAGGCAGACGTCCTTCAGAAATTACTGATTCGGAAAGTTTACGTTACAGGTTGTAAAAAAAAACTGACGAAATGGCGCAGCTGACTGGGTGATTTCTTCCATGCCACCTGGCTGTAAGGAAAAGCTTCCGAAACCAGCCATACCGGTCGCCAGGCAAGGCTCTGGCGCGCTTGTTTCCGAGGATCAGGCAAGGTGTGATGCGCGGTATGCCTGTCATGCAGGCCCATAACAAGAAGGAGGCGCAATGAACGCCGCGACTGATTTCCACTTCTCCCCGTGGGACGGTTTTCTCCTCGTCCCCGTCGATGGCCTGCAAAGGCCTGACTCACATTTTGCAGCCGCTCGAGACTGTCGAGGCGGACACGCGCAATCCCGGCAACCGACACGCTGATCAGGCGGGTCTGGCAGCAGGGGGTTAGCGGTGTACAATGCGCCGCGTTTTAACTGTGACCCTCTGCGTAATCGCAAAAATCCCGAGGCTATCCGCCTTGCTCACTCCGCCGCGCCACAAGCGTGCCGGGTTCGATTTCGTCACAGATAAAAACAAACAGGTGACGCATGACCGTTGTAAATGAGCTGAACTCCTGGTGCCTGCGCTGGGGTTTGATCGGGGCTGCCTGAAATCGCAACCTTGCAGCAACGTCTACTGAACATCATCAAACCTTGCGTGAGACCTTTTTCATGAGTGGACAACCCTCGCAATCAGGCGAGCTTAAGCGCGGCCTGAAAAATCGCCATATTCAACTGATCGCCCTCGGTGGCGCGATCGGTACCGGATTGTTCCTCGGTTCTGCCGGGGTGCTGAAATCCGCCGGCCCGTCGATGATCCTAGGCTATGCCATCTGCGGCTTCATCGCCTTCATGATCATGCGCCAGTTGGGTGAAATGATCGTTGAAGAGCCGGTGGCCGGCTCCTTCAGCCACTTCGCGCACAAGTATTGGGGCGGTTTCGCCGGTTTCCTTTCCGGCTGGAACTGCTGGATTCTGTACATTCTGGTGGGCATGTCCGAGCTGACAGCGGTCGGCAAGTACATCCATTACTGGGCGCCGGACATCCCGACCTGGGTCTCCGCTGCGGCCTTCTTCGTACTGATCAACGCGATCAACCTGGCCAACGTCAAAGTTTTCGGTGAAGCTGAATTCTGGTTCGCGATCATCAAGGTCGTGGCCATCGTCGGCATGATTGCCTTGGGCAGCTACCTGCTGGTCAGCGGCCATGGCGGCCCGCAGGCTTCGGTGAGCAACCTGTGGTCGCACGGCGGTTTCTTCCCCAACGGGGTGAGCGGTCTGGTCATGGCCATGGCGATCATCATGTTCTCCTTCGGCGGTCTGGAAATGCTCGGTTTCACCGCAGCGGAAGCCGACAAGCCGAAAACCGTGATCCCGAAAGCGATCAACCAGGTGATCTACCGTATCCTGATTTTCTACATCGGTGCGCTGGTGATCCTGCTGTCCCTGACTCCGTGGGACAGCCTGTTGGAAACCCTTAACGCGTCGGGCGATTCCTACAGCGGCAGCCCGTTCGTGCAAGTGTTCTCGATGCTCGGCAGCAACACCGCCGCACACATCCTCAACTTCGTCGTGCTGACCGCCGCGTTGTCGGTTTACAACAGCGGCACCTACTGCAACAGCCGCATGTTGCTGGGCATGGCCGAGCAGGGCGATGCACCGAAAGGCCTGGCGAAGATCGACAAGCGCGGCGTGCCGGTGCGTTCGATCCTCGCGTCGGCAGCGGTGACCCTGGTCGCGGTGCTGCTCAACTACCTGATCCCGCAACATGCGCTGGAACTGCTGATGTCGCTGGTGGTTGCGACACTGGTGATCAACTGGGCGATGATCAGCTTCTCGCACTTCAAGTTCCGCCAGCACATGAACCAGACCAGACAAACGCCACTGTTCAAGGCGCTGTGGTACCCGTACGGCAACTTCGTCTGCCTGGCGTTTGTGGTGTTCATCCTCGGCGTGATGCTGCTGATTCCGGGGATTCAGATCTCGGTGTACGCGATTCCGGTGTGGGTCGTATTCATGTGGGTCTGCTACGTGATCAAGAACAAGCGCAATGCTCAGCCCGCGTTGAACGCGGCGGGTTCGGCCGCGAAGTAAACAAGACGTAGAGACAACAAACCCGGCCAAGTGCCGGGTTTGTTGTTTGGAAGTGTGGCTCTCAAGTGAAATCAGATTCTGTGGGAGCGCTGCGGCTGGTTCGATGAGAGGGACTGTGTTTCTGGCGGGGCTTGGGCTCTTGGTATGGATTGTCACTGGTGCTGCCTGAGCGCTGTCGACTCGTGATCGACGAGATTGATTCGTTACTAATGTAGCTACTTGAGAATCAGTGTTATTGATTTTCTTTGCTTGGTGTGCAAAGCGTTTGAAGTATAGCGCTTACAAAGGCAATCCATCGAATTAGGTAGTTGTTTTCAATAGTGTCTTTGGATGAAGGGATAAACAGAATGTAGCCATGACGAGCAACGTTAAGTTGTATTGCTCCGCCAAGTATGATCAATGCAAAAAAGAACCAAAATATTCCGGGTTTCAGATTGGGGCCTGAGATTTTTTTTGCTGTTGAGTAATAAAGCCAAAATATTGTTAGAGAAGCAAGCAGGTATAGCGTTGTTGTAAGTCCTTGGTCACTCGTCACTGATTTTTTTCTCTTTGTATATTGAATTTATTGTTATTGCGTTTGAGGTGGCCTCAAAGGTAAGTGCTGATTTAGTTGCTTTTTCATACCCGCGTACGTAATCGGCTCGTACATATCTAAACAACCGCCATGCATCAGGCTTTAAAACCTGACCGGCAACACCATATACGGAAAGCCCTAAATCAACTGCTCCATATGCCACATTTCCCTCAGATTTTCCGCTGCCTATCAACTTTGCAGCCTCTTGGTAACCTTTTCTGACTGGCCCATGTGTATCGGAGCGGCCTTCCCACAAATTTCGCCCATTCTCATATACGTTGTTCGCCCCATGAAGCATCAAAGGTGAACCTGCCAGTAGACAAAGTGTGCCTGCGGAGCCGTAGCAAATTCCAGCCCCTGCTGCGAACTGAAATGCTCCAGCGATTACTCCAACACCTTTTTGAGCAATCTCCATTGACTGGCTTAAAAGGCTGCTCTGTTCGTTCTTGAGATCATTCAGAGCCTGCTCCGGACTTTTTTCACCTTGCGCAACCGCATCAACAATACTTTTGGCGTAGTAAGAAACCTCTCGGCCAAATTGCAAACGTAGCGTGCCGTCCTTGATGTACCTGGCACCCAGTGTGCAGGCTTGGCTTCCAAGTCTTCTTGCAGCTTCGCTGACAAGCCAATAATCGCAACTACCGGGTTTGCATTCACTTATCGGTTTCATGTCTCGTTTCCCCAGGTGCTGTGGCCGCTGGTTCCAGCTGAGTGGTGCACCCAAGTGATCTCCCTGTAGCGAATAGCCAGGTGTTCCTGCGGCTCTGCATCGTTTTGCAAAATCGAGTGAGGCATCTCAAGCGTCAGATCGGCAATAACACCGCCGGTAATCGAGATGGAATAAAATTTTTCCTGTATGCCAAACGAGGACACGCGATAAAAGTTAATCGTACAGTCTATTTTTTCTCTGGTTGACAGTGCTTGAGCGAGAAGTGGTGAAGATTTGTCGATGTTTTTAGTTATGATGAGAGGGCTGTGTGTCGGCTTGTCAATGTTTCCTATATTGGCCATGTTGTGGCTGTAAGACAGCACCATAACTTCGTCTGTATGTCCTGCCTGATATTTATTGCCAACAGAGTCTGCACTTGAGCAGCCCGCTGAAATTAACCCCTGAGTTTTACCTGTGATGGACATATATCCGTGGTTGGCCATTTTTGACACTCCTTTAGTCGACCTGAAATTCTATAACAGGGATTTGAGGAGTTCTGTAGGGCGCTTCTGAAAAGCAGGTTTGTGCCTGCCGGACGGCGCTATCGTGCGCTCAGGCCTTCGTCAATCAGGTCTACTATGGGTCCCGCTCAGGTTTGGTATCGGTTTCGCGGTATCCTGTACCCTCTGATTACGGATGCTTTTCCATGCTGGTGATTTCCAACAACGTGCATCTGCCGGATGCCGAGATCGAGTTGACGGCCATCCGTGCGCAAGGCGCGGGTGGGCAGAACGTCAACAAGGTTTCCAGCGCCATGCACCTGCGCTTCGACATTCCCAACTCATCCCTGCCTGAGTTCTACAAGGAACGCCTGCTGGCACTGCGTGACAGTCGCATCACCAGCGACGGCGTGCTGATCATCAAGGCTCAGCAATACCGAACCCAGGAAGCCAACCGCGCCGATGCGCTGGAGCGGCTGGTCGAGCTGATTCTCAGCGCCACCAAAGTCGAAAAGAAACGCCGCCCGACCAAACCGACCCTCGGTTCGAAAAAGCGTCGGCTGGAGTCGAAAACCAAGCGCGGCAGCATCAAGGCTGGGCGCGGCAAGGTGGATTTTTAAACCTCGCGGTATTTTGTCGTGTGCTTGTACAGATAAATGCTTAAACCGAGCCCGCTCAACGCGGCGAATGCGGCGAACAGAAAGATCGAAGCGAAACCGAACCCGGCGGCAATTGCCCCGGCCAATGGACCGGTGATGCCCAGCGACAAATCGATGAACAGCGAGTAAGCACCGACCGCTGCGCCCCGGCTCGAGGCTGGCACCAGATTCACCGCCTCCACGCCCAATGCCGGGAATACCAGCGAAAAACCAAAGCCGCTCAGTGCCGCGCCGGCCAATGCCCAGTGCGCATCCGGTGCGATCCACAACAGCAGCAACCCCAACGTTTCGACCGTCAGGCAGGCAATCGCCACGCGGAAACCGCCGAGGCGGTTGATCAGGTTGCCGAACAGCAGCCGCGCGCCAATGAAACTGGCACCGAACAGGCTCAGGCACAGCACGGCGTTATCCCAATGCCGGGTCGCGTAATACAGGGTGATGAAAGTCGCGATGGTGCCAAAACCGATCGAGCCCAGCGCCAGCCCGCAGCCATGCGGGAAGACTTTGCCGAGCACATGCATGAACGGCAGGCGTTCGCCGGCGACGATCGGCGCGGCGGTTTTCGGCCATGCCAGCGCGAGGCCTAGCAGGGCGAGGAGGATGATGCTCACGCCCATGCTCCACAAGCCCAGTCGGCTCACCAGCCAGACGCCGAACGGCGCGCCGATCGCCAGGGCACCGTAACTGGCGATGCCGTTCCAGGAAATCACCTTGGCGGTATTCGCCGCACCCACACGACCGATGCCCCAGCCAATCGAGCCGGAGCCGACCAGGCTTTCCGCGCTGCCCAATACCAGACGGCCGATCAACAGGCTGATCAGGCTCAGCAGCGGCAGGTTCGGCGTCCACGCCGAAATCAGCATGAACACACCGCTCAAGCCACAACCAGCGAGGCCAATCATCACCGCGCGTTTGCTGCCCTGGTTGTCAATGATCTTGCCGGCATACGGGCGGCTGAGCAGGGTGGCGAGGTATTGCACGCTGATCACCAGCCCGGCGATCACCGCGCCAAATCCGAGGTCGCTGTGCACGTAACCGGGCAACACCGCCAAGGGTATGCCGATGTTCAGGTAACCGATAAAGGTGAAAAGGACGATGGAAACGACTTGCAGCGTAACCGCCAGTGGGCGCTGGGGTTCGGGTATAGAGGACGACATGGGTAACGATCCACGGGAGCAGCAGATTAGATAGGCTGCTCATAATACCGGCGTGAACCGTTCAGGGGCGGGGAAAAGTAAAACTATTTGCCGGGCGGCGCTTTCAGGATTTCGCCGGAGCGACCAGTTGCGTGGTGACCAGGGCGGCGAGGGCGTTTTCTTCGCTGCCGAAACGCTCGAGCAGGGCAGCCTGTTTCTCGGGCGAGAGGCGATTCCAGATGTCGATCATTTTCTCGGTGGCGCCGATCAGCACGGCAGCTTGGCTTTCAGAAAATTCGTCGGTCATGGCGGGCTCGGGTTTCAGGCAGTGTGGAAAGCGCATGTTAGCGCTTTCCACACGGTCTGTACGGCGGGTCTTACGCTTCGCTGTCGGCTTTGCGGCTGTCAGCGGCTTCTTGCGGCTCGGGCTTATCGGCGCCGGCGTGTTGCGGGGTCGTCTGCTCAGGTACGTGCAGGCTTGGGAAGGGGAGATTGGGAATCTCGTGCATGGTTGCGCTCCTCGCTAAGTCTGTTGATAGATCAGGTGCTCCGCGCTTTTACAAAGCCTGCGCAGGATACAGCAGGAAAAATGACAATCAGACTTTTAATTGAAAATAATGCGACAGATGGCCGCAGGGCGAGAGAGCGCGGTGTTATTAATCGTTCCCACGCTCTGCGTGGGAATGCAGCCCGGGACGCTCTGCGTCCCTTTCAAAGCCGAACGCGGAGCGTCCGAGGAGGCGTTCCCACGCAGAGCGTGGGAACGATCATTCACAGGTTATGCAGTGTCTGACTACTTGCAGACGTCAGCGATGGCGTCAGCCAGCGATGCGAGGCGGGTGGCGTCGATGCCGGCGACGTTGGCCCGGCCGGAGCTGACCATGTACACGCTGTGCCGTTCGCGCAGATTCTTCACCTGCTCCGGCAACAGGCCGGTGTAGGAGAACATCCCGCGTTGCACGCCAATGTGCGCAAAACGCTCGCGTAGACCATGCGGTTCCAGCGCCTCGACCAGACCGCTGCGCAGCTGCGCGATCCGCAAGCGCATGGCTTCCACTTCATCGGCCCAGCGCGCCTTCAGCTCTGGATCGGCGAGGATGGTCGCGACCACCGCCGCGCCGTGATCCGGCGGCGTCGACCACAGGTTGCGGGCGATGTTGGCCAGTTGGCTGCGGATGTCGATGAGTTTTTCAGCGCTTTTCGTGCAGACGATCAGCGCGCCGGTGCGGTCGCGGTACAGCCCGAAATTCTTCGAGCAGGAACTGGTGATCAGCAGCTCCGGCACTTCGGCTGCGTAGAGGCGAGTCGACCATGCATCCTGTTCCAGCCCATCACCAAACCCCTGATAAGCGAAGTCGATCAGCGGTAACAGATCGCGGCTGCGTACGACGTCAAGCACGCGCTTCCAGTCGTCATGGCTCAGGTCAAAACCGGTCGGGTTGTGGCAGCAAGCATGCAGCAGCACCACGTCGCCCTTCGGCACTTCCTTGAGCACGGCGAGCATCGCTTCGACGTCGAGGCGGTTATCACTGCCCACGTACGGGTAGTGGCTGACCTTGACCTTGGCGGCGGCGAAAATGGTTTCGTGGATCGGCCAGGTCGGGTTGCTCAGCCATACGCCTTTGCCTGGCAGGCACTGGGCGATGAAATCAGCCGCCCGGCGTCTGCGTGGCGCCGGCGCGTTGTTCGGCGATCAGTGGTGAGTCGGCACCGAGCACCAGCTCATTGATGACCTTGGCGAACAGCGGATTGCCGTGGCCGCCGATGTAAGTCTTGGTGTCCTGGCTTTCGACCAGCCGCGCTTCGGCGATTTTCACCGCTTCGGGGATCGGCGTCAGGCCCTGAGCGTCCTTGTAGACGCCAACGCCGAGGTCGAACTTGCGCGGATTGGCATCCTGTGCATAGGCCTCCATCAACCCGAGGATGGGGTCGCCGGGGACCCGGCCGATGGCGTCGAAGTGCATTACTTGCGTCCTTCTGCGGTCTTGGCTACTTCGTCAGTGCGCGCCGCCATGATGAAGTCGTTGCGGTGCAAGCCTTTGATCGAGTGGCTCCACCAGGTCACGGTGACTTTGCCCCACTCGGTCAGCAGGCCCGGGTGATGACCTTCGGCCTCGGAGATCTCACCCACGGCATTGGTGAAGGCCAGGGCATGTTTGAAGTTCTTGAACAGGAAAATTTTCTCGAGCTGCATGACGCCATCGCGTACTTCGATGTTCCAGTCAGGGATCTGCTTGATCAGGATCGGCAGCTCTTCGTCGCTGACTTGTGGCGCATCGGCGCGGCAGGCTTCGCAGTGGGCTTGGTTCAAAGTCGACATGGTGTATTCCTGAATACGAGTGTGTTTTTTATTAAAGCGCATAGGCCGTCAATGCCGTCACGCTAAAGCAAAGTGGCGGCGACGCACAGACGCAATTGTCAGTAAAAGTCGCGGTTCAGGCGGCTTTGGGTTTCGGCGGAAATTTCGGCGCGTGCAAGCCCAACTGCATGCCCTGGCGGACCATGGCCATGATGTCTTCATGGGCCACATCGAACAGGCGCTTGAGGTTGGGCAGGACAAAGTAAAGCGGTTGCAGAATGTCGATGCGATACGGCGTGCGCATGGCTTCCAGCGGATCGAAGAGCTGATGCTCGGGCTCGTCCGACAGGCAGTAAACGGTTTCTTTCGGCGAGGACAGAATCCCGCCGCCGTAGATGCGCTTGCCTTGCGGGGTGTCGACCAGGCCGAATTCGATGGTCATCCAATACAGCCGCGCCAGGTACACGCGTTCTTCCTTGGTCGCTTGCAGGCCAAGCTTGCCGTAGGTGTGGGTGAATTCAGCGAAGTACGGGTTGGTCAACAACGGGCAGTGGCCGAAGATCTCGTGAAAAATGTCTGGCTCTTGCAGATAGTCGAGTTCTTCGCGGGTACGGATGAACGTCGCGACAGGAAATTGCTTGCTGGCGAGCAATTCGAAAAAGGTCTGGAAGGGAATCAGCGCCGGTACCCGGGCGACCTGCCAGCCCGTGGTCTCGCCGAGGACTTTGTTGATCTCGGCCAGTTGCGGGATACGGTCGTGGGGCAGACCGAGTTTTTCGATACCGTCCAGGTATTCCTGGCACGCGCGACCTTCAATCACCTTCAACTGGCGAGTGATCAGCGTGTTCCACACCGCATGTTCTTCGGCGGGGTAGTCGATAAAACCTTGCGCATCGGGCTCGCGAGCCACGTATTGCGTCTGCTTCATGCTGCTCTCCTGCTAAGGGATTTGGTTTTTGTTATATCCAGCGATGGGAAAAGGAATACCGGAGAGTGGCGGGGCGTGCAGCATGTTGAAGCGCGTACACGTAGGAAAATTCGGCGACTTTCGTAAAGTTATCGTTACGCTTTGTCGAGTAATGCGCATTTGCGGCGATTAGCGGGTTTGAAAAGCGCGGGGGCTGTCACATAATCTTGACAATTATCTGCGTGCCTCGGCAGAAAAGCCTCGGCAGCGCACACCATTCGGCCCGGCATTATCCCTTGGGGAGCGGGCTTGCTCGCGAATGCGGTGGGTCAGTTGCATAAATGTCGACTGACAGGGACTCTTCGCGAGCAAGCCCGCTCCCACAGCGGTGCGTGCATGGCACTTCATTTTCTATCGGGCCTTTTTCTATGCGCATCAAAGTCCATTGCCAGAACCGCATCGGCATCCTGCGCGACATTCTCAATCTGCTGGTCGCGTACGGCATCAACGTTGCGCGCGGCGAGGTTGGCGGTGAGCACGGCAATGCGATCTATCTGCATTGCCCGAACCTGATCAACATCCAGTTCCAGGCGTTGCGCCCCAAGTTCGAGGCAATTGGAGGGGTCTTCGGTGTCAAGCGCGTCGGCCTCATGCCTAGCGAGCGTCGACACATGGAGTTGAACGCGTTGCTCGGTGCACTGGAGTTTCCGGTGCTGTCGATCGACATGGGCGGCTCGATCGTCGCGGCCAACCGCGCGGCGGCGCAGTTGCTCGGGGTGCGCGTCGATGAGGTGCCGGGGATTCCGCTGTCGCGCTACGCCGAGGATTTCGACCTGCCGGAACTGGTGCGCGCCAACAAGTCGCGAATCAACGGCATGCGAGTCAAGGTCAAGGGCGATATCTTTCTCGCCGACATTGCGCCGCTGCAATCGGAGCACGACGACAGCGAAGCCATGGCCGGCGCAGTGTTGACGCTGCACCGCGCCGACCGCGTCGGCGAGCGTATCTATAATGTGCGCAAGCAAGAGTTGCGCGGCTTCGACAGCATCTTCCAAAGCTCAAAAATCATGGCCGCCGTGGTCCGCGAAGCACGACGCATGGCGCCGCTGGATGCGCCGCTATTAATAGAAGGCGAAACCGGCACCGGCAAGGAACTGCTCGCGCGCGCCTGCCACCTCGCCAGTCCGCGTGGCCAGTCACCGCTGATGGCGCTCAACTGCGCGGGGCTGCCGGAGTCGATGGCCGAGACCGAATTGTTCGGCTACGGCCCCGGCGCGTTCGAAGGTGCGCGGGCCGAAGGCAAGCTCGGTCTGCTGGAGTTGACCGCTGGCGGTACGTTGTTTCTCGACGGCGTCGGCGAGATGAGCCCGCGCTTGCAGGTCAAGCTGCTGCGCTTTCTTCAGGACGGTTGCTTCCGTCGCGTCGGCAGTGATGAAGAGGTCTATCTCGACGTGCGGGTGATCTGCGCCACCCAGGTGGACTTGTCCGAACTATGCGCGCGGGGCGAGTTTCGTCAGGATCTTTATCACCGCTTGAACGTGCTGTCGCTGCACATTCCGCCGCTGCGCGAATGCCTCGACGGTTTGACGCCGCTGGTCGAACATTTCCTCGATCAGGCCAGTCGGCAGATCGGCTGTCCGCTGCCGAAACTGGCCCCGGCGGCGATGGATCGTCTCAGCCATTACCACTGGCCGGGCAATGTGCGGCAACTGGAGAACGTGCTGTTCCAGGCGGTTTCCTTGTGCGACGGTGGGAAGGTCAAGGCCGAACATATCCGCCTGCCGGATTACGGCGTGCGTCAGCCGCTTGGCGATTTTTCCCTGGACGGAAATCTCGACGAGATCGTCGGGCGCTTCGAGAAAGCGGTGCTGGAAAGGTTGTATTCCGAGCATCCGAGCAGTCGGCAACTGGGCAAGCGGCTGGGTGTTTCGCACACGACTATTGCCAACAAGTTGCGTGAGTATGAGGTGGGTAAAGACAGCGGAGCTTAAGATCAAAAGATCGCAGCCTTCGGCAGCTCCTACATTTGGAACGCGGTTTCCTGTAGGAGCTGCGGAACGCTGCGATCTTTTGATCTCTTGCCGCGAAGCGGCATGACACCGCCGGTTTTTCGTCTTCTGCACATTTCAAATTCCCTTCGTAATTCGCTAAAGCCCTTTGTTTACCGGGCCTTCGCCTGCCAATAAAAAGTTGGTCTGCAAATTGCTTATGGCTGAGCAGTACAGCGGTGGGCGGCAAACGTCCGGCATGCAGAGGAAACAGTGTGGACAAGTACCTTTATGTGGCAATGACCGGCGCCAGCCAGAACGCACTGGCGCAGCGGGCGCATGCCAACAACCTGGCGAACATTTCCACCAACGGCTTCCAGCGCGACCTTGAGCAGGCGCGTTCGATGCCGGTGTTTGGTGACAGCTTTCCGGCGCGCGCGTTTGCCATGAGCGAACGTCCTGCCACCGACTTCACGCCGGGCTCGCTGGTGCAGACCGGGCGTGAACTCGACGTCGCAGTATCAGGCAACGGTTTCATCGCCGTGCAAAACCCCAACGGTGGCGAGAGCTACGTGCGCACCGGCAGCCTGAACATCGACGCCCTCGGCGTACTGCGTGCCGGCAACGGCATGCCAGTCATCGGTAACGGCGGCCCGATCGCCGTGCCGCCGGAGCAACAGGTCGAAGTCGGCGAAGACGGCACCATCAGCATTCGCGCGATGGGCGAAGGCCCGCGTGTCATGGCCGAAGTCGACCGGATCAAACTGGTCAACCCGGACATCAAGAACATGAACAAAGGCCTCGACGGTTCGATTTACACCAAGGACGGCCAGCCGGCGCAAGCCGACGCCAACGTCAAACTGGTCTCGGGTTTCCTCGAGTCGAGCAACGTCAATGCCGTGGAAGAAATGACTTCGGTGCTGGCCCTGGCCAAGCAGTTCGAGTTGCACGTCAAGATGATGAACACCGCCAAAGACGACGACCAGGCCATGGCTCGGGTCTTGCAGATCAGCTAATTATCAGAACGTCGCGCCGTAAAACAGGCGCACGAGGAGAATCGAATGCTTCCGGCTCTATGGGTTGCCAAAACCGGTCTGTCCGCCCAGGACACTAACCTGACCACCATTTCCAACAACCTGGCGAACGTCTCGACCACGGGTTTCAAACGCGACCGTGCCGAGTTCCAGGACCTGCTGTATCAGATCAAGCGTCAGCCAGGCGCCCAATCGACCCAGGACAGCGAACTGCCGTCGGGTCTGCAAGTGGGTACCGGTGTGCGCATTGTCGGCACGCAGAAAAACTTCACCGCCGGCAGCCTGCAAACCACCGAGCAGCCGCTGGACATGGCCATCGACGGTCGCGGTTTCTTCCAGATCCTGCAGCCGGACGGCACCACGTCCTACACCCGTGACGGTACTTTCCACCTCGACTCCAATGGCCAGATCGTCAACGCCAGCGGTTTCGCTCTGGAACCGGCGATCATCATCCCGAACGACGCGCAGACCTTCACCGTTGGCCGTGACGGCACCGTGTCGATCACCATCGCCGGCAACCCGGCCTCGCAAGTGATCGGCAACCTGCAGACCGCCGACTTCATCAACCCGGCCGGCCTGCAAGCCGTGGGCAACAACCTGTTCCTGGAAACCGCGGCTTCCGGCGCGCCGCAGATCGGCACCCCGGGCCTCAACGGTTTCGGTACCACGCTGCAGAACACCCTGGAAACCTCCAACGTCAGCACCGTTGAAGAGATGGTCAACATGATCACCACTCAACGCGCCTACGAGATGAACTCCAAGGTGATCTCCACCGCCGACCAGATGCTCTCGTTCGTAACGCAGAATCTGTAATCCAGTCTTTGGGGCGGCCTGAGGTCGCCAGCAACACCGTGAGGTAGGGTCATGAATCGCTTTGTATCTGTTCTGGCATTGAGTGGGGTCGTCTCGCTCGCGGGCTGCGTCGCTCCGACGCCCAAGCCCAATGACCCGTATTACGCCCCGGTGTTGCCGCGCACACCGTTGCCGGCTGCCGCCAACAACGGCTCGATCTATCAGGCCGGTTTCGAGCAGAACCTGTACAGCGACCGCAAGGCGTTCCGGGTCGGTGACATCATCACCATCACCCTCAACGAGCGCACCCAGGCGAGCAAGAATGCCAACTCGCAGATGGACAAGAACAGCGACAACAGCATCGGTCTGACCTCGTTGTTCGGCTCCAGCCTGACCACCAACAACCCGATCGGTGGCGGCGACCTGAGCCTGAACGCCGGCTACAGCGCCGACCGTTCGACCAAGGGTGACGCCAAGTCCGGGCAGAGCAACAGCCTGACCGGTTCGATCACCGTGACCGTGGCCGACGTGCTGCCCAACGGCATTATTGCGGTGCGTGGCGAGAAGTGGCTGACGCTCAATACCGGTGACGAACTGGTGCGCATCGCCGGCATGGTCCGCGCCGATGACATCGCGACCGACAACACCGTGTCGTCGACCCGTGTCGCCGATGCGCGCATCACCTACTCGGGTACCGGCGCGTTTGCCGATACGAGTCAGCCAGGCTGGTTCGACCGTTTCTTCCTCAGCCCGCTGTTCCCTTTCTAGGTGGCTACGTTGAATCTGAAAAGCCTTATGGTGGCCGCGTTATTGATGTCTGCGGCGTTCACCGCACACGCCGAGCGGCTGAAAGACATCGCCAGCATTTCCGGTGTGCGTTCCAACCAGTTGATCGGTTACGGCCTGGTGGTCGGGCTTAACGGCACCGGTGACCAGACGACGCAGACCCCGTTCACCTTGCAGACCTTCAACAACATGCTCTCGCAGTTCGGCATCAAGGTGCCGCCGGGATCGGGCAACGTGCAATTGAAAAACGTCGCGGCGGTGTCGGTGAGTGCCGATCTGCCGGCGTTTGCCAAACCGGGTCAGCAGGTCGACATCACTGTGTCCTCGATCGGTAACTCCAAGAGCCTGCGCGGCGGCACCTTGCTGTTGACGCCGCTCAAAGGTATCGACGGCAACGTCTATGCAATCGCTCAGGGCAACCTGGTGGTCGGCGGTTTCGATGCCGAAGGCCGTGACGGTTCGAAGATTACCGTCAACGTTCCGTCGGCCGGTCGCATCCCTGGCGGTGCATCGGTGGAGCGTTCGGTGCCGAGCGGTTTCAACCAGGGCAACAGCCTGACGCTGAACCTCAACCGCTCCGACTTCACCACCGCCAAGCGCATCGTCGACAAGATCAACGACATGCTCGGCCCTGGCGTTGCGCAAGCCATCGACGGCGGCTCGATCCGTGTCACTGCGCCGCTGGATCCGAGCCAGCGCGTTGATTACCTGTCGATCCTGGAAAACCTCGAAGTCGATCCGGGTCAGGCGGTGGCGAAAGTCATCATCAACTCGCGCACCGGCACCATCGTCATCGGCCAGAACGTGAAAGTGTCGCCGGCCGCCGTGACCCACGGCAGCCTGACCGTGACCATCACCGAAGACCCGATCGTCAGCCAGCCGGGTCCGCTGTCCAACGGCCAGACCGCCGTCGTGCCGCGCTCGCGGGTGAATGCCGAACAGGAAGCCAAGCCGATGTTCAAGTTCGGCCCGGGCACCACCCTCGACGAGATCGTCCGTGCGGTGAACCAGGTCGGCGCAGCACCGGGTGACCTGATGGCGATTCTCGAAGCTCTGAAGCAGGCCGGCGCGTTGCAAGCCGACCTGATCGTGATCTGAGGCCGGCCACCATGGATATGCGCAAAAGCGGTCTGGTCAGCAGCAGCGATTCGGGTTCGTACTCCGACCTCAATCGTCTGAATCAGCTCAAGGTCGGCGACAAGAACAGCGATGAAAACATGCGCAAGGTTGCGCAGGAATTCGAATCGCTGTTCCTTGGCGAGATGCTCAAGTCGATGCGTTCGGCCACCGAAGCGCTCGGCCAGGACAACCCGCTGAACACGCCGGCGGCCAAGCAATATCAGGAAATGTACGACCAGCAACTGGCGGTTTCCATGTCCCGGGAGGGCGGTGGTATCGGCCTGGCCGACGTGCTGATGCGGCAGATGTCGAAGAACAAACCGATGGCCCCGGGCGAGGCTGCCGCCGCGTCCGCCGCCAAGCAGCAGGAAGCACTGGCCAAGGCCGCCGCCGTGCCGACGCCGATTGCCGCCGGCACCGTTGCCACCCACGGTCCGCTGTCTCGCGTGAACGGCGAGCGGCCGTTGTGGGCGTCGCGTTCGGTGAATGCGCCGAACACCGATATTTCTCACCGCAACGACATGCAATTGATCAATCAGCGTCGCCTGGCTCTGCCGCCAAAACTGGCTGATCGCTTGCTCGCCGGTCTGGTGCCGTCGGCACCGAGTGCTGCCACTGCCAACACGTCGGCAGCTGCGACCAACGCCTTGCCGCAACGGGCTGCGACTACCGCCGTCACAGGCTCCGGCGCTTTGTACAACGGCGACTGGCTGGCCCGTGCCGAAGAGCAGAAAGCCGCTGGCGGGCAGATGCAGGTTTACGGCCGCGCCATGGCGCAGATTCCGCTGGCGCCGGCGAAGAAGGCCTTCAGTTCCGCTGACGAATTCGTCAACACCATGCTGCCGATGGCCAAGGAAGCCGCCGACCGCATCGGCGTCGACCCGCGTTATCTGGTGGCGCAAGCGGCACTGGAAACCGGCTGGGGCAAATCGGTCATGCGCGCCCAGGATGGCAGCAGCAGCCACAACCTGTTCGGCATCAAGGCGAGCAGCAACTGGAAGGGCGATTCGGCCCGGGCGATCACCAGCGAGTTCCGCAATGGCGCGATGGTCAAGGAGACGGCCGAGTTCCGTTCCTACGCCTCGTACAAGGACAGCTTCCACGATCTGGTGACGTTGCTGCAGAGCAACAATCGCTATCAAGAAGTGCTGAAGTCAGCCGATAACCCAGAACAGTTTGTACGCGAGTTGCAGAAGGCCGGTTACGCCACCGACCCGAACTACGCGACGAAGATTTCGCAAATTGCCAAGCAGATGAACAGTTTTGAAAACTACGCTGCGGCGGGTGTCTCCACCACGCCTTTATAAGGCACAGGTAATAAGGTCTGAACCATGAGTTTGCTCAATATCGGGATGTCGGGTTTATCCGCTAGCCAATCTTCTTTGGTGGTAACCGGTAACAACATTGCCAACGTCGATACCGCCGGCTATTCCCGTCAGCAAACCGTGCAAAACACCAAGGGCTCAAACCAGTACGGCAACGTCTGGATCGGTAGCGGCACCACCCTGGCGGATGTGCGTCGGGTCTACAACAGCTATATCGATGCGCAGTTGCAGACCAGCACTTCGCTCAACAGCGACGCGGCCGCCTACCAGGCCCAGGTCACACCGCTCGACAAGCTGCTGTCCGACAGCGGTACCGGCCTCAATGGCGCGCTGACCAAGTTTTTCGCCTCGGTGCAGAACGTCAATGCCAAGCCGGGCGATGATGCTTCCCGGCAATTGCTGCTCAGCGATGCGCAAGCCCTGAGTGCTCGTTTCAACTCGGTTTCCAGCCAGTTGAACGCACAGAACTCTGACATTAACGGCAACCTGACGAGCATGGCCGATCAGGTCAACAAGCTGGCGGCTACCGTCGCTCAGTTGAACCAGAAGATTTCCCAGATTTCCAGCAGCGGCGGCCAGCCGAACGAGCTGCTCGATGCGCGTAACGAGACCATCCGCCAGCTGTCCACTTTCACGGGCGCGCAGGTGGTCGAGCGTGACGGCAACATGGATCTTTACCTGGGCAACGGTCAGCCGCTGGTAATAGGTGGAACCTCCAGCAAACTGGAAATGACCCCTAGCAAAACCGATCCTTCCCGCTTGGGCGTTGTCTTGAACTACGGCTCCAGTGTCATTGACATGACGGCGAACATCACCGGCGGCGAGATCGGCGGCCTGCTGCGCTATCGCAGCACCGTGCTCGATCCGGCGATGAACGAGCTGGGTCGCGTAGCGCTTGTCGTTGCCGATCAGATGAACACGATCCAGGCGCAGGGCATCGACAAGAACGGTGACTTTGGCGGCAGCCTGTTCAACAGCATCAACAGCGCCGCCAACATCGCCCAGCGCAGCATTGCCACCGATGGCAACAGCGTGGGTTCGGGCAATTTCGAAGTCACGATCAAAGACAGCGGCAAGCTGACCATCAACGATTACAGAGTGACTTTCACCAGCGCCACGGATTACACCGTACAGCGTCTGCCGGAAGGCACCGCCATTGGCGCATTCAGCACCACCACCAACCCGCCACCGGTGATCGACGGTTTTTCGTTGAAACTCACCAACGGCACGGCAGCGGCGGGTGACACGTTCAAAATCACCCCGACGCGCAATGCAGCGACCAATATCAAGACCGAAATGACTGACTCCAAACGTCTGGCCATTGCGGCGCCGCTGGGTGCAGCCATTGCTTCGGGTGCCAGCGGCACGTTGACCATCCCGGCCAGCGGTCAGCCGACCCTGACGACCAAATTCGACATCTACGACGCAACGACGGCCACTGCAATGCAGAACGGCTTGAAGTATTCGACACCGGTCAAGGTAGTGTTTGGCGATCCGTCGGCCGATGGCACCAGCCAGGGATATCAATTGCTGGACGCCAAGGGTGGCGTGCTGAGCAGCGGCACCATCAAGCCGGGTCAGAGCAACACGCTGAACCTGACCATCGCGCTCAAGGATTCGACCGGCGCACCGATTCCGCCGGCGCCGGCTACGCAATACACCGCCAGTTTCGACATGACCGTGGCCGGCGCGCCTGGCAAGGGTACGGCGATCAACATCAGCCTCAGTGAGCCGGGCACGCTGGACAACCGCAACGGCAGCATCCTGGCCGGTTTGCAGACCAGGCAAACCGTGGATACCGGCTCGGCGAGCAAAGGTATTTCCCTGACGGACGCCTACGGCAAGCTGGTTGAAGGAGTCGGCGCCAAAGCGGCGCAGGGCAAACTCGACAGCGCTGCCACCGATGCCATTCTGGCCAATGCCAAAGGCGCCCGTGATTCGCTCTCGGGTGTCGATCTGGACGAAGAGACCGGCAACCTGGTCAAGTTTCAGCAGTACTACACCGCGTCATCGCAGATCATCAAGGCTGCGCAAGAAACTTTCGCCACACTGATCAGCAGTCTTTAAGGAGTCGTAGCCCATGCGCATTTCCACCGGCCAGTTTTACGCCTCCTCGGCAGCCAACTATCAGAAAAACTTCGCCAATGTGGTCAAGAGCAGCGAAGAGGCGAGCAGCCTCGTTCGCGTCAACACCGCGGCCGATGATCCGGTTGGCGCTTCGCGTTTGCTGCAGTTGGGCCAGCAAGCCTCGATGCTTGCCCAGTACAAGATCAACTCCAACACCATCAAGGCCACCCTGGGTCAGGCCGAGTCCGTGATGACCAGCATCACCAACGTCCTGCAACGGGCCAAGGAACTGGCCATTGGTGCCAATAACGCCGGTTTTACCGATGCCGACCGTCAGGCCAATGCCTCGGAACTGGGAAAGATCGAAGACCAGCTGCTGAGCTTGATGAACAGCCAGGACGAAAACGGCAAATACATTTTCGCCGGCTCCAAGGGCGACACCGTCCCGTTCACTCGCAACTCTGATGGGACCTACAGCTACAACGGCGACCAGGTAACCCTGAATCTGCCCGTTGGCGACAGCATGTCGATGGCCACCAACAGTACCGGTTGGGAAGTGTTCCAGCAGGCGATCAATACCAGTCGCACCCAGGTCACTGGCTCGATCAATGACGGTCTCGTGACCTTGTCCGACGGTCAGGTCAGCTCGAACGTGACGTACAACGGCAAATTTCGCGGCGGGGAGCCGTATACCGTGGAGTTTGTCAGCGGTACGCAGTTGAAGATCACTGACGGCCTGGGCAACGACGTCACCAATGAGGCCTCTCAGGGCGGCGTGATCAGCAACGCCAAGGGGCAGAGCATCAGTTTTCGCGGCGTCGATCTGGCCCTGAACATCAATGACCCTGCCGCCCCGCTGACGGGTCGCACGTTCACGCTTGAAGGCAAGCCGGACACCTTCAACGTATCCCGTGGCCCCGGTAACCCAAGTGCGGTGCAGGCGACTGGCACCCGTATCACCGATCAGGCCGCTTACAACGCCAGCTTCCCGAGTGGCTCGGCGGTGCTGAAGTTCACCAGCGCCACGACGTTCGATCTGTACGCGGCGCCGGTTACTGCCGACAGTCAACCGGTCTCCAGCGGCACGATGGTAGGCAATACCGCTACCGCATCCGGGGTGGAGTTCACTTTGAACGACACCGTAGCCAACCCTTTGCAGAACGGTGATCAGTTCAATATTGCGGTCAATACCCACGAAACCCAGAACATTCTGGACACCGTGAGCCAGTTGAAAACCGCACTCAATACGCCGAGCAGTGGTGATGCTGTCGCTACCCAAAAGCAGCAAGCGGCGATGACCGCCGGCATGGCCAACCTCGCCAGCGGTCTCGATCAGGTCTCTGTCAGTATCAGCTCGATCGGCGGTCGCGGTGCGGCGCTGGACAATCAAATCGAATCCAACGAAGCGCTGGTGCTGGCAAATTCACAGACGCAATCGACCATTCGTGACTCTGACCCTGCAGAAGTCATGACGCGGCTGACCCTGCAGCAAAACATGCTGCAAGCCTCTCAATTGGCATTCAGCAAAATCGCTTCGCTCGGCCTGTTCAACCGGCTCTGATAGACCCTCCACGCTGCACGCACCCAGGTGACGGCCATCGTCACCTGGCGTTCTTTCCAGGTTACCCAAATGAACGATCGGCTCCTTGTCAGCATTGCTATTCCTGCCTTCAATCCTGAATTTTTTCGTGGCGCGCTCCTCAGTGCGATCAATCAGGATTATCCGCATCTGGAAATCGTCATATGCGATGACAGCTCCGGTCCGGAAATCGAGGCAATCTGCGAAGAGTTAGCCAAGACATCGTCAGCGAGCCTGCGTTATGTGCGTAATCACCAGCGTTTGGGTTTTGCCCGCAACCTGCTGGCCTGCTTGAATCACGCATCGGGCGAAATGATCAAGTTCCTCTGCGACGATGACTCCCTGGTCCACCATTGCATCAGTCGCCAGGCCAACGTGCTGCAAGAAAACGAGGAACTGAGCATAGTGATCGGTCAGCGATTGCTTTGCGATGCTGACGACATATTGCTTCCTTCTCGTTTGCTCAACTGCCTGATCTCGCCCACAAGCGCCGTGCTCCACGGTACCGACCTGCTGGCGTGTGTCGCCGATAATACGGTCAACCTGTTCGGCGGCATCAGCCATGCCCTGTTCCGTCGCGCTCAAGTCGAGGAATACCTTGGCTCGCTGGTGCAGGATGGAAAGGGTTTTGTTGCACGCCTGGACATGGCCCTTTACATTTGTTTGCTGCGTCGCGGACATCTCGCCAGCCTGGATCAACTCTTGAGTTTTGAGCGCATGCATCCGGGCCGGCTCAGCCATCAGGTGGCAATGACGGAAGTGTTTGCCTGCGAGAGTGAGTGGCTGCTGCAGATGCTGGCTGCGCGCACCAGTGAGAAGGCTCCTGCCGAAGGCTACGTGCGCTATCTGCCGCTGGTTTCGTATCACGGTGCTGACCCGGTGTGGGAAGAACTGGATCTCCGAAATTTCCTCACCAAACAGATCGCGACTTTCAACCAGCAGGTGGGTACGAGCAGCCTTGATTTCGCTGCGTTGTATGCCGAATGGCTGGAGTGTCGCAGTTTGTCTGAGGGACAGCAGCGTCTGCTGCCCAAGCGCATCGAACAGTGGCCCTGTCAGCCGCGCATCATGCCTGTGGTGTTCTGTCATGAAGATGACGAGCTTGCGCTGCGCGCGACGTTGGACAGTCTGACGGCGCAGTCTTACGCTGCCAGCCGTATTCTGTTGCTGGGGCCTGCCGGTTCAACGTCACCGGCCGTTGCCGGGGTGGAATATCAGGTTCTGCGGGGTGACGGATTTGGCCAGATCAATACCTTGCTGGCCAATGACGCTCAGGCGGACTGGATACTTCTGCTGCAGGCAGGTGATCGTCTACACCCTCATGCGCTGGTCATAATGGCCGAACGCATGGCCTTGCGAACGGACATGCTATGCCTGTACAGCGATGAAGGGACGCACGATGGGCGAGGGCCCTCGATGCCGATTTTCAAGCCCGATTTCAATCTCGATCTGATGCGCAGCTTGCCTTACGTGGGGCGGCAGTTGGCGTTCAAGTGTGAGGCGTTATCGTCGATCGGCGGGTTTGACGAACAGTACGCGGAACTGGCGTCACACGATGTGCTCTGGCGTCTGGTTGAAACCCACGGTTTGCAGGTGGTTGAGCATATCCCTGAAGTGCTCGTGCAGAGTCAGTACAGTTACGCCGACTGGATGCGTGATCCCGCCATTCAGGCCCAGGCCGCACCGGTAGTGCGCGCGCATCTGCAACGTCTGGGCGTCTTGGCCCAGGTCGACAGTACGCCCGATAGCGTAACAACCCGGGTGCGCTATCAGCACCCACAGTCGGCCAGTGTGTCGATCCTGATTCCGGTCTGTGCAGACTTGCTGACCTTGCGCCGTTGTGTCGAATCTTTGTTCGAGCACACCCGTTATGGCGCGTATGAAGTACTGCTGATCGCCAACGGTGATGAATCAGCCGAGGTGCAAGACTGGTTAAAGGCGATGGAAGGGCTGGGCGGCGATCAGTTGCGGGTCGTTGGCGTGCAATCGCGATCTCGAGCAGAGAGCTTGAATCAAGCCAGCGAGCAGGCGCGGGGTGATTACCTTTTATTGCTGGATGCGCAGTGTGCACTGTTCGATGCGCAGTGGCTTGATGAACTCATGCTACAAGCCCAGCGTCCTGAAGTGGGCGTCGTCGGGCCCAAGCTGTTCGGCCGTGATGGCACGGTCGCTGCGGGTGCTTTGGTATTGGGCCTGCGGGGGCTGGCAGGTAACCCGTTTGTGGGTTGTGTCGATAGCAGTTATCTCGATCGTTTGAATGTGGTGCAGAACTGGAGCGCCCTGAGTCTGAATTGCCTGATGGTTCGCCGGACGCTGTTCCGTGAGCTGCAAGGGTTGGACACTGATTCGTTGCGACAGAGTTGGCTCGATGCGGACTTGTGTCTGCGGGCACACGAGCTTGGCTACCTGGTCGTTTGGACGCCTTTTTCCAAAGTGGCGCGATTGGGTATGGCAAGCGCTGCCTCGGCCATCGATCAGGAGGCCGACCAGCAAGCCTTCTATCAGCGGTGGCTGCCCAAGGTCGCTTGTGACCCCAATTACAATCGAAACCTGAGCCTGACCCAGGGAAGCTTCAACCTTGAACCCGGTCTGCGCACTGGCTGGGATCCTTTCATCGACCGCGCGATGCCTTCAGTGCTGGCTTTGCCGTTCAATGCGTCCGGTGTCGGTCACTACCGCGTCATTCAGCCATTCAGTGAGCTGGAACGCGCCGGCTGGATTCAGGGGCGTCTGAGCTACAGCATGCCGAAACCTGTCGAGGCAGAACGTGAAAAGCCGGATGTCATTATCATCCAGCTTCGCTATGCGAACGAAAGCAGCAAGGAGATCGCACGGCTCAAGCAATTCTCCAACGCCCGCCGAATCTTCGAGATCGATGACTACATCATCGATCCGCCGAAAAAGAACGACCATGTCCGAAACTGGCCGGCTGACACCGCGCAAAAACTCAGTCAGGCCATAGGTCTGTGTGATCGGCTCGTCGTTTCTACCGAGCCATTGGCCGATGCGCTGTCACACATGCATCAGGATATTCGTGTGGTACCCAACATGCTCGCAGCCTCGCTGTGGGCCGGGCTGACCAGCGAGCGCCAGACGAGTATCAAGCCGAGGGTCGGATGGGCGGGGGGAACCAGTCACCGTGGTGACCTTGAGTTGATGCTGGATGTCGTCAAATGCCTGGCCGATGAAGTCGACTGGGTCTTCTTCGGCATGTGCCCCGACATTCTTCGTCCCTACGTAAAAGAGTTCCACAGAGGCGTACCGCTGGCTCAGTACCCGCAGAAGCTGGCCAGCCTCAACCTCGACCTGGCCCTGGCTCCGCTCGAGCAGAATCTGTTCAACGACTGCAAGAGCAACCTGCGCCTGCTGGAATATGGCGTGTGCGGCTTTCCTGTGATTTGCACCGACACAAGGGCCTATGCGGGGTACTTGCCATGCACGCGGGTGCGCGAAAACTCGACTGAGCAGTGGTTGGAGGCGATTCGCATGCACTTGTCGGATCCCCAGGCCAGCTACCGTCAAGGCGATGCCCTGCGTGAAGTGGTGTTACGAGACTATTTGCTTACACCGCGTCATCTGCAGCACTGGGCGAATGCCTGGCTGGCGGACTGAACCCTGACGCTCGGCCAAGCCGGGCGCTGAACCCATTATTTGAAACAGGTACGCTATGAACGCAATCGCAACCGGGTCGCGCAGTGATGTTACGGTCGTTCTGCTCGGGCATGAACAGGCGGGCTATCGAGCACGGACACAGCACTTCTACGATCAGAACGAAGTCTCCTTTCTGTCATTGGAGTCGTTGCAGGCCGGCAGCGGGACTTTGTGCAGCCAGCGGCTGGCCCACGCGCTGGATAACGTGACGACACCATTGGTGGTCCTCGCGCTGGACTGCGACTTCATCTTGCCCGCAGCTCTGGACGCTGCCGCTGTTCGTTTGCAGGCAGCCTCGCACGCCATAGGGGCTCAGGGTTACGCACTGGCTTATGCGCTAGGCAATGGGCAAGCGGCTTATCACAAAGTCGGCTCTGTCCGCGCACCCATGTCCGAAGTCAGCGCCACTGCTCGTTTGCGCCAGTACGCCGAGGCGGCCCAGCCTGCCTGGCGAGCGGTACTGCGAGTCGAGGCCTTGCAGAGCGCACTGGCGCAAGTGCCGGGTCACCTGGATTTCTCCGGCTGGCGCGTAGCACTGTCCTATGCACTGCTGGCGCAGGGCGGGATCGAATCCATTGAGCAGACCGATGTGATTTGTGAGTACGCGCCTTGCACGCTGCCCGTTGCCGCTCAGGAAGAGCGCTTCACCCAGGCCGTTCGCGCACTGCTTGAGTGGGATGCGGCCGGGTTTGGCCTGTGCACGGGTGAGGCAGGTTTTGCACTGCTCAACCGTTTTGTCCGCAACACCTTTGCCGCGCTGGAGCAGCCGCTGCTGTTCACTTCGTCCTGGACGAGTGTCAAAGAGGATCCGGAGCGGGTGTTCGAGCCGCGTCAGTTCGTCGAGCTTCCGTACTACAGCGGGTCAGTGTTCCAATACCTGACCTCGCTGGAGTTTCTCTGTCATGCCTGGCCGGCGGGCGGGCAGCAGTTCCAGGCCTTGGAGGGTAGTTGGGTTCGCCAGCGCGAACTCTTGCTGACTCACCCCAACGATACCCGCGGAAGTCTCCAGCATCGTTACTGGCAGGCGCTGGAGTTGGGCCGGTTCAATCGCGAGGTCTGCCAACGGCTGGTCTCGTCCTTGACCAGCGAAGACGACGAAGCTATTGCCAGTGAGCTCAATGCCTGGCTCCAGCGGCTGGCGCAGATCCCGTCTTATGATGCGCAGCAGAGCCTGGCCGCTACCCCTTCGGGCCAAGTGCTGGCGACGCTGGCGGCAGCGACGCCGGATGAGCTCGCGCGTGAACGTGTGTCTGCGCATCTGGCGCGCTCGCCCGGTGAGCAAATCGCATTCGTTGTGCTCGATCTCGCCGACGATGACGACGCCTTGCAAGCCACCTTCGACAGCCTGCTTGCCAGTGGCGTACGCAATTTCAAGCTGCTGGTGCTCAAGGCCGGTAAGCCGCCGGTGATCACCACTGCGCGTGACACCCTGCACTTCATTCAGGTTACGGAGGGCAACTGGGTCGCCCACCTGAATCAGGCCGTGCGCCAATTGCAGAGTGAATGGATGCTGCTGCTGAAGGCCGGTGAGCAGTTGCTCGCTGGCGGATTGCTGCACTTGTCGCTGGAGCTGAGTCATGCAGCAACCTGCCAGGCGATCTGCGCCAACGAAGTGCAACGCGATAGCCACGGGCGCTTGAAGAGCGTCGTGCGACCAGGTGCCGATCTCGATCTGCTGCGCGGTCAACCTGCCCTGATGTCTCGCCACTGGCTGATACGACGTCAGGCCGTGCTCGACCTGGGAGGCTTCGGCGATGCCCAGCCTCAGGCCGTCGAGCTTGACCTGCTGCTGCGTCTGGTGGAATCGCAGGGCGTGGCCTGCCTTGCTCATCTGGATGACTACCTGGTGCTCGGCGAAGAGTCATCGCAGGCATTGATGACCCAGGCCCAGGTAGTGCTGGAACGTCACCTCAGGCTACTGGGCTATCGTGGTCATGTCAGTGACGACGGCACTTGCGTGTTGCAGATCGATTTTCGTCATGCCGCCACGCCATTGGTCAGCATCCTGCTGGCGAGCGAGGAGGGTGCTGCGCCGTTGCAGGCGTGCCTGGCCAGCGTGCTGCAACGCACGCGCTATCCGCGTTACGAAGTGATCGTGGCGTGCTCGGGTGAAAGTGGCGCTGACGAAGTGGGCGAGCACCGTGGAGTGGGCAACCGTGTGCGGGTGTTGAACGCAGAGTCCGGTGCTTCGCGTAACGACTTGCTCAATTTGGCGGCGAGCCAGGCCAAGGGCGAATATCTGGTAATGCTGTCGGCCACCGCAGAGGTCATCAGCCCTGCCTGGCTTGAAGGCTTGCTCAACGAGGCACAACGCCCTGAAGTCGGCGTTGTCGGGGGCGCGCTGTATGGCGCTGATTCAACCCTGGCGCATGCCGGTTATGGTTTATTGAGCGGCCCACAAATTGACTCGCCTTGGCTGGGCACCGCTGATCAATGGCCATTGTCAGTGCGTGGTTGCATGGCTGTTTCCGGGGATTGCCTGATGATGCACAAGTCACTGTTCGAGCAGTGCGGCGGTATGCAGGCGCTGCCAGGTGCGGATATCGAGTTGTGCCTGCTGGCAAAGGACGCAGGCCTTACGGTGGTATGGACGCCGCAGGCTCAGATCAGCGTTGCAGATTTCTCGGCACCTGACGCCGGTGTGGCGCAGGCGCTGGCCGAGCGTTGGCCACAGGCTTTCACCGGGGCGGCATCTGACAAGACGCCTGACACCGTTGGCGAGTTGGCCTGGATGGCGATGTTGTAAGCGCCTTGGCGTGATTACCGGTTAAGTGCGGCTGCTCCCTGGTCAGGGGGGCGGCTTCACGTTGTGACTCACGGGGGTACCCAAGGCGCGAGATACCGCGACGTCGTGTGTCCTTGTCCAAATTCAATAACGAAGTGCCCGCATGAAACCTATTCGAATCGTATGTGGAACGCGCGTGTCTGAGCAGGAGTTCTCCACCGAGACTGCTCTTGGCCGCTCCTTGTTGATCCACCAGTCGGCCAATCCCGTTGAAATCAGGCTTTTTGCCGAGAATACGCAGGGGCTTTCGACTATTTACAACCGCGTCATTGATGAAGCCCGGGACAATCCTGCCATTCTGGTGTTCGTTCATGACGATGTGCACCTGTGTGACTTCTTGTGGAGCGAGCGGATACGCGAAGGCGTTGCAGCGTTCGATATTGTCGGGCTTGCAGGCAACACTCGGCGTGTTGAGGGGCAACCCGCGTGGGCCTTCATTGATGACCGGTTCACTTGGGATCAGGCGTGCTTCCTGAGTGGTATGGTCGGGCACGGCAATAGTTTCCCCTGTGTCGTCTCCAATTTCGGGCCTGTGCCACAACCTTGCAAACTGCTCGACGGGCTGCTGCTTGCGGCGGACAGCGAGCGCCTGGAACAGGCCGGAGTGCGCTTTGACGAGCAATTCGAGTTTCATTTCTATGACATGGATTTTTGTCGTTCGGCTGAATTGAACGGTATGAGCATGGGCACGTGGCCGTTGAGCGTTGTCCATGAAAGCGCAGGTGCGTTCGGTACGCCTGCGTGGCGCGAGAGCTTTCGCCGTTATCAGGAAAAGTATGCCGTTACAGACACCCGAAAGCCTCAGGAGGCTACTGTGCAGAAACAAACGCCGGTCCATCAGTTCCATAACCCGGATTTACTCAAGCTGATGCCTGCCAATGCCAAGCGTGTCGTGGAGATCGGCTGCAGCTCGGGTGCGCTGGCGCGCGAATACAGAAAACTGAACCCCGATGTTCATTACACCGGGATCGAGATCGATGCAGGCTATGCGCAACTGGCACGCGAGCACTGTGATCGTGTGCTTGACATGAATATCGAAACGGCCAGCGATGATTTGCTTGCCGGCGATCTGGCCGCTGACTGCTGGGTCTTCGGGGATGTGCTTGAACATCTTTACGACCCATGGCAGCTCTTGCAGAGAATCCGTGAGGCGAGTGCCCCCGGCAGCTGTGTCGTCGCGTGCATTCCAAATGCTCAGCACTGGAGTGTTCAGGCGCGGCTCAGTGTGGGTGATTTCCGCTATGAAGACTCCGGTCTGTTCGACAGAACACATATTCGTTGGTTTACGCTGACCACCATGCTCGAAATGTTCAACCAGGCCGGTTTGACTGTCGAAGCGGGCGTGCCACGCGTTTTTGAAGAGCCTCAGCGCGAGAGATTTCTGCCAGTGATCCATGCGATGGCTGCGGCGGCGGGGAGGGATCCGGAGATGGCTGTCCAGGATGCGTTACCGTTGCAGTACGTGTTCAGGGCTGTAGCAGGTTGATGTTCTGCGTCGACACCTTATCTTCATTCCGATTGGAAATTTGAAATATGCACCCCACCGCAATGCAAAATGGACAATTGTTTTTCGATACCTATCTGGGTGAAGACTCAACTTGCGTGGTTGTCGAGATTGGCGCACAAAACGTGAACGGGTCACTTCGGGAAGTCGCGCCGTCCAGCGTGCACTACATTGGGGTTGACTTCGTCGTCGGAAAAGGGGTCGACGTTGTCTTGACCGACCCGTACAGCCTTCCGTTCGAGAGTGAGTCTGTCGATGTGATCGTCAGCTCCTCCTGCCTTGAGCACTCAGAAATGTTCTGGCTGTCGTTCACGGAGTGCTTGAGGGTTCTGAAGCCGGATGGCCTTATGTTCATCAACGTGCCCTCTAACGGCGCCTTTCACCGTTATCCGGTCGACTGCTGGCGTTTCTACCCTGACGCAGGGAGTGCCTTGGTCACCTGGGCCAAGCGTCAAGGCATGAACCCCGCGTTGCTGGAGTCCTTCATCACCCCTCAGCATGAGGATGTATGGAGCGACTTCCTCGCCGTTTTCGTCAAAGACGAAGCCTGCATACGCCAGCATCCGAACCGAATGATCAAAGCGATCTCAAAGTTTGAGAATGGCAAGGTTTCCGGAAGTGAGCAGATTTTCAGCTATTTTGAGTTTCCCGAAGACATTCGGCGATTGAACGAAGCTGTTCAACGACTGAGCGCGATGGAAGGTCGTGAGGCCATCGTCAATGATGTCCTGGAAAAGCTTCACGAATTCACCAAAGGCCAGGGCCCTGCAGCCCTGGCCGATCTTGCTTGAAGGCCTGAAGGTCTTCGGCCCGGGAAACAGGAAAACCTCCAGCCAGAAGTTTTCACCAGCCGCCATTCGTGGCGGTTTTCAGTCATGGCGGGTGAAACTGCCTTTGCAAAACCCACCCCAATCAGTGAGCAGGTCGCCCCAGGCTTCGGATGCGCCTCGTGCCGTTTTTGGCCCTGTCGGCAACCGATTCGATAAAAGCGCGTGACTCGGAAGTCACGGCGGGCATCTTCACTGTTATCATTCCCGCAACCGGGACAGCTAAGCCGGCGAACGGTGTTGTCAGGCGTTTGTTGCCTGGCGCGCATTCGTGGTGCCTGGTGGGCATTTTGCTTTTTCTGAATTGGGAAGCCATATGATTGGCATTAAAAGTATCGCCAGTTACGTGCCGGCTGAAGGGCTGGACAATTACGCGCAAGGCGCGAAATTCGGTAAGGACCAGGAATTCATCTTCGGCAAGATCGGTTCGACGTTCTTGCCCCGCAAAAGCGCCGGACAGGAAACCTCCGACTTGTGTGTCGAGGCCGTCAATGCCCTGTTCTCCGGCAACCCTGAGTTGGACCCGGCCTCAATCGACGTTGTGATCGTTGTCACTCAGAACGGCGATGCTGAAGGCTTACCGCACACTGCCGCGATCGTTCAGCACAAGCTCGGTCTGCCGACCCATATCGCCGCCTTCGACATCTCTCTGGGATGCTCCGGCTACGTGTACGGTTTGTATGCCATGAAGGGTTTCATGGAGGCTGCCGGGCTGAAAAACGGTCTGTTGATCACGGCCGATCCTTATTCAAAGATTGTCGATCCTGAAGATCGCAACACCACCATGCTGTTCGGTGATGCCGCAACGGTGACCTGGATGGGCGAAGGTGCGCACTGGCAGTTGGGCAAGTCGCTTTTCGGCACCGATGGCGCAGGCGCGGAATTTTTGCGTACCACCGATGGCAAGTTCTTCATGAATGGTCGTCAGGTCTACAATTTTGCCTTGGTCAAAGTGCCGGCTCACTTGCAGCAATTGCTTGATGCAAGCCAATTGCAAGCCACGGACATCGACCTTTACTGCTTGCACCAGGGAAGCGCGGCGATTGTTGATGCGGTATCCCAGCGTTTCGAGGGCGGTGACCCCAAGCGTTTTGTCAAGGATATGACCGAGACAGGCAATACCGTATCGTCCAGTATTCCGCTGCTGCTTGAAAAGCACGTGATGGGTTCACAGCATAAGCGCGTCGCCCTGAGCGGCTTTGGTGTCGGCCTGTCGTGGGGCTCGGCGATCATTGAGCGCGTTGACTGACAGCCGGTTGCATTAAAGAACGCCGCCTTACCCTGGCGGCGTTTTTGTGTGTGGATTTTCACCATCCATATCTTGCGTTCCGTTCGAGCGACGAGAGCTGCCATGCGCAGGATTCTGTGCGCTGGGGTGTAAATCTGCTGAAACACCCTGAGTCATGTTTGATGATGTGCTGATTTCTGGCGTCAAATCCCCGCGTTTGCTGGGCTGGCGGGATGCCACCAATTATTTTTAAAAAATCAGCTAAAGCAACGTGCCATGACGACGATAACTATTACGAAGGTTCTCTGTGCCACACCCGGCGAATTGCCAAGGCCGGAAGCCGTAGTACCCAACCAACGAGGAATTCGTCATGGCTTTGACTGTTAACACCAACACCACCTCCCTGGGCGTTCAGAAAAACCTGAACCGTGCTTCCGACGCTCTCAGCACTTCGATGTCCCGTCTGTCGTCCGGCCTGAAAATCAACAGCGCCAAAGACGATGCTGCTGGCCTGCAGATCGCCAACCGTATGACTTCGCAAATCCGCGGTCAGACCATGGCAATCAAAAACGCCAACGATGCAATCTCCATCGCGCAGACCGCTGAAGGCGCGATGCAAGAGCAGACCAACATCCTGCAGCGTATGCGTGAACTGGCTCTCCAGGCACGAAACGACTCCAACACTACCGATGACCGTGACGCACTGGACAAAGAATTCCAGTCGATGACCAAAGAGCTGGATCGTATCGCTGCCAGCACCCAGCTGAACAACAAGAATCTGCTCGACGGTAGCACTACCACCGCGATGGTTTTCCAGGTGGGCTCCAACACCGGTTCCGACAACCAGATCAGCATCACCCTGACTGACGCAATGAACACTGCCGGTGCTCTGAGCGCACTGGACGGCAAGGCTATCACTGGTGCTGCTTCCGATATCGAAGCAAACTTCAGTGGCGCGATGACCGCCATCGACGAAGCACTGAAAAACATCAACACCACCCGTGCTGACCTCGGCGCCGTTCAGAACCGTCTGACCAGCACCATCGCCAACCTGCAGAACATCAACGAAAACGCCGAAGCTGCACGTGGTCGTGTACAAGACACCGACTTCGCCGCTGAAACTGCCCAGCTGACCAAGCAGCAGACTCTGCAACAAGCGTCGACTTCGGTTCTGGCCCAGGCCAACCAACTGCCATCGGCCGTACTGAAACTGCTTCAGTAATCGCCTGATGATTGTCGGCGGGGGAGCGCACCTGTGGTGCTCCTCCGCTTTTTACATTGAGAGGTGGTTGGTATGGATATGAGCGTCAAGCTGAACCTGTCTTACCAGGCCACGAAGCCGGTCGAGCAGGCCGCCGAATCACCTGTGGTCAAGCCCTCTCGGGCTGTTGAGCCCATCAAGCCAGCACAGGACGAGGCCGACACCGGTCTTACCGAAGCTGAGAAAGTCAAAAGGGCGCTCAAGGATATCGAGACATTTCTCGCTACCTCGCGTCGTAACCTCGAATTTTCCACGGACGAAGAGTCCGGCAGAATTGTAGTTAAAGTCATCGCCAGTGAGACTGGAGAGCTGATCCGCCAACTTCCTTCGGAAGAGGCGTTGAGAATTGCTCACAGTCTGAGCGATGTAAACAGCCTGTTGTTCGACGCCAAGGTCTGACGGTGGCGGGCGAGCGGCAAGTTCGCTAGTCTTTTACCGACTAGGGGCGGCATGCACTCAAGAGGGAATAGCAATGGCGAGTACGATTTTACCAGGCACGGGTCTGGGTTCCGGCGTTGATATCAACGCCATTGTGAAAACACTGGTTGCGGCCGAGACCGATCCCAAGTCCAACCAGATCAAACGCCAGACCGCCAATAACACCGCCATGCTTTCAGGTGTGGCGTCGCTCAAGAGTGCGCTGTCCGTGTATCAGGCGGCGATGAAAAAACTCAACGACACCGCAGCCCCTTCGTTTAGCGCATACACGGCAACGTCCAGCAGTGACACTACGGTCAAAGCCACGTCGGATAACACGGCGGTGCCGGGTAGCTACATGGTTCGTGTCGAAAATCTCGCCACTTCGTCGAAAGTCGCCACCAAGAACTTCGAAGCGGGGCCCAGTACCCCGATCGCTGAGGGTGACTTGCTGATTACGCAGGACGGCGTGACCCACACTGTCAAGGTTGGCGCCGGTGCGACCTTGCAGTCGGTGCGTGATTCCATCAATACATCGCTCGCCGAGAAAGGCATCAGCGCCAACATCGTAACCGGTGCGGACGGTTCGCGCCTGGTATTCAGTTCCACGATGACCGGTAAAGAAACCGATATATCGGTTGGAGGCATTGCCGATCTAGAAATCCCTGCTGGACAGGAAATGGTCGGTGACGGTGCTGGCTATGTCGGCGAGAAGGCCGAGGATGCGCTGATCTATGTGGACGGTATCAAGGTCTCAAGCAAGACCAACACCGTCACTGGCGCGATCAGTGGTATCAGTCTTGATCTGCTTCAGGAGACCGGAACTGACCCGGGCAAGGCGATCAAGGTCACCGTGGGTGAAAACACCGAGGGTTTGAAAACATCGATTCAGGCCTATGTCGATGCGTACAACACACTGGTCAAGACCGCCAACAACCTGACGGCTACCTCGAAGGACGAAGAAGGCAATCTGGTGCTGGGGTCGCTGACCAACGACCCGACTACGCGAGCACTGCTTTCGGATCTGCGCAAGCAGCTTGCCACGGAGAGCAACGGTGATCGACTCACTAGCCTTAGCCAGTTGGGCATCAATACACAGAAGGACGGTACGCTTGAATTCAACGGTGTCAAATATGACACTGCTATGAAAGAGAAAAAGCTGGGCGCCGATGTGCAGCAGCTTTTCAGCGGCACCAATGGTGTCTTCGAGCGCATGAACAAGGCGATCGAACCCTATCTGCAAACCGGCGGTATTCTCGATACGCGCAAGAACGGTCTGGACAAGCTGCAAACCGACCTTACTAACCAGCAACTGGCGCTGGGTCGTCGTATCGACGCGCTGACCGAGACGCTGACCAAGCGCTACGTGGCCATGGACACCCTGGTCGGCAAGCTTGAGGCGCAACGCAAGAACATCGTCTCGATGTTCAACTCCATCGAGGCGCAGCAGAAGAATTCCTGACCGCCTGACAGGTTGTAAGCCCGGCTAGCCATCACAGGCGCTCCGGGCTTTCGCGTTTGTGCGCTAAAGTTTTTTGCTGCGCAGACGATAAAGGCAATATGAACATTTTCGTTGTAATGAGGTAGAACATGAATCCTATGTTGGCCCTTCGGCAATACCAGAAAGTCAACGGCGTGGCTCAAACCTCCGAGGCGAGCCCGCACCGCCTGGTACAGATGCTGATGCAGGGTGGCCTGGATCGTATCGCGCAGGCCAAGGGCGCCATTGCGCGTAATGATGCCGCCCAGAAAGGTATCCTGATCGGCAAGGCCATCGGTATCGTTGGCGGCCTGCGTGAAGGGCTCGATCTGGAAAATCAGGCCGAAGCCTTGGCGGACATCGATTCACTCTACGCCTACATGAGCAAACGCCTTGTCGAAGCCAACATTAAAAATGACCCCGAGATCCTCAATGAGGTAGCGCGCCTGCTGATTACCTTGAAAGAGGGGTGGGATGCAATTGGTGATCAGGTTCCCGACGCCTAGGAGAACACCATGAGTGCTGTGCTCGAACGTATCGAACAAACCCGTTACGCACTGCTCGGGGCGCTGGAGAGTCGTGATTGGGGAACCATCACCGAACTTGATCTGAGCTGCCGCGTTTGCGTCGAGGATGTGCTTGCGCAAACGTTGGACAATGAGCAGAGTGTGCGCAGCAGTCTGCAAGATCTGCTCGACGTGTACCGCCAGCTGATTGATGTGGCGTGTGAAGAGCGTCAAACAATAGTCGATGAAATGGCAAAGATTCGCCAAGCGAAAAATGCCGCAAACATCTACCATTTGTTCACGTGAAGCGGGCCGATTAGTAAAACCACTGCGCCATAAATTTGACTGTGCACGGTTTTTTGACTTAACTAGTGGCTATTATCAGGTTTAGGGCGTCTACAGGCACATGGTGTCCTGCAAGCGTCTCGCTTGCCTTATTTTTCGGGCATTGAGTTGACTAGGGAAGTTGCTATTGCATGTGGCGTGAAACCAAAATTCTGCTGATCGATGACGATAGCGTCCGCCGCCGCGACCTGGCGGTGATTCTGAATTTTCTTGGCGAAGAAAATTTACCCTGCGGCAGCCATGACTGGCAGCAGGCTGTCGGCTCTTTGTCGTCTAGTCGTGAAGTCATTTGCGTACTGATCGGGACGGTTAATGCTCCTGGCGCGCTTTTGGGCTTGCTAAAGACACTCGCAACCTGGGATGAGTTCCTTCCGGTTTTGTTAATGGGCGATAATTCTTCCGTTGACCTGCCTGAAGACCAGCGTCGCCGGGTTCTGTCGACCCTGGAGATGCCGCCCAGCTACAGCAAATTGCTCGATTCGCTGCACCGCGCCCAGGTCTATCGCGAAATGTACGACCAGGCCCGCGAACGCGGCCGTCATCGCGAACCCAACCTTTTCCGCAGCCTCGTCGGCACCAGTCGTGCCATTCAGCACGTCCGTCAGATGATGCAGCAAGTGGCGGACACCGACGCGAGCGTGTTGATCCTCGGCGAGTCCGGCACCGGCAAGGAAGTGGTCGCGCGCAACCTGCATTACCACTCCAAGCGCCGCGACGCGCCGTTCGTGCCGGTCAACTGTGGGGCAATCCCGGCAGAGCTGCTCGAAAGCGAACTGTTCGGCCACGAGAAGGGCGCCTTCACCGGCGCGATCACCAGCCGTGCCGGGCGTTTCGAACTGGCCAACGGCGGCACGCTGTTCCTCGACGAAATTGGCGACATGCCGCTGCCGATGCAAGTCAAGCTGCTGCGCGTGCTGCAGGAGCGTACCTTCGAGCGCGTGGGCAGCAACAAGACCCAAAGTGTCGATGTGCGCATCATTGCCGCGACCCACAAGAATCTCGAAAGCATGATCGAGATCGGTTCGTTCCGCGAAGACCTTTACTATCGTCTGAACGTATTTCCGATCGAAATGGCGCCGTTGCGTGAGCGCGTCGAAGACATTCCGCTGCTGATGAACGAACTGATCTCGCGCATGGAGCACGAGAAGCGCGGTTCGATCCGTTTCAACTCCGCTGCGATCATGTCGCTGTGCCGCCACGGCTGGCCGGGCAACGTCCGCGAGCTGGCCAACCTCGTCGAGCGCATGGCGATCATGCACCCGTACGGGGTGATCGGCGTGGTCGAGTTGCCGAAGAAATTCCGCTACGTCGACGACGAAGATGAGCAAATGGTTGACAGCCTGCGCAGCGATCTCGAAGAGCGCGTGGCCATCAACGGCCATACGCCTGACTTCAGCGCCAATGCGCTGTTGCCGCCGGAAGGTCTGGATCTCAAGGATTATCTCGGCGGTCTTGAGCAGGGCCTGATCCAGCAGGCGCTGGACGATGCCAATGGCATTGTTGCCCGTGCCGCTGAGCGTCTGCGCATTCGTCGCACCACGCTTGTCGAGAAGATGCGCAAGTACGGAATGAGCCGGGCCGGAGGCGATGAACAGGCGGATGATTGACGCCTGTTTTCCAACCGCTTCATTTATAAGCTGTTTTTTTTAGGCACGGGTATTGCTATAGCCCTCGCAACGTTCCGTTTCACTGACGGTCAGCCAAGCGAGAGAGCCCAATGCCCCAAGCCGCCCAGATCTCTTCTGCCTCCAATATCGTGGGGCATCCCTCGTCCGTAGAGCAGGCAAGTCGTCAGGGGCTTGAGCAGGCCTTCCAGCTGTTCAACCAGATGTCGAGCCAGTTGACCGACTCCTACAGCCTGCTCGAAGCGCGGGTCACCGAGCTCAAGGGTGAGCTGGCCGTGGTCAGCGCCCAGCGCATGCAGGAGCTGGCGGAAAAAGAACGCTTGGCCAATCGCCTGCAAAACCTCCTCGACTTGCTACCTGGCGGCGTCATCGTCATTGATGGCCACGGTCTGGTGCGCGAAGCCAATCCGGCCGCCATCGACTTGCTCGGCTCGCCACTCGAAGGCGAGCTCTGGCGCCATGTCATCGCACGCTGCTTCGCCCCGCGTGAAGACGACGGTCACGAAATTTCCCTGAAAAACGGTCGACGCCTGTCGATTTCCACCCGCTCGCTGGACGCCGAGCCGGGGCAGTTGGTGCTGCTCAACGACTTGACCGAAACCCGGCATCTTCAGGATCAACTGGCACGGCATGAACGTTTGTCTTCGCTGGGGCGCATGGTCGCGTCCTTGGCGCATCAGATTCGCACGCCGCTGTCCGCCGCTTTGCTCTACGCCAGTCATTTGACTGAGCAGCAATTGCCGCTGGAAACCCAGCAGCGTTTTGCCGGGCGGCTCAAGGAGCGCCTGCACGAACTGGAACATCAAGTGCGCGACATGCTGGTGTTCGCCCGTGGTGAATTGCCCCTGACCGACCGCATTACGCCGAATGCCCTGATGCAGTCGCTGCAGGCAGCGGCGCTGACTCATGTGCAGGGCCTGCCAATCCGCTGGCAGTGCGACAGTCATGCTGGCGAGCTGCTGTGCAACCGCGACACACTGGTCGGGGCATTACTGAATCTGATTGAAAACGCCATTCAGGCCAGCGCCGGCGAAGCGCGCCTGAAAGTGCATTGCTACACCAGAGGCAACACCCTGCGCTTGTGTGTCAGCGACAGCGGCAGCGGCATTGAGCCGACAGTTTTGGCGCGCCTCGGCGAGCCTTTTTTTACCACCAAAGTCACCGGCACCGGCCTTGGCCTGACCGTGGTCAAAGCGGTGGCCCGCGCACATCAGGGAGAATTGACCCTGCGTTCGCGAGTCGGGCGCGGCACTTGCGCGCAGGTCAGCCTGCCACTGTTTTCCGCTGCACAGGGAGTTGAATAATCGTCATGGGCATCAAGGTGTTGCTGGTCGAGGATGATCGTTCGTTGCGCGAAGCGCTGGCCGATACGCTGCTGCTCGCCGGCCACGACTATCACGCCGTCGGCAGCGCCGAAGAGGCGCTGACGGCGGTCGCGCAGCATGCCTTCAGCCTGGTGGTCAGCGACGTCAACATGCCGGGCATGGACGGGCATCAATTGCTCGCCTTGCTGCGCGCGCGTCAACCGCAATTGCCGGTGCTGCTGATGACCGCCCATGGCGCGGTCGAGCGTGCGGTCGATGCGATGCGCCAGGGCGCGGCGGATTATCTGGTCAAGCCGTTCGAACCCAAAGCGCTGCTTGATCTGGTCGCGCGGCATGCGCTGGGCAGCATCGACGCAGGCGAAGCGGACGGCCCCGTCGCCGTTGAACCGGCCAGTGCGCAGTTGCTTGAGCTGGCGGCACGGGTGGCGCGCAGTGACTCCACTGTGTTGATCTCTGGCGAGTCCGGCACCGGAAAAGAAGTGCTGGCGCGCTACATTCACCAGCAATCGCCGAGAGCCAGTCAGCCATTCATTGCAATCAATTGCGCGGCGATCCCGGACAACATGCTCGAAGCGACACTGTTCGGTCATGAGAAGGGCTCGTTCACTGGCGCCATCGCCTCGCAGGCCGGCAAGTTCGAACAGGCGGACGGCGGCACCATTCTGCTTGATGAAATTTCCGAAATGCCGATGGGCTTGCAGGCCAAACTGTTACGCGTACTGCAGGAGCGTGAGGTCGAGCGCGTGGGTGCGCGCAAGCCGATCAGCCTGGATATCCGCGTGGTCGCCACAACCAACCGCGATCTTGCTGGCGAGGTTGCAGCGGGGCGCTTCCGTGAGGATCTGTTTTACCGCTTGTCGGTTTTCCCTCTGGCCTGGCGTCCACTTCGCGAGCGCACTGCCGATATCCTGCCGCTGGCGGAAAAGTTGCTGGCCAAACACGTCAATAAAATGAAGCACGCAGCAGCGAAGCTGTCCCCCGAGGCGCAGGCCTGCCTGACCGCGTATCCGTGGCCAGGTAATGTACGTGAACTGGACAACGCCATTCAGCGCGCGCTGATCCTGCAGCAGGGCGGTTTGATTCAGCCGCAGGATTTTTGCCTGAGCGGTGCGGTGACATTTGCGTCGCTGCCGGTCACTGCACCGGTGATTCGCGAGGTGGAAATCGAGGCGGACTCCTCCGGCGCCCTGGGCGATGACCTGCGCCGCCGGGAGTTTCAGATGATCATCGAGACCCTGCGCGCTGAGCGTGGCCGGCGCAAGGAAGCTGCCGAAAAGCTCGGCATCAGCCCGCGGACTCTGCGCTACAAACTGGCGCAAATGCGCGACGCCGGGATGGACGTCGAAGGCTATCTGTTCGCCACCTGATCGATGCTGCAAAACATTCCAGATGCTTTTCTCAGAAGGGTGCCCATGAGCTGGCACCCTTGTTGCTAATACCTGTGTACCCGCCGAGTGAGTGTCAAAAAATTGCGGGCCGCCCAAGAGAGTAGACCATGAGCCAAGGTATTGAATTTAATCGGTTGATGATGGACATGCAGGCCATGAAAGTGGATGCCATGTCTGCGCGTAAATCGACTGCCGCTGTCCCTGAAATCGCGGGCAGCAGCTTTTCCGACATGCTCGGTCAGGCGATCAATAAAGTCAGCGATACCCAGCAGGCGTCGACTCAACTGGCCAATGCTTTCGAGATCGGCAAGAGCGGTGTCGACCTGACTGACGTCATGATTGCGTCGCAAAAAGCCAGCGTGTCGTTCCAGGCTCTGACCCAGGTGCGCAACAAGCTGGTCCAGGCTTACCAAGACATCATGCAGATGCCGGTTTAAGGGCGAATTAAGTCATGGCAGAAGCAGTCGCTGATAACGTTCCGGCCAAGGCCACCCCGATCGACGGCAAACCGCCGCTGTTCGGCCTGTCCTTTCTGGATAATCTTTCCCAGATGACCGTGCTGCGTCAGGTCGGCCTGTTGGTCGGTCTGGCTGCAAGCGTGGCGATTGGCTTTGCCGTGGTGCTGTGGTCGCAGCAGCCGGATTACCGTCCACTGTACGGCAGCCTTGCCGGCATGGACGCCAAACAGGTCATGGAAACCCTGGCCGCCGCTGACATTCCTTACAACGTAGAACCCAATTCCGGCGCCTTGCTGGTCAAGGCCGACGACCTGTCCCGTGCGCGGATGAAACTCGCTGCCGCTGGTGTCACTCCCAGCGATGGCAATATCGGTTTCGAAATCCTCGACAAGGAACAAGGTCTGGGCACCAGCCAGTTCATGGAAGCGACCCGTTATCGTCGCGGCCTCGAAGGCGAACTCGCGCGGACCATCTCCAGCCTGAACAACGTCAAGGGTGCTCGCGTGCACCTGGCGATTCCGAAGAGTTCGGTGTTCGTCCGTGACGAGCGCAAGCCAAGCGCTTCGGTACTGGTCGAGCTGTACAGCGGGCGTTCGCTGGAGCCGGGGCAGGTGGTCGCGATCATCAATCTGGTGGCGACCTCCGTTCCGGAATTGAGCAAATCGCAGATCACCGTCGTCGATCAGAAGGGCAACCTGCTTTCCGATCAGGCGGAGAACTCCGAGATGACCATGGCCGGCAAGCAGTTCGATTACAGCCGCCGCATGGAAAGCATGCTCACCCAGCGCGTGCACAACATTCTGCAACCGGTACTGGGCAACGATCGCTACAAGGCTGAAGTTTCGGCCGACGTCGATTTCAGTGCCGTCGAATCGACCGCCGAGCAGTTCAACCCTGATCAGCCGGCGTTGCGCAGCGAACAGTCGGTCAATGAACAACGCACCGCCAGCAATGGCCCGCAAGGTGTGCCGGGTGCCCTGAGCAACCAGCCACCGTCGCCGGCCTCGGCGCCGCAGACCACCGGCGGTACCGCTGCAGCGGCCGGCATGATCCAGCCGGGTCAGCCACTGGTCGACGCCAACGGTCAGCAGATCATGGACCCTGCCACCGGCCAGCCAATGCTCGCGCCGTATCCGGCCGACAAGCGTCAACAATCGACCAAGAACTTTGAGCTCGACCGTTCGATCAGCCACACCAAACAGCAGCAGGGCCGTCTCAATCGCCTGTCGGTGTCGGTGGTGGTCGATGATCAGGTCAAGATCAACCCGGCCAACGGTGAAACCAGCCGCGCGCCGTGGAGCGCCGACGAATTGGCGCGCTTCACGCGACTGGTGCAGGACGCCGTCGGTTTCGACGCCAGCCGTGGCGACAGCGTCAGCGTGATCAACATGCCGTTCTCCGCCGAGCGCGGCGAAGTGATTGCCGATATTCCGTTCTACTCCCAGCCATGGTTCTGGGACATCGTCAAACAAGTGCTGGGTGTGCTGTTCATCCTCGTGCTGGTGTTTGGTGTGCTGCGTCCGGTGCTCAACAACATCACCGGCGGTGGCAAAGGCAAGGAGCTGGCCGGTCTGGGCAGCGACGTGGAACTCGGTGGCATGGGCGGCCTGGACGGCGAACTGGCCAACGACCGCGTGAGCCTCGGTGGTCCGCAGAGCATTCTGTTGCCGAGCCCGAGCGAGGGTTATGACGCGCAGCTGAATGCAATCAAGAGTCTGGTAGCTGAAGACCCGGGTCGCGTGGCTCAGGTCGTGAAAGAGTGGATTAACGCAGATGAGTGATAACCGAGCCGCCACCGTCAAACTGACCAAGGTCGACAAAGCCGCGATTCTGCTGCTGTCCCTGGGTTCGACCGATGCTGCGCAAGTGCTGCGCCACATGGGCCCCAAAGAGGTTCAGCGCGTCGGCGTGGCCATGGCGCAGATGGGCAACGTACATCGCGAACAGGTCGAGCAGGTGATGAGTGAGTTCGTCGACATCGTCGGCGATCAGACCAGCCTCGGCGTCGGTTCCGACGACTACGTGCGAAAGATGCTCACCCAGGCCCTGGGCGAAGACAAGGCCAACGGCCTGATCGACCGCATCCTGCTCGGTGGCAACACCAGCGGCCTCGACAGCCTGAAATGGATGGAGCCGCGCGCAGTCGCCGACGTGATCCGTTACGAACACCCGCAGATCCAGGCGATCGTGGTCGCGTACCTCGATCCGGATCAGGCCGGTGAAGTGCTAGGCAACTTCGACCATAAAGTGCGTCTGGACATCATCCTGCGCGTTTCGTCGCTGAACACCGTGCAACCGGCTGCCTTGAAAGAACTCAACCAGATTCTCGAGAAACAGTTCTCCGGCAACTCGAACGCCTCGCGCACCACACTCGGTGGTATCAAGCGTGCGGCCGACATCATGAACTTCCTCGACAGCTCGATCGAAGGCCAGCTCATGGACTCGATCCGCGAAGTCGACGAAGACCTGTCCGGTCAGATCGAAGACCTCATGTTCGTGTTCAACAACCTGGCGGACGTCGACGACCGCGGGATTCAGGCGCTGCTGCGCGAAGTCTCGTCCGACGTGCTGGTGCTGGCCCTCAAGGGGTCGGACGAAGGCGTCAAGGAAAAGATCTTCAAGAACATGTCCAAGCGTGCGGCCGAACTGTTGCGCGACGACCTCGAGGCGAAAGGCCCGGTGCGCGTCAGCGACGTCGAGACCGCGCAGAAGGAAATCCTCACCATTGCCCGTCGTATGGCCGAAGCCGGCGAGATCGTGCTCGGTGGCAAGGGCGGCGAGGAAATGATCTAAGCCCATGGACAAGCCTGACGAGTCTGTGACGGATCTGATCCGCGCCCGCGATGTTCGTGGTTTCGAATCCTGGGCGCTGCCCAGCTTCGACCCGCCCAAGCCCAAGCCTGAGCCTGAGCCGGAACCGGAGCCCGAGCCGCCGGAAATGGAAGAAGTGCCGCTGGAAGAAGTCCAGCCACTGACTCTGGAAGAACTCGAAAGCATCCGTCAGGAGGCTTACAACGAGGGCTTCGCCATTGGCGAAAAGGAAGGGTTTCACAGCACCACGCTGAAGGTGCGTCAGGAAGCTGAAACAGCACTGGCGGCGAAAGTCGCCAGCCTTGAGCTGTTGATGGCCAACCTCTTCGAACCGATCGCCGAGCAAGACACACAGATTGAAAAGTCGCTGGTCGACCTCGTGCAACACATTGCCAAACAGGTGATCAAGCGCGAACTGGCCATCGATTCGAGCCAGATCGAACACGTCATGCGCGACGCCCTCAAGCTGTTGCCGCTGGGTGTGGAAAACGTGCGCCTGTACGTCAATCCGCAGGATTTCGCCCAGGTCAAAGCCCTGCGCGAGCGCCACGAAGAAACCTGGCGCATCGTCGAAGACGAGTCGCTGTTGCCGGGCGGCTGCCGGGTTGAAACCGAGCACAGCCGCATCGACGCCAGTGTGGAGTCGCGGGTGACCCAGGTCATGGCCAAGCTGTTCGACCAGCTGCATGAGCAGGCCCTGCACCCGGCAGCGCCGGACTTGAGTCTGGAGATCCCCGAAGACACCCCAGCGGTTGTCGACTCTGACGAGCCGCGCGCGGACGCCAGCGATGCGCCTTGAACGCACCAGCTTCGCCAAGCGCCTGAGCACCTACGCCGAGGCCACCGAGATTGCCGGCGCGCCGATCCTTGAAGGTCGGCTGCTGCGCATGGTCGGCCTGACCCTCGAAGCCGAAGGCCTGCGCGCCGCCATGGGCACCCGTTGCATGGTGATCAACGACGACAGCTATCACCCGTCTCAGGTGGAAGCAGAAGTCATGGGCTTTTCCGGCAGCAAAGTCTTTCTGATGCCGGTCGGCAGTGTCGCCGGTATCGCCCCGGGCGCCCGCGTGGTGCCGTTGGCCGACACCGGTCGTTTGCCGATGGGCATGAGCATGCTCGGCCGTGTTCTCGACGGCGCGGGGCGTGCGCTGGACGGCAAGGGCGGGATGAAAGCCGAAGACTGGGTGCCGATGGACGGCCCGACAATCAACCCGCTCAACCGTGATCCGATCAGCGTGCCGCTGGATGTCGGCATCCGTTGCATCAACGGTTTGCTGACGGTCGGCCGTGGCCAGCGTCTGGGTCTGTTCGCCGGTACCGGTGTCGGTAAATCGGTGCTGTTGGGCATGATGACCCGCTTCACCGAGGCCGACATTATCGTCGTTGGTCTGATCGGTGAGCGTGGTCGCGAAGTTAAGGAATTCATCGAGCACATTCTCGGTGAAGAGGGCCTCAAGCGCTCGGTGGTGGTCGCCTCGCCAGCGGACGATGCACCGCTGATGCGTATGCGCGCGGCGATGTATTGCACGCGCATCGCCGAGTATTTCCGCGACAAGGGCAAGAACGTTCTGTTGCTGATGGATTCGCTGACTCGTTTCGCCCAGGCCCAGCGGGAAATCGCTTTGGCCATCGGCGAGCCGCCAGCAACCAAGGGCTATCCGCCCTCGGTGTTCGCCAAACTGCCGAAACTGGTTGAGCGCGCCGGTAACGCGGAGAAGGGCGGTGGCTCGATCACGGCGTTCTACACCGTACTGTCCGAAGGCGATGACCAGCAGGACCCGATTGCCGACTCGGCGCGCGGTGTACTCGATGGCCACATCGTCCTGTCGCGGCGCCTGGCCGAGGAAGGCCACTATCCGGCGATCGACATCGAAGCGTCGATCAGCCGGGTGATGCCGGCGGTGGTTTCGCCAGATCACATGCAGCGTGCGCAGTATTTCAAGCAGCTTTGGTCGCGCTATCAGCAGAGCCGCGATCTGATCAGCGTCGGCGCCTACGTCGCCGGCGGCGATCGCGAGACCGACCTGGCGATTTCCCTGCAGCCGCAGTTGGTCAGGTATCAGCGCCAGGGCCTCAACGACAAAATCAATCTGGGTGAGAGCCAGGCCTATCTGGAAACCCTGTTCGCCCCTGCGGCGGGCGGGTAACCGGCCATGGCCGTCAGTCGCGCCGCGCGCCTTGCACCGGTGGTGGAAATGGCCGAACAGGCCGAGAAAGCCGCCGTGCAGCGGCTTGGTTATTTCCAAGGTCAGGTAAAAGTCGCGGAAAGCAAACTGGCCGACCTCAATGCCTTTCGTCTGGATTACTCGCAGCAATGGATCGTGCGCGGCAGCACCGGCGTCACCGGGCAATGGCTGCTGGGCTTTCAGGGCTTTCTGGCGCAACTCGACACCGCCGTCGACCAGCAACGGCAAAGCCTGGTCTGGCACCAGAACAAGCTCGACAAGGCGCGTGAGGAGTGGCAACAGGCGTTTGCCCGCGTCGAGGGTTTGCGCAAACTGGTGCAGCGCTATCGCGACGAGGCGCAGCGCCTTGAGGACAAGCGCGAGCAGAAGCTGCTGGATGAGTTGTCGCAGCGCTTGCCGCGACGTGATGCCTTCTAAACCTCAGCGCTAATCCCTGTGGGAGCGGGCTTGCTCGCGAATGCATTCGACCAGTTGATGCAATATTGACTGACACGCCGCATTCGCGAGCAAGCCCGCTCCCACACTTGTTCCACCGTTGCGCCTTGCCCCAACCCTATCCAGCTGCTAAACCTTGTACAGGTTCGTCAATGACAAGGAAGCCAGTCAATGTCAGTCGTTACAGAAGTTTCACCGGATGGTCACAAGCTGACCATCGCGGTCAAAGGCCGGTTCGATTTCGGCCGCCATCAAGAATTCCGTGAGTCGTATGAGCGGCTCCCGCGCAAACCCGAATCCATCGTGGTCGATCTCAAAGAGGCCACTTACCTCGACAGCTCGGCGCTGGGCATGCTGCTCTTGCTGCGTGACCATGCCGGCGGCGACGAGTCGGATATCCGCGTCGTCAACAGCAGTTCCGATGTGAAGAAAATCCTCGCGATTTCCAACTTCGACAAACTCTTCGACATCAGTTGACGCCCATGCAGGCGCAAGAGCCGCTCACCGTTCTTATTGCCGAAGACAGCGCCGCCGACCGGCTGCTGCTGTCGACCATCGTCCGTCGTCAGGGCCATCAGGTTCTGACGGCGGCCAACGGTGCCGAAGCGGTCGATACCTTCAAAAAACAGCAACCCGATCTGGTGCTGATGGATGCGTTGATGCCGGTGATGGACGGCTTTGAGGCGGCGCGGCAGATCAAGGCGCTGGCAGGTGAAGCGCTGGTGCCGATCATCTTCCTCACCTCGCTGACCGAAAGCGAAGCGCTGGCCCGTTGTCTGGAGGCCGGTGGCGACGATTTTCTGGCGAAGCCTTACAACCAGGTGATCCTCGCCGCCAAAATCAAGGCGATGGATCGTTTGCGGCGTCTGCAGGCGACGGTACTGCAACAGCGCGACCTGATCGCCAGGCATCACGACTATCTGCTCAACGAACAACGCGTGGCCAAAGCGGTGTTCGACAAGGTTGCGCATTCGGGCTGCCTGAGTGCGCCGAATATCCGTTACCTGCAATCGCCGTACGCACTGTTCAACGGCGACTTGTTGCTCGCGGCGTACACGCCGGCCGGTGACATGCACGTCATGCTCGGCGATTTCACCGGCCACGGTTTGCCAGCGGCGGTGGGTGCCATGCCGCTGGCCGAAGTGTTCTACGGCATGACCGCCAAAGGTTACGGGTTGGCGGAAACCCTGCGCGAGATGAACTCCAAGCTCAAGCGCATCCTGCCGGTGGACATGTTCTGCTGCGCCACGTTGCTCTGTTTGAGTTTCCAGAGCCGCTCGGTAGAAGTGTGGAACGGCGGCATGCCCGACGGATACTTGCACCGCATGGCCAGCGGCGAGCGGGTGCCTTTGCCGGCGCGACATCTGCCGCTGGGGATTCTCGGTGCGCAGGCCTTCGATGACCGTACGGATGTGTACCCGATGGCTGTTGATGATCGGGTGTTTCTGCTGTCCGACGGGGTCATCGATACCTGCGATGCCAATGACCAATTGTTCGGCGTCGAGCGCCTGCAGCAGGTCTTTGCGGCGAACCGGGAGCCGGATCGGCTGTTCGAGGATATCGAGCAGGCGTTGCGCGATTTTCGCGGACAGGCCCGGGATGACGTGAGCATGGTCGAGGTCAGCCTGCTGGAGTCGGCGCAGGCGCACGGCGCGGCGCCGGTGTACTCCGACAGCGGCCAGTCGTGCCCGCTGGACTGGTCGGCCAGTTTTGAGTTTCGCGGTGCCACGCTCAGGCGATTCAATCCGATGCCGTTCCTGTTGCAGTTGCTGCTTGAGGTACACGGCCTACGCGCGCAAAGCGGGGCGCTTTATAGCGTGCTCGCCGAGTTGTATTCCAACGCGCTGGAGCATGGCGTACTCGGGCTGGATTCCAGCCTCAAGCGCGATGCCACTGGGTTTGCCCGTTATTATGAAATGCGCGCGGCGCGGCTGGAGGCGCTGCAGGACGGCTTCGTGCGCGTGCATCTACAGGTGAAACCGCAAAGTGAGGGTGGACGCCTGGTGATCCGGGTCGAGGACAGTGGCGAGGGCTTCGATGTCGCGCGGGTCATGGAGCGGCCCGTGGATAACGTCCGCTTGTCGGGCCGTGGCATCAGTCTGGTCCGGCAGTTAGGGCGCAATGCCAGTTGGTCGGACCAAGGTCGTAGTGCCAGCGTGGAGTTTTTCTGGGAGATTGGGGCATAATCCGCCCATTCTTGATCAAGGAGTGAGCAAGTGACTGACCCACATGTAGATCGCGATGTCCTCGACACCTTGCGCGAGGTGATGGAGGACGGCTATCCGGAATTGCTGGAGACTTTTCTGGCAGATTCGGAAAGCCGCCTGCACGAATTGCAGGACAGCACCAGCGCCAAAGCGTTGTCTGATGTCGCCCACAGCTTCAAGGGCAGCGCCAGCAACATGGGCGCCATCCGGCTGGCAGCGTTGTGCCAGGATCTGGAGTCGAACGCTAAGGACAAAAGTCCGGAAGCGCTCGCGCAACTGGTTGCCGACATCCATTCTGAATTCGTCGACGTACGCCCGGTGTACGAAAACGAAAAGCACCACGTCCACACCCACTGAATCCGTCGTCCGGCGCTTTTCGCAGGTGTCTGGCCAAACTGGCCCGGCACTTGCAGTCATTTTGCTCAACTGTACCTACGATCCCAGTGCAGCGGAGACCGTGTCATGCCTGCGACCCCTAACATTCTTCTTCAGACCGCCGCTCAGGCCAAGGCGCAAGCAGCCTCTGCCAAATCGTCGGCAATGGCCGCAGATGCCGGGGACAAGGCTTCCAGCTTCGCTAAAGTATTCGCCGATCAGGCGCCGGCCAAGCCTGCCGTGAGTGCTGACAATTCAGTCAAACCGGCACGCGACAAGGTCGCAGACGGCAGCAACAAAAAGGACGTCGGCAAAGATCAGTCTGCCGCGCCTGAGCCAGCGGTTGCCGATAGCGGCAAAGCGTTGCCTGCCGAAAAACCGGCGGCGAGCGAAGACGCGAATGCCGCAGACGATGACGCCACTGAAACAGTACAAACCCCTGTGGCCGATGCCGCGCCGGCAGACCCGACGCTCGATCCGGCCTTGGCGCAAATCGTCCAGCCACTGGTGGCAGCGCCTGTTGTGCCAGCCCCCGTAGTCGCAACGCCAGCCCAGCCGGAAACCGAAACACCTGCCTTGGCCGCGGTGCCGGGCATGGTCAAGGATCCGGCGGCAACCGACAGCGATTTCGATCCTTCGGCTGACCCGCTTGACTCGCTGCCAGCCGTTCGCATGGCGATGGAGCAGGGCGGGCATATTTCCGCCGCCAGCCAGGCTCAGCCCAAGGCTACTCCCGCGCAAGCTCAGGCCGACGGCGAACTCACCGCGGCGCAGAACTTCGCTGCCGGCATGGCCAGCATGCTGGACGTGCAGGCAGACAAGGACAGCACCAGCCAGGGCGGCGAAAAGGCCTTTAGCGGGCTGATCGATGATGGCCTGAAGGATCTGAAATCGGCTACCAGCGACACCCGCGTCGACGACTTCGCCAACCGACTGGCAGCACTGACCCAAGCCGCCACGCCAAAAACCGCCAATGCGCTGCCGGTGAATCAGCCGATCGCCATGCATCAGAGCGGCTGGACCGAAGAAGTGGTCAACCGCGTCATGTACCTGTCCAGCGCCAACCTGAAAGCCGCCGACATTCAGTTGCAACCGGCGGAGCTTGGGCGCCTGGATATCCGCGTGAACATGGTCCCTGATCAGCAAACCCAGGTGACCTTCATGAGCGCGCACCCGAGCGTGCGTGAAGCGCTCGACAGCCAGATGCATCGCCTGCGCGACATGTTCAACCAGCAGGGCATGGGCCAGGTCGACGTCAACGTCGCCGACCAGAACCGTGGCTGGCAGGGGCAAGGGCAGGAGCAGGCGCAGCAGGGCCAGAGCGGTCGCACCAGCGCCGCGGGCGGGCGTCTGGATGCGGCGGATGAAGAATTGGCACCCGCTGCTATTGCCGACGTCGCCGCTCAAACAACAAGCGTGATTGGCACCAGCGCAGTCGACTATTACGCCTGATGTAACGCAGAACCCAGTGTGGGAGCGGGCTTGCTCGCGAACGCGGCGTCACATTCAACATTGAGGTTGTCTGTCACACGGCATTCGCGAGCAAGCCCGCTCCCACAGTTGTTTTGCGGTGCCATCCAATATCCTCCGGACACTTCTGGCATAACACTTGCTCTTGCCTTGCCGTGCGACTGTGAAACCCCCGATTAGTGACGGATTATTGGCATGGCGAAGAGCGAAGCTGCAGCAGTAAAAGACCCCGCAACCAAAGGCAAACTCAAGCTGATCATCGTGATCGTGCTGGCGTTGCTGGTGGCCATTGGTGCATCCGTCGGGGCGACCTGGTTCTTCATGCATGGCGCGCAGAGCAAGCCTGCCGAGGCCGCCGATGCAGCGCCCGTCGGCAAGCAGCCAGCGATTTTCGAGCCGATGGCGCCGGCCTTCGTTGCCAACTACAACCAGAACGGCCGTCAGCGCTACATGCAGGTGAGCATCACCATGCTGGGGCGCAATCAAGCCGATCTGGACGCGCTCAAAGTGCACATGCCGGTTATCCGCAACAACCTGGTGATGCTCTTCTCCGGTCAGGATTTCGCCACACTGGCGACCCCGGTCGGGCAAGAGATGTTGCGCCAGAAAGCCACAGCCAGCGTCCAGGAAGTGGCGCAGAAAGAGCTGGGCAAAGTGGTCATCGAACAGTTGCTTTTCACTAATTTCGTACTGCAGTAGGAACACGACATGGCCGTGCAGGATCTGCTGTCCCAGGATGAAATCGATGCGCTGCTGCATGGCGTCGATGATGGTCTGGTACAGACCGATAATGCTGCCGAACCCGGCAGTGTCAAAAGCTACGACCTGACCAGCCAGGATCGCATCGTCCGCGGACGCATGCCGACGCTGGAAATGATCAACGAGCGTTTCGCCCGCTACACCCGCATCAGCATGTTCAACATGTTGCGTCGCTCGGCGGACGTTGCCGTCGGTGGCGTGCAGGTGATGAAGTTTGGCGAATACGTGCACTCGCTGTACGTGCCGACCAGCCTCAACCTGGTCAAGATCAAGCCGTTGCGCGGCACCGCGCTGTTCATCCTCGACGCCAAACTGGTGTTCAAGCTGGTGGACAACTTTTTCGGCGGCGACGGCCGTCACGCGAAGATCGAAGGGCGTGAATTCACCCCGACCGAACTGCGCGTGGTGCGCATGGTGCTCGAGCAGGCCTTCGTCGATCTGAAGGAAGCCTGGCAGGCGATCATGGAAGTCAACTTCGAGTACATCAACTCGGAAGTGAACCCGGCCATGGCCAACATCGTCGGCCCGAGCGAAGCGATCGTGGTCTCCACCTTCCACATCGAACTCGATGGCGGTGGCGGCGATCTGCACGTGACCATGCCGTACTCGATGATCGAGCCGGTGCGCGAGATGCTCGACGCCGGTTTCCAGTCCGATCTCGACGATCAGGACGAGCGCTGGGTCAACGCCCTGCGCCAGGACGTGCTCGATGTCGACGTGCCGATCGGTGCCACCGTGGCCCGTCGCCAGTTGAAGCTGCGCGACATCCTGCACATGCAACCGGGCGATGTGATCCCGGTCGAGATGCCGGAAGACATGATCATGCGCGCCAACGGCGTGCCGGCCTTCAAGGTCAAGATGGGCTCGCACAAAGGCAACCTCGCGTTGCAAGTGATCGAGCCGATCGAGCGTCGCTGAGGCGATGCTTTCCACCCCCGCATTTAACTGAATTGTTGCCCGCCGAGGACACATGATGAACGACGATATGAACGCGCAGGACGATCAGGCACTGGCCGATGAATGGGCTGCGGCCCTGGAAGAAACCGGTGACGCCGGCCAGGCTGACATCGATGCACTGCTGGCTGCCGACGCTGGTACTTCCAGCTCCAACCGTCTGCCAATGGAAGAGTTTGGCAGCGTGCCGAAGAACAACGACCCAGTGACCCTCGACGGTCCGAACCTGGACGTGATCCTCGATATTCCGGTGTCGATTTCCATGGAAGTCGGCAGCACCGACATCAACATTCGCAACCTGCTGCAACTCAACCAGGGTTCGGTGATCGAGCTTGATCGTCTGGCCGGCGAACCGCTGGACGTGCTGGTCAACGGCACTCTGATCGCCCACGGCGAAGTAGTGGTGGTCAACGAGAAGTTCGGCATCCGCCTGACCGACGTGATCAGCCCAAGCGAACGCATCAAGAAGCTGCGCTGAGTGAAAAGGTTTCTCTGGGCTCTGCTGGTACTGCCGCTGAGCGTCCTCGCCGCCGAGCCGAACGCGAACACCGCTGCGCCTGCTGCCACCGCGCCGATGGTCAGCAGCGGCGTGGCCGGTCAGTTGACCCAACTGGTGTTCGGCTTGCTGTTGGTGCTGGGCCTGATCTTCTTGCTCGCCTGGCTGTTGCGCCGCGTGCAGCAGGCGGGGCCGGCGGGCAAGGGGCAGGTGATCGAGTTGATCGGTTCGCGTGCGCTCGGCCCGCGTGATCGGTTGATGCTGGTGCAGGTCGGCAACGAGCAGATTCTCCTCGGCCTCAGCCCTGGCACCATCACTGCGCTGCATGTGCTCAAAGAGCCGGTCGAAGTCCCCACGGCCAGCGAAAAAGCGACGCCGGAATTTGCCCAGCATCTGCTGAAAATTCTCGGCAAGGACCAAAAGGATACGAAGTAATGGGTGCGCTCCGCATCGTCTTGACGCTGGTCCTGTTGCTGGCCGCGCCGCTGGCGTTCGCCGCCGATCCGTTGTCGATTCCGGCGATCACGCTGGGCACCAATGCCGACGGCGCGCAGGAATATTCGGTCAGTCTGCAGATCCTGCTGATCATGACCGCGCTGAGTTTTATTCCGGCGGCGGTCATTCTGATGACCAGTTTCACGCGGATCATCATCGTCTTCTCGATCTTGCGTCAGGCCCTCGGCCTGCAACAGACGCCGTCGAACCAGATCCTCACCGGCATGGCGCTGTTCCTGACGCTGTTCATCATGGCGCCGGTGTTCGACCGGGTGAACAACGACGCGCTGCAACCGTATCTGGCTGAAACCCTGACCGCGCAGCAAGCGGTGGAAAAAGCGCAGGTGCCGATCAAGGACTTCATGCTCGCCCAGACCCGGACCAGCGATCTTGAGTTGTTCATGCGCCTGTCCAAGCGCACCGACATCGCCACCCCGGATCAAGCACCGCTGACCATTCTGGTCCCGGCGTTCGTTACCTCGGAACTTAAAACCGCCTTCCAGATCGGCTTCATGATCTTCATTCCGTTCCTGATCATCGACCTTGTCGTCGCGAGCGTGCTGATGGCCATGGGTATGATGATGCTCTCGCCGCTGATCATTTCGCTGCCGTTCAAGATCATGCTGTTCGTGCTGGTCGATGGCTGGGCGCTGATCATCGGCACCCTCGCCAGCAGTTTTGGAGGTGTCTCGCCATGACGCCGGAAGTCGCGGTCGATATCTTTCGTGAAGCCCTTTGGCTGACCACCGTGATGGTCGCCATTCTGGTGGTGCCGAGCCTGCTGGTCGGCCTGCTGGTGTCGATGTTCCAGGCCGCCACGCAGATCAACGAACAGACGCTGAGCTTCCTGCCGCGTCTTCTGGTGATGCTGGTAACCCTGATCATCGGCGGTCCGTGGATCGTGCAGACGTTCATGGAATACATCATCCAGCTGTACAAAAACATTCCGATGGTCATCGGCTAAGCCATGCAATCGCTGCTTCAGCTGACCGACACCCAGATCAGTACCTGGGTGGCATCGTTCATGTTGCCGCTGTTTCGCGTAGCGTCGATGCTGATGGTCATGCCGATTTTCGGCACCACTCTGATCCCGCGTCGCGTGCGCCTGTATTTCGCTGTGGCGATCACCGTGGTCATCACCCCGGCGCTGCCGCCGATGCCTGCCGTCAGTCCCCTCGACCTCAGTGGCCTGCTGATGATTGGCGAGCAGATTCTGGTCGGCGCGGTGCTCGGCTTTTCCCTGCAACTGTTCTTCCAGGCCTTTGCTGTCGCCGGGCAGATCGTCGCGGTGCAGATGGGCATGGGCTTCGCCTCGATGGTCGACCCTACCAACGGCGTTTCGGTGGCGGTGATCGGTCAGTTCTTCACCATGCTGGTGACCCTGCTGTTCCTCTCCATGAATGGCCACCTGGTGGTGTTCGAAGTCCTGACCGAAAGCTTCACCACGTTGCCGGTCGGCGGCGGCCTGATGGTTGAGCATTACTGGGAGCTGGCCGGCAAGCTCGGCTGGGTGCTCGGCGCGGCGTTGCTGCTGGTCTTGCCGGCGATCACCGCATTGCTGGTGGTCAACATCGCCTTCGGTGTGATGACCCGCGCCGCACCGCAACTGAATATCTTCTCGATCGGTTTTCCGCTGACCCTGGTGCTCGGCCTGTTCATCATCTGGGTGGGGCTGGCGGACATTCTCAACCAGTATCAACCGCTGGCCAGCGAGGCCTTGCAGTTGCTACGCGAACTGGCACGGGCGCGCTGAGTCATGGCAGAAAGCGAGAGCGGTCAGGACAAAACAGAAGACCCCACGGAGAAACGCAAAAAGGACTCCCGTGAGAAGGGTGAAATCGCCCGTTCGAAAGAGCTCAATACTCTCGCCGTGATGATGGCCGGTGCCGCTGCGCTGCTGATTTTCGGTGGCATGCTCGCGCAGGAACTGCTGGACGTGATGCGCCTGAATTTCACCCTGTCCCGCGAAGTGGTGATGGATCAGGGCGCCATGGGCCGGTTTTTGCTGGAGTCGGGGCTGATCGCCTTGCTGGCGATTCAGCCGGTGATGATCACCCTGTTGCTTGCCGCGATCATCGGGCCGATCTCTCTGGGCGGCTGGCTGTTCGCGGCCGGCTCGCTGGCGCCCAAGTTCAGCCGGATGAATCCAGCGGCCGGCCTGAAACGGATGTTCTCGTTCAAGGCCGTGGTCGAACTGCTCAAGGCACTGGCCAAGTTCCTGATCACTCTCGGTGTGGCGCTGCTGGTGCTGTCGGCCGACGTCGATGACTTGTTGCGCATCGCTCATGAGCCGCTGGATCAGGCGATTATCCACAGCGTGCTGCTGGTCGGCTGGAGCACGCTGTGGCTGGCCTGCGGTCTGATCATCATCGCCGCCGTCGACGTGCCGGTGCAGCTCTGGGAAGCGCACAAGAAACTGCTGATGACCAAGCAGGAAGTGCGCGACGAACACAAGGATCAGGAAGGCCGACCGGAGGTCAAGCAGCGCATCCGTCAGACCCAGCGTGAAATGTCGCAGCGGCGCATGATGGCGGCGATTCCTGAAGCCGACGTGGTCATCACCAACCCGACCCACTACGCCGTCGCGCTCAAGTACGACTCGGAGAAGGGCGGCGCACCGGTGCTGCTGGCCAAGGGTAGCGACTTCATCGCCCTGAAAATCCGTGAGATCGCCGTGGCCAACAACGTCATGCTGCTGGAATCCCCGGCGCTGGCGCGCTCGATTTACTACTCCACCGAGCTTGAGCAGGAAATCCCCGGCGGCCTGTATCTGGCGGTGGCCCAGGTGTTGGCTTACGTCTACCAGATCCGCCAACACCAGGCAGGCAAGGGCAAGCGTCCGGATCCGTTGAAGGATGATTTGCCGATTCCACCGGATTTGCGTCGGGATACCTGACCTTCCCATGTGACACAAAAACCGCCGTCCCGATTGAATGGGGTGGCGGTTTTTTTGTGATCATTCCCACGCAGAGCGCGGGAATGATCAGCGTTAGGCCGGCCTACTGCGGCAACTCCAGATTATCCAGCACCCGATTCACCGCCAATTCCCCGAGCATGATCAGCTGCGCAATCCCCATCAGGGTTCGGCGCTGGGATGGTTTCACCAGTCCGGCGAATTCCTGGGCGATGGTTTTGGCTGAGGCGAGGGTTTCGCAGGCGTTGGCCAGCAGGTCTTCGTTTTTGGTGTCGGCGGTGACGGCGTACATGGCGCGGGGGCTGTAGGGCGGTGGGGTCGAGCCGGGCGGGCAGAGGTAGTGGTCGAGGGCGCGGTCGGCGGCTTGGTGGAGTTTTTTTGAATCGAGGGATTCGTAGGGAGAGGTGGGGTCGGTTTCGGGTGGGTTGGGTGTTGGTTTGATCATGGTGAAGCTCCTGAGGTTATGGAGCCACTCTTTTTCCTGTCGCTAAACAGGTGAAGGTGGCAGCTGTACGCAGGTTAGCGAACCGGTCTCAGGCACCCCGGTAGACCCTAAGGTCTCCCGCATACAGCCGCCATAACGTTATTGCGGGCGAAAAATCCCGCAACGAAGCCACGATCGCTGATGCACTGAGTTGGTCCGGGTCGCTAAACCCGATCGCTGATTCGTCAGCGACCGGACCACAATAGAATCCGACCCCAAAGCGCACAAGCCGGCGGATTCTGGCTTGGCTGTAGGCATTGGCGCAAGGTTTTGTAGCCTTGAGACCGTGTCTGCAGGTGTCTTTTAAACTCGTCGTTTAAAACAAGATCGCAGCCTTCGGCAGCTCCTACAGGAGACGTAAATCCATGTAGGAGCTGCCGAAGGCTCGGGCCGCGATCGGACGATCTTTTCTGCTTGGGCAAAAGTTGGAAAGCTTCTTGCAATAGCCGCCCTGCGCCCGCTCGGGGCGTCAAAAGTTTGCTTTAAAGGAACGGGGAAAACCGGTGGATCGCTCTCAGTTACTCAACACTGCTCGCACAAACGTTGCCGACCTCAGTCGAGGCAATCTGGGCGTGCCGTTGTTGCTGCTGGTCATGCTGGCCATGATGATGTTGCCGGTGCCGCCGTTCCTGCTCGACGTCTTTTTTACGTTCAACATTGCCCTGTCCATCGTCGTCCTGCTGGTCTGCGTGTATGCGCTGCGGCCGCTGGATTTTGCCGTGTTCCCGACCATTCTGCTGGTGGCGACGCTCCTGCGCCTGGCCTTGAACGTGGCCTCCACACGGGTGGTAATGCTCAATGGTCAGGACGGCCACGAAGCCGCCGGCAAGGTGATCCAGGCCTTCGGTGAGGTGGTGATCGGCGGTAACTACGTGGTCGGTATCGTGGTGTTCGCGATTCTGATGATCATCAACTTCGTCGTAGTGACCAAGGGTGCCGGGCGGATTTCCGAGGTGAGCGCGCGCTTCACCCTCGATGCCATGCCCGGCAAACAAATGGCCATCGACGCCGACCTCAACGCCGGCCTGATCGACCAGAACCAGGCCAAGTCGCGCCGTCAGGAAGTTGCCCAGGAGGCGGAGTTCTACGGTTCGATGGACGGTGCCAGCAAGTTCGTCCGTGGTGACGCCATCGCCGGCCTGCTGATTCTGTTCATCAACCTCATCGGCGGTATGGCGGTCGGTATCTTCCAGCACGGCATGAGCTTCGGCGATGCGGGCAAGGTTTACGCGTTATTGACCATCGGTGACGGTTTGGTGGCGCAATTGCCATCACTGTTGTTATCGACAGCGGCGGCGATCATGGTGACCCGTGCCTCCGGCTCGGAAGATATGGGCAAACAGATCAACCGCCAGATGTTCGCCTCGCCGAAAGCGCTGGCCGTGGCTGCAGGTTTGATGGCGGTGATGGGCCTGGTGCCGGGCATGCCGCACTTCTCCTTCCTGAGCATGGCAGCGCTGGCCGCAGGCGGCGCGTACCTGTTCTGGAAGAAGCAGAACGTTGCCAAGGTCGTGGCGCTGGAAGAGGTCAAGCGTCAGCAGGAACTGCTGCCATCGCCGGCCCGCGCCATGGAAACCAAAGAGCTGGGCTGGGACGACGTCACGCCGATCGACATGATCGGTCTGGAAGTCGGCTATCGCCTGATTCCGCTGGTGGATCGCAATCAGGGCGGGCAATTGCTGGCGCGGATCAAGGGCGTGCGCAAGAAGCTCTCGCAGGATCTGGGCTTCCTGATGCCGACTGTGCACATCCGCGACAACCTCGATCTGGCGCCGAGCGCTTATCGCCTGACGCTGATGGGCGTGATTCTGGCAGAGGCCGAGATCTATCCGGACCGCGAACTGGCGATCAACCCCGGTCAGGTCTACGGCTCGCTCAACGGTATCAACGCCAAAGATCCGGCTTTCGGCCTGGAGGCGGTGTGGATCGAAATCAGCCAGCGCGCCCAGGCGCAATCGCTCGGTTACACCGTGGTCGATGCGAGCACCGTGGTCGCCACCCACTTGAACCAGATTCTGTACAAGCACTCCAGTGAGCTGATCGGCCACGAGGAAGTGCAGCAACTCATGCAATTGCTGGCCAAGAGCTCGCCGAAACTGGCGGAAGAGCTGGTGCCGGGCGTGGTTTCGCTGTCGCAGTTGCTCAAAGTTCTGCAAGCGCTGCTCGCCGAGCACGTGCCGGTGCGCGACATCCGCAGCATCGCCGAAGCGATCGCGAACAACGCTGCCAAGAGTCAAGATACCGCCGCGCTGGTCGCCGCTGTGCGGGTCGGCGTATCGCGCGCCATCGTCCAAAGCATTGTAGGCACTGAGTCCGAGCTGCCTGTAATCACATTGGAACCAAGGTTGGAACAGATATTGCTCAATAGTCTGCAGAAGGCAGGACAAGGCTCGGAAGAAGGCGTTCTGCTGGAGCCGAGCATGGCCGAGAAGCTGCAACGTTCGTTGATCGAAGCGGCCCAGCGTCAGGAAATGCAAGGCCAACCGGTGATCCTGCTGGTCGCAGGCCCGATTCGCGCGATGCTCTCGCGCTTTGGTCGCCTCGCAGTCCCAGGGCTGCATGTGCTGGCCTACCAGGAAGTACCGGACAACAAGCAAGTGACCATCGTTGCGACAGTAGGGCCCAACGGCTGAGGTAGTGGTTTATGCAAGTTAAGCGTTTTTTCGCCGCCGATATGCGTCAGGCCATGAAGCTGGTTCGCGATGAGCTGGGCGCTGATGCCGCCATCATCGGCAACCGCCGCATCGCCGGCGGCGTCGAGTTGACGGCGGCACTGGATTACAAATTGTCGGCGCTGGCGCCACGGGTTCCGAACATGGAGCTCGAAGACGAGCTGCGCAAGACCCAGTCGCGCATCGTCACTGCCCAGGCCGAGCTGAGCCTGCGTGGCGAAGCCGACGGCAACACCAATCAGCAGTTGTTCGCCGGGCTGCCATTGACCGCAGGCCTGCCGCTGACCGCTGCCGAGCCGTTGAGCGAGCCGACCCACGCGGCGCCGGCGCGTCCGGCCGCAGCCCCTGCACAAGCCTCCGCCGGTGTCGATCCGCGTGCGCTGGACTCGATGCGTTTTGAATTGAACAGCCTGCGCGAGCTGATGGAAGTGCAGCTCGGCACGCTGGCCTGGAATCAGTTGCAAGGCAGCCGCCCAGCCCAGGCCAATCTCTATCGCCGTCTGCAGCGCATCGGCCTGTCCGGCCCGCTGTCGCGCGATCTGTTGGCACTGGTTACCGATATCGAAGAGCCGCGTCAGGCCTGGCGCATGCTGCTCGCTCACCTGGCGCGGATGATTGCCGTGCCGGAAGTCGAGCCGCTGGAAGAGGGCGGTGTGATTGCCATGGTCGGCCCGGCCGGCATGGGCAAGACCACGACGCTGGCCAAGCTTGCCGCGCGTTACGTGCTCAAGTACGGCGCGCAGAACGTCGCGCTGGTGAGCATGGACAGCTTCCGCATCGGCGCGCAGGAACAACTGAAAACCCTCGGTCGCATCCTCAACGTGCCAGTCACGCACGTCGATCCGGGTCAGTCGCTGGTACAGGCATTGGATCCACTGCTACGCAAGCGCGTGGTTTTGATCGATACTGCCGGGCTGCAGGCCAGTGATCCGGCGTTGCGCATGCAGCTTGAGAGCCTGGCCGGGCGTGGCATCCGCTCTAAAAATTATCTGGTCCTGGCAACCACCAGCCAGAAACAGGTTCTAACCGCCGCTTATCATAGTTACAAGCGTTGCGGGCTAGCCGGCTGCATCCTGACTAAACTGGATGAGACGGCCAGTCTCGGCGAAGTGTTGAGCCTGGCGATCAGTCATGAATTGCCGGTCGCGTACCTGACCGATGGCCCACGGATTCCGGATGATCTGCATCTGCCGCGCCGTCATCAACTGGTCAGCCGCGCCGTCAGCGTGCAAATGCAGGAAGAACCCAGCGAAGAAGCCATGGCTGACATGTTCGCTGATATCTATCACAGCCCGACCAAGCAGGTTGGCTGAGGTATTCATGAACAGTTTTTGTACCTACATCGATGGTCTGCCACGCATTGTTCCCATCGGGAACGCGCAGCCAGTAATGTGGCCTCCGTCTATGCAAGACAAGGTAAAGAAATAACATGGGCAGCATGCATCCCGTACAGGTGATCGCGGTGACCGGCGGCAAAGGTGGCGTCGGCAAGACTAACGTGTCAGTGAACTTGTCGCTGGCGCTGGCAGAGCTTGGCCGTCGGGTCATGCTGCTGGACGCCGACCTCGGTCTGGCGAACGTCGACGTTCTGCTGGGGCTGACCCCCAAACGCACGCTGGCCGACGTGATCGAAGGCCGCTGCGAACTGCGCGACGTGCTGTTGCAGGGCCCGGGCGGGATTCGCATCGTGCCGGCGGCCTCCGGCACGCAGAGCATGGTGCACCTGAGCCCGGCGCAACACGCCGGCCTGATCCAGGCGTTCAGTGACATCGGCGACAATCTCGACGTGCTGGTGATCGACACCGCTGCGGGTATTGGTGACTCGGTAGTCAGTTTCGTGCGCGCAGCGCAAGAGGTGTTGCTGGTGGTCTGCGACGAGCCAACTTCGATCACCGACGCTTACGCGCTGATCAAGTTGCTCAACCGCGACTACGGCATGAACCGCTTCCGCGTGCTGGCCAACATGGCACAGAGCCCGCAGGAAGGGCGCAACCTGTTCGCCAAGTTGACCAAGGTCACGGATCGTTTTCTCGACGTCGCTCTACAATACGTCGGCGCCGTGCCATACGACGAAAGCGTGCGCAAAGCGGTGCAGAAGCAGCGCGCCGTCTACGAAGCCTTTCCCCGTTCCAAGTGCGCGCTGGCCTTCAAGGCTATCGCCCAGAAGGTCGACACCTGGCCGCTGCCGGCGAACCCGCGCGGTCATCTGGAATTTTTCGTCGAGCGTCTCGTGCAGCAAACCGCAGGGCCTGTGATATGACCGCCAGTGGCATGAATCTTTACAAAAAGTCGGCGCGTGACGCGCAATACGAATTGATCGAGCGTTACGCGCCACTGGTCAAGCGCATTGCCTATCACTTGCTGGCACGCCTGCCGGCCAGTGTGCAGGTCGAGGACCTGATCCAGGCTGGGATGATCGGTCTGCTCGAAGTCTCGACCAAATACGACGCCAGCAAAGGCGCCAGTTTCGAAACGTACGCGGGCATTCGAATCCGCGGCGCGATGCTCGACGAAGTGCGCAAAGGGGACTGGGCGCCACGCTCGGTTCACCGTAATACCAGGATGGTCAGCGACGCGATTCGCTCGATTGAAGCTAAAACCGGTCGTGACGCTAAAGATCACGAGGTTGCGGCCGAACTCCAATTGAGTCTCGACGATTACTACGGGATTCTGAATGACACCCTGGGCAGTCGCTTGTTCAGTTTCGACGACCTGTTGCAGGACGGCGAACACGAAGGGCTGCACGAGGATGGCGCCAGTGCTCATATGGAGCCGTCACGCGATCTGGAAGATGAACGCTTCCAGGCGGCGCTGGCGGACGCGATTGCCAATTTGCCGGAGCGTGAGCGACTGGTGTTGGCGCTGTACTACGACGAAGAGCTGAACCTCAAGGAAATCGGTGAAGTCCTTGGCGTCAGTGAATCGCGGGTCAGCCAGTTACACAGCCAGTGCGCGGCCCGTTTGCGGGGGCGTTTGGGGGAGTGGCGAGCGCGCTGAAGGCAGTGTGGGGACACTGCGAAACGAGGCTGGTGCGGTGATGAACGGCGCCGGTCTCGATCCGTTGTGCTCCAGACAAACTTCGAGTGCTATGCCGATTGATTGAAGTGGCGTGTCCAGGTGCTGGGCGCGTTTAAGACTGCTTGGAGGTCGAATTGAACAAAGACATGAAAATCCTCATCGTTGATGACTTCTCAACGATGCGGCGGATCATCAAGAACCTGCTGCGCGATCTTGGGTTCACCAACACCGTCGAGGCCGACGATGGCACCACTGCCATTCCGGTGCTCAACAGCGGCAGCATCGACTTTCTGGTAACGGACTGGAACATGCCGGGCATGACCGGTATCGACCTGCTGCGTCACGTGCGCGCCGATGAAAAACTCAAGCACCTCCCGGTGTTGATGGTGACTGCTGAAGCCAAGCGCGAGCAGATCATCGAGGCCGCTCAGGCCGGCGTGAACGGTTACGTGGTCAAACCTTTCACGGCTCAAGCGTTGAAAGACAAAATCGAGAAGATTTTCGAACGCATCGGCTGATGAATGCGCGGGGGAGCTATGGAGCATAACGAATCATCCCAGGGCGATTTTGAATCGACCCTGAAAAAACACGCGGTCGAACTGGTCGAGAGCCTTGAAAAAGGCAAGTTCGGCGACGCGGTGCAACTGATCCATGAGCTCAATCAGACCCGTGACCGCGGCCTGTATCAGGAAGTGGGCAAGCTGACACGTGAACTGCACAGTGCGATCGTCAATTTCCAGATCGATCCGCACATGCCGCAAGCCGAGGAGGTGTCGCAAATCACCGACGCCACCGAACGCCTGGGTTATGTGGTCAAGCTGACGGAAGCCGCGGCCAACCGCACCATGGATCTGGTGGAAAGCGCCACGCCGGTGGTCAACAGTCTGGCTGATGAAGCGCAGACCTTGAGCGCCGATTGGGGCCGCTTCATGCGTCGCGAGGTCGGGGCTGAAGAGTTCCGCGAACTGGCGCGCCGGGTCGACGGTTTTCTGTCACGCAGCAGCACGGACAACCGTGCGGTGTCGAGCAACCTCAACGACATTCTGCTGGCTCAGGATTATCAGGACCTCACAGGTCAAGTGATCAAGCGCGTGACCCAACTGGTCACCGAAGTCGAAAGCAATCTGCTCAAACTCGTGCTCATGGCCAGTCAGGTCGACCGCTTTGCGGGCATCGAACATGACCGCGCCGCAATGCTTGCTGAAAAAGATCCACAAAAACATCTCTCGCAGGGTGAAGGTCCGCAGATTCATGCCGATAAACGAGAAGACGTTGTGTCCGGTCAGGACGATGTGGACGATTTGCTATCCAGCCTTGGATTTTGAAGTTTAGGTTTTTAGACCTGTTAGGAGCACCCCATTAATGAGCTTCGGCGCCGATGAAGAGATCCTTCAGGATTTCCTGGTTGAGGCCGGCGAGATTCTTGAGCAACTGTCCGAACAACTGGTCGAGCTGGAAAGCCGCCCGGATGATGCAGATCTGCTCAATGCAATTTTTCGCGGTTTCCACACTGTAAAAGGGGGCGCCGGCTTCCTTCAGCTCAATGAGCTGGTGGAGTGCTGTCACATCGCCGAAAACGTGTTCGACATCCTGCGCAAGGGTGAGCGTCGCGTTGATGCAGAACTGATGGACGTTGTGCTCGAAGCGCTGGACGCGGTGAACAGCATGTTCAGCGAAGTCCGCGAACGTGCACCGATCACTGCCGCCACGCCGGAGCTGCTGGCCGCGCTGGCGCGTCTGGCCGAGCCGCAATCGGCTGACGAGGCCGTGGCCGCACCGGTGGAAGTGGTCGAAGAGCCGGTTGCCGAAAGCGCGTCGGACGACATCACCGATAACGAATTCGAACAACTGCTGGACTCGCTCAATGCCGTGAAGGCCCAGGCCGAGGCTCCGGCCGCTGCTGTGGCGCCCGCGCCGGTTGCCGACACGGCGGCCAGCGATGAAATCAGCGACGCCGAATTTGAATCGCTGCTCGATCAACTGCACGGCAAGGGCCAGTTTGCGGTGGATGCGGTCGCTGCGGCGGCACCAGCAGCGCCGGCCGCGCCTGCTGCAGGCGACAGCTCGGACATCACCGACGACGAATTCGAAGCCTTGCTCGATCAGCTGCACGGCAAGGGCAACTTCGCCGTTGACGCGCTGGAGTCGGCCATCGCTTCGGCACCGGCAGCACCTGCTGCACCGGCAGCCGCTGCCGCCGGTAGCGACCTGATCAGCGATCACGAATTCGAATCGCTGCTCGACGAATTGCACGGCAAAGGCAAGTTTGACGCCAGCGCTGCGACTGCCGGCTCTGCGTCGAGCGTCGCCACGCCAACGGCGAAAGCTCCGGCTGCCGCTGCTGCGCCGAAACCTGCGGCCAAGCCTGAGCCGAAAGCCGAGACGCCGAAACCGGCCGCCGCTGCTGCACCGGCGCCGGCCCGTGCGCCAGCTTCTGCCCCGGCAGAAAAACCGGCCAGCGAAGCAGAAACCACCGTGCGCGTCGATACCGCGCGGCTCGACGAGATCATGAACATGGTCGGCGAGCTGGTGCTGGTGCGTAACCGTCTGGTGCGCCTGGGCCTCAACAGCGGCGACGAAGCCATGTCCAAAGCCGTGTCGAACCTCGACGTGGTCACCGCTGACTTGCAGACCGCCGTGATGAAAACGCGGATGCAGCCGATCAAGAAGGTCTTCGGGCGCTTCCCGCGTCTGGTTCGCGACCTCGCGCGGCAGCTCAAGAAAGAGATCAACCTGGAACTGGTGGGTGAAGAAACCGACCTCGACAAAAACCTTGTCGAGGCCCTGGCCGACCCGCTGGTCCACTTGGTGCGCAACGCCGTCGACCACGGCATCGAGTCGCCGGAAGAACGCGAAGCGTCGGGCAAGGCCCGTGGCGGTCGCGTGGTGCTGGCGGCCGAGCAGGAAGGTGACCATATCCTGCTGTCGATCTCCGATGACGGCAAAGGTATGGACCCGAATGTCCTGCGTTCGATCGCGGTAAAACGCGGTGTGATGGACAAGGACGCGGCCGATCGCCTGAGCGATACCGAGTGCTACAACCTGATTTTCGCTCCGGGTTTCTCGACCAAGACCGAGATCTCCGACGTGTCCGGCCGTGGTGTCGGCATGGACGTGGTGAAGACCAAGATTTCCCAGCTCAACGGATCGATCAACATCTACTCGACCAAGGGCCAGGGCTCGAAGATTGTCATCAAGGTGCCGTTGACGCTGGCGATCATGCCGACGCTGATGGTCATGCTCGGCAATCAGGCGTTCGCGTTCCCGCTGGTCAACGTCAACGAAATCTTCCACCTCGACCTGTCGACCACCAATGTCGTCGACGGTCAGGAAGTGGTGATCGTGCGCGACAAGGCGCTGCCATTGTTCTACCTCAAGCGCTGGCTGGTCAGCTCCGCCGCTCACGAAGAGCAGCGCGAAGGCCATGTGGTGATTCTTTCGGTGGGCACTCAGCGGATCGGCTTTGTCGTCGATCAACTGGTGGGCCAGGAAGAAGTGGTCATCAAGCCATTGGGCAAAATGCTCCAGGGCACTCCGGGCATGTCCGGCGCCACCATCACCGGTGACGGCCGCATTGCGCTGATTCTCGATGTTCCAAGCATGCTCAAGCGTTACGCCACAAAGCGTATTTGAATCCGGGACGGCGGCGCGATGACGCGCCGCTGCACCTAATGGAGTGTTTATGGCAGTCAAAGTCCTGGTGGTGGACGATTCGGGTTTTTTCCGCCGCCGCGTCTCGGAAATTCTTTCGGCGGATCCGAGCATCCAGGTGGTCGGCACGGCCACCAACGGTAAAGAGGCGATCGATCAGGCCATGGCCCTCAAGCCTGACGTGATCACCATGGACTACGAGATGCCAATGATGGACGGCATCACGGCAGTGCGGCACATCATGCAGCGCTGCCCGACCCCGGTGTTGATGTTCTCCTCGCTGACGCACGAAGGCGCGCGGGTGACCCTCGATGCGCTGGACGCCGGCGCGGTGGATTTCCTGCCGAAGAATTTCGAAGACATCTCGCGCAACCCCGAGAAGGTCAAGCAACTGCTGTGCGAGAAAGTCCACAGCATCTCGCGCAGCAATCGTCGTTTCAGCGCCTACAGCGCGCCGGCTCCTGCCGCCGCGCCAGCACCGACGCCTGCCCCGGCAGCGTCGAGCTACGGTAGCCAGAGCAACTCTGTCCCGGCGCGTCCGGCGCCTGCGCCAGCACCTGCTCGCGCATCGGCTGCCAGCGCTTCGTCGTCAGCCCCGAAACGCAAAGCCTACAAACTGGTTGCCATCGGTACTTCGACGGGCGGCCCGGTTGCGCTGCAGCGTGTACTGACCCAATTGCCGGCGAACTTCCCGGCGCCGATCGTGCTCATTCAGCACATGCCGGCGGCGTTCACCAAAGCGTTTGCCGAGCGCCTCGACAAGCTCTGCCGCATCAGCGTCAAGGAAGCCGAGGATGGCGACATCCTGCGTCCAGGCCTGGCGCTGCTGGCGCCGGGTGGCAAGCAGATGATGATCGACGGCCGTGGCGCGGTGAAGATTTTGCCGGGTGACGAGCGTCTGAATTACAAGCCGTGCGTTGACATCACGTTTGGCTCGGCGGCGAAATCCTACGGCGACAAAGTGCTGGCAGTGGTTCTCACCGGCATGGGCGCCGACGGTCGCGAAGGTGCGCGTCTGCTCAAGCAGGGCGGCAGTTCGGTGTGGGCGCAGGACGAGGCCAGTTGCGTGATCTACGGTATGCCGATGGCCATCGTCAAAGCCGATCTGGCTGACGCGGTGTACGGTCTGGACGATATCGGCAAGCATATCGTCGAGGCGTGTATCTGATGGATGTTCTCAGCCTTATCGGACTCATCATGGCGTTCGTCGCCATCATCGGCGGCAACTACCTTGAAGGCGGTCACCTCGGCGCACTGGCCAACGGCCCGGCGGCGTTGATCGTGCTGGGCGGCACGGTCGGTGCTGCGCTGCTGCAATCGCCGATGAGCGCGTTCAAGCGCGCCATGCAGATTCTGGCGTGGATCTTCTTCCCGCCGCGTGTCGACCTCGCCGGCGGCATCGACCGCGTGGTCAATTGGAGCCTGACGGCACGCAAGGAAGGCCTGCTCGGTCTTGAAGGCGTGGCCGACGCCGAACCCGACAGCTACTCGCGCAAGGGCCTGCAACTGCTGGTCGACGGCGCCGAGCCGGAAGCGATTCGCAGCATTCTCGAAGTGGATTTCTACACTCAGGAATCCCGTGATATCGAAGCGGCCAAAGTTTTTGAAAGCATGGGCGGGTACGCGCCAACCATCGGCATCATCGGTGCAGTGATGGGCCTGATTCACGTGATGGGCAACCTCGCCGATCCGTCGCAACTGGGTAACGGCATCGCTGTGGCGTTCGTTGCGACCATCTACGGCGTGGCCAGTGCCAACCTGATCCTCTTGCCGGTCGCGGCCAAGCTCAAGTCCATCGCGTTGCGGCAGTCGCGTTATCGCGAAATGTTGCTGGAAGGAATCCTGTCGATCGCCGAAGGTGAAAACCCGCGCTCTATCGAGCTGAAGCTTCAGGGCTTCATGGATTGATGGGGGAAATGGACCATGGCTCGTCGCAGGCACCAGGAAGAACACGTTAACCACGAGCGCTGGCTCGTGTCGTACGCCGACTTCATCACATTGCTGTTCGCGTTCTTCGTGGTGATGTACTCGATCTCGTCGATCAACGAAGGCAAGTACAAAGAAATTTCCGAAGCGCTGGTCGGCGTCTTCAAAGACTCCGACCGCGCGCTCAAACCGATCCAGATCGGCGACGAGCGGCCGAAAACCGTGACCCCGGCCAAGCCGCTGGTCAAGGATGCCGAGCAGGTCGACGCCGGTATCGCAGGCGCCAGTGATCCGCTGAAAAGCATCGCCGATGACATCAGCGCCGCGTTTGGCGATTTGATCAGCTCCAACCAGATGACCGTGCGCGGCAACGAACTGTGGGTGGAGATCGAACTCAATTCCAGCCTGTTGTTCGGCAGCGGCGACGCGATGCCGAGCGACATCGCGTTCAACATCATCGACAAGGTCGCGGCGATCCTGAAACCGTTCGACAACCCGATCCACGTCGAAGGCTTCACCGACGATCAACCGATCCGCACCGCGCAGTACCCGACCAACTGGGAGCTGTCCTCGGCGCGTTCGGCGAGCATCGTGCGCATGCTTGCCATGCAGGGCGTAAACCCTGGCCGACTGGCGTCGGTGGGCTATGGCGAGTTCCAGCCTGTGGCCAACAATGCCACGGTCGAAGGCCGGGCGAAGAACCGTCGCGTGGTGCTGGTGGTCTCGCGCAATCTTGATGTGCGCCGCAGCCTCACCGGCACCGGTACCGCCAATGCGCAACCGGATGCGGCGTTGAAGCGCGCTGGCACACAAACTGCACCGACCCCGGTCAAGACGCCGGGACGCGAGAGTGCCGTCAATTCTCCGTCGCCCGCATTAACACGCTGAAGCATGTCTCGGCCAGCCAATCTGGCCGGGAGGAACGAACTGAATGAGAGTCTGGGCAGTCGCCAATCAAAAGGGTGGTGTCGGTAAAACCACATCCTCCATCGCTCTAGCCGGGTTGCTGGCCGAGGCGGGCAAGCGCGTGGTTGTGGTCGATCTTGACCCGCACGGCTCGATGACCAGCTATTTCGGCTACGATCCCGACAGTCTGGAACACAGCAACTACGACCTGTTTCTGCACAAGGGCAGCGTGCCGCAAGGCTTGCCGGGGCAATTGCTGTTGTCGACCAGCGACGAACGCATTTCGCTGTTGCCGTCGAGCACCGCACTGGCCACCCTCGAGCGCCAGTCGCCGGGGCAAAGTGGTCTGGGCCTGGTGATCGCCAAGAGTCTGGCGCAGCTGTGGCAGGACTTCGATTACGCCATCATCGACAGCCCGCCGTTGCTCGGCGTGCTGATGGTCAACGCCCTCGCGGCGAGCCAGCAACTGGTGATCCCGGTGCAGACCGAGCACCTGGCCGTGAAAGGTCTGGAGCGCATGGTCAACACGCTGGCGATGATCAACCGTTCGCGCAAACAGCCACTGCCATTCAGCATCGTGCCGACGCTGTTCGACCGCCGCACGCAAGCCTCGATGCACACTTTGCGTGTGCTGCGCGACAAATTCCCCGACGATATCTGGCACGGCTATATCCCGGTCGACACCCGTCTGCGCGACGCCAGCCGAGCCGGCGTCACGCCTCCGCAGTTCGACGGCAAGAGCCGTGGCGTGCTGGCCTATCGAGCGCTGCTCAAGCACCTGCTCGCGCAGCAACTTGTTCCGCAGGTGGCTTGAGCATGATCCTTATTCGTGTAGGAGCTGCCGAAGGCTGCGATCTTTTGATCTGGCCTGTCAGTGCTCCTGAAAAGATCAAAAGATCGCAGCCTTCGGCAGCTCCTTCAGGGAGTCGCGCATGAACCGCCCAGTGAAACTCACGTCACGTCCGCAACAGGCCTTGCAGTCCTATCTGGAAGACCTGCTGCTCGACCTGCCCGAGGACTTGCCTGCGCCGGTCGAAGCGCTGCCGCCAGTCGCGGAGCAGGCGCAGCCTGAAGCGGTGCAAAGCACCGAAGCCATGGACGAATTCCAGGCCGCCGTGCTCGAAGAGCAGGCCCGTGACGCGCAGAAATCCTTCACTCCGATTGCCGCGCCCGCTGCTGCGTCAGTGGCCAAAGCACCGGTCGCGCTGATCGATGAACCGCGCGCGCCGCTGTCGACGCTGGCGCCGCTGCTGCAAACGCAATTATTGACCGTGCCGGAACCCGAGCCGGAGCCAGAACCCGAGCCGCCAGTTGCGCAGCCGCAGGTGCTTATCCCGCCGCTGGTCGAGGTGCATCTGCCACCCAACAACCCGCCGCCACCGATCGAACCCGATGGGCGTCCGGCCTGGGCCGCCGAAGCCTTCGAATGCTTGCTGTTCGATGTGGCCGGGCTGACGCTCGCTGTGCCGCTGGTGTCCCTGGGCTCGATCTATTCGCTGGCCGGGCACGAGCTGACGCCGCTGTTTGGTCAGCCGGAGTGGTTCCTCGGTATTCTGCCGAGTCAGGCCGGCAATTTGAAAGTTTTGGATACCGCCCGCTGGGTCATGCCGGATCGCTACCGCGATGACTTCCGTCAGGGCCTGCAATACGTGATTTCGGTACAAGGTTACGAGTGGGGGCTGGCGGTGCATCAGGTCAGCCGCTCGTTGCGTCTGGACCCGAATGAAATCAAATGGAGAAGTCACCGGGGTCAGCGGCCATGGCTTGCCGGCACCGTGATTGAGCACATGTGTGCATTGCTTGATGTATCCGCGCTGGCCGAGTTGATCGCCAGCGGCGGGGCGAAGCACATGAGCGGCAACAAGCCGCTACATAAACCGACTTAGCAGCCGACATAACTATCAGGCGATGGCATTGTTCAATGCCACCACACAGAACACACACCGCCCAGGGCGGTTTTTTCGAGGGGTCAGGGTATGAGTAGTCAGGCGTCGAATGCAAAAGGTTCTGAAGATCCGATCCTGCAATGGGTGACCTTCAAACTGGATAACGAAACCTACGGCATCAACGTGATGCGCGTACAGGAAGTGCTGCGCTACACCGAGATCGCGCCGGTGCCGGGTGCGCCGAGCTACGTGCTGGGTATCATCAACCTGCGCGGCAACGTGGTCACCGTGATCGACACCCGTCAGCGCTTCGGCCTGCACAGCGGTGAGATCAGCGACAACACCCGTATCGTCATCATCGAAGCCGACAAGCAAGTCGTTGGCATCATGGTCGACAGCGTCGCCGAAGTGGTTTACCTGCGTCAGTCGGAAATCGAAACTGCACCGAACGTTGGTAACGAAGAATCGGCCAAGTTCATTCAAGGCGTGTGCAACAAGAACAACGAGCTGCTGATTCTGGTCGAGCTGGACAAGATGATGAGCGAAGAAGAATGGTCGGAACTGGAGAGCATCTGATTTGATTCTCGAGGTTGCGGTAATTGTTCTGTTCCTGTTCTGGGCCGGCACGCTGGCGATGTTCGTCTCATACATCAAGGCGCAGCGGGTAATCGCTGCGCAGCAGGCCCAGGGCGATGCGCTGCGTGATCAGCGCATCAAGGACCTGGCCAAACGTGTCGACGATTACCAGAACGGCAACGTGCGCATGGGCGAAGCCCTGCACGAGTTGCGCGCAGTGGTGAGCCCGTTGCCGGACAAGATCGTTGCGCTGGAGCAGCGCGACCCGTCGAGCCTGTCATTCGCCCAGGCGGCGAAACTGGTGGGCATGGGCGCCAGCGTCGATGAGCTGACTCAGTCGTGCGGGTTGACCCAGGCTGAGGCGCAATTGATGCGCAAGTTGCACAAGGGCAGCTAGGAGCTTCAAGCAAGATCAAAAGATCGCAGCCTTCGGCAGCTCCTACATCGGGATTCGCGTTTCCCTGTAAGAGCTGCCGAAGGCTGCGATCTTTTGCTTTAAGGGTTCAATAATCATCCCCACGTGCGGTGATGTCCTTCTCGACCATCGGCGCGTCCGGGTCTTGTCCCTCAGGGAATTTGCCTTTCAGATTCCACGCAAACGCAATGATCTCGGCAATGGTGCGATAGAGCTCTTCGGGAATGCTGTCGCCCAGTTCCATTCGCGCGAGCAGGCGCACCAGTTCGGCGTTCTCGTAGATCGGCACTTCGTAATCGCGGGCGATGCGCAGGATTTCTTCGGCCAGTTCGTCGTCGCCCTTGGCGGTGAGGGTCGGGGCGTGGTTGCCGTCGTATTTGAGGGCAATGGCCTGGCGTGGGGCAGTGGAATCGTTCATGCGGTTTCGTCGACCCAGCGATGTTCGAGGCGGGTTTGGTTGCCTTGCGGCGGGGTGCCGTGGTGGCAGTCGAGGTCGCCGACGTTGAGCCCGGAATCGAGCAAGCGCTGGCGCAGGGCAAACAGATTGTTTTCGATCAGGTCGGCGGTCTGCGGCCGCTCGGCCCAGAGCTGACTGGAGAGGCTGCCGGCGATCAGTTGCGCTTGAATCTGCAGCGGCCCGAGCGGCTCCAGATCGAAGGCCAGATCGACGCGCCACAGTTGCTGTTTGGCTTCGCGCTCATCGCGACGTTCGTGCGGTTGCGGTTCGCGCTCCGGCGCCTCTTCACGCTGGAACTTGACCTGCAACGGCACGATGTCCTGCAGGTTGCGCATGGGTATTTCCAGCTGCCAAGTGCTCAGTAGGCGGCCATCGTCGGTGACGCCGGTCTGTTCCAGGCTCGACAGCTGATGGCTCTGCAGACGCGACACTGCTGCAGCAGCGAGGCGCAGCAGTTGTTCGAGATCACCTTCGCCTTCCAGTTTCGCCAGCAGCCGTTCGGGCAACGGAAAGCTGCTCGGCACCGGTCTGGCGCTGACCTGGCCGAGGGTGCCGAGAGCGTTCCGGACGAAACTCGGCAGCGCTTGCGCCAAGGTGTTGGCGGCGATGATCGCATTAAAATTGGTGTTGCTCGGCAGGCCCGGGGTCAGTTGCGCGATCAGTTTGAGCAGGTCGGCTTTCATATCCGGGGCGAGAGTCGGGTTTTGTCCACCGAGCAATTTCGCTTCGAGGAACGCGCCGCTGTTGGCCAAGGCCAGCGCCACGCCTTTGGCGGTGCTCATTTGCTGCACGTCGGGCAGGCTGGCGAGCAGCTTGTCGACCACCGCGCGCAGATCGGCCGAGGTCTGGTCAGTGGTAGGCGGCAGATTTTGCAACATCTTCAGCAGACCATCGAGCGAGCCCTGGCGACTTTGCTGGCCGAGCAATTGCTGACTCACCGCCAGTTGTTCCTGACGGCTGCTCAGCGGCACGAATTTGAGGGTTTGCGCGTCCTGCACCTGCGCCGACAACAAGGTGCCGATGCGCAGCGGCTGCGGGCTGTCGACGGTCAAGGTGCTGCCGCTCAATGCGGTGTTGAGCAGAGTGACCATCGAGCGAAATACCGCCGCTTGCCCCGGCGTCTGCGGCAGGGCTTGCGAGGTCACGACTTTGCCTTGCAGCAGGGTGCCGGCGGGCAATTGCGCGGTATCGATACGGGTCAGGGTGGCGACGCTGCTGGTGATCGCTTGCTGTACGGTGATCGCCAGATTGCCGGCCGATGGCTGAGTGATCGCCAGGTTGGTGCCCTGTGGCAACGGCAGGTTGCTGCTGGCCTGCACGGTGGTCTGACGGCCGCTGTCGAGGGTCACTTTGAGCAACAATTCAAAGGTCTGATCGGCCTGCTTGAGCGACAACACCTCCGCCTTGGCGCTTTGCCCCGCGCCGATCAAGCCCTCGACCGGCGTCAGCAGCTTGAGCAGCTCACCCATCTGCGGGCGAGCGCTCGCCGGCACGGTGGGTGGCAGCGGGAGGATGTTCATTTCGCCTGTCATACGCGGACACAACCTGAGGAAATTGCGCTCTTGAGAGTAAGGCACGGCATGTATAATGCCGCGCGTCGTGCGCTTCGTTCAAAAAACCTGGCAATTGTTTGATCCAGCTCGCCAGATCGAGCGATCAAAGCATCTATGCTGCATCTCTTTAACGGCCGCTCTAGAGCCGACTTGAACCGTATAAGGCCCGTGATCCCTTGACCAGTCCTGTCCTGCAAACCGTTGCCCTGGCGTGTGAACGCGATCTCAGGCTGCTTTTCGAAAACCTCGAATTGCGCCTGGCCAGTGGCGACATGGTGCAGATCAGCGGCCCCAACGGCAGCGGCAAGACCAGTCTTTTACGTCTGCTCGCCGGTTTGATGCAACCCACCGATGGCCAGGTGCTGCTCAACGGTCAGCCGCTGACCGAGCAACGCAGCGAACTGGCGCGAAACCTGTTGTGGATCGGCCACGCCGCCGGGATCAAGGATCTGCTCACTCCCGAAGAAAACCTGTCGTGGCTGTGCGCCCTGCATCATCCCGCCGAACGCGAGGCGATCTGGCAGGCGCTGGCAGCGGTAGGATTGCGCGGTTTCGAAGACGTTCCCTGCCACAGTCTTTCCGCCGGCCAACAGCGCCGTGTGGCGCTGGCGCGGTTGTATCTGGACAGCCCGCCGCTGTGGATTCTCGACGAACCTTTCACCGCGCTGGACAAGCAGGGCGTCGCGCAACTGGAAGAACACCTGGCCGGCCACTGCGAGCGCGGTGGGTTGGTGGTGCTGACCACGCACCACACCCTGAGCCGCATGCCGGCCGGTTATCGCGACATCGATCTGGGGAAATGGGCGGTATGAGCGTCTTCGGCCTGCTGCTTGCCCGCGAATCGCGACTGCTGTTCCGCCGCCCGGCGGAGCTGGCCAATCCGCTGATTTTCTTCGCCATCGTCATCGCACTTTTCCCGCTGGCCGTCGGCCCGGAAACTCAAGTCTTGCAAAACCTGTCCCCGGGGTTAGTCTGGGTGGCCGCATTGTTGTCGGTCCTGCTTTCGCTGGACGGATTGTTTCGCAGTGACTTCGAAGACGGCTCGCTGGAACAGTGGGTCCTTTCGTCGCACCCGCTGCCGCTTTTGGTCCTGGCCAAGGTGCTGGCACACTGGCTGTTCTCCGGTCTGGCGCTGGTGCTGCTGTCGCCGCTGCTGGCGTTGATGCTCGGTTTGCCGGCCGCATGTCTGCCGGTACTGCTGCTGTCGTTGCTGCTCGGCACGCCGGTGCTGAGCCTGCTCGGTGCAGTCGGCGCGGCACTGACAGTCGGTCTGAAGCGCGGCGGTCTGTTACTGGCGTTGCTGATTCTGCCGTTGTACATCCCGGTGTTGATCCTTGGCAGCGGCGCGTTGCAAGCGGCGCTGCAAGGCATGCCGGCGACCGGATACCTGTTGTGGATGGCCAGCCTCACAGCGCTGGCGATCACCCTGACACCCTTTGCAATAGCCGCTGGCCTGAAGATCAGCGTCGGCGAATAATAATGAGGCCTGGTCAAAAATTGACCACTTCTTCCAGAAGAAAGGCATGACCCTCTGCCAGCTCGCGATGATGAGCGGCAACCGTGATGGAAACAGTATGAACTGGACCTGGTTTCACAAGCTCGGCTCACCCAAGTGGTTCTACGGTATCAGCGGCAGGTTTCTGCCGTGGTTGAGCATCGCAGCGTTGCTGCTGATCGGTGTTGGCGTGGTCTGGGGGCTGGCGTTCGCGCCGCCGGATTACCAGCAAGGCAACAGCTTTCGCATCATCTATATCCATGTGCCAGCGGCGATGCTCGCCCAGTCGATCTACGTGATGCTCGCGGTGTGCGGCGTGGTCGGGCTGGTGTGGAAAATGAAACTGGCCGACGTCGCCCTGCAATGCGCTGCACCGATCGGTGCGTGGATGACCGCCGTGGCGCTGGTCACCGGGGCCATCTGGGGCAAGCCGACCTGGGGCTCGTGGTGGGTGTGGGACGCGCGCCTGACCTCGATGTTGATTCTCCTGTTTCTGTATTTCGGCGTGATCGCGCTGGGCAACGCCATCAGCAATCGTGACAGTGCCGCCAAGGCCTGCGCGGTGCTGGCCATCGTTGGCGTGATCAACATTCCGATCATCAAATACTCGGTGGAGTGGTGGAACACCCTGCACCAGGGCGCGACCTTCACCCTTACGGAAAAACCGGCGATGCCGGCGGAAATGTGGCTGCCGCTGTTGCTGACGGTGCTGGGTTTCTATTGCTTCTTCGGCGCTGTGCTGTTGCTGCGCATGCGTCTTGAAGTGCTCAAGCGCGAGGCTCGCGCCAGTTGGGTGAAAGCCGAAGTGCAGCAGAGTCTGGAGGCAGCGCGATGAGTTTTGCTTCATTCGGCGACTTCCTCGCCATGGGCCATCACGGCCTGTATGTCTGGTCGGCCTACGGCATCTGCCTGGCGGTGCTGGCCCTCAACGTGTTAGCGCCGATTGCGGCGCGCAAGCGTTATCTGCAACAAGAGGCGCGTCGTCTGCGCCGGGAGAACGCCCAGTGAATGCGCTGCGCAAAAAACGTCTGATCATCATTCTGGCCATCCTGGTCGGGGTCGGTGCTGCTGTCGGCCTGGCCCTGAGTGCGTTGCAGGAAAACATCAATCTGTTTTACACGCCGACGCAGATCGCCAACGGTGAAGCGCCGCAGGACACACGCATCCGCGCCGGCGGCATGGTCGAGGCCGGTTCGCTGCAACGGTCAAAGGATTCGCTGGACGTCAAATTCGTCGTCACCGATTTCAACAAATCCGTGACCATCGCCTATCGCGGCATCCTCCCGGATCTGTTCCGCGAAGGGCAGGGCATCGTCGCCCTTGGCAAGCTCAACGCCGATGGCGTGGTAGTCGCCGATGAAGTGCTGGCCAAGCACGACGAGAAGTACATGCCGCCGGAAGTGACCAAAGCGCTGAAAGACAGCGGTCAATCCGCACCGACGCCTGTGAAGGAGGGTTGATCGATGGCCGCCGCACTGTTTATTCCTGAGCTGGGCCATCTGGCGATGATCCTCGCGCTGTGTTTTGCACTGGTCCAAGCGCTGGTGCCGATGCTCGGCGCGTGGCGCGGTGACCGCTTGTGGATGAGCCTGGCGCAACCGGCGGCGTGGGGCCAGTTTGCCTTTCTGCTGTTTGCCTTTGGCTGCCTGACCTACGCGTTCATGACCGACGATTTCTCGGTCGGCTACGTGGCGATGAACTCCAACAGCGCGCTGCCGTGGTACTACAAATTCAGCGCAGTGTGGGGCGCCCACGAAGGTTCGCTGCTGCTGTGGGCGTTGATCCTCGGCGGCTGGACCTTCGCCGTGTCGGTGTTCTCCCGGCAGTTGCCACAAGTCATGCTCGCCCGGGTACTGGCGGTGATGGGCATGATCAGCACCGGTTTCCTGCTGTTCCTGATTCTTACCTCGAACCCGTTTTCGCGGATCCTGCCGCAGATCCCCGCCGACGGTCGCGACCTCAACCCGTTGCTGCAGGACATCGGCCTGATCGTGCATCCGCCGATGCTGTACATGGGCTACGTCGGTTTCTCTGTGGCCTTCGCATTTGCCATCGCCGCGCTGCTCGGCGGACGTCTCGATGCAGCGTGGGCGCGGTGGTCGCGGCCATGGACCATCGTCGCCTGGGCCTTCCTCGGCATCGGCATCACCCTCGGTTCGTGGTGGGCGTATTACGAACTCGGCTGGGGCGGCTGGTGGTTCTGGGACCCGGTGGAAAACGCCTCGTTCATGCCATGGCTGGTCGGCACCGCGCTGATTCACTCGCTGGCCGTCACCGAAAAACGCGGCGTGTTCAAGAGCTGGACGGTGTTGCTGGCGATTGCCGCATTCTCGTTGAGCCTGCTCGGCACCTTCCTCGTACGCTCGGGCGTGCTGACCTCGGTGCACGCGTTCGCCTCGGATCCCGAGCGGGGCGTGTTCATCCTGATCTTCCTGCTGTTTGTGGTGGGCGGTTCGCTGACGCTGTTCGCACTGCGCGCGCCAGTGGTGAAAAGTCAGGTCGGTTTCAATCTGTGGTCGCGTGAAACCTTGCTGCTGGGCAACAACCTGGTGCTGGTCGTCGCTGCATCGATGATTTTGCTCGGGACGTTGTATCCGCTGATTCTCGATGCCATCAGTGGCGCCAAACTGTCGGTCGGCCCGCCGTACTTCAATGCGCTGTTCATTCCGTTGATGGCGTTGTTGATGCTGGTGATGGCAGTCGGTGTGATCGTGCGCTGGAAGGACACGCCAGTGAAATGGCTGGCAAGCATGCTCACGCCCGTGCTGCTCGGCAGCGTCGCGCTGGCCGTGGTGGCCGGCGTGGCGTATGGCGATTTCAACTGGGCGGTGATTGCGACATTCCTGCTCGCCGCGTGGGTGTTGCTCGCCGGCTTGCGCGATCTGTTCGACAAGACCCGCCACAAGGGCCTGATCAAAGGTTTGCCGACGCTCACCCGCAGCTATTGGGGCATGCAGATCGCCCACCTCGGCATCGCCGTGTGCGCGCTGGGGGTGGTGTTGTCGAGCCAGAACAGTGCCGAGCGCGACCTGCGTCTGGCGCCGGGCGAGTCGATGGATCTGGCGGGCTATCAGTTCGTCTTCGAAGGTGCCAAGCATTTCGAAGGGCCAAACTTTACCTCGGACAAAGGCACCGTCCGCGTCATCCGTGATGGCAAGGAAATCAGCGTGCTGCACCCGGAAAAACGTCTGTACACCGTGCAGAACTCGGTGATGACCGAAGCCGGCATCGATGCCGGTTTCACCCGCGATCTCTACGTCGCCCTCGGCGAGCCACTGGATAACGGCGCCTGGGCCGTGCGCGTACACGTCAAACCGTTCGTGCGCTGGATCTGGTTCGGTGGCTTGCTCACCGGATTTGGCGGTTTGCTGGCGGCGCTGGATCGACGTTATCGGGTCAAGGTGAAAAGCAAAGTGCGCGAAGCACTGGGCATGACAGGAGCGGCGGCATGAGGCGTTGGTTGATGTTGTTGCCGCTGGCGATTTTCCTGCTGGTGGCGGTGTTTCTGTATCGCGGTTTGTATCTGGATCCGGCGGAGCTGCCGTCGGCGATGATCGACAAGCCGTTCCCGGAGTTTTCCTTGCCGAGTGTGCAGGGTGACAAGACGCTGACCAAGGCCGACATTCTCGGCAAACCGGCGCTGGTCAATGTCTGGGGCACCTGGTGCATCTCCTGCCGGGTCGAGCACCCGGTGCTGAACAAACTCGCCGAGCGCGGCGTGGTGATCTACGGCATCAACTACAAGGACACCAATGCCGACGCCTTGAAGTGGCTGGCCGAGTTCCACAATCCGTATGCGCTGGATATCCGTGACGACGAAGGCTCACTGGGCCTCAACCTCGGTGTCTACGGCGCGCCGGAAACCTTCTTCATCGACGCCAAAGGCATCATTCGCGACAAGTTCGTCGGGGTGATCGACGAGCAGGTCTGGCGCGAAAAACTCGCGGCCAAGTATCAGGCGCTGGTCGATGAGGCCAAGCCATGAAGCGTTTTCTCGCAGCAGTGGTGTTGGGCTTGAGCCTGGCTGGTGTCGCCCACGCGGCCATCGACACCTACGAATTTGCCAAAGAGGGCGACCGTGAGCGTTTCCGCGAACTGACCAAGGAACTGCGCTGCCCGAAATGCCAGAACCAGGACATCGCCGACTCCAACGCACCGATCGCCGCCGACCTGCGCAAAGAGATTTTTCGCATGCTCGGCGAGGGCAAGGACAATCAGCAGATCATCGACTTCATGGTCGATCGCTACGGTGATTTCGTCCGCTACAAACCGGCGCTCAATTCGAAGACCGCGCTGCTCTGGTTCGGCCCGGCCGGTCTGTTGCTCGGTGGTTTTGTGGTGATCGCGCTGATCGTGCGCAGGCGTCGCGGGCAACGTGCCGAAACGCCCACATCGCTGTCTGCCGAAGAACGTCAGCGCCTCGACCAACTGTTGGATAAAAACCAAGAATGATTGATTTCTGGCTCGCCGCAGGGCTGTTGCTTCTGGTCGCCCTGAGTTTTCTGCTGATCCCGGTGCTGCGTGAACGTCGTGCCCAGCGGGAAGAAGACCGTACCGCGCTGAACGTCGCGCTGTATCAGGAACGGGTTGCCGAGCTGCAGGCGCAGCAGGCCGAAGGCGTGCTCGACGCGGCGCAACTGGACAGCGGTCGCGCGGAAGCTGCGCGTGAATTGCTGGCCGATACCGAAGGCGCCGCCGCGCCGCGTGTCTCGCGCCTGGGCAAACCGTTGCCGTTGCTGGCCGCGGTGTTGGTGCCGCTGCTGGGCCTTGGTCTGTACCTGCATTTCGGTGCCGCCGACAAGGTGGAACTGACCCGCGAGTTTGCCCAGGCACCGCAGTCGATGGAGGAGATGACCCAGCGTCTGGAGCGTGCGGTTGCCGCTCAACCGGATTCTGCTGAAGGTCTGTATTTCCTCGGCCGTACCTACATGGCTCAGGACCGCCCGGCAGACGCGGCGAAGATGTTCGAACGCGCCGCTAACCTCGCCGGTCGCCAGCCGGAGCTGCTCGGCCAGTGGGCGCAGGCGCAGTATTTTGCTGACGGTAAAAAGTGGTCGGAAAAGATTCAGAAACTGACCGACGAAGCGCTGAAGGCCGATCCGAAAGAAGTCACCAGCCTCGGTCTTCTCGGCATCGCCGCGTTCGAAGGCGAGCGTTATCAAGAAGCGATCGATTACTGGAATCGCCTGCTTGCGCAGCTGCCACCGGATGACAACTCTCGCGCGGCGCTGCAAGGCGGCATCGAGCGTGCCGCCGAACGCTTGAAAGCAAGCGGTGGCAAGGTTGCCCAGGCAGCGGCGCCGAAAGCTGCGTTGCTGACAGTCAGCGTCGATCTGGCCAGCGAACTCAAAGGCAAGGTGCAACCGGGCGACAGCGTGTTCATCTTCGCCCGCGCCACTTCAGGCCCACCTGCGCCGCTGGCGGCCAAACGCCTGACCGTGGCGGATCTGCCAGTGACCGTCGAACTGGGTGATGCCGATGCAATGATGCCGCAGTTGAAACTGTCGAACTTCCCTGAAGTCCAACTGGTTGCGCGCATCTCACGAGCCGGTCAACCGACTGCCGGTGAGTGGATCGGTCGCAGCGGCCCACTGGCCAGCAGCACCACCGCGCCACAAACACTGACCATCGACAGCCCGGACAAATAATCGGGCAAACAAGGAAAGCACCGCCATGCACACCATCGCCCGAATCACAGTCCTCACACTGGCCCTGGGCTTGAGTGCATGTGCGGTGCAACGCCCGGAACCGACCACCAGCCTGCCGCCGATCCCGCCGTCGCAACCGAGCCCGACCCCGTCGACCTCGCCAACACCGGGCAAAAGCATCCCGGCGAAACCGGCAAAACCCGTCCCGCGCACCTCAGCCAGTTTCGCCCCACCACCGGGCGGCAACAGCCACTGGGATCAGAAACTCGGCGTCTACGTCCTCGACGACCAGACCAACACCTTCTACCGCCAGCGCACCTACTACCGCTGGAATAACGGCTGGAGCCGCTCGGTCAGCCCCAACGGCCCGTGGGAAGACACCAACATCCACGGCGTCCCGCCGGGGTTGGGCAAGAAGTTCGGGCAGTAAGAGAAACGGCGATCCTCGGATCGCCGTTTTTTTTGCGTCTGATTCTCAGAGAATCGCACGATAGTTACCTAACGCCTTTACCGATTCGACCAAGCCTTGCCGCTGGAGAAAGCCAAGATATTTATCCACCTCCACATTGGGCGTTTTCAATTGCCGTCGCTGGCTTTGAGCCGCAGCGACGACGGCCGCCGAATCAAGGTGAAAAAGGTTTTCCACAAACTCATCCAGGTGCTGAGCTTCGATGCCGTATGGCGCGAGGTGACAGGAGGGGAAATCTTTCAGGTTGAACGTCACTATTACATCGGCACCGCATCGGATAGCGGCCGCCAGAACATGGCGGTCGTTCTCATCAGGCAGCGTCAGGCCTGACACCAGGTCTTCATAGCCATCGATACACGCATCTGGAATGGCCAAGTCCATCAAGTGCGATGTGCGATCGAGTTGTTCGAGGGTCAGGTCGGACCTGTTCTTCAATAAGTTACGCTTCCATTCGTGGTGTATTTCCTGAGTCCAGCGAGCCTGATACAGCCCAGACAACGCGAGCCACATCAGGAAATCTCTTAAAGGGGCCGGATATAAAACGCATGCATCGTATACAGCAGTGAAAGAGGAATGCCTCACTCGTATCCTGTCCTTAGCGCTTGTGCCTGCTCCGCGAGAAGCGTCATTGCCTGCTCGCTGGCGGTGTCTCGCCGGGTTTTATATTCCATCAGATCGGCAAAACGCACACGTCGGTGCTTGCCTGTTTTGTGGTAGGAAATCTCACCGCTTTCCAGCAGTTTGATCATGTGCGGACGTGAGACGTTGAGCAGATCGGCAGCTTCCTGCGTGGTCAGCTCCGCGTGGATCGGGACCACCTTCACAGCGTGGCCCTGCGCCAGCGCCGCGAGGATATCGCTCAGCAAGCGTAAAGCCGATGTAGGCAGCTCGACGCTGTGGGCTTCGTTCTGTTCATCAAAAATCTGGATTCGCTGAGTTTCAAAACCGGTTGCGAGAAATGCGGTCAGGGCGCGCTGGCCTTCAATCGCGGCTTTGACCTTACGTTCGACAGGCAGATTGATGGCAGATGGAGTAGCGGTGGTCATAAGACTGTTCCAGCACTGTAAGGAAGATCCGCGGACGTTATTCGAACCAAACGAAATTCGCAATAAACGAAACTGTTGCAGGAATACTTTGTAAAACAACCAACCATCACCCCGTCCCATTCTGTGCTTGAGTAAAGATAACTCTAGAGTTACTTTTAATGGGCCAGGCCAAGGAGGCGGTTGGTGCAGAGCAGGCTATTGATGAAGGAGCTGGAGGAGGCGGGCTGGACGCTGGATCGGGTTGCGGGCAGTCATCACATTTTCACTCATCGTTACAACCCGAACACCATTGCCGTCCCGCATCCGAAAAAGGATTTACCGCTGGGGACAGTCAAAAGCATTCGGCGGCGCGCGGGGTTATTCAGCCCGGCAACCCGTCATGAAGGAGATCCGTAATGCAATATCCCATCTGCATCGAGTGGGGTGACGAGAACACTGCCGTCGGCATTCAGATCCCCGATATTCCCGGCGCAGTCACGGCCGGGGACAGCTTTGAGGAGGCCTACAACGCGGCCGTGGAAGTGGCTCACCTCATGCTGCAGGAGATCGCGGCGGCCGGTCAGGCGATTCCGATGCCGACCTCGGCAGCGGCGCATCGCAATCATCCGGATTTTGCCGAGATGGGCTGGGGCATGCTGGAGCTGGATATCTCGCCGTACCTGGGCAAGACCGAAAAGGTCAACGTTACGCTGCCCGGCTATGTGATTCAGCGTATTGATCGCTATGTACGCGAGCACAACGTCAAAAGCCGCTCCTCGTTTCTGGCGGATGCGGCGATGGAGAAACTGGTTCGGTATTGAGGGGCTGCGCAATTGTGGGAGCGAGCCTGCTCGCGAAGGCATCAGGTCAGGCACTGATCTGTGGCTGACACACCGCCTTCGCGAGCAGGCTCGCTCCCACTATGACATCGCGTCAGGACGCGACTTTTCGCTGCGCCAGCGCAGCGTTTTGCGAAGCACTCAAAAACCGTAACAACGCCAACAGCGGAAACACACTCCCAACAATCACGATCCACAACCAGCCGCCATGTTCATACACAGCGCTGGCCACCGACGAGCCGAAGGCGCCGCCGATGAAGATGCTGGTCATGTACAAGGCGTTCAGTCGACCACGGCTTTTGGCGTCCAGCGAGTACACCGCGCGTTGGCCGAGGACCATGTTCATTTGTACGCAGAAGTCGAGCACCACGCCGGTTACAGCCAGGCCGATGACGCTGTAGGCGGGGTGGATGAAGGCGGGAAGGAAGCTCAGGCTGGCGAAGAGCATGGCCAGCAGCGAGGCGATGCGGGTGTGGCCGGCATCGGCGAGGCGGCCGCTGATTGGCGCGGCGATGGCACCGATGGCGCCGACCAGGGCGAAGATCGCGATTTCGCTTTGCGACAGGCCATGGTTGCGCGCCAGTTCCAGCGGCACGGCGGTCCAGAACAGGCTGAACGTGGCGAACATGCAGCCCTGATAAAACGCCCGCTGACGCAGCACCGGTTGCTGGCGCAGCAAAGTCCACAGCGAGCCGATCAGTTGGCCATACGTGGCGCTGTGATCGGGCTGGCGCTTGGGCACGGTCAGCGCCAGCACTATGCTGATCGCCGCCATCAAGGCCGCAGCGATCATGAACATGGCGCGCCAGCCGAGGTGATCGGCGACCACGCTCGACACCGGTCGCGCCAGCAGAATACCCAGCAGCAAACCGCCCATGATCCCTCCGACCACCCGGCCACGGGATTCTTCCGGCGCCAGGTGCGCAGCGAGCGGAATCAGGACTTGCACCGACACCGAGCTGAACCCCACCAGCAACGAAATCAGCAAGAACACATTCGGCTGATCGGTAAACGCCGCCGCCAGCAGGCTGGCAATTGCCACCACGGTAGTGATGATCATCAACCGCCGGTTTTCCAGCAGATCGGCCAGCGGCACCAGAAAGAACAGGCCCAGTGCATAACCGATCTGGGTCAGCGAGACGATGAAACTCGCCATGGTGTCGGAGAGGCCGATGTCTGGCGCGATCAGGCCAATGATCGGTTGTGCGTAATAGATATTGGCAACGATGGCGCCGCAGCAGAATGCGAACAGCAGAACCATGCCTCGGGTCATTGCGTGAGGAGTGGTGGTCATGGGATTACTCGGGTCGGGCACAGGGAAAGCGGTGAAGGCTAATGGACAACGCGGGTTGGCAGAAGACAGTTTCGGATGATAACGGTTATTACGTTGTGTAATGACCGGTATCTGCGCTCGACAAAAAAGGCGACCGAGTGGGTCGCCTTTTTGTTGAGGTCAAACTTTACTGGCCGCTATAAATCTGATCGAACACCCCACCATCGTTGAAGTGGGTTTTCTGCACGGTGCGCCAGTCACCAAACGTCTTCTCCACCGAAAGGAAATCCACTTTAGGGAAACGGTCGGTGTACTTCGCCAGCACTGCCGGGTCGCGCGGGCGCAGGTAGTTGGCCGCAGCAATCTCCTGACCTTGCGGCGACCACAGGTACTTCAGATATTCATCAGCTGCCGCGCGCGAACCTTTTTTGTCGACGACCTTATCGACTACCGACACAGGCGGCTCGGCTTCGGCGGAGACGCTTGGGTAGACCACTTCAAACTGATCACGACCAAATTCGCGAGCGATCATTTCCGCTTCGTTTTCGAAGGTCACCAGCACGTCGCCGATCTGGTTGGTCATGAACGTGGTGGTGGCGGCGCGGCCACCGGTATCGAGCACTGGCGCTTGCTTGAACAGTTTGCCAACGAAGTCCTTGGCCTTGTTCTCGTCGCCGCCGTTCTTCAGCACATAGCCCCAGGCCGACAGGTAGGTGTAGCGGCCGTTGCCCGAGGTTTTCGGGTTCGGCACGATCACCTGCACGCCGTCCTTGAGCAGGTCCGGCCAGTCTTTCAGGGCTTTAGGGTTGCCCTTGCGGACGATGAACACCGTCGCCGAGGTAAACGGCGCGCTGTTGTTCGGCAGGCGCGTGACCCAGTTCTCCGGCACCAGTTTGCCGTTGTCGGCGAGGGCGTTGATGTCGGTGGCCATGTTCATGGTGATGACATCGGCCGGCAGGCCATCGATCACCGAACGCGCCTGCTTGCTCGAACCACCGAAAGACATCTGCACGGTGATGTTCTCGTTGTGCTCGGCCTGCCAGTGTTTCTGGAACGCAGTGTTGTAGTCCTTGTAGAAATCGCGCATCACGTCGTAGGAAACGTTAAGCAGCGTCGGTGCTGCCTGAGCGATGTTGGCCAAGGCCAGGCCAGCGGCGAGAAGTGAGGCGCCAAAGAGTTTTTTCACTGCGCATTCCTTGTTCTGTGGGGGTGTTGAGTCAAAGGTGAGGCGATTTGCCAGCGACTATAACGGGCGCGTGATAGCCGCTTAAAGATTAAAAAGCTCTGTACTTATTCCACTTTCTTGAACAGTTGACTGCCGCAACGCGAACAAAACGCCGCGCTTTGCTCGTGGCTCTTTTTCTGACATCCCGGGCAGTCATGTTGCAGCTGTTCGCCGCGCATGGCATTGGCCAGTTCTGCGGTAAAAATCCCCGTGGGCACGGCGATGATCGAGTAACCGGTGATCATGACCAGCGAGGAAATCACCTGGCCCAGAGGTGTCTTCGGCACGATGTCGCCGAAGCCCACAGTGGTCAAGGTGACGATCGCCCAGTAGATGCCCTTCGGAATGCTGGTAAAGCCGTGCTCTGGACCTTCGATCACGTACATCAGCGTGCCGAACACCGTGACCAGCGTGCACACGCTGACCAGAAACACGACGATTTTCTGCTTGCTGCCACGCAGCGCCGACATCAGGTAGTTGGCCTGCTTGAGGTACGGACTGAGCTTGAGCACGCGGAAAATCCGCAGCATCCGAATGATGCGGATGATCAGCAGGTACTGAGCATCGCTGTAATAAAGCGCGAGGATACCGGGCACGATCGCCAGCAGATCCACCAGCCCGTAAAAGCTGAAGGCATAGCGCAGCGGCTTGGGCGAGCAGTACAGACGCAGGATGTATTCGCCGAGAAAAATCGCCGTGAAACCCCACTCGATGTAGGCCAGCACGTCGGCGTAGTTGCGATGGATACTGTCGATACTGTCGAGCATCACAATCACCAGACTGGCGAGGATGATCAACAGCAGAATGCCGTCGAAGCGACGCCCGGCCGGGGTGTCGCTCTGGAAAATCATGACGTAAAGCCGTTCACGCCAATTGTTGCTGCTGTCCATGGATAACGCCTGAATCGAAGATCAGCGCAGCCTAGGGTGATTCTCCTCGTGAGCGCAAGACTCATGCGCAAGCGACGCTTTGCCAAGCATCTGAATGCCGGCGCGAATCAACCAGCAGGCAAGGATGAATGGCGCAGTCAGCGTCGCCAGCCCGAGGGCGGCAAACAGCGGCGTCACCAGCAAGGCCAGGACAATTGCGAGCAGCGGCAACCACGGATGTTGCCGTTGCGCGCTGAAGGCGAGGGCGGCGAGTACGGCGTTGTAGCCACCGAGCCCGAGCAGTGCGGCGGACGTTTCGTGATGCAGCAGACTGGAGCCGAGGCCGATCGCCGACGCCAGCAGCGCCCAGCAGAACGCCCGGCGATCGGCGAGCAGCAAACCGCTGGCGATCAACGCCCCGGCCAAGGGATGGTCGAGAAACATCACTTGCCCAAATCCGCGCAGTTCAGCAGCCAGCAGATTTGTCGTGTTCAGGTCGACCGATGCCATTGGCGCGGAGGGTTCGGCGAACACCAGCAGCACCCAACTGATCGCCACGAACGGCGAGGTATACGCCGGTATAGCGCGACTGCGGTACACGTGTTTGAGCCATTGCTGAGTGAGCATCGCGCTCAACCCGCCTGCCGCGAGAATCAGCGGTGGCAGCAACGGCGACCAAGGGAAATACAGGCTCAGCAGCAGGCCGAGCAGCACGCCGTTATAGCTGAATAACCCGGCCTGGCGATCGGCTTTGGCGTAGTTGCGCCGCTGCGCGGTGAGCAGACCGGCAACGCCACCAAGCAGCGCCCCGGCAAACAGCACCGGCGCTGTCAGCAGAATCGCCAACAGACACAGCAGGCCGCACAGCGGATGGCGCTGGAAGAAAATCTGACTGAAACCGTTGAGCAAAGCCTCGGCCCAGTCGGGGCAGTGGGTGTTGAAGTGATTGGCAGGCATGGCAGTTCATTCGGTGCTGATCGTTCCCACGCGCCGCAAAGGAATGCCTGAAAGGACGCTCTGCGTCTGCTCTTGGGACGCAGAGCGTCCCGGGCCGCATTCCCACGCAGAGCGTGGGAACGATCATGGTGGGGGGCTAGATCAACGTCTCAATGCGCAGGGAGTTGGTCGAACCCGGCTGGCCAAACGGCACGCCGGCAGTGATCAGCAGCGTGTCGCCACGCTCGGCCATGCCTTGTGCCTGGGCGATTTCCAGCGCGGTTGAGCAGACTTCATCGACCTGGCGCAGACGATCGTTGACCACCGAATGAATGCCCCACGCCACGCTCAAGCGCCGCGCCGTTTGCAGGTTCGGCGTCAGATTGAGGATTGGCGCTTTCGGTCGTTCCCGCGATGCGCGCAGCGTCGAAGCGCCCGACTCGCTGTAATTGACCAGCACCGCCACCGGCAGCACGTTGCTGATCCGGCGGATCGCGCAGCTGATTGCATCCGAAACGGTTGCCTCGGCTTTCGGTCGGCTGACGTCGAGCTGGGTCTGATAATCCGGGCCGTTTTCCACCTGACGAATGATCTTGCTCATCATCTGCACGGCTTCGAGCGGATACTCGCCCGAGGCGGTTTCCGCCGACAGCATCACTGCATCGGCGCCTTCGGCCACGGCATTGGCAACGTCGGTGACTTCGGCGCGGGTCGGGGCCGGGGAGAAGCGCATCGACTCGAGCATCTGCGTCGCCACGACCACCGGTTTGCCGAGTTCGCGGCAGGTGGTGATGATGTTTTTCTGAATCTGCGGCACGCTTTCTGCCGGCACTTCAACACCCAGATCGCCGCGAGCGACCATGATTGCGTCGCTCAACCCAGCAATCTCACGCAGTTGCTCGACCGCTGAAGGCTTCTCGATTTTCGCCATCAGAAAGGCTTTGTCGCCGATCAATGCGCGGGCTTCAACAATGTCCTGCGGGCGCTGCACGAACGACAGCGCGACCCAGTCCACACCCAGCTCCAGACCGAAGCTCAGGTCGCGACGATCCTTGGCGGTCAACGGGCTGAGGTCGAGCACCGCTTGCGGCACGTTCACACCTTTGCGGTCGGACAGTTCGCCGCCGTTGAGCACGGTGGTGTCGATCGCATCGGCGTACTTGGTAACCACGCGCAGACGCAGCTTGCCGTCGTCGAGCAGCAAATCCATGCCGGCTTCCAGTGCGGCGATGATCTCGGGATGCGGCAGGTTCACCCGACGCTCGTCGCCCGGTGTCGCGTCGAGATCGAGGCGGAACGCCTGACCGCGATGCAGTTGCACCTTGCCTTCGGCGAACTTGCCGACGCGCAGTTTAGGCCCCTGCAAGTCCATGAGAATGCCCAGCGGATAGTTGAGCTGGCGCTCGACTTCGCGGATCCACTGATAGCGATTGGCGTGGTCGGCGTGATCGCCGTGGCTGAAGTTCAGGCGGAAGATGTTGACCCCGGCCTCGACCAGTTCGCGGATGTCGTCGATGCCGTCGACCGCAGGGCCGAGGGTGGCGAGGATTTTGACCTTTTTATCAGGCGTCATGATTTGCAGTTCTCAAGGATCAGGATGGCGCGGAAGTCGTTGACGTTGGTGCGGGTCGGCTCGGTGACGATCAACGCGTCGAGCGCTTCGAAGTAGCCGTAACCGTTGTTGTTATCCAGCTCATCGCTGGCGCTTAAGCCCAGGGCGGCGGCGCGGGCGTAGCTGTCCGGGGTCATGATTGCGCCGGCATTGTCTTCCGAGCCGTCGATGCCATCGGTGTCGCCGGCCAGCGCGTAGACGCCGGGCTGGCCCTTGAGGTTGTCGGTGAGGCTCAAGAGGAATTCGGCGTTACGCCCGCCACGACCATTGCCGCGCACGGTCACGGTGGTTTCGCCGCCGGAGAGAATCACGCACGGCGCCGCCAATGGCTGGCCGTGGTTGATGATCTGCCGGGCGATGCCTGCGTGGACTTTCGCCACTTCACGGGATTCGCCTTCCAGATCGCCGAGAATCAAGGTGCTGAAACCGGCCTGACGGCATTTCACCGCCGCGGCATCCAGCGATTGTTGCGGGCGGGCAATCAACTGGAAGTGGCTGCGAGCCAGACTCGGGTCGCCGGGTTTGACGGTTTCCGACTCGGGGCTTTGCAGCCAGTTGCGCACCGAGGCCGGAATGTCGATGCCGTAGCGTTTGATGATCGCCAGGGCTTCGGCGCTGGTGCTAGGGTCGGCCACGGTCGGGCCGGAGGCGATGACGGTGGCGAGGTCGCCGGGTACATCGGAAATCGCGTAGGTGTAAACCGTCGCCGGCCAGCAGGCCTTGCCGAGGCGGCCGCCCTTGATCGCCGAGAGGTGCTTGCGCACGCAGTTCATCTCGCCGATGGTCGCGCCGGATTTGAGCAAGGCCTTGTTGATCGACTGTTTGTCGGCGAGGGTGATGCCTTCGGCCGGCAAGGCGAGCAGGGCAGAGCCGCCGCCGGAGAGCAGAAAGATCACGCGGTCGTCTTCGGTCAGGTTGCTGACCAGTTCCAGCACGCGTTTGGCCACGGCCAGACCGGCGGCGTCCGGCACCGGATGCGCGGCTTCGACCACTTCGATTTTTTCGCACGGGGCGCCGTGTCCGTAGCGGGTGACGACCAGGCCCGTGACTTCGCCTTCCCAGCAGCGCTCGACCACTTGCGCCATGGCGGCCGCCGCTTTGCCGGCACCGATGACGATGACGCGACCGCTGCGGTCGGCGGGCAGATGGGCTTCAAGGACTTGGTTCGGATGCGCCGCGTCGATGGCTGTGGCAAACAGCTCGCGCAGCAGTTGTTGCGGATCGACCGACATGGCGGGCTCCCAATCTTATTGTTCTTGGTTAATGCTGATGATCGTTCCCACGCTCTGCGTGGGAATGCTTCAATGGACGCTCTGCGTCCGCTTCGGCAGGGACGCGGAGCGTCCCGGGCAGCATTCCCACGCGGAGCGTGGGAACGAGCGACGGGGCAGGCTTTATTTATTGTCGCGGATCGAGAAATTGGCCATGTGCTCAAGTCCCTTGATCAGCGCCGAGTGGTCCCAGTTGCTGCCACCGATGGCCGCGCAGGTGCTGAACACTTGCTGAGCGTTGGCGGTGTTGGGCAGGTTGATGTTCAGCTCCTTGGCGCCTTGCAGGGCCAGGTTCAGGTCCTTCTGGTGCAGGCTGATGCGGAAGCCCGGATCGAAGGTGCCTTTGATCATGCGCTCGCCGTGCACTTCAAGAATCTTCGAGGAGGCGAAACCGCCCATCAACGCTTCACGCACCTTGGCTGGATCGGCACCGTTTTTGGAGGCGAACAGCAGCGCTTCGGCAACGGCCTGGATGTTCAGCGCAACAATGATCTGATTCGCGACTTTGGCGGTCTGGCCGTCGCCATTGCCACCGACCAGGGTGATGTTCTTGCCCATGGCCTGGAACAGCGGCAGGGCGCGTTCGAAGGCATCGGCGTCGCCACCGACCATGATGCTCAGGGTCGCGGCTTTGGCGCCGACTTCGCCGCCGGACACTGGCGCGTCGAGGTATTGCGCGCCTTTTTCGTTGATTTTCGCGGCGAAGGCCTTGGTGGCGGTCGGCGAAATCGAGCTCATGTCGATGACCACTTTGCCTTTGCCGACACCGGCCGCGACGCCGTCGGCACGGAACAGCACGTCATCGACCTGCGGGGTATCCGGGACCATGACAATGATGAATTCAGCTTCCTGCGCGACTTCGCGCGGGTTGGCCAACGCGACGGCGCCAGCGGCGACCAGATCGGCCGGGGCTGCGTCGTGGTGCTGCGACAGGAACAGGCTGTGACCGGCTTTCTGCAGGTTCGCCGCCATTGGGTGGCCCATGATGCCGGTGCCGATGAATCCGATTTTAGCCATGAGAAAATCCTCTTGTTTTTGTCGTGCTCAAGCAAATTGGGGAACTGCTTTTTGTGGGAGCGAGCAAGCTCGCTCCCACAGGGGATCTGCATCAAATTGCGTTATGAGTTTTCAGCCAGCCGAGGCCCGCCTCGGTGGTGGTCAACGGCTTGTATTCGCAGCCGACCCAACCCTGATAACCGATGCGGTCGAGGTGTTCGAACAGGAAGCGGTAGTTGATCTCGCCAGTGCCCGGCTCGTTGCGCCCCGGGTTGTCCGCGAGCTGCACATGGTTGATCTCGCCCAGGTGCGATTGCAGGGTGCGGGCCAGATCGCCTTCCATGATTTGCATGTGATAGATGTCGTATTGCAGGAACAGATTGGCGCTGCCGACCTGTTCGCGAATCGACAGGGCCTGCGCCGTGTTGTTCAGGTAGAAACCGGGAATGTCGCGGGTGTTGATCGCTTCCATCACCAGTTTGATGCCCACCGCTTGCAGCTTGTCGGCGGCGTATTTGAGGTTGGCGACGAAGGTCTTTTCCACGGTGGCATCGTCAACGCCTTGCGGGCGGATACCGGCCAGGCAGTTGACCTGGGTGTTGCCCAGCACTTGTGCGTAGGCGATCGCCAGATCAACCCCGGCGCGGAATTCTTCAACCCGCTCCGGCAGGCACGCAATGCCACGCTCGCCCTTGGCCCAGTCACCGGCCGGCAGGTTGAACAGCACTTGGGTCAGACCGTTGGCTTCAAGCTTTGCCTTGATTTCGGCGGAGCTGAAGTCGTAAGGGAACAGGTATTCCACGCCACTGAAACCGGCCTTGGCGGCGGCGTCGAAACGGGCAAGGAAATCCTGTTCGGTGAACAGCATGGACAGGTTGGCTGCGAAACGCGGCATGGTGGTCTCCCGTAAATCTTGTGAGGTCTCCTGTGGGAGCGGGCTTGCTCGCGAAAGCGGTGGGGCAGTCGACATTGATGTCGGATGTGATATCGCCTTCGCGAGCAAGCCCGCTCCCACAGGGAGAGCGGTCAGCAGTTAATCAAGCAACGAAATCGCCGTCGGCGCGTCATTGCCGACCAGAGCCAGGTCTTCGAACTCGTTGACCGCGTTGATCTCGGTACCCATGGAGATGTTGGTCACACGCTCCAGAATGATCTCGACGATCACCGGCACCTTGAACTCTTCGATCATCTGCTCGGCCTTGCGCAGGGCAGGGGCGATTTCTGATGGTTCGAACACACGCAGCGCTTTACAGCCGAGGCCTTCGGCGACTGCGATGTGGTCTACCCCGTAACCGTTGAGTTCCGGCGCGTTGAGGTTATCGAAGGACAGCTGCACGCAGTAGTCCATTTCGAACCCGCGCTGGGCCTGACGGATCAGGCCCAGGTACGAGTTGTTCACCACGACGTGGATGTACGGCAGTTTGAACTGAGCGCCGACCGCCAGTTCTTCGATCATGAATTGGAAATCATAGTCCCCCGACAGGGCCACGACTTTGCGATTCGGATCGGCCTTCACCACGCCCAGCGCCGCCGGAATGGTCCAGCCCAACGGGCCGGCCTGGCCGCAGTTGATCCAGTGACGCGGCTTGTACACGTGCAGGAACTGCGCGCCGGCAATCTGCGACAGACCAATGGTGCTGACGTAGCAGGTGTCCTTGCCGAACACCTGGTTCATTTCTTCGTAAACGCGCTGCGGCTTGACCGGCACGTTGTCGAAGTGCGTCTTGCGATGCAGGCTGGCCTTGCGCTGCTGGCAATCCTGCAGCCAGGCGCTGCGGTTTTTCAGCTTGCCAGCGGCTTGCCATTCACGGGCCACTTCGATGAACACGGTCAGCGCTGCCGCAGCGTCGGAAACGATGCCCAGATCCGGCGTGAACACACGGCCGATCTGCGTGCCTTCGATGTCGACGTGAATGAACTTGCGACCTTCGGTGTACACGTCAACCGAACCGGTGTGGCGGTTGGCCCAACGGTTACCAATGCCCAGCACCACGTCGGATTTGAGCATCGTCGCGTTGCCGTAACGGTGCGACGTCTGCAGACCGACCATGCCGACCATCAGCGGGTGATCGTCCGGGATAGTGCCCCAGCCCATCAGGGTCGGGATGACCGGGATGCCGGTCAGTTCGGCGAACTCGACCAGCAGATCGCTGGCATCGGCGTTGATGATGCCGCCACCGGCGACCAGCAACGGACGCTCGGCCTGATCCAGCAGCGCCAGAGCCTTCTCGACCTGCACGCGGGTCGCAGTCGGTTTGGCCAGTGGCAGCGGCTGGTAGGCGTCGATGTCGAATTCGATCTCGGCCATCTGCACGTCGAATGGCAGATCTATCAGCACCGGGCCTGGACGGCCGGAACGCATTTCGTAAAAAGCTTTCTGGAACGCGTAAGGCACCTGGCCCGGTTCCAGAACCGTGGTCGCCCACTTGGTGACTGGCTTGACGATGCTGGTGATGTCGACAGCCTGGAAGTCTTCCTTGTGCATACGGGCCCGGGGTGCCTGGCCGGTAATGCAGAGGATTGGAATCGAGTCGGCCGAGGCGCTGTAGAGCCCGGTGACCATGTCAGTACCGGCCGGGCCGGATGTACCGATGCACACGCCGATATTGCCGGCCTTGGTGCGGGTGTAGCCCTCGGCCATGTGCGAGGCGCCTTCAACGTGGCGAGCAAGGACGTGATCGATGCCACCGACCTTCTGCAAGGCGGAGTACAGCGGGTTGATCGCTGCGCCCGGGATGCCAAAAGCGGTATCGACCCCTTCACGGCGCATCACCAGAACGGCGGCTTCGATTGCTCTCATTTTGCTCATGGTTTTGTGCCTCTTTACGTTTTGTAATTGTATACAAGTGGCTTTGCGCAGAGTGTATTCACGGCGGACGGCGCAGGTCAATCCATTTTCTCAAGCGCCTGTTTCATTCGTCGCAAGCCCGTTGTGCTGTGGCTTTTCGTCGCATGTGGCGCTTTTCGAGAATTATTGTATACAAAAAAATAACTCATTGTGTTCTATTTGTGGCATCGGACTGCGGCACAGACGCGCAGTCCCACGACTTTCCCTATAACAAAATGAGGACGGCACCATGAGCGCTTTAACCTTGAAAGTCGCAGTCAACCTGGTCAGCGAAGCCATCAATGCAGGGCGCGGCATCAACGCCGCACCGCTGACCATCGCGGTGCTCGACACCGGCGGGCACCTGATCGCCCTGCAACGCGAAGACGGCGCCAGCCTGTTGCGCCCCGACATCGCCATCGGCAAAGCCTGGGGCGCCATCGCATTGGGCAAAGGCTCACGCCTGCTCGCCCAGGACGCCCAGCAACGCCCGGCCTTTTTTTCTTCGTTGAACAGCATGGGGCAGGGCAGCGTTGTGCCGGCGCCGGGTGGTGTGTTGATTCGCAATCAGGCGGGTGAAGTGCTGGGCGCGATCGGGATCAGTGGGGATTTGTCGGATGTGGATGAGCAAGTCGCGATCAGTGCGGTGGAGGCGCTGAAGTTACGCGCGGATGCGGGGGTAGCGGCCTGAGTGAGATAAATCACCACAACTGATGTGGTAATGATGACGAAGCGGGGCGGGGTCTATAGACTGCCGCCCCTCTCGTTTATGTATCAAGGAAGATTCGCGTGAAGACGCTATTTGCCCTCTCTCTGGCCACGGCCATGACCCTCTGTACTCCCGCCCTGCATGCGGCGCAGGCACCTGACGCCGACGAAATCGCGTTCAATGCGCTCAGCCCGGTGGTCTCTGCATTGATCAATGCAGACGATGCCCAGGAACTGATGGATCGTGCCGAAAAGCTCGAATCATCCGATACGTTGCAGGCCATTGCGGTGTATCTGGCCGCCACCCGTGAAGACCCCAAACAATTGCAGGCGCCTTATCAGGTCGCGGCGCTGTTTGCTCGGCGTGGTGATGACAAATTGGCCGAACGCTTTCTACGTGAAGCCGATGACCGCGGCCTGTGGTTCGGCCCGTTGATGGCCGGCGATGAAGACTTCGCCGATCTGCGCGAATCTGGCACCTATAAAAGCGTCCTGGCCAACGCTCAGGAGCGCTACAGCAAAATGGCCGTCGGCAAGGTTGGCGCGATCTCCGTGCTTGATCCGTCGGCCAGCATCCCCGTCCCCAAAGCCTGTCGGCCGGTGGTGGTCTGGCTCCACGGTTATGGCGTCAACGGCGAGCTTGATGAAGATTACCAACCGCTGGCCGACACCGGCGCAGTGATTCTGGGGATCAATGGCACAGAAATGATCAACGCGGTCGACAGCTTCCGTTGGATCGGCCCTGGCTTCGAAGGCACCCATCAAGCCGTGCAGAACGGGCTCAAAGCGTTGGAAGCCCAGCAATGCATCGACCGTAAACGCGTGTTCCTCATGGGCTTCTCGCAGGGCTCGCAACACGCCGGCGCTCTGTTGGCGCAGCACCCGGACGAATACGCCGGCGCGCTGCTGCTGTCACCCGGCGGCATGCAACCGACGCCCACCGAAAGCAAAGCGCGCGGCAAGCGTGTATTTGTCATCAACGGCAAAGAGGAAGGGCCACGCAATCAGCAGATGAGCGCCGATTTCCGTCAATTGTTCAGCGAAGGCAACGAAGTCAAATCCCGTGTCCATGAGGCTGGACACACCTTCCCCGACGACTGGAGCACTTCGCTGCCACAGGCACTGCGCTGGTTGATGGGGGAGGAGGCTTGAGCGCCAAGGGTCACTGCGAATGAGCAGGATATCCTTCTGATCATTGGCGCCTGATCGAAAGCCATCGCTGGCAGCTCCCGCAGGATTCTCTGTCGTATTGAGATGTTGTAACCAATACAAAGCCCTGTGGGAGCTGGCTTGCCAGCGATAGCGGTAAGTCTGTTCAGTCCGGCTCACACCCCTTCAACACCAACCGGATGATCGTCTGCGCTGCCGCTTCATAATCGGCTTCATCGAGCTTGTCTTTCCCGGTCACTGCAGAAATCTGCCAGTCGAAGTCGGCGTAAGTCTGGGTGGCGGCCCAAATGCTGAACATCAGGTGGTTGGGGTCGATCGGGGCGATCTGGCCGCGGTCGATCCAGCTCTGGATGCAGGCGATGTTGTGCTTGGCCTGGCTGTTGAGCTGCTCGACCAGGTCGGCGCTCAGATGCGGGGCGCCGTGCATGATCTCGCTGGCAAACACCTTGGACGCGTAGGGCAGGTCGCGGGAGATGCGGATCTTCGAGCGGATGTAGCCACTCAGCACCTCGCTCGGCACGCCGTCCGGGTTGAACGGGGTCGAGGCCTGAAGAATCGGCTCGATGATGCTTTCCAGCACCTCGCGATAGAGGTTTTCCTTGGATTTGAAGTAGTAGTAGACGTTGGGCTTGGGCAATCCCGCCTTGGCGGCGATGTCGCTGGTTTTGGTCGCCGCAAAGCCCTTGTCGGCAAACTCTTCGCTGGCGGCGCGCAGGATCAGTTCTTTGTTTCGCTCGCGGATTGTGCTCATAAACCCGGTGGTTCCTTGCCTGTTCTGGCGGTGGCGCATGGTAGCACCGGCCTTGAGCGGCGCTCAACAATGCAGCCTGTGGCTGGCGGTCGCGCTATGCTTGGCAACATTCATACACAGAAGGAAACAGGATTCATGGCAGGAAGCAGTTTGCTGGTGCTGATCGATGACATCGCCACCGTTCTGGATGACGTTGCATTGATGACGAAAATGGCCGCGAAGAAGACTGCCGGGGTGCTGGGTGATGATCTTGCGCTCAATGCCCAGCAGGTTTCGGGCGTGCGCGCCGAGCGGGAAATTCCCGTGGTCTGGGCGGTGGCCAAGGGCTCGTTCGTCAACAAACTGATCCTCGTGCCGTCGGCGCTGGCGATCAGCGCCTTCGTGCCATGGCTGGTAACGCCGCTGTTGATGGTCGGCGGTGCGTATCTGTGCTTCGAAGGTTTCGAGAAGCTTGCGCACAAGTTCTTGCACAGCAAAGAGGAAGACGCAGCCGGGCATGCGCAGTTGACCGAAGCCGTCGCCGATCCGGCCACCGATCTGGTGGCGTATGAAAAGGACAAGATCAAAGGCGCGATCCGCACCGACTTCATCCTCTCGGCGGAAATCATCGCCATCACCCTCGGCACCGTGGCCGACGCCTCGCTGACCCAGCAAGTGGTGGTCATGTCCGGCATCGCGATTGTCATGACCGTGGGCGTTTACGGTTTGGTGGCGGGTATTGTCAAACTCGACGATCTGGGTCTGTGGCTGACGCAGAAGCCCGGGCAGATGGCGAAAAGGATTGGCAGCGGCATTCTCAGCGCCGCGCCGTACATGATGAAAACCCTGTCGGTGGTCGGTACGGCGGCGATGTTCCTGGTTGGCGGCGGCATCCTTACCCATGGCGTGCCGGTGCTGCATCACTGGATCGAAGGCGTCGGCGCAGCGGCGGGCAGTGCCGGGTTCGCCGTGCCGATGCTGCTCAACGGTGTTGCGGGGATCATTGCCGGTGCGGTGGTGTTGGCGGTGGTGACTGTCGTGGGCAAGCTCTGGCGCGCAATCAGAAGCTGAACATGAAACCTGTGGGAGCGGGCTTGCTCGCGAATGCGGAACGCCAGTCGACATGGATATTGACTGATCCACCGTATTCGTGAGCAAGCCCGCTCCCACATTCTGATTTGTGTTGAGCCACAAAAAAGGGCCATTCGACGTGCATCGAATGGCCCTTTTTTGCACCCGCCGAGATTACTCGGCGATCTGCAACTTGCGCGCCTCGGTGTAGACGTACCGCACTTTCTCGTACTCGAACGGCGAGTTCATCTGGCCGTAACGGAAACTGGTCTGGTAGCGCTTGTCGATTGCACGCAAGGCCCAGACTTCCGGATGGTTGGAGCTGACTTCCGCGACATTGAGGAAGTTGATCGCGGTGTCGGCGGTGTAGTCCACGGCCAGACCCGCGGTGTCGCGGATGTTCGACGGGCCGAAGATCGGCAGTACGAAGTAGGCGCCGCCCGGTACGCCGTAGAAACCCAGGGTCTGACCGAAGTCTTCGTTCTGGCGTGGCAGGCCCATGGCGGTGGCCGGGTCCCACAGGCCGGCGATGCCGATCGTGGTGTTGAGCAACAGGCGCGCAGTGGTTTCCATCGAGCGCTGACCCTTGAACTGCAGCAGGCTGTTGACCAGATTCGGCACGTCGCCAATGTTGTTGAAGAAGTTGCTCACCCCGGTGCGCACAAAGCTTGGCGTGATATAGCGATATCCATCGACCACCGGCAGGAACACCCATTGGTCGAAGCGGTAATTGAAGTGGTAAACCCGGCGGTTCCACGATTCCAGCGGGTCATAAACGTTCAGCGCGTTGAGCGTCGAGCGCTCGAACTCGCGCTGGTCCAGGCCCGGGTTGAATTTGAGTTTGGTCAGCGGTTCCTTGAAGCCGTCGCTGTCGACCACTACCGGTGCATCGGCTTTGCTGTTGTCGGCCTGGGCCACGCCTGCACAGAGGAGCGCTGCAATCAGCAGGAGATATTTAGCCACGGAAGAACTCCAGCATGGCGTCGCTGTTGACGCGGTAGTTAAGGTTGCCGCAGTGGCCGCCCAGTGGGTAAACGGTCAGGCGATCACCGAAGGTTTTACGCAAAAAGCCCAAATCGCCAGGGCCGAGGATGACGTCGTCGGCGTTGTGCATCACGGCGATTTTCGGGCTGTCGTGCAGATAATCCTTGAGTGCATACAGGCTGACCTGATCGATCAGTTGCAGCAGGCTGCCGCCGTCGGTTCGCGCACGCCACATCGGAATAACCTGTTCGGTGATGTAGCAGTCGAAGTCGCATTGCAGCGCACGCTTGAGGAACGGCGTGAGGCTGGTGCCTTCGGTGATAGGGAATTTCGGCGGGGTGATCAGGCCACGACGGTTGACCAGGTCCGAGGTGTAGGCAATATCGGCCGCCGAGAAGCGGAACGACGTGCCGATGAGCATGGCCATCTGTTCGTTGGTCAGGTGCTGCTTGGACTGCTGGAAGTCATACAGCAGCGCATCGTTGAGGTCGATGTAACCTTTCTGCTGGAAGTAGCGGGTCAGCTTGGTCAGCACCAGTTCGTAGAATGTGGTGCTGCTGTTGATGCCCTTGACCTCGGTCTGCACCAGCTTGTCGAGGTTGGTCACCGAGGTATAGAGATTGACCGGCGGGTTGAGCAGCAGGACTTTCTTGAAGTTGAAGCTGCGGCGGGTCTCGTCCAGATGCGCGACGAACGCGGCATCGAGAGCGCCGAGGCTGTAACCGGTCAGGTAGTACTCGGTCACCGGCAGTTTCGGGTTTTGCGCGCGGACCGCCTGCATCACCCGGTACATGTCTTCGGCGTCTTCCTTGGTCACGCCCGGGGTGGCGAAACGCGAGGCGGCGCTGATGAAATCGAAGCTGGTCGGCGAAGACAGCTGCACGACGTGGTAGCCGGCTTTGTAATATAGCTTTTTCAGGTATTCGTTGAGCGTGCTGTCAAAGCGCGCGCCAGTGCCGGCGATCAGAAAGATCAGCGGCGCCGGTTTGTCCTGCGTGGCGATGCGATAGGTGAGCTTTTTGACTGCCCAGAAATTGTCCGGCAGCTGGAACTCGCGCTCCGGGCGCAGGGTGAGGCTGCGGTCCGTTTGATTGATGTCGTCGTCCAGCGGCAGCTCCGGACGCAGATCCGGTGGTGTCGTGGCGATCGTCGCCTCGAACGGGTTGGTCAGCGGGTAGCCATAGCTGGCGGCGTCGATATCCACCGCCAGCGCGGACGCACTCAAGATAAGGCCGCTGAACAGCGCGGCGAAGCGCAAGGAACGGAGCATGACTAGATCCCTTAGAGGAAGGTGCCGATTGAAGTTCGCAGGCTATGACCACCGGCCGTGCGCCAAAGTGCCATGGTGCGGCACCAAACAGGCGGAATTCGGGGTAATAGTAGCTGGACGATACACTTTGCACGGCCTCAATGAACAGTTAAGTGTTGTTAGCGCTTGCGTATGCAGGGCGGCAGATTAAGCTGGCGGCCGATTTCCGTAGATTGGAGTGCTTCATGTCCCGCCGCTTGCCTGTGATTGTGCTGCTCGTTTTGTTGCCGCTGTGGCTGGCCGCCAGTTATGCCGCGCGTTATGGCTTTATGGAAGACGGCCAGTGGGTCGGCATCTGCGTTGACGAGGCCAGCCGTTGGGAGTGCGTGGTGCGCTCGAACCTCGGATTGATGATCCATTTCAAGGTGCTGGGCTGGGCAGCGGTGGGCATGGCGCTGATCGGTTTTGTCGTGCCGGGGCGGGGAGGATGGTGGCTGGCGGTGCTGGCGGTGGTGTTCGGGATGCCGGCATTGGCGTTGTACAACACCACCTTGGCGGTGTTTGCGGTGGTGATTGCCGGGTTGCGCCTGGTCAGATCCTCACGCGGTGCGTGATTTGAGAGATCGCAGCCTTCGGCAGCACCTACAATGGCACGCCCTGCATCTGTAGGAACTGCCGAAGGCTGCGATCTTTTGATCTTGCTCTGGTCAGCCCTTGCGAACCCGCAGACAGCGCCACAATGCCACCACCATCAAGCCACTGACCAGCGCCCAACCCCAGGCCTGCTGATTCAGCAACCCTTCCTGATACAACTGCGGCGCAATCCCGGCACCGACGATAAACGCCAGCAAGGCGATCTCCCGACGCGGCACGCTCACCGGCCGGCACAGGTACACCAGTGCCGGCAGCACGAACGCCATGCTGGCGAAACTGCGATAGCGCGGATCGAAGACCATCTCCAGCACCATCACCGCAGCGGCAAAACCGGCCGCCGCGACCAGCCAGCCGGCGCGACGCTCGAGAAAATCGAATGCTCGCGCGCGCCAACCGATACGTGCACTCAACGTCAGCGCGGCATGCGCGAGTACCAACAGATTCAGCCCGGTCAGCAAGCCGACCCACAGCCATTCGCCAGCAAATCGCGTGGTCAGCCGCGCCAGATCAGCCCAGGCGCCAATTGAACAAGCAGCGACGGCACCGAGCAATGGCAGCAGCAGTGCCGAGCGCACGGTGCGAACGCGTCCACCTAGAATCAACGTACCGAGGAAAATCACAGCGCCAACCGCCAGCCATTCTTTCCAGTACGGCACGTTGCTCACCGGCCCGGCGAGCACGCCTTTGTCCTGCCGATCGGCATCGAACAGCCCCCAATAGCCGCCGACGGCGCCTTCACTGCCGCGCTTCCATGGCTGATCGAAGGCTTCGATGAGGTTGTAACGCCAGCCTTCCTGCTCGGCCATCGTCACAAACCCACGAATGAATTTCGCCTCGTTGACCCGGCTCGGCACGGCGGTTTCGCGCTGACGGCCTTCGCTCGGCCAGCCGGTTTCGCCGATCACCACGTCTTTGGGGGCGAATTTGTTGCCGAACACCTGGCGCACATCCGCCACATGCCGCAGCGCGACGTCGATGTTCGAGGGATCGTCTTCCCAGTACGGCAGCAAATGGATAGTGAGGAAATCCACGGCCGGGGCAATTTCCGGGTGCTTGAGCCAGAATTCCCAGACATCGGCGTAAGTTACCGGTTGCTTGACCTGGCTTTTGACCTTGTCGATCAGCCGGGCCAGTTGCGCGCCGGTAACCTCTTTGCGCAGCAGCGCCTCGTTGCCGACGATGACTGCCGTGACCACGTCGGGGTTGGCGTTGGCGGATTTGATCAGCAGTTCGACTTCCTGCTCGGTATCCACGGGGTTGCCGTTGACCCAGGCGCCGATCATCAACTTCAGACCGTGTTTGCGCGCAAGATCGGGCAGGGCGTCGAGGCCGGTCATCGAATAGGTGCGGATACATTCAAAGCGCGTTGCCAGTAGCGCAAGGTCGGCATCCATGCGCTCAGGGCGCAATTTGAACGGCACGTCGAACGGCGACTGGTCCTTGTCGAACGGCGTGTACGAGGCGCATTGCAGCTTGTGCGTCGGCGTCGCGGCGTCCGGCAGGATTACCGGTTGGCCGAGGCCATACCAGAAACCGCCAAGGGCCATGAGCCCGAGCAGGCAGGCGAACAGATAAGGCACAAAAGGAAATCGGTACGTCGCGGACATGATCAGGCCGAGTGGCTGCAAAGCGACGCATGTTACCTGCATTTATAGAAAGGCAGGTGGCCTGCAGGCGTTATACATGCAAAGTTCGGGCGGATTGTCTGGCGTCAATTAATCTCGCTTGATTAATGGCTTTCTGATGTCGTTTCTCGCTGCCTTGAGGTCGCTGACAGAGCAGGTCGCCGGCCGCTTGAGGTTGATGATCAAACTATCAGTACCCTTTTTGAAAAATCGGCTGATGTTCGAGTGTGTGAGGTCCGGCGTGATGGGGACGCTGTGCACCATAACAATACGTTGACGATGCCCGGCATCCGTCGGGCGCAGCATTTCGGGGAAGTAAACGATGAAGATGCGACGACTTTTAGGCGCAGGTGCCGCTCTGGCGCTTGCGATGAGTTCCACTTTCGCCAACGCTGAAAAACAGACCCTGAACATCGGTTACGTTGACGGCTGGTCCGACAGCGTCGCGACCACTCACGTTGCGGCCGAAGTGATCAAACAGAAACTCGGTTATGACGTGAAGCTGCAGGCCGTCGCCACCGGGATCATGTGGCAGGGCGTGGCCACCGGCAAACTCGATGCCATGCTCTCGGCCTGGCTGCCCGTGACCCACGGTGACTATTGGACGAAAAACAAGGATCAGGTCGTCGATTACGGCCCGAACTTCAAGGACGCGAAGATCGGCCTGATCGTACCCGAGTATGTCAAAGCCAAATCGATCGAAGACCTGAAGACTGACGACACCTTCAAAAACCGTATTGTCGGCATCGACGCCGGTTCAGGCGTGATGCTCAAGACCGATCAGGCGATCAAGGATTACGGCCTGGACAAGTACAGCCTCAAGGCCAGTTCCGGCGCCGGCATGATTGCCGAGCTGACCCGCGCCGAGAAGAAAAACGAATCCATCGCCGTCACCGGTTGGGTGCCGCACTGGATGTTCGCCAAATGGAAACTGCGCTTCCTCGACGACCCGAAAGGCGTGTATGGCCAGGCTGAAACGGTGAACAGCATCGGCAGCAAAGGCCTGGACGCCAAGGCGCCGGAAGTGGCCAAGTTCCTGAAAAACTTCCAGTGGGCGTCGAAAGACGAAATCGGCGAAGTCATGCTGGCGATTCAGGACGGCGCCAAGCCTGATGCAGCGGCCAAGGACTGGGTGGCCAAACACCCGGAACGTGTAGCTGACTGGACCAAATAACAGCTTCACCGCCTAACTCTGTGGGAGCGGGCTCGCTCGCGAAAGCGGTCTGTCAGTTGACTGATGCGTTGACTGATACGGCGCCTTCGCGAGCAAGCTCGCTCCCACAGTTGTTTTTGGGTGTCCGGTAAATGGCAAAAACATCATGGCCATCTACTACTAAGGTCGTCTGGAACCTCTCTCGCAGCCGCATACATTAGCTACGTTCCAACAATAATCTGTGCTGCGAGGATAAAAACAATGAACGACAGCATTTACCTCTCGATTCAAAACAGTCCCCGATTCAAGGAGCTGGTTCAGAAAAGGGAACGATTCGCCTGGATTCTCTCGGCAATCATGCTTGGGCTGTACTCCGCATTCATCCTGCTGATCGCCTACGGGCCGCATGTTCTCGGTGCGAAACTCAGTCCTGAATCTTCGATCACCTGGGGCATCCCGATCGGTGTTGGCCTGATCCTTTCGGCTTTCGTCCTGACCGGCATCTACGTGCGCCGCGCCAATGGCGAGTTCGACGACCTGAACAATGCGATTCTCAAGGAGGCTCAGCAATGATCCGGCGTCTACTTGCTGTATTGAGTGTTGCGGCTTTCGCACCAAGTGTCTGGGCGGCTGATGCGTTGACGGGGGAGGTGGCCAAACAGCCGCTGAACATCCCGGCGATCCTGATGTTCGTGGCCTTCGTCGGCGCGACGCTGTACATCACCTACTGGGCGTCGAAGAAAAACAATTCGGCTGCCGATTATTATGCGGCAGGCGGCAAGATCACCGGTTTCCAGAACGGCCTGGCAATTGCCGGTGACTACATGTCGGCGGCGTCCTTTCTGGGCATTTCCGCGCTGGTGTTCACCTCCGGCTACGATGGCCTGATCTACTCGATCGGCTTTCTGGTGGGCTGGCCGATCATTCTGTTCCTGATCGCCGAACGCCTGCGCAACCTGGGCAAATACACCTTTGCCGACGTGGCGTCCTACCGCCTCGGGCAAACCCAGATTCGCACCCTGTCGGCCTGCGGCTCGCTGGTGGTGGTGGCGTTCTATCTGATCGCGCAAATGGTCGGTGCTGGCAAGCTGATCCAGCTGCTGTTCGGTCTCGATTACCACGTTGCGGTGATTCTGGTCGGCGTGCTGATGTGCATGTACGTGCTGTTCGGCGGCATGCTCGCGACCACGTGGGTGCAGATTATCAAAGCGGTCTTGCTTCTTTCCGGCGCCTCATTCATGGCGCTGATGGTAATGAAGCACGTCGACTTCGACTTCAACACGCTGTTCTCCGAAGCGATCAAGGTGCACGCCAAGGGCGAAGCGATCATGAGCCCGGGTGGTCTGGTCAAGGATCCGATCTCGGCGTTCTCGCTGGGTCTGGCGCTGATGTTCGGCACCGCTGGCCTGCCGCATATTCTGATGCGCTTCTTCACCGTGAGTGACGCCAAGGAAGCGCGCAAGAGCGTGCTGTACGCTACCGGTTTCATTGGCTACTTCTACATCCTGACCTTCATCATCGGCTTCGGCGCGATCCTGCTGGTCAGCACCAACCCGGCCTTCAAAGATGCAGCGGGCGCCTTGCTCGGCGGCAACAACATGGCGGCGGTGCACCTGGCCAACGCGGTGGGCGGCAGCATCTTCCTTGGCTTCATCTCGGCAGTGGCGTTTGCAACCATTCTGGCTGTGGTAGCCGGTCTGACGCTGGCGGGTGCTTCGGCGGTGTCGCACGACCTGTACGCCAGTGTGATCAAGAAGGGCAAAGCCAACGAGAAGGATGAGATTCGCGTGTCGAAGATCACCACCATCGCCCTGGCGGTGCTGGCGATTGGTCTGGGCATTCTGTTCGAAAGCCAGAACATCGCGTTCATGGTCGGCCTGGCGTTCTCCATCGCGGCGAGCTGCAACTTCCCGGTACTGCTGCTTTCGATGTACTGGAAGAAGCTGACCACTCGCGGCGCGATGATTGGTGGCTGGCTGGGTCTGGTGAGTGCTGTTGGTCTGATGATCCTCGGCCCGACCATCTGGGTGCAGATTCTGCATCATGAGAAGGCGATCTTCCCTTACGAGTATCCAGCGCTGTTCTCGATGATCATTGCCTTTATCGGGATCTGGTTCTTCTCGATTACCGACAAGTCGGCGGCAGCGGACAATGAGCGGGCGCTGTTCTTCCCGCAGTTTGTGCGTTCGCAGACCGGATTGGGGGCGAGTGGGGCGGTTTCGCACTAAGAGATCAGATGTAAGCTTCTAGCTTCAAGCTGCAAGCTTGAAGAAAACGCCCTGGTTGAGAGATTGGGGCGTTTTTTTGTGGGCGGTTATCGGGTGGTTTTGGGTTTATATCCGTTGCTGCGGTAACGGCGGCTTAGGGTTTCGCCCTTACGGCGAGTCACCTTTTTCAGACGCCAAAAAGGTAACCCAAAAGGCTTGCTCCTACGTTCGGCCCTCGCAGGCTCGGGTTCCTTCGCTGCGGGATCGATCCAGGCGCAGCGGCTACGGTTTGCTTCGCTGCACCTCCTTCCGCTGTGTTCGACTTCGTCGAACGGTCGCTGCGCTCCCACGCCCGGATCAATCCCTCCACTCAGCCTTCCGACGTCGCCGGTGGATCAAGATCAAAAGCACTCGAGCTTGCGCTCATTGTTGAGTGGTGCGGCTTCGCCGCGGGCAGCTGCGCTGCCTTGCTTTTTGCTTTTTGTGGGAGCGAGCCTGCTCGCGAAGGCGGCCTGACAGCCGACCTGGTCTTGTAGCACGCGATCCGACTGTAGGAGCTGCCGAAGGCTGCGATCTTTTGATCTGGCTTTTGCTTTTGCTTTTGCTTTTGCTTCGGCTCTGGCTCTGGCTCTGGCTCTGGCTCTGGCTCTGGCTCTGGCTCTGGATTTTGCTTTTGCTGTTGCTTTTGATTCGGTTTTTGATCTCTTGCCCCTTCGGCAGGCTTCGTTACGGGATCGATCCGGGTGTGGGAGCGCAGCGACCGTACGACGCAGTCGTACACAGCGGAAGGAGGTGCAGCGAAGCAAACCGTAGCCGCTGCGCCCGGATCGGTCCCGTAACGAAGGAACCCCGAGCTTTAGCGAGCGGGCCGCACGCCGGGGCAAAGCCTTTTGCTTACTTTTCGGCGTTTGGAAAAGTGAGTCGCTGTAAGAGCGAACCCTTAAGAAGCCGTTACCGCAGCAACGGATATGCCCCCAGAATCCAAGAACCAGTCGGCCCGAAGGCCGCTGAGACCACAAACAAAAACGGCCTCTATATAAGAGGCCGTTCCTGACACACCACTAAACCATCACAAAAAGAAAAAACCTTATTTGCGATCTTCCAGCGAAGTAATGTCACGCGACTCATAACCCGTGTACAGCTGGCGTGGACGGCCAATCTTGTACGGGCTCGAGAGCATTTCCTTCCAGTGCGAAATCCAGCCCACAGTACGCGCTAGGGCGAAAATCACCGTGAACATGCTGGTTGGAATGCCGATCGCCTTGAGGATGATCCCCGAGTAGAAGTCGACGTTCGGGTACAGCGAGCGCTCGATGAAGTACGGGTCGGTCAACGCGATCTCTTCCAGGCGCATGGCCAGTTCGAGTTGCGGATCGTTGTTGATGCCCAGTTCCTTCAACACTTCGTCGCAGGTCTGCTTCATGACAGTCGCGCGAGGGTCGCGGTTCTTGTAGACGCGGTGACCGAAGCCCATCAACTTGAACGGATCGTTTTTGTCCTTGGCCTTGGCGATGAACTTGTCGATGTTCGATACATCGCCAATCTCGTCGAGCATGGTCAGTACGGCTTCGTTCGCACCTCCGTGAGCAGGGCCCCACAGCGCGGCGATACCCGCAGCGATACAGGCGAACGGGTTGGCACCCGAAGAGCCGGCCAGACGCACGGTGGAGGTCGAAGCATTCTGCTCGTGGTCGGCGTGGAGGATGAAGATCCGGTCCATGGCCTTGGCGAGTACCGGGCTGATCGGTTTGATCTCGCACGGGGTGTTGAACATCATGTGCAGGAAGTTTTCCGCGTACGTCAGGTCGTTGCGCGGGTACATCATGGGTTGGCCCATGGAGTACTTGTAAACCATCGCTGCCAGGGTCGGCATCTTCGCAACCAGACGGATCGCGGAAATTTCGCGATGCTGCGGGTTATTGATGTCCAGGGAGTCGTGGTAGAAGGCCGAGAGGGCGCCGACTACACCGCACATGACGGCCATCGGGTGGGCGTCGCGACGGAAACCGTTAAAGAAGGTTTTCAGCTGCTCGTGAACCATGGTGTGGTTTTTCACGGTGCTGACGAACTGGGCCTTCTGTTCTGCGGTCGGCAATTCGCCGTTGAGCAGCAGGTAGCAGGTTTCCAGGTAGTCCGACTTTTCAGCCAGCTGTTCGATCGGGTAGCCGCGGTGCAACAAAATGCCGTTGTCGCCGTCGATATAGGTAATTTTCGATTCGCACGAAGCGGTCGACATGAAACCCGGGTCGAAAGTGAAGCGGCCCGTGGCCGTCAGGCCCCGAACATCGATTACATCGGGACCAACGGTGCCGGTTAAAATGGGCAGCTCGACGGGGGCTGCGCCCTCGATGATCAACTGCGCTTTTTTGTCAGCCATGTGGCCTCCTATTTATGCTTGAACCATCAGACAGACCCCCCACGCAGGGCCCGCACCACTATAGTGAGATAAATTCGAATGTCAATTTGCCTAAAGTCTTGCTCCAGAAGGCTTTAAGCCGACTTTTTCCTCGAAATTGCCTGCCATTTACGCCTTTTATTCAACTTGTGCAATCCGCTATTGGGGGTAGGTGAACGCGTTGTCATTAGTAGCCTAACTGTCTATACTCGGCCACCGACCGCCAAGGGCTTTTGGGCTTGCTTTCATTGGGGGTCGCATCCCTGGGTGGTGGTTACCTGACCAGTGCACTCCCCAACAACTTTGCCCTGATTGTTAGGGGCTCTTCAGTGTGAAAAAAAAGCCGTGAAAAGCCAACGACCTGTAAACCTAGACCTAAGGACCATCAAACTCCCAGTCACTGCTTACACGTCCATTCTTCACCGTATCTCCGGTGTCATCCTCTTCGTGTGCCTTGCCATCATGCTTTACGCATTGGACAAGTCGCTGAGCTCCGAGGAAGGCTTCGGTCAGGTGAAAGCGTGTCTGACCAGTCCGCTAGCCAAGCTAGTGATTTGGGGCATCCTGTCCGCTCTGCTGTATCACCTGGTAGCCGGTGTGCGCCATTTGATCATGGACATGGGCATCGGTGAGACGCTGGAAGGCGGCAAACTGGGCTCGAAAATCGTTATCGCCGTTTCCGTGGTGGTAATCGTTCTGGCAGGAGTCTGGATATGGTAACTAACGTCACTAACCTGTCGCGTTCGGGCCTCTATGACTGGATGGCGCAACGTGTGTCTGCGGTCGTTCTCGCGGCTTACTTCATCTTTCTGATCGGATACATCGTGGCCAACCCTGGCCTCGAGTATGCCCAGTGGCATGAACTGTTCGCTCACAACGGAATGCGTATTTTCAGCCTGCTGGCCCTTGTTGCTCTGGGCGCTCACGCCTGGGTCGGCATGTGGACCATCGCGACCGACTACCTGACGCCAATGGCGTTCGGCAAGTCCGCAACGGCAATACGTTTCCTTTTCCAGGCAGTTTGCGGCGTTGCGATGTTCGCTTACTTCGTCTGGGGTGTGCAGATTCTCTGGGGTATCTGATTCATGGCTAACATTCCAACGATTTCTTTCGACGCCATCATTATCGGTGGTGGCGGTGCCGGCATGCGCGCTGCGCTGCAGCTGGCCCAGGGCGGCCACAAGACTGCGGTGATCACCAAGGTTTTCCCGACCCGTTCGCACACTGTGTCCGCACAGGGCGGCATCACTTGCGCTATTGCCTCCGCCGACCCGAACGATGACTGGCGCTGGCACATGTACGATACCGTCAAGGGTTCCGACTACATCGGTGACCAGGACGCTATCGAATACATGTGTCAGGAAGGCCCGGCTGCCGTGTTCGAGCTGGACCACATGGGTCTGCCGTTCTCGCGTACCGAGCAAGGCCGCATCTATCAGCGTCCGTTCGGTGGCCAGTCCAAGGACTACGGCAAGGGCGGTCAGGCTGCGCGTACTTGCGCCGCTTCCGACCGTACCGGTCATGCGCTGCTGCACACCCTTTATCAGGGCAACCTGAAAGCCGGCACCACGTTCCTCAACGAGTACTATGCTGTCGATCTGGTGAAAAACCAGGAAGGCGAGTTCGTCGGTGTGATCGCGATCTGCATCGAAACCGGTGAAACCTCCTACATTCGTGCAAAGGCCACCGTTCTGGCGACTGGCGGTGCAGGCCGTATCTACGCCTCCACCACCAACGCCCTGATCAACACCGGTGACGGTGTTGGCATGGCGCTGCGTGCCGGCGTGCCGGTGCAAGACATCGAAATGTGGCAGTTCCACCCGACTGGCATCGCCGGCGCCGGTGTACTGGTGACCGAAGGTTGCCGTGGTGAAGGTGGTTACCTGATCAACAAGCACGGCGAGCGTTTCATGGAGCGTTATGCTCCGAACGCGAAAGACCTTGCCGGTCGTGACGTGGTTGCCCGTTCGATGGTTAAGGAAATCATCGCCGGCAACGGTTGCGGCCCGAATGGCGACCACGTAATGCTCAAACTCGACCACCTGGGCGAGGAAGTGCTGCACAGCCGTCTGCCAGGCATCTGCGAGCTGTCGAAGACTTTCGCCCACGTTGACCCGGTGGTTGCGCCGGTTCCGGTTGTTCCGACCTGCCACTACATGATGGGCGGCGTTGCCACCAACATTCATGGCCAGGCGATCACCCAGAACGCCGAAGGTCAGGACCAGATCATCCCTGGCCTGTTCGCGGTAGGCGAAGTGGCTTGCGTATCGGTCCACGGTGCCAACCGTCTGGGCGGCAACTCGCTGCTCGACCTGGTGGTATTCGGTCGCGCTGCCGGTCTGCACCTGGAAAAGGCGTTGACCGACGGCATCGAATACGACGACGCTACCGAGTCCGACATCGAAGCTGCACTGTCGCGCCTGAATGCACTGAACAACCGTACCGACGGTGAAGACGTTGCCACTCTGCGTCGCGAGCTGCAAAGCTGCATGCAGAACTACTTCGGCGTATTCCGTACCGGCGAATACATGCAGAAAGGCATCGCTCAGCTTGCTGACCTGCGTGCCCGCATCGCCAACGTGAAAATCAACGACAAGTCGCAGGCGTTCAACACTGCACGAATCGAAGCGCTGGAGCTGCAAAACCTGCTGGAAGTGGCTGAAGCTACCGCCATCGCGGCCGAAGTACGTAAAGAGTCCCGCGGCGCGCACGCCCGTGAAGACTTCGAAGACCGTGACGACGAAAACTGGCTGTGCCACACCCTGTACTTCCCGGGTGACAAGCGCGTCACCAAGCGTGCCGTCAACTTCTCGCCGAAGACTGTTCCGACTTTCGAACCTAAAGTCCGGACTTATTAAGGGGTGACCGCCATGTTGCAAGTCAGTGTTTATCGCTACAACCCTGATCAGGACGCTGCGCCGTTCATGCAGGATTTCCAGGTCGATACCGGTGGTAAAGACCTGATGGTGCTGGACGTGCTGGCCCTGATCAAAGAGCAGGACGAGGGTTTCTCCTATCGTCGCTCCTGCCGTGAAGGCGTCTGCGGCTCCGACGGCATGAACATCAACGGCAAGAACGGTCTGGCGTGCATCACGCCGCTGTCCGCCGTTGTAAAAGGCAACAAGCTGATCGTTCGCCCGCTGCCAGGTCTGCCGGTTATCCGTGACCTGGTCGTCGATATGAGCATCTTCTACAAGCAATACGAGAAGGTGAAGCCTTACCTGCAGAACGACACGCCGGCTCCGGCCATCGAGCGTCTGCAGTCGCCAGAAGAGCGCGAAAAGCTCGACGGTCTGTACGAGTGCATCCTGTGCGCCTGTTGCTCGACCTCTTGCCCATCGTTCTGGTGGAACCCTGACAAGTTCCTCGGTCCAGCTGCGCTGCTGCAAGCCTACCGCTTCCTGGCTGACAGCCGTGACACCAAGACCAGCGAGCGTCTGGCTTCACTTGACGACCCGTTCAGCGTTTTCCGCTGCCGGGGCATCATGAACTGCGTCAACGTATGTCCGAAAGGCCTGAACCCGACTAAGGCCATCGGTCACATCCGTAACATGCTGCTCTCGAGCGGCGTGTGATTCAGCTGCTGTAACCGTTGCACCGTAGAGGCTGTGGCGCGGGCTTCAACCCGCGTCATGGCTATAACCAGAGCAGTAGCCACAAGCTGCCGCTCTTATTTTGAAGAAATGAGACAAGCAGGGGCATCCGGGCTGGTACCCGGACTATCAGTGTGATCCTAGGTGGCTTGTTTTAGTCGCTGCATTCGGACTTCTGCAAGTTTGCTCGGTGTCGACACCGATGGTGTTCCCCTAACCGAGGGTGACCAAGCATGCAAGAAAGCGTGATGCAGCGCATGTGGAACAGCGCCTACCTTTCAGGTGGAAACGCTGCCTATGTGGAAGAGCTTTATGAGCTCTACCTGCACGACCCTAACGCTGTGCCAGAAGAGTGGCGCACCTACTTTCAGAAGTTGCCAGCCGACGGCAGCTCTGCCACTGATGTTTCGCACTCGACAATTCGCGATCATTTCGTGCTGCTGGCAAAGAACCAGCGCCGCGCCCAACCGGTTTCCGCCGGCAGCGTGAGCAGTGAGCACGAGAAGAAGCAAGTTGAAGTGCTGCGATTGATCCAGGCCTACCGTATGCGTGGCCACCAGGCAGCCCAGCTTGACCCGCTGGGACTGTGGCAGCGTCCTGCACCTGCAGACCTGTCGATCAATCATTACGGCTTGACCAATGCCGATCTTGATACGACCTTCCGTGCCGGCGACCTGTTCATCGGCAAAGAGGAAGCGAGCCTACGCGAAATTCACGAAGCGTTGCAGCAGACATATTGCCGCACCATCGGCGCTGAATTTACGCACATCACCGATTCCGAGCAGCGCCAGTGGTTCCAGCAGCGTCTGGAAAGCGTGCGTGGGCGTCCGACGTACTCCGCCGACATCAAGAGTCACCTGCTTGAGCGCGTGACTGCCGGTGAAGGCCTGGAAAAATACCTGGGCACCAAATATCCGGGCACCAAGCGTTTCGGTCTGGAAGGCGGCGAAAGCCTGATTCCGATGCTCGACGAACTGATCCAGCGTTCCGGCTCGTACGGCACCAAGGAAGTCGTCATCGGCATGGCCCACCGTGGCCGTCTGAACGTGCTGGTCAACACCTTCGGCAAGAATCCGCGCGAGCTGTTCGACGAGTTCGAAGGCAAGAAGAAGGTCGAGCTCGGTTCCGGTGACGTCAAATATCACCAGGGCTTCTCGTCCAACGTGATGACCACCGGCGGTGAAGTTCACCTCGCCATGGCGTTCAACCCGTCCCACCTGGAAATCGTTTCTCCGGTGGTCGAAGGTTCGGTGCGCGCCCGTCAGGACCGTCGCAACGACCTGACCGGTGAGAAAGTTCTGCCGATCTCCATCCACGGTGACGCGGCATTCGCCGGTCAGGGCGTGGTCATGGAAACCTTCCAGATGTCGCAGACCCGCGGTTTCAAGACCGGCGGTACCGTGCACATCGTGATCAACAACCAGGTTGGTTTCACCATCAGCAACCCGCTGGACTCGCGCTCCACCGAGTACGCCACCGACGTTGCCAAGATGATCCAGGCGCCGATCCTCCATGTGAATGGTGATGATCCGGAAGCCGTGCTGTTCGTGACCCAACTGGCCATTGACTACCGCATGCAGTTCAAGCGTGACGTGGTGATCGATCTGGTCTGCTACCGTCGTCGCGGCCACAACGAGGCCGACGAGCCAAGCGGCACCCAGCCTCTGATGTATCAGCAGATCACCAAGCAGCGCACCACCCGTGAGCTGTACGCTGATCGCCTGACCCAGGCCGGTGTGCTCGACGCTGAACGAGTTCAGGCCAAGGTCGACGAATACCGCAACGCGCTGGACAACGGTCTGCACGTGGTGAAATCGCTGGTTAAAGAGCCGAACAAAGAGCTGTTCGTCGACTGGCGTCCGTACCTGGGCCACGCCTGGACTGCGCGTCATGACACGCGCTTCGATCTGAAGACCCTGCAAGAACTGTCCGCCAAGCTGCTGGAAATTCCGGAAGGCTTCGTGGTCCAGCGTCAGGTCGCGAAGATCTACGAAGACCGTCAGAAGATGCAAGCCGGCGGCCTGCCGATCAACTGGGGTTATGCCGAAACCATGGCATACGCGACCCTGGCGTTCGAAGGTCACCCGATTCGCATGACTGGTCAGGACATCGGCCGCGGTACGTTCTCGCACCGTCACGCTGTGCTGCACAACCAGAAAGACGCGGGCACCTACATTCCGCTGCAGAACCTGTACGACGGTCAGCCACGTTTCGACCTGTACGACTCGTTCCTCTCGGAAGAAGCGGTACTGGCATTCGAATACGGTTACTCGACCACCACGCCAAACGCGCTGGTGATCTGGGAAGCCCAGTTCGGCGACTTCGCCAACGGTGCGCAGGTCGTTATCGACCAGTTCATCACCAGCGGTGAGCACAAGTGGGGCCGTCTCTGCGGTCTGACCATGTTGCTGCCACATGGTTACGAAGGTCAGGGCCCTGAGCATAGCTCGGCACGTCTTGAGCGTTACCTGCAGCTGTGCGCCGAGCACAACATTCAGGTGTGCATGCCGACCACGCCAGCACAGATCTACCACTTGCTGCGTCGTCAGGTAATCCGTCCGCTGCGCAAGCCGCTGGTCGTGCTGACGCCGAAGTCGCTGCTGCGCCACAAGCTGGCCATCTCGACGCTGGAAGATCTGGCCGAAGGTTCGTTCCAGACCGTGATCCCGGAAATCGACGCACTGGACCCGAAAAAGGTCGAGCGCGTGGTTCTGTGCAGCGGCAAGGTCTACTACGACCTGCTGGAAAAACGCCGTGCCGAAGGCCGCGAAGATATCGCCATCGTGCGTATCGAGCAGCTGTATCCGTTCCCTGAGGACGACTTGAAGGAAGTCCTGGCTCCGTACACTAACGTCAAGCATGCCGTGTGGTGTCAGGAAGAGCCGATGAACCAGGGTGCCTGGTACTGCAGCCAGCATCACTTGCGTCGCAGCATTGCCAACCTCGACAAGACTCTCGTACTTGAGTACGCGGGCCGTGAGGCTTCGGCTGCGCCAGCTTGTGGTTATGCATCGATGCACGCCGAGCAGCAGGAAAAACTGCTGCAAGACGCTTTCACTGTTTAACGCCTTCGCGCTGACTGAAACCGAATTTTAAGGACCCACAGATAATGGCTATCGAAATCAAAGCCCCGTCATTCCCGGAATCGGTTGCCGATGGCACCGTTGCCACTTGGCACAAGAAACCAGGCGAGGCCGTCAAGCGTGACGACCTGATCGTCGACATCGAGACTGACAAGGTCGTGCTGGAAGTATTGGCCGAAGCCGACGGCGTGCTGGGCGCAATCATCGCCGAAGAAGGCGCTACCGTTCTGTCGAACCAGGTTCTGGGCTCGATCGAAGAGGGCGGCGCTGCTGCTGCCGCTCCTGCCGCCGCTGCTGCTCCGGCTGCTACTGCCGCTGCCGCACCGGCTGCTGCCGATGGCGAAGACGACCCGATCGCAGCACCGGCTGCTCGCAAGCTGGCTGAAGAGAACGGCATCAACATCGCTTCCGTTGCCGGTACCGGCAAAGGTGGTCGTGTGACCAAGGAAGACGTGGTTGCTGCTGTTGCTGCGAAGAAAGCCGCTCCGGCTGCCGCACCTGCCAAGGCTGCTGCTCCTTCGGCTGCTGCGCCTGTATTCGCTGCTGGCGACCGCATCGAGAAGCGCGTACCGATGACCCGCGTGCGTGCCACCGTGGCCAAGCGTCTGGTTGAAGCCCAGTCGAACATGGCGATGCTGACCACGTTCAACGAAGTCGACATGACCGAAGTCATGGCCCTGCGTTCGAAGTACAAGGACCTGTTCGAGAAGTCCCACAACGGCGTACGCCTGGGCTTCATGTCGTTCTTCGTCAAAGCGGCCACCGAAGCGCTGAAGCGCTTCCCGGCTGTCAACGCGTCGATCGACGGCGGCGACATCGTTTACCACGGCTATGCGGACATCGGCGTTGCCGTTTCCAGCGATCGTGGCCTGGTCGTACCGGTTCTGCGTAACGCTGAGCTGATGAGCCTGGCTGAAATCGAAGGCGGCATCGCCACCTTCGGCAAGAAGGCCCGTGACGGCAAACTGTCGATGGACGAGATGACCGGTGGTACCTTCACCATCACCAACGGTGGTACCTTCGGTTCGATGATGTCGACGCCGATCGTCAACCCGCCGCAGGCAGCGATTCTGGGCATGCACAACATCATCCAGCGTCCAATGGCCATCAACGGCCAGGTCGTGATCCGTCCGATGATGTACCTGGCACTGTCCTACGATCACCGTCTGATCGATGGCAAAGAAGCTGTGACCTTCCTGGTGACCATCAAGAACCTGCTGGAAGATCCGGCTCGTCTGTTGCTGGATATTTGATAGAAGCAGCTGCAAGTCTCAGGCTGCGAACTGCAGGTAAACGCAGTTTGGCTTGAGGCTTGCGGCTTCACGCTTGCTGCAAAAAAGAGGATTTTTTGAATGTCGCAGAAATTTGACGTAGTAGTGATCGGTGCCGGCCCTGGTGGCTATGTAGCCGCCATCAAGGCTGCTCAGTTGGGCCTGACCACTGCCTGCATCGAGAAGTACACCGACGCAGAGGGCAAGCAAGCCCTGGGCGGTACCTGCCTGAACGTGGGTTGCATTCCTTCCAAGGCGCTGCTCGACAGCTCGTGGAAATACAAGGAAGCCAAGGAAAGCTTCAACGTTCACGGTATCTCGACCGGCGAAGTCAAAATGGACGTCGCTGCGATGGTTGGCCGCAAGGCTGGCATCGTCAAGAACCTGACCGGCGGTGTTGCCACCCTGTTCAAGGCCAACGGCGTTACTTCGATCCAGGGCCACGGCAAGCTGCTGGCCGGCAAGAAAGTCGAAGTCACCAAGCCGGACGGCTCGGTTGAAGTCATCGAAGCGGAAAACGTCATCCTCGCGCCAGGTTCGCGTCCGATCGACATTCCACCTGCGCCGGTTGACCAGAACGTCATTGTCGATTCGACGGGTGCTCTGGAATTCCAGTCCGTACCTAAACGTCTGGGCGTGATCGGCGCGGGCGTGATCGGCCTGGAGCTGGGTTCGGTATGGTCGCGTCTGGGTGCCGAAGTGACTGTTCTCGAAGCGCTGGACACTTTCCTGATGGCAGCGGACACCGCTGTTTCCAAGGAAGCGCTGAAAACCCTGACCAAACAGGGCCTGGACATCAAGCTGGGCGCTCGCGTTACCGGTTCGAAAGTCAACGGCGAAGAAGTCGTCGTCAACTACACCGATGCCAACGGCGAACAGACCATCACTTTCGACAAGCTGATCGTAGCCGTTGGTCGCCGTCCGGTGACCACTGATCTGCTGTCTGCCGACTGTGGCGTGGAAATCGACGAGCGCGGTTTCATCGCGGTTGATGACCATTGCGTCACCGCCGTACCGGGCGTCTTCGCCATTGGCGACGTGGTTCGCGGCATGATGCTGGCCCACAAGGCTTCGGAAGAAGGCATCATGGTTGTTGAGCGCATCAAGGGCCACAAGGCTCAGATGAACTATGATTTGATCCCTTCGGTTATTTATACTCACCCGGAAATCGCGTGGGTTGGCAAAACCGAGCAGGCGCTGAAGGCCGAAGGCGTTGAAGTCAACGTCGGCACCTTCCCGTTCGCCGCTTCCGGCCGTGCCATGGCTGCCAACGATACCGGTGGTTTCGTCAAGGTCATCGCCGATGCCAAGACCGACCGCGTATTGGGCGTGCACGTGATTGGCCCGAGCGCTGCGGAACTGGTTCAGCAGGGCGCGATCGGTATGGAATTCGGCACCAGCGCTGAAGACCTGGGCATGATGGTTTTCTCCCATCCGACCCTGTCCGAAGCCTTGCACGAAGCTGCTCTGGCAGTGAATGGCGGCGCTATTCACATTGCCAACCGCAAGAAGCGTTAAGACATAATAAGAAACCACGGCGGTAGCGGCCCGTCGTGAGCCTTGCGAGCAAGACTCACCGCGGAATGTCCGCCGGACGCAGTCTTGCGTAGCTCAGCTACGCAAGCAGCAGTCACAGGTGGCGCGGCACTCAAACGAGCGCAGCGCCGAATGCGCAGTACCTAACGAAGACGGTAAAAAGCATGAATCTTCACGAGTATCAGGGTAAGCAGCTGTTCGCTGAATACGGCCTGCCAGTTTCCACTGGTTACGCAGTAGACACCCCGGAAGCAGCAGCAGAAGCTTGCGACAAGATCGGCGGCAACGAGTGGGTCGTCAAAGCCCAGGTTCACGCCGGTGGTCGCGGTAAAGCGGGCGGCGTCAAGCTGGTTCGCAGCAAAGAAGACGCCAAAGCCTTCGCACAGCAGTGGCTGGGCAAGCGTCTGGTGACTTACCAGACTGACGCCAACGGCCAGCCAGTCACCAAGATCCTGGTTGAATCGTGCACTGATATCGCTAAAGAGCTGTACCTGGGCGCTGTCGTTGACCGTTCGAGCCGTCGCATCGTGTTCATGGCTTCCACCGAAGGTGGCGTGGACATCGAGAAAATCGCTCACGACACGCCAGAAAAAATTCTGAAAGCCACTATCGATCCACTGGTTGGCGCTCAGCCATCCCAGGGTCGCGAGCTGGCATTCCAGCTGGGTCTGGAAGGCAAGCAGGTCACTCAATTCGCCAAGATCTTCGTAGGTCTGGCCAAGCTGTTCAAAGACCACGACCTGGCTCTGCTGGAAGTGAACCCGCTGGTGATCAAGGCTGACGGCGATCTGCACTGCCTCGACGCGAAGATCAACATCGACGCCAACGCCATGTACCGTCAGCCTAAGCTGAAGGCATTCCACGATCCGTCGCAGGACGATCCGCGCGAAGCGCACGCTGCCAAGTTCGAACTGAACTACGTAGCCCTGGAAGGCAACATCGGCTGCATGGTCAACGGTGCCGGTCTGGCGATGGGTACCATGGACATCGTCAACCTGCATGGCGGCAAGCCAGCCAACTTCCTCGACGTAGGCGGTGGCGCTACCAAGGAACGCGTTACTGAAGCGTTCAAGATCATCCTTTCCGACCAGAACGTCGCGGCAGTACTGGTCAACATCTTCGGCGGCATCGTTCGCTGCGACATGATTGCCGAAGGCATCATCGGCGCCGTGAAAGAAGTCGGCGTGAAAATCCCGGTTGTTGTTCGCCTTGAAGGCAACAACGCTGAGCTGGGCGCTAAAGTACTGGCAGAAAGCGGTTTGAACATCATCGCTGCTACCAGCCTGACCGACGCTGCTCAACAAGTTGTCAAAGCTGCGGAGGGCAAATAATGAGCGTCCTGATCAATAAAGACACCAAAGTTATCTGCCAGGGTATTACCGGTTCGCAAGGTAGTTTCCACACCCAGCAAGCCATCGAATACGGCACCAAGATGGTTGGCGGCGTAACTCCGGGCAAAGGCGGCACCGAGCACCTGGGTCTGCCAGTGTTCAACACCGTTAAAGATGCAGTAGCTGCCACCGGCGCTACCGCCAGCGTGATCTACGTTCCGGCTCCGTTCTGCAAGGACTCGATCCTGGAAGCGGCATTCGGCGGCATCAAGCTGATCGTTTGCATCACCGAAGGCATTCCTACCCTGGACATGCTGGACGCTAAAGTTAAGTGCGACGAGCTGGGCGTAGTCCTGATCGGCCCTAACTGCCCAGGCGTGATCACCCCAGGCGAATGCAAGATCGGCATCATGCCAGGTCACATTCACTTGCCAGGCAAGGTCGGTATCGTTTCGCGTTCCGGCACCCTGACCTACGAAGCTGTGAAGCAGACCACTGACGCCGGTTTCGGTCAGTCGACTTGCGTCGGCATCGGCGGTGACCCGATCCCGGGTTCGAACTTCATCGACATCCTGAAGCTGTTCCAGGAAGACCCGAAGACCGAAGCGATCGTGATGATCGGCGAGATCGGCGGTTCGGCAGAAGAAGAAGCGGCTGCCTACATCAAGGCTAACGTGACCAAGCCGGTTGTTTCCTACATCGCTGGTGTGACTGCTCCTCCGGGCAAGCGCATGGGCCATGCTGGCGCAATCATCTCTGGCGGCAAAGGCACTGCAGACGAGAAATTCGCTGCGCTGCAAGACGCAGGCGTAAAAACCGTGCGTTCGCTGGCAGACATCGGCAAGGCCTTGGCCGAGCTGACTGGCTGGGAAGTGAAGAAGTAAGCTTCGGCTGACTTTTTAGCTCCAGCAACAAAGGCCACCTTCGGGTGGCCTTTGTCGTTTCAGAGCAGCGGCAAGCCTCAAGCTGCTAGCTGCAAGATGGATGCTTGCAGCTCAAAACTTGTAGCTTGCAGCTGCTTTTCTTATGTAAACGCGACACTGAAACGTCGCGTATCGGATAGTTCGCCCTCCAACAGTGCGTTTGCAAGCCAGATTCGTTAGGCTAGCAGCCATTTTTGCGTCCGCCGCCCACAAGGCAGCTACGCGCTTTAAGGGTCAGTCCCATACGGATCGACAGCATTTCCCTAATCCAACAGGGCAATCCCCCTCTAAATTCCGATTTCAGTAGTGTGGTATTACCTTAATGAAAGTTTTGAAAGGTCAGGACATCCTGGCGCTTGGTTTTATGACGTTTGCCCTGTTTGTCGGGGCCGGTAACATCATCTTCCCGCCGATCGTCGGCTTGCAGGCCGGCCCCCACGTGTGGATGGCTGCGCTGGGCTTTCTGATCACCGCTGTAGGTTTGCCGGTGGTCACTGTAGTGGCGCTGGCCAAAGTTGGCGGCGCGATGGATGCGTTGAGCAGCCCGATCGGCAAAATCGCTGGCGGCATCCTCGCGGCGGCGTGCTATCTGGCTGTCGGCCCGCTGTTCGCCACTCCGCGTACCGCGACCGTTTCCTTCGAAGTGGGTCTGGCGCCGTTGACCGGCGAGAGTCCGCTGGCGCTGTTCCTCTACAGCTCGGTGTACTTCCTGCTGGTATTCTTCATTTCGCTCTACCCTGGGCGTTTGCTGGATACGGTGGGCCGCTTCCTCGCGCCGCTGAAAATCATTGCGCTGGCAGTACTGGGTATCGCCGCGTTCGCCTTGCCGGCGGGTGACATCGGTCACGGCACACCGGAATACGTCGCCGCACCATTCTCCCAAGGCTTCATCAATGGTTACCTGACCATGGATACCCTGGGGGCGCTGGTGTTCGGCATCGTCATCGTCAACGCGATTCGCTCCCGTGGCGTCGAGTCGCCGGCACTGATCACCCGATACGCGATCATCGCCGGGCTCATCGCCGGCGTGGGTCTGGCACTGGTCTACGTCAGCCTGTTCCGCCTCGGTTCCGGCAGCCACGAAGTCGCGGTCGGTGCCACCAATGGCGCGGCGGTGCTGCATGCTTACGTGCAGCACACCTTCGGTTCGCTGGGCAGCGGTTTCCTTGCGGTGCTGATCTCGTTGGCGTGTCTGGTCACGGCGGTCGGCCTGACCTGTGCTTGCGCTGAATATTTCAGCCGTGTGCTGCCTCTGTCCTACAAGACTCTGGTGATCATCCTCGCAGCGTTCTCGCTGCTGGTCTCCAACCTCGGCCTGACCAAGCTCATCGCCTTTTCGATTCCGGTGCTCACGGCGATCTATCCGCCGTGCATCGTTCTGGTCGCGCTGAGCTTCTGCAAGGATTTCTGGCATGAGCACGGGCGTATTCTTGGCCCGGTGATGCTGGTGTCATTCGTGTTCGGCACCATCGACGCGTTGAAGGGCGCCGGTCTGGCCGAGCGGATGCCGGCTCAGTTGACCCACCTGCCGCTGAGCGAGCAGGGTCTGGCGTGGCTGGTGCCGTGCGTGATGACTCTGGTGGTGGCCGTGGTTTGCGACCGCCTGCTCGGCAAGCGCAGCGAAGCCACTGCCTGACGTGGTTTGACCCGCCACAAGTGGGTTCGGCAGGGTTAAACAGAAATGCCCCGTATCAATCGATACGGGGCATTTTTTATGCGCGTGAGGCAGTGTCTTTTTTGCTGAGCTAACGTCGAAAGAGTTGCCTGGTCTGCATGTGGGAGCGAGCTTGATCACTCCCACAGGTTTTTCCGATGTACCGCGCCTCATCACAAGGAATTGCATGTCGTTCATCCAAGCCAATCTCATCCACCTGCTCGCCGCCGTCTGGTTTGTCATCTGCTGGGGCGGCTACACCCGTTACGCCACCTGGAAGGCGCGCGATACGGCATGTCTGGCCAGCGTGTTGCACCTGTACCGCGAAGACTGGATGCGCCGCATGTTGCTGCGTGACAACCGGATCGCCGACGCCAGCGTGATCGGCAATCTGGAACGTAACGCCTCGTTCTTCGCTTCCAGCACGCTGATCATCCTCGCCGGTATTCTCACCGTACTCGGGGCGTCGGAGCGGGCGGTATCGTTGCTGGCAGATATTCCGATGGTGCAGCAGGCTTCGCAGGGCATGTCGGAAATCAAATTACTGTGTCTGGCCCTGGTGTTCGTCTATGCGTTCTTCACGTTCAGCTGGTGCATGCGCCAATACAACTTTGCGGCGATTCTGGTCGGTTCAGCGCCGATGATCGGTGAGCGTCAAGTGACCGAGCAGGAACGCAAGGCCTTCGCTTCGCGTGCGGCACGGGTGATTTCGATGGCGGCCAACCAGTTCAACTTCGGCCTGCGTTCCTACTACTTCGGCATGAGCATGCTGGCGTGGTTCGTCAGCCCGTGGTTGTTCATGATCATGAGCGCGGGAGTTGTGGTGGTGTTGTATCGCCGGGAGTTTCATTCCGACGTTCTCGATGTCATGGTCTATACCCCTACAGAGGCGCCCGTCCCTGAGACAAACAAAGAGGCTGTTTGATGAGTATTCCGTTCTGGTGTGTGTTTATCAGTGCTTTATTGATCTACGTGGCGCGCATGCCGGTGGCCAAGGCCATGAAGGAACAGGGAGGGTATGACAATCATTTGCCGCGGCAGCAACAGGCGCAATTGACCGGGTTCGGTGCGAGGGCGCTGGCGGCCCATCAGAACAGCATCGAAGCGTTTATTTTGTTCGCCGTCGGTGTGCTGATGGCGCACACCACGCAAACCGCAGGCTGGCTGATCGATGCGCTGGCGATCATCTTCGTGATCTCGCGGATCTTGTATCTGTGGTTCTATCTGGCCGACCTGCCGAAGTTGCGCAGCCTGATGTGGCTAGTTGGCTTTGTCTGTTCGTTGTCGTTGATGATTAGTCCGACTTTTAGAACCGTGTTGCTATAAAACGGTAAATCGCAGACAAAAGAAAACCCGCACTTGGCGGGTTTTCTTTTCACACCAGAAAGCTTATTGCTTTTTGGCGGCTTCTTCTTGAGCAGCGGCGTTCGATTCAGCCTGAGCTTTGGCAGCTTCGGCGTTTTCTTTTGCTGCGTCGTTCACTTTATCCTGAGCTTTGTTCATGTCTTGCTGAGCTTGCTCAGCATGTTGGTTGGCATCTTGAGCTTTGTCCTCGGATTTTTTATCGCAGGCAGCGAGACCGAGGGAAGCGGTCAACATCAAGGCAATAGCTAAAGTCTTACGCATGGGGTGTATCTCCTTATGGAAAATAACTACTGGCCTTAAGAACTCGGCGCTACGGGTTAAGTTCCTCATTTGTTTCAGATATATAAGTTTGTTTTATCACGGAACTTTTGCCGCTTTTCTCACTACTGGCAAAAGGCCCAAACGCGAGTAATTATCACATGGCCGTAAACCCCGTTTTTGAGCGCGCGACGCGCTTTTTATCGGCATTGCGTCACTGTCAGGTCTTGGGTCTGCAGGTGCACAGCGCCTCGAGCGCAGGTCTGACGGTGATCCTGCCCTACAGCGAAAAAATCGTCGGCAATCCAGAAACCGGAGTCATCCACGGTGGCGCCATCACTTCGCTGATGGACACCGCGTGCGGTATGTCGACCTTGTGCGTGCTGCCGGAGTTCGAAGTCTGTCCGACCCTCGATCTGCGCATCGACTACATGCACGCCGCCGAACCGCACAAAGCCGTGTACGGCTTTGCCCAGTGCTACCGCGTCACCACCGACGTGATCTTCGCCCGAGGCTATGCCTACCAGGACGATCCCGAGCAGCCAATCGCTCATGTCGTCGGCACCTTCATGCGCATGGGCGTTGGTCTGAAGGGCAGCAGGGGCTTCGCCGGCGCGATCAAGGGAGCCAGCCAATGAGCAACGATCTCAGGGAGCAGCTGCAACAAGCCCACGCGCAGGGCGATTACGCGCCGCTGCTGGCATTGATCCCTTATGCCGGGCTGATCGGTATTGAGTGCTCGCGAGTCGGCGATGAGCTGCTGTTCAAGCTGCCGGCGAACAAGGACAACATTGGTAACCCTTTATTGCCGGCGATTCACGGCGGAGTGATTGCCGGTTTCATGGAGCTGGCCGCGGCCTTGCATTTGCTGATCTTCACCGGCACGCCGGGTGTGCCGAAGATCATCGATTTTTCTCTCGATTACCTGCGCGCCGGGCAATTTCGCGACACTTGGGCCAGGTGTCAGGTCTGTCGTCAGGGCCGGCGCGTGGCCAACGTCGCGGTCACGGCGTGGCAGAGTACCGAGGGCGAACCGATCGCCACCGCCCGTGCGCATTTCAAAATCGACGAACCCTTGAAATCCTGAACAGCGCCCCAAACTCAGATGACAACCCGCCGCCGACCACTCGGGTCGCGGCCACTGCCATCTGATTGGAGTTTGATGACCATGAGTGTGGAAACTCAAAAGGAAACCCTGGGCTTCCAGACCGAGGTAAAGCAGCTGCTGCACCTCATGATCCATTCGCTGTATTCGAATAAGGAAATTTTCCTTCGCGAATTGATCTCGAACGCCTCTGACGCTGTCGACAAGCTGCGCTTCGAAGCCCTGGCCAAGCCTGAGTTGCTCGAAGGTGGCGCTGAGCTGAAAATCCGTGTGAGTTTCGACAAGGACGCCAAGACCGTTACCCTCGAAGACAACGGTATCGGTATGAACCGTGACGATGTGATCACCCACCTGGGGACCATCGCTAAATCCGGCACCGCCGATTTCATGAAAAACCTGTCCGGTGATCAGAAGAAAGATTCGCACCTGATCGGCCAGTTCGGTGTGGGCTTCTACTCGGCCTTCATTGTCGCCGACAAGGTTGACGTTTACAGCCGTCGCGCTGGCACCGACGCCAGCGAAGGCGTGCACTGGTCGTCCAAAGGCGAAGGCGAGTTCGAAGTCGCTACGATCGACAAGCCAGAGCGCGGCACCCGCATCGTCCTGCACCTGAAGTCCGGTGAAGACGAATTTGCTGATGGCTGGCGTCTGCGCAACATCATCAAGAAGTACTCCGACCACATCGCTTTGCCGATCGAACTGCCGAAAGAAGTCACTCCGGCCGAAGGCGAAGAGGCTCCAGCCGTTGAATGGGAAACCGTCAACCGCGCCAGCGCCCTGTGGACCCGTCCGCGCACTGAAGTCAAAGACGAGGAATATCAGGAGTTCTACAAACACATTGCTCACGACTTTGAAAATCCGCTGTCGTGGAGCCACAACAAGGTTGAAGGCAAGCTCGAGTACAGCTCGCTGCTGTACGTGCCGGCTCGCGCGCCGTTCGACCTGTACCAGCGTGAAGCGCCGAAAGGCCTGAAGCTGTACGTGCAACGCGTGTTTGTAATGGATCAGGCCGAGTCGTTCCTGCCGCTGTACCTGCGCTTCATCAAAGGTGTGGTCGACTCCAACGACCTGTCGCTGAACGTGTCGCGTGAAATCCTGCAGAAAGACCCGATCATCGATTCGATGAAGACCGCGCTGACCAAGCGCGTGCTCGACATGCTGGAAAAACTGGCGAAGAACGAGCCTGAGCAATACAAGGGCTTCTGGAAAAACTTCGGTCAGGTCATGAAAGAAGGCCCGGCAGAAGATTTCGCCAACAAAGAGAAAATCGCCGGTCTGCTGCGTTTCGCATCGACTCAAGGTGACGACGGCGAGCAGAGCGTCGGTCTGGCCGACTACCTGGCCCGCGCCAAGGAAGGTCAGGACAAGATCTACTACCTCACCGGCGAAACCTATGCGCAGGTCAAGAACAGCCCGCACCTGGAAGTCTTCCGCAAGAAAGGCATCGAAGTGCTGCTGCTGACCGATCGCATCGACGAGTGGCTGATGAGCTACCTCAGCGAATTTGACGGCAAGACCTTCGTCGACGTGGCGCGTGGTGATCTTGATCTCGGCAATCTGGACTCTGAAGAGGACAAGAAAGCCGCAGAAGAAGTCGCCAAGTCCAAGGAAGGCCTGGTCGAGCGTCTGAAAACCGCGCTGGGCGATTCCGTGGCTGAAGTCCGCGTGTCCCATCGTCTGACCGATTCGCCGGCCATTCTGGCCATCGGCGATCAGGACCTGGGCTTGCAAATGCGCCAGATCCTCGAAGCCAGCGGGCAGAAAGTCCCGGATTCGAAGCCGATCTTCGAATTCAACCCAAGCCACCCGCTGATCGAGAAACTCGATGGCGAGCAGAGCGAGGAGCGTTTTGGCGACCTGTCGCACATCCTCTTCGATCAGGCCGCGCTCGCGGCGGGCGACAGCTTGAAGGATCCGGCCGCTTACGTGCGCCGTCTGAACAAGCTGCTGGTTGAACTGTCGGTTTGATCACGTTGTAGGAAAAACCCGCTTCGGCGGGTTTTTTCGTTCTGGTGTTTACGCAATCAGGAGTCAGAAATGAGCCAAGTCACTGTACGTTCCGTGGTCTATCAGATTGACGGCCAGGCCTATGAAGGTCGCCTGGCATTCGACGCCGAGCACAAGGCTGCGCGTCCGGGGTTGCTGATGGCGCCGAACTGGATGGGCGTCAGCGCCGGTGCTGAAGACATCGCCAAAGCGGTGGCCGCCAAGGGCTATGTGGTGTTGATCGCGGATGTCTACGGCCAGACCGTGCGTCCGCAGAATGCTGATCAGGCGCTGGCAGCGATGATGCCGCTCAAGGACGACCGTGCGCTGTTGCGCAAGCGTCTGCAAGTGGCCTTCGAGCAATTGCAAAGCCAGGGCGAAGCGGCGGTTGATACGTCGAAACTGGCGGTGTTCGGTTTCTGCTTCGGTGGTTGCTGTGCGCTGGACCTGGCCCGCACCGGCGCGCCGGTAAAAGCGGCGGTGTCGTTCCACGGCACGCTGGATTCGCCGAACCCGGCGGATGCGCAGAACATCAAGGGCTCGGTGCTGGTGCTGCACGGCGCGTCCGATCCGTTGGTACCGAAGGAGCAATTGCCGGCGTTCGAAGATGAAATGAACGCGGCGAAGGTCGACTGGCAACTGCTCAGCTACGGCGGCGCGGTGCACTCGTTTACCGATCCGCACGCTAACGTGCCGGGCAAGATGATGTACGACGAAAAGACCGCCAAGCGCGCGTTCAAGTCGATGCATGATTTGCTGGATGAGGTGTTCAAGGGCTGATTTTTTCAGCGTCTGAACTGGTCTCTTCGCGAGCAAGCCCGCTCCCACAGGAGATGTGTGGTGTTAATGGGATTCTGAAAACACCCTCCATCACTGTGGGAGCGGGCTTGCTCGCGAAGGCTGACTTACAGGCGACACAGAATTTAAGGTAGTTCGATCCGCTCGACTTCCCCCGGCACCGTCGGCCAATCCCCGGCTGCCCATTTGCGTCGGGCCTCATCAATCGCGGCCGGATCACTGGCAACAAAATTCCAGTTGATTCGCCTCGGGCCATCCAGCGGCGCGCCGCCGAACACCACGGCGTGCACATCGCTTTCAGCAAACAGGCTCATTTCTTCGCCTGCGGGCAGCACGACCAGTGCATGCGGCTCGATCGCCTCGCCATTCAACTGCGCATCACCGCTCAACACATACACCGCGCGTTCTTCGTGTTCGGCCGGAATCAGCAGCGTCGTCGCAGTCTGCATCTTCAGTTCGGCATACAGCGTAGGAGAAAGCACCGGAACCGGTGATTGCAGGCAAAAGCCTGACCCGGCAATCATGCGAATCTGCACACCGAGGTGATCGCTGACCGGCAGCGTCACTGCCGGGTGATGGCTGTAATGGCCCGGGCCCTGCTCGTGTTTCTTGGGGGAGGCCAGCCACACCTGCAGGCCGTGCAGGGTGAAGGTCTCGGCGAGCAGTGGCGCAGGCGTACGCTCGACGTGGGCGATGGCGCTGCCGGCGGTCATCCAGCTGACATCGCCGGCGCTGACAACCTGGTCGGAGCCCAGACTGTCCTTGTGCTGCAATTGCCCTTCGAACAGATAGGTAAGCGTCGACAGACCGATGTGCGGATGCTGGCGGATGTCCATGCCTTTGCCCGTCGGATAAATCGTTTCCAGCATGTGGTCGAAAAACACGAAAGGCCCGACGTTGCGGCATTTGGCTGACGGCAGCGGTCGCAGGATCGGCTGGCCTTCAACGTCTTCGGCGCGCGGGCGGATGATCAGGAGTGGCGTGTCCATGGTGCATTCCAGGCTGAGCGGGAGATGCCAGAAGCATAACCCGCCGCTGGCATCGGGAGGGCTATTGGCTGTCGAAGCCTTGTGGGGCGTGGGTTTCAATGCTGACTTCGCTGGTGGTCATCAGCTTGTGAATCGGGCAGCGATCAGCGACTCGCAACAGTTCCTCGCGCTGGGCGTCAGTGAGTACCCCTTTGAGCGTCAGGGTCACATGCAGGGCGTATTTGCCTTTGTGCTCTTCGCTGTTGTCGCGCTTCACTTCGACGCCCACGCCGGTCAGCGGGATGTCTTTTTTCTTTGCGTACATCTTCAGCGTCAGCGCTTTGCAGGCGCCGAGGGCGGCGTCGAAGTAGTCGTGTGGCTCTGGCGCGGTGCCTTCACCACCGGCGGTTTTCGGTACGTCGGCAAAGAATTCGTGGTCATCGATCTGGACGGTATGACGAAAACCTTCGGCAGAGACGGTATTGACGGTAACAGTCATGGAAACCTCACGGGCGGCAGGAAAAAGCGTGCGATCAAAACAGACCTTGCAGTTATAGAGCATTCCCGACAGTGGGCGTTCCGCTTTTCGGCAGGGATGAACCCTTATCGTTCGGGCGCGGTCTAGGCTATGCCCATCTGCCGGAGATTACTTGTGTCCTTGTCTCGTTTGAGTCTTGCCTGCCTGCTGCTATTCGCCGGCAATGTAGGCGCCCGCGAATACACCTACAGCGATGCGCACCTGCACTACGTGGATTTCTTTCAGGAAAGCGCCGGTATGCAGAAATTGCTTACGGCCATGAAGGAAAATGCCATCGAACACGTGATGATTTCCGGCATTCCCGTGGCGAAGAAATGGCATGAAGACGAACCCAAGCGCCCGCGCTATTACGCCGGCGATGACGCCGATGCCTATTGGTACAGCGCCACGGATGTGATCATTGCCGACGCGGTGCAAAAACTCGCGCCAGAGCAGCGTCCGTACTTTCATCCATTCCTGTCCGGCTTCAATCCCAACGACAAGAATTCCGCTGCGCACATTCAGCGCATGCTCGACCTGTATCCAGGGTTGTGGCAAGGCATCGGCGAGGTGTTTACCCGGCACGACGATCTGACCGCGCTGACCTCCGGCGACACACCTAGAGCCAACAACGAGGCAATGACCAAAATCTATCACCTCGCCGCTGAAAACGATCTGCCGGTGATGCTGCACTCCAACATCACTTCAAAGCGTGAGAAAAATCCGCTGTATCTGCAGGAAGTCGAAGAGCCGCTGCGCAATCATCCGCACACGCGGTTCATCTGGGCGCACGCCGGCACCAGCGCCGAGATTCATCGGCATCAGACGCAATTGCCTTTCTTGTTACCCACTCTGACGCGCATGCTTGAAGCCTATCCGAATCTGTTTATTGATCTGTCGTGGAGCATGCTCACGCCGTACCTGCTGGACGAGCAGGGCAAGCCGCGCGCGCAATGGCTGGCGCTGGTGGAGAAATATCCCGAGCGCTTCATGCTTGGCTCTGACGTAGTAGGACGATTCAACAAACTCGGTCAGGAAATGCACAGTTACAAGCCGTTCCTCGATGCGCTACCGGAAGGGGTAGCGCGCAAAGTCGCGCGGGATAATTTCCTGGCGACATTGCCGCGCGAAACAGGCAAACCCGCTGAGCAGCGCTGAGCCGTCAGCCCAAGGGTTCGAACTCGCCGCTCGTCTGCCTATCGCCTTTTCGTCTTACGTAATTTCCAGACAATGCCGATACCTTCTAAAGCAACCCGCTGCAGGCTGACGCAGCGCTTTTGGAAGGAGCCAGAGTGATGAATATCCGTAGTCTCAATATTGCCCCGCGCGCCGGTCTCGGTTTCGGCCTGCTGGCCTTGATGGTGTTTGCCCTTGGGGCGTTCGCCTTGCTGCAAATGTCGAACATGCGTGCGCAGTCCGATGAAGTCGACAACAACTGGCTGCCGAGTGTAATGGCGGTCGGGGAGATGAGTCAGGACATGCTGCGTCTGCGCGCGTTGACCATGCGCCTGTTGCTCAACCGCGATGCCAAGGCTCTGGAGCAGAACGTCACCAAGCTCAACGAGCTGCGCAGCGGCTTGACTGAAGCGCAGCAGCGCTATGACGTTCTGATCGCGTTGCCCGAGGAGCGCGCGCTGTTCGATCGCTTCAAGGTTGCCGAGCACAAATATCTGGAGCTGCAGGCGCAAGTCCTACAGCTGTCGGCGCAGAATCGGGTCGCTGAGGCTTCGGCGATCCTCAATGATCAGATGAGCCCGCTGGCCGATGAGATTGCCGTGACTCTGCGCGATCTGGTCGAGATGAATAAACACAATGCCAATCTGGCCACCGAGGCTGCACGGGCGGTCTTCAGCCAGTCGCGGGTGTGGGTCGGGGTGATGATCGCCATGGCCGCGCTGATTACCGTTGGGCTGGCAGTGCTGCTGACGCGCAGCATTGTCGTGCCATTATCGCAATCGCTCAGCGTGGCCGAGGTCGTCGCCAGCGGCGATTTGACTGGCGACATTCACATCGCTGGCGCAGACGAGCCGGCGCGCCTGCTGCAGGCGCTGAAAAGCATGCAGCACAATCTGCGCGATACCATCCGCCGCATTTCCGAGTCGTCGACCCAGTTGGCCTCGGCCGCCGAAGAACTCAGCAGCGTCACCGAAGATGCCACTCGCGGCTTGCATCAGCAGAGCCAGGAAATCGAACAGGCCGCCACTGCGGTCAACCAGATGACGGCGGCGGTGGAAGAAGTGGCGAACAACGCCGTAGCGACCTCCGAAGCCTCCCGTGAGTCCGACCGCATCGCCCGCCAAGGGCGCGAGCAAGTTCAGCAGACGGTGACGTCGATCGAGTTTCTCGCCGGCGATGTCACCAATAATGCCGCGCAGGTCGAGGCGCTGGCGCAAAAGGTTCATGGCATCAGCAAAGTGCTGGACGTGATTCGCTCGATCGCCGAACAGACCAATCTGCTCGCCCTCAACGCCGCCATCGAAGCCGCGCGCGCCGGTGATGCCGGGCGTGGTTTTGCAGTGGTTGCCGATGAAGTGCGGGCGCTGGCTCATCGCACCCAGCAGTCGACTCAGGAAATCGAGCAGATGATCGGCGGGATTCAGCAGGGCACCGATTCGGCAGTCAACTCGATGCAGCAAAGCAACGCACGGGCACGTTCGACCCTGGAGCTGGCCAAGGGCGCAGGTTCGGCGCTAGAGGAAATCGCTTCGGCGTTTACCTTGATCAACGAGCGCAATCTGGTCATCGCCAGTGCCTCGGAAGAGCAGGCAGCGGTGGCGCGCGAGGTGGATCGCAATCTGATGAACATCCGCGATCTGGCCATGCAGACATCTGCGGGGGCTAATCAGACCAGTGCGGCGAGTCAGGATTTGTCGCGCCTGGCGGTGGATCTGAATGGAATGGTGGCGCGGTTTTCTGTCTGAGTGAACAGGCGGCGCGACCCTGTAGGAGCTGCGGCACGCTGCGATCTTTTGATGTTGATTCAAGATCAAGGTCAAAAGATCGCAGCCTCGTTTCACTCGTCAGCTCCTACAGGGCAAATAAAAAGCCCCGCATTCGCGGGGCTCTTTAGGTCCAGCAGCAGGATCAGCTGCCTTTGACAGCCTTGCCGTTGACCGTGCCGTCCTGGAGCATGATGTTGTACTCCTTGCCGTCAGTCTCGACCTGTTGCAGACGCACCAGCAGGTAATCCCAATCCTTGGCGAACCAGAGCACGGTGATGCGCTTGCTTTGTGTCGGGTCGCGCACGCGTTCGACCTTGATCGCGTCGATCTGGCCGGCCTTGGTGTCGACCTTTTCCGACCCCAGCACACGGAAGTCGTAGGTATCGACTTCGCCGTCGTCGACGACCTGATAGCTCATGCTTTTCTTGCCGGCGGCGACGTCGTGCTGCAGCGCCAGTTGATAGGTCGATTTGTCGACCATGCCGCGATTCAGCGGGATCTTCACCGCATCGCCACGGTCAGTACCGGTCACCAGTTTGTTGGCCCAGTCGAAGTCCAGATCAGCCTTTTTCGCTTTGCCCAGACCGCCGCGTTCGAAGTGGTAGGACTGTGGCAGCAGGGTGTCCTTGTCCAGCTTCAGGGTGCTTTCTTCGGTCAGGCTGGCGATCATCATCGACGCCTTGAAGCTGAGTTTCCAGACACCGTTGGCTTCCTTGGTCAGGCTGCGTTCGGCGGTGCCGCTCATGGGCAGCTGCTTCCAGTCGGCGGTGTAGCTGGCGGAGAACGGTTGAAGGTCCGCTGCCTGCGCGAAGGGCAGGGCGAGCAGAGCGCAAGCGAAGAGCAGGGCGCGACGCATAATATCTCCTAGTGTCGAATCAAGTGGCCGCTGGCGGCGAGCAGCTGGCCGTCGAGTAAAGCACCCTGTTCACCGAGTGTCAGCCTGCCTTCGGCAAACCAGCGTACCGCCATCGGATAAATCAGGTGTTCCTGAACGTGGACTCGTTGCGCCAGACTCTGCGGCGTGTCGTGCAACTCTACCGGTAATACTGCTTGTACGACCAGTGGTCCGCCATCGAGTTCCTCGGTGACGAAGTGCACGGAGCAGCCATGTTCCGTGTCGCCGGCCTCCAACGCACGCTGATGAGTGTGTAACCCTTTGTATTTGGGCAGCAGTGACGGATGGATGTTGAGCAGGCGACCCTGATAGTGGCGAACGAAATCAGCACTGAGAATGCGCATGAAGCCGGCCAGTACCACGAGCTTGGGGTTGAATTGGTCGATCAGTTCGATCAGCGCGGCATCGAAGGCCTCGCGGCCCTCGAATGCCTGGTGATCCAGCGAGCGGGTAGCAATGCCCGCATCGCGGGCGCGTTGCAGGCCGTAGGCGTCGGCGCGGTTGGAAATCACCGCAGCGATGCGGACCGGGCTGTCGCCGGTCCGCGTGCTGTCGATCAGAGCCTGCAAGTTACTGCCGGTGCCGGACAACAGCACCACGACATCACAGGGCTTTGGCATCAGTGGGCCTTGAGGTTCTTCAGCTCGACCTGCGCAGCGCCTTCGGCGGCTACGGCGATCTGACCGATGACCCAAGGCTGCTCGCCAGCGTCACGCAGGGTGTTCAGGGCGATTTCGACGTGCTCCTGAGCCACACAGATGACCATGCCCACGCCGCAGTTGAGCACGCGGTGCATTTCGGTTTCGTCAACGTTGCCTTTCTCTTGCAGCCAGTCGAACACGGCCGGGCGAGTCCAGCTGGCCACGTCAACTACAGCCTGTGCGCCTTTTGGCAGTACGCGCGGGATGTTGTCGAGCAGGCCGCCACCGGTGATGTGCGCCATGGCCTTGACCGCGCCAGTGTCCTTGATCAGCTTGAGCAGTGGCTTGACGTAGATGCGGGTCGGGGCCATCAGCAGGTCGGCCAGCGGCTTGCCGTCGAGCTGAGTGTTTTCGATGTCGGCACCGGAGACTTCGATGATCTTGCGGATCAGCGAGTAGCCATTGGAGTGCGGGCCCGACGATGGCAGGGCGATCAGCGCGTCGCCGGTGGCGACTTTCGAGCCGTCGATGATCTCCGACTTTTCCACGACGCCGACGCAGAAGCCGGCCAGGTCGTAGTCTTCGCCTTCGTACATGCCTGGCATTTCAGCGGTTTCGCCGCCGACCAGCGAGCAACCCGACAGTTCGCAGCCAGCGCCGATGCCGGTAACAACCTGGGCGGCGGTGTCAACGTTCAGTTTGCCGGTGGCGTAGTAGTCGAGGAAGAACAGCGGCTCGGCGCCGCACACCACCAGATCGTTGACGCACATGGCGACCAGGTCGATGCCGATGCTGTCGTGCTTGTTCAGGTTCAGCGCCAGACGCAGCTTGGTGCCGACGCCGTCGGTGCCGGAGACCAGCACGGGCTGCTTGTAGCCGGCCGGGATTTCGCAGAGGGCGCCGAAACCGCCCAGGCCGCCCATGACTTCCGGGCGCGCAGTGCGCTTGGCGACGCTCTTGATGCGTTCGACCAATGCTTCACCGGCGTCGATGTCTACACCGGCGTCCTTGTAGCTCAGGGAGGGTTGCTTGCTCATGATCCAGGCCTTTAGGGGAGGGGATTCAGGGGGTAACGACCGAGTTCAGCGGGAACGTCGAACTCGATGGGCGATCGCCTCACGCGAGTTTCGAGGGGCCCGGCTGTTGCCGGTCTGCGAAGGCGCGCGATTTTATCAGGCTTGAGGGGCAGCGGCCATCCTCGCACCGACGGGCAGGGCCATATCGATGGAAATTTTTTGCAATCGCAGGGTATGACTGCCTGTATAAGGTGTGGCGATTAACCGTCTATCGTTAGGACTGTGCAAAAACTTACCGCCACTGCGTGAATGTTTTGCCAGAGGTGAGGGTCACAGCCTTGCTCAAACGGTTCACGCGGCGTGTTCCAGCCGCTCCTGTCGACGGGAATTTTCCATGCGTTTTTGTAAATTGTTATTTGTAGGCTGCCTGACACTGGTCAGCCTGGCGAGTCATGCCGAAAACCTCAAAGGCCTCTATCAGGTGCGTCAACCGGTCAGCGGCCAGGCGCCGCAAGAGCGTGATCGCGCCACGCAGGCGGCGCTCGACACCTTGGTGCTGCGCCTGACCGGCGATCCGAAAGCCGCGCAGAACCCGGGGCTGGCGCCGATTCGCAAGGATCCGCAGCAGATCATCAGCCAGTTCGGTTTTGACGCGGGGCCACCGGAAGTGCTGAAAGTCGATTTTGATCCGGCGACCACCGAGCAGGCCTTGCGCCGGGCCGGACTGCCGATGTGGGGCGCCAGCCGACCGTCGATCCTCGGCTGGTGGCTGAACGACTCGACCGAAGGCGCGAGTCTGGTCGGCGACGGCCAGGCCGCAGGCGCAACATTGCGCACGGCGGCGCAGCATCGCGGTTTGCCGCTGCGTTTGCCCCTGGCGGATCTCAGCGAGCAACTGGTGGCCACCGCGCCGGCGCTGGAGAGCGCTGACCCCGCGCCCCTGCGCAGTGCTTCGGATCGCTACAACGCGGACGCCCTGCTGGCGGTGCATGCCCGCGAAGAGGGCGGGCAGTGGCAGGCGAAGTGGCGCTTGTGGCTCGGTGATCAGAAAGAGGCCGGCAGTGTGCAGGGCGCCGATCAGGCCGCCGTTGCCGATGCAGTGATGCTGGCGGTGGCCGAGCGTCTGGCGCCGCGATTTGTCGCCAAGCCCGGCGTGTCGGGTCAGCAGACCCTGGAAGTGCAGGGCATGAATCTGGAACATTACGCGGCGCTGCTGCGGTTACTCGAACCGTTCGGCGTGCGTCTGCAAAGCGTGCAGGGCGATCGCATCGTCTATCGGGTCAATGGCAGTGCCGATCAGTTGCGTGCGCAATTGTCGCTGGCGAAGTTGCAGGAACTGCCGGCCGAAGCGCCGGCTCCAGTGGCGCCTGCGCAGCCAACAGTGGAGGGTGCGCCGGCGGTTGCTGCGCCTACCCCTGCAGCAGCGGCGCCGTCGTTGCGGTTTCGCTGGTAAGTCTTTCTTTATATAGAAGCATCAGGAGTGGTAAATGGCCGATACGCGGCGTTGGTTCTGGCTCGGTGGGGTGGTCCTGCTTTGCGCATTTGTATGGTTGCTGCACCCGATCCTCACGCCGTTTCTGGTCGCGTTGTTGCTGGCTTATCTGTTCGATCCGCTGGTCGATCGTCTGGAACGGCTCGGTCTGTCGCGAACCTGGGGTGTGATCGCCGTGTTTGCCTTGTTCACGTTGATCGTCACCGCTCTGATGCTGGTGCTGGTACCGATGCTCGCCAAGCAGTTGCTGCGCCTGTACGAGCTGGCGCCGCAAATGCTCGACTGGTTGCAGCACACCGCAGTGCCGTGGGCGCAAGCGAAGCTGGGGCTGTCGGACGGTTTCTGGAAGTTCGACAAGGTCAAGGCTGCGATCAGCGAGCACATGGGCCAGACCACCGACATCGTCGGCGTGGTGCTGAGCCAGGCAACGGCATCGAGTCTGGCGCTGATCGGCTGGCTGGCGAACCTGGTGTTGATTCCGGTGGTGAGCTTTTATCTGCTGCGTGACTGGGATGTGATGATGGGCAAGATCCGCAGCCTGCTGCCGCGCGATCGCGAAGAGCGCGTGGTGTCGCTGGCGGGTGAGTGCCACGAAGTACTCGGCGCATTCGTCCGTGGCCAGTTGCTGGTGATGGTTGCGCTGGGCGTCATCTACGCCGCCGGTCTGATGCTCGTCGGCCTGGAGCTGGGGTTGTTGATCGGCCTGATTGCCGGTCTCGCGGCCATCGTCCCGTACATGGGTTTTGTCATCGGAATTGGCGCGGCGCTGATCGCCGGCTTGTTCCAGTTCGGTGGCGATCTGTATCCGATGGTCGGGATTGTCGCGGTATTCATGGTCGGACAGGCGCTGGAAGGCATGGTGCTGACGCCGTTGCTGGTTGGGGACCGTATCGGCCTGCACCCGGTGGCGGTGATTTTCGCGATTCTGGCTGGCGGTGAACTGTTCGGATTTACCGGCGTGCTGCTGGCGTTGCCAGTGGCGGCGGTGATCATGGTGTTGGTGCGCCATGTGCATGATCTGTACAAGGATTCCGGGATCTACAGCGGCGTCGACGAACCCGAGCTGTGATGGTGCGGGCGGCCCGGCGCTTGGCCAGGCAGGCCCGTATCGTGCTAACGAGGGCGCCAGAGAAACTGTCACAAAAGTAGTGCGTTAACGCAAACCTTTGATTTTGCTTGGAGTCTGTCGCATTGTGCGCTCAGCCTCGCGGGTATAAACTTCGCCAACTTTACACAGAGGCCACTAACGGTTCCTTTGAGAACTGTTCAGTCAGCATGAAACCGATTCAGCTGCCCCTAGGTGTGCGTCTGCGTGACGACGCCACCTTCATCAACTACTACCCAGGCGCCAATGCCGCTGCACTCGGCTATGTCGAGCGTCTGTGCGAAGCCGACGCCGGGTGGACAGAAAGCCTGATCTACCTGTGGGGCAAACACGGCGTCGGGCGCACGCATCTGTTGCAGGCAGCGTGCCTGCGCTTCGAGCAGATGGGCGAGCCGGCGGTGTATTTGCCGCTGGCCGAGTTGATGGACCGCGGCGTCGACATCCTCGACAACCTCGAACAATACGAACTGGTCTGTCTCGACGACTTGCAGGTGATTGCCGGCAAGGCGGATTGGGAAGAGGCGATGTTTCACCTGTTCAATCGTCTGCGTGACAGCGGTCGGCGCCTGCTGATCGCCGCCTCCACTTCGCCGCGCGAATTGCCGGTGAAACTGGCTGACCTGAAATCACGTCTGACTCTGGCGCTGATCTTCCAGATGCGCCCGCTTTCCGATGAAGATAAATTGCGTGCGCTGCAATTGCGCGCCTCGCGTCGCGGTCTGCACCTGACCGATGAGGTCGGGCACTTCATTCTCACTCGCGGTACGCGCAGCATGAGTGCGCTGTTCGATTTGCTGGAACAGCTCGATCAGGCTTCGTTGCAGGCGCAACGCAAGCTGACCATTCCTTTCCTCAAAGAGACGCTGGGCTGGTAATGGTGGGCTTTTGCCAGCTTTCAGGCGTCAGAAAATCCACTTGAGCAGTGTGGTCCGGGTGACGCACTTAGATGTAAACGCGAAACCGGGAAGTCACATAAAGTTCGATTGAATTTGCAAATGGGTTCGATAGCGGGCATAGTCTCGGCTTCTTTACAACTACCAGCCACGGTCGTGCCCATGCTAAAGCGCTTCGCACCCCTCGTGCCTCTCGCACTCGTTACCCTGTTATTCGGTTGTGCTGCTCATTCTCCGGTTCAAGAGCCGCCGCAACAGGTCAAGAATTCTGCTACTGCCCAGTCTTCCGTTATTTACCAGGAAGAGCTGGATACCGAAAAAGAACTCAACCAGTTCAACGGCAGCAAGCCTTATCAGCTTCCTGTCCTGGCTGACAGCATCCTCGAGCGCGGCATGTCCCTGATCGGTACCCGTTACCGTTTCGGCGGTACCTCTGAGGCCGGTTTCGATTGCAGCGGTTTCATCGGTTACCTCTTCCGCGAAGAGGCGGGCATGAACCTGCCGCGCTCCACCCGCGAAATGATCAACGTTGATGCGCCGTTGGTTTCGCGCAGTAACCTTGAGCCGGGCGATCTGCTGTTCTTCGCCACCAACGGTCGTCGCGGTCGTGTAAGCCACGCCGGAATCTATCTGGGTGACAATCAGTTCATTCACTCCAGCAGTCGTCGCAGCGGCGGTGTTCGCATCGACAGCCTGGGTGATAGTTACTGGAGCAAGACCTTCATCGAAGCCAAGCGTGCACTCGCCATGGCGCCGACCGTGGTCACCGCTCGCAAGTAATCCCGATGTCGCTGCGTTCGCGGCGACAAAACGGCACGGCAACGGAGTAGACCTAAACTTTACAAGGTGAAGTTAAAGTCTTACTTGAAGTTTGCCGCGTAGCCGCTAGAATCCTGAATCTATATTGATGGCAAACCGCCTGCGTGATGACGCAGGCGGTTTTGTTTCTGTCCATTCGGCAGAAAAAGCCGCAGCCAGATCAGGATGTTCTGCTTATGACGATGTCGGCCCGCCTCACCTTGATCCTTTGCGCCGCGCTGCTCAGCGCCTGCGCCAGTCGCACGCCGCCGCCAGCCCCCGTGGTTCGCGCGCCGATCGTGTTCGCTCCCTCCCAAAATTTTTCCCCTGTTGCTGAAGACGTGTTGTTCCGCGCCCTTGGCCTGGTCGGTACGCCGTATCGCTGGGGCGGCAATACGCCGGATTCCGGCTTCGATTGCAGCGGCCTGATCGGTTTCGTCTACCGCGATGCGGCAGGGATCTCCCTGCCACGTTCGACCCGCGAAATGATCGTCATGCAGGCGCCGAATGTCGGCAAGGAAGGCTTGCAGACCGGCGACCTGATCTTCTTCGCCACAAACGGCGGCTCGCAAGTCAGTCATGCAGGGATTTACGTGGGTGAGGGGCGTTTCGTGCATGCACCGGCAACGGGCGGTACGGTCAAACTCGACAGCCTGTCGAAGGCTTACTGGCAGAAGGCGTATCTGAGCGCCAAGCGGGTGTTGCAGCCGGGGCAGTTGGCGCATAACCCGTAAATCAAACCTGAGAAACCAAAGTGTGCGGGCTGCTCGCGAATGCAGTGTGTCATTCAATAAAATATTGACTGATCTGCCGCTTTCGCGAGCAACCCCGCTCCCACATTTTTGGATCAGGTAAAGGTCGGAGTTATTTGCTGGCCGTCACTCGCCACACTTTGTTCCCGACATCATCTGCCACCAGCAAGCCACCTTGCTGATCGATCACCACGCCCACCGGGCGGCCCAGCGCGTTCTCGTCCTTGTCGAGGAAACCGGTCAGCACATCCACCGGTTGACCAGTCGGTTTGCCACCACTGAACGGCACGAAAATTACCTTGTAGCCACTGTGCGGTTTGCGGTTCCAGGAGCCGTGCTGACCAATGAACGCGCCTTCCTTGAATTGCGCCGGCAAGCGGTTGCCTTCGGCGAAGGTCAGGCCCAGCGAAGCCGTGTGCGGGCCGACGGCGTAGTCTGGAGCGATGGCCTTGGCCACCAGGTCGAGGTTTTGCGGTTTGACCCGCACGTCGACGTGTTGCCCGTAATAGCTGAACGGCCAGCCATAGAAACCGCCGTCCTTAACTGAAGTGATGTAATCCGGCACCAGGTCGCTGCCGATTTCGTCACGCTCGTTGACTGCCGTCCACAGCGCGCCGCTGGTCGGCTCCCAGGCGAGGCCGTTGGGGTTGCGGATGCCTGAGGCGAAGATCCGGTGATTGCCGGTGGCGCGATCGACTTCCCAGATCGCTGCGCGGCCTTCTTCCTGATCCAGACCGTTTTCGCCGACGTTACTGTTCGAGCCGACGGTGACGTAGAGCTTGCTGCCGTCCTTGCTGGCGATGACGTTCTTGGTCCAATGGTGATTCAACGTGCCGCCGGGCAGGTCGACGACTTTGATCGGTTGGGTCTTGATCTCGGTGGCGCCCGGCTCGTAGTTGAAGCGCAGCAGGCGATCGGTGTCGGCCACGTACAAGTCGTTTCCGACCAGTGTCATGCCAAATGGCGAATTGAGATTCTGCAGGAACACCGTGCGGGTTTCTGCGACGCCATCGTGGTCGGCATCACGCAACAGGGTGATGCGGTTCGGGCTCGGCACGCCAGCGCCGGCCTTGCCCATGACTTTTTTCATCACCCAGCCGCGAATGCCTTTGCTGTCATCGGGCTTGGGCGGCGCGTTGGTTTCCGCCACCAGCACATCGCCGTTGGGCAGCACGTAGAGCCAGCGCGGGTGATCGAGGCCTTCGGCAAATGCGGCGACCTGGGTGCCGGCCACAGCAGTCGGTTTTGCACCCTCCGACCAGCCCACTGCGGGGGCGATGTTCACTGTCGGGATCAGCGTCTTGTTCGGTTCGGGCAGCTTCGGTGACGGGCCGGTGCCGTCGGAGACTTGCAGGCTGGAGGTTTCACCGCAGGCGGCGAGCCCGCCAGCGACGGCGATGATAAGAGCGAGTTGGGCCTTGCGCATTGCTGATCTTCCCTATGAATGCATTCCTAATCATAGAGGAGGGCGCAGGCCCGATGGTTCAACTGCTCAACCGCGGGCTTCTTTGAGCAATACGGCGATGCCGGGGTGATAGTTGCCTGCGTCGTTGTGCAATTTGCGATAGGCATAGGGGAAATACCAGGCCACCGCGCAGGTGTGCTCTTTTTGCAGGTCGTCGACCATGTCCTGCAGTTCTTCGGGGCTGGCGCTGTGCTGGGCTTTTTGCGGGGCAACGAACAGGCAGCCGAGCTTGAGATCACTGGCGTAGCTGATGCGCTTGGCATCAACGGTGATGTCGAGCAGGGCCTGGGTCAGGTTGAGGTTGTTGACCCGTGGCCAGCGTTGCGTGGCCTGAATGAACGCGCGATCTTCGGCGCCGGCTATAAGCAGGTCAGCGCGTGCGTTACGCTCGCCTTCTTCGTTCTGTTTGCGCGTGGCCGTGTCGCTCAGGGTCACCATTTCGGCCAGCCATGCTGCTGCCGAGAGCAAACCGAGGTTGGCTTTTTCGTCGTGCCAGTACGGCGTGTCGTTGTCGCCGCGCACGCTGTTGTAGCGATCGATACAGTCAAACCAGCGTTCCAGCACCGGGCGCAGAAATTCCAGGCGCGGGTTGCTGATGATCATGCCTTGCATCGTCGTCATCCTTATTATTGTGATGGGCTTTTCGAGAAAAGCATGGCTCTTTGATATCATTTGTCACAGTCTGGCACAAGATTGCCGCTGCACAATTGATCAGCGGCGGTTATTCGCTCGCAAAGCGCCTCTTCAATTGACGCTCCACCCCCAACCCTCTAACCTTCGCCGCTTGTTTCAGGTGCTCTGTGGCCCCGCGTCGACAGAGTGAAACAGGGAAGCCGGTGAGGATGGTCTTCAAGCGAAGCCACGACGATCCCGGCGCTGCCCCCGCAACGGTAAATGAGTGAAAACTGCGCCTTGAGCCACTGCCTCGAAAGAAGCGGGAAGGCGCGCAGCCCGGCGAAACGCCGCTCATGAGCCCGGAGACCGGCCTGATCCATCTCAGCGGCATCACGGTGGGCGATGCCAGGCTTCTTGCCGTCTATTCTTGTGCCTGCCCGCCGTTATCCAGCCTCAACGGAGAGCTCCCCAATGAACGATTCCCCCGAGCGCGACGAACGCCATCTGGCGCGCATGCAGCGCAAGAAAGCCGTGATCGACGAACGCATCGCCAATTCGCCCGACGAATGTGGCTTGGTACTGGTGCTGACCGGCAATGGCAAAGGCAAGAGCAGCTCGGCGTTCGGCATGCTCGCCCGCGCCATGGGCCACGGCATGCAATGCGGTGTGGTGCAGTTCATCAAGGGCCGCAACAGCACCGGCGAAGAATTGTTCTTCCGCCGCTTCCCCGAGCAGGTGCGTTTCCACGTCATGGGCGAAGGCTTCACCTGGGAAACCCAGGATCGTCAGCGCGACATCGCCGCTGCGACCGCGGCTTGGGAAGTCTCCCGCGAATTGTTGCGCGACCCGGCGATCGGTCTGGTGGTGCTCGATGAGTTGAACATCGCGCTCAAGCATGGCTACCTCGATCTGGATCAGGTGCTCAGTGATCTGCAGGCACGTCCGCCGATGCAGCATGTGGTCGTCACCGGTCGCGGCGCCAAGCCGGAAATGATCGAGATGGGCGACACGGTCACCGAGATGGGCATGCTCAAACACGCCTTCCAGGCCGGCATCAAAGCGCAGAAAGGCGTCGAACTTTGAAGCAACCACGTCACTGCCCGGCGGTGCTGATCGCCGCGCCGGCCTCCGGTCAGGGCAAGACCACCGTCACCGCCGCGCTCGCTCGTTTGCATCGCAACCAGGGACGCAAGGTCCGCGTGTTCAAATGCGGCCCGGACTTTCTCGACCCGATGATCCTCGAGCGCGCCAGCGGTGCGCCGGTATATCAATTGGACATGTGGATGGTCGGCGAGCAGGAAAGTCGCCGGTTGTTGTGGGAAGCTGCGGCCGAGGCGGACCTGATTCTGATCGAGGGCGTGATGGGCTTGTTCGACGGCACGCCGTCCAGCGCTGACCTGGCGCGTCATTTCGGTGTGCCGGTGCTCGGGGTGATCGACGGCACTGCGATGGCGCAGACCTTCGGCGCCTTGGCGCTGGGCCTGGCGAAGTATCAGCCGGACTTGCCGTTCGCTGGCGTGCTGGCCAACCGCGTCGGCACCTTGCGCCACGCGCAATTGCTCGAAGGCAGCCTCACCGAAGGACTGCGCTGGTACGGCGCGCTGTCTCGCGAGACTGGCATCGAGTTGCCGAGCCGCCACCTCGGCCTGGTCCAGGCCGGCGAATTGAATGACCTTGATGTACGCCTCGATGCGGCCGCCGATGCGCTGGCCAGCAGCTGCCAGGTCGCGCTGCCACCGGCCGTGGAATTCGCTGCGCCTGACGTCATCGCCGCCGAGCCTCTATTAAGGGGTGTGCGCATCGCCGTGGCTCGTGATGAAGCGTTTGCCTTTACCTATGGCGCGAGCCTCGATCTGCTGCGGGCGATGGGCGCCGAGCTGCATTTCTTCTCGCCAATCCGCGACACGCAATTGCCCGACGCAGACAGCCTCTATTTGCCGGGCGGTTATCCGGAGCTGCATCACGTCGCGCTGGCGCAAAACACCTCGATGCTTGCAGCGATCCGCGCGCACCATGCGGCGGGCAAGCCGTTGCTCGCCGAATGTGGCGGAATGCTTTATCTGCTTGATTCGTTGACTGATGTCGAAGGCACCCGTGCTGAACTGGTTGGTTTGCTCAAGGGCGATGCGGTGATGCAGAAGCGTCTTGCGGCGCTGGCGTTGCAGGCGGTCGAGTTGCCGGAAGGTTCTTTGCGAGGGCATACGTATCATCATTCGCTGACCACCACTGAGCTGGCGCCGATTGCCCGGGGCTTGAGCCCGAATGGCGGGCGTGGCGCTGAGGCGGTTTATCGTGAGGGGCGGATGACGGCTTCTTATGTGCACTTTTATTTCCCGTCGAATCCGACCGCGATTGCTGCGTTGTTTGCGCCCGACCGTGAGGCCGTCTTCGCGAGCCAGCTCGCTCCCACATTGAATGGTGAGCTTCCTGAAGAAATGAGATCCCCTGTGGGAGCGAGCCTGCTCGCGAAGAGGCCATGACCGACAACACATTCTCCGAAGCTGAACGCGCAGCGGTCTACAAGGCCATCGCCGAACGCCGCGACATGCGCCACTTCACCGGTGGCAGCGTTGAACCGCAGCTGCTGCGACGTTTATTGGAAGCCGCTCATCAAGCTCCAAGCGTCGGTCTGATGCAGCCCTGGCGCTTCATCCGCATCAGCGACCGCAGCCTGCGCGGGCAGATCCGCGATCTGGTCGAGGAAGAACGCGTGCGCACCGCCGAAGCTCTCGGCGAGCGCAGCGATGAGTTCATGCAACTCAAGGTCGAAGGCATCAACGATTGCGCTGAAGTATTGGTCGCGGCGCTGATGGACGACCGCGAAAAGCACATCTTCGGCCGGCGCACGTTGCCGGAAATGGACATGGCCTCGTTGTCCTGCGCGATCCAGAATCTATGGCTGGCCTCCCGTGCCGAAGGCCTGGGCATGGGCTGGGTCTCGCTGTTCGAACCGCAAGCCTTGGCGGATTTGCTCAAGCTGCCGGCCGGTGCCAAGCCGCTGGCGGTGTTGTGTCTGGGCCCGGTCAAGGAATTCTATCCGGCGCCGATGCTGGTGCTTGAAGGCTGGGCGCAGGCGCGGCCGCTGAACGAGTTGCTGTACGAAAATTATTGGGGAGTGAGTCAATGAGTGTGGCGTTGCTGAGTGTCGCCGCGGTAGCGCTGGATGCGCTGCTAGGTGAACCGAAACGCTGGCATCCGCTGGTGGCGTTCGGCAATTTCGCCGGGCGCATCGAGCAACGCTTCAACGCCGGCGGTCGTGGCTGGCGCAGCCATGGCGTGACGGCGTGGGTACTCGCGGTGCTCCCCCTGACCTTGCTCGCCACGGCATTTTCCTGGGCGCCTTACGTGGGCTGGATTGTCGAAATTCTCGCGCTGTACTGCGCCCTCGGCATGCGCAGCCTCGGCGAACATGTCGCGCCGGTCGCAGCGGCGTTGCGCGCCAATGATCTGGACGAGGCGCGCAAGCGCGTCGGATACCTGGTCAGCCGCCAGACCGATGAACTCGACGGCAACGCCGTTGCCCGCGCCGCCACGGAGTCGGTGCTGGAGAACGGCAGCGATGCGGTGTTCGCCGCGCTGTTCTGGTTTGTCGTCGCCGGAGCACCGGGCGTGGTGCTCTATCGACTGAGCAATACCCTCGATGCGATGTGGGGTTATCGCAACGAACGCTTCGAACGTTTCGGCTGGGCGGCAGCGAAAATCGACGACTTGCTCAATTACATTCCTGCGCGTCTGGTGGCGTTGACCTACGCGCTACTGGGCAAAACCCGACTCGCACTGAGGTGCTGGCGTACCCAGGCGCCAAAATGGGACAGCCCCAACGCCGGCCCAGTGATGGCGGCGGGTGCCGGCGCGCTGGGCGTCGAGTTGGGCGGCCCGGCGATCTATCACGGCGAACTGCACGAGCGCCCGCAACTGGGCGAAGGTGCGCCGGCCGATGCCGATTCCATCGACCGTGGCTGGCAATTGGTCCAGCGCGGCGTATGGTTGTGGCTGCTGATGCTTTGCCTGGGGGCGCAATTTTATGCTTGAGCACGGTGGCCGGTTGCGCAAGGCTGCACTCGATTACGGGATCGTCGAGGCCGACTGGCTCGACCTGTCCAGCGGCCTCGCGCCGTGGCCGTTCCCGATCCCCGAGATCCCGCTGCGCGCCTGGGCACGCCTGCCGGAAACCGACGACGGACTGGAGCAGGCTGCCTGCGACTACTACGGCGCGGCGCAGGTGTTGCCGGTGGCCGGCTCGCAAATGGCCATCCAGCTGCTGCCGCGCCTGCGCCGGGCCGGCAAGGTTGGCGTATTGTCGCCGTGCTATGCCGAGCACGCCGAAGCCTGGCGGCGCAGCGGTTATATCGTCCGGGAAGTGCTCGAGCAGGAAGTCGAGTTCTTTCTCGACAGCCTCGATGTGCTGGTGGTGGTCAACCCGAACAATCCGACCGGCCTGAGCCTGACCCCGGCGCGCCTGCTCGACTGGCATGCGCGGTTGGCGCAACGCGGTGGCTGGCTGGTGGTCGACGAAGCGTTTATGGACAACACGCCGCAACTGAGTTTGGCGCCCTATGCGCATCAGGTCGGGTTGGTGGTGTTGCGTTCGTTCGGCAAGTTTTTCGGTCTGGCCGGGGTGCGCCTCGGCTTTGTGCTGGCCGAGCGCAAGTTGCTCAAACTGCTCGCCGAACAGGTCGGGCCGTGGGCCGTGAGCGGGCCGACGCGGGTGCTCGGTACGGCGTGCCTGCAAGACACCGAGGGTCATACCCGTCAGCGGATTCGCAGCGATGAAGCGAGCGAACGGCTGGCGGCGCTGCTGACCCGTTGCGGCTTCGCCCCGCAGGGTGGCTGCGCGCTGTTTCAGTGGCTGATCACCGAGCGCGCCGAAGCGCTGCACGAGTTCCTCGCCCGGCGCGGCATCCTCCTGCGCCTCTTCATTCACAACAGCAGTGTGCGTTTCGGCCTGCCTGCCGATGCCACGCAAGAGCTGCGCCTCGAACAGGCGTTGCAAGCGTTCGCCAAGGACAATTCATGACCACTCTGATGGTGCAAGGCACCACGTCCGATGCCGGCAAGAGCACGCTGGTCACGGCGTTGTGCCGCTGGGCCACTCGCCAAGGCGTGGCGGTGGTGCCGTTCAAACCGCAGAACATGGCGCTCAACAGCGCAGTGACCGCTGACGGCGGCGAGATCGGTCGCGCTCAAGCGGTGCAGGCGCAGGCGGCCGGCCTTGAACCGCACACTGACATGAACCCGGTGCTGCTAAAGCCCAACAGTGACACCGGCGCGCAAGTGATCATTCATGGCCGCGCGGTGACGACGATGAATGCCGTCGCTTATCACGATTACAAGGCCATCGCGATGCAAGCGGTGCTCGCTTCCCATGCGCGGCTCAGCGCGGCGTATCCGCTGGTGATAGTCGAAGGCGCCGGTTCGCCGGCGGAGATCAATCTGCGCGCCGGCGACATTGCCAACATGGGCTTTGCCGAGGCGGTCGATTGCCCGGTGCTACTGATCGCTGACATCAATCGCGGTGGGGTGTTTGCCCATTTGGTCGGCACGCTGGAACTGCTTTCACCGAGCGAACAGGCGCGGGTCAAAGGCTTCATCATCAACCGTTTTCGCGGCGATATCGCTTTGCTGCAACCGGGCCTCGACTGGCTGGAACAGCGCACCGGCAAACCGGTGGTGGGCGTGTTGCCCTACGTGATGGATCTGCACCTTGAGGCCGAGGACGGCATCGACCAACGCCAGACCGACAAGGCCGAGCGAGTGTTGAAAGTGGTGGTGCCGGTGCTGCCGCGCATCAGCAATCACACCGACTTCGACCCGCTGCGTCTGCATCCGCAGGTCGATCTGCAATTCGTCGGCCCGGGGCAGGCGATTCCTGCCGCCGATCTGATCATCCTGCCGGGCTCGAAAAGCGTGCGCAGTGATCTGGCTTATCTGCGCACCAATGGCTGGGACGCGGCAATCAATCGGCATCTGCGTTACGGCGGCAAGGTGCTGGGGATTTGCGGCGGTCTGCAGATGCTTGGTGAGCACGTGCATGATCCGCTCGGCCTCGAAGGCGCTGCAGGCTCCAGCGCCGGTCTGGGTCTGCTGGCGTTCGAAACGCAACTCGAAGCCGAGAAGCAACTGCGCAACGTGCACGGGCGGCTGGCGTTGGAAAACGCCGCAGTCAGCGGTTATGAAATTCATGCCGGGGTGACCACCGGACCGGCGCTGGAAAACGCGGCCGTGCAACTGGACGACGGACGTTGCGATGGCGCGCAGAGTGCTGATGGCCAGGTGTTCGGTACCTATCTGCATGGTTTGTTCGAATCCCCCGAGGCGAGTGCGGCGTTGTTGCGCTGGGCCGGGTTGAGCGACGTGCAGGAGGTCGATTACCACGGCTTGCGCGAGCGCGATATCGAGCGGCTGGCGGATCTGGTGGAGAAGCATCTGGATACCGGGCTGTTGCGTCAGCTCTGCGGGATTTGAGTTGTCTGGGCTGGCCCTTTCGCGAGCAGGCTCGCTCCCACAGGAAAATGCGATCAACTGTGGGAGCGGGCTTGCCCGCGAAGGGGCCGGTTGCCTCACCACACATTTTTGGATGAACCCATGCTCCAACTGATCCTCGGCGGCGCCCGCTCCGGCAAGAGTCGTCTGGCGGAAAAACTCGCCAGTGACAGCCATCTGGCGGTCACCTACATCGCCACCAGCCAACCGCTCGACGGCGAAATGAACCAACGCGTCGCCCATCACCGCGCACGCCGCCCGGCCGACTGGGCATTGATTGAAGAGCCACTGGAACTGGCCCGCGTGCTGCGCGAATCCGCTGGCGCCGAGTGCTGCGTGCTGGTCGATTGCCTGACGCTGTGGCTGACCAATCTGCTGATGCTCGACGACGCCGAACGTCTCGCCGCCGAGCGTGAAGCCTTGATTGACTGCCTGGCCGCGCTGCCAGGCGAGATCATTTTCGTCAGCAACGAGACCGGAATGGGGGTCGTGCCGCTGGGCGAACTGACTCGTCGTTATGTCGATGAAGCCGGTTGGCTGCACCAAGCTCTGGCCGAGCGCTGTCAGCGAGTTGTGCTGACCGTCGCCGGCCTGCCCCTGACTTTGAAAGGACCTGCGTTATGAGCCCGACCTGGTGGCTGAACCCATGCAAATCCGTGAATGCCGAGATCGTTGCGCAAGCGACCGAGCGCCAGCAGCAATTGACCAAACCGGCCGGTTCGCTGGGACGCCTTGAATCGGTGGCCGTGCAACTGGCCGGCTTGCAAGGTCAGCCCAAGCCAACGCTGGAGCACATCTGGATCGCGATTTTCGCTGGCGATCACGGCGTGGTGTCGGAGGGGGTTTCGGCTTATCCGCAGGAAGTCACCGGACAGATGCTGCTCAATTTCGTCAGCGGCGGCGCGGCGATCAGCGTGCTGGCGCGTCAACTCGGCGCGCAACTGGAAGTGGTCGATCTGGGCACAGTGAATCCAGCGCTGAATCTGCCCGGCGTGCGGCACATGAACATTGGCCCGGGAACGGCGAATTTCGTTCAGGGCTCAGCGATGAATCCGGCCCAGGGCGAATTGGCCTTGCAGGCGGGCCGCGACAGCGTGTTACGCGCCAAGGCTGCCGGTGCGCAGTTGTTCATCGGCGGCGAAATGGGCATCGGCAACACTACCGCCGCCAGTGCGCTGGCCTGCGCGTTGCTCGATTGCCCGGTGGCGCACCTCACCGGCCCGGGCACTGGGCTGAATGCCGCTGGCGTCAGTCGCAAGGCGCAAGTGATCGAACGCGCGCTGGCGTTGCATGGTGCGCAGCGTGGCGATGCCTTGCAGACGCTGTTCAACCTCGGCGGTTTCGAGATTGCCGCGTTGGTCGGCGCTTATCTGGCCTGCGCGCAGGAAGGCATTGCGGTACTGGTCGACGGTTTCATCTGCACGGTCGCGGCGCTGGTCGCGGTGCGCCTGAATCCGGCCTGTAGCCAGTGGCTGTTGTTCGGCCATCGCGGCGCCGAGCCGGGCCATCGCCATGTGCTGGAAACGCTCAGCGCTGAACCGTTGCTGGACCTCGGCCTGCGCTTGGGCGAGGGCAGTGGCGCGGCGTTGGCAGTGCCGTTGTTGCGCCTGGCTTGTGACCTGCACGGGCAGATGGCGACGTTCGCTGAAGCGGCCGTAGCGGATCGCCCGGCATGAGCCTGCGCCTGGATCTGCTGCGCCACGGTGAAACGGAACTGGGCGGCGGCCTGCGCGGCAGCCTCGACGACGCGCTGACCGAAAACGGCTGGGCGCAGATGCGTGCAGCGGTGGTTGAAGGCGGGCCGTGGGATCGCATTGTCAGCTCGCCATTGCAGCGTTGCGCGCGCTTCGCCGCCGAACTCGGTGAGCGATTGAACCTGTCGGTGCATCTGGACAAAGATCTGCAAGAGCTGCATTTCGGCGCGTGGGAAGGGCAGAGCGCGGCGGCGTTGATGGAAACGGATGCCGAAGCGCTGGGGCTGTTCTGGGCTGATCCCTATGGATTTACGCCACCGCAGGGTGAGCCGGTCAGCGAGTTTTCCACGCGGGTCCTGGCGGCGGTGTCGCGTCTGCACGCGGTCTACTCCGGTGAGCGGATTCTGCTGGTCAGCCACGGCGGCGTGATGCGCTTGTTGCTCACGCAGGCGCGAGGGCTGCCGCGCGAGCAGCTGCTCAATGTCGAAGTCGGCCACGGCGCACTGTTCGCACTGACCGTCGCGGCTGACGGCATGCTCAAGGAAGGTTACTGACATGTTGCCGCTGTGGATCGCCTTGCAGTTTCTCAGCAGCCTGCCGATTCGCCTGCCGGGCATGCCCGAACCGCAACAGCTGGGGCGGTCGTTGCTGTTTTATCCGCTGGTGGGGTTGTTGTTCGGGCTGGTCCTCTATGCGATGCATCTGTTGTTATTCGGCGCTCCGTTGTTGCTGCATGCGGCACTGTTATTGACTGTGTGGGTATGGCTCAGCGGCGCATTGCATCTCGATGGCCTGGCGGATAGCGCCGATGCCTGGCTCGGCGGCTTCGGTGATCGCGAGCGCACGCTGACGATCATGAAGGATCCACGCAGCGGGCCGATTGCGGTGGTCACGCTGGTGCTGGTGTTGTTGTTGAAATTCGCCGCACTGCTGGCGCTGATCGAACAAGGGCATACCTTGGCGCTCATCATCGTGCCGGTGCTTGGGCGAGCGGGGCTGTTGGGGTTGTTTCTGACTACGCCGTATGTGCGTGCGGGTGGTTTGGGGCAGGCGCTGGCCGATCATCTGCCGCGTAAAGCGGGGTGGTGGATGCTGGGGTTGAGTGCCTTGGGATGCGCGCTGATCGCCGGCTTCGGCGCGGTGCTGATTTCGCTGGGTGTGTTTGTCTGGCTGCGGCGGATGATGATGCGGCGGTTGGGCGGGGCTACCGGGGACACGGCGGGGGCATTGCTGGAATTGCTGGAGATGGGGGTGTTGGTCGGCCTCGCTTTGGTCTGAAAGATTTGCGCTGATGATGCTGGCCTCTTCGCGAGCAGGCACCACAAATGTTATGGGTGTGGTCATCTGTAACTTGATTTAACACAGTCGCGGGTATATACACGCATCATGCTTCCTTCTCAGTGTTTGTGCACCAATCTGCGTCGCGCCGCGCGTGGCGTCAGCAGGCATTACGACGGCGCTCTCGACGGCTTCGGGATCAACGTTGCCCAGTATTCTCTGCTGTGCAATCTGCAGCGCCTGGAGCAGCCGAGCATTTCCGAACTCGCCGAGGCCATGGGCCTGGATCGCAGCACGCTCGGGCGCAATTTGCGCGTGCTCGAGGGCGAAGGTCTGGTGGCGCTGGCCGAAGGCGAGGACATGCGCAACCGCATCGTGCGTCTCACCGAAACCGGTGTGCAGCGCCTGGCGGCGGCATTGCCAGCGTGGGAAGCGGCGCAACAGCGGCTGATTGACCGTCTCGGTGTCGAGAAGCGCGAAACCTTGCTCAAACTGCTCGACGAACTGGCTTGACGCCAGTTTGCTCGAGCCCAAGCGGGTATATACCCGCGACCGGAGAACAATAATGACAACGATGTGGCGTACGTGCGGTTGGGTGTTGCTGGGGAGTGCGCTGATCCTGGCGTTGTCATTGGGTGTGCGCCATGGATTTGGTCTGTTCCTGTCGCCAATGAGCGCGCAATTCGGCTGGGGGCGCGAAGTCTTTGCCTTTGCCATCGCCCTGCAAAACCTGATCTGGGGCCTGGCGCAACCGTTTACCGGCGCGCTGGCCGACCGCTTCGGTGCGGCGAAAGTGGTGCTGATTGGCGGTGTGCTGTATGCGCTGGGCCTGGTCTGCATGGGGCTGGCCGATTCGCCGCTGAGCCTGTCATTGAGCGCCGGCCTGTTGATCGGCATCGGTTTGTCCGGCACTTCGTTCTCGGTGATCCTCGGCGTGGTCGGCCGCGCCGTGCCTGCCGACAAACGCAGCATGGGCATGGGCATAGCCAGTGCCGCCGGTTCGTTCGGCCAGTTCGCCATGCTGCCGGGTACTCTCGGGTTGATCGGTTGGCTCGGCTGGTCGGCGGCGCTGTTGGTGTTGGGCCTGCTGGTGGCGATGATCGTGCCGCTGGTGAGCATGCTCAAGGACAAGCCGCTGCCGGTGCTTGGCCATGAACAGACTCTTTCCGAAGCGCTGCGCGAAGCTTGCTCGCACTCCGGTTTCTGGCTGCTGGCGTTCGGCTTTTTTGTCTGCGGTTTTCAGGTGGTGTTCATTGGCGTGCACTTGCCAGCGTATCTGGTCGATCAGCATCTGCCGGCGAGCGTCGGCACCACGGTGCTGGCGTTGATCGGGTTGTTCAACATCTTCGGTACTTATACCGCCGGCTGGCTCGGCGGGCGCATGTCCAAACCGCGCCTGCTGACTGCCTTGTATCTGTTGCGCGCAGTGGTGATCGTGCTGTTCCTGTGGTTGCCGGTGACGACCACGTCGGCGTATCTGTTCGGCATGGCCATGGGGTTCCTGTGGCTCTCGACGGTGCCGCTGACCAACGGTACGGTGGCAACCTTGTTCGGCGTGCGCAATTTGTCCATGCTCGGTGGCATCGTCTTTCTTTTCCATCAGCTCGGCTCGTTCCTGGGGGGCTGGCTGGGCGGGGTTGTGTACGACCGGACCGGGAGTTATGAATTGATCTGGCAAGTAGCGGTTGTCTTGAGCCTGCTGGCGGCAGCGCTGAACTGGCCGGTGCGCGAGCGTCCGGTGGCGCGGCTGCAAGCTGCGGCGAGCGCAGCATGAGCCGGATCGGCACGCGGTTCGCCATTGCCGCACTGGCGGCGGCGCTGCTGGCGCTGGTGTGGTGGGGCTGGCAGCGCGGCGGTCTGGCGCTGATGCAGTTGGGCATGAGCATTTGCTAGATGGCAGCGTGGCGAGTAACGTCGAAACCTTGATGACTGCCTAAGGATTTCGACATGTTGATGCGCTGGTGTGCTGTTCCCGCGTTGCTGATGGCGTTGACTGGTCTGGCTCAGGCTGGCGAATGTCCGGAGCTGCTGCAAGGCTCGCTGCCGAAGTTGCGCGCCAGGGAATCCATCGATCTGTGCAAGCAGTACGCCGACAAGCCACTGGTGGTAGTCAATACCGCCAGCTTCTGCGGTTTCGCCCCGCAGTTCGAAGGACTTGAAGCGCTGAACAAACGCTACAAGGCGCAAGGGCTGGAAATGCTTGGCGTGCCGTCGAATGACTTCAAGCAGGAGTCCAAGGATAGCGTGGAAACGGCCAAGGTCTGCTACGCCAACTACGGCGTGACCTTCAACATGACCGAGCCGCAGAAAGTTCGCGGCGACGACGCCACCCATCTGTTCCAGGTGCTGGCCGCGCAAAGCAATGCGCCGAAGTGGAATTTCTACAAGTACGTGGTCGACCGGCAGGGCAAGGTGGTGGCGAATTTTTCCAGTTTGACCAAACCGGATGACCCCGAGTTTATCGCCGCGATCGAGAAGGCAATCGCGTCGAAACCGCTGAAGCCCTGACGCCTTGTGATGATCCTGCACGTTGTACGGATTTCAGGCATGAAAAAGCCCCGCCTCTGCGAAGAGAGCGGGGCTTTTTTGGAGGCGAGGGGTTAACCTCGCCAAGGTGCATCAGAAGCGGTAAGTCGCGCCGACACCGAAGCCGTTTGCCGAGTTTTCATACTTGGCATCGTAGGTCTGGCCACGGTTGTTTTCGTTGCGAATGTTGACCGACTCTTCTTTCAGGTACGAGTACGCGACGTCGATGGTCAGGTCGTCGGTCGGGCTCCAGCCGGCACCGATACTGAAGATGGTGCGGTCGCCAGTCGGGATGCGCGGCGAGCGGTCTTCGTTATTGGTTGGCGACTGGTCGAAGGTCAGACCGGTACGCAGTACCCATTCCTTGTTCAGCTGATACGAGGTACCCACGGCGTAGGCCCACGAGTCATGCCAGTTCTGATCTTCATTGATCGTACCGAACTGACTGGCAAGCAGAGGCTGCACACCGGAGTTCTTCACGGTGATCTTGTCCAGCTGGCTCCAGCGGGTCCAGGTGGTACCGGCGTAGACATTCCAGCGATCGTTGATCGCCTGAGTGACCGACAGGTCCACGGATTCCGGCGTGGTGATCTTCAGCGAAGCGTCGTACTTCTGACTGGCGCCAACGCCCACGAGCGCCAGCGCGTTGTAATTGACCTTGGTGTTGCCTTCGAGCTTGTAGTCGACTTTTGAGTGATAAGTCAGGCCCACACGCGTGGTGTCGGTGGCCTGGACCAGCAAGCCGACGTTATAGCCCAGCGCGGTGTCGTCACCCTTGATCTTGACCTTGCCATCCGGCAGTGCCTGGGTAATCGACAGGTTGGATTCCAGCGAGCCGTCGATGCGGTTGATGGTGGGGCCGAAACCGATCGATACCTTGTCGTTGAAGGCGTAGCTGACGGTCGGCTGGAAGGTGATGACCTGCACTTCGGATTTGCTGCCGAAGTAACGGCCGGCGAAGCCGTTTTCATAATCCGTGATCAGGCCAAACGGTACATACACGCCGAGACCGAATGCCCAGTGATCATCGATCGGTTTTACATAAAAGCCCATTGGTACGGCGGTGAGGGGCACCATGTCGCCCTTGTTGCTGCCGCCATTAGGGCTGGAGCTGGTATCGCTGATATCGGTATGCGCGTCGACCAGGGCGACGCCGCCGGTGACCTGTTCGCGCTTGATGCGCGCCATGCCGGCCGGGTTGCCATAAACAGTGCTTGCGTCGTCGGCAGAAGAAGATCGCCCGGCAAAACCAGTCCCCATCCCACTGATGCTTTGTTCGTTGAGGGCAAAACCTGCCGCGAAGATGTGTGTGGAGGCAAGGGTAACGGCGAGGCTAAGGGTGGTTTTGAGCATGACTTTTTTCATTATTAGAACTCCTGGTGATCACCGGGGCGAAAATTACCAACATTTTCGTCCCAGCGCTATAGCCTGAATGCCTTGAGTTAGAGCGGTTTTGTAGGACAATCCGACCAAAATGCCGGCCTGATGCGAGAACTTTTGAAACCGCCCGGTCAGCAAGCGACCTGATTCAGCGGTGAAACACAGGTTTGCCAGGCATAGGTGAAGTCGCGCAAACGGCCTTGCGGCTGGAAGGTCTGGCGCCAGATGCGCGCCATGCCGAGCAGGTCGGTCGGCGCGGGGAGGGTGGGGTTCTGTTCTTCCACCAGCAGCCAGGCGATGGCAGTGGCGTAACGCAGGTTGACGGTCAGTTCCAGATGCGGGCCGCTGAGAAACGCATGCTGGCTGGCGAGGCCGCGCACCAGGCTGGCGCGCTCCGGATCGAGCGCCAGGTAATCATCCCAAAGCGCCTGGTGGCGATGCTCGGCGATTCGGTAGAGGCCGTGGCCACGGCGGTCATGCAGGGCAGAGCCTAGGGCGGATTGGCTGGCAGCGATACCCAGCAGCAGGGATTCGGCGGTTGCGCAGTGGCGTCCCAGATAGATCAATGTGGGACGGATCACATAGCGGCACAGTTCGCTGGCAGCGATACCCATAACACCCTCGGTTCTTGTTGTTGGGGGCGAGTCCTGAAGGGGGCTTTGGCAGCAGTGGATCGACTCAGGCTCGCCGCAAGCGGGTCACGCCGCTTGAGTTGAAGTGTAGTGTCATATTCAGCGTGTAAAGGTTTGTTTTTAAAATATTTGTGCCATGGCTTTCCTGGCGTTAGATCGGAACATGCTTAGAAGCGCAGCGCTAACAGTGAAATATTAGGCAATAAAAAGCCCCGCTTTGCAGCAGGGCTTTGCTTTTGCAGCCTGTCCGGCTTTCAGGCAACCAGTGCCTGACGTGTACGCTCGATCACCGCCTGCAGCGGTTCGGCGCTGGAGTATTGATCGGGGTACAAACGCTCGCTGTGACGAGCAATGCCGTGTTCATTGACCACGGTGAAGCTGAAGCAGCCTTTGCGAGCGGCCATGATCAGGCAGTTCATTGGAGCAAAAGCGTTGGTTAGGGTGCGAATGGCATCCTGAGTCTGGATTTGAGTAGACATAGTTATTAGGTGTTCCTACAAATGACACGGATAAGACCGTGCAACGTTAAAACGTTCCAGTAACGTTGATCACCATTGATCAAACGAAGAACCCGACTGGAACAAAGCAGCCAGTTTGAAGCGCTGATAAATGAGCGCGCTTGGGCTGGCAGGTAGGTACTTAGGAGGACAGGCATCACAGCGAGGGCAAAGGTTCTGGGCCCGGGGTGAAGATCCTGATCAATTTGCAGGTTGGTTCGGTCAGAGTAAGTGGTCTTCGCAACGCCCTTTGCTTTCATTCAAAGGCGGCGTTGTCGCAAGATTTACCTGGAAACCATCGAGGGGTCGTTCTCGCTTTTTTCGGCACTGGCTTCCTGTTGGAAGTTGACCGTGGGAGATGTTCGACCGGAATTGACTTTCAGCTTGGTACTAACGCCGCGGATAGTAACGGATCCTTTCTGGCGAAGCAAACTCCAGCTCAAAAAAAGGACGAATGGCCGTGTTCGGGTTTGACCATCCGTCGGCGCCCACGTTTTCATAAGCGCTCTTGACCTTTGATAACCGAGCAAAGCGACTCGAAAAAGCGCGTGCATATAACCGGCTCACAGGTACTTGTGCACATTGGTTGCGCAGAGCGTAACGCAACTGTCACATCAATCCTGACTCCAGCCGCTGCCTGTATGAAAAGTTTAAGTCAATGAAAAATATCGCCTTTTTTTGTTGGTGAAAAAATCGTCAGTTTGACTGCGAGCCCCATTCCATAAGGCTTTGCGAGGATTGGAAGGCGGTTGTCCACTGACTTATCCACAGCTTCTGTGGATTGTCCCTAGCGCTTGCTCTAGGACGGGCGTGCCGGGTTTTTTTCGACTTTACCTGTAAGAAAAAGAGAGTAAAGTGGCGCGCCTTCCGATCTGTCCCGCAGTGCTTTATGAAGTTTCGCTCAGTATCAGACTCTGTCACCTCCAACCCGTCCTCCGTTACCGCCCCCAAGCGTTTTTCCGTGCGCGTGGCTGAATGGCTGCTCGATGCGCCGCGCCTGAGCGACAGCCCGAGCGCCAAGCATCTTGCCGGGCGCCTGCTTAAACAACCGGCCCGGGAAGGCGTTGTCGCCGCGCAAAGCCGCCTCGGCCAGTTGATTTGTCGTGAATGCGGTAACGCCCGTGACCGCCGTATCGGTCAGGAGTTGTTGCGTCAGGCGGCCCGCGCCGGTGACCGACGCGCGCAGCAGGAACTCGGTCTGATCGAAGACTGAGCTGTCCAAGGCCTGACACCTTGGTTAACCTTCAGGCTTTATCCGATTGGCAGGAGTCGCTATGGCTATGGACTTGACCAGCGCATTGCTTGGTCTTGCGGCAGCAGGGTTGCCGCTGCTGGCGCTGGCCTGGCAACTGCAACGCCGGGCCAGCAGCGGCCAGGCCGATCTGGCCTTGCTCGAAGAGCGCCTGGCCATGGCGCAACTGGCCCAGGACGGCCTCACCGCGCAGCTTGAAGCGAGCCGCGATGAAATTGCCGACCTCGGCCAGGCCAACGCTGCCAAGCAGGCAGACCTTGCCGCCCTGCGGCGCGAAGTCGAATTGCTGCAGATCGAGCGTGATGACGCCCGCGATGCTTCCCACGCGTGGAACCTCGAACGCGCCAACAAGGACGCTGAGTTGCGCCGTCTTGATGCTCACGCGGCATCGCTCAGCGCCGAACTGCGTGAGCAACAGGAAAGCCATCAACAACGCCTGAACGATCTGCAGGGCTCGCGCGATGAGTTGCGTGCACAGTTCGCCGAACTGGCCGGCAAGATCTTCGATGACCGCGAGCAGCGCTTTGCCGAAACCAGCCAACAACGGCTCGGACAGTTGCTCGATCCGTTGAAAGAGCGCATCCAGTCCTTTGAAAAACGCGTGGAAGAAAGCTATCAGGCTGAAGCCCGCGAGCGTTTCTCGCTGGCCAAGGAGCTGGAGCGTTTGCAGGCGTTGAATCTGCGTTTGAGCGACGAAGCGACCAATCTGACCCGCGCGCTCAAGGGTCAGAAAACCCAGGGCAATTGGGGCGAACTTATCCTCGAGCGCGTTCTTGAGCACGCTGGTCTGGAAAAGGGTCGCGAGTACCAGACGCAGGTCAATCTCAAAGGCCCGGACGGCGAGCGCTTCCAGCCCGATGTGATCATTTACCTGCCCGGCGACAAGCAGGTGGTGGTCGATTCGAAGGTCAGCCTCACCGCTTATCAACAATATGTTGCGGCAGATGACGACACCCTCGGGCAGATCGCAATCAAACAGCACGTGCTGTCGCTGCGCAATCACGTCAAAGGCCTGGCCGGTAAGGATTACAAACGTCTGGAAGGCTTGCACAGCCTGGATTTCGTTTTGCTGTTCGTACCGATTGAGGCAGCATTTTCCGCGGCGTTACAGGCTGAACCGTCGCTGTTTCAGGAAGCTTTTGACCGCAACATCGTGATTGTCAGCCCGACCACGTTGCTGGCCACGCTGCGGGTGATCGACAGTCTGTGGAAGCAGGAGCGGCAGAGCCAGAACGCCCGGGAAATCGCCGAGCGCGCGGGCTGGCTGTACGACAAGTTCGTGTTGTTTATTCAGGATCTGGACGAAGTGGGCAATCGTCTGCAGCAACTGGACAAGGCTTACAGCTCAGCGCGTAACAAGCTCACAGAAGGGCGCGGCAATCTGGTCAGTCGTAGTGAGCAATTGAAGTTGCTCGGTGCGCGGGCGAGCAAGAGCTTGCCGGCGGATCTGCTGGAGCGGGCGATGACGGATGTTGATGGGTTGGTTGAGTTGCCTGAGTAAAATTCCCAGGCTCGTTTTTTTCTGGCTGATTGGGGGCATATCCGTTGCTGCGGTCGTGGCCGCTGGCGGTTTCGCCTGACGGCGACTTACTTTTTTACAAGCGCCCGGAATGCCGGCCCCAAAAAAATAAGCAAAAAACGCTAGCTCCTACGTTCGGCCCTCGCAGGCTCGGGTTCCTTCGCTCCGGGACTGATCCGGGCGCAGCGGCTACGGTTTGCTTCGCTGCACCTATTTGCGCTGTGTCTGGCTGCGCCAGACGGTCGCTGCGCTCCCACGCCCGGATCAATCCCTCCACTCAGCCTTCCGACGTCGCCGGTGAATCAAGATCAAAAGCACTCGAGCTTGCGCTCATTGTGTAGGAGCTGCCGAAGGCTGCGATCTTTTGCTTTTGCTTTTGCTTTTCTGTGGGAGCGAGCCTGCTCGCGAAGGCGTCTGCAAGAGCACCCTCTACAGCGGCAAATACCGACTCAACAGTGCCCGCAACGCCGCCGGCTTCACCGGTTTGGCCAGATAATCCAGTCCCGCCGCGTGCACCTGGGCCACGGTCTCCGGGCGCCCATCTGCGCTGATGACCACGCCGGGCACCGGTTCGCCCAGCCGCGTGCGCAACCACGCCATCAGCTCTGTGCCAGTGTCGCCGTGGTCGAGGTGATAGTCGACCAGCGCCAGTTGCGGCCGCACGCCTTCAGCCAGTATCGCCGCGCATTCTTCGCGGTTGCGCGCCGTCCACACCTGGCAGCCCCAGCGACTCAACAGGCTGTTCATGCCGATCAGAATGCTGTCTTCGTTATCGATGCACAGCACCTGCGCGCCGCTGAGCAGTTTGCCGTTTAGTTCCACGGTGGCACTTGCCGGAGGCGTTTGCGTACGGGCAATGGGCACCGTCACGCTGAACACACTGCCGCGCCCCGGCCATGAGCGAACGCGCAAGGTATGTCCGAGCACGCGGCACAAGCCGTCGGCGATCGCCAGCCCCAGACCCAGGCCCTTCTCGGCGCGGGTCTGGTGGCTGTCGAGGCGTTTGAATTCTTCGAAAATCACCTGCTGCTTGTCTTCCGGAATACCCGGGCCGCGATCCCAGACTTCCAGACACAATTCGTCGTCACGCCGGCGCACGCCCAGCAGCACCGGGCCTTTGGCGTAGCGGAACGCGTTGGTGAGGAAGTTCTGCAAAATCCGCCGCAGCAGCTTGATGTCGCTGTCGATGCGCAATTGGCTACCCCGCACGCGGAACGTCAGTTTCTGCTCCTGCGCCAGCGCTTTGAACTCGGCACCGAGGGTGTCAAACAGCTCATTGACGGCGAACGCTTTGCGATCAGGGTTGATCTTGCCGTTTTCCAGGCGCGAGATGTCCAGCAGATCGCTGATCAGGTCTTCCGCCGAACGCAGTGAGCTGTCGAGGTGTTGCACCAACTGCTGCGCCTCTGCGCTCAAGCCTTCGTTTTGATGGGAGAGGGCGGCGGAGAACAGACGCGCGGCGTTCAGCGGCTGCATCAAGTCATGGCTGACGGCGGCGAGGAAGCGGGTTTTCGACTGGTTGGCCGCCTCGGCGTTGCCCTTGGCTTCGGTGAGTGCGACGTTGAGTTGCGACAGTTCCTGGGTGCGCTCGCTGACCCGTTGTTCCAGCCCTTCGTTGGCCTCGGTCAGCGCCTGTTCGGCTTCGCGGAACGCGGTAATGTCGGTGAAACTCATGACGAAACCGCCGCCGGGCATCGGGTTGCCGATCAGTTCGATCACTCGACCATTGGGGAACAGCCGTTCGGAAGTGTGCGCACGGCCCTGACGCATCCAGTGCAGACGCCGGGCAACGTGCACTTCCGCTTCGCCGGGGCCGCACAAACCGCGTTCGGCGTTGTAGCGAATGATGTCGGCAATCGGCCTTCCGACGCTGATCAGGCCGTCGGGGTAGTTGAACAGCTCCAGATAACGCCGGTTCCACGCCACCAGTTTCAGCGATTGGTCGACCACGCTGATGCCTTGCGTGATGTTTTCGATCGCGCCTTGCAGCAGTGCGCGGTTGAATTGCAGCACTTCCGAGGCTTCGTCAGCGATTCGGACTACGTCCTCCAGCTGCATTTCCCGGCCTTCGATGGCGGCCTTTACTACGGCGCGCGTCGAAGAAGCGCCAAGAACACCGGCGAGCAAGCGTTCGGTGTGGGCAATCCATTCGCTGTCGGCGTTCTGGTTGGGGTTGAAGCCTTTGCCCTGGCGGTAAGCGAAACGAATGAAGCTTTGCCGCGCACGTTCTTCGCCGACAAATCGTGCCGCCAGTTGCAGCAGATCGTCGATCTGCACTGCCAGCATCGAACGAGCATTAGGACGCTCGCTGATTTCCTGGCCGATAAAGCGCCCGGCCTGCCAATGTTCCGAAACCCGCGTGCGCGACAGCACCGAGACCCAGGCAAATAACGTGAAATTACCAGCCAGCGACAACACCACGCCTTGGGTCAACGGTGTGATCGGCAGGTTCAGCGGATTGCTGTGCAGCCACGCCAACCCCGGGAAACTCGTCAGCGACCAACCGAGACTGTGCGCGGCAATCGGCAATACCAGCGTGTAGAACCAGAGGAAAGTGCCAGTGGCCAGACCGGCGAACACGCCACGGCGATTTGCCTGTTTCCAGTACAACGCGCCGAGCATCGCCGGTGCCAGTTGCGTCACCGCCGCGAAGGCAATCTGGCCAATGGTCGCCAGGCTCGCGGTCGAGCCAAGCAAGCGATAACTGACGTAGGCCAGCAGCAGGATCACCACGATGCTCACCCGGCGCACCGAGAGCATCCACTGGCGGAACACTTCGAACGGGCGCTCGGCGTTATTACGACGCAGCAGCCACGGCAACAGCATGTCGTTGGAAACCATGGTCGACAGCGCAACGCTGGCGACAATCACCATGCCGGTCGCTGCCGATGCGCCACCGATAAACGCCAGCATCGCCAGCGCCGGATGGGCCTGGGCCAGCGGCAGGCTGATCACGAACGAGTCGGGTAGCACGTGGCTGGGCAGCATCATCTGACCGGCGAGAGCGATCGGGACGACAAACAGTGCGGCCAGAGCCAGGTAGGCCGGGAACACCCATTTCGCCAAGCGCAGATCCTGCGGATCAATGTTCTCCACCACGGTGACGTGAAATTGCCGAGGCAGGCAGATGATCGCCATCATCGCCACGCCGGTCTGCACCACCATCGACGGCCAGTTGATGGTTTCTTTCCAATAGGCTTCAAGGCGCGGGGCGAGCATCGCCTGATTGAACAGGTCGTCGAAACCGTCATACAGGCCGTACGTGACGAAGGCGCCGACGGCGAGAAAGGCGAACAGCTTGACCAGCGATTCGAAAGCGATCGCCAGCACCATGCCTCGGTGGTGTTCGGTGGCGTCGAGGTTGCGCGTGCCGAAAACGATGGTGAACAACGCCAGCACCAGCGACACGATCAGCGCGGTGTCCTGAGCGCGAGTGCCCATGGCATCGGCGCCGGCGCCGATCAACAGGTTCACGCCGAGGACGATGCCTTTGAGCTGCAAGGCAATATAAGGCAACACGCCAACCAGGCAGATCAGCGCCACGACCACCGCCAGCGATTGCGATTTGCCGTAGCGCGCGGCGATGAAGTCGGCGATGGAGGTGATGTTCTCCTGTTTGCTGATCATCACCATTTTCTGCAGGACCCACGGCGCGCCGACCAGCAGCAGGATCGGCCCGAGGTAGATCGGCAGGAATGACCACAGTTGTTCCGCCGCCTGACCGACCGCGCCGAAGAATGTCCAACTGGTGCAGTAAACGGCCAGCGACAGGCTGTATACCCAGGCACGCACGCGCGGCGGCAATGGTGTGCTGCGACGGTCGCCGTAGAAGGCGATAGCGAACATGATGGCCATGTAGGCCAGGGCAACGACGGCGATCAGCCCGGTGGACAACGACATGCAGCACTCCCGACAAAAGACGCCGGGCACTCCTGCCCGGGCGGACAGTCTCGCATGCGAGAGGCGGTTAGTCAGTGTCGACCAAGGTCGTGGCGTGGCGGGGTGTCGCAGGCATGGATCGTTGCGTTTGTGCGTTGACACTGCCCGGGCGCAATCGTGTAGGAGCTGCGGCACGCTGCGATATTTTGATGTTGATGTGTGCCAGTGCAAGCGCGCTCAACCTTGTGGCGGGTGTTGCCATTGAACACTGCAACCTGGGCGCTCGGTGGTTTTTACGCCTCGCTGGCGCCTTCGTTGGTCCGCACGGCCACTGGCTCGACATCCAATCTGATCGGTGGCGCGACCGTCGCGACGCTGACCGTGACCGGGGCGCTGATGATCTTCACGATGCGCAAGCGTCCGGCCAATCAGGCGTTGCGCTTGGGTGCAGGTTTGCTGCCGGTCGGGCTGATTCTGATTCTGCTCGGCGTGCATGGCGCCAGTCTGTCGCTGTTTTTCTTCGGCACGCTGATCGCCGGTTGTGGCTTCGGTTCGGGCTTCCTCGGTGCGGTACGCAGCCTGGTGCCATTGGCTTTGCCGCATGAACGGGCCGGGTTGATGTCGGCTTATTACGTGCTCAGTTATCTGGCGTTCTGTCTGCCGGCGTTGCTTGCCGGACACATTGCGCGCAGCTTCGGGTTGCTGGCGACCACCGACGGTTACGGGGCCGTGCTGATCGTGCTGGCCGTGGCCGCGCTGCTGCTCAGTCTGCGTCCACAGGTGTGTAACGTGTGTCGCGCTCCTTAAACGCCGCTGTTTCGGTTAGCCTTGGCCGACTTCTTTCACGGATCGACTCATGAAGATTATCCGCAGCAGATCGTTCACCGCCGAGCGTGCCTGGGGGGCACTAAACATTGCCAACATGAACGGCATCACCACGCGCTTGCACTGGACGGATCAACCGTACAATTGGCACGTCAACGACGGCGAGGAAGTGTTCGTGGTGCTCGATGGCCAAGTGCAGATGCATTTCCGTGAGGAGGGCGAGGTGAAACAAGCGCTGCTGAACGTCGGGGACATTTTTTACGCGTCGGTCGGCACCGAGCATGTCGCCCATCCACAAGGCGTCGCGCGGATTTTAGTGATCGAGTCGGTCGGCAGCGTGTAGGTGCTTATCTACAAAACAGATAACAGTTAGAGATATTACCCGTTATATCGATATTCGATTCGGATCTACCATGGACTCAACCTCTCCAGAGGACAGGAGTTTATGATGATCTGCCCCAATAGCGTTACCCCCGGCTACAAACCTTTCAGCCATCTTCAGCATCCGCGTGAAGTGATTCGTCAGTTCACGCCGAACTGGTTTGCCGCAACCATGGGCACCGGTGTGCTGGCATTGGCGCTGGCGCAATTGCCGCTGGCCATTCCCGGACTCCACGCCGTGGCCGAAGGGCTGTGGCTGTTCAACATTCTTTTGTTCACGCTGTTTACGGCTGCCTACGCCGCGCGCTGGATCATGTTTTTCGATGAGGCGCGGCGGATTTTCGGCCATTCCACCGTGTCGATGTTCTTTGGCACCATTCCCATGGGCCTGGCGACGATCATCAACGGCTTTCTGCTGTTTGGGCTGCCGCGCTGGGGCGACGGTGTCATTGAGCTCGTAGAAGTGTTGTGGTGGATCGATGTGGCGATGTCGCTGGCCTGTGGCGTGCTGATTCCGTACATGATGTTTACCCGCCAGGAACACAGCATCGATCAGATGACCGCAGTCTGGTTGCTGCCGGTAGTCGCGGCGGAAGTGGCAGCGGCCAGCGGCGGTTTGCTCGCCCCTCACCTGAATGACGCCCATGCGCAACTCATCGTGCTGACCACCAGCTACGTGCTCTGGGCCTTTTCCCTGCCGGTAGCGTTCAGCATTCTGACCATCCTGTTGTTGCGCATGGCGTTGCACAAGCTGCCCCACGAAAACATGGCGGCGTCGAGCTGGCTGGCGCTGGGTCCGATCGGCACCGGCGCGTTGGGCATGTTGCTTTTGGGCGGTGAGGCACCAGCGATTTTTGCCGCGAATGGCCTGCCCGGCGTCGGCGAAATCGCATCGGGTCTGGGACTGGTGGCAGGGATTACGCTGTGGGGTTTTGGTTTGTGGTGGATGTTGATGGCGCTGCTGATCACCCTGCGTTATCTGCGTGACGGCATTCCGTTCAACCTCGGCTGGTGGGGCTTCACCTTTCCGCTGGGCGTGTATTCGCTGGCGACGTTGAAACTGGCGAGCATTCTCAACCTGACGTTTTTCAGTGTATTCGGTACGGCGCTGGTGTTTCTGTTGGCGGCGATGTGGATGATCGTCGGCAAGCGCACCGTGCAAGGTGCGTGGCGGGGCGAGCTGTTTGTCTCGCCGTGTATCGCAGGTTTGAAGAAATAAACCGCAAAGTTTAGGTAAGGTGTGGCCTGGATCGTGGTGCGCAACTCCAATAACAAGCACCCCAGGCCTCACTACTCAACATCAGGAAACACGGAAGATGAGTCACCCCTCACAGTTCAACCTGTTGCGCACCCGGCGCTTTTTGCCCTTCTTTATTACCCAGTCGCTCGGCGCGTTTAATGACAACGTGTTCAAGCAGTCGTTGATCCTCGCGATTCTCTATCGGCTGACCATCGAAGGCGACCGTTCGATCTGGGTCAACCTCTGCGCATTGCTGTTTATCCTGCCGTTCTTTCTGTTCTCGGCGCTGGCCGGGCAGTTCGGGGAAAAATTCGCCAAGGACGCGCTGATCCGTCTGATCAAACTCGCAGAAATTGCCATCATGGCCGTAGGAGCCGTTGGATTTCTCTTCGATCATTTGTCGCTGATGCTGGTGGCGCTGTTCGCCATGGGCACCCATTCGGCGCTGTTCGGTCCGGTGAAGTACTCAATCCTGCCGCAGGCTTTGCGCGATGACGAACTGGTCGGCGGTAACGGACTGGTGGAAATGGGCACGTTTCTGGCGATTCTCGCCGGGACCATCGGCGCCGGGGTCATGATGTCGTCCGAGCACTACGCGCCGGTAGTCTCCGCAGCAATTGTCGGTATTGCCGTGCTGGGTTATCTGGCCAGCCGCAGCATTCCGCGCGCGGCGGCCTCGTCGCCGCAAATGCGCCTGAACTGGAATATATTCAGCCAATCGTGGGCGACGCTGAAACTCGGTCTGGGCCAGACGCCTGCGGTGTCGCGCTCGATTGTCGGCAACTCATGGTTCTGGTTCGTCGGGGCGATTTATCTGACGCAGATTCCGGCTTACGCCAAGGAATGGATGCACGGCGACGAAACCGTGGTCACGCTGATTCTGACGGTGTTCTCGGTAGGCATCGCCTTGGGTTCGATGCTCTGCGAGAAGCTCTCGGGGCGCAAAGTCGAGATCGGTCTGGTGCCGTTCGGCTCGTTCGGCCTGACCGTGTTTGGCCTGTTGCTGTGGTGGCATTCCGGGGGGATCCCGGACAGCGTCACCGGCCATAGCTGGACCGCCGTGTTGGGCTTCGTTCACACCTGGGCGGTATTGATCGACATTCTTGGCCTGGGCATTTTCGGCGGCTTTTATATTGTGCCGCTGTACGCGCTGATCCAGTCGCGCACGGCTGAAAACGAACGGGCGCGGGTGATTGCCGCCAATAACATACTCAACGCGCTGTTTATGGTGGTGTCGGCGATCGTTTCGATCGTTTTGTTGAGCGTCGCCAAACTGTCGATCCCGCAATTATTCCTGGTGGTTTCGCTGCTGAACATTGGCGTCAATGCCTACATCTTCAAAATCGTTCCGGAATTCAGCATGCGCTTCATGATCTGGCTGCTCAGCCATTCCATGTACCGCGTCGAGCATCGCAACCTCGAAGCAATTCCGGAAGAGGGCGCTGCGCTGCTGGTTTGCAACCACGTGTCGTTCGTTGATGCCTTGCTGATCGGCGGCGCGGTGCGTAGGCCGATTCGCTTTGTCATGTACTACAAGATCTACAACCTGCCGGTGCTGAACTTTATCTTCCGCACGGCCGGCGCGATTCCTATCGCCGGACGCCAGGAAGATATCCAGATCTACGAAAAAGCCTTCACGCGCATTGCCCAATATCTGAAGGACGGCGAATTGGTGTGCATCTTCCCGGAAGGCAAATTGACCGCCGATGGCGAGATCAATGAGTTTCGCGGCGGCGTGACACGGATTCTGGAGGAGACGCCGGTGCCGGTGATTCCGCTGGCGTTGCAGGGGCTGTGGGGGAGTTTCTTCAGTCGCGATCCGAACAAGGGCTTGTTCCACCGCTTGTGGTCGCGGGTAACGCTGGTGGCCGGGCCGGCTGTGACCGAAGGGACGGAGCCGGCGAAGTTGCAGGGGTTGGTGGGGGAATTGCGCGGGTGCGTTAGATAAGCGGCGATTTCAAGGGCCTCTTCGCGAGCAGGCCCGCGCCCACAGTTGACCGTATTCCAGTGACGGAGCGCGGATGAATGTGGGAGCGGGCCTGCTCGCGAAGACGGTAGTGGCTTAAGCGCTGACCTTGAGCCCGATCAACCCGGTAACGATCAACGCCACACTGACCAGCCGAATCAATGCCATCGACTCGCCAAACAGAATGATCCCGGCGATCACCGTTCCGACCGCACCGACACCGGTCCAGATCGCATACGCCGTGCCCAATGGCAACTCCTTCATCGCCAGGCCCAGCAAACCCAGGCTGATGGCCATGGCGGCAACGGTCAGGGCGGTGGGGAGCGGGCGGGTGAAGCCGTCTGTGTATTTCAGGCCGACGGCCCAGCCGACTTCGAACAGGCCGGCGCAAAACAGAATGATCCAGGACATGCATAACCTCCATCGATTGACGGGGTCGTCCCCAGATTAATGACTCGATCGAGCCGCAGGGTCGTCCCCGCGTTGCGCAATATACTGACGAGCATTAACCCGGGGATCAAGTTTCCAGCTCAGTCTGCTGCCCGTTGCGCGAGGTTGTCGCGGTCTTCCTTTTCGCTCATGCGGCGGAAGTACGTCGACAGCAGCGCCCCGGAAATGTTGTGCCAGACGCTGAACAGTGCGCTCGGCACCGCCGCCAGCGGCGAGAAATGTGCACTGGCGAGTGCGGCGCCCAGTCCCGAATTCTGCATGCCGACTTCCAGTGCCAGCGACTTGCGCTGAGCCAGCGGCAGGCCGAACAGGCGCCCGGTAAAGTAGCCAAGCAGATAGCCGAAGCTGTTGTGCAGCATGACCACGGCCATGATCAGCAGGCCGGACTCGGCGATTTTCGCCTGACTCGCGGCCACGACGGCGGTGACGATGATCACGATGCTGACCACTGACACCAACGGCAATACATCTACCGCATGCCGCACCTTGTCGCCGAGCAGGCGCTGCGCGACCACGCCCAGAACGATCGGCAGCAATACCACCTGCAGGATCGACCAGAACAGCTCCAAGAACGATACCGGCAACCACGCCGAGGCCAGCAGCCAGATGAGCGCCGGGGTCAGCAGCGGAGCGAGGAGGGTAGTAACTGCGGCAATCGCCACGGAAAGCGCCAGATCACCGCGCGCCAACCAGGTCATTACGTTCGATGAAGTGCCACTTGGGCAACAGCCGACCAGAATCACGCCGACGGCGATCTCCGGCGGCAGATGGAATACCTGGCAGAGCAACCACGCCACACCGGGCATGATCACGAAATGCGCAACCACCCCCAGCGCCACTCGCCAGGGATGGCGAGCGACGGCAGCGAAGTCGTCGAGCTTGAGGGTAAGCCCCATGCCGAACATCACCAGGCCCAGCAGCGGCACGATCGCGCTTTTCAGGCCGACGAACCATGCCGGTTGCAGGAAAGCCACGACGGCAAATATCAGAACCCAGTAAGCGAAGGTATTGCCGACAAAGCGGCTGAGTGCAGCCAGTGCGCGCATGGCTTGATCCTTGTTATGTGAAAGCGTTAGGAAGCTAAGCATACGTCGCCAACAAAAAGATCGCAGCCTTCGGCAGCGCCTACAGGAGAACTCGTCTCATGCAGGAGCTGCCGAAGGCTGCGATCTTTTAAGCTTTCACACGAAAACGGATCAGATCCCCTGCGGCATCTCTTCCCCACCCAGCGCTTCCACCAGTGCCGGCAGGAAGTCGCCGAAGGTCAGCATCATCAGGGTGAAACTGGCATCCAGCTGACCCAACGCTTCATCGCCACCGTCCTGTTCGGCCTGATCTTGCAGCAGATCCTCGAACTTCAGGCGCTTGACGGTCATCTTGTCGTCGAGCATGAACGACAACTTGTCCTGCCAGGCCAGCGACAACTGCGTGACGACTTTGCCGGTGCTCAGATGCAGCTGGATTTCCTCACTGGTCAGGTCCTGACGCTTGCAACGGACGATGCCGCCGTCTTCGTGGGTGTCGCGCAGTTCGCACTCGTCCAGTACATAGAAATCGTCGGCGGCTTTCTGCGTGGTGACCCACTCGGTCATCACGGCGGTCGGTGCCATTTTCACAGTCAATGGACGCACGGGCAGGGTGCCGATCACTTCGCGCAGGGTCGACAGCAAGTCCTCGGCGCGCTTCGGGCTGGCCGAGTTGACCAGGATCAGGCCCTGTTTCGGCGCGATGGCAGCAAAGGTCGACGAGCGACGAATGAACGCGCGCGGCAGGAAGGCCTGGATGATTTCATCCTTGATCTGATCGCGTTCCTTCTTATAGACCTTGCGCATCTGCTCGGCTTCGATCTCTTCGACCTTTTCCTTGACCGCGTCACGCACGACGCTGCCAGGCAGAATGCGTTCTTCTTTGCGCGCAGAGATCAGCAGGAAATCGCCACTGACGTGTACAAGCGGCGCATCTTCGCCCTTACCGAAGGGTGCGACGAAACCGTAAGTGGTCAACTCCTGGCTTGCACATGGACGCGCCAGTTTGGTGGCCAGTGCAGTCTCCAGCGCCTCGGCATCGACAGGCAGGTCTTGGGTCAGGCGATAGATCAGCAGGTTCTTGAACCACATGGGGTGAGTCACTCCTATATACAAAGGGGGGCATTATTGTCTTCGCCGGGGCATAGGCCAACCCTTCTCTAAGCCTTTGGAAGGCCTCGGAAAATTATTTAAAAAAGTGCTTGCCAGAGGTTGGGGTGCTCCGTAGAATGCGCGCCACACCGAAGCGAAGGGTGATTAGCTCAGCTGGGAGAGCGTCTGCCTTACAAGCAGAATGTCGGCGGTTCGATCCCGTCATCACCCACCATTCGTTTCAAGTGTTTAGCGCAGCGGTAGTTCAGTCGGTTAGAATACCGGCCTGTCACGCCGGGGGTCGCGGGTTCGAGTCCCGTCCGCTGCGCCATATTCGGTAACCTGGACCACTGAACGCCAGGTCGCCACGGAAAAACCCGCTGAAGCGGGTTTTTTTCTGCCTCAAAGTTGTACCCGCGGGACGTAATGGTTTCATCGGTTTCAGATTTTTTTGAAAAATATTCAATTAAATCAACATCTTATGAAAACTTGTGGCATAATGCGTCCCGTAACGAAGCGAAGGGTGATTAGCTCAGCTGGGAGAGCGTCTGCCTTACAAGCAGAATGTCGGCGGTTCGATCCCGTCATCACCCACCATTCGTTTCAAGCGTTTCGCGCAGCGGTAGTTCAGTCGGTTAGAATACCGGCCTGTCACGCCGGGGGTCGCGGGTTCGAGTCCCGTCCGCTGCGCCATATTCGGTATCTGGAACTGAACACCAGACACCACGCAAAGCCCGCCTTGTGCGGGCTTTTTGCTGTCTGCGATTTATAAAATCGCCGCGCTACTGCGCCGCATTACGGGCATGCCGATAATCGCTCACCGCCTCGTACACCGCTTTGCGCAAGCGATTGATCCCGCCAATTGGCCGATGCGCCTCGATGCCGAACCACGGATTGAACGACAGGTTGTCGCATTGCAGATTCAGCGCTGGCGTGTCGAAGTCCTGAGCCGGCAAAGTGATCCGCGCCACGGTTAAAAACGGCGCATCCTGCTCGCTCCACTCAATGCTGGTGTCTTCGATCGGCATGTACTTGTTCGCATCCTGGCGCTGGATCTGCAAGACCAAACATGCTGGCATCCGATCCGTCGATAACTGCTGATTCAGTGCACCACGCAGGAAATTCGGCAGGTCGTGATTCTGTTTTGGCAAGGTGTAAGCCGGGCAACGACCCGTATCCGGCACAACGCGGAATTTCGCATTGGCCTCACCGAATTTGTAAGGCGATACGGAAAAGTACGTGGTCTCGGTCGGGCTGTCCGGCGGTGGTGACAAGGTGGCCAAGGCGATAAACAGATGGCGTACCTGCCAGGTGCGCGGATCCCAGGTGGGAAAAAACGCCATGACCTTCTTGCCGTCAGCCTGCGCCGCCACATTCTGACGGTACTCGGCGACATCACCTACAAAGAAGTTCGGATGACTGAACATCACGAAGTCCTGTTCACGCCGGTCACCGCTGTCACGGAGCAATTGCGTTCCCGGCACGTCAAGAAGCTTGATTGCCATCCCGCGCGCGTCGCGAATGCTGTCGAATTGTGGATAAGCATTGCCGTTGGACAACCGGATCAGCGCTTGCCAGGTCTTGCCCGGCTCGCTGAACACACCTTGTCGCAGCGACTGCGCCAGTTCCGGTAACACCTGCACTTGCGCCTTCACGCAGCCATGCGCCTTGGCGTGGGCATCTCGCAGATAACGCGTGGGTTCACGGTGCTGGTCGACGATGCGCACTGCGGTTTGGATGACGTCTTGGGTCATCGCCGCTTCGCCTGCTGGAATCTGTTCCTGCGCCGACACCGGCCCGCGATGCTGCCAGGCAAACCACGCGGTGGTGATGGCCCAGCCGAGCAGGGCGATGACCAGCAGGATCAGCAGAGTCTTGCCAAGCAAGCGCCCCAACCAGAGCCAGAAGCGCGCGAGTGGCGGCAGTTCTCTTTTGAATGTCGGCATGATCATGGCAACTGCGCCTCCAGTGGTCCGCCCAATACTTTCAGGTATTCGAGCAGCGCCCAGCGCTCCTCGGGTTGCAGGAGGCGGCCGATCACTCCGTTGCCGCGTGCGCCGGCGCGAAATTCGTGGCCGCTGTTGTGGTTGCCGCTGATGTGCGTGTCGAACAGAAAACCGTTAGTGAAAGGTTCGGTGCGATATCCGAGATGCCGGGGGTCGTATTCGACCGTGCCTTTATAGAAGGTCGTCGCGCGCTCATCCTGCGGTGACAGCAACTGATAGATGCTCGGCACCGAGCCGTTGTGCAGAAACGGCGCAGTCGCCCACACACCAGCCAGCGGTCGAGCCTTGTAAGCGACTTTTTCGCGTACGCCGATCGGCAGGCCGAACCCGTCCATGCGCGGTTTTTCTTCTGGCGTGATCTGCGCTTGGCGATAGGCACGGATTTCCACGAACGCAGTGACGTAAGCCAAGCCCTTGGCCACCGACAGTTGGCTCAAATCGAGCGGCACTTCGGATTCGGGATGCAGCTTGACGTCCATCTTCTCCAGCTCTTTGACATCCCATTGCAGCGCGCTCAGGTCGAAACGGTGGCTGGCGATGTTGTTGGCCGCGTTCGGATCGGTGCCGATCACGTCCACGGGCAGCATGTGCAAGTGCTGCACCCAGCGTTCACCCTCCCAGGATTGGCGCGGGACGTGGCAGCCGGCGCAGTTTTCGACGAACAGCGCGCGGCCCTTGGCGGCCAACGGCTTGTCGATCGCACCGAGCAGATTTTCCGGCCATGTTGGTGGCTTGAGCTGTTGCAAGATTTGTTCAATGGCGTGCAGATCGCGCACGCGCACGCTGGAAGGGTAGCGCTCGGCGCCTTGCAGCGGCTGACCGTTGCCGTCGAAGAAATTCAGCGTGGCACCGACGCCCAGCGCTTCGCCGATATTGCGCGCCATCGGCTGCTGTGCCGAGCCATTCCACTGCACCCATTCGAACGTCCACATGTCCCATAGCTGCGGATAATCTACCGGGGCATCGGCCACGCGGTAGTTGGCAGGGGAAATCGCGTCACCGAAGGTGGCGTTGGCAATTCGGCCGAACGCATCGGTGCGTCCCGGGCCTTCCTCGGTCGGATAGAGGCCGCGATGGGTGTCGTTCCAGGCGACTTTGACGAAAGTGTTCAGCGAGGTTTTGAAGTCTTTGCGCAGTTGTGCGTGGCGCGCGTCGTACTCGTCGGCGAGAACTCGGCGGGCGAAGCGCTCGAATTTCCAAGGGTTGTAATAAGTCGATACCAAACTGGCGACCAAGGCCTGTCCGAAACTGCCTCCGCGCAATGTCGGAACGCTGGACGGCAATACATGTTGCGCGGTGCCGCCATCGATGCGCACGGCCTGACCTTTAAAACGCAACTCGCCGGTGTGGCAAGCGGCGCAGGTGATATCCAGAAAGTGCTCGGAGGCGTTGCCTGGATTCTGGTGGCGGGCAAAACCTACCGGGAGATTGCCGGGGTTGTTCGCGCTGGCTTGCTGTAGCGGATCGACCAGGAAGCCGAAACGGGCGAGGTACTCAGGTGAGGCGAAGCGCTGCTCGGAGAAAGGCAATTCCAAGGCCTGGAACCACTCGTAACGCAGGCCTTTGACTTGCGTACCTTGCGGCGTGAAATAGTAGGTCTGCCGTTGCTGCTCGCTCCACTGATTTAGGTAAAGCACCTGTTGGGGCGGCGTGTAGAAGGGCAACTTAGGATTGGCGACGTAATAGACGATCACCGCAACGGCGATGACCGCCAGCACCATCACCAGACTGATAACGCGGGATAAGAGGCGCAAGTTAAACATCCTTGTCGAATTGTTGCGCTGTTATGCCTGAGCGGCGCTGGCTGGGCAAGTGGCCATTACGCCAGGCGCTGGGGCAAGCGCCAATGATGCTTGTCGTCCATGGATGACAGAAGCTTCATCCAGCCGTTGCCTAAATGCGTTTTAATCCCTGAACTTATCGGAAGATTCCTGCTCTCATGCCGGTAGCCATTGGTCGTGGCGGCCTGATAAGCTCGCGGCTTTACTCGATTGCCCATTCGGCGCATGAACAAGGAAATAGCATGAAACAGCATCGGTTGGCGGCGGCGGTAGCCCTGGTTAGCCTGGTACTCGCGGGTTGTGACTCGCAGACCAGCGTAGAGCTGAAAACCCCGGCGCAAAAAGCTTCCTACGGCATCGGCCTGAACATGGGCAAAAGCCTTGCCCAGGAAGGCATGGATGATCTGGACTCCAAAGCGGTAGCCCAGGGCATCGAAGATGCCGTTGGCAAGAAAGAACAGAAGCTGAAAGATGAAGAGCTGGTCGAAGCCTTCGCCTCGCTGCAAAAGCGTGCTGAAGAGCGCATGGCCAAGATGAGCGAAGAGTCGGCAGCCGCTGGCAAGAAATTCCTCGAAGAAAACGGCAAGAAGGCTGGGGTAACCACTACCGCGTCCGGCCTGCAGTACGAAGTAGTGAAGAAGGCCGATGGCGCCCAGCCCAAGCCGACCGACGTCGTTACTGTTCACTACACCGGCAAGCTGACTAACGGCACCGTATTCGACAGCTCCGTGGAGCGCGGCAGCCCGATCGATCTGCCCGTCAGCGGCGTGATTCCGGGTTGGGTTGAAGGTCTGCAACTGATGCACGTTGGTGAGAAGTACAAACTGTACATCCCTAGCGATTTGGCGTACGGCGCTCAGTCGCCAAGCCCGGCGATCCCGGCCAATTCGGTTCTGGTTTTTGACCTGGAGCTGCTGGCCATCAAGGATCCAGCCAAAGAAGACGCCGCAGCCAAGTAACACGCAGCGGCTCGAAAACAACGCCTCGCTTATGCGGGGCGTTGTTGCATCTGGAGGTTGGCAAGGGTAAACAGAGCGAACTGACGCCGTTCAACACAGTCATAGCTTTGAGGCCGCCCGCGCTAGACGCCCTGAGCCGCCAAGTCAATGAAATATTGGGCTTTTTTATGTGAGTAAAAAACGCCCGATCTGAGCGCAGCCCTTATGAAACGGGGCTCTCAGCGCTGAAATGCAGCTCTGTTCACAAGGTTATCCACAATTTGTGTGGATAACATTTCAACGGGAAGAATAGATGAAAGCTCCGTGGAATTTCGCTCGATTCCTGCCCTTGGCCGGTCGCCTTCTGGCCCGTGGACGGCTGCCTACTTTGCTGTTTGCCGTGGCCAGCAAAGGCGCCGCGCAAGGCAATCGTCTCGGCAAACTCAAAGATGATTTGCGCTTGCTGCAGTCGCTGTGCCTGGCCTACTGGCGCGGCGAATACCGGGCGATCAGTGCCAAGTCGCTGATCTCGGTGGTGGCCGGGCTGATGTATTTCCTCAGCCCTGTGGATGCGATTCCTGACTTCATCCCCATGTTCGGCATGCTCGATGACATCGCGGTTCTCGCCTGGCTGATGAAAACTCTCGACGACGAGCTCAACGCCTTCCGCCTGTGGCGCAAGCGCCAGCAACCGGAGAAGCTGGCGGTGGTCGAACGCCTGCCCGATACCCCCGAGCAGCTGCAACTGCAGGGCCCGAAAAAGCCTTGACCGATAAAGACTGCCTGTAGATAGATACCCCCCGCGACCTTGGCCGCTGTTAGGATTACACTTCTAGGGAAAAGTGCCGACTCGCTAAGTGTTGTTGTCCTACGGGGTAGTCATGGATATTCAGATAATTGCACGCGATGGCGAACCCGAATACGCGGTTCTGCCGTGGGCTCAATATCAGGCTCTACTGAAAGCAGCAGGGATCAACGCAACACCGGCGCAGCAGCCTGCAGCGCCGCTCGCCGCCGCACCGGAGCCGATTCTTCCGGGTCTGGATCAATTACGCAGTTTGCGCGAAGGGAAGGGCATCGCCATCGAGGCGCTCGCCCGCACGGTAGGCATCAGCCCGTCTTATCTGGCCATGATCGAAAGTGGTGAGCGTCAGCCCGACGCCGCGATTCGCCGCAGCCTGGCCTGGGAACTGACGGTGCCAGGTTGGAGGGACGAATCGTGAGCGTACGCATCAGCCGTCAACATTGGGATGGATTGCTGGGGGAACTGGACCAGGCGCGCCGTCAGCGCCATCTTCTGACCTATCGAGCCTTGCTTGAGCGTTTGCAGCTGCCGACGCCGGCGATGCAGACGCTGACGGCTGCGCTTGAGCATCTGGCCGCACTGGATGCGAGAGCCGAGCAGCCGTTGCGCAGTTCGCTGGTCATCAGTCAGGGCGCCAGCCGTTTGCCGCGTACCGGTTTTTTTGAATGTGTCGAGCGCCTGGGACGCTTTTCCGGGCCGTCGGATGGCGTCGCGGCGGCGTCCTGGCATGCGTCGGAAGTGGTGCGCGTCTTCGAGTACGAGTACCCGGAATCGGCGGAGGCCTGAGTGTTTCTGCGCCTCAAGGCGCGGGCCGGCTACTGGCTGGCCCGCAGGTTGTTTCATTGGTCGTGGTTCGTCCGCCAGCCGCGTGGTTGGCGCTGGCTCGAAGGCCAGTTTGCGCGCATGGCCAACCTCGGCGATGTCGGTGCGCAAAGCTTTTATGGACACATCCTGGCCTTTCGTGGCGTTGGGCTGGGCGCACGTGAAGAAGGCGTGCGTTTACTGCGTCTGGCCGCGTTGGCCGGCGATGGTAAAGCGGCCTATCAAGTCGGCGTGATCAGCCTCGCCGGTACGCCGAGCAAAGCGCCGGATACCGCTGAAGCCGCTCGTTGGTGGAGCATGGCTGCCAAGGCCGGTCACCCGTTGGCCGAGCTGAAGCTGCAACAGCTGAAGGCTGGTGATTCAACGCATTAATTGCATGTATGGCTTTTAAATCAAACGCGGCGTGAGGTTTCCTCACGCCGCGTTTGCGTTTCTGTCTGTATTTTTTTCGGTGGATGTTGGGTTGCAGATTATTCCTACATCCTTTGCCTACTCGCCTGACTTCTTTCTTATTTGATCCCCCGCACAGTTCCCGCGACTCATTTCTTGCGCGAGGGACCGCTCATGTTTCAACCCGTTTTTCAGCTCATCTTGTCTGCCCGCGTGTGTTGATGGAAGCCATCGCTCGCATCGAGCAGGAGCTCGACAGCTTTCCGCAAACACTCAATCTCTACCGCAAACAGCTCGATCACTGGATCAGTCGCGCAGCCGACCAGGTCAGCGACGCGGCGGACCTGTCGTCGCTGGTGGGCATGGAGCGGATCATCCGCTTCGGCGACCGCAGTACGGCGGTCAGCAGCAGCGACGAAGAATTTTCCTCCAGCGTCGTGCAGTGCCAGCAGGGCGGGCTGATGCAGATCGAGAGCAAATTCGAGTCTGTCTACGATATTCCGCTGGGCAACATTTCCGTCGATGTGGTCGACGTGGATAGCGGCAAGACCAGCCCGGTCACCCTTGATCATCAGGGCAGGGGTGAATTCAGAGGCGAAGAGGGCAAGTTCTACCGCGTTCTGGTGCACAGCGCAGTCACCCCCAATCAAGTCGAGAAGCTGTTCCAATCCTACGACGGTTTGACCGGCAAACTAGAAGGCTGGCTGCGTAGCGAATGGCAGGACTTTAAGCCGCAGTGGTCACAGTCGGTGGCCACTGCGGCCAGCAACGGCATGCTCGCCGGCAGTTGGGCAGCCATCGAGGGGGTATGGGACAGCCTCGGTCTGCTGTCGGAAATTCTCCAGGACCCTGGCAAATTTGCCGAGCGTCTGGGCAGCGGCGCAGCTGACCTGATCGAGCTGGCACAGATCGCGCCGGATCTCATGGAAAAGCTGCAGTTGCTGGTCAGTGACGAGGCGGCGATGTGCTTGCTGTTACGGTCGGCGAGCCTGTGGCTGGACATGCTGGCGCCCAGCGAGATTGCCGGCAAGTCCGCTGAAGTGGCGTCGATGATGATCGTGCAATTGATCATCGATGTGCTGATCAGCGTGGTGCTGACCTTTGTCGGAGCGGGTGCGGGGATCGCTTATCTGACGCTGCGTCTGGCTGACCGAGCAGCGCAGTTGTTTAACGTCGCCAAGCGTCTGGTCAAGGCGCTGTTTGGCATCGTCAGCACATTTATTGAATACGTCGACCACTACAAAGCCGTTGCCGCGCGGGGCATCGCCGCCGGGGTGAAAAACGGCCGGATGCAATTGCGTTGGAGCGCTAAGCGCAACGCTTTGTTGAAGAAAGATGAGCCCCACGACGACGTCCCCGACCAGTCGAAAAAACCCAACGGCGACCCCGCCGACTGCGTACCCAAAACTTGCAAAAACGGCTGTCCGGTGTCGATGGTCACCGGCGAAGAACTGCTGACGCTCACCGATGCGGTGCTCGACGGCGTGTTGCCCTTCGAGTTCACCCGCTTGTATCGCAGCAGTGCCGTCGAAATCGACATCGGCCTGGGTTTCGGCTGGAGCCATACGTTGGCGCATCGGCTCGCCTTCGACGGCGATGGCGTGATCTGGATCGACCACGAGAACCGCCGCACGCGCTTTCCCCTGCCCGATGTCGCGCGTCCGGCGATCCACAACAGCCTGTCGCGGGCGGCGATTTTTCTCGGCGATGAGCCGGAAGAACTGATTCTCGCGCTGGCCGGGGAAAATGCGCGGTTCTATCACTTTCGCGCCGGCCGGCTGACGGCGATC
>NZ_PJBC01000006.1 GCF_002836515.1 Pseudomonas sp. Choline-02u-1
AATCGCCGTCAGCCGGCCGGCGCGAAAGTGATAGAACCGCGCATTTTCCCCGGCCAGCGCGAGAATCAGTTCTTCCGGCTCATCGCCGAGAAAAATCGCCGCCCGCGACAGGCTGTTGTGAATCGCCGGGCGCGCGACATCGGGCAGGGGAAAGCGCGTGCGGCGGTTCTCGTGGTCGATCCAGATCACGCCATCGCCGTCGAAGGCGAGCCGATGCGCCAGCGTATGGCTCCAGCCGAAACCCAGGCCGATGTCGATTTCGACGGCGCTGCTGCGATACAAGCGGGTGAACTCAAAGGGCAACACGCCGTCGAGCACCGCATCGGTGAGCGTCAGCAGTTCTTCGCCGGTGACCATCGACACCGGACAGCCGTTTTTGCAAGTTTTGGGTACGCAGTCGGCGGGGTCGCCGTTGGGGTTTTTTGACTGGTCGGGGACGTCGTCGTGGGGCTCGTGACGCTCAAGGCGCGCCTTGCTTTGGGATTTTTCCCGCGCGAGTGACGCCGGATTCGGCACGCTCAACACCAACGCGTCTGCCTGGCGAATGTTCAGCGGAATCGAAGGTGTCGGCTTCAGCGCAACTTCGCGGGCATGCAACATAAGCGGCTTCAACGTACTCGCGTGCTGCTTGAGTTCCGGCGTTGAAGTGAGTTCAGCCAGTCGCAAGGCTGACGCGGCCAGCCACTCCCGCGCCCGCGGCGACTTGATCTTCGCCAGCACCTTGCTGCTCAGGCGCAGCGATACGCCGGCACCGCCTGCCACGCGCATCAACAGAAAACTGATGAGCAACTCGGTGCGAACTTCGGCCACCACCTCGGCGAGGTATTGCGGCGGCAGCATTTTCAGCCAACTGGTGAACGCGGCCAGATGAATGAACAACAACGGCTCGTCGCTGAGCATCAACAAGGCGTTGGCAATCGCCTCGTTTGAAGCCGCAAGCAGCGCCTCAAGTTCGACCTCGCTCAGATATTCGAGAAGTTTTTCGCTGTGCTCCTGCAGATCGGCGAGGAGAGCAAACAGTTGCTGGATGTCGTCCCAAACCCCGTTCAGGGCTTTTTCCAGACCGCGCCAGTCGGCCCGTTGCAACTGCCCGTAACGATCAAGAAAACCGGCGCTGGAAAACTCCGTCCACTGCGGCTCAAAGCCTGTCCACTCGGCGCGCAGCCAGGTTTCCAGGCCGGCGATGACGCTTTCATAAGAGGCATATAGCGCGCGCACATGGGCGCTGGAAACATCGGGAAAGAAGGTGATGCGATAGCGCTGGCCCCGTTCGCAGTCGGTCACTTGCAGAATTCCGCTCGGGCCGATCGTATGGCGCAGTGGTTCGCCCAAGGTCAGTACGCCGTCGACGTCGCTCAGCACCGGTTCGAGGGTCACGGGGGTGTTGCCGATTGGCACGAAGCGCGCAGCTTCGAACAGATGCACCAGCGTCAGCGGACCGTTGGCCTGACACATGACCACCGATGTACTGACAGGTGCGCGCGAGTTGATCGGCGCGCTTAGTTGCACGTCATTGCCAACCTTGAACACCTGCTCGATGTCCAGCGCCGTCCCGGTCCAGAATTGCTCGGCCCAGACGTCGTAGTTGTTCAGGCAAAGGCGGAACTCATCAATCAGCGCTTCAAAATCTGGCTGCTTGGGATTCAGAGCGGCCACAACCAGCAGTCCGATGCTGTTGTTCAGGGCCAATAGCCGATCGGGTTGAAACATTCGCAGTCGCTCGCGCATATGAAAAAACGGAGCGCGGACTTTGAGGGGGATCAAAGAAGAAAGAAGTCGGGGAAATAGGCGCTGTCTGTAGGAGGTTTCGCTAAATGCGCGAGAGGGGTCAGGCGCGTCGATCGGATTGCCCGTTGCTCAATGTCCATCGGCCTCGCTATGCTGCTGAACCCATTAATCAGATCCGCGCTGCGGCACGTTGCCTGTCGCCCGGGATGTCTTTGTTAACGGATCCGATGATGAATGCACCGCTGAAGACGTTCGGCCCGATCAAGGCCGTGATTTTCGATATGGACGGTTTGCTGCTCGACACTGAGGGCATTTACACCGAGGTCACCTCGCTGATTGCCGGGCGCTACGGGAAAACCTTCGACTGGAGCGTCAAGCAGAACATCATTGGTCGCGGTGCCAATGACCTGGCCAATTACGTGGTGCAGGCGCTGAAGTTACCGATCAGCCCGGAAGAGTTCCTTGAGATCCGCGAACCGCTGATGCGTGAGCGGTTCCCCAAGGCGCAGGCGATGCCGGGTGCCGAAGCGCTGGTGCGGCATCTCAAGGCGCATGACATTCCGATTGCGGTCGGCACCAGTTCGTCGCGCCAGTCGTTCGGGCAGAAAACCACGTTGCACCGTGACTGGTTCGTGCTGTTCGACTTTATCGTCACGGCAGATGATCCGGAAGTTGGCGCGGCCAAACCGGCACCGGATATCTTCCTTACAGCGGCCCGACGTCTGGGCGTCGCGCCCAAGGATTGTCTGGTGTTTGAGGATTCGCCGTTTGGCGTCACTGCGGCGAAAGCCGCAGGCATGACGGCAATCGCCATTCCTGACGCGGCGATGGCCGATGAAAAATATGCCCACGCTGACGGCATTATCCGCTCGCTGAAAGACTTCAGGCCGAGCGTTTTTGGCCTGCCGACGCTGGAATTTACTTGAGCGCTAAATCGCAAAGGCCGCCCTTGCTATAAAGAAGGGCGGCGTTTTTTTGCAGGTCTGTCAGGCGCCGAAACCACCATCGATGGTCAGGCTGGCACCGGTGATGTAACCGGCTTCCGGCCCGGCCAGGTAGGCGACTAAGCTGGCGATTTCATCGGCGGTGCCGTAACGACCCACGGCCATCAACGGGATAAGGCTGTCGGCGAAGTCGCCGTGGGCCGGGTTCATATCGGTGTCGACCGGGCCAGGTTGCACGTTGTTGATGGTGATGCCCCGTGGGCCGAGGTCGCGGGCCAGACCTTTGGTCAGGCCGACCAGCGCTGATTTGCTCATCGCGTAGACGCCGCCACCGCCGAAGGGCATGCGGTCGGCGTTGGTGCTACCGATGTTGATGATTCGCGCGCCTTCGCCCATGTGCTTCGCTGCTTCCTGCGAGGCGATGAATACGCTGCGCACGTTGATGGCCAGCGTCCGATCGAAATCTTCCAGACTGAAGTCTTCCAGTGGCGCGATGGCCAGCACGCCGGCGTTGTTGACCAGAATGTCGAGGCGGCCAAAGGCTTCGACCGTGGCGCTGACGGCGTGGCGGATGGCGTCGGCATCGGCGCTGTCAGCCTTGATCGCCAGGGCTTTGCCGCCGTTGGCAGTGATGCTGTTTTGCAGTTCTTCGGCCTTGCCGGCGGAGCTGACGTAAGTGAAGGCAACAGCAGCGCCTTCAGCAGCCAGGCGGTTGACGATGGCTGCGCCGATGCCGCGCGAACCGCCTTGAATCAGAGCGACTTTGCCGCTGAGGTGTTGAGTGGTCATGTTCGATCTCCAAATGTTCAAGGCGAAATGCCTTGCTGTTGGTGCCGAGTATCGGCGTCGTATCGACCACCGTGTAGACCCTGATTGCTATAGTCTGTGTAAACCAGAAGTTTATAGTGGCGATCATGGAAACGTTCAGCAGTATCGAATGCTTTGTGCGCAGCGCCGAAGTCGGCAGCTTTGCCGAGGCCGCACGGCGCTTGAGTCTGACCCCGGCGGCGGTTGGCAAAAGCGTGGCGAAGCTGGAAGCGCGGCTCGGCGTGCGGCTGTTCCAGCGTAGTACACGCCGGCTGACGCTGACCGAAGCGGGTCAGTTGTTTTTAAGTGAGGTCAGCGCCAGCCTGACCACCATCCAGAATGCCGTGGCCAATCTGGCCAGTGCCGGAGGGCAGCCGGCCGGCACGCTGAAAGTCAGCATGGGTACGGTGTTCGGCCGTCTGTATATCGTGCCGCTGCTGGGTGAGTTCTTGCGGCGTTATCCGGCAATCAACCCGGACTGGCATTTCGATAACCGTCAGGTCGACCTGATCGGGCAGGGTTTCGATGCCGCGATTGGCGGCGGCTTTGAACTGCCACAAGGTGTGGTTGCGCGCAGACTGACGCCGGCGCATCGGGTATTGGTGGCATCGCAGGATTACTTGCACAAACATGCGCCGATCAGCCATCCCGATGACCTCAAGCTGCACGACGGCATTTTGATTCGCTCGCCGCAGACCGGACGTGTGCGTTCGTGGCAACTCACCCACCGCGATCAGCAACACAGCCCGCTGATGCTGCGAGCGCGGATGACCATGAGCGATTCAGAGGCGGCTTGTGCAACGGCGGCGCAAGGGTTGGGCATTGCGCTGGTGAGCATGCCGTTTGCGGTGGGTTATTTGGAGGCGGGAACGTTGCAGCGGGTGCTGCCGGACTGGTTTGTCGATGACGGCAACATTTCGATCTATTACGCCGAGCACAAATTGTTGCCCGGCAAGACGCGGGCGTTTGTGGATTTTGTGATTGAGCAGTTTGCTGAGCAAGGGCTTGGGCGCCGGTTTAGTGCCGTCTGATTGATAGTCGAGACCGAGTTGCGGCCATCGCGGGCTTGCCCGCGATGAACGATAACCTGGTCTATCGAGCAAAGCGCTGCGCCCAGCCAATGATGTTCTTCGGCCGTGGCGTTGCATACGTGCGCACCTTGGACGTCGACAACTTCAAGCGCACCAGTGATTCGGCAATCGTCACCGCCGCCGTCACACCGTCCACTACCGGCACACCCGTGCGCCGGCGAATCTGCTCGTCCAGCCCGGCCATCCCGCCGCAGCCCAGGCAAATCACCTCGGCCTTGTCCTGGGTCACAGCCAGTTCGGCCTGATGCACGATCGCCTCCAGCGCGCGCTGCGGTTCATGTTCCAGTTCCAGAACCGCCAGACCACTGGCGCGCACCGAGGCACAGCGATCCCACAGGCCCGATAGTTTCAGCCGATCCTCGATCAGCGGCACGGTGCGATCCAGCGTGGTCACCACCGAGTAGGCATGGCCGAGAAACATGGCGGTGCTGGCCGCCGCGTCAGTGATGTCCACCACCGGCACGTTGAGCAGTTCCTGTAACCCTTCACGACCATGCTCGCCGTAACCGGCCTGGATTACCGCATCGAACGGTTGATCGTAAGCCATCACCCGGTCCATCACGGCGATGGCGGCGAGGTAGCTTTCGAAATTGCCTTCAATCGATTCGGCGCCGAAGTACGGCGTCAGGCCGACGATTTCCGTACCGGGCGAAGCGACGGTCTGCGCCGAGCGGGCGATGGCGTCGGTGATGGATTCGGTGGTGTTGACGTTGACCACGAGAATACGCATGGAAAATCCTTATTGCGGGCAGTGGTGCGGCCCGAAACCGGGCCGCGAAGGGATTAATGGCTGACGTTATCCACAGCGATGCATTCGCCGCTGACTTCAGCGTAATGCGCTTGGCGTTTGGCGATGATCAGGTAAAGCATGCCGGCGATACCGGCGCCGATCAGCCAGGAGAACGGCGAAACGCTGTGGAAACCGGGCACCAGCGCCAGGACGATGGCGATCAGCGCTGCAGGAATAAACGCCGCCACGGCGCGGAAATTGATACCGCAGCTGTAGTAGTAAGCGCCGTTGGGGTCTTCGCTGTAGAGCTGCGGCACGTTGATCCGGCCTTTGCGGATCAGCCAGTAGTCGACCATGATCACCCCGTACAGTGGGCCGAGCAGGGCGCCGAGTCCTGAGAGGAAGTACACGATCACCAGCGGACTGTTGTAGAGATTCCACGGCAGGATCAGCACAGCGATGGTCGCGCTGATCAGCCCGGCGCGGCGGAACGTCAGGTATTTCGGCGCCAGGTTGCTCAGCACGAAGGCCGGGGCGACGAAGTTGGCCATGATGTTCACCGCGACGGTGACGATCAGAAAGGCCAGGCAGCCGAGCACCAGAAAGAAGGTGTTGGGGATAGAGGCAATGATCTCGGTCGGGCTTTCGATGATTCGCCCGTTGATTTGAAACTGCGCGCCGCAGAGCAGCACGGTAATCGCGGCGAATACCAGAATATTCACCGGCAAGCCCCAGAAGTTTCCCACCTTGATGGTCTTGCGGCACGGCGAAGAACGAGCGAAGTCGCAGAAGTTGAGAATCAGCGTGCCGTAAATTGCCAGCCATAACGCGCCGCCGGCAAAAATATTGCGCCACATCTCGGCGCCGGTCAGCGGCTCGCGGATCGACCAGGCGATGGTCGCGTTGGCCTGGAAATACATCCACCCGGCGAGGGCGGCGACGGTCAGCAGAATCACCGGCCCGGCAAATGCCTCGTAACGGCGCACCATTTCCATGCCGTAGGCGAGGATCGCCAGTTGCACCAGCCAGATCGCCACGAAGCACACCCAGCCCAGGCTCGACAGGCCCAGAATCGAGTTGTGATCGTAATCGGCGAAGCCGGGATGCACAGCGGTGAGCAAAACGCGCAATACCACCGAGGCGAGGTACGTCTGAATACCGAACCAGGCGATGGCGATAACCGCCCTGATCAATGCAGGAATTTGCGCACCGTGGATGCCGAAACTGATCCGGCTGATCACCGGAAACGGCACCCCTGTTTTCTGCCCCATGTACCCGGACAGGTTCATGAAGAAATACACCAGTGCTGCGCCAATCCCCAGCGACAACAGAATCTGCCAGCCGCCCAGGCCCAATGCATACAGACCGATGGCGAACGAGTAGTTGGCGATGTTGTGCACGTCATTCGTCCACAGGGCGAAGATGCTGTACTGACCCCAGCGCCGGCCCTCGGCTTTGGTCGGCGCCAGATCGCTGTTGTGCAGACGCGGGCTCAGTTGCAGCGGCTCGCTCAGTCCGGCATCGGGCAACGGTTGATCAAGCGTGGAGGAGGGCAGATTCAGCGTGATGTTATTCGAAAGACTTGTACGCATTCCGGCAGGCTCCTGACGTTCAACGCCGCGATGACTGTGCATGAGCACTCAGGCTCGACAAATCTTCGTCGCGGCGGTGAAGACATCACTGGTTACGGGGCATCTGCAGCCTGTACGGGATAGGGCGCTTCAGGCTTGCGGATCGAAAGTGTGCATGTTTTGCATTTTTGTATACAAAACATGTATGCGATAAAGCCAGATCTATGCCAGTTGCCGGTCTATCAGCACCCAGGCTCATTTCGAATAGTTATCGACGTGCCATAAGTGGCTGAAAAACTGGCGATATAAATTGATCAGTCGGACAGGAATATTTTTATCGAGGAGATTTTGCGCAGTTGCGAGCCGTAGGCGACTCTGGAGGGGAATGTAACTTTTCAGGGCGTAAAAACGTAAATGCACACATAAATGGCACCAATGGTGACATTCCTGTGTACACATTGATGGGCCGGGCAGATGCCCCCTGTGGGAGCAAGTTTGCTCCCACAGGTATTTACATCACCCGTAAATCAAGCCTTGCTCTTGCTGATGATGTTTCCGGCATGCAGCCCGCATTCTTTCTGCGTGGCTTCTTCCCACCACCAGCGACCTTCGCGCTCGTGCTGGTTTGGCAGCACCGGGCGGGTGCAGGGTTCGCAGCCGATGCTGATGAAACCGCGCTCGTGCAGGCTGTTGTACGGCAACTCAAGCATGCGGATGTAACCCCAGATCTCTTCGCTGGTCATCTGCGCCAACGGGTTGAACTTGTACAGGGTGCGTTCCGGGGTCGAGAAGGCGGTGTCGATTTCCAGCACCGCTACCGCGCTGCGGGTACCCGGGCTCTGGTCGCGGCGCTGGCCGGTGGCCCAGGCTTTGACGCCGGCGAGTTTGCGCCGCAGCGGTTCGATCTTGCGGATACCACAGCATTCGCCGTGGCCGTCGCGGTAGAAGCTGAACAGGCCTTTTTCCTTGACGAACGGTTCAAGTTTCGCGTGGTCCGGCGAGACAATTTCGATGTCGATCTTGTAATGCTCGCGTACCTGCTCGATGAAGCGATAGGTTTCCGGGTGCAGGCGGCCGGTATCGAGACTGAATACTTTGACGTTCTTGTTGAGCTTCCAGGCCATGTCCACCAGCACCACATCCTCGGCGCCGCTGAAAGATATCCACAGCTCATCGCCGAACTCGGCGAAGGCGAGTTTGAGAATGTCTTGCGCGGATTTGTTGGCATAGGTCGTGGCGAGTTCCACGACATCGAACGTTGGGCTCATCAGGCGGCTTCCTACAGGTCAGTGGCGCTCGGGCGCTCTATAGGGGGCCGATGGTAACAAAAAGCTGCCACGCTCGGGGCGCCCTCTGCGTTGCGCACCTCAGATGCAGACGCTAGAGTTCGGCCTCGCTCGACTCAATAATCACTACAAACGGGAGTGTCTTGTGGAAATTGCTTGCCTGGATCTTGAAGGGGTGCTGGTACCGGAAATCTGGATCGCCTTTGCCGAAAAAACCGGAATCGACTCCCTCAAGGCCACCACCCGGGACATTCCCGATTACGACGTCTTGATGAAGCAGCGTCTGCGCATCCTCGATGAGCACGGCCTCAAGCTTTCGGACATTCAGGAAGTGATCGCCACGCTGAAACCGCTGGATGGCGCGGTCGAGTTCGTCAACTGGCTGCGCGAGCGCTTTCAGGTAGTGATTCTCTCGGACACCTTTTATGAATTTTCGCAGCCGCTGATGCGCCAGCTGGGCTTTCCGACGCTGCTTTGTCATCGCTTGATTACTGACGAGAGCGGGCGCGTGACCAGCTATCAGTTGCGTCAAAAAGACCCGAAGCGCCAGTCGGTGCTGGCGTTCAAGAGCCTGTATTACCGGGTGATTGCGGCGGGGGATTCGTACAACGACACGAGCATGTTGGGTGAGGCGGATGCCGGGATTCTGTTCCATGCGCCGGACAATGTGATTCGCGAGTTTCCGCAGTTCCCGGCGGTGCACACCTTTGCCGAGCTGAAGCAGGAATTTCTCAAAGCCTCAAACCGCGATCTCAGCCTGTAAGCCTGGCTACCTGATGATCGTTCCCACGCTCTGCGTGGGAATGCCTCAACGGACGCTCCGCGTTCGGCTTTGGATGGGACGCGGAGCGTCCCGGGCCGCATTCCTTTGCTGCGCGTGGGAACGATCATTCCTCAGAGGTTTTGCAGGGTTTCGAGGAGGATTCTGACTTTGGTCATCGATTCCTGATACTCCGCCTGCCAGTCCGAATCGGCGACGATCCCGCCGCCGCCCCAGCAGCACACCTGTCCATCCTTGACCAACAGACTGCGAATGGCGATGGAACTGTCCATCTCACCGCGCACGTCCAGGTACAGCAACGATCCGCAATACAAACCGCGCCGGGTCGGCTCCAGCTCATCAATGATCTGCATCGCCCGGATTTTCGGTGCGCCAGTAATCGAGCCGCCGGGGAAACTGCCGGCGATCAGGTCCAGCGCATCACGATCCGGCGCCAGTTCACCGGTCACGCTGCTGACCAGGTGATGAACATTGGGATAACTCTCCAGACTGAACAATTCCGGCACCCGCACCGAGCCGATGCGGCAGGTGCGCCCGAGGTCGTTGCGCAGCAGGTCAACGATCATCAGGTTTTCCGCGCGGTCCTTGGGGCTGGCCAGCAGTTCGGCGGCATTGGCTGCGTCTTGGGCTGGCGTCAGGCCACGGGGGCGGGTGCCCTTGATCGGACGGGTTTCGACCTGACGCTGGCTGACTTTGACGAAACGTTCCGGCGACAGGCTCAACACCGCGCCGCCGTCGGGCAGGCTCTGGAAACCGGAGAACGGCGTCGGGCAGGCCTCGCGCAATTTGCAGTAAGCCAGCCATGGATCGCCCTGGCATTCAGCGCGAAAGCGTTGCGCGAAATTGACCTGATAACAGTCGCCGGCCTGGATGTATTCCTGAATGCGTTCGAAGGCCTGACGATAATCGTCGGCCGAGAGATCAGCGGCCATCGGGGCGTTCAGTTTGAAGGGCGCCAGCGCGGCAATTTGAGGCTGAGTGAACAGCGCGACCAGTCGCTGCCGTTCACTGTCAGCAAGCGAAGGATGAAAGACCAATTGGCTGGTTTGCGCGCGGTGATCGCTGATCAGCGCCCAGTCGTACAGGCCAAAACGCGCATCGGGCAGTTGCAGATCATCCCGCGCCTGACTCGGCAGATGTTCCAGATGCCGGCCGAAGTCGTAGCTCAAATAGCCGATCAGTCCGCCGGCGAAGGGTAATTCGTATTCGACCGGCAATTGCGCTTCGCCCAAGCGGCTGAGGTTGTCGCGCAGGCGCTGCAGGAAATGCGCACCGCTTTCGTCCGGCAACACCGCCAGTTGTTCCAGCGGCCAGGCGCTGAGCAAGTCATAACGGCCGCGTTCGGCGCTCGGCCGGCCACTGTCGAGCAGCACGGCTCCCGGGGCATTGCGAATGGCCGCGAAATAGACGGCGGGATTGGCGCGGTAGGGCAGAGGGTGTACGGAGCAGGTCAACATGGGCGGGGCAGATCGGCCGTTGAGGCGGGGTGGGGATTGTAGTCCTCTGCGGGACTTGCTCCTAGAGGCTATGTCGGGGATTGGCAGATTGGCGGCAGGGTTGAGGCTTGTGTTGGCAGGAAGTCCGCCTTCGCGAGCAAGCCCGCTCCCACAGGGAAGTGCATTCCAAAGTGGGAGCGGGCTTGCTCGCGAACGCCGCGACTCGGTTTCGGATCAGCCCTCGACCGCAGGAATATGCCCAAACATTTCCTGGGTAAACGCCACCCGCTCTTCAACCGATTCCTTAACGCCCCGCGCCTTCAGCTCTTCCAGCCGCGCTTCAACCGCATGGGTACGCAAGGTCAGGCCGCAATCGTTGGCGATCTGGATATTCAGCCCCGGCCGCGCATTGAGCTCGAGAATCAGCGGGCCTTTTTCCTGGTCGAGCACCATGTCCACGCCGATATAACCCAGCCCGCACAGCTCATAGCAGCCAGCGGCAAGTTTCATGAAACCGTCCCAGTAGGGCAGTTGCACGCCATCCACGGCGTTGGTGGTGTCGGGGTGTTTGGTGATGATGTTGTTCAGCCAGGTGCCGCGCAGGGTCAGGCCTGTGGCCAGATCGACACCGACGCCGATGGCGCCCTGGTGCAGGTTGGCCTTGCCGCCGGACTGGCGTGTCGGCAGCCGCAGCATTGCCATCACCGGGTAACCCATCAGCACGATGATGCGGATGTCCGGCACGCCCTCGTAGCTGATGCTCTTGAAGATCTGGTCCGGGGTCACGCGGTATTCGATCAGTGCGCGGTCACGGTGGCCGCCCAGCGAGTACAGGCCGGTGAGGATGCTCGAGATGTGATGCTCGAGCTCTTCATGGGCGACGATCTTGCCCGACACCGTGCGATAGCGACCCTCGAAGCGGTCGGCGATGACGATGATGCCGTCACCGCCGGCCCCCTGCGCCGGTTTGATCACAAAATCGTTGCGCCCTCCGATGATCTCGTCGAGCTTGTCGATTTCCTTCTCGGTCGAGATCACCCCGTACAGCTCTGGCACGTGGATGCCGGCGGCGATGGCGCGTTCCTTGGTGAGGATCTTGTCATCGACGATCGGGTACAGGCTGCGCTTGTTGTACTTGAGCACGTAGTCCGCGTTGCGGCGGTTGATGCCCATGATGCCGCGCGCCTCCAGGGCCTTCCAGGTCTTCCAGAAACCGAACATCAGGCGTCAGCCTTCTTCAGGAAAGCCTTGAAACGCACCAGCTCGGTCAGGCGGTAGCCGCGATAGCGACCCATTGCCAGCATGAAGCCGACCAGAATCAGCAGGATTGCCGGGAAGGTGAAGACGAAGTACACCAGCTCTGGCACGGTCATGATCAGGTGCGCCAGGGAGGCGGCGAACAGGGTACCGATCGCGACTTTAAGCGCGTGGTTGGCGCCGCGCTCTTCCCAGGTGATCGACAGGCGTTCGATGGTCATGGTCAGAATCACCATCGGGAACAGCGCCACCGAAAGACCACGCTCAAGGCCAAGCTTGTGGCTGAACAGACTGATCGCTGCAATCAATACCACGACAAACGTCAGCACCACCGAAAGACGCGGCAGCATCTGCAATTTCAGATGTTCGAGATACGAGCGCAGTGACAGCCCCAGTGCGGTAATCACGGTAAACAGCAGAATGCCGAAGCCCAACTGCGTTTCGCGGAAGGCGAGGGCAATCAGCACCGGAGTGAACGTGCCCAGCGTCTGCAGGCCGATCAGGTTGCGCAGGATCAGGATTACCAGCACGCCGATCGGGATCATCACCATGATCATGAAGGTCTGCTGGGTCTGCAGCGGCAGGCCGTACAGCGAGTAATCGAGGAAGTTGGCATCAGTGTTTTCGTCGGTCAGCTTGGCCAGACGAATTGCGTTCATCTCGCTGTTGTTCAGGCTGAAAGTCACATTGGCTTTCTTGCCGCCGTCGACGGTGATCAGGTTTTCGTCGCCGGTCCACCACAGCAGGCGGTCGGTCGGCAGGCCTTGTTCACCGGTTTCCGGATTGAAATACAGCCAGTCGTTGCCGTTGAAACTGCGCAGCCACAGCTCGGGTGTCTGTGGCTGATCGGCGACGAGGCGGATGGTGTGGACTTTTTCTACCGGCACGTGGGCGATGGACAGCAGCAATTCGACGATCTTGGCTTTGTGCGCAGTCGACGGGTCGCCGGCCAGCAGCAATTTCACGTTGTCGTCGTTGAGGTTGTTGACCCGTTTGATCGCCTCGCCAATAAAGGTTTCGACGTCAGCCGAGTGTTGGCGGATCGGCGCGAGCAGGGCTTCGGCGGCGATCTTCTCCGGGCCTTCGATGACCATGCTGTCGCGGAAGGTCGGGCCTTTGACCTTGGATTTTTCTGCGGTGTAGCGCTTGGTCAGCACCAGACGGTAATACAACGTCTGGTTGCCCTTAGCGCGGCGGGCCGACCAGGTCACCTTGCGGTTGCCGTCGACGCGATTGACCGCGACGCCATAGTTATTGGAGATAAAGCTTTCGTTGAGGCTGACGTAATCGCGGCTCAACGGCGGCACGAACATCTGGATCTTCACCGGATCCTTGGTGCTGGCGACGAATTCGACTTTGGCGTCGATGTTCCAGAGGTCGTCGGTGGCGTCTTCGGTCACCGGAATGCCGAGCACGAAAATCTGATAGGCCGTAACCGAAACGCCCAGCAGCACCAGCACGGCGATCAGGATTTTCAGGTGGAAGGTTAGAGAACGCATGGAAATTACCCGGCGGTATGAGCGGCGATGGTGCAGGCAGGTTTGCCGGCAGCGTATTTAAGACTGGGGTCGACCAGCGCGTCGAAGCGTTTCAGCGCCTCGGAGCCGATCAAGAGCGGATATTGGAACGCACTTCGGTCGGTGAGGTTCACTTCGATGCTGCGCAATGCCGAACCCATGCAGATATCCAGCTCGATCACCGGACGGGCGGTGTACTGCTTGCCTTCTTCCGGGTCGTAGTCGCCGGCGCGGCGCTTGATCTTGCTGACCCGCGCCAGCGGCCGTTCGATGGGGTGCGAATGCGCGGCGTCGATCGCCAGGTAGAAACGTACCCAGGACTCACCGTTGCGTTTGAAGCGTTTGATGTCGCGAGCGCTCAGCGAGGCGGTCTTCGCCCCGGTGTCCAGTTTGGCCGCGACTTCGAGATTGATGCCGTCAAGCGAAGCGTATTCGTTGAGGCCGTACACGGTTTTTTCCCCCGCGGCGGCGAGGCCGGGCAGGCAAAACAGAGCAAAAAAGGTGGGGAAAGGCTTGAGTCTCATAAATCCTGGTGCGCAGCGTTCCGTTATCGGTTCAGGTGCCCGCACAACCGTGCGCAAGCCCCCGCGTGTGCTTATCAGCTTTTTATGGCAAGCCGTACAAAGACCCGCAAATGCGGGCGGCATTCTAGCACGGTGGTTTTATGGCGCCAGCGCTTGGGGCGGCCAGCAAAAAGCAAGAGATCGCAGCCTTCGGCAGCTCCTGCAAGGGATTTGCATACCTCCTGTAGGAGCTGTCGGAGGCTCGGGCCGCGATCGGACGATCTTTTTTAGGTTATTAGACGATTGTCGACAATACCTATTTATCCTTTGACTGATGCGGTCTTATTGGCTAGTTTTTGCGGCATTGGATTTGAAGGTGTCGACAATCATGCTGGATCAGCTCGATTCCCCGGTCATCAGCGGCGACGATTCCGAGACGCTGTCGGAAAATGTCTTCCGGCGCATCCAGGCCGCTATCGTCAAAGGCGAGATCGCCCCGGGCAGCAAGATCTCCGAGCCGGAACTGGCGCGTACCTATGGCATCAGCCGCGGTCCGCTGCGAGAGGCGATCCATCGTCTGGAAGGCCAGCGCCTGCTGGTGCGTGTACCGCATGTCGGTGCGCGGGTGGTGTCGCTCAGCCATGCCGAATTGATCGAACTCTACGAAATCCGTGAATCCCTTGAAGGCATGGCCTGCCGCCTCGCCGCCGAGCGCATGAGCGTCGCGGAGATCGACGAGTTGCGCCGGGTCCTGGAAACCCATGAGCGCGATGCGGCGTTTCAGGCAGGCGTCGGTTACTACCAGCAGGAAGGCGATTTCGACTTCCACTACCGAATCATCCAGGGCAGCGGCAATCGCACACTGACGCAGATGCTCTGCGGCGAGCTCTATCAACTGGTGCGCATGTATCGCATCCAGTTTTCCACTACGCCCAATCGCCCGCACCAGGCCTTTGCCGAACACCACCGCATTCTCGATGCCATCGCCGACCGTGACGGCGAGCTCGCAGAACTGTTGATGCGCCGCCACATCGGCGCCTCGAAACGCAACATCGCCCGTCACTACGAGGACGGCGCCCACAACCAGACAGCCACTGAACGAGGTGATGCATGACTTCCAACCTGAACACGCCGGGCCAGCGCTTCCGCGATGCGGTCGCCAGCGAGCATCCTTTGCAAGTGGTCGGCGCGATCAACGCCAACCACGCGCTACTGGCCAAGCGCGCCGGTTTCAAGGCGATCTACCTGTCCGGTGGCGGCGTGGCCGCAGGCTCGCTCGGCGTGCCGGACCTGGGGATCACCGGTCTGGATGACGTGCTGACCGATGTGCGCCGCATCACCGACGTCTGCGATCTGCCGCTGCTGGTCGATGTGGATACCGGTTTCGGTTCCTCGGCGTTCAACGTCGCGCGCACTGTCAAATCGATGATCAAGTTCGGCGCGGCGGCGATCCACATCGAGGATCAGGTCGGCGCCAAGCGCTGCGGCCATCGCCCCAATAAAGAAATCGTCAGCCAGCAGGAAATGGTCGATCGCATCAAAGCCGCCGTCGATGCACGCACCGACGACAGCTTCGTGATCATGGCGCGCACCGATGCGCTGGCAGTCGAAGGGCTGGAATCGGCACTGGATCGCGCCGCCGCGTGCATCGAGGCCGGTGCCGACATGATTTTCCCCGAAGCCATTACCGAGCTGGACATGTACAAGCTGTTCGCCAACCGCGTGAAAGCGCCGATCCTGGCCAATATCACCGAATTCGGCGCAACGCCGCTGTACACCACCGAGCAACTGGCCGCTGCCGATGTGTCGCTGGTGCTGTACCCGTTGTCGGCGTTCCGCGCGATGAACAAGGCTGCGGAAAACGTCTACACCGCGATCCGCCGCGACGGCACGCAACAGAATGTCATCGACACCATGCAGACTCGCATGGAGCTCTACGATCGTATCGACTACCACACGTTCGAACAGAAGCTCGATGCGTTGTTTGCTGCGAAAAAATGAAGATCAAGAGATCGCAGCCTGCGGCAGCTTCTACATGAACCGCATTCCCCTGTAGGAGCTGACGAGTGCAACGAGGCTGCGATCTTTTTGCCGCACTCCCTAACAAATTCAAGATTGGAGGCAACAATGGCCGAAGCAAAAGTACTCAGTGGCGCCGGGCTCCGGGGTCAGGTCGCCGGGCAAACCGCACTGTCCACCGTGGGCCAGGCCGGTGCCGGGCTGACCTATCGCGGCTACGACGTGCGTGAACTGGCCGCCGACGCGCAATTTGAAGAAGTCGCCTATCTGCTGCTGTACGGCGAACTGCCGACCCAGGCGCAGCTCGCCGATTACCAGCAAAAATTGAGCACGCTACGCGATCTGCCGCAACCGCTTAAAGAAGTGCTCGAACGCATTCCGGCCGACGCGCATCCGATGGACGTGATGCGCACCGGTTGCTCGTTCCTCGGCAACATCGAGCCGGAAAAAGACTTCTCCGAGCAGCGTGACAAGACCGATCGTCTGCTCGCCGCGTTCCCGGCGATCATGTGCTACTGGTATCGCTTCAGCCACGACGGCAAACGCATCGACTGCGTCAGCGACGAACCGACCATTGGCGGCCACTTCCTGCATTTGCTGCACGGCAAGAAACCGAGCGAGCTGCACGTCAAAGTCATGAACGTGTCGCTGATCCTTTACGCCGAACACGAATTCAATGCCTCGACGTTCACGGCACGCGTTTGTGCCTCGACTCTGTCCGATTTGTACTCCTGCGTAACGGCGGCGATCGGTTCGCTGCGCGGTCCGTTGCACGGCGGCGCCAACGAAGCGGCGATGGAAATGATCGAGCGCTTTTCATCGCCGGAAGAGGCGGTCAAAGGCACCCTCGGCATGCTCGAGCGCAAGGACAAGATCATGGGCTTCGGCCACGCGATCTATAAGGACAGCGACCCGCGCAACGAGGTGATCAAGGGCTGGTCGAAAAAACTCGCTGACGAGGTCGGCGACACGGTGCTGTTCCCGGTTTCCGAGGCCATCGACAAGACCATGTGGGAGCAGAAAAAGCTGTTCCCCAACGCCGACTTCTACCATGCCTCGGCGTATCACTTCATGGGCATCCCGACCAAGCTGTTCACACCGATCTTCGTCTGCTCGCGCCTGACCGGCTGGGCCGCGCACGTGTTCGAACAACGCGCCAACAACCGCATCATCCGCCCAAGCGCCGAGTACACCGGCGTCGAACAGCGCAAGTTCGTGCCAATCGAACGTCGCTGAAATGGTGAGCTGACCCGAGTACACGCAGACCCATGTAGGAGCTGCCGAAGGCTGCGATCTTTTGACTTTGATTTTCCAGAAGCAAGATCAAAAGATCGCAGCCTTCGGCAGCTCCTACAAGGGGCGGTGTGACCCTTAAGGTCGGTGTAACGCCCATCACTTGTAATCACCGTGACCCGAGTCCTGACCCGATGAACACAGAATTGCGCAAGAACCTGCCCGGCACGCCGCTGGACTACTTCGACACTCGCGCGGCGGTCGAGGCGATTGCGCCCGGCAGCTACGACACCCTGCCGTATACCTCCCGCGTGCTGGCGGAAAACCTCGTGCGGCGCTGCGACCCGGCCACGCTGACCGATTCGCTCAAGCAACTGATCGAACGCAAGCGCGATCTGGATTTCCCGTGGTTCCCGGCGCGGGTGGTTTGCCATGACATCCTCGGCCAGACCGCGCTGGTCGACCTCGCCGGCCTGCGTGACGCCATCGCTTTGCAGGGCGGCGACCCGGCTCAAGTCAACCCGGTAGTGCCGACGCAACTGATCGTGGACCACTCGCTGGCCGTCGAGGCGGGCGGTTTCGATGCTCAGGCGTTCGAAAAGAACCGCGCCATCGAAGACCGCCGCAACGAAGACCGTTTCCACTTCATCAACTGGACCAAGAAGGCCTTCAAGAACGTCGACGTGATCCCGCCGGGCAACGGCATCATGCACCAGATCAACCTGGAGAAAATGTCGCCGGTGATTCAGGTGCGCGAAGGCGTGGCCTTCCCCGACACCTGCGTCGGCACCGACAGCCACACCCCGCACGTCGATGCGCTGGGCGTGATCGCCATCGGCGTCGGCGGCCTCGAAGCCGAGAGCGTGATGCTCGGCCGCGCGTCGTGGATGCGCCTGCCGGAAAGCGTCGGCGTCGAACTGACCGGCAAGCTGCAACCGGGCATCACCGCCACCGACATGGTCCTGGCGCTGACCGAATACCTGCGCAAGCAGAAAGTTGTTGGCGCCTGGCTGGAGTTCTTCGGCGAAGGCGCCGCGGCGCTGACCCTCGGCGACCGTGCGACCATCTCCAACATGGCTCCGGAGTACGGGGCTACGGCGGCGATGTTCTACATCGATCAGCAGACCATCGATTACCTGAAACTGACCGGTCGTGAAGATCAGCAGGTTCAATTGGTCGAGCAGTACGCCAAGCTCACCGGCCTGTGGGCCGACAGCCTGAAAGGTGCGCAATACGAGCGCGGCCTGACCTTCGACCTGTCTTCGGTGGTGCGCAACATGGCCGGCCCGAGCAATCCGCACGCCCGCGTTGCGGTATCGGATCTGGCCGCCAAAGGCATTTCCGGGCAGTGGGATGACGTGCCGGGGCAAATGCCTGACGGCGCGGTGATCATTGCCGCCATCACCAGTTGCACCAACACCAGCAACCCGCGCAACGTCATCGCTGCAGGTCTCTTGGCGCGCAATGCCAACAAGCTTGGCCTGACGCGCAAGCCGTGGGTGAAATCGTCGCTGGCGCCTGGCTCGAAAACCGTGGCGCTGTACCTCGACGAAGCGGGGCTGACCACTGAATTGGAGCAGCTCGGCTTTGGCGTTGTGGCGTTCGCTTGCACCACTTGCAACGGCATGTCCGGCGCCCTCGACCCGGTCATCCAGCAAGAGATCATCGACCGTGATCTGTATGCGACCGCCGTGCTTTCCGGCAACCGCAACTTCGACGGTCGTATTCACCCCTACGCCAAGCAGGCATTCCTCGCTTCGCCGCCGCTTGTGGTCGCTTATGCCATCGCCGGGACCATCCGTTTCGATATCGAGAAAGACGTGCTGGGCGTGGTCGATGGCAAGGAAATCCGCCTGAAAGACATCTGGCCGAGCGACGAAGAAATCGATGCGGTGGTGAAGTCTTCGGTCAAGCCTGAGCAGTTCCGTCAGGTCTACATTCCGATGTTCGCCGTGCATGAAGATACCGGGCCGAAAGTCGCGCCGTTGTACGACTGGCGCGAGATGAGCACCTACATCCGACGTCCGCCGTACTGGGAAGGTGCGCTGGCTGGCGCCCGTCCGCTCAAGGGCATGCGCCCGCTGGCGGTGCTGCCGGACAACATCACCACCGATCACCTGTCGCCGTCGAACGCGATCATGCTCGACAGCGCCGCCGGCGAATACCTGGCGAAAATGGGCCTGCCTGAAGAGGACTTCAACTCCTACGCCACCCACCGTGGCGACCACCTGACCGCGCAGCGCGCAACGTTTGCCAACCCGAAACTGTTCAATGAAATGGTCGTGGAAAACGGCCAGGTCAAACAGGGTTCGCTGGCCCGCGTCGAGCCGGAAGGCAAAGTGATGCGCATGTGGGAGGCCATCGAAACCTATATGGAACGCAAGCAGCCGCTGATCATCATTGCCGGCGCCGATTACGGTCAGGGTTCGTCCCGCGACTGGGCGGCGAAAGGCGTGCGGCTGGCCGGTGTCGAGGCGATTGCCGCCGAAGGCTTCGAGCGCATCCATCGCACCAACCTGGTGGGCATGGGCGTGTTGCCGCTGGAGTTCAAACCCGGCACCAACCGCCACACACTGGCCATTGATGGCAGCGAAACCTATGACGTGATCGGCGAGCGCAAACCGCGCGCGGACCTGACGCTAGTGATCAACCGCAAGAATGGAGAGCGTATCGAAGTGCCGGTGACCTGTCGTCTCGATACCGCTGAAGAAGTGTCGATCTACGAAGCCGGCGGCGTATTGCAGCGCTTCGCTCAGGACTTCCTTGAAGGGTCGGCGGTGGCTGTTTAAATCGGTTCAGCGGCCAGAGATGAGTTTTTGGCCGCTTTGAAGGAGCAATCATGGCTCACGCACCACAGATCAAAATCCCTGCCACCTATATGCGCGGCGGCACCAGCAAAGGCGTGTTTTTCAGCCTCACCGACCTGCCCGAAGCAGCGCAGGTGCCTGGCCCCGCTCGCGACGCATTGCTGCTGCGGGTCATCGGCAGCCCCGATCCGTATGACAAGCAAATCGACGGCATGGGGGGCGCGACGTCGAGCACCAGCAAAACCGTGATCCTGTCGAAAAGCACCCGCGCCGATCACGACGTCGATTACCTGTTCGGCCAAGTGTCCATCGACAAGCCGTTCGTCGACTGGAGCGGCAACTGCGGCAACCTCTCGGCGGCGGTCGGTTCGTTCGCCATCAGCAACGGTCTGGTCGATGCCAGCCGCATTCCGAACAACGGCGTGGCGGTGGTGCGCGTGTGGCAGGCCAACATCGGCAAGACCATCATCGCCCATGTGCCGATCACCAACGGCGAAGTGCAGGAAACCGGTGATTTCGAACTCGACGGCGTGACCTTTCCGGCGGCCGAAGTGCAGGTCGAATTCATGGATCCGGCGGCGGAAGAAGAGGGCGGGGGTGGCTCGATGTTCCCTACCGGCAATCTGGTTGATGAGCTGGAAGTACCGGGTGTCGGCACGTTCAAGGCGACCATGATCAATGCCGGGATTCCAACGATTTTCGTCAACGCCCAAGACATCGGTTACACCGGCACCGAACTGCAGGGTGCGATCAATGGCGACCCGAAAGCGCTGCTGATGTTCGAGACGATTCGTGCCTACGGCGCGGTGCGCATGGGCCTGATCGCCAATCTGGAAGATGCTGCCAAACGTCAGCACACGCCAAAAGTTGCGTTTGTGGCCAAGCCTGCGGATTACGTCGCGTCGAGCGGTAAAGCGATTGCCGCCGGTGATGTGGATCTGCTGGTGCGGGCGTTGTCGATGGGCAAGCTGCACCACGCAATGATGGGCACGGCGGCGGTGGCGATTGGTACGGCAGCGGCGATTTCCGGCACGCTGGTCAATCTTGCTGCGGGTGGCGTCGAGCGCAATGCGGTGCGTTTCGGACATCCGTCGGGGACATTGCGCGTGGGCGCCGAGGCGACGCTGGAGAATGGCGAGTGGGTGGTGAAGAAAGCCATCATGAGCCGCAGTGCACGGGTACTCATGGAAGGTTACGTGCGCGTGCCCGGAGATTCTTTCTGACATTACACAAAACCAGGTAGGAGCTGCCGAAGGCTGCGATCTTTTGATCTTGATCGCGAAAAAACAGAATCAAAAGATCGCAGCCTTCGGCAGCTCCTACAGGAGTGAATCGAACATGAGCGCCAACGTCGACCTGAACAACCGCCCCGATTACGACGCAGTCCTGCAGGACATCGCCGACTACGTCCTGACCTTCAAGCCCGAATCCAGCGAAGCGCTGAACACCGCCCGCAACTGCCTGATGGACACGTTGGGCTGCGGTTTGCTGGCGCTGCGTTTCCCCGAATGTACGAAGCACCTCGGCCCGATCGTCGAGGGCACGGTGGTGCCGTTCGGCGCTCGGGTTCCCGGCACCCCTTATTGCCTCGACCCGGTCAAGGCCGCGTGGGATATCGGCTGCATCGTCCGCTGGCTCGATTACAACGACACCTGGCTCGCCGCCGAGTGGGGCCACCCGTCGGACAACCTCGGCGCTATCCTCGCCGTGGCCGACCACTTGTCGCAGAAACGCATCGCCAACGGTGAAACGCCGTTGACCCTGCGCGATGTGCTGGAAGCAATGATCATGGCCCATGAGATTCAAGGCGTGATCGCTCTGGAAAACTCCTTCAATCGCGTAGGACTCGATCACGTCATTCTGGTGAAAGTCGCTTCAACTGCCGTCAGCGCCAGATTCATGGGCGCCAACCGCCAGCAACTGCTGTCAGCGCTGTCGCATGCCTTTGCCGATGGTCAGGCGCTGCGCACGTATCGCCATGCGCCCAACGCCGGTTCGCGCAAATCCTGGGCGGCGGGGGATGCGGCGAGTCGTGGCGTGCGTCTGGCTGATATCGCCATGCGCGGCGAGATGGGCATTCCCGGCGTGTTGAGCGCGAAAAAGTGGGGCTTTTATGACGTGTCGTTCAGCCACACCAACAACGATCTGGCGCTCAAGCCCGAGGACAAGCGCGCTTTCAGCTTTTCCCGGCCATTGGGCAGTTACGTGATGGAAAACGTGCTGTTCAAGATCAGCTTCCCTGCCGAATTCCACGCGCAGACGGCGTGCGAGGCGGCGGTGACCTTGCATCCGCAGGTGCGTAATCGCCTGCATGAAATCGACCGGATCGTCATCACCACCCATGAGTCGGCGATCCGCATCATTTCCAAGGTTGGCCCGCTGGCTAACGCCGCCGACCGCGATCATTGCCTGCAATACATGACGGCTGTGCCGCTGGCGTTCGGCAATCTGGTGGCCGAGCAGTACGAAGACGATTTCCACAAGGCGCATCCGATCATCGACGTGTTGCGCGAGAAAATGGTCATCGTTGAAGAACCGCGTTTCAGCCGCGAATACCTCGAGCCCGATAAACGCTCGATTGCCAATGCCGTGCAGGTGTTTTTCAAGGACGGCAGCAGCACCGAGAACGTCGTGGTGGAGTACCCGATCGGCCATCGCCGTCGCCGCGCCGAAGGCATTCCGTTGCTGGAAGACAAGTTCAAGGCCAACCTGGCCACGCGGTTTGCCGGCCAGCGTTGCGCTGAGATATTCGCGCTCTGTGAGGATCAGGCGCGGCTGGAAGCCACAGCGGTGAATCGATTCATCGACCTGTTGGTGATCTGACCGACCGCGTTATCGTTCTTCGCAGGCAAGCCCGCTCCCACAGGGAATTGATGAACACAGACATTGTGAACGCCTTCAGAACCTGTGGGAGCGGGCTTGCCCGCGAAGGCGTCAGATCAAACAGCGCCGGACTACTTGAACCGCCGCTCGACGCCTTTTTCCACCAAGATCTTCGCCGAAATCTCTTCCACGGAAAAATGCGTGGAATTGATGTGCGGAATGTTCTCGCGGCGGAACAGGTTCTCCACTTCGCGCACTTCGAACTCGCACTGGGCATAGCTCGAATAGCGGCTGTTGGGCTTGCGCTCGTTGCGGATGGCGGTGAGGCGGTCGGGGTCGATGGTCAGGCCGAACAACTTGTGCTGATGGGCGCGCAGGGCGGTCGGCAGGGTCAGGCGCTCCATGTCGTCTTCGGTCAACGGATAGTTGGCCGCGCGGATGCCGAATTGCATGGCCATGTACAAACACGTCGGCGTTTTGCCGCATCGCGACACGCCGACTAGTATCAGATCGGCTTTGTCGTAATAGTGAGTGCGGGCGCCGTCGTCGTTGTCGAGGGCGAAGTTCACCGCCTCGATGCGCTCCATGTAATTGGAGTTGTGCCCGATCGAATGCGACTTGCCGACGGTGTACGACGAATGCTCGGTCAGCTCCTGTTCGAGCGGGGCGAGGAAGGTCGAGAAAATGTCGATCATGAAACCATTGGACGTTGCGAGAATCTCACGAATGTCCTGATTGACGATGGTGTCGAAGATGATCGGCCGAAAGCCGTCGGTTTCAGCGGCTTTGTTGATTTGTTGTACCATGGCCCGCGCTTTTTCAACGCTGTCGATGTACGGCCGCGTGAACTTGCTGAAGGTAATGTTTTCGAACTGCGCCAACAGGCTTTGACCCAGGGTTTCGGCGGTAATGCCGGTGCCATCGGAGATGAAGAAAGCGGATCGTTTCATTTGCACCTGGGGCCTTAAGTTAATTGACGCTCTTGGATATGATAGGCGCGATTTGTCGGCCGCGATTGGCCCGCATTCTCACTTATTTTCCAGGTCCAGGCCATACAGCCGGCCAAGGCTCCCCCGGGCCGCCGGCTTCTGAGCTTTTCCAACACAGTTAGTGGAGAGATCACCTTGGTAGAGTACGTAGTTTCCCTCGATAAGCTCGGCAAACACGATGTTGAGCATGTGGGGGGCAAGAACGCATCCCTGGGCGAGATGATCAGTAACCTGGCAGGCGCCGGTGTTTCGGTCCCCGGCGGCTTCGCCACGACGGCTCAGGCCTATCGTGACTTCCTCGAACTGAGCGGCCTGAACGATCAGATTCACAAGGCCCTCGACGCGCTCGACGTCGACGACGTCAATGCCCTGGCCAAGACCGGCGCACAGATCCGTCAATGGATCATGGACGCCGAATTCCCCGAAAAACTGAATGCCGAGATTCGCACCGCATTTGCTGCTCTGTCGGCCGGCAATCCTGATGTCGCCGTGGCCGTGCGTTCCTCCGCCACCGCCGAAGACTTGCCGGACGCGTCCTTCGCCGGTCAGCAGGAAACCTTCCTGAACATCCGTGGCGTGGAAAACGTTATCCGCGCCGCCAAAGAGGTGTTCGCTTCGCTGTTCAACGACCGCGCGATTTCCTATCGCGTGCACCAGGGCTTCGACCACAAACTGGTCGCCCTGTCGGCCGGTGTGCAGCGCATGGTGCGTTCGGAAACCGGCACCGCCGGCGTGATGTTCACGCTGGACACCGAATCCGGCTTCCGTGACGTGGTGTTCATCACCGGCGCCTACGGTCTGGGCGAAACCGTCGTACAAGGCGCGGTCAACCCGGATGAATTCTACGTCCACAAAGGCACGCTGGAGGCCGGTCGTCCGGCAATCCTGCGTCGCAACCTCGGCAGCAAAGCGATCAAGATGATCTACGGCGACGAGGCCAAGGCCGGTCGTTCGGTCAAGACCGTCGATGTCGACAAGGCCGAGCGCGCGCGTTTCTGCCTGACCGACGCCGAAGTCAGCGAGCTGGCCAAGCAAGCGATGATCATCGAGAAGCACTACGGCTGCCCGATGGACATCGAGTGGGCCAAGGACGGTGACGACGGCAAGCTGTACATCGTACAAGCGCGTCCGGAAACCGTGAAAAGCCGCACCCAGGCCAACGTCATGGAACGTTACCTGTTGAAGGAAACCGGCACTGTGCTGGTGGAAGGCCGCGCCATCGGCCAGCGCATCGGCGCCGGTAAAGTGCGGATCATCAAAGACGTCTCCGAGATGGACAAAGTCCAGCCGGGCGACGTGCTGGTCTCCGACATGACCGACCCGGACTGGGAACCGGTAATGAAGCGCGCCAGCGCCATCGTCACCAACCGTGGCGGGCGTACCTGCCACGCGGCGATCATCGCCCGTGAGCTGGGCATCCCGGCGGTGGTCGGTTGCGGCAACGCCACCCAGCTGCTGAAGGATGGCCAGGGCGTGACCGTGTCTTGTGCCGAAGGCGACACCGGTTATATTTTCGAGGGCGAACTGGGCTTCGACATCAAGAAGAACTCCGTCGACGCCATGCCGGAGCTACCGTTCAAAATCATGATGAACGTCGGCAACCCGGACCGCGCCTTTGACTTCGCGCAACTGCCGAATGCCGGTGTGGGCCTGGCCCGTCTGGAATTCATCATCAACCGCATGATTGGCGTCCACCCGAAAGCGCTGTTGAACTACGACGGTCTGCCGCAGGAAATCAAGGATAGCGTCGACAAGCGCATTGCCGGTTACAGCGACCCGGTCGACTTCTACGTCGACAAACTGGTAGAAGGCATCAGCACTCTGGCTGCAGCGTTTACGCCGAAAAAAGTCATCGTGCGTCTGTCGGACTTCAAGTCCAACGAATACGCCAACCTGATCGGCGGCAAGCTCTACGAGCCTGAAGAAGAAAACCCGATGCTGGGCTTCCGTGGCGCTTCGCGTTACATCAGCGAATCGTTCCGCGATTGCTTCGAGCTCGAATGCCGTGCGTTGAAGCGCGTGCGCAACGAGATGGGCCTGACCAACGTAGAAATCATGGTGCCGTTCGTCCGTACTCTCGGCGAAGCCAGCCAGGTGGTCGACCTGCTCGCCGAAAACGGCTTGAAGCGCGGCGAGAACGGTCTGCGCGTGATCATGATGTGCGAGTTGCCATCCAACGCGATTCTGGCTGATGAATTCCTTGAATTCTTCGACGGCTTCTCGATCGGCTCCAATGACCTGACCCAACTGACGCTGGGTCTGGACCGTGACTCGGGGATCATTGCTCACTTGTTCGATGAGCGTAATCCGGCAGTCAAGAAGCTGTTGGCCAACGCCATTCAGGCGTGCAACAAGGCCGGCAAGTACATCGGCATCTGCGGTCAGGGCCCTTCGGACCACCCGGATCTGGCCAAGTGGCTGATGGAGCAGGGCATCGAAAGCGTGTCGCTGAACCCGGACACCGTGCTGGAAACCTGGTTCTTCCTTGCCGAAGGCCAGGCGCAGGCTTGATGGAAATGTAACGGCCCGTTCCCCTTGTGGGAGCGAGCTTGCTGGCGAAGACGGACTGACATTCGACACTGATGTGACGAATGTGCCGTTTTCGCGAGCAAACTCGCTCTCACATGGGGCGGGCCTTTTGATTGAAGTAGGGCGGGCTCTTGTAGATGCCGCCCTTTTTTGTGCAAGAGCATTATGCAAAGCAGTAGCAATCTGTTTCCTGTCGCGCTGATCAGCGCCGAGCGGCGCGGCGATCTGAGCGAAGACGTCTATCGATTGAAACCCGGCAACAGCCCGGACTGGTCCGTGGAAATCGCTGTCACCCGCCTGGGCATGGCCGATGACACGGCGCCACGCGGCGTGCCGGTGATTCTGTTGCATGGCAGCTTTTCCAATCGGCGCTTCTGGTTTTCCCCCAAAGGCCTCGGACTTGGCGCGTATCTGACGCGGCAGGGCTTCGACGTGTGGATTCCGGAAATGCGTGGCCACGGCCTGTCCCAGCGCAATGAGGACTATCGGCGCAATCGGGTGGCCGACTACGCGCGTTACGATCTGCCGGCAATTGCCGCGTTCGTGCGAGAGCAAAGCGGGAAGATTCCGCACTGGATCGGTCATTCGCTGGGCGGCATCACCCTCGCTGCCGCCCTGGGAGGCGAGTATCTGGGTGAGCCTGCGGTGGCGTCGGCGGCGTTTTTCGGCACCCAGGTCAGCCGCACTTATTGGCCGCTGAAGATCCCGCCGCTGGAGTGGGGCAGTCGCTTCATTCTCAAGCGTTTTGCGCAGTTGTCCGGTTCACGCCTCAAACGCGGTCCGGAAGATGAGCCGATCGGGCTCGCCATCGAAAGCATGCGCTGGTACGGCTTGTTCGGCCGCTTCGGCGATCAGGACAAGGACTGGTGGGCCGGGCTTGCCGAGGTCAAGGTGCCGGTGCTCGCCGTGACGGCAGCGGGGGATCATCAGGATCCGGCGTGGGCCTGTCGCAAGCTGTTCGAGCAGATCGGCTCTGAGCACAAGCAATTCATCAATCTGGGCCGCGGGCAGGGCTTCTCGGATAATTTCGGTCATGTCGAAATGTTGGTGAGCAAAGCAGCGCAAACTGAGGTGTGGCCGCTGGTGGCGCGCTGGTTGAACGATCAGCAGACGCCATTGCTGGCACAGACAGCGGATTTGGCTGCAGCGGTATAAAGGGCGTTCCGTTCAGCCTGGCTAGCGGCTAAGATATGACGCGTCGCGCCATTCTGGTCACATTTCGTGACTGTTTAGCGATAACGTTTTAGCGATAACGTTTCAGCGGCGGTTCAGGTTCGCTCAGCGACCATGGCATGGACTAAGGTAAACAGCGACCGCCGGAACTCGTCTCATCAGAATGCGGCATCCTTGATCGTCTTCCTTGTTACAGGAGTTTTTCGATGGAACATTACCTTACGCCTGACCTGTGCGACGCCTACCCGGAGCTGGTGCAGGTGCTGGAACCGATGTTCAGCAATTTCGGCGGCCGTGATTCGTTCGGCGGCGAAATCGTCACCATCAAGTGCTTCGAAGACAACTCGCTGGTCAAGGAGCAAGCCGAACTCAACGGCAAAGGCAAAGTGCTGGTGGTTGATGGTGGCGGCTCGCTGCGCCGTGCACTGCTGGGCGACATGATCGCCGCCAAGGCCGCGCAGAACGGGTGGGAAGGGCTTGTGATCTACGGTTGCATCCGTGACGTTGATGTCATCGCTCAGACCGACCTCGGCGTGCAGGCGCTGGCGAGCCATCCGATGAAAACCGACAAACGCGGCATTGGCGACCTCAACGTTGCGGTGACTTTTGCCGGCGTGACGTTCCAGCCGGGCCAGTACATTTATGCGGACAACAACGGCGTGATCGTATCGCCGAGTCCGCTGAAAATGCCTGAATAAGATTTCGACAAGGGATGCGGATGTTCGAGGAAGAAAACGCGCAATGGGGGCTGGTGCATGCCCTGGTGCTGGACGGCAAGGGTGGTGCGCGTTCGATAGCCCGGACTGAGCTTGACGATTTGCAGTTGCAGGCCCATGAAAGCCTGTGGCTGCACTGGGATCGCAGCCATCCGCAGACCCAGACCTGGCTGCGCAAATCCAGCGGGCTCAACGAATTCACCTGCGATCTGCTGCTGGAAGAGAACACCCGCCCGCGTCTGTTGCCATTGCCCGACTCCGAGCTGCTGCTGTTTCTGCGCGGGGTCAATCTCAACCCTGGCGCCGAACCGGAAGACATGGTCTCTGTACGGATTTTCGCCTCCGCTCATCGCGTGATTTCCCTGCGCTTGCGGCCGTTGCGCGCTACGGATGAGTTGCTGGCGTTGCTGGCCGAGGGCAAAGGTCCGAAAACTTCTTCCGAATTGATGCTGTATCTGGCGCAGTTCCTCACCAATAAAGTGCAGGATCTGGTCACGTGTCTCTCGGAAGTGGTCGATGAAGAGGAAGAAAAACTCGACGCCGACGAACGGTACACCCCCGAGCATGGTGCCATTTTGCACATCCGTCGCAGAGCGGCCGGGCTGAAGCGTTTTCTTGCGCCGCAGCGCGATATTTTCGGGCAGCTGACGCGGATAAAACTGCCGTGGTTCGTCGAAGACGATGCCGACTACTGGAACGAATTGAACAACAGCCTGACCCGCTATCTCGAAGAGCTCGAATTGACCCGAGAGCGCGTGGGGCTTGTGCTCGAGGCTGAAGACCGGCGTTTGAGCGTGCACATGAATCGCACCATGTACCGCTTCGGCATCATTACCTGCATCTTTTTACCGATGAGTTTCATCACCGGTTTGCTCGGCATCAATGTCGGCGGTATTCCGTTTGCCGAAAGTCCGTATGGTTTTCTGATCGCCTGCCTGACGGTACTCGCCCTGGCATTCGGCCAGTGGTGGTTATTCCGCCGTTTGCGCTGGGTGTGAACATGGCGCATGTGACCCGAGCAAATCTGCCCGCGTCTTTCACAGACATCACGAGAGGTGCGTATGCACGATCCGTTTGAACAGTCTTTGCGCGACATGCTCAACGCTTCGCCGTCCAGCCGCGACGACGATGCGTGCCTGGGCCGCGTACTCAAAACCGCCAACCGCCAGGTCGGCGCCGGTGATCTGTTCAGCCTGCTGGGCCGCTGGCTGCCCGCGCTGATGATCGCCCTGAACAATGGCTCGGCGCATGTCTCGCCGGTTTCCCGTCTTCGTAAAACCACTGCTCGCACTGCTGATAAGGCTGATTGAATATGGAACTTGATCTCTGGACTCAGAGCCTCGTCACTGCAATGACTGCGTTGTGGACCAAAGTCGCTAATTTCATTCCGAACCTGTTCGGCGCACTGGTTGTGCTGCTGTTGGGTTTCGTCGTGGCCAAGCTGCTCGACACCTTGCTCTCCAAATTGCTCGCCAAACTGGGCCTTGATCGCCTGATGGGCGGTACCGGGCTGACCAAGCTGATGTCGCGAGCCGGGCTGCAGGTGCCGATCTCGACGCTGATCGGTAAAATCGTTTACTGGTTCGTTCTGCTGATTTTTCTGGTTTCTGCGGCAGAATCCCTTGGCCTTGAGCGAGTTTCAGCTACGCTGGACATGCTGGCGTTGTATTTACCGAAGGTTTTCGGTGCGGCGCTGGTATTGCTGGTCGGTGTCCTGCTGGCGCAACTGGCCAACGGGCTGGTGCGCGGGGCGGCAGAAGGCGTAGGCCTGGACTACGCTTCCGGGGTGGGGCGGATCGCGCAGGGGCTGGTAATCATCATCAGCATCTCGGTTGCGATCAGCCAGCTTGAGGTCAAGACTGACCTGCTGAACCATGTGATTGTCATCGTATTGATTACCGTTGGTCTGGCAGTTGCGCTGGCCATGGGTTTGGGAAGCCGGGAAATCGCCGGTCAGATTCTTGCGGGAATCTATGTGCGTGAGCTGTACGAGGTTGGGCAACAAGTGCGTGTTGGCGAGGTCGAAGGCCAGATCGAAGAGATCGGCACGGTTAAAACCACATTGCTGACCGATGAGGGTGAGCTAGTCTCTCTCTCCAATCGGATCCTGCTGGAACAGCATGTGAGTAGCCGCTAAACCGGCAAACCCTGCTAATGTATGCCGCCGCAAAATGCCAGCCGAGGCTGGTTGTGGCGGACATTGACCTGACTGTCGGCACGACTTGTTTTGAATAAAGCCCAACCGCTATCCACGCGCTACGACCCCCGCGAGCTCTCTGATGAGGAGTTGGTCGCGCGCTCGCATACCGAGCTGTTTCACGTAACGCGCGCCTACGAAGAGTTGATGCGGCGTTACCAGCGAACATTATTTAACGTCTGCGCGAGATATCTTGGGAACGATCGCGACGCAGACGATGTCTGTCAGGAAGTGATGCTGAAGGTGCTGTACGGCCTGAAGAACTTCGAGGGGAAATCGAAGTTCAAAACCTGGCTTTACAGCATCACTTACAACGAATGCATCACGCAGTATCGGAAGGAACGGCGTAAGCGTCGCTTGATGGACGCTCTCAGTCTGGACCCTCTTGAAGAAGCGTCTGAAGAAAAGGCGCCGAAGCCGGAGGAGAAGGGTGGGCTTGATCGCTGGCTGGTGTATGTGAATCCGATTGACCGCGAAATTCTGGTGCTACGATTTGTCGCAGAGCTGGAGTTTCAGGAGATCGCAGACATCATGCACATGGGTTTGAGTGCGACAAAAATGCGTTACAAACGCGCTCTAGATAAATTGCGTGAGAAATTTGCAGGCATTGCTGAAACTTAGTTCAGCGCAAATATCTCTTACGTGTAGGCAAGTTCTGATAGACTTGCCGCCGAGTTGTCCCCCGGTTTGCGGGACTGCTTCACAATCACCAGATGGGGATTTAACGGATGAAACTGAAAAACACCTTGGGCTTGGCCATTGGTTCTCTGATTGCCGCCACTTCGTTCGGCGCTCTGGCACAAGGCCAAGGCGCAGTTGAAATCGAAGGCTTCGCTAAGAAAGAACAATTCGACAGCGCTCGTAACTTCAAGAACAACGGCAACCTGTTCGGCGGTTCGATCGGTTACTTCCTGACCGACGACGTTGAACTGCGTCTGGGCTACGACGAAGTGCACAACGTACGTGCCGACGATGGCAAGAACGTCAAAGGCGCTAACACCGCTCTGGACGCTCTGTACCACTTCAACAACCCAGGCGACATGATTCGTCCATACGTTTCGGCCGGTTTCTCTGACCAGAGCATCGACCAGAACGGTTCGAACGGTCGTAACCGTTCCACCTTCGCCAACGTTGGCGGCGGTGCCAAGCTGTACTTCACCGAGAACTTCTACGCCCGTGCCGGCGTTGAAGCTCAATACAACATCGACCAGGGCGACACCGAGTGGGCTCCTAGCGTCGGTATCGGTGTGAACTTCGGTGGCGGCTCCAAGCCTGCTGCTGCTCCAGTTCCAGCACCTGCTGAAGTCTGCTCCGACAGCGACAACGATGGCGTTTGCGACAACGTTGACAAGTGCCCGGACACCCCAGCCAACGTAACCGTTGACGCTGATGGCTGCCCAGCAGTTGCTGAAGTTGTTCGTGTTGAGCTGGACGTGAAGTTCGACTTCGACAAGTCGGTAGTCAAGCCTAACAGCTACGGCGACATCAAAAACCTGGCTGACTTCATGAAGCAGTACCCATCCACCACCACTACTGTTGAAGGTCACACTGACTCCGTCGGTCCTGACGCTTACAACCAGAAACTGTCCGAGCGTCGTGCAAACGCCGTTAAGCAAGTTCTGACCAACCAGTACGGTGTTGAATCGTCCCGCGTTCAGTCTGTTGGCTACGGCGAATCCCGCCCAGTTGCTGACAACAAAACTGACGCTGGCCGCGCTGTAAACCGTCGCGTAGAAGCGCAGGTTGAAGCTCAAGCTAAGTAATTAGCTGCCGCTGATGGAAAAGCCCGGCTCAGGCCGGGCTTTTCTTTGTCTGCGATTTGGCTTTGAATTTTGAAAGATCGCAGCCTGCGGCAGCTCCTACATTCAGATCGTATGTGTCCTGTAGGAGCTGCCGAAGGCTGCGATCTTTTGCTCTTCCACGACAGCAGCCACCGCGCCGATCACCAGAATCGCCGGGCTCTTCAATTCAAACGCCGACGCATCCTCAGCCATCGCACTCAGATCACTGCGACATTCGCGCTGATGCGCCAACGAGGCGTTTTCGATCATCGCCACTGGCGTATCCGCCGCCATCCCTCCGGCCAACAGCTGATCACGAATCTCCCCCAGTTTGGCCACGCCCATGTAAATCACTAGCGTCGTCCCGCCTTGCGCCAGCGCCTGCCAGTTCAACTGACTGTCGTCCTGAGTGTGCGCGGTCACCAACGTCACCCCGCGCGCCACGCCACGCAACGTCAAGGGGATATTGCATTGAGTCGCCCCGGCCAGCCCGGCGGTGATGCCGTTGACCAGTTCCACCTCAACGCCACGCTCGCGCAGCCACAGCGCTTCTTCACCACCACGCCCGAAAATGCACGGATCGCCGCCCTTGAGCCGCACCACGCATTTACCCTGACGGGCGTAACGCAGCATGAGCCGATGAATGAACGCCTGCGGTGTCGAACGGCAGCCGCCGCGCTTGCCGACGGGGATAACCCGCGCACTCGGGCAGTGTTCGAGCACCGCTCCGTTGACCAGATCATCGATCATCACCACGTCGGCCTCGCGCAATGCGCGCACCGCTTTGAGCGTCAGCAATTCCGGATCGCCAGGGCCTGCGCCCACCAGCCAGACTTTCGCATTCATGGTGTTGTCCTCGTTAAATGACCGCCACCGGCCGCGCTTCGGCAGCCAGCAGACGCTTGATTTCCGGCACGCAAGAGCCGCACTGCGTGCCGCATCGGAGATTGTTTTTCAGGCCTTGCAGATCCAGGCCTTGGCGAATGCCGGCGCAGACTGTATTGAGGCTGACGTTTTCGCAATTGCACAGAATTCTGTCGCTCGCGATGGCGCCGACAGCGCCCGGTGGTGCACTCATCGGCGCGAGCAGCCAGCGGCGCAGTTGCTGGTCGGCGCGGCCCTCCAGCCATAGGCTTTGCAACCAGTGTTGCGCAAGGGTTTCGCCGGCCAGGCGAATGGCGGTGATACGGCCGGTCTCGATGCGCACTCGCTTGCCAATGGCGCGACGCGGATCGTCGTAGGCCAGAACCGGGCCATCGAGCAGCGACAAGCACTGGTCGATCTCGGCCAGCAACTGTGGCGCCGGCGCCTCGGCATGCGCAGCGCGTATCAGCAACGCTGGCCGCTCACGACCAACGAGGCTGAGGCTGACGTAGGAAAACGCCTCGCAGAGCGGGCGTAGCATCTCGAAATGCCGCTGAACATCACCCTCGATCAAGGCGAACAGCTGCCACGGCAGGTTGACTGCCTCCAGACGCACGCCGCTGTGCTTGAGCTCCGGTTGCCTGGACAGCGGATCAAACGCCGGCAAGGTCAGCTGGTTTACACCGCCCTTGAGATAGCGATCGCCCCAGTGCATCGGCAGGAATGCCTGGCCCGGACGCACACTGTCGTCGCTGCCGACCGCAACAATCACCGTGCCACGGCGGCTTTTCAGATTGACCAGATCGCCGGGCTGCAAGCGGTGCCGGCGCATCTCGTCAGGGTGCAGGCTGAGCACGGCTTCGCTGACGTGGCCGAACAATTGCGCGGCGGTGCCGGTGCGGCTCATGCCGTGCCACTGGTCACGCAGGCGACCGGTGAGCAAGGTCAGGGGGAAGCGCGCGTCACGTTGTTCCTTGGCGGCGCGGTACGGATCGGCAATGAACTGCGCGCGGCCATTGGCCGTAGGAAAAATGCCGTCGCCGTACAAGCGTGGCGTGCCTTGGCGGGCGCCGGCAGGGAAGGGCCATTGCTGCGGGCCGATCTCGTCGATCAAGGCATGACTGATCCCGGAGAGATCCAGATCGCGCCCCTGGGTCAGCAGTTTGAATTCGTCAAACAACTGCGAAGGCTGATCGAAAGCGAACAGACTTGGCTGCTGAGGACGCAGACGTTGTTCCAGACGCTGTGCGAAATCCACCGTGATTGCCCAGTCCGGCCGCGCTTCGCCCGGTGCGACAACCGCTTTGCGCACGTGGGAAATGCGCCGCTCGGAGTTGGTCACCGAACCTTCTTTCTCGCCCCAACTGGCGGCGGGTAACAGCAGGTCGGCAAACGCAGCGGTTTCGGTGGTTCGGAAAGCTTCCTGCAACACCACAAAAGGACAGGCCTCAAGCGCTGCGCGGACTGCGCTCTGATCAGGCATCGATTGCGCCGGGTTAGTACAGGCAATCCACAACGCTTTGATTTTGCCGCTGCGCAGGTTTTCGAACAGTTCGATGGCGCTAAGGCCCGGCGCCTCGGGCAAGCTCTCCACGCCCCAGTACGCCGCCACTTCGGCGCGATGCTGCGGGTTGGCGGCATCACGATGGCCGGGCAGGAGATTGGACAGACTGCCGGTTTCACGCCCGCCCATGGCATTCGGCTGACCGGTCAGCGAGAAAGGTCCTGCACCGGGCCGGCCAATTTGCCCGGTGGCCAGGTGCAGATTGATCAGCGCACTGTTTTTTGCGCTGCCGGCGGTGGACTGATTCAGGCCCATGCACCACAGCGACAGGAAGCTCGGCGCAGTGCCGACCCATTCTGCGCATTGCTGCAGTTGCTCGATGCTGATGCCGCACAGCTGCGAAACCATTTGCGGGGTGTAATCGCGGACCAGCGTTTTGAGTTCGGCTAGGCCTTCGGTGTGCGCCTTGATGAAATCGCGATCGATCCAGTCTTCCCACAGCAGCAGATGCAAAATCCCATGGAACAACGCGACATCTGTGCCCGGAAGAATCGCCAGATGCAGGTCAGCCAGTTCGCAGGTATCGGTGCGACGCGGGTCGATGACGATCACTTTCATCTGCGGACGACGGGATTTGGCTTCCTCCAGTCGACGGAAAAGCACCGGATGGGCGTAGGCCATGTTACTGCCGACGATCATCACGCAGTCGCTGAGCTCCAGATCTTCATAGCTGCACGGCGGAGCATCGGCGCCGAGGCTGCGCTTGTAGCCGACCACCGCTGACGACATGCACAGCCGCGAATTGCTGTCGATGTTGTTGGTGCCGACCAGCGCCCGCGCCAGTTTGTTGAAGGCGTAGTAGTCCTCGGTGAGCAACTGCCCGGAGATGTAGAACGCCACGCTGTCCGGGCCGTGCTCGGCGATGGTTTCGGCGAACACGTTGGTCGCGTGGTCGAGGGCGGTATCCCAGTCAGTACGGCTGCGCGCCAGGCCTTTGCCCAGGCGCAGTTCCGGGTACAAGGCGCGGGCGGCGAGGTCGCCGGTCAGGTGCAGCGTCGAGCCTTTGCTGCACAGTTTGCCGAAGTTGGCCGGGTGCGCCGGATCGCCGCTGACGCCGAGGATGCGCTCGCCGTCATGCTCGATCAGCACGCCACAGCCGACCCCGCAGTAACAGCAGGTCGATGCGGTCGTCTGGCGGTTCATCAGATGGCGTCCCGCAGGGCCAGTTGCACTCGGCCATTCTCGACCCGCGCCGGATGGTGATGGGCACAGCCGATGTCTGGCGCCTGAGCTTCGCCGGTTTCGAGGTCGATCTGCCAGTTGTGCAGCGGGCAGGCCACGCGCTTGCCGTAGATCAGGCCTTGCGACAGCGGCCCGCCCTTGTGCGGGCAGCGGTCATCGAGGGCGAAAACCTCGTCGTCGCTTGTACGAAAAATCGCGATGTCTCCTTTCGGCCCGGCAATGATCCGCGAACCGAGGGCGTTGATCTCTTCCAGCGCACAGATATCGAGCCAGTTCATGCCGGCACCTCCAGGTTTTTCACGGGGATCACATCGAATTCTTTCTTCAGTTGCGGCTGCGCCAGGCGCTCCTTCCACGGGTCCTGTTCGAACGACAGGGAGAATTGCAGCCGCTCGTTCAGGGCCTTGCGCCGCTCGGCGTCTTCGAGCACGTTCTTCTTGATGTGCTCCATGCCGACCCGTTGCAGGTAGTGCACGGTGCGCTCGAGGTAGAAGGCTTCTTCGCGGTAGAGCTGCAGGAACGCGCCGTTGTATTCACGGACTTCCTCGGCAGTCTTGAGCTTGACGAAGAACTCGGCGACTTCGGTCTTGATCCCGCCGTTGCCACCGATGTACATCTCCCAGCCGGAGTCGACGCCGATGATTCCTACGTCCTTGATGCCCGCTTCCGAGCAGTTGCGTGGGCAACCGGACACGGCCAGCTTCACCTTGTGCGGCGACCACATGTTGAACAGGTCGTGCTCGAGTTCGATGCCCAGTTGCGTCGAGTTCTGTGTGCCGAAGCGGCAGAATTCGCTGCCGACACAGGTTTTCACCGTGCGGATGGATTTGCCGTAGGCGTGACCGGACGGCATGTCGAGGTCTTTCCAGACGCCGGGCAGGTCCTGCTTTTTGATTCCCAGCAAGTCGATGCGCTGACCGCCGGTGACCTTGACCATCGGCACGTTGTATTTGTCGGCCACATCGGCGATCCGGCGCAGTTCCGATGGGTTGGTGACGCCGCCCCACATGCGCGGCACCACCGAATAGGTGCCATCCTTCTGGATGTTGGCGTGGGCGCGTTCGTTGATCAGGCGTGATTGTGGGTCATCCTTGGCTTCGCCCGGCCAGGTGGAAATCAGGTAATAGTTGAGCGCCGGGCGACAGGTCGCACAGCCATTGGGCGTGCGCCAGTTCAGGTAACTCATGGTCTCGGCGATGGTCAGCAGGTGTTCCTGACGGATCGCCTGACGAATCTGCCCGTGGTTGAGGTCACTGCAACCGCAGATGGCTTTTTCGCTTTTCGGTTTGACGTCCGCCGCGCCACCCACCGTGTTGATCAGGATCTGCTCGACCAGGCCAGCGCAGGAACCGCAGGAGCTGGCGGCTTTGGTGTGTTTCTTCACTTCATCGACGCTGAACAGGCCGTGTTCCTGAATCGCCTTGACGATGGTGCCCTTGCACACACCGTTGCAGCCGCAGACTTCGGCGCTGTCGGCCATGACCATGGCTTTGTCCTGGCCCTGATGTCCTACGTCGCCTAAAGCGTTTTCGCCGAACATGAGGTGATCGCGGATCTCACCGATGGCGTGATTCTCACGAATCTGGCGGAAATACCAACCGCCATCTGCCGTATCGCCGTACAGGCACGCGCCGACCAACACGTCATCCTTGATCACCAGTTTTTTATACACACCGCCGATCGGGTCGGAGAGGGTGATGGTCTCGGTGCCTTCGCCGCCCATAAAATCGCCGGCGGAGAACAGGTCGATGCCGGTGACTTTGAGTTTGGTCGAGGTCACTGAACCCTGATAGCGAGCGAAACCCAATTGGGCGAGGTGGTTGGCGCAGACTTTGGCCTGTTCGAACAACGGTGCGACCAGACCGTAGGCGATGCCGCGATGGCTGGCGCATTCGCCGATTGCGTAGATGCGCGGGTCATAGGTTTGCAGGGTGTCGTTGACCAGAATCCCGCGATTGCACGGGATGCCGGCCTTTTCTGCCAGTTCGGTGTTGGGGCGGATGCCGGCGGCCATCACCACCAGATCGGCAGGAATGATGTCGCCGTTCTTGAACTGCACCGAGCCGACCCGGCCATTGCCGGCGTCGTGCAGGGCTTGGGTCTGTTCGCACAGGCGAAAATGCAGGCCACGGGATTCCAGCGCCGATTGCAGAAGCTGGCCGCTGGTCTTGTCCAGTTGCCGCTCGAGCAGCCATTCGCCGAGGTGCACCACGGTCACGTGCATGCCGCGCAGCATCAGGCCGTTGGCCGCTTCGAGGCCGAGCAGGCCGCCGCCGATGACCACGGCGTGCTTGTGGGTCCTGGCGGTGTCGATCATGGCCTGGGTGTCGGCGATGTCGCGGTAACCGATCACGCCCTGCAACGTATTGCCGGGGATTGGCAGGATGAAAGGGGTCGAACCGGTGGCGATCAGCAGGCGATCATATTCGGCCTCGGTGCCGTCCTCGGCAATCACTCGGCGCTTGACCCGGTCGATCTCCACCACTTTGCGGTTGAGCAGCAGCTTGATGTTGTTTTCCAGGTACCAGTCGAGGTCGTTGAGGACGATCTCTTCAAACGTCTGCTCGCCGGCCAGCACCGGCGACAGCAGGATGCGGTTGTAGTTGGTGTGCGGTTCGGCGCCGAAGACGGTGATGTCGTAGAGCTCGTTGCTCAGCTTGAGCAGTTCTTCCAGGGTACGCACCCCGGCCATGCCATTGCCGATCATCACCAGTTTGAGTTTTTTCATCAGGTTCTCCGGGAGCTGCGGCTGGCCTCTGGTGGGCCGTCGGGCCTTGCTCGACAAATTTTGCGCAAACAAAAAAAAGGCGTCCCGCTAGTTGCCTAGCGAGGACGCCTTTGTCCTGGTCCCGTTCTCTCGGGAAGCGCAGCCTTCGTCGTTGAAGGTTGGGCTTTATGTATGGTGAGAAAGGTAATGCAGTGGTTGTGCCAACTTTGGAAGGCGCGGGTTTATTGGGGTTTGGTACGGCTCACGAAATTTTTCTGCACCGAATGGAGGCGCGTTGCTCGTTCGTGGCGCGTTATCTATGGAGGACCTGGGGTGTCGGGTCTGGCGCCTTCGCGAGCAAGCCCGCTCCCACAGGGGAACGCGTTCTAACGTGGGAGCGGGCTTGCTCGCGAATGGCGCGCCTCGGTTCAACTGTGAAACAACAAAACCAGCAGCACAACATTCCCCAGCAACGCCACCAAAGCCATCGTCCGCCAGACCTTCAACGGCTCCCGCTCCAATAACGGCCGGGGCCGCACACTCAGGCTGCGCCGCTCACCCTGTTCCAGCACCAGCAACCACTCTTCGGCGGTTTCAAAGCGTTGCTGAGGATCGGCCGCGACGCCGCGTTCCAGACTCTGCGCCAGCCATTCCGGCAAGTCCGGGCGATAGCGACCGGGACTCACCGGCACGCCAAATCGAGGCCGCTGAAACGCTTCGATCTCACCGTAGGGAAAATGCCCGGTGAGCAGGTAATAGAGCGTTACGCCGAGCGAATATAAATCCTGCTGTGCACTTGGCGGTTCGCCGCGAAACCCTTCCGGGGCGATAAAACTTGGCGTTCCCGGCAGTGTCGCCGGCGCGTCCTCCGAAAGTCCCGGGCAATAAGCCAGACCGAAATCCAGCACGCGCAGCTCGCCGTCCTCACCCAGCAACAGGTTTTCCGGTTTGATATCGCGATGCAGAATCTGCCGTCGATGCAGCAGGCCGACCGCACGCAACAGGCGCTCGGCGATGTCCTGCCACTGCGCCAATGGCAACGGGCCGCTGTGCTGAAACACTTCGGCCAGCGTCGTCCCGGGGTATTCGCGCATCACGTAATACAAATGCTGACGCTGAGGGCAGGCATGAATTTGCGGAAAATGCCGACCGGCGACGCGCCTGAGAAACCATTCTTCCGACAGCAACGCTTGCCCGGCCTGCGCATCGTCGGCCAGTCGCGTCGGCAAGGTCTTCAACAGCCAGGGCTGGGCCTGGCCGTCGAGCACGCGATACAGCAATGATTGCTGGCTCTGGCCGACGACGCTCTGCACTTGCCAGCCCTCGAACGCTTGCCCGGGTTTCAGCGCGGGCGGCAGCGGCCACTGCTGCAGCTGCACCAGCGCATCGCCAATGCTCGCTTCGCCCAGCGCATCGACGCGCACCAGCAGGGCACTGGCGTTGTCCTGACTGCCGGCCAGATGCGCGGCGTTGACCAAGGTTTGCGCTGCGCTGTGCAGGTCCGGCTGATCACGCAGAATCGCCGCGATCGCGGTATCGCCCAAGGTCGACCAGACGCCGTCGCTGAGCAGCACGAAGCTTTCGCCCTCACACAGTTCGCCGTCGAGGAAATCCAGGACCAGATGCTGATCGAGCCCGAGCGCACGCTTGAGCACGTGTTGCATGCCCGGTTGCTCCCAGACGTGATCCTCGCTGATGCGCTGCAAACGCTCGGCGTGCCAGCGATAGACCCGGCAATCGCCAACATGGGCGAGGGTGAAGCGTCGACCGCGCATCACCAGCGCGCTGACCGTGGTCAGCAGCGGTTGCCCGCCGCCGTTGGCCTGCAGCCAGCGGTTTTGCGCAAGCAGCAGACGATCCAGCGCCTGGGCCACGCTCCAGGTTTCCGGCGTCGCGTAGTAGTCCAGCGCCAGCGCCTGCAACGTCGAACGCGCAGCGAGGCCGCCATCGGCGCACTGGCTGACGCCGTCGGCAATGGCAAACAGATAACCCTTGCCCAGCGCCAATGCCGGCGCCGGGGTCACCGCTCGCAGGGCGTCCTGATTCTCTGCGCGCGGCCCGGTGGCGCTGGCTTCGGCAAAGCTCAGTTGCAGGGCCATCGACGCCTCAGACCCGCGCTGCCGTCACCGCTGCCGAACCCCAGGTGGTCCTCCAGCGACGCTTGACGCCGTGCAGGCCAAACCATGCCAGCACGCCGAGGCTGGCGAACAACCACAGCGCCAGTTGATAACTGCCGGTGCTTTGCTTGATCGCGCCCATGCCGGCCGCGAGGGCGAAGCCGCCGATACCGCCGGCCATGCCGATCAGCCCGGTCATCACGCCGATCTCCAGACGAAAACGCTGCGGCACTAGTTGGAAAACCGCACCGTTGCCCGCGCCCAAGCCGAGCATGGTGCAGACGAAAAGCGCCAGCGCCGCGTAGGAACTTGGCAGATTGAAGCCGACGGCGGCGATGCAGATGGCAGCGACGGTGTACATCGCCAGCAAGGTGCGAATGCCGCCGAAGCGATCGGCCAGCGCGCCACCCAGTGGCCGCATCAGGCTGCCGCCGAACACGCAGGCAGCGGTGTAGTAGCCGGCGGTTACCGGGCTCAGACCGTATTGATCGTTGAAGTAACCGGGCAGGGCGCTGGCCAGGCCGATGAAGCCGCCGAAGGTGACGCTGTAGAAAAACATGAACCACCAGCTGTCGCGATCACCGAGGGCCTTGAAGTAGTCGGCCATGGCTTTCGGTTTTGGCCGCTGCGGGGCGTTTTTTGCCAACAGGGCGAACAGCACCAAGGTCAAAACCAGCGGGATCAGGGCGAAACCGAAGACATTGCTCCAGCCGAACGCGGCGGCAATCACTGGCGCCAGCAGCGCGGCGAACACGGTGCCGGAGTTGCCCGCACCGGCGATGCCCATGGCTTTGCCCTGATGCTCTGGCGGGTACCACTGCGAGGCCAGCGGCAGGGCCACGGCGAACGACGCGCCGGCCATGCCGAGGAACAGGCCGAGGATCAGCGCCTGTTCATAACTGTGGATGCCGAGTTTCCAGGCGCCGAACAGCGCGCAGATGACGATGACCTGGCCGATCAGTCCGGCGGTCTTGGGCGACAAGCGATCCGCGAGCATGCCCATGGCGAAGCGCAACACCGCGCCGGCGAGAATCGGCGTGGCGACCACAAGGCCGCGTTGCTGGGTGGTCAGGTGCAGGTCGGCGGCAATCTGCACCGCCAGCGGGCCGAGCAGGTACCAGACCATGAAGCTCAGGTCGAAATACAGGAAGGCCGCGAACAGGGTCGGGGTATGGCCGGATTTCCAGAAGCTTGAATTCATCGCGCACCTCGGCTGAAAAGAGTCTCGAAAGGAGTCATGCACAGCAGGTGGAGCGCCTGCACGGCCGCACCACCGGCCCCGCTCTGTGGGGCCAAAACGCAAAAACGCCGCTACCGGATCCGCGCGAGGGCGAATGGGGTGAGCGACGTCTTTGTCGTGGGTGGGGCAACCGCCGTTGGTTACCTGTGCGGTTTACATAGCGAGATTTGTGCCAAGGCTCGAAAAGATCGCAGCCTCGTTGCACTCGTCAGCTCCTACAGGAGGCTCAGATCGTTCCCATGCTCCGCGTGGGAATGCCTCCATGGACGCTCTGCGTCCGCTCTTGCGAGGTGACGCAGAGCGTCACGTGATGCATTCCCACGCAGAGCGTGGGAACGATCATTCAGCCCAGCAACTCACTCATGGCAATGATCTGCTCCGCCACTTGAATAAGCTTCTGCTGGCGGCTCATGGCCTGGCGGCGCATCAGCGTGTAGGCCTCTTCCTCGTTGCAGTCCTTCATCTTCATCAGCAAACCCTTGGCCAGTTCGATGCGCTTGCGTTCGGCCAGTTGCTGGTCGCGCGCCTGCAATTGCGCGCGCAAGGCCTGGTCAGTCTCGAAGCGCGCCATCGCCACGTCGAGAATCGGCTGCAAGCGCTGTGCGTGAATGCCTTCGACGATGTAGGCACTGACCCCGGACCTGATCGCCTGACGCATCACCCCTGGGTCATGTTCGTCGGTGAACATCACGATCGGCCGTGGCTGGTCGCGGCTGACCAGTACTACTTGCTCCATGACATCGCGGCTCGGTGACTCGGTATCGATCAGGATCACGTCCGGACGCACCGTTTCGACGCGCGCCGGCAGGTCGATGGTCAGGCCGGACTCATCGATCACTTCGAAGCCGGCCTCGGTCAGCGCCGCTTTCAGGCGTCCGACTTTTTTCGCGGTGTCGTTGATCAGCAGAATGCGCAACATGTTCGCGATCTCCTGTCAGCGCTGGGCGAGTAGGGGGGTGGCGTCGTTCAGGGCGTGCAGTTTGAAACTGCGCGCATAGCCCGCCGGATCGCTGCCATCCCAGACCTTGCCGTCGAGCAACTGGCTGCTGCGCAGGTCTGCATATGAAGTCGCGACACCGATAGCGCTGGCGGCCTCGCGATACAGATCCAGATGCTGAACCTGACGGGCGACGGCCAGATAATTCGGGTCCTCGCGCAACAGGCCCCAGCGGCGGAACTGGGTCATGAACCACATGCCGTCGGAAAGGTAGGGCAGATTGACCTCGCCATCGCCGTGAAAACGCAGCGCGTGCGGATCCTGCCAGCGATTGCCGAGGCCGTCGGCGTAGTCGCCCATAAAGCGCGGCTCGATGCAGGTGGCCGGGGTGTCGAGGTATTCCGCAGCGCTGAGTAATTGGGCGGTGCTGCGGCGGTTTTCCGGGCTTTGTTCGATGAAGCGGCTGGCCTCAAGAATGGCCATGACCAGCGCCCGCGCGGTGTTGGGGTATTGCTCGACGAACGCCCGGGTGCAGCCGAGGACTTTTTCCGGGTGGTCGGGCCAGATGCTCTGGCTGGTCGCCAGAGTGAAGCCGAGCCCCCGTTGCACCGCGCTGGCCGCCCAGGGTTCGCCGACGCAAAAACCGTCGATGCGCCCGGCTTGCAGGTGCGCGACCATTTGCGGCGGCGGCACTACCACACTGTTGACATCCTGCAACGGATGGATGCCCTGGCTCGCCAGCCAGTAATAAAGCCACATCGCGTGGGTGCCGGTGGGAAAGGTCTGGGCGAAGGTGAGTTTTGCGCGGCTTTGGTGCACGTGGCGGTCGAGCGCTTCAGGGCTGTTCACGCCAGCCTGTTGCAAGCCATGGGACAGGTTCAGGCTCTGGCCATTCTGGTTCAGGCCCATCAGCACCGCCATGTCGGTCGGGGCGACGCCGCCGATGCCCAGGTGCACCGCATAAATCAGCCCGTACAGGCTGTGCGCGGCATCCAGTTCGCCGCTGACCAGTTTGTCGCGCAGGTTGGCCCATGACGCCTGACGCTTGAGGTTCAGGGTCAGGCCGTAGGGTTGGGCGAAGCCCTGAGTGGCGGCGACCACCACCGAGGCGCAGTCGCTCAGCGCCATGAAACCGAGATTGATCGCGCTCTTTTCCGGCGCATCGCTGCCATTGACCCAGGCCAGCGGCCCCAAGGACGTTTCGTTCATACGCTACCTCAAAAAAAACGCCGTCCCGGATTCTGCGCAGGCAAAACCCGGGGACGACGCCATTGTCCTGGCCTGCGCGCCGTCATTGGTCGGCAGACTGATGAGCGGGGTGGTGCAAGGCATATGCCAGTCGCCTGATTCGCGCAGGCGCCTCGCGCCGGGGGACGATGCCCGGCTATAATCGCCGCCTCTTTTCGCCGCTCGAGTCATCGCCGCCCATGTACACCCTGGCCCGTCAGCTGTTGTTCAAACTTTCCCCGGAAACCTCCCACGATCTGTCGCTGGATCTGATCGGCGCGGGTGGGCGTTTGGGCCTCAACGGCATGCTGTGCAAGGCTCCGGCGCAAGTGCCGGTGACCGTCATGGGGCTCCAATTCCCGAACCCGGTGGGGTTGGCGGCCGGTCTGGACAAGAACGGCGCGGCCATCGATGGCTTCGCGCAGTTGGGTTTCGGTTTTGTCGAAATCGGCACCGTGACCCCGCGTCCGCAGCCGGGCAATCCGAAGCCACGGATCTTCCGCCTGCCGGAAGCCGAGGCGATCATCAACCGCATGGGCTTCAACAACCTCGGCGTGGATAACCTGCTGGCGCGGGTCGCTGCGGGAAAATACAAGGGCGTACTGGGGATCAATATCGGCAAGAACTTCGACACCCCGGTCGAGCGCGCGGTCGACGATTACCTGATCTGCCTGGACAAGGTTTACGCCTACGCCAGCTACGTCACCGTCAACGTCAGCTCGCCGAATACCCCGGGCCTGCGCAGCCTGCAGTTCGGTGACTCGCTCAAGCAATTGCTCGCGGATCTGGCCACGCGTCGCGCCGAACTGGCCCTGCGTCACGGCAAACATGTGCCGCTGGCGATCAAGATCGCCCCGGACATGACCGACGAAGAAACCGCGCAGGTTGCCCAGGCGTTGATCGAAACCGGCATGGACGCAGTGATCGCCACCAACACCACCCTCAGCCGTGTCGGCGTTGAAGGCATGGAACATGGTGACGAGGCGGGCGGTCTGTCGGGGGCGCCGGTGCGCGAGAAGAGCACGAATACCGTGAAAGTGCTGGCCGGCGAATTGGCCGGGCGCTTGCCGATCATTGCCGCTGGCGGGATTACCGAAGGCAAGCACGCGGCGGAGAAGATTACTGCCGGCGCGAGCCTGGTGCAGATTTACTCCGGCTTCATCTATAAGGGCCCGGCGCTGATTCGTGAATCGGTAGACGCAATCGCCGCGTTGCGCAAATAACACAGGTCAGTGTAGGAGCTGCCGAAGGCTGCGATCTTTTGATCTTTTTTTTAGAATCAAAAGCAAGATCAAAAGATCGCAGCCTTCGGCAGCTCCTACACGGGATGTGCGTCAGCCACACCGGCAATAAAAAGGGCTCCTCGAAGGAGCCCCTGGGCCGAAGCCCGCCGTCCGGGAAGGACGTGCGTGGTTAATTCATTGCATGTTCAGATTGTCGTGTCGGAATAAATGCCCTGTGTCAGCCGACGGCGTGAAGTTCGTTGAGTCTGTGGATTCCCGCAGTGCCGGTCATACCGTCCCAGTTGTCGCCGCGTCCTTCTCGCCAGCCGTTAATCCAGGCTTGGCGTACCGACGGTAGAGTAAATGGGCAAAGCTCACGGGATTTGCCACCAACGCCATATTGATATCCGCGCAAAAATGCTCTTTCCAACGGATCACGCTTAAGTCTTCTCATAGGGTGTTTCCCTCACTTGTTGACTGTAGTGTCGCGTTGACCTCAACCGAGGTCGGGCAGAAAAAACCTGCCAGTGTGCGGCTCGCTGCCGGCGTGGCGAGCCAAGGTGTTGACGCCGTTGCGACGTCAACCTGTGCTCAGTTCTAACCAATGAGTCACACCGAGGGAATGATCGTTTTGTCATAAGCACGTAACGTAAAGGATGCTATGGCGATAAGTAACCGCGCATTTATTCAACGTTCGCTGCGCAAACCCCGGTATGATCGGCGCCCCGCTGGCTCAGCGGGTTAATCCTTTAGTGAGAATGACCCACGTTTGCGCTTGGGTACTATTCGACGAAGGGTCGCTTTCAGTCTTTTTGTTTCATCAACTTTTTTATCTGTCCCGGCATCTAAGCTCTTTTAACCCGAGCAGCGGGGATGGAACGGCACACCTTCGTGCCACGCGGGCGCTCTTTCAGAAAAGCGCCTGATTGAAAACCGGGTCGGCAATGCGTTGCCGGCCCACTAGCCAAAGGCTCTGGAATTACCATGTCCGATCGTTTCGAACTCTTCCTCACTTGCCCCAAAGGCCTTGAAGGCCTGCTCATCGAGGAAGCCGTCGGGCTTGGCCTTGAAGAAGCGCGCGAGCACACCTCCGCCGTGCGTGGCATGGCGACCATGGAAACCGCCTATCGCCTGTGCCTCTGGTCGCGTCTGGCCAACCGTGTGTTGCTGGTGCTCAAGCGTTTCCCGATGAAGGACGCCGAAGACCTCTACCACGGCGTGCTCGACATCGACTGGCAGGATCACATGCTCAGCGACGGCACCCTGGCCGTCGAGTTCAGCGGCCACGGCTCGGGCATCGACAACACCCATTTCGGCGCGCTGAAAGTCAAAGACGCCATCGTCGACAAACTGCGCACGCCGCAGGGCGATCGTCCATCCATCGACAAACTCAACCCGGACCTGCGCATTCACCTGCGTCTGGATCGCGGCGAAGCGATTCTGTCCCTCGACCTGTCCGGCCACAGCCTGCACCAGCGCGGCTATCGCTTGCAGCAGGGCGCGGCGCCGCTGAAGGAAAACCTCGCGGCGGCAATCCTCATCCGTTCCGGCTGGCCGCGCATTGCCGCCGAAGGTGGCGCACTGGCTGACCCGATGTGCGGTGTCGGTACGTTCCTCGTCGAAGCCGGGATGATCGCCGCCGACATGGCGCCGAACCTGCGCCGCGAGCAGTGGGGCTTTACCGCGTGGCTCGGTCACGTGCCGGCGCTGTGGAAAAAGCTTCACGAAGAAGCGGCTGAACGTGCTGCTGCCGGTCTGGCCAGACCGCCGCTGTGGATTCGCGGTTATGAAGCCGATCCACGACTGATTCAGCCAGGCCGCAACAACGTCGAACGTGCCGGTCTCAGCGAGTGGATCAAGATTTATCAGGGCGAAGTGGCGACCTTCGAGCCGCGCCCGGATCAGAACCAGAAAGGTCTGGTGATCTGTAACCCGCCTTACGGCGAGCGTCTCGGAGACGAAGCCAGCCTGTTGTATCTCTACCAGAATCTCGGCGAGCGTCTGCGTCAGGCCTGCCTGAACTGGGAAGCGGCGGTGTTCACCGGCGCCCCGGACCTGGGCAAGCGCATGGGCATTCGCAGCCACAAGCAGTATTCGTTCTGGAACGGCGCGCTGCCGTGCAAGCTGCTGCTGATCAAGGTGCTGCCGGATCAGTTCGTCACTGGCGAACGCCGCACCCCGGAACAGCGTCAGGCCGAGCGCGAGCAAGCGGCTTACGATCAGACCCCGGACGAGCCGCAAGAGCGCAAGTTCAACAAGAACGGCAACCCGATCAAGCCGACGCCAGCCCCGGCGCCAGTGATCGAGCAGCCGCGCTTGAGTGAAGGCGGGCAGATGTTTGCCAATCGCTTGCAGAAAAATCTCAAGGCGATGGGCAAGTGGGTCAAGCGCGAAGGCATCGATTGCTACCGCGTTTACGATGCCGACATGCCGGAATACGCGATGGCGATCGACCTGTACCACGACTGGGTGCACGTCCAGGAATACGCCGCGCCGAAATCCATCGACCCGGAAAAAGCCTCGGCGCGCATGTTCGATGCGCTGGCGGCCATACCGCAGGCGTTGAACGTCGACAAGAATCACGTCGTGGTCAAACGTCGCGAGCGGCAGAGCGGCACCAAGCAGTACGAGCGTCAGGCGGCGCAGGGCAAGTTCGTCGAGGTGAATGAGGGCGGCGTGAAGTTGCTGGTCAACCTCACCGACTACCTCGACACCGGCCTGTTCCTCGATCACCGGCCGATGCGCATGCGCATTCAGAAGGAGGCGGCCGGCAAACGCTTCCTCAATCTGTTCTGCTACACCGCGACCGCCAGCGTGCACGCGGCCAAGGGCGGCGCGCGCAGCACTACCAGCGTCGACCTATCGAAAACCTACCTGGACTGGGCGCGGCGCAACCTGTCGCTGAACGGTTTCTCGGACAAGAATCGTCTGGAACAGGGCGATGTGATGGCGTGGCTGGAAAGCAGCCGTGACGAGTACGACCTGATTTTCATCGACCCGCCCACGTTCTCCAATTCCAAGCGCATGGAAGGCATCTTCGATGTGCAGCGTGATCAGGTGCAGTTGATCGATCTGGCGATGGCGCGTCTGGCACCAGGCGGTGTGCTGTATTTCTCCAACAACTTCCGCAAGTTCCAGTTGGAGGACAACCTCGCCGAGCGTTACGCGGTCGAGGAAATCAGCGGGCAGACCATTGATCCGGATTTCGCCCGCAATACCAAGATCCACCGCGCCTGGAAAATCACGGCCCGTTGACGCTAGTCGGGATTGGATCCTCAGAGCCTTGATTTTAAAAGGCTCCGTGGATCCGCCCGAGCTAGCTAAATTAGTGGCTAATAGCTATAACTCACACACGGTCAATGGGGTTTTCCCGTCTATGCTCGCGTAGTGAGTGGTCTTTATGTCGTTGCACCCCGTGCGCCCGAAGATACTGGGCTTTATCAGCGAAGACGTCTCGGCCTGGCTGGTCGCGATGCTGGTATTGCTTGCCGGCGGGATTCTCACCGGCCTGCTCGCGTGGGGTACCTTCAATCAGTTTCAGCAACAATCGCGTCAGCGCTTTCAACTGCTGGCCAATGAACGCTACAGCCGCATCGCCGAACGTTTTCAGGACCAGGAGCAACGCCTGGATGGGCTGCGCCGGTTCTTCGCCAACTCCCAATCGGTGTCCCGCGCCGAGTTCGACGGTTACTCCCGGCCCTTGCTGCTGCGCACTCAAGCCTATACCTACGCCCCGAGAATCAGCGGTGCCGAACGGGCCGCGTTCGAACAGCAGGTGCGTGACGAAGGCCTGAGCAATTTCACCATTCGCGAACTGGACGCCAAGGGCGAGCTGCAGCTGGCGCCGCCGCGCCACGAATACGTGCCGGTGCTCTACACGCAAACCCAAAGCCGACTGGCGCCACCGCTGGGCTACGATTTACTCGCCCAACCCTTGCGCCGCGAAACCCTGCAACGCGCCGACCAGCTCGGCAGCATGGCGGTGTCAAAACCTATGCATCTGGTCGGGATCGAGCCGGCCTATGCGCGTGGAGTATTGCTGCTGGCGCCGGTCAATCGCCCGGGTGAGTCGCAGCCATTCGGCTATGTGATGGCGGTGATCAGCATGCGCCAATTGCTCGCCGACGGTTTGCCCGATGCCCTGCACGATTACCTGTCAGTGCGCATTCTGGATCTGTCGACCCCTGATCAGCACGAGGCTCTGTTCGAATCGAGCAACGAGGCGGTGCCCGGCGATCTGGCGGCGACGCGTTTGCTGCGCATGGCCGACCATGACTATCAGGTTGATATCCTGCCGAGCGACGCGTTCATGCAGGCCAATCATTCTTCTGTGGGCAGCGTGGTCGTTCTTGGCGGCTTGCTCAGCGTGCTGCTCAGCGCCTTGCTTTACGTGCTGGTCAGCCAGCGCCAGCGCGCGGTGCGGCTGGTCGAGGTGCGCACCCAGGAATTGCACGAACGCGAGCAGGAACTGCGCGGCACCCACGGTCAACTGCGCGGCGTGCTGAATGCCGCCACTCAGGTCGCGATCATTGCCACCGACCTGCGCGGCGTGATCAACACTTTCAACCCCGGCGCCGAACAAATGCTCGGCTACAGCAGCGCCGAAGTGGTCGGGCGCATGACTCTGGAGAATTTGCATTTGCCTCGCGAGCTGGCGGCGCGTTCGGCCGAGTTGAGTGCGCGCTACGGCAAAAGTATTCCGACTTGCCACGCGATGCTGGTCGAGGGCGGCGAAGTCGGCGGCCATGAAGCGCGCGAGTGGACGCTGGTGCGCAGCGATGGCAGTCATCTGCCGGTGAACATGCTCGCCACCCCGGTGCTCGACGAGCAGGGCCTGTGGGTGGGGCATCTGGCGATCTGCATCGACATCACCGAGCGCAAGCGCGTGCACGAAGTGTTGGCCGCGCGGGACATTTTGCTAAAGAAGCTCAGCGCCCATGTGCCCGGTGGCATCTATCAATTCAAGATGGAATTCGACGGCCGCTTCAGCGTGATCTACGCCAGCGATGGCATCCGCGAGATCTACGAACTTGAGCCGGATGCGCTGCTGTTCGACGCCGAGGCGATCTTCAGCCGCATCCACCCGCAGGACGCCATTCGCGTGCGCTCATCGATCCGCGAATCAGCGGAAAACCTCAGCCCCTGGCGCGAGGAATACCGCGTGCAACTGCCCGAGCGTGGTTTGCGCTGGGTGCGCGGCGAGGCAACACCGGAAGAGCTGCCGGGCGGCGGGGTGCTGTGGCACGGCTACATTTCGGATATCTCCGACCTCAAGCGCGTGGAAGAGGAATTGCGCGCGTTGTCGATCACCGATTCGCTGACCGGCATTCACAACCGCCGCTATTTCCAGGAGCGCCTGACCACCGAAATGGCGAGAGTCGAGCGTGGTGGCGGTGAGTTGTCGGTGATCATGCTCGACATCGACCACTTCAAACGCATCAACGATCAGTTCGGTCACGCCGTCGGCGACCGCGTGCTGCAAGCGGTGTGCGAGCGGATCGGCCATCGCCTGCGCCGCACCGACGTGTTCTGCCGCCTGGGCGGCGAAGAGTTCATGGTGCTGTGCCCGGACATCGACGGCGAGCACGCTTACATGCTGGCGATGGAATTGTGGGAAGGTCTGCGCAGCGCGCCGGTGGACGTGGTTGGCATGGTCACCGCGAGTTTCGGCATTGCGAGCTGGCGACCGGAGGAGGGGGCGGATGCGTTGTTGCTGCGCGCTGACTCGGGCGTTTACGCAGCGAAGCAGAATGGCCGGGATCGGGTTGAGCGGGAGTTGGGGTAGATCAAAGGATCGCAGCCTTCGGCAGCTCCTACAGGGATATGCGAACACCTGTAGGAGCTGCCGAAGGCTGCGATCTTCTGCTTTTGAGGGTTACAACACCGAAGCGGTCTGCGGCAGTTTCGGCTGCTTGTACAGATCCAGCAGCACTTGATCGAGCACCGACGAGGCGCCGAACGGGGCCTTGTCGTTGAGGATCGCCACCACCGCCCAGGTGTTGCCGTTCACGTCACGGCTGAAACCGGCAATCGCTCGCACGGTGTTCAGGGTGCCGGTTTTGACATGGGCTTCGCCGCGCATCGCTGTGGTCTTCAGGCGTTTGCGCATGGTGCCGTCGGTACCGGCAATCGGCAGCGAGCTGATGTATTCGGCGGCGTACGGGCTGTGCCAGGCAGCCTGCAGCATGTTGGCCATTTCACGCGCACTGACCCGCTCGGCCCGGGACAGACCGGAGCCGTTCTCCATCACCAGGTGTGGCGCGGTGATGCCTTTCTTCGCCAGCCACTGACGCACCACGCGCTGCGCAGCCCGGGCGTCATCACCGTCGGCATCGTTGCGGAAACGCTGGCCAAGGCTGAGGAACAGCTGCTGGGCCATGGTGTTGTTACTGTATTTATTGATGTCGCGGATGATCTCGGCCAGATCTGGCGAGTACGCGCGGGCGAGCAGTTTGGCGCTGCTCGGCGTCGGTGCCAGACGATCCTTGCCCTGGATGCTGCCACCCAGTTCCTTCCAGATCGCGCGGACGGCGCCGGCGGTGTAGGTCGCGTGGTCGAGCAGCGACAGATAAGTCTGCGAACTGCAGCCTTCGCCCAATTGACCGCCAACAGTCACCGTCACGCTGCCGTCGGCCTGCGGCACCGGGTTGTAGCGCACGCCGCCGGTGCATTGTTTGGAGGGCAGGGCCTTGACGGTGTTTTCGATGCGGATGCTGGCAATCGGCGGCTCTACCGAAATCAATACGCGGCCACCGTCATTGCGCGCGACAAAGCGCAGGGCCTTGAGGTTGACCAGCAGCGAGTCGGGTTTGACCAGGAACGGCTTGTTGTCATCGTTGCCGTCATCGTTGAATTCCGGCAATTGCGGCTGCACGAAGAAATTGCGGTCGAGGATCAGGTCGCCGGTGATCTGCGTGACGCCGTTGGCGCGCAGGTCGCGCATCAGCAGCCAGAGTTTTTCCATGTTCAGCTTCGGATCACCGCCACCCTTGAGGTAGAGGTTGCCGTTGAGGATGCCGCCGCTCAGGTCGCCGTCGGTGTAGAACTCGGTTTTCCACTGGTGGTTGGGACCGAGCATCTCAAGCGCCGCGTAGGTGGTGACCAGTTTCATTGTCGACGCCGGATTGACCGACACGTCGGCGTTGAACACGGTTGGCGTACCCGGACCGTCGAGCGGCACCATCACCAGCGACAGCGCGGTAGGCTGCAACTTGCTGGCCTTGAGGGCTTTTTCGACGTTCGGGGTCAGGGAAGTGTTGATGGTGGCAGCGGAGACGGGCAGGGCCAGAGGCAGAAGAAGGCCGGCGAGAAACAGTGGACGCAACGATTTGATCATATGCAATAAAACCCTGCAGAAGAGGGGGAAAAAGACGAGGGCATGGATGAAAAGGCCCTCAGTGGTCATGAAAGTGTCGGCATTATGCCCCAAGCTGTAACAGCTTGTGCCTTGTCGGGGCGTTGCAAATCGTTATTTTTTACAGGCGGTCGGCCGCAGGGGCCAGAGAGTCGGGCAATCGCCGGCTTAAACTGGTAAAGTGCCGGCCGTTATTACTTAAGAGGATTGTTCCAATGGCGACTAACCGTTCCCAGCGTCTGCGCAAAAAACTGTGCGTTGATGAATTTCAAGAGCTGGGTTTCGAACTGAACCTGGACTTCAAAGAAGACTTGTCCGAAGAAGCCATTGACGCTTTCCTCGAAGCATTCATCAAAGAAGCCATGGAAGCCAACGGTCTGGGTTATGTTGGCGGCGACGACTTCGGTCTGGTGTGCCTGCAGAAGCGTGGCTCGGTCAACGAAGAGCAGCGCGCTGCCGTTGAAGCCTGGCTGAAAACCCGCTCCGAGCTGACCAAGTATGAAGTCAGCTCGCTGCTGGACGTGTGGTATCCGGAAAAGCCGATCAACGCGGCTAAGTGATACTGAAAAAACGGCGACCTTCGGGTCGCCATTTTTTTGATGGATCAAAAGATCGCAGCCTCGTTTTACTCGTCAGCTCCTACAGGGGAACGCGATCTCCTTTAGGAGCTGCCGGAGGCTGCGATCTTTGCTTCTAGGCTTTACGCCAATTCAAAATCACCAGCGTCAAAACCCCCGCAACAATTCCCCAGAATGCCGAACCAATGGAAAACAGCGTCAGCCCAGACGCCGTGACCATAAAGGTGATCAACGCTGCTTCACGCTCCTTCACCTCTGTCATGGCAATGCTCAAGCCATTGATGATCGAGCCGAACAACGCCAGCGCAGCAATCGACAGCACCAGTTCCTTGGGCAACGCAGCAAACAGCGCCGCGAGCGTCGCGCCAAACACCCCGGCGATGCCATAGAACACCCCGCACCACACGGCGGCGGTGTAGCGTTTGTTGCGATCTTCGTGGGCATGCGGGCCGGTGCAGATCGCCGCGCTGATGGCCGCGAGGTTGATGCCGTGGGAGCCAAACGGTGCCAGCAACAGCGATGCGATGCCGGTGGTGGTGATCAGTGGCGAGGCCGGAACGTTATAGCCATCGGCACGGAGCACGGCGATGCCGGGCATGTTCTGCGAGGTCATGGCGACCACGAATAGCGGAATGCCAATGCTGATGGTCGCGGCCAGTGAAAAGTGCGGTGTGGTCCAGACCGGAGTGGCGACCTCCAGTTGAAAGCTGCTGAAATCGAGCAGGCCCATGGCGCCCGACAGTGCGGTGCCGATCAGCAGCGCAGCGAGCACCGCATAGCGCGGCGACAGACGCTTGATCAGCAGATACGTAAAGAACATCCCCAGCACCAGCCCGGTACGGTGTTGCGCGGCGACGAATATTTCGCTGCCGATCTTGAACAGAATCCCCGCCAGCAACGCCGCCGCCAAAGAGGCCGGGATTTTTTTCACCAGCCGTTCGAAGCTGCCGGTCATGCCGCAGATCGTCACCAGTACCGCGCAAGTGATATAGGCGCCGATCGCCTCGCCGTAACTGACGCCCCCCAGGCTGGTGATCAGCAACGCTGCGCCGGGGGTCGACCAGGCGATGGTGATCGGCGTGCGATAGCGCAGCGACAGGCCGATCGAACAGACCGCCATGCCGATCGAGATCGCCCAGATCCACGAGGAAATCTGCCCGCTGCTCAGCCCGGCCGCTTGCCCAGCCTGGAACATCAGCACCAGCGAGCTGGTGTAGCCGGTCATCATCGCGATGAAACCGGCGACGATGGCAGAAGGCGAAGTATCGGCGAGAGGGCGCAAGCGGGCGTGGGTGGCGTCGGTCATGACGGCGGTGTTCCTTATACCAATGGAGATGTCCGCCACAACACAGAACCATTGTGGGAGCGGGCTTGCTCGCGAAAGCGGTGGGTCAGCAAAGCAGATGTCGACTGGCACAGCGCTTTCGCGAGCAAGCCCGCTCCCACAGTGGGAATTGTTTTCAAGCAGCGGATTCTGCGATCAAGCCTAAACTCAAACGTAACTCACCGTTGCAATACAGCCGAAGTCGCAAACAGCCGTACAGTCGTGTTGCCACCATTCATTGTGTACAATCGCGCTGTTTTTTACGCGATACTTGCCAGCGACCTACTGTGCCGTATTACAGTCACGGTCTATTCGCCGCAGTTTTCCCGACTCGAGTGCCCATGAACGAACAGTTGCAACCCCTCAAGAAACAACCGCGAGCAGGCAAAGCCGGCCGCAGCGGAACCCAGGACGATATTGTCTACGCACATATCTTCGAGGCCATCCTCGAACAGCGTCTGGCGCCCGGCACCAAGTTGAGCGAAGAAGCGCTGGGGGAAATCTTCGGGGTCAGCCGCACCATCATTCGCCGCGCGCTGTCGCGTCTGGCCCATGAGGGCGTGGTGCTGTTGCGGCCGAACCGTGGCGCCGTCGTCGCCAGCCCGAGCGTTGAAGAGGCGCGTCAGGTATTTCTCGCCCGCCGTCTGGTCGAGCGCGCGATCACCGAACTGGCGGTGCAACATGCCACTGCCGAGCAGATCGCTGAACTGCGGCAGATGGTCAATGATGAGCGCGACAGTTTCTCTCGCGGGGATCGCGGCGCCGGTATTCGTCTGTCGGGCGAGTTCCATCTGAAACTGGCGGAAGCGGCGATGAACGCACCGTTGATCAGCTTCCAGCGCAGCCTGGTCTCGCAGACCTCGCTGATCATCGCTCAGTACGAAAGCGGCAACCGTTCGCATTGTTCGTACGACGAACACACGCAGTTGATCGATGCTATCGAGAAACGCGACGGCGAGCTGGCTGTGAACCTGATGATGCACCACATGGATCACATCGACAGCAAGCTCAACCTCGACGAGGAAGGTGCGTCGGATGATCTGCACGCGGTGTTCTCGCATTTGTTGCAGACCAAAAAGCCGGGGCGCTCGAGCGCCAAGCTCTGAGCTGATTGATGCAAAAAAATCCCCCGCAGCTGGAAAGTTGCGGGGGATTTTTTTTGCCTGACTGATCGTTCCCACGCAGAGCGGGGGAACGATCAGTGCGAAGAGGCTTAGCGCTGATGCACCAGCGCCCCCGCAGCATAGGTCTGCTGCACCGTGCGGTCATCGCCCAGCGTCATCAGCACGAACAACGTCTCGGCAATGTTGTTCGACTGCTCCAAGCGGTAGCTCAGCAGCGGCGTGGCGTTGTAGTCGAGCACCAGGAAGTCGGCATCGGAGCCCGGTTGCAGGTTGCCAATCTTGTCCTCCAGACGTAGTGCCCGCGCACCGCCCAGCGTAGCCAGGTACAGCGACTTGAACGGGCTCAGCCGCGCGCCTTGCAGTTGCATGACCTTGTAGGCTTCGTTGAGAGTCTGCAGCAGCGAGAAACTGGTGCCGCCGCCGACATCGGTGCCAAGGCCGACATTGAGTTTGTGTTTCTCGGCCATTGGCAGGTTGAACAGGCCGCTGCCGAGGAACAGGTTGGACGTCGGGCAGAACGAGATCGCCGAGCCGGTTTCCGCCAGTCGCGCGCACTCGTCGTCACACAGGTGCACGCCGTGGGCGAACACCGAGCGTTCGCCGAGCAGTTGGTAGTGATCGTAGACGTCGAGGTAGCCCTTGCGCTCCGGAAACAGCTCTTTGACCCACTCGATTTCCTTGAGGTTTTCGCTGATGTGGGTCTGCATGTACAGATCCGGATATTCCGTCAGCAATTGCCCGGCAAGGGTCAGTTGTTCCGGGGTGCTGGTGGGTGCGAAACGCGGCGTCACCGCATAGTGCAAACGGCCCTTGCCGTGCCAGCGCTCGATCAGCGCCTTGCTGTCGACGTAGCTGGATTCGGCGGTATCGACCAGATAGTCCGGGGCATTGCGGTCCATCATCACCTTGCCGGCAATCATGCGCAGGTCGAGCTTCTCGGCTGCTTCAAAAAACGAATTGACTGACTGCGGATGTACGCTGCCGAACACCAGCGCCGTGGTGGTGCCGTTGCGCAGCAGTTCCTTGATGAAAATGTCCGCCACTTCGTCGGCGTGAGCCTTGTCGCCAAACTGGCTTTCGCAGGGGAAAGTGTAGGTGTTCAGCCAGTCGAGCAACTGCTCGCCGTAGGAGCCGACCATGCCGGTTTGCGGCAAGTGAATGTGCGTATCGATGAAGCCGGGGGTGATCAGCGCATTCTGATAATGATTGATCTCGATGTCCGCCGGCAGGGTTGGCAGCAGTTCGCTGGCGTGGCCGAGGGCACTGATCTTGCCGCCGTCGACCACCAGCAGGCCGTCCTCGAAATATTCATAGGAGGCTTCGATGCCGACCTCGGCGGGGTCGGCAATGCTGTGCAGGATGGCGGCGCGGTAGGCTTTGCGAGTCAGAGGCATGAGGGTTCTCTAATCAGTTTGAGGCTTTGAGTTTGGCGGACTGGCTGCGGCGCGAGGCGGGAAGCAGACGGGCAATCGGTTCGGCGCTGGCGCTTTGCTGGCCGAAGTTGGCGTTGTAGGTGGCGATGATTTGCCCGGCAATCGAGATGGCAATTTCCACCGGCAGTTTGCCTTTGACTTCGCCGATGCCCATCGGGCAGCGCATGCGTTGCACCACGCTCGGGTCGAAACCGCGATCACGCAGGCGATGTTCGAACTTGACCCGTTTGGTCTTCGAGCCGATCAGGCCGAACCAGGCGAAGTCGTTGCGTTTGAGGATGGCGGCGGTGAGTTCCAGATCGAGTTGATGATTGTGGGTCATGACGATGCAGTAGCTGCCGGCGGGCAGGTCATCGACTTCGTCCACCGGCTCTTCGCTGACGATTTTACGCACGCCGTGGGGGATGTGTTCAGGGAATTCGGCCTCGCGCGAATCGATCCAGCGCACCCGACAGGGCAGGCTGGCGAGCAGCGGCACCAGCGCGCGACCGACATGGCCGGCGCCGAATACAGCGATCTGCGCCTGCACCTGGCCCATCGGTTCGAACAGCAACACCGTGGCGCCACCGCAGCACTGGCCGAGGCTGGCACCGAGGCTGAAACGCTCCAGATGGGTGTCCTGCTTGCCGCTGGCGAGCATGTCGCGGGCGATCTGCATGGCTTTGAATTCCAGGTGTCCACCACCGATGGTGTCGAACATCCGGTTGGCGCTGACGACCATTTTCGAGCCGGCGTTGCGTGGCGTCGAGCCGAGTTCTTCGATGATCGTCACCAGCACACAGGGCTCGCCCTGGTTCTGCAGGTCGGCGAGGGCGTCGATCCAGTTGTACATAAACACCTCTCAGATCGTTCCCACGCTCTGCGTGGGAATGCATCACTGGACGCTCCGCGTCCGCTGTTCAGGGAGCGACGCAGAGCGTCGCGGGCTGCATTCCCACGCGGAGCGTGGGAACGATCATCAAACAACCTCGACTTCGGTCGCGGTTGTTTTCACCGCTTTGAGCTGGCGCATCTGCTCACACCCCCACAACACCCGCTCCGGGGTCGCCGGCGCGTCGATTTTCGGCTGATGCTTGTAGTCACCGAGGCTCGCCACCGCATCCTTGATCGCGCACCAGGCGGCGATCCCGAGCATGAACGGCGGTTCACCGACGGCTTTGGAATGGAACACCGTGTCTTCCGGATTCTTGCGGTTTTCCACCAGTTTCACCCGCAGATCCAGCGGCATGTCCGCCACGGCCGGGATCTTGTAGCTGGCCGGGCCGTTGGTCATCAACTTGCCCTTGTTGTTCCAGACCAGCTCTTCCATGGTCAGCCAGCCCATGCCCTGGACGAAACCGCCCTCGACCTGACCGATGTCGATCGACGGGTTCAGCGAGGCGCCGACGTCATGCAGGATGTCGGTGCGCAGCATCTTGTACTCGCCGGTCAGGGTGTCGACGATCACTTCGCAGCACGCCGCGCCAAAGGCGAAGTAGTAGAACGGACGACCACGGGCCTGACTGCGGTCGTAGTAGATTTTCGGGGTCTTGTAGAAACCGGTGCTCGACAGCGACACCTGATTGAAATATGCCTGCTGGATCAGCGCTTCGAAGGTCAGAATCTGCTCACGGACACGCACGTGACCATTGCGGAATTCGACGTCTTCTTCGCTGACCTTGTAGTGCCGCGCGGCGAATTCGACCAAGCGTTGCTTGATGGTCTGCGCAGCATTTTGCGCGGCTTTGCCGTTCAGGTCTGCACCACTGGAGGCGGCGGTCGGCGAGGTGTTCGGCACCTTGTCGGTGTTGGTCGCGGTGATCTGCACGCGGTCGATGTCGACCTGGAAAACTTCAGCCACAACCTGGGCGACTTTGGTGTTCAGACCCTGACCCATTTCCGTACCGCCGTGGTTCAGATGGATGCTGCCGTCGGTGTAGATGTGGATCAGCGCGCCGGCCTGATTGAGGAAGCTGGCGGTGAAGGAAATACCGAATTTCACAGGGGTCAGTGCCAGACCCTTTTTCAGGATCGGGCTGTTGGCGTTGTAGCGACGGATCGCTTCGCGGCGCTCGGCGTACTGGCTGCTGGCTTCCAGTTCGGCGGTCATCTCTTCGAGCATGTTGTGCTCGACGGTCTGGTAGTAATGGGTGACGTTGCGCTCGGTCTTGCCGTAGTAGTTGGCCTTGCGCACGGCCAGCGGATCGAGGTTGAGGTGGCGGGCAATCGCATCCATCACTTCTTCGATGGCGACCATGCCCTGCGGGCCACCGAAGCCGCGATAGGCGGTGTTCGACGCGGTGTTGGTCTTGCAGCGGTGACCGTTGATGGTGGCATCGCCGAGATAGTATGAATTATCCGAGTGGAACATCGCGCGGTCGACGATCGACGCCGACAGATCCGGCGAGCAGCCGCAGTTACCGGCCAGCTCCATGTTGATCCCGTGCAGGCGGCCGCTGCTGTCGAAACCGACGTCGTACTCGACATAGAACGGGTGGCGCTTGCCGGTCATGAGCATGTCTTCGACGCGCGGCAGGCGCATCTTGGTCGGCTGGCCGGTGAGGTGCGCAACCACCGCGCACAGGCACGCCGGGCTCGCAGCCTGGGTTTCCTTGCCACCGAAACCACCGCCCATGCGGCGCATGTCGACGACGATCTTGTTCATCGACACGTCGAGCACTTCGGCGACCAGTTTCTGCACTTCGGTCGGGTTCTGCGTCGAGCAGTAGACGATCATGCCGCCGTCTTCAGTAGGCATCACTGAAGAGATCTGCGTCTCCAGGTAAAAGTGTTCCTGGCCGCCGATGTGCAGCGTGCCTTGAATGCGATGTTCGGCGCTGGCCAGCGCGGACACCGAATCGCCGCGCTGATGGGTGTGGCTGTCGAGCACGAAGTGGCGTTTGCGCAGGGCTTCGACGACGTCGAGCACCGGTTCGAGGTCTTCGTATTCGATGATCGCGGCCATCGCCGCTTTGCGTGCGGTTTCCAGATCTTTCGCAGCCACTGCGAGTACCGGCTGGCCGACGAACTGCACGTCATCGATGGCCAGCAGCGGGTCGCCCGGCATCAGCGGGCCGATGTCTTTCAGGCCTGGCACGTCTTCGTGGGTGATGACGATGCGCACGCCTTCGAAGGCGTAGCACGGCTGCGTGTCGATGCTGAGGATTTTCGCGTGTGCGCGGTCCGACAGGCGTGCATAGAGGTGCAGTTGGTTGGGAAATTCCAGGCGATCATCGATGTACTGCGCCTCACCGGACACATGCTTGGCGGCGCTGTCGTGTTTGACGCTGCGGCCGACTCCAGTGGTCAGGTCCTGGGCGAACAGTTCGGCCAGTTCAGCTTGAGTCTTCTCTACGGCGTGATGGTTAGACATAAGCGGTCACCCGAGTCTCGATGTGCGGTGTTTGCAGTTCGATGAAGTATTTGCGCAGCAGGTTTTGCGCGCTGAGCAGGCGATATTCCTTGCTGGCGCGGAAGTCGCTCAGCGGCGTGAAGTCCTCGGCCAGCGCGGCGCAGGCGCGTTCGATCACAGCGTTATTGAACGGCGCGCCTTGCAGCACGGCTTCGCAATGCGCGGCGCGTTTGGGGATCGCCGCCATGCCGCCGAAGGCCACGCGGGCGTCGGCGATCACGTCGTTTTCCACGCGCAGATTGAACGCAGCGCAGACGGCGGAAATGTCGTCGTCCAGACGCTTGGACACTTTATAGGCACGGAACAGCTGCTCGGCGCTGGCACGCGGGACGATGATTTTTTCGATGAACTCGCTTTCCTGCCGCGCGGTGACGCGGTAGTCGATGAAGTAATCTTCCAGATTCAATGTACGGCGGGTCTCACCTTTGCACAGCACGATCTGCGCGCCGAGGGCGATCAGCAGCGGCGGCGAGTCACCGATCGGCGAGGCGTTGCCGATGTTGCCGCCGAGGGTGCCCTGATTGCGGATTTGCAACGAGGCGAAGCGGTGCAGCAGTTCGCCGAAGTCCGGGTACTCGGCGTTCAACGCTTCGTAGCAGTCGGAGAGGGCGGTGGCGGCGCCGATTTCGATGCGATCGTCAAAGGTTTCGATGCGTTTCATTTCGGCGACGTTGCCGACGTAGATCATTACCGGCAGTGTACGGTGGAACTGGGTGACTTCCAGAGCCAGATCGGTACCGCCAGCGAGCAGTCGGGCTTGTGGATAAGCGTCGTAGAGGTCGGCCAGATCGGCCACCGTCAGTGGCACCAGGCAGCGCTTGTCGCCGCTGTTGAGTTCACCGATATCGGTCGGGGCTATGGCTTTGAGACGGGCGATGGTTTCCGCTTCTCGGGCATCGAACTGATCCGCCTGTTTGCCGCAGCAGGATTGTTCGGCAGCGGCGAGAATCGGCCGGTAGCCAGTGCAGCGGCAGAGGTTGCCGGCCAGCGCTTCGTGAGCCTTGGCCTGATCCGGCGCGTCGCTGTTCTTTTGCAGGGCGAACAACGACATGACGAAACCGGGGGTGCAGAAGCCGCACTGCGAACCGTGGCACTCGACCATGGCTTTCTGCACGCTGTGCAGTTCGCCCTTGTGCTTGAGGTCTTCAACGCTGATCAGTTGTTTGCCGTGCAAGGACGAGACGAAAGTCAGGCACGAGTTGAGGCTGCGATAGCGAATATGTTCACGCCCCGTGTCGTCGGTCTGCAACTCGCCAACCACCACGGTGCAGGCGCCGCAGTCGCCACTGGCGCAACCTTCTTTGGTGCCGGGTTTGCCTACGTGTTCACGCAGGTAATTGAGCACAGTCAGGTTCGGGTCCAGGGCGTGCTCGCTACGGAGCTCCTGGTTAAGTAAAAACTGGATCACGGAAGGCCTCGCAGACTCATTATTGTTGTTAACCGACGTGAACCGAATTTAGCAGGTCTGACTTTTCGGTCAATGGTTTTCTGACTTAAAGGTCAGGAAAATCCGTTTCGTCGATCAACAGCGTGTCTATTCAGTATTGACCTTCATCGGTCACTGCGCTTTTTTGCGGGATTCGTGCCAAAAACCGCTGAGTGGGCACTCCGCCATGACCGTGCATTTGCGCTACACTGCGCCGCTTGTGCAGATCGATAGAGTTTGAAGGACAACCATGACGTTCAAGGCGCCGGACAGCCTCGCCGAGCAAATCGCTCACCACCTCGCCGAACGCATCATTCGTGGCGAAATGAAGCCAGGAGAGCGCATCCAGGAACAGAAGGTCACGCTGGCGCTCAACGTCAGCCGCGGTTCGGTCCGCGAAGCCTTGCTGATCCTCGAACGCCGTCACCTGATCGCGATCCTGCCGCGTCGTGGCGCCCACGTTACCGAGCTGACGCCGCACAAGGTGCAGAGCCTGTGCACGCTGATGAGCGAGCTGTACATCCTGCTCGGCAATTCGGTGGCCAATGGCTGGCAAGTGCAGTCGGACATGGCGCCGTTCGTGCAGATCCAGCAGCGCCTGACCGCCAGTTACGAGCGCGGCGATATCCGCAGTTTTGTCGATGACAGCTTCGCGGTGATGCGCGCCGCCTATCCATTTGCCAACAACCCATACCTGCAGGAAACCGTCGAGAACCTCCAGCCGGCGATGAGCCGCGCATATTTCCTCGCCCTCGAACAGCGCAAGGCGGAAATGAGCGAATTCCTCGAACTGTTCGAACGCTTGCTCGCCGCCGTTCTCGCCCGTGATTTGCCGCAGATCCGTATCGTGCTCACGGCATATGCCCAGCGCAGCTGCGATCTGGTGGTGTCTGCGCTGACGGTTGCCTGAGCGTGCGGCTAAAGTGCATCAAACTGGCGGGGTTCAAATCCTTCGTCGATCCGACCACTGTGAACTTCCCCAGTAACATGGCGGCGGTCGTCGGGCCGAACGGTTGCGGCAAATCGAACATCATCGACGCTGTGCGCTGGGTGATGGGCGAAAGTTCGGCGAAGAACCTGCGTGGCGAGTCGATGACCGACGTCATCTTCAACGGTTCGACCAGCCGCAAACCGGTGAGCCAGGCCAGTATCGAGCTGGTGTTCGACAACTCCGACGGCACGCTGCTCGGCGAATACGCGGCGTACGCGGAAATCTCCATTCGTCGCAAAGTCACCCGCGACAGCCAGACCACTTATTACCTCAACGGCACCAAATGCCGGCGCCGCGACATTACCGATATCTTCCTCGGCACCGGCCTCGGCCCGCGCAGCTATTCGATCATCGAACAGGGGATGATCTCCAAGCTGATCGAATCCAAGCCTGAAGACCTACGCAATTTCATCGAAGAAGCAGCGGGCATCTCCAAATACAAGGAGCGCCGCCGCGAGACTGAAAACCGCATCCGCCGTACCCACGAGAACCTCGCCCGCCTGACCGACCTGCGCGAAGAGCTGGAGCGCCAGCTCGAACGTCTGCACCGCCAGGCCGAAGCGGCGAAGAAGTATCAGGAATTCAAGGCCGAAGAGCGTCAGCTCAAGGCGCAACTTTCGGCATTGCGCTGGCAGGATCTTAACGAGCAGGTCGGTCAGCGCGAGTCGATCATCGGCAACCAGGAAGTCAGCTTCGAAGCGTTGGTCGCTGAACAGCGTAACGCTGATGCGGCCATCGAACGCCTGCGCGACGGCCACCATGATTTGTCCGAGCGCTTCAATCTGGTGCAGGGGCGTTTCTATTCGGTCGGCGGCGACATCGCCCGGGTCGAGCAGAGCATCCAGCATGGCCAGCAACGCCTGCGCCAATTGCAGGATGACCTGAAAGAAGCCGAACGTGCGCGTCTGGAAACCGAATCGCACCTGGGCCACGACCGCACGTTGCTGCTGACCCTCGGCGAAGAGCTCGACATGCTCACCCCCGAGCAGGAAGTCACCAGCGCTGCTGCCGAGGAAGCCGCCGCGGCCCTCGAAGAAGCCGAAACCACCATGCACGGCTGGCAGGAGCAGTGGGACGCTTTCAACCTCACCGCTGCCGAACCGCGCCGTCAGGCTGAAGTGCAGCAGTCGCGGATCCAGCAGCTGGAAAGCAGCATGGAGCGCCTCGCCGACCGGCAGAAACGCCTCGCTGAAGAGCGCGCGTTGCTCTCCGCCGACCCGGAAGACGCGGCGATCATGGCGCTCAACGAGCAGCTCGCCGAATCCGAAGCGACCCTGGAAGATTTGCAGACCAGCGAAGAAGCGCAAGTCGAAAAGCTCGAACAACTGCGTCAGGAATTACAGCATGCGTTGACCGCGCAGCAACAGGCGCAGGGCGATCTGCAGCGGCTCAACGGGCGCCTCGCATCCCTTGAAGCCTTGCAGCAGGCAGCGCTGGATCCGGGCACCGGCACCGCCGAATGGTTGAAGGAACACAACCTCGCCGAGCGTCCGCGTCTGGCCGAAGGCTTGAAGGTCGAGGCGGGTTGGGAGCTGGCGGTGGAAACCGTGCTCGGTGCTGATCTGCAAGCGGTGCTGGTCGACGACTTCAGCGGTTTTGATTTGTCCGGTTTCACTCAGGGCGATCTGCGCTTGCTCAGTCCGGCCAGCGATGGCGTGCGGGTGGCGGGCAGCCTGCTGGACAAAGTCGAGGCGCAGATCGATCTGTCGCCGTGGCTGGGTCAGGTCAAACCGGTCGACAGCCTTGAGCAGGCGCTGGCCTTGCGCGGGCAGCTCGGCGCTGGCGAAAGCCTGATCAGCCGCGATGGCTATTGGGTCGGTCGGCACTTCTTGCGTGTACGTCGCGCCAGCGAAGCGGAAAGCGGCATGCTCGCCCGTGGCCAGGAAATCGAAGGCCTGCAACTGGAGCGTGAAGAGCGCGAAGCCACGGTCGAGGCCATGGAGACCCGCCTGCAAACCCTGCGCGCGCAACAGCGCCAGCAGGAAAACGGCCGCGAACATCTGCGCCGCTTGCTGCAGGACGAAGCGCGCCAGCAAGGCGAACTGAAGGCGCAGCTGTCCGCCGGTAAAGCCAAGGCCGAACAATTGACGTTGCGCCGCACCCGCCTCGATGAAGAATTGGTTGAACTCGCCGAACAGCGTGAGCTCGAGCACGAGCAGGTCGGCGAAGCGCGCATGCAATTGCAGGAAGCGCTGGATGCCATGGCGCTGGACACCGAACAGCGCGAATTGCTGTTGGCCCGGCGCGACAGCCTGCGCGAACGCCTTGATCGCGTGCGCCAGGAAGCCCGGCAGCACAAGGATCATGCCCATCAACTGGCCGTGCGTCTCGGCTCGCTGCGCGCTCAGCACGATTCCACGCGACAGGCGCTGGAGCGCCTGGAAATGCAGGCCGAGCGTCTGACCGAAAAACGCGAACAGCTGAGCCTGAACCTGGAGGAGGGCGAGGCGCCGCTGGAAGAGCTGCGTCTGAAACTCGAAGAACTGCTCGACAAGCGCATGACCGTCGACGAAGAGCTCAAAACGGCGCAAATCGCTCTGGAGGACGCCGACCGCGAACTGCGTGACGCGGAAAAGCGTCGGACCCAGGCCGAGCAGCAATCGCAGTTGATTCGCGGCCAGCTCGAACAGCAACGTATGGAGTGGCAAGCCCTGACCGTGCGCCGCAAGGCTTTGCAGGATCAATTGCTCGAAGATGGCTACGACCTCAATGGCGTGCTCGCCACATTGACGGCGCAGGCCAGTGAACGCGAAGCCGGAGATGAACTCGAACGCATCAACGCGCGCATTCAGCGCCTGGGTGCGATCAACCTCGCCGCCATCGACGAGTACACGCAACAATCGGAGCGTAAACGTTATCTGGATGCACAGGACGCCGATCTGGTCGAGGCGCTGGAGACTCTGGAAAACGTCATTCGCAAGATCGACAAGGAAACCCGCAACCGTTTCAAAGATACCTTTGATCAGATCAACGGCGGATTACAGGCACTTTTCCCGAAAGTTTTCGGTGGCGGGCGCGCGTATTTGGAACTGACGGGCGAAGATCTACTCGATACAGGGGTGACGATCATGGCGCAGCCGCCCGGAAAGAAGAACAGCACCATCCATTTGCTCTCCGGCGGCGAAAAAGCCCTGACGGCACTGGCACTGGTGTTTGCCATCTTCAAGTTGAACCCGGCGCCGTTCTGCATGCTCGATGAGGTTGACGCGCCACTGGATGACGCTAACGTTGGACGCTACGCACGCTTGGTCAAAGAGATGTCGCAAACCGTGCAGTTCATCTATATCACCCACAACAAGATCGCCATGGAAATGGCCGAGCAGTTGATGGGCGTGACCATGCATGAACCGGGTTGTTCGCGACTGGTGGCAGTGGATGTCGAAGAGGCAATGGCGATGGTGGATGCCTGAGTCGGTTTGGTGTGGGAATAGTTTTGGAGGTCTGTAGGACTTTTTACCGACATCGGCTGGATGGCCAATCGACATATTCGCGCAAGCCAAATGAGACAGACGGTGTAAAGTTGTCTTTGGTCGTGCTAGTTTAATGTCAATTTTTCGTATACGTGGGCAAAACGCCTGTCAGAACATAGAGTTGGCGCCACGTTTTAAAGCGGTTTACGCAGTGTAAACCCCTTATTTTTCAGCATTTTTTATAGAGGCACGGGATTACATGGAAATCGGTCTGCGCGAGTGGCTGATCGTCATCGGCATCATTGTGATTGCCGGTATTCTTTTCGATGGCTGGCGCCGTATGCGCGGCGGCAAGGGAAAGCTGAAATTCCGTCTCGACCGGAGCCTGTCCAATCTGCCGGACGAGGACACCAGCGCCGAGCTGTTGGGCCCGGCCCGCGTCCTGGATACGCACAAAGAGCCGCAACTGGACGAGCACGATCTGCCGTCGGTGAGCATGCCCAATCGCGAAGCCCGCGAGCCGCGTGAATCCGGCTCGAAACGCGGCAAGCGCGGCAGCAACGGCCCGGCGCAGGGCGACTTGAACCTCGATCTGGATCTGGACGGCGGTCCGAGCTTCAGCAGCCGTGACGACGATTTTGCCGAAGACAGCAAGCCTGCATCTGCCGTGGCAGAAAAAGATCAGCCGCAAGCCGAAGAAGTCCTGGTGATCAGCGTGATCTGCCGTGACCCGGCCGGCTTCAAGGGCCCGGCGCTGCTGCAGAACATTCTCGAAAGCGGCCTGCGTTTCGGTGAGATGGATATTTTCCACCGTCACGAAAGCATGGCCGGCAACGGTGAAGTGCTGTTCTCCATGGCCAATGCGGTCAAGCCGGGTATTTTCGATCTGGACGACATCGACCATTTCAGCACTCCGGCAGTGAGCTTCTTCCTCGGCCTGCCAGGCCCGCGTCATCCGAAGCAGGCTTTCGACGTGATGGTGGCGGCAGCACGCAAGCTGTCCCAGGAATTGAACGGCGAATTGAAAGACGATCAGCGCAGCGTGCTGACCGCGCAGACGATCGAGCACTACCGTCAGCGCATCGTCGAATTCGAACGCCGCGCCCTGACCCAGAAGCGCTAAGGCTTGAATCAACAGATCGCAACCTTCGGCTTGTAGGAGCTGACGAGTGCAACGAGGCTGCGATCTTCTGGCCCGCCGCCGATGATGGAATAACACTGGAGCAGCCTCGGCTGCTCTTTTGCTTTATGAGAGAACACCCATGACCGCCGCCAAAAACCGCATTCTAGAGCTGCGCGCTGAGCTGGATCAGCACAACTATCGCTACCACGTTCTCGACGAACCGAGCATTCCGGATGCCGAATACGACCGCTTGTTCCACGAGCTCAAGGCACTGGAAGCGGCCAACCCGGAACTGATCACCAGCGACTCGCCGACCCAGCGCGTCGGCAGTATGGCGCTGACCGCGTTCACTCAGGTGCGTCACGAAATCCCCATGCTCAGCCTCGGCAACGCCTTCGAAGAAGCCGACATGCGCGAGTTCGATCGCCGCGTCAACGAAGGTCTCGATGTGCCAGCGGGTGATCTGTTTGGTGGCGGCGCGGCGGTGGAATACAGCTGCGAGCCGAAGCTTGATGGCCTGGCGGTCAGCCTGCTGTATCAGGACGGTCTGCTGGTGCGCGGCGCTACCCGTGGCGATGGCACCACCGGCGAAGACATCAGCGTCAACGTGCGCACCGTGCGCAACATTCCTCTGAAACTGCACGGCGAAGGCTGGCCGGCGACGCTGGAAGTGCGCGGTGAAGTGTTCATGTCCAAGGCCGGTTTCGAGCGCCTCAATGCTTCGCAACTGGAAATCGGCGGCAAAACCTTCGCCAACCCGCGCAACGCGGCGGCGGGCAGCCTGCGCCAGCTCGATTCGAAGATCACCGCCAATCGGCCGCTGGAATTCTGCTGCTACGGCATCGGCCAAGTGTCCCACGATATTTCCGACACTCACATCGGCAACCTCAAGCAGTTGCAGAAGTGGGGCATGCCGATCAGCCACGAACTGAAATTGGCCAAAGGTATTGACGAATGCCTGGAATACTACCGCGACATCGGTGCGCGCCGTGATTCGCTGGCCTATGAAATCGATGGTGTGGTGTTCAAGGTCAACAGCATCGCCGACCAGCGCGAGTTGGGTTTCCGCGCCCGCGAGCCGCGCTGGGCAATCGCGCACAAATTCCCGGCGATGGAAGAACTCACCGAATTGCTCGATGTTGAGTTCCAGGTCGGCCGCACCGGTGCGGTGACGCCGGTGGCGCGTCTGAAACCGGTGAAAGTCGCCGGCGTCACCGTGGCCAACGCCACGCTGCACAACATGGACGAAGTGGCGCGGCTGGGCTTGATGATCGGCGACACGGTGATCATCCGCCGCGCAGGCGATGTGATTCCGCAAGTGGTGCAGGTAGTCACCGAGCGTCGCCCCGATGACGCGCGCCCGGTCGCCATTCCTGAAAACTGCCCGGTGTGCGGCTCGCATGTCGAGCGTACGCAACTGGTCAAGCGCAGCAAGGGCAGGGAAACCTTCAGCGAAGGCGCCGTGTATCGCTGCGTCGGGCGACTGGCCTGTGGTGCGCAGCTGAAGCAGGCGATCATTCACTTCGTTTCGCGCCGGGCGATGGACATCGAAGGTCTGGGCGACAAGAGTGTCGAGCAGTTGGTTGATGAAGGTCTGGTCAGTTCACCAGCCGATCTTTACGCACTGAAGTTCGACGACATCGTCGATCTGGAAGGTTTCGCCGAGGTATCGAGCAACAAGCTGCTCAAAGCCATCGAAGACAGCAAGCAGCCGAGCCTGGCACGTTTCATTTACGCCCTCGGCATTCCCGATGTTGGCGAAGAGACGGCCAAGGTGTTGGCGCGTTCGCTGGGTTCGCTGGAGCGCGTGCAACAGGCCTTGCCTCACGTGCTGACCTACTTGCCGGACGTCGGCCTGGAAGTCGCGCACGAGATTCACAGTTTCTTTGAGGATGCGCACAATCAGCAGGTGATCAGCGAATTGCTTGGCCATGGTTTGCAGATTCAGGATCAGGGCGAATTGGGCGCCGAGTTCGCCGCCAGTACGACCTTGGGCGGCTTGATCGACAAACTGCACATTCCTTTCGTTGGCCCCGGCGGTGCGCAGAAACTCGCTGACCGCTTTGGCTCGCTGGATGCGGTGATGAACGCTGACTGGCTGGACATGCGTCAGGCGTTGCCGGAGAAACAGGCCAATTCGGTGCGCGAGTTCTTCGCCTTGCCTGAACATCGACAACTGGCCGAGCAGACCGAGCAGCAGCTGCGCGACTTCGGCATGCATTGGCAGAGCGAGAAGAAAGTAGTCGAAGGTCTGCCACTGTCAGGCGAAACCTGGGTGCTGACCGGCAAGGTCGAGTTGATGAGCCGGGACGTGGCCAAGGATCACCTGGAAAGCCTCGGTGCCAAGGTTGCCGGTTCCGTGTCGGCGAAAACCCATTGCGTGGTCGCGGGGCCGGGTGCCGGCTCGAAACTGACCAAAGCCAATGAGCTGGGTGTGAAGGTCATGGACGAAGAGGCGTTTATCGCCTTCCTGAAAACCCACGGCATTTCCGTATGACCGTTTTCTACGCCCCCACACCTGATCATTCCCACGCGAAGTGTGAGAACGATCAGTCGAGAAGGTGCGGGAACGATCTTCGCGCGGGAATGATCTAGTCTTGGCCAGTCCCAGGGAGAGATCGCCATGCACCGCTTTTTCGAGCAGCTCAGTTCCCGCATCATCGCGCCGTTCGTGGCCGGAACCTCGCGCAACAGCAAAGTCTGGCCGTGCCGTTGCGGCCAGTCGCTGTTCTTTCGCAACAGTCAGTGCCTGGCCTGTAACGCCTTGCTCGGTTACCAACCCGAACAAAGTCGCCTGACCTCGCTGCAACCGGGGCCGGAAGAGGGCACCTGGACGCTTGACGTCGATCCTGGGGCCGGCCTGTTTCGCCGCTGCGCCAACCTCGACATGCCCGCAGCCTGCAACTGGCTGCTGCCGGCCAACGATCACGACACCTTGTGCATCGCCTGTAGCCTCAATCGCACCATTCCCGATTTGTCCGTCGCGCAAAACCCCGAGCGCTGGCGCAAGGTCGAGATCGCCAAACGCCGCCTCGTCGCGCAACTGATCACTCTCGGCCTGCCGGTCATCCCGAAAACCAAGGATGAGGAAGCCGGGCTGGCGTTCGACTTCATCGGTGTCGACCTGGAAGGCAACGCGCCGATGACCGGCCACGCCAATGGCCTGATCACCCTCGACATCAAAGAGGCCGACGACGCTCACCGTGAGCAAGTCAGAGCAGCGATGCACGAGCCTTATCGCACGCTGCTCGGGCATTTTCGCCATGAGGTCGGCCACTACTACTGGGATCGCCTCATCGCCAACGGCCCTTGGCTGGACGCGTTCCGCAATCTCTTCGGCGACGAGCGCGCCAGCTACGCCGAGGCGCTGGACCGGCATTATCAGCAAGGCGCACCGCTGGACTGGCCGCAGCACTACGTCAGTGCCTACGCGACCATGCATCCGTGGGAAGACTGGGCGGAAACCTGGGCGCATTACCTGCACATGATGGACGCGGTGGACACGGCGCTGGGCTTTGGCATGAGCGCGCGGGAAATGGATTTCGACTATCAGCCGTTTCCGGCCAGCACCCTGTATGACCCCGAGCATCCGGGCGGCACGGCGTTCCTCTCGTTCGTCAATGCGTGGATCGAACTGGCCGGCATGCTCAACGAACTGTCGCGCAGCATGGGCCAGCCGGATTTCTATCCCTTCGTGCTGCCGGCAGCGGCAATCGCCAAGCTGCACTTCATTCATCTGGTGATCCAGCAAGCGGGCGGTCGTGCAGACGAAGTCCTGGCCCTGTAGGAGCTGCCGGAGGCTGCGATCTTTTGCCGTCTTCGCATGTCCTTGAACCTGTTGGTATTTTTTATCTGCAACCAACGGTTGTAACTTCATCTCAGACAGGTACAATGGCGCGGCTCGCCGACAGGCAAGCGTCGTTATGGTGACCCCATCGGTCCCCCCGCAACGATTACCCGTGAACCTGGTCAGATCCGGAAGGAAGCAGCCACAGCGGGAACATTGTGTGCCGGGGTGTGGCTGGTGGGGGCACCACCTTAACGAACCAAAGGCTGCAAACAGAACTGCATGGGTTTCGCCCACTGCGGTTTTTTTATGCCTGCGATTTGGCTTTGGCGTTGATCCGCCATCAGAAACGCGCGGAACCGCAACGCAGCCTCCCGGCGCCCTTGAGGCTGTCGAAGCTGAACAGTGGCATACTCCCTCGCCTGGTATCGAGAGGTAAGGCAAGTGGGTGAAATTGACGATCTGACCCGGGAAAAACTGCGCGAATGGCAGTTGCGTCGTCTGGAAGTCAAAGCGCAAATGCAGGAGCAGCCCGAGCGCACGCTGGAGCTGTCGCGAGTACTCGACCTGATGGACGAAGAGCACGCCGCCATCCTGGCGGCTTCGACTGTATTCAATGCGGCTGAAGAAACGACTCAGCCGGTCGCGGTGCAGGCTCAGCCGGCCATCGCTGAGTCGGTGGTCGGCCAATACGACCTGCAACTGCACGCCACCGCGCAAAGCCCTGAACACCTGCGCAAACTGCTGGAAATGGCGCTCTACGAAGTGCAGGCGCAGATTGATGCTGGGGCGGTGTCGGCCGGTGGAGATCGACGCGGCATGTCCGGGACGCTGGGCGACTACGCCTTCGAGCTGCGGGTCAATCCCGAGGCCGGCAGCGAGGGGCAACTAGCGCACACCCATTCATTGCACGACGAGAATGACCAGGACTGATCTGGTGATGTGTCAAAGCCCAGACGGCGAGGTTGTATGCACCCGGAACATTTTGATTTGGCCACCCCGGTATTTCTGCCCATCGCTCACGATGCGTGTATGGCGCTGTTGCAGCCCGACGGTGACGCGACACTGGCCAGCCTGAGCGACCCGGAGCTGGCGGCATTGCTGGTCATCCAGAATCTCGCCCAGGCCACGGAAAAGGATTTGAGCGCCAGCGCCGCAGAAAAAATTCTCGCCAAACTCATTGACTGGTCTGTCACCTCTCGGCGGTCGGGATCGGCGGGACTGATTTCAGAGGCGCGGCGGCTGTTCGATTCGCGCAAATTGTACTTCGGCCTCAATGCGCTCAAGAGTCTGAACCTGCGGTTTCTCATGGCCGATGAAGTCACTGCGCAGCAATACCTGTTGCCCGATGGGCAATGGGATGTCGACTACAAGATTCGCCATCAGAAACAGAACAACCCGTTCCGCCAGCAAATGATCACGCCACGCGAGCGTGAGCACTGGTTAAGCGCGGCGCAGGACAAGCTGCTGCGAACCTTTCGCGCCAATCTCGACGAAGACCTGCACGTGCAAGGTTATGCAGGCATCGGCAAGAGCTACATGCTCAGTGCGCTGATCGAATGCCTGCGCTCGAAACGCACCCTAGTGCTGGCGCGCACCCCGGCCAAACTGGCGACATTGCGCAAGCACATCGTGCAGGTCCACGACACCGAAATTGGCCAGACGTTTTTCGATTTCGCCCAGGCCCAGCTACTGGGTCCCCGGGTGCATTTGGCCAGGACGCCAGCGCGGATCCCGAGCAAGCAGGCGCTGGCGCAGGAACTGAACATGTTCGGCTTTCGCCACCACGATGGGCAGGGCACCCTTGAGGTCTGCCTGCGCGTGCTGGAGTTGTACTGCGCCTCACGAGATCACACGCTGTGCGCCAGGCACCTGCCGCATTTTCAGCAGCCCTTGACCGGCGCTGACTCGCAGGCGCTGCTGGAATATTCCAGTCGCCTGTGGGTTTATCTCGAGGCCAACCCGGCCTGGTCCAGCCAGACGGGTTTTCAGACGTTGCTCATGATCAAGCGCGCCAGTCTCTCCGGTTGCCGCGTCCCGCCGCGCTACACCCATGTGATCATCGATGAGAGCCAGGATGTGCCGGCGTCGCTGCTGCAAATCATCGAGCGCGGGAAGCAGGTGCTGATCACCCTCGGCGATGAATATCAACAGGCCACGGGTGAGGCTCTCAAGCGCAAGCGTGATGTCCGCCAGAGCGATATCTGCTATTCGGTGCGCTCGGGGCGCAACGTCGAGCGCTTGGTCAATCCGCTGATCTCGCGCCACACGCACAAGAGCAAAGTGCCGTTTGAAGGCGCTCGTCACGCTGACGTCGATATTGAGTACTACCCCGAAGCCTTCGTGCCGCCGGAGGGTTGTGTGGTGCTGACCGCGTCGCCATGGGACACGATGATGTGGGCCATTCACCTGCACGATTCCAATTGCGCCTTCAGTTTCCCTGACAGGGAAGCGCAGGACGACATCAAGCATTTCATGACCACCGCCATCGAATTGTTCCGCCGCGATTTCTATAACGCCGGGACCAGTGAGAAAGGGCCACACCCCTATTTCAGTGACATGGCCGATTGGCGGCAAGTGCGCGAGGCCAACCGTTTCGACGAGGCGTTTCTGTGGATCGAAGCACAACTGCAAGAAGGCTTCAGGATTGCCGACCTGACTCGACTGAGCCAAAAGATCATCGAACCGGGCAAGGCCTGTCTGTTGATGATGGCCGAGCAGGCCGGCGGCATGGAGTTCAGGCGGGTGCTGTTGACGCGGGCATTGCTCAGTAACGAGAAATTCAGGGATGCCTACGAATTCGACCAGCGCATCTGCGCCGTGTACATCGCCGTGTCCCGCGCCCGGCAGCAGCTTTATCTGCCTTACGATGTGGTGGAGTGGATCGATTATCACCACAGCCGCGAGCCGAAATTCCGCGAATCGCACGGTTATTGATCGACGCCTTTGCAAGAGCGAGCAGGCTCACCCCGGCAGGGTTATCGAGTGTTCCCGTAGCTGCCCGTGTAGAGCCGGATAATGTCGTCGATCTCGCCGGACATTTTCATTCGCAGCAACGTCCGCAGAATTCGCTGTACCGGTACCTTCGGGTCGTTTCTCACATAGCAGCCGATATCCTGTTCCTGCAGCACCGCGACCCCGCGCAACTGCTGCTCCGGCAGCAGGCGCTGATTGATCCAGTCGAGCGTCCACTGGTTGCTCACGGCGTAGCGGTATCGCCCGGCAAGGAGCTTCTCCAGCACCTGTTCCTGATTGCGCGCGTCTTCGCGTTGTAACTGATCGGCGTTGAACAGCGGTTGCAGGGTGGGGTAGCTGTAACCGTTGACGGTGCCGATGGCCTGGCGCGGCAGGTGGGCGGGATCGATCCGTGCGGATTGGTCTTGGCGGCTGACCAGCAGGTCGCGCTGAAACCACAGCGGCACGCTCCAGATGTAATCGCCGGACTGATTCGGCAGCCAAGACTGGGCGGCATAGCAGCGTACATCGATGTCGCCTTGCTCCATGGCGCTCTGTATCCGCGCGCGCGGCAGCACGATGAATTGCGCCGGCGCGCCGACCTGGGTCGCCAGGCTGAGCAGAATGTCGTGCAGGATGCCTTGGGTCGGTCTGCCGTCTTGCAGTTGCACCATCGGCATCGCCCAGCTGTCCGGCACGGCGAAGCGCAACGGCGCTTGAGCGGCCATCGCGTTGAGGCTGATTCCCAGCAATGCCCACAGGGCCCACCGCATAAACGCTCCGGTCATTCGCCGTCCCGAGCCGATAAAAGCCTCTGCTGATGCAGCTTAGCCATATTAGACGAGGACACCGGATGCAATTTTGCCCTTGCTCCGCTAGCATTAGCCGCTTCTGCTTCCTTCGCTGCGACGGTTTTCGATGAGTTATCAGGTTCTTGCACGTAAATGGCGTCCGCGCTCGTTCCGCGAAATGGTCGGCCAGACCCATGTGCTCAAGGCTCTGATCAATGCCTTGGACAGCCAGCGGCTGCACCACGCCTACCTGTTCACCGGGACGCGCGGGGTCGGCAAGACCACCATCGCGCGGATCATTGCCAAGTGCCTGAACTGCGAGACAGGCATCACCTCCAGCCCCTGTGGCGAATGTTCGGTGTGCCGCGAGATCGATGAGGGCCGTTTCGTCGACCTGATCGAGATCGACGCCGCCAGCCGCACCAAGGTCGAAGACACTCGCGAGTTGCTCGATAACGTGCAGTACGCGCCAAGCCGTGGGCGCTTCAAGGTCTACCTGATCGACGAAGTGCACATGCTCTCCAGTCATTCCTTCAATGCGCTGCTGAAAACCCTCGAAGAGCCGCCGCCCTACGTCAAGTTCATCCTGGCGACCACTGATCCGCAGAAACTTCCGGCAACCATTCTTTCGCGCTGCCTGCAGTTCTCCCTGAAAAACATGACGCCGGAGCGTGTGGTCGAACATTTGACCCACGTGCTTACGGCGGAAAACGTACCGTTCGAAGACGATGCACTGTGGCTGCTCGGCCGTGCTGCTGACGGCTCGATGCGTGACGCCATGAGCCTGACCGATCAGGCCATCGCTTTCGGTGAAGGCAAGGTGCTCGCTACCGACGTGCGGGCGATGCTCGGCACGCTGGATCACGGTCAGGTCTATGGCGTGCTGCATGCGCTGATCGAAGGCGACGCCAAGGCGCTGCTCGAAGCCGTGCGTCACTTGGCCGAGCAAGGCCCGGACTGGAACGGCGTGCTCTCGGAAATTCTCAACGTGCTGCACCGCGTGGCCATCGCCCAGGCGCTGCCGGAAGGCGTCGACAATGGTCATGGCGACCGTGATCGCGTATTGGCCCTGGCCCAGGCGTTGCCGGCCGAAGACGTGCAGTTCTATTACCAGATGGGCCTGATCGGTCGCCGCGACTTGCCGCTGGCGCCGGATCCGCGCGGCGGCTTCGAAATGGTCTTGCTGCGGATGCTGGCGTTCCGACCGGCGGACACGGCGGACGCGCCGAGGCAACCGCTAAAGCCAGTGGGGATCAGCCAGGCCACAGTTGATTCCGCAAACTCAGTGGCTGCCGCGCCCAAGCCTGCGCCGGTGGTCGCTGCGGCGGTTGCGCCAGCAGCGGTGGCTGAGCCGGCAGCCGTAGCGGCGTCAATGCCCGAGCCAGAACCTGTTGCGCCGGTTGTCGAAGCGCAACCGGAGCCTGAGCCGGTCGCCGTCGAAGCTGTGGTCGATCTGCCATGGAACGATCCGGTAGAAGCCGAGCCCGAGCCGGCGCCTGTACAGCAACCTGCCGTAGAACCGGTGCTGGAAACCGCTGGCGAGCAGCCCGAGCTGCCGCCAATGCCGCTGCCAACCCCGGACAGCGTCGTCCCGGATGCGCCGGAGTGGGCCGCGGCGCCGATTCCCGAGCCGTCCGTCGCCGAGGTCGATGCCGCTACGCCGGGTATGGACATGGATGACGAGCCGCCGCTGGATGAGGATTACATCGAGCCGGACATGGATTCGGCCTACAGCTACCTCGACGAACTGGCCAGCGAACACGCCGCCGATCCCGAGCCTGAGCCCGAGCCGGAACCTGCCGCCGCGCCGGCCACTGGCCTGGCCCTGCAATGGCTGGAGCTGTTCCCGAAACTGCCGATTTCCGGCATGACCGGCAGCATCGCCGCGAACTGCACGTTGATCGCGGTAGACGGCGATCACTGGCTGATGCACCTCGATCCGGCTCACAGCGCCCTGTTCAACGCCACGCAACAGCGTCGTCTCAACGACGTGTTGAACCAGTTTCACGGGCGCACCCTGACCCTGACCATCGAGCTGATCAAGCCCGAGCAGGAAACCCCGGCCCAGGCTGCCTCGCGGCGCCGCGCCAACCGTCAGCGCGAGGCGGAGGAGTCGATCCACGGTGATCCGTTCATCCAGCAGATGGTTCAGCAGTTCGGCGCGGTGGTGCGAAGCGATACTATTGAACCTGTCGACGCCTTGGTCACCCAAGGCTAATAACTGAAGGTGCTCGGCCTCGATGGCCGGGCGCTGTTTTATCCAAGTACGTTTGAGGTGATTCCCATGATGAAAGGTGGCATGGCCGGCCTGATGAAGCAGGCGCAGCAGATGCAGGAAAAAATGGCCAAGATGCAGGAAGAACTGGCCAACGCCGAAGTCACCGGCAAGGCCGGCGGCGACATGGTCACCGTGGTGATGACCGGTCGTCACGACGTTAAAAGCGTGAGCATCGACCCAAGCCTGGTCGAAGGCCTGAGCGAAGACGACAAAGAGATGCTCGAAGCCGTGGTCGCCGCCGCCGTCAACGACGCCGTGCGCAAGATCGAGGCCAACAGCCAGGAAAAAATGGGCAGCATGACCGCCGGCATGAACCTGCCAGCGGGTATGAAATTGCCTTTCTGATTCGCCATTGGGCGGCAGATGAGCTACACAAAATGCCAGGCATTGCGCCTGGCATTTTTGTTTCTACCTGATGGTCATGGGCCTGCAGGACTGACGCCTTCGCGAGCAAGCCCGCTCCCACAGATCATTGCGTTCCGTCTGGAGAAAAGCGCTCGAATGTGGGAGCGGGTATGAAATTGCCTTTCTGATTCGCCATTGGGCGGCAGATGAGCTACACAAAATGCCAGGCATTGCGCCTGGCATTTTTGTTTCTACCTGATGGTCATGGGCGTGCAGGACTGACGCCTTCGCGAGCAAGCCCGCTCCCACAGGTCATTGCGTTCCATCTCAAGAAATGCGCTCGGATGTGGGAGCGGGCTTGCTCGCGAAGGGGCCGACTCGATCCACATGAAGAAACATCGAACACACCACCACTGCCAAGGTCTGCTCCCTATATCACCGAATTTCCCATTCACAGGAGACGCTGACATGTCCGACCCTCTCACCCTCAATCAACGCTTCGTTCTTGCCTCGCGCCCGACCGGCGCGCCGACCCCGGAGAACTTCCGTCTCGAGCGCGAGGCGTTGCCGGATCTGCAGGAAGGGCAGGTGCTGCTGAAAACCCTCTACCTGTCGCTGGACCCGTACATGCGCGGGCGCATGAGCGACGCACCGTCCTACGCCGCGCCAGTGCAAATCGGCGAAGTCATGACGGGCGGCGCGGTCAGCCGGGTCGAGCAGTCCCGTCATCCGAAATTCCACGCCGGCGATCTCGTGGTGGGTGCGACTGGCTGGCAAAGCCACAGCCTCAGCGACGGCCGTAACATCATGCCGATTCCCGCCGGGCTGCCGAGCCCATCGATGGCCCTCGGCGTTCTGGGCATGCCGGGCATGACCGCCTACATGGGCCTGATGGACATCGGTCAGCCGAAAGAAGGCGAAACCCTGGTAGTGGCTGCGGCGTCTGGTGCCGTCGGCTCGGTGGTCGGCCAAGTGGCGAAGATCAAAGGGTTGCGCGCCGTCGGCGTGGCCGGTGGTGCCGAGAAATGCAAATACGTGGTCGAGGAGTTGGGTTTTGATGCCTGCATCGACCACAAGGCCGACGACTTCGCCGAGCAACTGGCCAAGGCCTGCCCCAACGGCATCGACATCTATTACGAAAATGTCGGCGGCCATGTTTTCGACGCGGTCGTGCCGTTGCTCAACCCCAAGGCGCGCATCCCGTTGTGCGGCCTGATCGCCGGCTACAACGCTGCCGAGGCGCCGACTGGCCCGGATCGCCTGCCGATGCTGCAACGCACGCTGCTGACCAAGCGCGTGCGTATTCAGGGCTTCATCGTGTTTGACGACTACGGTGATCGCCAGCCGGAATTCATCAGCCACATGGTCCCGTGGGTGCGCGACGGCAAGGTCAAGTTCCGCGAGGACGTGGTCGAGGGCCTGGAGCAGGCTCCCGAGGCTTTTATCGGTCTGCTGGAAGGGCGCAACTTCGGCAAACTGGTGGTCCGGGTTGCCCAGGATTGAGGATTTGACGCTGGCCAGAGGCGCGGGTATAAACCGCGTCTCGTTGTTTAGTCGGACTGTTTACACATGAGCTTCAGCCCTTTGATTCGCCAACTGATCGACGCGCTGCGCACCTTGCCAGGCGTGGGTCAGAAAACCGCTCAGCGCATGGCGTTGCAGTTGCTCGAACGTGATCGCAGCGGTGGTACACGTCTGGCCCAGGCCTTGAGCCAGGCCATGGAAGGCGTCGGTCATTGCCGCCAGTGCCGTACGCTGACCGAGGACGATTTGTGCCCGCAATGTGCCGACCCGCGCCGCGACGACACGCTGCTCTGCGTGGTCGAAGGACCGATGGACGTCTATGCAGTCGAACAGACCGGTTTCCGTGGCCGCTATTTCGTGCTCAAGGGGCATTTGTCGCCGCTGGATGGCTTGGGGCCGGAAGCGATCGGCATTCCACAACTGATGGCGCGGATTGAAGAGGCGGGGACTTTTACTGAAGTCATCCTCGCGACCAACCCGACGGTGGAGGGCGAGGCGACCGCGCACTACATCGCCCAGTTGTTGCAGAACAAAGGCCTGATCGCTTCGCGGATTGCCCACGGTGTACCGCTGGGCGGTGAGCTGGAGCTGGTCGACGGCGGCACGCTGGCGCATTCGTTCGCCGGGCGTAAACCGATTTCCCTTTAAAAATCAAAAGATCGCAGCCTTCGCCAGCTCCTGCAGGGAACGCTTTCCAGTGCAGGAGCTGGCGAAGGCTGCGATCTTTTGATCTTCTCTATCTTGTTAACCAAGCAAGCGCTCGGTTAACTTCGGCGAACCCTTCCGTGGAGCTCGCCCATGCCTGCCTTTCAGGAATACTTCGACCCCAGCCACCAATTGGTCCGCGACAGCGTCAGACGTTTCGTCGAACGCGAGATACTGCCGGACATCGATCAGTGGGAAGAAGCCGAAAGCTTCCCCCGTGAGCTGTACTTGAAGGCCGGTGCGGCGGGGATTCTCGGCATCGGCTATCCCGAGGCGCTCGGTGGCAGCCATGAAGGTGATCTGTTCGCCAAGGTCGCTGCCAGTGAGGAGCTGATGCGCTGCGGCTCTGGCGGGCTGGTAGCGGGGCTGGGTTCGCTCGATATCGGCCTGCCGCCGATCGTTAAGTGGGCGTTACCCGATGTGCGTGAGCGGATCGTGCCACAGGTGCTCAGCGGCGAGAAAATCAGCGCCCTGGCGGTGACCGAGCCTGGCGGCGGCTCCGACGTCGCCAACCTGCAGACCGGCGCTGTGCGTGACGGCGATTTCTATCGGGTCAGCGGCAGCAAAACCTTTATCACCAGCGGCGTGCGCGCGGATTTCTACACCGTTGCGGTGCGTACCGGTGCGCCGGGGTTTGGCGGTATCAGCCTGTTGCTGATCGAGAAGGGCACGCCAGGTTTCAGTGTCGGCCGCCAGTTGAAGAAAATGGGCTGGTGGGCCTCGGACACCGCCGAGTTGTTTTTTGACGACTGCCGCGTGCCGGTGGGCAATCTGATTGGCGCCGAGAACATGGGCTTTGCCTGCATCATGGGTAACTTCCAGAACGAAAGGCTGGCGTTGGCGCTGATGGCCAACATGACTTCGCAACTCGCATTGGAACAGAGCCTTAAATGGGCGCGCGAGCGTGAGGCCTTTGGCAAATCGATCGGCAAGTTTCAGGTGATCAAGCATCGCCTCGCCGAAATGGCCACGGCGCTGGAAGTGTCGCGGGAATTCACTTACCGGCAAGCGGCGAAGATCGCGGCAGGACAGAGCGTGATCAAGGAAATTTCCATGGCGAAGAACTTTGCCACTGACACGTCCGACCGGATCACCACAGAGGCCGTGCAAATTCTGGGGGGGCTTGGTTACATGCGTGAAAGTCTGGTGGAGCGGCTGTATCGGGATAACCGCATTCTGTCGATTGGCGGCGGGACGCGGGAGGTGATGAACGAAATCATCAGCAAGCAGATGGGGCTCTGAAAGCAAAAGATCGCAGCCTTCGGCAGCTCCTACAGGGAAATGCGGATCCCTGTGTAGGAGCTGCCGAAGGCTGCGATCTTTTGATCTTGATTATTTGTCGGTCAACGCAAACTGCGTCAGGCAGAACGTTGGAATACCCATGTCCTCAAGACGCTGCGAACCTTGCAGCTCTGGCAAGTCGATGATCGCCGCCGCTTCATGCACCCGCGCGCCCATGCGGCGAATCAGGTTGGCCGCCGCGATCAGCGTGCCGCCAGTGGCGATCAGGTCATCGAACATCACCACCGAATCGCCTTCGCACAGGCTGTCGGCGTGCACTTCCAGAAAGGCCTCGCCGTACTCGGTCGCGTAGCCTTCAGCGAGCACGTCCGCCGGCAGTTTGCCCTGCTTGCGGAACAGCACCAGCGGCTTGTTCAACTGATAGGCCAATACCGAACCGATCAGAAAACCACGGGCATCCATCGCGCCGATGTGGGTGAAGTCGGCTTCGACGTAGCGGTGGGCGAAGCTGTCCATGACCAGGCGCAGGGCTGTCGGCGACTGGAACAACGGGGTGATGTCGCGAAAGATCACGCCCGGCTTGGGGAAGTCGATCACGGGGCGGATCAGGGATTTGATGTCGAAGGAGTCGAAGACCATCGGGGTGTCCTGGCAGGGCTGCAAACGGCGCAGTATACCCGCGGCTGAAACGATTCGCTCAACCGCGGGTCGTGATCAGCCTTCGATCGAACCGCCGGCCAACGCGCATAGCTGAATCGGGTCGAGAATGTGGATCTCTTTGCCCTCGGCGGCAATCAACTCGTTCTGCTGAAAGCGCGTGAACACCCGCGACACGGTTTCCACCGCCAGGCCCAGGTAATTGCCGATTTCATTGCGCGACATGCTCAGGCGGAACTGGTTGGCCGAGAACCCGCGAGCGCGGAAACGTGCCGACAGGTTGACCAGAAAGGTCGCGATGCGCTCGTCGGCGGTTTTTTTCGACAACAGCAGCATCATTTGCTGATCGTCACGGATTTCGCGGCTCATCACGCGCATCAACTGGCGGCGCAGTTGCGGCAGTTGCAGGGCCAGTTCGTCGAGGCGCTCGAAAGGGATTTCACAGACTGAAGTAGTTTCCAGCGCCTGGGCCGACACCGGGTGTTTCTCCGTGTCCATGCCCGACAGGCCGACCAGTTCGCTCGGCAAGTGGAAGCCGGTCAGTTGTTCTTCACCGGCATCGCTCAGGCTGAACGTCTTGAGGGCGCCGGAGCGCACTGCATAAACGGAATCGAAGGTGTCACCCTGGCGGAACAGGAATTCGCCTTTTTTCAACGGGCGGCCGCGTTTAACGATTTCGTCCAGCGCATCCATGTCTTCCAGATTCAGAGAAAGTGGCAGGCAGAGCGGGGCCAGGCTGCAATCCTTGCAATGGGCCTGGTTGTGAGCGCGCAGTTTGACTGGCTCGGACATTTCTTCAATCCTTGTGGGAAAACACACATAAGCCGTAAGGGTAACCCACACAAGGACATTCAGGCCAGCACGCGGCGGCGTTGTCTTACCGAGATAAAGCCGCAGCACTTACGGCCGATAACCTGTTATCAGCATTCATCCAAGGAAGGCCCCGATGACCGCCATTGGCACGCTAAGCCCCGGTAGTAGTGGCGTTACTGCTTCGCCAGGGGGCACCAAAAGCGACACTGCAACGGGCCGCGATGACGAGATGTCCAACACCGCAACCCCGACCTTGGTCGAGGGCGTCAAAGTGTCGCTGTCCGGTGCGGCCATCGCCAAATCCGCTGCTGTCGGCGGCAAAAACAGTGACATCGACAACAGCGGCTTGCCAGAGAACATCCGGCATTTGCTGAAAATGATTCGAAAAATCCAAAAAGAAATCGTCGAGAAGAAAGCCCGCATGGCGGCAGTCATGTCAGACAAAACCCTTTCCATTGAAGAAAAGATCAACAAGCTCGCCGCCCTGCGTGGCGCTATTGCCGCCCTCAACAGCGGCCTGATCACCGCCAACCTGGCCTTGTCGAAAGTCATGAACCAGTCGGCGCTGACCCCGGATCAGAACCTCAAGGTCGGCTCGTTGCTGACCAAACCTTAAATCACTCGCGAGAAACGCTGGCGGTTCTGCTGCTCAAGGTACGCATCGAAGACCATGCACACCGAGCGCACCAGCAATCGGCCCGCCGGCAATACCTCGATCCGCTCGCGATCAAGTTTGATCAGGCCATCATCGGCCATACCCTGCAATTGCGGCCATAGCGCGCCGAAATAGCCTTGGAAATCGACGTTGAACTGCTGTTCGATCTCGGCAAATACCAGAGTGAAATTGCAGATCAGCTGCTGAATCACCGCGCGGCGCAAGCGATCGTCGGCGTTGCATACGAGGCCCCGACTGGTCGCCAGTTGCGCGCTGACAAGGCTGTTCTGATAGGCATTGAGGTCGCTGCTGTTCTGGCAGTACAAATCGCCAATCTGACTGATCGCCGACACGCCTAACCCAATGAGGTCGCAGTGGCCGTGGGTGGTGTAACCCTGAAAGTTGCGTTGCAGGGTGTGGTCTTCCTGAGCGATCGCCAGCTCGTCATCGGGCAGAGCGAAGTGGTCCATGCCGATGTAGCGGTAACCGGCCGCGATCAGTTGCTCGATGGTGCGCTGAAGCATTTCCAGCTTGTGCGCCGGGCTCGGCAAATCGCTGCTGTTGATCCGTCGTTGCGGCATGAAGCGTTCCGGCAAGTGCGCGTAGTTGAATACCGAAAGACGATCCGGTTGCAGGCTGATCACTTCCTCGACGGTGCGGGCGAAATTGTCCGGTGTCTGCTTCGGCAGGCCATAAATCAGATCGATGTTGATCGAGCGAAATTGCAGAGTTCGCGCCGCATCGATCACCGCGCGGGTTTCTTCCAGGCTTTGCAGGCGATTGACTGCGCGCTGCACCGCCGGGTCAAGGTCTTGCAGACCGATGCTGACCCGATTGAAACCCAGTTCTCGCAAGAGGCCCATGGTCGACCAGTCGGCTTCGCGCGGGTCGATTTCGATGCCGTAATCGCCCGAGTCATCATTGAGTAAGTTGAAATGCTCGCGCAGGTGCGCCATCAGCTGGCGCAGTTCGTCGTGGCTGAGAAAGGTCGGTGTACCGCCACCGAAATGCAGTTGCTCGACTTTTTGCGCCGGGTCGAGGTGGCAGGCAATCATCTGGATTTCCTGCTCGAGCCGCTGCAGATACGGCTGTGCGCGACCGCGATCCTTGGTGATGACTTTGTTGCAGGCGCAGTAATAGCAAATGTTCGCGCAGAACGGCACATGCACGTACAACGACAACGACCGCTGCGCCTTGCGGCTGTCGCGCAGGGCATGGAACAGGTCAAAGGTGCCGACCTGACCGTGAAATTGCACGGCAGTCGGGTACGAGGTGTAGCGCGGCCCCGCCAGATCGTAACGGCGGATCAAATCGGTGTCCCAACGAATGGCGTCGAGCATGCGGGCATTCCCCCGGATAGGCTGGCAGTGTGGCGAGTCTATCGGGGTGCGGCGATGGGGCTGTTGATTTGCATCAACGGCACAAGATCAAAAGATCGCAGCCTTCTAATGACCCATAAGCCAATGCTGATGCGGGCCGGGAAGGGTCCACAGGCCAAACACAATCACCAGCAAGCCACCGGCCATGCGCACGCTGCGTTTGCGCAGGATCGCGGTCACTCGTTCAGCCGCCAGCCCCGTGGCGAGCAGCACAGGCCAGGTGCCGAGGCCAAACGCAAGCATCAGCAATGCGCTGTCCAGCGCATTGCCCTGACTCGCGCTCCACAGCAACGTGCTGTAAACCAGCCCGCACGGCAGCCATCCCCACAACGCACCGAGCAGCAGGGCACGCGGCAGACTGGAAACCGGCAGCAGGCGATTCGCGACGGGTTGAATGAAGCGCCACAAACCACGACCGAGCGCTTCGATCCGGGTCAGCCCACTCCACCAGCCGGCCAGATACAAACCCATCGCGATCAACAGCAACCCGGCCAGCACGCGCATGAACAGCGCTGCCGGGCTGTTGGCAACCGCCCAGCCGGCCAGGCCGATGAGTAATCCCGCCGTGGCGTAACTGAGAATCCGCCCCAGGTTGTACGCCAGCAACAGGTGAAAGCGCCGGCTGCGCTGTTCCTTGGGGATCGCCAGGGTCAGCGCGCCCATCAGGCCGCCGCACATGCCCAGACAATGGCCGCCACCGAGCAGGCCAAGGATCAGCGCCGATACCAGCAGGGGCGCCAGTTCAAGCATGAGGTGGCGCCTTGTCGTCCGGTTTGAAGGCGTTGGCTTCGTCTACTGCGGCGGTGTGATTGGGGTCCTGATCGTCAAAGAGGATGCTGTGCGCCGGGCTGTCGAGGTCATCGTACTGACCGCTGTCCACCGCCCAGAAAAAGATGTACACGGCGATGGCGACGATCAGCAAGGCAGCGGGAATCATCACGTAGAGAGCTGGCATCTGTCACTCCAGGCCCGCGCGGCTCAGGCCGGCAGCGGGCGGGTTTGGGTCGGGCTGCCGGTAGCCGGCGCGCTCGGCAGGCGAGTCAGGCGCAGGGCATTGAGCACCACCGTCAGCGAACTGATCGACATGCCGACCGCCGCCCACACCGGAGTGATCCAGCCGAGGGCAGCGAACGGCAACATGAGGCCATTGTACAGCGCCGCCCACAGCAGGTTTTCAATGATTACCCGGCGCGTGCGTCGCGCCAGCGTGAAGGCTTGTACGAGGGCGTCGAGACGGTTGGACAACAACACCGCATCGGCGCTGGTTTTCGCCAGATCGGTGGCCGAGCCCATGGCCACGCTGATGTCCGCCGCAGCCAGCACTGGCACGTCGTTGACGCCGTCACCGAGCATCAGCACCTTGCGCCCTTGCTTGTGCAGTTGTTGCAACACTTGCAGTTTGTCATCGGGGCGCAGACCGCCCCGGGCCTCGTCGATGCCCAGTTGGGCGGCGACACTGGCGACCATCGGTGAACTGTCGCCGGACAACAGCAAGGTACGCCAGCCCCGTGCTTTGCAGGCCGCGAGCAGGGCCGGAGCGTCGTCACGCAGGCGATCGTCAAGCACCAGCCATGCCAGCGGCCCGTGGGTGTCGGCGAGCAACAGCCATTGTCCGGCTTCTTCAGGCATTGACGGCAACGCGGCGCCGCTCAACGCGCAGGCAAACGACGCCTGACCGATGCGCAAACGGCGCTCGCCGACGACCCCTTCAAGGCCCAGGCCCGGGGTGCTGTGCACGTCCTCGGCGGCCAGCGGCGCACGACCGAACGCGCGGGCGATCGGGTGCTCCGAACGGTTTTCCAGCGCGGCGGCAAGGCTCAGGCATTGCTCGCTGTCGAGCGCGCCGAGCGGGCGGATCGAGCGCAGCACCAAGCGACCTTCTGTGAGCGTGCCAGTCTTGTCGAAGATCACCGTGTCGATCTGGTTCAAGCCTTCCAGCACGTGCCCACGTGTCAGCAGCAGCCCGAGTTTGTGCAGCGTGCCGGTGGCGGCGGTGAGGGCGGTCGGCGTCGCCAATGACAGCGCGCACGGGCAGGTCGCCACCAGCATGGCGAGGACGATCCAGAACGCCCGTGAGGAATCCAGCTGCCACCACAGCAGGCCGATCACTGCGGCCGCGATCAGCGACAACAGCAAAAACCATTGCGCGGCGCGGTCAGCGATTTCCGCCAGACGCGGTTTCTCCGCCTGAGCGCGATCAAGCAGGCGCACGATCGCGGAGAGACGCGTGTCCTGCCCCAGCGCCTGCACTTGCACGGTCAGTGCGCCTTCGACATTGAGGGTGCCGGCGGTGACTGCATCGCCCAGTGTGCGCGGTTGCGGCAGGTATTCACCGGTCAGCAGGGATTCATCGATGCTCGACTGACCGTCGATGATTTTGCCGTCGGCCGGCAGAATCGAGCCCGGCTGCACCAGAATCCGCTCGCCCACACGCAACTCGCTGAGCAGGATGCGTTCGCTCTGGCCATCGCTATCCAGGCGCAGGCATGAGGCCGGCAACAGGTTGACCAGTTGCGCAGTCGCGGCAGCGGTGCGTTCGCGGGCGCGGCGTTCCAGATAGCGCCCGGCCAAAAGAAACAGGGCGAACATGCCGACCGCATCGAAGTACAGCTCGCCGACCCCGGTGATCGATGTCCATATTCCGGCGATGTAAGCGCTGCCGATCGCCAGTGAAACAGAAACGTCCATGGTCAGGTGGCGGGTACGCAAATCGCGCATCGCCCCTTTGAAGAACGGCGCGCAGCTGTAGAACACGATGGGTGTGGTCAGAAACAGCGCGACCCAGCGCAGGATCGTGTGCAGCTCAGGGCTGAGGTCGATGTTGAATTCCGGCCACGTCGCCATCGTCGCCATCATCGCCTGAAACCACAGCAAACCCGCGACGCCGAGTTGGCGCAGGGCCAGGCGATTCTCGCTGGCCAGTTGTTCGCTGGCGCGGTCGGCTTGATAGGGGTGGGCGGCGTAACCGATGTGGCGCAGTTCGGCGAGGACCTGGCTCAGCGGTAATTGCGCATCGGCCCATCGCACATACAAGCGATGGTTGGACAGGTTCAGTCGCGCTTCGGCGACGGCGGGCAGAGTGCGCAGATGCTTTTCGATCAGCCAGCCGCAAGCGGCGCAACTGATGCCTTCCATCAATAAGGTGGTTTCGGCCAGGTCGCCCTCGTGGCGGACGAAAGGTTGCTGCACGTCGGCGCGATCGTACAGCGCCAGTTCATCGCTCAGTTGCACCGGCAGCGCTTCGGGGTTGGCCGAAGCTTCGCTGCGATGCTGGTAATAGCTTTCCAGGCCACCGGCGACGATGGCTTCGGCCACCGCCTGACAGCCCGGGCAGCAGAACTCGCGTGCCTGCCCGAGGACGACAGCGGTGAAGCGGCTGCCCGACGGGACGGGCAGGGCGCAGTGGTAGCAGGGGAGCGGAGTGGTCATGGTGCGCGTTCCGATGATCGTTCCCACGCTCCGCGTGGGAATGCCTTCCCGGACGCTCCGCGTCCGCTTCGGCTGGGACGCAAAGCGTCCCTGGCTGCGTTCCCACGCAGAGCGTGGGAACGATCAGAGTAAGGCTTATTTTTTCAGGTCTTCCGCACCCTGCAATGGCTCATCACCCAGCAGCAGATCCTTGTCATGGCTGACCAGTTCTTCTTCAAACATGCGCCACACGTGCTCGTCCTGGCTGCCAAGCAACTCGACAAACCGCCGGCCTTCGACCTTGTCGCTCAATTGGCCAATGTAGCGCCCGGTCTCGCTTTCACTGCGGGTCAGAACAATCTTGCGATCCTTCTCCGGCTGGGTCGGCGAGATCAGGTTCAGTTCCAGGGTTTGCGGCAGGCTGTCACCGCTCAAACGCAGGTCGACTTCGCCAGTCATATCGTCCAGATGCACCGCCGCGCGCAGTTTCAGGTTCTGTGCGAGCAATTCACGGTCCAGTGAACGGTTGATGCCTTTGCCCGCTTCGTAATAGTTGTCGTTGACCAGGTTGTCCGGGTTGTTCACCGCGATGGTCACCATGGACAGGGTCAAGGCCACCGAGCAGGCCAGAATCGCGATGATGATCCACGGCCAGAGGTGCTTGTACCAGGGACTTGCGGCGTTTGCAGCGGGCATGTTCAAAATTCTCTCAACGGATTTGTGGGCCGATGAATCGGCTCTTGGCTTCAACGTGGACGCTGTCGTCATCGGCGTCCTTGAGGATGAATTTCACCTCGTTGGTGCTCGATGGCAGTTGTTCCGGCGCGCTCGACAACTCGACCGGCATGCTGACGATGTCGCCGGCGGCAACCCTGATCTCGCGTTTGCCTTGCAGGCGCAGGTCGGGCAGGCCCTCGGCTTGCAGCACGTAGGTGTGGTCGCGCTGATCCTTGTTCATGATCTTCAGGCTGTAGACGTTTTCGATCCGGCCTTCGGCGTTTTCGCGGTACAGCACGCGATCCTTGCTGACGTCGAAACCGACCAGCGAACGCATGAAGAACGCGGCGACCAACAGGCTGATCATCGCCAATAACACCACGGCGTAACCAATCAGGCGCGGCCGCAGTTTATGGGTTTTCTGCCCCGACAGGTTGTGCTCGGTGGTGTAGCTGATCAGCCCGCGCGGATAATCCATCTTGTCCATGATGCTGTCGCAGGCGTCGATGCACGCGGCGCAGCCAATGCACTCGATCTGCAGGCCATCGCGGATGTCGATGCCGGTCGGGCAGACCTGAACGCACATCGTGCAGTCGATGCAGTCGCCAAGGCCGAGCGCCTTGTAGTCGATGCCTTTCTTGCGCGGCCCACGGCTTTCGCCACGGCGCGGGTCGTAGGAAACGATCAGCGTGTCCTTGTCGAACATCACGCTCTGAAAGCGCGCATACGGACACATGTAGATGCACACCTGCTCACGCAACCAGCCGGCATTGCCGTACGTGGCGAGTGTGAAAAAACCGACCCAGAAATACGACCAGCCATCGGCCTGGCCGGTAAAGAATTCAATGACCAGTTCGCGGATCGGCGAGAAGTAACCGACGAAGGTCAGGCCGGTGACAAAACCGATCAACAACCACAGCGCGTGCTTGGCCGCTTTGCGCAGGAATTTGTTGGCGCTCATCGGCGCCTTGTCGAGCTTGATGCGCTGATTGCGGTCGCCTTCGGTGACCTTCTCGCACCACATGAAAATCCACGTCCACACGCTTTGCGGGCAGGTATAGCCGCACCAGACACGCCCGGCGTAGACAGTGATGAAGAAAAGGCCGAACGCGGCAATGATCAACAGTCCCGAGAGCAGGATGAAATCCTGTGGCCAGAAGGTCGCGCCGAAGATGAAGAACTTGCGCTCCGGCAGGTTCCACCACACGGCCTGGTGCCCGCCCCAATTGAGCCACACCGTACCGAAATACAACAGAAACAACGCCGCGCCGCCGAGCATCCGCAGATTGCGGAACAGGCCGGTGAAGGCACGGGTGTAGATTTTTTCTCGTGAGGCATATAGATCGACGCTGTTGTTCGCGTTCTTGCTTGGCGGCGTGACGTCATGTACCGGAATCTGATTGCTCATCATTGCATCCCACGGCAGTGGAAAAATGCCTCGGTCGATACGTGCCAACCAAGGTCAAAAAAGGCTGTTGCAGTGGCGCGATGATACGCCTCTCGCTCTGGCTCAAGGGTGCGACCTTTGGTCGCGTTGGGGAAAAAACCTGAATGGTGTAGCGAATGCAGCAAAGCATGACGCAGGTCAATTGACTATAGACGATGGGTGCTGCTCGCATCGCATGCGTTCTTACTGCACGAAGTCACTTTCGGTCGGAACAGCCTGATGCTCTGTGCGAATATCTTTTGAATATATGTGCGTGTATCAAAACAGGCGGAACGGTAGTTTTGTTGATTAAGTTGATTGTTCGATTGTTTGTCGAAATATAAGTTATTAATGTTCGGTTTGTTTGTCGGGTTGGTTGTTGTAGTTTGAATGCTCGTCCGTGTCGGGCGTATATATTTGATGAGAGGGATCTCTTATGTTCTATAAGAAGTTGGTGGGTGCGTGTTCGCTATTGCTTTCGTTACTGGCGGTCAACGCTTACGGGCAAGACAGTGAATACTCCCCAAAGCATTTGATTTTTACTTCCGATCCACAATTCCCGTGGACCGAAAGTTCTGATCGTGGCTGGAACGAGACATCAGGGGAGCGTGACAAACGCTCGCGCTGGCTGATTGAAAGCCAGTATTCTGACGTGGCGAATTTTCGACGAAGCTTCCATCAGTATGTCGAGCGGATCCCGGTGATGATCAATGGCGACATGACTGCTTTTGGGCATGGCTCGGAACGTTCCACGGTAAAGGAAATTCTCGATCGGCAACTTGGCGGAGTCTACGACTACGGTCTCGGTAATCATGACTACCAGAACAACATCAATGATTGCAGTTTCCCCGAAAACAACTGCGCGGCCGGCAGCATCACGGACTTGAAAGAACGCTATTGGGGCAAGGTCGACACCTTTGATCTGGCACTGAGAGATGAAAAAGGCAGAAAAACCTTTTATGGCAGCCTTGCCTATTCGAAAAATTATGGTGATGTGCATCTGGTGCAATTGAATAACGAGCCAACTTATTCAGTACGGTTCTCTTCCGGATTCCCATTGTTCAAAGTCGATTACGAAATTTCCGATGCGCTGGACTGGCTGGAGAAAGATCTGAAAGTGGCTCGTGAAAAAGGTCAGATCATCATTCTGAACATGCACAAGCCTGATCGTTGGGCCGGCACCAGCGAACAAGTCGATCGGTTCCGGGCGATGATCGAGAAATACGCGGTGACCGCAGTGTTCGCAGGGCACTTGCACAACAGCCCCGGCGGCTACTACCGCAATTCGGACAGTTTCGGCAGTGTCCCGGTGTATCTCAGCGGCGGCGCGTCGAATCAGACCTACTTGATCACCGAATTCGCCGCAGATCGCAAGACGATGAACGTGCATCAGGTCAACGCCAACAATTGGCCAAGCCGTAAATTGATCGCGACTGTCGATGTTAGAAAGGAGTAACGAAAAAGGCCCCGCCAATCGAAATTGGCGAGGCCTCTCTGGTATCGAGCGTTGGCCTTATTCAGCGTTCGCTTCGGGTGCTTTTTCGCCATGGGACAAGCTGTAAACATACGCCGCCAGCAGATGCACCTTGTCGTTGCCCTGCAGTTGTTCCTGCGCCGGCATCTGGCCCTGGCGGCCGTAACGGATGGTCTGCTGCAGTTGCGCGAAGCTTGAGCCGTAGATGAATGCGCCCGGATGGGTCAGGTCAGGCGCGCCCATGGCCGGGGTGCCTTTGCCGGCAGGGCCGTGGCAGGCCACGCAGTTGGCCGCGAATAGTTTCTGCCCGTTGGCCGGATCGGCTTTGGTGCCTTCCGGCAGTTTGCGTCCGTCGAGGTTGGTCACCACGAAGGCCGCCACGTCGGCCACGCCTTGCTCGCCGATCACTTCTGCCCAGGCCGGCATCACCGCGTGGCGGCCGCCCATGATGGTGGTCTTGATGGTTTCCGGCTCGCCGCCCCAGCGCCAGTCAGCGTCGGTCAGGTTAGGGAAGCCATAGGCGCCCTTGGCGTCGGAACCGTGGCACACCGAGCAGTTGGATGCGAACAGGCGACCGCCCATTTTCAGTGCTTGCGGATCCTTGGCGACTTCTTCAATCGGCATGGCGGCGAACTTGGCGAAAATCGGTCCGAAGCGGGCGTCCGAACGGGCCATTTCCTTTTCCCATTCGTGCACGCCGGTCCAGCCAGTCTGGCCGTTGGCGAATGCGGTCTGCTTTTCGTTATCCAGATAGTTGTAACCCGGCAACAGACCTTTCCAGTTGCCCAGGCCCGGATACAGCACCAGATAACCCAAGGCGAAAATGATCGTGCCAACGAACAGCATGAACCACCATTTCGGCAGCGGGTTGTCGTACTCCTCGATCCCGTCGAAAGAGTGGCCGACCGTCTCGTCCGTCTGTTCGCTGCGCTGGCCCTTGCGGGTCGACAGCAACAGCCAGGTCAGCGCGAAGATCGTACCGAGACTGAGGACTGTGACGTACAGACTCCAGAATGTAGTCATTCTTTGTTACTCCTAGAAGCTTGCTCGACGTGCTTGATGGCTTCGGGATCATCCGCAAAAGGCAACAGGGTCGCGTCTTCAAACTCCGACTTGCGCTTGGGGCTGAATACCCACAAGGCCAGACCGATGAAGGCCACCATCACGACCACGGTGCCCAGGCCTCGAATCATCCCGATATCCATCAGATTCACCGTTTGCTTTTGATGATGGTGCCCAGGCCTTGCAGATAGGCCACCAGCGCGTCCATTTCGGTTTTGCCCTTCACGGCATCCTGTGCACCGGCGATGTCTTCGTCGGTGTAGGGGACGCCGAGAGTGCGCAACACTTCCATTTTTTTCGCGGTTTCCTTGCCGTCGAGCTTGTTTTCCACGAGGAACGGATAAGCCGGCATTTTTGACTCGGGCACCACGTTGCGCGGGTTGTACAAGTGCGCACGTTGCCAGTCATCGGAGTAACGACCGCCCACTCGGGCCAGGTCCGGCCCGGTACGTTTGGAACCCCACAGGAACGGGTGGTCCCAGACGCTTTCACCGGCAACCGAGTAGTGGCCATAGCGTTCGGTTTCAGCGCGGAACGGACGGATCATCTGCGAGTGGCAGCCGACACAACCGTTGGCGATGTAGACGTCGCGGCCTTCCAGTTCCAGCGCCGAGCGCGGCTTCATGCCCTCGACCGGCTTGTTGGTGACGTCCTGGAAGAACAGCGGAACGATCTGGGTCAGGCCACCGACGCTGACGGCGATGACCATGAAGAAGGCCAGCAGGCCAATATTCTTCTCGACAGCTTCATGCTTCATCAGTGAGCTCCAACGACGGCAATCTTGGCGGCGGCTTCGGCTTCAACCGGATCCGACGCGCGTACGGTGCGGTACACGTTGTAAGCCATCAGCAGCATGCCGCTGGCAAAGAACGCCCCGCCCAGCGCACGGACAATGAAGCCCGGGTGGCTGGCCTGCAGCGCTTCGACGAACGAATAGGTGAGGGTGCCGTCATCGTTGATTGCACGCCACATCAGGCCCTGGGTGATGCCGTTGACCCACATCGAGGCGATGTAGAGCACGGTGCCAATGGTCGCGAGCCAGAAGTGCGCGTTGATCAGTCCGGTGCTGTGCATCTGCGCCCGGCCGAACAGTTTCGGAATCATGTGATAGATCGCGCCGATCGAGATCATGGCTACCCAGCCGAGAGCGCCGGCGTGTACGTGGCCGATGGTCCAGTCGGTGTAGTGCGAGAGCGAGTTGACGGTCTTGATCGCCATCATCGGCCCTTCGAAGGTCGACATGCCGTAGAACGCCAGCGATACCACGAGGAAACGCAGGATCGGGTCGGTGCGCAACTTATGCCAGGCGCCCGAGAGGGTCATCATGCCGTTGATCATGCCGCCCCAGCTTGGCGCCAGGAGGATGATCGACATCGCCATGCCCAGCGATTGCGCCCAGTCCGGCAGGGCGGTGTAGTGCAGGTGGTGCGGGCCGGCCCAGATGTACAGGGTGATCAGCGCCCAGAAGTGCACGATCGACAGACGATAGGAATAGATCGGGCGTTCGGCCTGCTTCGGCACGAAGTAGTACATCATCCCGAGGAAACCGGTGGTCAGGAAGAAGCCCACGGCATTGTGGCCGTACCACCACTGGATCATCGCGTCAGTGGCGCCGGAGTAGGCCGAGTACGACTTGAACAGGCTGACCGGCAGCGACATGTGGTTGACGATGTGCAGCATCGCGGTCACGACAATGAACGCGCCGTAGAACCAGTTACCGACATAGATGTGCTTGGTTTTGCGTTTGGTGATGGTGCCGAAGAACACCAGACCGTAGGTGACCCAGACAATCGCCAGCAGAATCGCGATCGGCCACTCCAGCTCCGCGTATTCCTTGGTGGTGGTGTAACCCAGCGGCAAGGTGATGATGGCGCCGACGATCACCGCTTGCCAGCCCCAGAAGGTGAAGGCCGCGAGGCTGTCGGAAATCAGTCGCGTCTGGCAGGTTCGCTGCACGACATAGTAGGAAGTGGCGAACAGTGCACAACCGCCGAAGGCGAAAATCACCAGGTTTGTGTGCAACGGGCGCAAGCGTCCAAAGCTCGTCCACGGCAGACCGAAGTTCAGTTCCGGCCAGACCAGTTGCGAGGCGATGAAGACACCGAGCCCCATGCCAAGGATCCCCCAGACCACCGTCATGATGGCGAACTGGCGGACTACCTTATAGTTATAAGCAGTCGGACTGATTGCTGTGCTCATTCTAAGGTTCCACGGTTTGGGTATTTTTATAGGGATAAAATCGGCCGCAAGTATGTATAAAGCAGGGGGTCATTGCAACGCGCCATGACCTGGGTCAATGCTTTCCAACGCTGATTCTGCGGCCTTTCCATGTGCCGCGTAGGGTCAAAAATGGCCTGTGAAAAAATGTCGCAGTGAACGAAAAAAGCGCGGGGTCCGGATCGCCGTCACCGATGCCTGTACACAGGTCGTGATCGGGGGGTTAAGGGCAATCGGCGCAACAGCCGTTAACTGCCTGCCTTTGCGGCGAATCCATTAACCGGTTCATGGCGCGCATCGTTCGGGATTGATCTGAAAACCGACTTCAGTCGGTCCGCTTCGATGAAGCGTAGACCCGAATCCGGGGTTCCGAAAGGAGAGGTTGCAAGGGGTGCGACAATGCGTCGCAAGGGGGCGGGAAACTGCCGCGACAAAAAAGTCACGGCAGTTGTGTGTTCATTATCTACTTCGCTATGTCTTCAGTTACGAGCTTTTCTGTATTCAATCCATGGCTGAGGCTGTAGACATAAGCGGCAAGCAGCTGCACTTTGTCATCGCCCAGCAGCTCGTTCTGCGCTGGCATATGTCCTTGGCGTCCATGGCGTATTGTCTGCTCCAGTTGGGTCAGACTGGTGCCATAAATGAAGCCGGCGGGGTGGGTCAGGTTTGGCGCGCCCATGGCCGGGGTGCCTTGGCCCGTGGCACCGTGGCAAGCCACACACGTGGTGCTGAACGCTTGCTGCCCGGCTTGCAGATCCGCTTTGCTGTCGGCAGGCAGGGGCAGGCCGGCCAGCTCGTGACGCACGTAGGCTGCAACGTTTTTCACCCCGGCCTCACCGAGTACTTCGCCCCACGCCGGCATCGCCGCCATCCGCCCGCCCATGATGGTGGTCTTGATCGTCTCGGCCTCACCGCCCCAGCGCCAGTCGCTGTCGGCGAGATTAGGGAAGCCGAATGCGCCCTTGGCATCCGAGCCGTGGCACACCGAGCAATTGGACGCGAACAGACGGCCGCCCATTTTCAAAGCCTGTGGATCCTTGGCCACTTCTTCCAGCGGCATGGCGGCAAACTTGGCGAAGATCGGGCCGAAACGGGCGTCAGCCTTGTTCATTTCCTTTTCCCACTCGTGCACGCCGGTCCAGCCATCCTCGTAGCCGGGCAGGATCCCTTTCCAGTTGCCCAGGCCCGGATACAGAATCAGATAGCCCACCGAGAACACCAGCGTGCCGGCGAACAGCATGAACCACCACTGCGGCAGCGGGTTGTCGTATTCCTCGATGCCATCGAAGCTGTGGCCCATGGTCTGGTCGACGCTGCCCTTGGTCTCGCCCCGGCGGGTGCCGATCAGCAGCCAGGTCAGGCCGATCAGGCTGCCAATGGTCAGTACGCAGATCCACGTACTCCAGAAGGTGGTCATGGCCGGGTACTCCTTGTTTCAGAGGCGGGGTTTGTGTCGGGTAGTGGTTCGTCGGCGAACGGCAGCAGACGTGCTTCGGCGAACTCCGGGGTGCGCTTGCGGTTGAACACCCACAAGGTCAGGCCGACGAACGCGACGAACACCACGACCGTGCCGAGGCCGCGGATCAGGCCTGCACTCATTTCAATGACCATGGCTCACCTCTTGCTCTTGATCGCAGTGCCAAGCACTTGCAGGTAGGCGACGAGGGCGTCCATTTCGGTCTTGCCCTTGAGGCTGGCGACCGCGCCGCTGATGTCGTCGTCGGTGTACGGCACGCCGAGGGTGCGCATGGTTTTCAGCTTGGTTTCGGTATGGCTGCTGTCGACCGCTTGCGTGACCAGCCACGGATAGGCCGGCATTTTCGATTCCGGCACGACGTTGCGCGGGTTGTACAAGTGCGCGCGATGCCAGTCATCCGAGTAGCGCGCGCCGACCCGGGCGAGGTCTGGCCCAGTACGTTTCGAGCCCCACAGGAATGGATGATCCCAGACGCTTTCGCCGGCTACCGAGTAGTGCCCATAGCGTTCGGTTTCGGCGCGGAAGGGGCGGATCATCTGCGAGTGGCAACCGACGCAGCCTTCGCGGATATAGATGTCGCGTCCTTCCAGTTGCAGCGCGGTGTAGGGCTTCATGCCTTCCACCGGTTTGTTGGTGACGTCCTGGAAGAACAGCGGGACGATCTGGGTCAGGCCGCCGATGCTCACGGCGAACACCATCAACAGCATCAACAGGCCGACGTTCTTTTCAATCGTTTCGTGTTTCATGGCGAACTCCTCAGGCCATCTGCGCGGCAGCGACGACGTCGGCAGGCTGCGAGGCCCGCACGGTGCGCCAGGTGTTGTAAGCCATCAGCAACATGCCGCTCAGGAAAATCGCCCCGCCGATCAGTCGCACGACAAAGCCCGGGTGGCTGGCCACCAGGGTTTCGACGAAGGAGTAAGTCAGCGTGCCGTCCTCGTTGACCGCGCGCCACATCAGGCCCTGGGCGATGCCGTTGACCCACATCGAAGCGATGTACAGCACGGTGCCGATGGTCGCGAGCCAGAAATGCGCGTTGATCAACCCGATGCTGTGCATCTGCGCTTTGCCGAAGATTTTCGGGATCATGTGGTACAGCGCGCCGATGGAAATCATCGCCACCCAGCCGAGCGCGCCGGCGTGAACGTGGCCGATGGTCCAGTCGGTGTAGTGGGAGAGGGCGTTGACAGTCTTGATCGCCATCATCGGCCCTTCGAAGGTCGACATGCCGTAGAACGCCAGCGACACCACGAGGAAGCGCAGGATCGGGTCGCTGCGCAACTTATGCCAAGCGCCCGAGAGGGTCATCATGCCGTTGATCATGCCGCCCCAGCTCGGTGCCAGCAGGATCAGCGACATCACCATGCCCAGCGACTGCGCCCAGTCCGGCAGGGCGGTGTAGTGCAAGTGGTGCGGGCCGGCCCAGATGTACAGGGTGATCAAGGCCCAGAAGTGCACGATCGACAGGCGATACGAATACACCGGACGCTCGGCCTGTTTCGGCACGAAGTAATACATCATGCCGAGGAAGCCGGCGGTGAGAAAAAAGCCCACCGCGTTGTGGCCGTACCACCACTGCACCATCGCGTCGGTTGCGCCGGCGTACAGCGAGTAGGACTTGGTGAAACTCACCGGCAACTCAAGGTTGTTGACGATGTGCAGAATCGCCACGGTGATGATGAACGCGCCGAAGAACCAGTTGCCGACATAGATGTGCTTGGTCTTGCGCTGCATGATCGTGCCGAAGAACACGATCGCGTAGGCGACCCAGACGATGGTGATCAGAATGTCGATCGGCCATTCCAGCTCGGCGTATTCCTTGGAACTGGTGTAACCCAGCGGCAGGCTGATCGCCGCCAGCAGGATCACCAGTTGCCAGCCCCAGAAGCAGAACGCGGCGATTTTTGGTGCAAACAACTGCGTCTGGCAGGTGCGTTGCACCGAGTAGAACGAACTGGCGAACAGCGCGCAGCCACCGAAGGCGAAGATCACCGCGTTGGTGTGCAATGGGCGCAGGCGGCCGAAACTGGTCCAGGGCAAATCGAAGTTGAGTTGCGGCCAGACCAATTGCGCCGCGAGAAAAACCCCGAGGCCCATGCCGACGATGCCCCACACCACCGTCATAATGGCGAATTGGCGGACCACCTTGTAGTTGTAGGCGGTACTGATAGAAGTGTTCATGGTTCCCCATCCACGGTTCAGCCGAAGTGAGCGCGCGCAAACCGCGCGAATCCTTCGCCTGGAGTTATAGGCAGACTAAAAGCGAGGCAAGCATGGACAAACAGCACAAGGCCAGTATTGACGGGGATCAATGGGCGCAGTGTGTGCTCGATCATGGATGGCTTTGGAACGACGCGTCGGGCGAGGCTTCGGCGACGTTGATCCTCGCCCACGGTGCTGGGGCACCAATGGACAGTGACTGGATGAATGACATGGCTGGGCGCCTTGCCGGGCTTGGGGTCAACGTGTTGCGCTTTGAGTTTCCGTATATGGCGCAGCGGCGGGTGGACGGTGTTAAACGTCCGCCGAATCCTGCGGCGAAACTGCAGGATTGCTGGCGGGAAGTGTTTGCGCTTGTGCGGCGTCATGTCGCTGGGGTTTTGGCGGTTGGCGGCAAGTCGATGGGCGGGCGGATGGCGAGTCTGGTGGCGGATGAGCTGGGGGTGGATGCGTTGGTGTGTCTGGGGTACCCGTTTTATGCGGTGGGCAAGCCGGAGAAACCGCGGGTTGAACATTTGGCTTCGCTGCGCACGCGGGCGTTGATTGTGCAGGGGGAGCGGGATGCTCTGGGGAATCGCGAGGCGGTTGCGGCTTACAGCTTGTCACCGAGTATTGAGGTGATGTGGCTGGCGGCTGGCGATCATGATTTGAAGCCGTTGAAGGTTTCCGGTTTTACGCATGCGGATCATTTGGATAGTGCTGCGCGGGAGGTGGCTTTGTTTTTGCGGTGAGGGGTGGGGGCATATCCGTTGCTGCGGGCGCTGCGGCTGGCGGTTTCGCCTGACGGCGACTTAGTTTTTTACAAGCGCCCGGAATGCCGGCCCAGAAAAAAAGTAAACAAAAAACGCTAGCGCCTGCGTTCGGCCCTCGCAGGCTCGGGTCCCTTCGCTCCGGGACTGATCCGGGCGCAGCGGCTACGGTTTGCTTCGCTGCACCTCCTTGCGCTGAGTCTGGCTGCGCCAGACGGTCGCTGCGCTCCCACGCCCGGATCAATCCCTCCACTCAGCCTTCGACGTCGCCGGTGGATCAAAAGCAAGATCAAAAGCACTCGAGCTAACGCTCATCGTTGTAGGAGCTGCCGAAGGCTGCGATCTTTTGATTTTGCTTTTCTGTGGAAGCGAGCCTGCTCGCGAAGGCTCTCTTCCAGATGACATCAAACCACCAGCCCGTCAGAGGCAATCCCTGCACTTAAACAGCATCAAATAACCCCGTTTAAACTACACGATCCGTTACGCCATCCCGGCTACAACTCCTTGCGCCGTTGCCTACGCGTACGCCAGAATCCGCCGGCTTACGCGGCCATGAGGTTGGCTATATCGTTGCTCGGTCACTGACAGAAAGCAGTGATCGGGTTTGGTAGCCCGCGTCGAAACCGTTGTATAGCGTCACCGTATGCAGTCCCGTTTCGGGACTCGACTTTTATGGTGGGCATGCGTGGGGCTCCTTTGTGAGCGCCGGGTTTCCCGTTTCGACCGGTCTACCAACCTGCGTATGACCACCACCTTTCGTTTGGTAGCGAGGGTGCTGGCTCCCAATATTCGAAACTGGAGCACGCCCATGTTCAAAGTAACCCCCAACCCGCCAATCCCCCACGACCCCGCGTTCGATCCGCAAAAAGTCCAGGAAGCCACCGACCGCGCCCTCGATTACTACCTCAAACCTGAAGACCTGGCAGCCCCGCCAAGTTCGCCAAAATATCGCCCGGTCTATGTTGTCGACCCCACGCTGGATGACGAAACCCTGTTGGTTGAGGCTTGCGAGTCGCTTTCATACGCGCATGCCATGGCCGGTAATATCGCCAACTCAATAGGCGGCCCGGAACGCAAACCACTGCTGGCGCTGCAACAGGTGATCATGCTCAACGAACTGTTGGTCAATCGACTGCTGGATAAGCTGAAGTTGCCTCAATAATCGCGTTGGTTGTTATGGCCCCTTCGCGAGCAGGCTCGCGATGGCGGCTTGCCAGACACTAAAAATTCCCTATCAAGAACAAAAGCCCGGACAGCTTTCGCGGTCCGGGCTTCCAAGGTCAAAAGATCGCAGCCTGGGGCAGCTCCTACGATTATCTGTAGGAGCTGCCGCAGGCTGCGATCTTTTGCTGTTAGCGGTTAAACCGCGCCACCAACGAATACTGGGTATTGGCCGTCTTCGTCAGCTCTTCACTCAACAACGCCGAGTTTTGCGCCTGCTCGGACGTCTGATCAGCCAACTCCGAAATGTTGCTGATGTTGCGGCTGATCTCTTCAGCCACCGCACTTTGCTCTTCGGTCGCGGCGGCGATCTGGGTGGTCATGTCGGTGATGTTGGCCACTGCTTCGCTGATGCCGACCAGAGCCTGATCCGCCTCTAGTACCCGAGCCACGCCTTCTTCAGCCTGGCGATGCCCGGCTTCCATGGTTTGCACGGCGCTGGAGGCGGTCTGTTGCAGCTTGGCGATCAGGGCGTGAATCTGCCCGGTCGATTCGCTGGTGCGTTGTGCCAATTGACGGACTTCGTCGGCCACTACGGCAAAACCACGGCCCATTTCGCCGGCACGGGCCGCTTCGATGGCGGCGTTGAGGGCGAGCAGGTTGGTCTGGTCGGCGATGCCTTTGATCACGTCGACCACGCCGCCGATTTCGTCGCTGTCCTTGGCCAGTTGCGTCACGGTCAGGCCGGTTTCGCCGACGACGACCGACAGGCGCTGAATGGCTTCGCGGGTTTCACCGGCGATGTCGCGGCCGCGACCGGTGAGGCGGTTGGCCTCCTGGGTGGCGTCAGCGGTGCGTTGAACGTGGCTGGCGACTTCCTGGGTGGTGGCGGCCATCTGGTTGACGGCGGTGGCGACCTGTTCGGTTTCCACGCGCTGGCGTTCCAGACCGGTCGAGCTGTTGTGCGCGAGGGCATCGGACTGCTTGGCCTGATCGGTCAAGTGTTCGGCGGTATCCTGCAGGCGGGTCAGGCAGGTTTTCAAGCGAGCTTCCTGGCTGAGGATCGACATTTCCAGACGCGCCTGCGCGCCACGGCTGTCGGTGTACATCTGCGCGATCAGCGGGTCGGAGGTGGTTTGTTCGGCCAGGCGCAGCAGGCGCTTGAGCCCGCGTTGCTGCCATTGCAGGCCCATCAGGCCCAGCGGCACCGACAGCGCGGCGGCGAGGGCAAAGCCCCATTGCGAGGTCAGCGTCGCGCCAATCATGAAGCTCAATTGGCTGACCAGAATGAACGGCAGCCAGTCCTGCAGGATCGGCAGCCATTTATCGGTGGATGGAATCGCCGACTTGCCCTGATTGATGCGTTGGTAGAGCGCTTCGGCGCGGCGGATCTGTTCGGCGGTGGGCTTGACGCGCACCGACTCGTAACCGATCACCTGGCTGCCATCAAACACCGGTGTGACATAGGCGTTCACCCAATAATGGTCACCGGACTTGCAGCGATTCTTGACAATGCCCATCCATGGCAAGCCTTGTTTCAGCGTGCCCCACATGTGCGCGAACACCGCCGACGGCACGTCTGGATGGCGAACCAGATTGTGCGGCGCACGGATCAGTTCATCCCGCGAAAACCCGCTGATTTCGACGAAATCGTCGTTGCAGTAGGTGATCACGCCCTTGGCATCGGTGGTGGAAATCAACCGTTGCTGAGCTGGAAAGGTCCGCTCGCGTTGTGTAATGGGCTGGTTGTTACGCATGGTTTTTCAATCCGCAAGGCTTTGAAAGGTTGTCGGCGCTGACAGGTTTTTATTGAAGTTTTTTTTCAGATTTAAGTACGCCGTCGCAAAACGGCGCTTGCGTCAATTGGCCAGCATCGGATAGGTGAACAGGCCGAAGTGCAGCAGGTTCAAGCCCAAATGCGTGGCGATCGCTGCGCCCAGGCCGCCGAAACGGTAGGCCAGACCATAGCCGACCCCGGCCAGTCCCGCCAGTAACACCCAGGTCCAGCCGGCGCCGGCATGCGCCATGCCAAACAGCAGCGAAGCCAACAGCAGCGCGAGGTTGTCGCCATATGGCAGGTGCTTGAAGCGATGGCTGAGTCCGCCCTGTATATAGCCGCGAAAGAGCGCTTCCTCGACCAGCGTCACCAGCAGCAGATTGTTCAGCACCCACAGCCAGGCCTGATCCGGCCACTTCGGCGCCCAGGTGATCACACCGAGCAACAGCGCGCCGCCGAGGGCGAGTGCCGCGCATAACGTCAGCGCGAGGGCGGTGGCATAAACAGTCAGGCGCAACGAACGCCGCGCAACAATCCACGGGCAGACCAGCAGCAGCCAGAAGCCCACCAGCGGCTTGTCGAGGTTGAGGTGCATCGCGAACGGCACGGCGTCGTCAGTAAGACGTTGCGGGTTGATCACGCGGCCATTGGCAAAACCCGGCAGCCAATGCAGCGCCAGCGCCACGGCCAAAACAATGAACAGGCCATGGCCGAGCCAGCGCGCGACCGGCACCTGTTGCTGGCGCACGGCGAACGCGGCGAACAGCAACAGCCCCACGGAGATCAATGCCAGCCAACCAAGTTGGCCGTAGCTCAGGGCCAGTCCGTAGCCGAGGCTGAGCAGCGCGAGATAAAGCCAGGGCAGCGCCTTCATCCAAAGTCCTTGTGCGAGATTTCTGGAAGGGGCTTTCTACATGGGCGAGGGAGGTGGGACAAGTGAAGGTGTGGCGAAAAAACCGGGACAACGCAACGCTCGATAGTCATATACAGAACCCAATGTGGAAGCGGGCTTGCTCGCGAATAGGGTGTCACCGATACAGAATAGGTGACTGACACAGCGCA
>NZ_PJBC01000007.1 GCF_002836515.1 Pseudomonas sp. Choline-02u-1
TTACAACCGGCATCGGTATTACGACCCGAGATTGGGGCGGTATCTGACCCCGGACCCGGTGAAGCTCGCGGGTGGGTTGAATCAATACCAGTACGTGCCGAACCCGACGGGGTGGGTGGATCCGTTGGGGTTGAACTCCAATTGCCCGCCGCCGAATAGGCCTGGGTGTGAGGTGCCGGGTGGGATTGGCTCGGCTAGAGTTGATAAGGGGGAGCCGGATGTACCGGCCATTGCTCACGATATAGATCCACAAACTTTGAAAAGAGTACATACAATCGAGGGAAAGACCTCAACCAAGACAGTCGAGGACTATAAAAGCCAAATGCGTAACGGGTACGACTCAGTGGAACCTATCGACGTAATAGAACATGACGGCCATTTATACATTCTGAACGGACACCATCGCGCAGCAGCTGCACGGCAAACTTCGACCAATGTGACAATCAGACTCATAACCGATCTCACAAAATACGACAGAACTCTAAACAGCATTGAAGATGTACTAAAGTCAGCAAACAACGTAGGTTTAGACAGATTGGAGCATCGCAGAAGAAGATGAGTGAACAAAGTGAAACTTTGGAAATCCTGATAAATGACTTTATCTCTATGGTAGAGTCCAGCACTCTGGTATTTGAGAGAAAATTTGGCACTCGAGATATTCGAAGGCTTTGGCGCACCGAGTCAATAAAGCGATGCGGGAGGGTCACTCGAGGCGTTAAATATGAATTGCATGGTATTGGCTGTCGAATCAATTTATCGACCGGAAGTGTAGATTTTGACTATGGCCCTAACGGTGAAATCAATGGATTTGATGTTTGGCGCCTATACAACTTCGCTCGCGAGAGACCATCAAAATATAAAAAATATTGCAACAAAAACAACATCGAAAAAGAATTAGAAGAGTATATAAATCTAAAAAAAATAAAAAAAATGTCAGCCATAAGCAATCTATATGTATTGGCCGACTCAAAAGAAATCGATTAGACCCACCACAAAAAGGGCCTGCTCACTCAGGCCCTCAAAACCAAATCCAAACTTTCAAGCCACCCTACTCCACTCACTGCTCATCCCCATCCTCCTCATACTCCATATCCGCCTCATCCGCATCATTCAACGGCACTGTCGCATCATCCATCAGCGAGCCCGGATCTTCATTCCCCGGGTCATTGATAAACGGCAGTCCACTCGGGCCCTTCTCTTCTTTGCCTTCGGTTTCAGGAGTCATGGCGAACCTCTTGATCGTGTGGGATGTATGACGTTCGAAAAGCCCTGCCGCCAATCGTTCCTCTGCCTGACGGCCAGACACGAAAAACCCGGCACCAGGCCGGGTTTTTCGTTGATCAATCAGCGATGTTTATTTTTGTGTTTGTTCTTGTGCTTGTGGCCGCCGGAATGAGATCCGCCGTCGTCGTCGCCAAGATTGTTACCTACCGCGCCGCCTGCTGCACCGCCCAGGCCCGCGCCGATGGCGGAGCCGGTGGAGCCGCCGATGCTGTTGCCGACGACCGAGCCGCCTGCTGCGCCCAGACCGCCACCAATGGCGGCTTCAGTGCGGTTGCGTTTGTTCGCGCCGACGGCACTGCCCGCCGCGCCGCCAACACCTGCGCCGACCGCCGCGCCCGTGCTGCCGCCGAGTTGTCCGCCAACCACATTACCCAACGCACCGCCGAGACCACCGCCTACGGCAGCGGTGCCGTCTCCGGCTGCCATCGCGCCTTGCGCCACGAACAAGCCAAAAAACAGTGCAGATAATGACAATCGCATATGAACCTCGCAGTTCCCGAAACGGGACAATCCGCCCAAGCGGGGCGTATGCAGATTGGAGATGATTTCGGACAAAACGTTCAGCCATGAAAAAGCCCGACATCGAGCCGGGCTTTTTCTGACAGGCAATCAGCCTCAGTGGCGCTTGTGACCTTTGCCCAGGTTGCTGCCGACTGCGCCGCCTGCCGCACCGCCCAGACCCGCGCCGATGGTGGCGCCGTTGCGACCGCCCAGGCTGTTGCCGATCACCGAACCACCGGCCGCACCGACACCGCCGCCGATCGCCGCTTTGGTACGGCTGCCCTTGCGTGCGGCGACGGCACTGCCCGCTGCGCCCGCGAGGCCAGCGCCGATGGCGGCACCGGTGCTGCCGCCCATTTTCTGACCGACCACATTACCCAGCGCACCACCCAGGCCACCGCCCAGCGCAGCGGTGCCATCACCGGCAGCCATCGCACCTTGAGCAACCAGAAGGCCAAGAACCAGAGCAGGCAGTGTTAAACGCATGACGAAAACCTCAAATAAACGGGATGACGAAAAGGAGCGGGATCTATGTGCGGCGCAGGAAAGTCCAGACGCCGGCGACAGCGTCGATTGGACAGCGATCAGGGAAAAGGTTTTATGCCGGGCAAAAAAAAGCCCGCTGGGGAGACGGGCTGGAGACTTGCTTTCTAACGGATGGCTTCACCCTACGTTGACCAACGTGAAAAGTTTGTGAAAAAAAACCGACATTAATGTCAACGCCCGCCCTGCATTCCATCTCCCATTCTTGCGCATAAAAAACCCCGCTCAGAGACGGGGTGCAGGATGAAATCACTTTCTGGTCCTTGCCGTGACCTTGGGCAGAAATTTCGCTTTCGGCCCTTTGGGGGCTATAGATTTGATTTTGCCGATGCTGACCGGATCTTCGCCAAAACCCGACTGATACTCCGACTGACCGCAGCGCACGCAGTTGTTGAATGAAAACTCTGCGCCATCATCTTCGATAAATGGACCTGACATAGACTCTCCCCTACGCAACCGGGTCGACACCGGCAAAACAGTTTTGCCTGGAAAATATCGTCCCTCAGCGCTTTTGAGACTAGCCGGTCATTACTGGACTTGCCGTCCAGCGGCATTGATCACCGACGAATGGATCAAGCGCTGCAATCAGCGCTCACTCGCTAAATCGGCTTTGGCTTGACGGCAAGCTCAGCGCAGCTTCACCGCCGTTCCGGTGACAAACACCACGACCATGCCGCCCTTGCCTGCCGGCATGCTGATCTCAAAATCCACGCCGACCACGGCGTCAGCCTGCAATGCCCGCGCTCGATCTTTCAGTTCGTCGGTTGCCTGAATGCGGGCCTCTTTAAGAGCCCGCTCCAACGTCTGCGACCGCCCACCAAAGAAGTCGCGCATGCCGGCGAACATATCGCGAATCACGTTGACGCCTTGCACAGACTCGGCGCTGACAATGTCCAGATAGGCCGTGATCTGCCGCCCCTCGACGGAATGAGTGGAGGAAATGATCATGAAAGCCGTCCTTATACTGCAAAAGTGAAAGCGGCGATTGTAACGCGGCACCAAACGTCGCACCCGCTGCTTCAATTACATTTAACGACCCACAATTGATCCAGCTTCGTCGTAAAACTCGAACTCATCATCTCCCGTCGCATCCCCCAATCCGGATCGGCTGGCACACTTCCCGCGCGCAACGTTCCATGGCCCCATCGCTGATTGATTCGATCCAGTACGCCCATCACCTTCTGCGCCGCTTGGGGTTGAGAATCTGCAAACAGGTCTTCGGTAAACTCTCCGGGCTGCCGAAGATCCATCAATAACACCTCAGCCTTGCTGTACTTGAAACCCGGCCGGAACAATCGGTCAATCGCCTCGCTCGCCAACTTGCTCAACAGTCGCACGTCGTTTGTCGGATAAGGCAATTCAATCAGCGCGCCATTGGCGTACTTGGCCTCCTGCGGATTGAACATGCCCGTGCGGATACTCACGCGGATCTTTTTGCACAGTGAATTCTGTGCCCGCAGCTTTTGCGCCGCTCGATGTACATAAGTCGCCACGGCTTCCTTGATCGGTTCGATGGTAGTCAAACGGTTGCCAAACATGCGGCTGCTGCAGATTTCCTGTTTCGGCGGCTCGGTTTCGGACAGTTCCAGACACGATGTGCCGCCCAGTTCGCGCGCGGTCTTCTCGATCACCACGCTGAACTTGCGCCGAAGTGTCCACGGATCAGCCCTGGCCAGGTCCATCGCGCTTCTGATCTGCATGCTCTCAAGATGAGCTTTCATGCGCCGACCGATGCCCCACACTTCGCCGACATCGGTGTTGCGCAGCACCCAGTCGCGTTTGACCGGATCGCAGATGTCGACCACGCCACCGGTGTGCGCCTGCAGGCGTTTCGCAGTGTGGTTGGCGAGCTTGGCCAGCGTTTTCGTAGGGGCGATGCCGACGCCGACGGGGATGCCGGTGCGTTTATAGACAGCAGAGCGGATGGTCCGGCCAAACAAGGTCAGGTCGCCTGGTATGCCGCTGAGATCGGCAAACGCCTCATCAATGCTGTACACCTCGACGGCGGGCACCATGGATTCGATGATCGTCATCACCCGCTCGCTCATGTCGCCGTACAACGCGTAGTTGCTGCTGAACACTTGGATACCGTGGCGGCGCAGATCATCACGAATCTGAAAATACGGCGCGCCCATTTTCACAAAGGGCTTGGCGTCGTAGCTGCGCGCAATCACGCAGCCATCGTTATTGCTCAGCACCACAATCGGCGTCTTCGCCAGATCGGGGCGAAAAACTCGCTCACAGCTGGCATAGAAGCTGTTGCAATCAATCAGCGCAAAGACCTGCTCACGATTTGCCATGGTCGCGCACGCTGTAAGTCACCACGCCCCAGATCACCAGCTCATCTCCTTCCATCACGTAACGAGGCGGATATTTACTGTTGGCTGAAAGAAGAATGATGGCGTTATCGCGCATGTGCAGGCGCTTGCAGACGGGCTCGGAGTTGAGCCCAGCGATCACGATATCGCCGTGCTCGGCATTCAGGCTGCGATTGACGATCACCAGATCACCGCAAAATATCCCCGCGTCCTGCATGCTCTCGCCTTCGATCTTCGCCAGATAAACGTGCGGCGCACGAATGTCGAAAACCTCGTCCAGAGAGATGTGCTTTTCAATGTGATCGGCCGCTGGCGAAGGAAAACCGGCGGGAATCCGAAACGAATACAGCGCAAGCTTTTCGCCTGCGCCAGACAAAGGGCCGAGGATGGTGACGCTCATGATACGAACCTGATAGTGAATTTACTGTATGCGCATACAGTAAACTCGGGACGGTTCAAGGGGTCAATGAGGCGTGTAGGAGATTTCGACGGGTGACAGGGTTTTGTACAACTTCTCGGAAAGAAAGGCACGCCGCCATACATTCCAGATCGTCGGTCCCAGTTGTTCGTTATTGCCCTTTTTTCCAGACGCCAAAAAACACAAACCCCCGACTTTCTCTAGGAAAATCAGTGGCTTGCGTTTACTGAATGTGGCGGTGAAGGAGAGATTCGAAACTACCCGTTTGCGTTCTTTTCAGCACACCCCCCCGATTTATAAGGGCTGCAGAGGAGCGAGTTTTTTAATCTCAGTCCCATGTCAGTCCCATCGGTTTTGCGCACCAGGTTGCAGCACACGGATGTGAAGCCCGTTTCGACGTTTCATGTTGACCCATGGGAAAAAGGTAATTTTGGTAATGCGGCATGAGGCAAGCTCTGGAAGCCTTGAAAATCGGGGCGTAGAGAGAAGTATGCAGAGGTAATAATTTGGTAAGTATGAGGTTAGAAAATTACCTTTCCTATGGGTAATCCCTTATAGCCCTCAAACCCAGTAAAACTGGGCACTTGAGAAATTATTACCCTAGCTCTTACCTAAAATTACCTCTTGAGGTAATGAGTGAAAGCCAGGCACGGCAAGGGCTTTAGCGCGTATCCACACCTCGCTTACCAAAATTACCTTTTTCCCAGCCCACGTCTGAAAATGGCCAAGACGACGTCCCTTTTCCGTGTTTTTCACATCATGAGAATTTGGGACTGATAGCAAGAAAATTCTTGGTGACTCTGTGCAATACCAGAAAACCCCGCAGAGCCAAGCAGACCGGGCCTTACAACCGCTTTCCCAGCGGACTGGGCGTTGCCGGATTCGCAAGTGGTGCGAACAGTTCCAAAAACGAAAATACTCTGTGCAGTAGGTTTTTCAGGCCGCAGCCCCTGCACGCCGGGCGTCTCACGTCCTTGGCCAACTCGTCGATGCTCCGTAAAGCTGTGCCACGGATCTGCACTTCTTTACAAAACCTTGCACTGCGTGCAATCCATGCAACGCCCCCAGCCCCCGCAGCAGGCCTGGGCAGAGCCGGTGATTGCACCGCTCTGGCCTTTGCACAAAAAAGGGACGCAAAGCCCGCCGGCGGGAGGGGGATAAGTGCTTTTTCACCGATTTTTTATAGAGATCGATTCGTTGCAAACGATTGAACACTCGCAGGGCTGATGTCTCGTGGACTCCAGCCTTTTCGCGTGCAGAGCTTAGAGATTCGCGAGCATCGCCGTAGTCGCATAATCGCGTCTGTAATCGCTTGTGCATTTGCGTCCAAGGTTTCCATGGCGACGAATGCGTTACCTGCAACATCCGCTACGCCGCTCTCTGAAAGCCACTTAGTGATCTCCTCGATGGCCGCGCCTAGCGCGTGCTGATTGTGTAGAAGCAACGTCAGAGCATCTGCCGTGGCGATCTTGCATTCCGAGTTATCCAGCATGGTGGCCATCCTTAAAAAGTGGTCTCGTAAGATTAGTCCATCCTCCGGATAGCTCGCTGGACGTTGCTAGATTAGTCAGCCTTAACCGACTCTGCTCGATGCGACGCTGGCAGGCATGGTAGTAACCGGCTTCGTGTTGAGCGGTATTGAGTACATCGATGGCTGCGCGTATGCGCAGTCGAGGTGGTGTCGACTCGGCTGAAAAGCAATTAGCGTGTGCACACAAAAAACCAAAATACAGACCATTCTTATTTTAAACGGAACAGCCATCTCCCACCCTCAATCAAATACATGCAACGCATGCGTCAGACATAAAAAATCTCACAATAAGTCGCTACATCAACGTGTATACAACGCGCCTCTGCTTTTTTGAGATATTTAACAGGATTATGAATAGGTTTTTTTAAATGCGATCAACACTACTACGCACAGTATCACTTTTAGCTGCTGCTACGATCCCCCTTTGTGCAAATGCTACCTGCACTTACCTTGCGGGGCACGGCCCAGTAACCATGAGCACCAAACTCCCTCCCAGCATTACTGTTCCAGCGAATACGCCCAACGGTACGATAATATACATAGGGGGCGATGGTTTTGCGAAAGAGCTAAAAAATCGATTTGGTTGTACTACTAGCTTTTCCGCTGGAAGTATGGACGCACGAGGACAGAATGCGACCTCTGGAACTTACCCCATAGGAGATACAGGCTTGGCGTGGGAATGGACTACTAACCAGGAGAGAGTTGGACAATACCCTGCTATCACAAAGGATGCCGCCCCCGATTATACTTTCAACTATTTGATCCTAGGTTTTAATATCGTTAAAATCGGAGACATCAAAGCTGGTGCAAGAATCCCCGGCGGAATATTGGGTTATTACAGAGATGGCGAACTTTACCCGATAACCCTAAGCGTCACGGAAATGAATGTTGTCGCAGCCTCCTGCGAAACACCGGATATCACTGTCCGAATGGGCACCTTCACGCTCAGCGACATTGGGAAGGCACAGGGAAGCCACTCTGAGCCTGTTGCTTTTGGCATAAAACTGAATAATTGCCCAGCAGGCCTTAATAAAATAAATTATCGCTTCACGAGAGTCGGCGAGACTGCCGATTATCGAAATGGTGTCATCAGATTGAATTCCAGTTCCACAGCCAAGGGTATTGGCATCCAGATAAAACACTCCAATGGCCAGCCAGCCATAATCGACGGCACAACCAAACAAATTTATGACGGTTATGATTCAAAAGGAGGAAACTTTGAAATCCCTATGACGGCCGCATATTTTCACATCGATAACGAAGACTTGAAGCCTGGCACAGCCAATGCCGAGCTTAACTTTACAATTGAATATCTATAACCGGAAAACTTTACAGCTAACAAAAAAAACAATGCAGCTTGATTGGTTTCAACCGTTGAGTTACGCCTAATAGCGCTGACTCAAAAATTATGCATTTAACTGTGCATCCACAAATAAAACACACTACATCGATACCGCAGGCTTCGGCTGCAACGTTATTTTTTCGAGTTTTACTAGGCCAGTAGAAGCTTGCGATGCATACAGGGTAAAATTGCCCGCATTGTTCGGCGTTTGCGTGACGCCATGATTATGCATGGCTATTTGCACATTCATATGCTCAATTAATTTAAGCACATCGCAAACAACCTGAAATAAGTTAATCGATTCCGACCCAATCCAGTTCTTCGGTGCCATCAGGTGCTGTTGTTTAGCTACGATGCTTCGGCGCAGCCCTTCAATTCGCTCCTGCATATCGCCTCCCACAGTGGCGTTGTACTTCTTTCCGACAACCAGGTTCAGATCACGACCGGTCGCTAGGTGCAGATCATCCACTGCCGCCAAGCTCGCGGATCCGCCCGACATCAGCTTGAGCGCTCCCAGCGCCTCGATCTTTTTCACACCACCCACAGTTTCGGTCGAGTGGTCGTCGATCGTCTGCGTGTAGCTCTGGAACTGCTCGCGGTTGTCCAGAGCTTCGACTTCGCGCTCGATCGCCTGATCTCGGATCTTGCCATCGGTCTGGCGTAGCCAGTTGCCATCGGCGTCGACGCGCTGCTGGGCGGCTTCGCTGTGCTGCCATACCTGGTCGCCCTTGGGCACCAGCGGTCAGCTGTCTGCGGCCAGTGAATTCAAGAAACGCCTGCTCGGCATGGCCGCCGGCGCCATGTTCACCGGCAGCGGCCAGCAGCTCGACAAGTTGATGAAGGATCAGCTGTTTGGCATCAAAACCGTGTCGACCATCGACTACGTCGGCTACAGCAAGGAATACGCCTGCTACGTCTACGGCGACCTCGCGATCAAGGACGGCACCACCTACAAGGTCAACAGTGAAGACTATTTCGAGTTCGGCAAGCTGCGCCTGAAAACGCTGCAGAAAGGCGTACCAATCAAGCTGCAGCGCGATGGAAAAGACTTCAACGAGAAGTGGGTACAGTTGCTGTGGACCTGTTTCGGCGCCCAGGGCTTCGTCGCGCTGGTGTTCTTCTTCGGCTCGCTGTTCTGTGAGCAGATCCGTGCGCGTTACCAGTCCTTCCCCTTCCTGGAAGCCACTGGTGAAGCCGGCGCCGGCAAGACCACACTGCTCAACCTGCTGTGGAAACTGCTCGGCCGCGAAGGTTATGAGGGTTTCGACCCGATGAAATCAACCAAGGCCGGGCGTTCGCGCCTGATGGGGCAGGTGTCCGGCATGCCGGTGGTGTTTCTTGAGGCCGATCGCCACTGCGACGATCGGGCGCACGCCAAAACCTTTGAATGGGACGAGCTGAAAGACTTCTACGGCGGCGGCACGCTGGCCACCAAAGGCGTCAAGACAGCGGGCAACGAGACGTATGAACCGCCCTTTCGCGGAACGATCGCGATCAGCCAGAACGCGGCGGTGGTAGCGCACGAAGCGATCATGACGCGCATCGTTAAATTGCACTTTGTGCGCCCGATCGTTACGCCGGAAAGCCGTACGGCCGCCGATCAGTTGAATGCGTTGGACGGCGCCACCCTCAGTCACTTCCTGTTGCGCGCCGTGGGCAAAGAGTCCGCTGTGCTTGAGCTGTTCGCTCAACGCATGCCCGAAAACGAAGCCAAGCTGCGCCGCCTGCACACGCACTGTTTTGCCTGCGGTACGGCCTATGCGAGCGAGCAAGGCAACTGCAGCAGTTGCGGCTACGACCTGCGCGGTTACATCCGGGTCGAGCGTATCAGCAAGAACCACGCGCAATTGTTGTCGCTGCTGGATGGCCTGCGCCTGGTGCTGAAACTCAGTGATCCGCAGGTCGCCGCCACGCAGCGGCAGATCGTGCGGATGGCCATTGAGCGCCAGGCCTCTATCAGCTCCGACCATCCGGCCGTCGCCGAATTTTGGGAAGTCTACGACTACCTCGAATCCTTGAGCGAAGACCCGGTGGTCGACCACAGCAGTGACCCGGCGGTGATTGCTATCAACCTCAACGAATTCTGCGAGCGCGCCGCCGAACACAAACAGAAGCTGGCGGACGTGGCCACGTTGCGCGACCTGCTTAAGGAGTCGCGCTCGCGCAAATTTCTCGACAGCAATAAGGCCGTGCACAGCGCCGTGCGCGCCGCCTTCAATCACCGCAACCCTGTTTCCCAACCCCGGCCGACCACGGTCAAGTGCTGGACATTCAAGGCGTAAAGGAGAGCAAGACCGATGCAGATCCAAGTGTTTATGGGCAATGCCGGCGACGGCCACACCAACAAGCTCCAGTCGGTGCAAGACCGTTTGGATTTGGCGGGACAACGCGCGCCGATCATTCAGGCCGGTGCTTACGCAGAGGACGGTTTGTTGCAGATGCTGGAAGTTCGAGCCGCCGCTGGACAGCGCGAAATCCTCGTGGACGACTGCAGCCGGCAACAGATTTTGCGGGTGTTGGAATGGCAGTCATGTGTTGAACATGAGCCGCGTTTTGACGGCCTGGTGATCCACCTGGCACGTAAGGACTGAGGAAAAACAGTGTCGAGGAGTTGCAGCTCCTCGACACCCGACTACAACTGAGGACCCTAACCATGCAAGCACAGAACCACAGCAGCAGCGGCGCGAAGGCTACCACACCGGCGCGGCACCTGGTGGCCACCGCGATTATCGGCGCCGCCGTCATCGGCTACCTGGTGCACAAACCCCCCGAGGCCCGCACGCGCCTGGAAAGCCTGAGCCAGATGGCCAGCCACTTGGGCGATCTGAGCGCGACGGATGCCGCCGTGATCAGTCAGCTACTCGCCCGCCCCGCCACACCGGGAGACTCACGCCATGTCCAGTGACCCAGCCGTAACACCGGTGCGCCGCTTTCCCTGGAACATCGATTACACCAGCGTGTGCGATCAGTGCGGCAAGTGGCGAGCCCAGGGCAATCACGATAAATGCAGCCGCCGGCGTCAGCGGCTGAACGCTCATCTGCGCCATCCCAAGCCCAAGGCATAGCCCGCGTCCACCAGAAGACGCACCCGCAGATACTTGGCCCGGAAACGGGCCTTTTTGTTTCCGATCGTCAGACTGTCGACATACGAGTACAGCGTTAGGGGTTTACATGAGTGGGGTTGAAACTCGCGGTAAGTCCGTGAGGATCTATTTTCAGTACAACGGGGAGAAATGCCGGGAGACGTTCCCGGGCGGCAACACACCGGCCACCGTGGCCCAGGCCAAGCGCTTGGCCGAGATCATCGAGTACGAGATCCAGACCGGTACCTTCGACTACGCGCGGCACTTTCCCAATTCGGCCAGATTGGTGGAAAACACCTTCGGCCACTACCTGGATCTGTGGTTGAAAATCAAGGCCAACAGTGTCGCGGCTTCCAGCTACCGAGGTTACGCCAACAAGGCCGAAGTGCATGTGCGCCCGCGCTGGGGCACGGTCCAGATCAACCAGATCGATCACCTGGACCTGCAGGAATGGATTCAGGACACGCTGTCCAAAACCCTGAAGAACAAGACCATCCGCGACATCATCAGCAATGTGCGCCAGGTGTTCCGCTTGTATCGCACGCGGATGAAAGTCGCGCACGACCCGACCGAAGGGTTGATGGTGCGTCTGCCGGATCCCGAAGCGCCGGACCCGTTCACCCGCGCCGAAATCCGACAGATACTCGAAACCCCGACCCAGCGCACGCAAGAACTGCTGATGGTGCAGTTCATGCTGTGGGCAGGTCCACGGGTATCGGAAACCATTGCCCTGGCCTGGGAGGACGTCGACCTGGCGCAAGGCACGGTGACCTTTCGCCGGTCCAAGGTGCGCGGCGCTTATCGCGTGACGAAAACCCGTCGATCAACGCGGCGGGTGCGCCTGCTGGCACCGGCGTGGGACGCCCTGCGCAAGATCGATGCGCTGAACCGCAACCGAAAAGCGGAAACCGTGGATGTGGTTGAGCGGGACAACAAGACGGTGCGAAAACACAAACTGCACTTCGTGTTCCTCAACACCAAAACCGGGCTGCCGCATGCCAATGACTTCGTGGTGCGCGATCGTTTCTTCAAGGCGCACTTGCTCGCCGCCGGCGTTCGTTATCGGGGGCCGGGACAATGCCGGCACACCTACGCCAGCCAGTTGCTGACCACCGGGGTGGCGTCGATCGACTGGATCGCCGAACAGATGGGCCACACCAACGGCAACATGATCCGTCAGCACTACGGGACGTGGATCAATGAAGACGGGCCGGACGTGATTGGGATGTTGCAAATTGCATTAGGAATCGAGACGGCGCCAGTACAGCACGACTTACGCCGCAACGCAGAAACTAGGAGCGGCTAAGCTATTTTATCGAGATAAGACTGAAACGCGTCTCTCGGCTCTGTACCATAGGCCCTGCTTTGGATTACGAGATACCTGAGAGGCTGCTACGAGTTCGGTGAGGAGTTTACCTACTGATCTGCTGGAAGATTTACAGACAATGCGAGCTGGGTGGCCAAATCCAACCCCAATTGAAATTGCATAAAATAGCGAATTTGTTGTAAAAATTGAGACGGTGTCGAGGGGATACCGCATTGGGAATTTTATGATCTTAGGCGTCAGTGTTAACGGTTTCAAATCGCTCGCCAACTTCAATCTAGTCAAAGATGGCCTGAGTAATTTTACTTGCCTCGTCGGGCTCAACGGTGCCGGCAAGAGCAGCGTACTACAATTGCTAGACTTTTCCTCACATCTGATGCGGGGAGATGTGGATAGCTGGCTATCTAAACGAGGTTGGAGTGCCTCCGACCTCCACTCTAAATTCAGTACTGGCTCAAACATAATCATCGCCATTACGGTTCAAATCAAGAGCGGCGACATACTCTCATGGGTGGGAAGCTTCAACAGAAGCACTCTTTCATGCACAACAGAAAGAGTATTCAACGTTGACGACAACTTATTTCAACTTTTGAGAGGGAAATACTCCATACTTGACGCACCGCCCTCTAAAGTTGAATTTAATTATACCGGCTCTATTCTTTCAGTACTGAAAGACGAAGCACTACACCCCGACATCGTTGAAGTCAAAGATATAATTTCAAATATAAAATCTTTAGAGCTTCTATCCCCTCACTTAATGCGATACTCGTTGCGAGAAGTTGCAACAGACATCGGAACAGGTGGCGAAAAGCTGTCTCCATTTTTATATAATATCAAGGGTAAGGAACGAGAGAAGCTCACAAATCTGTTGCGTGAATTTTACCCCTCTGTGATCGACTTCAAAGTTAAACAGGAAAGAGCAGGGTGGAAAAAACTGTCAATCATAGAGAGTTTCAATGGAGAAATCGTTGAAACTGATGCGAAGCACGTAAATGATGGGCTACTAAGGATTCTGGCAATTCTCGCACAGGCAGGCTCAGGTAATTCCACCCTACTTTTTGATGAAGTTGAAAACGGTGTAAATCCTGAAATAGTGGAAAGACTTGTTCACGTGTTACAAAACGCCGGACAACAGGTTATCGTTACTACACATAGCCCAATGATACTAAACTATCTTTCTGATGAAGTGGCCAAAGAGTCTGTTCACTTTATATATCGCACAGTTAGTGGCGGAACCCGCAGTCGCCCGCTATTCAGCATACCTAAAATGGCAAAGAAACTCGAAATAATGGGGCCTGGCGAAGCTTTTGTAGACACAAGCCTTTCCGACCTAACTATTGAATGTGCCAAGCTCGATTCGGACGATACCTCAAAATCAATGAAAGGTGCCTTGTGATAGTAGTGTGCAGTGGAGAGGGTGTAACGGATTTAGGATCATGCATAAATCATGCAGGATTTTGTCAGGATGACATGTACAAATTAGGCCCCCTTACTTTTGTCATCGACTACATAATCGAAGAGGTACTGCAGTACAGCCCACTAGAATCACACATTGGTACTTATAGATACTTCAGCGAAAACCACTTAACTCAACGCCTTGCAGCTAGGAAAAGAGAGCGAAGAGGGTTTGTACTCGCTGGACGCAAACACGGTGTGGAAACTGGCTTTTTTTATTTCAACGCTTGGATGCTCGGTGAGATATCCAAAGAACTAGAAGAGTCAGAACAGGATGTCGCTATTGCAGTCCTCTTCAGAGATTCTGATGGCACAAATGGTGACCCTAGCGATATTGGAGCGCAGAAGAGAGCTTCGATTGAGGCAGGCTTCAAACGCGCCGATTTCACGAGAGGTGTAGCAATGGTACCAAAACCGAAATCAGAATCATGGTTTATATGCGCGGCGAAGGAAAATCCGTATCAGAATTGCGCTGAACTGGAAGAGCTTCCTGGAAATGACCGATCGCCAAATTCTGCAAAGAGGATGCTCAGCGCAATACTAGAAGGAGACGCTACCAACGAACGCTTAGTAACTTGGCTAGAGAACAATAGATTGGATTGCAATAGACTTTCAGAGGTTATGCCAAGCTTTGGCAAATTTCATCGACGGCTAACCGAAGTTTTACAACAAATATAACCCATCATCAAACACGATAGAACAAATGATTTAATAGTGATTACGCGACTAAAAAGCACGAGCCGGTTAGCTTCAATATTAGCCCAATACCCGTGATAGAACACGATCTTCAACGGCTAAGCCAAGAACGAACTCTACGACTTCCGAAGTCGTATAATCGCGTCTGTAAGCGCTTTCGCGTTTGCATCCAGGGTTTCCATGGCGACGAGTGCGTTGTCGGCAACGTTCTCTACACCATTGTCTGAAAGCCATTTAGTGACCTCCTCTATCGCCGCGGCCAAGGCATGCTGGTTATGCAAGAGCAATGTCAGAGCATCTGCTGCAGCGACGTTGGATTGTGAGTCAGATGGCATCGAAGTCGTCCTTGTAGGTGAATTACAAAAAGCCTAGCTCATCGCATCGCTGGTGGTGGTGGTCGGTCATCCACTCGCGAGCCTCTACTTGCGCACCAAAATAGCGCACCAGTCCCATATCAGTCCCATATGGCTTTTTTTAGAACGTCAAAAACCACAAACCCCCGACTTTCTCTAGGAAAATCAGGGGTTTGCGTTTACTGAATGTGGCGGTGAAGGAGAGATTCGAACTCTCGATACAGTTTCCTGTATACACACTTTCCAGGCGTGCTCCTTAAGCCACTCGGACACTTCACCGTATCTCTGCAGACATCTTCTGTCTGTCGAGGCGCGCTAATGTAGTCGAAAGCTTTTCTGATGGCAAACTTTTTTTCAGAATTTTCATGCGCTTAAGAGAGCACCCAACGTTCGGCCTGTGAGCACGATGGCAAACCCGCCAATCTCGGGTAGGCCGCGCGCTTCCTTTATAGAAGGCAAGAGGCGCGCCGCGCTGGCCGAAGTGCTAAACGGTGACTGACAGGTCAGTCACGGCGCTTTACCTGGCTTGCGGCGGTGGGTAACGTCTGCCCATCTTTCTAATAAGGAATAGCGTCATGAGCGAGTTGATTGCCTACCACCTCGAAGACGGTATCGCGACCCTGACCCTGAACAACGGCAAGGTAAATGCCATCTCCCCGGATGTGATTGCGGCGTTTAACGCGGCGCTGGATCAAGCGGTGGCGGATCGGGCCGTGGTGATCATTACCGGCCAACCGGGAATTCTCTCGGGCGGTTATGACCTGAAGGTGATGACGGCAGGGCCGAAAGAGGCCGTTGCGCTGGTGACAGCCGGTTCTACACTCGCCCGTCGCCTGCTCTCTCACCCGTTCCCGGTGATCGTTGCCTGTCCGGGACATGCCGTGGCCAAGGGCGCTTTCCTGCTGTTGTCCGCCGATTACCGCATCGGTGTCGACGGCCCGTTCAGCATCGGTCTGAACGAAGTGCAGATCGGCATGACCATGCACCACGCCGGTATTGAATTGGCACGTGATCGCTTGCGGCGTTCGGCTTTCCATCGTTCGGTAATCAATGGCGAGATGTTCGATCCGCAAGGTGCCGTTGACGCAGGCTTCCTCGACAAGGTCGTGACTGCGCAAGAACTACAGGGCGCCGCTCTGGCTGCCGCGCGTCAGTTGAAGAAGATCAACATGCTCGCGCACAAGAACACCAAGCTCAAAGTGCGCAAGCATTTGCTGGAAATCCTCGACGATGCCATCGTCCAGGACCAACAGCATTTGGGCTGATTCGTCCAAGGTTCGCGTGCTAATGAAAAGCCCGACCCTCGTGTCGGGCTTTTTCTTACAGCGGGTGTTGAAGATTCGCTAGAAGCTCTAGGACGCGCCTGACGAGCAATGCTGAAACATGCGCTTAAACATCGGCCATCTCCGGACTCTATAGCAGCAATTGCCGAAAACAGTGCACATCCGTACACTGCGCCACCTTTTGTCCCGGTGGGCCTGCAAAATGCTGTTCGTGTTTCGTATGTTGTTGATGGGCCTGCACTTTATTCTGGCGGGCGTACTGGGCGTGATCCTTGGACTGTGCCGCCCGTTCAACCCGGACAACAGCCGACTGTGCGCCCGCCTCTACGCGCTGCCAGCAATGCGCATTTTGCGTTTGCGGGTCAAGTCCGAGGTCAACGGCTTGATGAACAAGCCTGACAGTTGCGTGATCATCGCCAACCACCAATCCAACTACGATCTTTTCGTGTTCGGCAACGTAGTCCCGCGCCGCACCGTGTGTATCGGCAAGAAAAGCCTGAAGTGGGTGCCTTTGTTTGGCCAGTTGTTCTGGCTGGCCGGCAATGTGTTGATCGACCGTGGCAATGCGCACAAGGCGCGGCAGTCGATGCTGACGACCACCCACACCCTGCAGAACAAAGACACCTCGATCTGGGTATTTCCGGAAGGCACGCGCAACCTCGGAGAAGAGTTGTTGCCGTTCAAGAAAGGCGCGTTCCAGATGGCGATTGCTGCCGGCGTGCCAATCGTTCCAGTGTGCGTGAGCAGTTACGTCAAGCACATGCGCCTGAATCGCTGGCGCAGCGGCAACGTTCTCATACGCTCGCTGCCAGCGATTCCTACAGTCGGATTGACCATGGATGACATGCCCCAGCTCATCGAGCGATGCCGCGAGCAGATGCGCGAGTGCATCGAGTCGATGGATCGGCAACTGCAAGCCGCGTGAAAAACAAACCCGCCCCGTGCGGGTTTTCTTTTGCCAGCTGAACTGTACAAGTTTCACTGACTCTCAAGCAGCGACACGGCTAAGCTGAAGCCTTGTTCCCCCTGCCATCTGCCAAGAAGAAGTGAATTACCACCATGGGTCGAGTTGTTGCCGCTGCGGTGTACAGCGAGGGTAAGAAAGTCACCAATATTTCTCTGGACGAAGGCGCTGCCTGGGCTGCCAAACCGGGCCACTTTGTCTGGATTGGTCTGGAAGAACCAGACGCACAGGAGTTATCCAACCTGCAACGCCAGTTCAATCTCCACGAACTGGCCATTGAAGATGCGTTGGAAAAACACAGCCGACCGAAACTGGAAACCTTTGGTGACGCTCTGTTTATCGTCACCTACTCACCGGTTCGCGAAAACGGCGTTTTGCAATTCATCGAAACGCATATCTTCGCCGGCAGGGGTTACATCATCACTGCGCGCAACGGCCACTCCGCGTCTTACGCGCATGTGCGCCAACGCTGTGAAGCGCGTCCACTGTTGCTCGAGCATGGCGAAGATTTCGTTCTGTATGCGCTGCTTGATTTCGTCATCGAGAACTATCAGCCGGTAGGCGAAGCGATCCACGCCGAGATCGATGAGCTGGAGCGCAACGTGTTGTGCAGTGCTCTCAATGAGCGAGACATCCAGAAGCTGCACGGTTTACGCCGAGACGTGGTGCGCTTGCGTCGGTATGCGGCGCCGATGGTGGAAATCGGCGAAGAGCTGCAAAAGCTCAGCTTCCCGTTCATCGACAAGAACATGCGCCCGTATTTTCGCGATGTGCAGATCCACGTGACGCGGCAGATGGAAGACCTGAGCACGCTGGCGGACATTGCCAGCCAGACCATCGAGATCGGTGTGCTGCTTGAGGCCTCCCGGCAAAGCGTGGTGCAGCGCAAGTTCGCGGCATGGGCGGCGATTCTGGCATTCCCGACAGCGGTGGCGGGCATTTACGGGATGAACTTCGAGAATATGCCGGAGTTGACCTGGCATTACGGTTATTTTGCGGTGCTGGGGTTTATTGCGGTGGGTTGTGTAAGCTTGTGGGCGAGCTTCAAGCGGTCGGGGTGGTTGTAGAAAAGAAAGATCGCAGCCTTCGGCAACTCCTACAGAATTTCGATGTGGGAGCTGCCGCCGCGATCTTTGGAACTTGCAAGTGTCAGGCAGCTTCCGGCTTGTGCGCCACAAACCGCATCATCCACTCAGCGACCGTAGCGCCGTGATGCTCCTGCTCAAGGCTGGCAACACCCTTGCTGTAGATCTGCGAACCCAGCGCTTCCTGCCGTAGTTCAAGCAGTGCGCGCGAGTAATCGTGAATGAACTCCGGGTGACCCTGGAAGCACAGCACTTGATCGTTGATGTGATAAGCCGCGAACGGGCAGAAATCGCTGGAGGCGATCACCGTCGCATTCTCCGGTAGCTCGGTCACTTGATCCTGGTGGCTGATCAGCAGTGTCAGCTCCTCGCGCACCGGGCTCATCCACGGAGCCTTGGCCGCCAGCTTGTAGCTGTGGGTGCCGACGCCCCACCCCTGGGATGCTCGCTCACTCTTGCCCCCAAGCAGCAACGCCAGCAATTGATGGCCGAAGCACACGCCGAGCAGTTTGTCGCCGCGCTCGTAGCGATTCAAAAGATAAGTCTTGAGAGTTTGAATCCACGGATCGGTACCGAACGAGTCGGCCTTGCTGCCGGTGACCAGGTACGCATCGAAAGTCTGATCGTCGCTTGGGTATTCGCCCTTCACCACGTTGTAGACAGTGAACTCAGCGGCGATCGGTTGTTGCGAAAAAAGGCGCTGAAACATCTGCCCATAGCCCTGATACTGATCGATCAGCTCGGGGCGCAGGATGTCGGTTTCGAGAATGCAGATGCGCAACGGCATAAAAAATACCTGACAGGTGATGGGAATAATGAACACCCCAGAGCCTGCCCTGAAACACCAGGCCAAGGCAAGCCCCGAAATGCCCGCTTGCCTTAGAACATTTCACCTTTCGCCGCTTTATCCAGCAGCAGCGCTGGCGGCGTAAATCGCTCGCCATATTGCTCCGCCAGATATTGCGCACGGGCGATGAAGTCCTTCAGGCCATACTGGTTGATGAACTGCAGCGCACCGCCGGTCCATGCGGCAAACCCAATGCCGAAGATTGAGCCGACGTTGGCATCCGCCGTCGAGGTCAACACGCCCTCCTCCACACAACGCACGGTTTCGATGGCCTGCACAAACAACAGACGATCACGCACATCCTTCGCTGGAATCTGTCCGTCGGGCTTCTCGAAACGCGTCTTCAATTCGGGCCACAGACGCTTTGAGGTTCCCGCCGGGTACTCATAAAAGCCGCCTCCGGCAGCTTTGCCTGATCGCTTGAATTCATTGAGCATCAAGTCAATCACGGCGAAGGCCGGATGCTCGATCGGCGTTTGCCCCTCGGCCTGCAGGTCCCTGGCCGTTTGCAGACGGATATGGCTCATCAGACTGAGGGAAACTTCGTCGGAGATTGCCAGAGGCCCGACCGGCATCCCGGCCTTGCGCGCTTCGGTCTCGATCATCGGCGCACTGACGCCCTCGCCGAGCATGGCAATGCCTTCGTTGGTGAATGTGCCGAAAACCCGTGAGGTGAAGAAGCCGCGACTGTCGTTGACCACAATCGGAGTTTTCTTGATCTGCAGAACGAAATCGAAACCGCGAGCGAGAGTTTCGGCGCTGGTCTGCGCACCTTTGATGATTTCCACCAGCGGCATTTTTTCTACCGGACTGAAGAAATGCAGGCCGATGAATTTGCTTTGATCGGGCACCGCCGTCGCCAGACCGGTGATCGGCAACGTCGACGTATTGGAAGCGATCACCGCTTCGCCACCCGCTACCTGTTGCGCGGCGGCGGACACCTTGGCTTTGAGTTGGCGATCTTCGAACACCGCTTCGATGATCAGATCGCAACCGCTTAGATCGGCATCGCTTTCGCTCGTAACGATACGCGCCAGCACCGCTTCGCGCTGTTCGACAGTCATTTGACCACGGGCGACTTTCTTATCCAGCAGCGCCGCGCAATGCGCTTTGCCCTTCTCGGCAGCGGCGAGGTTGATGTCCTTGAGGACGACGTCGATACCGGCCGAGGCGCTGACGAATGCGATGCCCGCGCCCATCATGCCGGCGCCAAGTACACCCACCTTCTGCGTTTTATGAGGCGCAAAACCTTGCGGCCTTGAACCGCCAGCGTTGATCTCGTTCAACTGGAACCAGAACGTGCCGATCAGGTTTTTCGAGATCTGCCCGGTCGTCAATTCTGTGAAATAACGGGTTTCGATCAGGTGCGCTGTGTCGAAATCGACCTGAGCACCCTCCACCGCCGCGCACAGAATCTTCTCCGGCGCCGGCAGCGTGCCCTGGGTTTTCGCGCGCAGGATCGATGGCGCGATCGCCAGCATCTGCGCCACTTTCGGGTTAGACGGCGTCCCGCCGGGAATCTGGTAACCCTTGACGTCCCAGCGCTGCACTGCCGCCGGGTTGGCGATAATCCAGGCGCGCGCCTTGGCCAGCAGCTCATCGTGATTCGCTGCCAGTTCATCAATCAGCCCGGCCTGCAACGCCTGTTGCGGGCGCACCTTTTTGCCTTCGAGCAGATACGGCAGGGCTTTTTCGATGCCGAGCATGCGCACCATGCGTACGACTCCGCCACCGCCCGGCAACAGCCCCAGCGTCACCTCCGGCAAACCGAGTTGCAGCGAGGCATCATCCACGGCGATGCGGTAATGACAGGCCAGGCAAATTTCCCAACCACCACCCAGCGCAGCGCCGTTGATCGCCGCGACCACCGGCCTACCGAGGGTTTCCAGGCTGCGCAACTGCGCCTTGAGCGTCAGCACCATGTCGTAGAAGGCTTTGGCCTCGGGCTTGCCGACCTTGATCAGTTCATTGAGGTCGCCGCCGGCAAAGAAGGTTTTCTTCGCAGAAGTGATGATCACCCCGGCAATGCTGTCTTTTTCCGCTGCCAGGCGAGCGACGCAAGCGGCCATGGCCTCGCGGTAAACGGCATTCATGGTGTTGGCGCTCTGGCCCGGCATGTCCATGGTCAGCACGACAATACCGTCCTGGCCTTTTTCGTAACGAATGGCTTCGCTCATAACAGAATTCCTTGAAGTCGGGGCTCAGAGCCGTTCGATGATGGTGGCGATGCCCATGCCGCCGCCGACACACAGCGTCGCCAGGCCGTAGCGCAGATGTCGCGCTTCGAGCTCATCGAGCAGGGTGCCCAGGATCGCGCAACCGGTGGCACCCAGCGGGTGGCCCATAGCAATCGAGCCGCCGTTGACGTTGACCTTGTTCGGGTCAACCGCCATGTCCTTGAGGAACTTCAACACCACCGAGGCAAACGCTTCGTTGACTTCGAACAGGTCGATGTCCTGCACACGCAGTCCGGCCTTTGCCAGCGCTTTGCGCGTCGCCGGCGCCGGGCCGGTGAGCATGATGGTCGGGTCGGTACTGGTAACGGCTGTGGCGACGATGCGCGCTCGCGGCTGCAAACCCAGCGCGCGGCCCTTGGCTTCGGAGCCGATGAGCATCAGCGCCGCGCCGTCGACGATCCCGGAACTGTTGCCTGGCGTGTGCACGTGGTTGATCCGCTCGACATGGCTGTAGACCCGCAACGCCGTGGCGTCAAAGCCCATCTGCCCGATCATTTCGAAACTCGGCTTGAGCTTGCCCAAGCCTTCGAGGGTCGATTCGGCGCGAATGAATTCATCGTGATCAAGGAGGATAATGCCGTTCTGGTCCTGCACCGGCACCAGCGACTTGCTGAACGAGCCGTCAGCCCGCGCGCGGGCCGCTTTCTGTTGCGAATGCAGGGCGTAGGCATCGACGTCCTGCCGGCTGAAGCCTTCGAGGGTGGCAATCAGGTCGGCGCCGACGCCTTGGGGGGTGAAGTGGCTGTGCAAATTGGTCTGCGGATCCAGCGCCCAGGCGCCGCCATCGCTGCCCATCGGCACCCGTGACATCGACTCGACGCCGCCGACCACCACCAGATCCTCGAATCCTGAGCGCACTTTCATCGCCCCGAGATTCACGGCTTCCAGACCTGAAGCGCAAAAACGGTTGATCTGCACGCCGGCGACACTGACGTCCCAGTCGGCCACTTGCACCGCCGTTTTGGCGATGTCCGAACCTTGATCGCCAATCGGCGTGACGCAGCCGAGGACGACGTCATCGACCTGACTGGTATCGAGCGCGGTGCGCACCTGCAAAGCACTCAGCAAACCCGCCACCAGGTTGACCGGTTTAACGCTGTGCAGCGCACCATCGGCCTTGCCTTTGCCGCGCGGGGTGCGTAAGGCATCGAAAATCAAAGCTTCAGTCATGACGTCCTCGAACCTGATCTATGGTCGCTTCACTTTCGCCCCGAGCAGACTGCCAGGCAATGACCACATTGCTCAAAGCGCTTGACGCACACGCTCAGACGGACGGTCATCGGGTCTCAGGTGAACCGGTTCAGGTCACCGAGTTGTCTAGCCAGCGGGCGGCGAAGAAGCTGGCAATACGCCTCATGTGTTTTTTAAAGCTTTTCGCGAGCGCTCCATATGAAATGGATCTAAGCCACCGCTGACGTGGGCCCTAAGGTGAACATGTACGCCATCGTCGTCGGGTTTTGCCGAGACGGGCGTCCTCCAACAGGAAGTGCAACGCATGCTGTCAGGGATATGCGGTCAGGCATGCATCAGGAAATAACAATAAAGGCGGTCAAGCCATGTTCAAACAACCGAAAGTACGTCAAGCAGGACTCATTCTTTTTGCCACGACGCTGTTGTTGATCTTGCCGAATCTGACCAAGGTCATCGGCTGACTCAAGCGGCGCGTGCTGTATATCGCCACTGAAAATGTGACTGGCCCGCTACCCGGGCCAGCGTGGTTGTGCCAACCTTTGCGCACTCCCCCGACATGGACGGCGATCATTTGAAAACGCTCATTGCGCTCGCAGCCATGCTGCTGAGCTTGCCCTTGGCTGCCGCACAACTGGACCTGCAGTTAGGCGCAAACAGCCGCACCTGGCAGACCGAGGAATTACTCAAGCATCCTCAAGTGCAAACCCTCACGATCAACAATGATGTTTCCTACAAAAAAGACATGACCTATCAAGTTGTGCCTGTGGCAGCGCTGCTGATCGGCGTCAAGCCCGAAGATCACTTGCAAGCGGTGGCGCTGGACGGCTTTGCCGCAGAATTGGCGGCTGCGCCGTTGCTTGACAGGGACGGCGCACGAGCATGGCTGGCAATCGAGGATCCGGCGCAGCCGTGGCCACCGTTGTCGGCGGGCAAGCATAGCGCCGGGCCGTTCTATCTGGTCTGGACTGATCCGCAGGCCGGCAATATCAGCCCCGAACAGTGGCCGTTCGAAGTCGCCAGCATCAAGTTGATGGCGCCAGTGGCCCAGCGCTTCCCTGCCCTGCTGCCGGATCGTGCCTTGAAGGCCGATGATCCGGTGAACCAGGGTTTTGCCTTGTTTCAGAAAAACTGCCTGGCGTGTCACCGGTTGAATGGTGCCGGGGATGCGCAGTTCGGGCCTGATCTGAATATTCCGTATAGCCCGACCGAGTATTTCGGTGCTGATTTCTTGAAGCGTTACATTCGCGACCCGCAGAGTTTGCGCCAGTGGCCGCAGGCGAAGATGCCGGAGTTTTCGGCGCAGGTGTTGCCGGACGGGGATCTCGAAATGCTGGTGGGCTATCTCAAGCACATGGCCGGGCGCAAAGTTAAACCCTGATCAGCAGAAAACTTTGCAGGAGCTGTCGAGTGCAACGAGGCTGCGATCTTTTGATCCTGTTTTTTACAGATAAGATCAAAAGATCGCAGCGTGCCGCAGCTCCTACAGGGCCCCGCAATTACTGTTGCTGCACGGAAATTACCGGCGTCGGCGAGACGAACACCTTCGCGTGCATCTGCTCGCAGCCACCGCCCCGGCGCATGCCACGTACCGGGCAGGCATCAAGATAATCCAGGCCCACCGCCAGTTTGAGATGTCGTTCGGGGCGTGCCAGCTGGTTGGTCACGTCGAAGCTGTACCACGCGTCATCCAGCCACGCTTCCGCCCAGGCATGGCTGGCCAGATGCTCGCAATCTTCGCTATACAGATAACCCGACACGTAACGCGACGGCACGCCGAGGCTGCGGGCGCAGGCGAGAAATGCGTGCGCATGATCCTGACAAACCCCGGCGCGACCAGCGAATGCTTCGGCGGCGCTGGTGTCGACTTCGGTAGAGCCAGGGGTGTAGGTCATGTACTGATTCAGGCCATGCATCAAATCGATCAGCGCGGTGCGATCACGGCGTTGCTTGCAGTTTTTCTCTGCAAACTCGCGCAGGGCTTCGTCGGCTTCGGTCAGCCGCGTGAAGCGCAGGAAGGGCAGCGCTGACTGGCTTTCGTGTTCGGCCTCGCGCAATTCATCGATATCGACCTGACCACGGGCGCCAATAATGATCGCTTCGTGCGGCTCGTCCATGGTCAGCACATGCAGGATGTTGCCAAACGGATCGAGCTGCGCTCGCACCGGACGCGGCAGGTCGAGTTGCCAACTGAGTACATGCTGACGCTCGCTGTCGTGGGGAGTCAGGCGCAGGTACTGGATGCTCGCCCGCACCTGATCTTCGTAGTGATAGGTGGTCTCGTGGCTTATGGAAAGTCTCATGCAGCCTCCAGATAGGAACTGTGAATGGCGTTGCCCAACTGGCGCACCAGCGGAATGAATTCAGTCAGCCAGGCGTGCAGGCCTTCTTCGAGGATCTCGTTGATGCCGGTGTAGCGCAGGCGAGCGTCCATTTCCGCCGCCAGGCGCTGTGCGGGGCGGCCATTGGCGCCCGGCAACTGCGCCAGGATCTGGTCGATTTCTTCGGTACAGGCACGCAGCGAACGCGGCACATCGGCGCGCAACAGCAGCAATTCGGCGACATGCCGGGCGCCGGGCGCATCGCGATAAATTTCGGTATAGGCCTCGAACGACGACAAGGCTCGCAGCAGCGCACTCCACTGGTAATAGGCATGGGCCGTGCCATCGCTGACCGCTTCGGCCTGATCGCCGGCCATTTCGTAGCGGGCATCGAGCAGACGCAGCGTGTTGTCCGCGCGCTCGATGAACGTGCCCAGACGAATGAAGCGAAACGCGTCGTTACGCATGATCGTGCCGTAGGACGCGCCACGAAACAGGTGCGAACGCTCCTTGATCCATTCGCAAAAACGGCTCATGCCGTAGCGGCTCAGGCCCTGTTCGGCGATCCCGCGAATTTCCAGCCAGGTCGCGTTGATGTTTTCCCACATGTCCGCAGTAATTCGCCCGCGTACCGCATGGGCACTGGCCCGAGCCGCGCCGAGGCAGCTGTAGATGCTGGCCGGGTTGGCCGCGTCCAGCGCAAAGAAATGCAGCAGCCTTTCGGCGTGCAGATCGCCGTGGCGTTCAAGGTAATCCTCGAGAGTGCCGGTAATCAGCAACGGCATGGCGAGTTCGTGCAGACCGTCGCCGCGCCCGTCCTGCGGCATCAGCGACAGCGAATAACTGATGTCGAGCATGCGCGCGAGGTTCTCCGCACGCTCCAGGTAACGCGACATCCAGTACAGATCCGAGGCAGTTCTACTTAACATGGCAAGCTTCCTTCAATCCTCGACTACCCAGGTGTCCTTGGTGCCGCCGCCCTGAGACGAATTCACCACCAGGGAGCCTTCACGCAACGCAACACGCGTCAACCCACCGGGCACGACTCGGGTCTCGCGCCCGGACAACACGAACGGGCGCAGGTCGATATGGCGCGGCGCGATGCCGTTTTCGACAAACGTCGGACAGGTCGACAGCGACAGCGTCGGTTGTGCGATGTAGGCATGCGGTTTGGCTTTGATGCGCTCGCGGAAGGCATCGATTTCCGCCGTCGTCGCGGCCGGCCCTACCAACATTCCATAGCCGCCGGAGCCTTGAGTCTCTTTGACCACCAGTTGCGCAAGATTGGCCAGTACGTGGGACAGTTCAGACGGATTGCGGCATTGCCAGGTCGGCACGTTTTTCAGAATCGGTTCTTCGTCGAGGTAGAAACGGATCATGTCAGTGACAAACGGGTACACCGATTTATCGTCCGCGACCCCGGTACCGATGGCATTGGCCAGCACCACATTGCCAGAGCGATAGGAGGACAGCAGCCCCGGCACGCCGAGCATCGAGTCAGGGTTGAACGCGAGCGGATCCAGGAATGCGTCGTCGAGGCGGCGGTAGATCACGTCGACCGCTTTCGGGCCGTCAGTGGTGCGCATGAACACCTTGTCGTCACGCACGAACAGATCCGCGCCTTCCACCAGTTCTACGCCCATTTCCCGCGCCAGAAACGCGTGCTCGAAAAACGCGCTGTTGAAGCGGCCCGGCGTCAGCACCACCACGCTGGGATTGTCGATCGGGCTTGAGCTTTTCAGGGTGTCGAGAAGCAGGTTCGGATAGTGATCAATAGGCGCAATGCGCTGGGCGGCGAACAGTTCGGGGAACAGGCGCATCATCATCTTGCGGTCTTCGAGCATGTAGCTCACGCCGCTGGGTGTACGCAGATTGTCTTCGAGGACGTAATAAGTGCCATCGCCATCGCGCACCAGATCGACGCCTGAGATGTGCGAGTAGATGTCGCGGTGCAGATCCAGGCCCTGCATCGCCAACTGGTATTGCTCGTTGGCCAGCACCTGTTCGGCGGGAATGATCCCGGCTTTGATGATGCGCTGCTCGTGGTAGAGATCGGCGAGAAACATGTTCAACGCCTTGACCCGCTGAATACAGCCGCGCTCGACTATCCGCCATTCACTGGCGGGAATGCTGCGAGGAATCGTATCGAACGGAATCAAGCGCTCGGTGCCCTGCTCATCGCCATAGAGCGTGAAGGTGATACCGGCACGGTGAAACAGCAGATCGGCCTCGCGGCGGCGTTGCGCGAGCAACTCGTCAGGCGTCTCGGCCAGCCAACGGGCAAATTCCCGGTAATGCGGGCGAACCAGGCCGCCAGCATCGTACATCTCGTCAAAATAGGTGCGGATCATGCCGTACTCCTTGTCACTCCGGACATACAGGCCTTCGCAAGGCCCGTGCCATCGGCATAAACGCTTTGATATCAATCGGTTGTAGATCCACGCAAAAGGCAGCGCACCATTCCTGTGCGGCAAATGCCCCGGCCCGATTGCCCCCGCTTCATTGCGACGCATTGCATCGCCTATCACCAGCATAGTCAGAGTTGATTTCACTGCCCGGCCGCGCCTGCGGATAATCCGCGCATTCGCTGCAAAACTTCACCGGCAAGGTGCGGCGACGTAGCCAGCTCAATTGATCTGAACTGCCTTGGCAGCCCCGTGCCGCCAAGACTTCACTGCATAACCGTCTTCCCTTTTAGCCACCCTCTCCGGTGGCTTTTTTTTGCCCGGGATTCTTGTTTCAGGGTTTTGCCACAGCGATGTGCACAGGCCAGAAACGACAACGGCCGACCCGAAGGTCAGCCGTTGCTCGACAGACAATGCGCAAGATCAATTCAAGCGGTAACGATTGCGCACCTCCTGCTTCACGCCCCAACCCTCGATGATGCCGCCCAACGGCTCGACTACGGCGGAGAAGCCCTGTTCAAAATCGCCGATGTCGTCATAGGTTGCGTACATCACTTTGCTCAATTCCAGCGACCAGGCACCATCGTCGCGCGCACTGACCTGGGCATTGATGGACTCGCCACGAAATTTGCCTGCTGCCCTGCGCGCCCGCTCCTCGTCCGGGAAAATCGCGTAGAACTCGATGGGATGGAACCGGGAAAAATCGAAACCGCCTTCTTTCATGCGGCGCAGAACCTTGCTGCTGATGTCTTCTTGATAGGCTGTGCTCATGAATCGTCCCCCTCGATTGATGGATAGACTTTCCGTATTCCCGCCCCGGGCCTTTTGGCCTAAGTACTACGGCAACGTGGTTGCGCGCGGGAAACAAGCATGTAGCTGACAAGACCAGACCTTAGCGATCCATTCGCTGATCTCGCTTGCAGAGTAGCCCCAAGAGAGCGCCGCTGCCAAGGTCTGGTTTACGAGATGACAGGAAGTGTTCAGACAGGTGTGATGCTGCGGATTTCGATGCCGTTCTGGGTTTTGAGGTTTTTCACCCCGGCATCGGCGGTGCGCCCTTCCAGATCGTTGAGATCCAGCTGGGCGGCGATCGGAAGAAGCCGCTCCTTGATGAGCCGCGCGGCTTCATCATCGGACGGGCATTCCTCACGTTCGAAGACTTCATCAACAATTTCGCCGTGATCATCCACGAAAGTGACTTTCCACTTTTGCATCAGTGCCTCCTCGATCAACCCGTAAATGGGCTTACCTCTATCTCGACTTTTTTCCGCGATAGTTGGTTCAAAAGGATTACAGCCGTGATCGTAAAAAACGCACAGAGCACATGTGCGAGCGGGCTTGCTCGAGAATGCGGTGTGCCAGTCACATCAATGTCGACTGGCACGGCCTCTTCGCGAGCAAGCCCGCTCCCACAGGGGGGGATTTTTGCAGGGTCGTCTTAGTCGTTGCTCGGCTTGTTGACTGCTTGCAGCACGTATTGCGGCAGAGCGAATGCGCCGATGTGGATCTCCGGATTGTAGTAACGCGTGACGATGCCGCTGCCGATGAAGCGCTGCTGCAGGGTTTCACGGCTGAGCTTGCGGTAGGCCGGGTTGGTCGAGCCCCAGGCGAAGGTCATCGAGCCGCCGATGTAGGTCGGCACGGCGGCCTGGTAGAAGTGCCAGTCCGGGAACAGACTGCGCAGGCGACCGGCGGTGGTTTTGACTTCGTCGATCTGCATGAACGGGGTGCCGTTCTGGGTGACGAGGATGCCGCCTTCGTTCAGGCAGCGGTGGCACGCCTGGTAGAAGTTCTCCGAGAACAGCACTTCGCCCGGGCCGATCGGGTCGGTGGAGTCGGAGATGATCACGTCGAATCTTTCAGTGGTGGTGGCGACGAAACGCATGCCGTCATCGATCACCAGGTTCAGGCGCGGGTCGTCGTAGGCACCGGCGGAATGGTTCGGCAGGAATTCCTTGCACATGTCGACCACGGTGCCGTCGATTTCGACCATGGTGATGTGCTCGACGCCGGCGTGCTTGGTCACTTCGCGCAGCATGCCGCCGTCACCACCGCCAATGATCAACACGCGCTTGGCAGTGCCGTGGGCGAGGATTGGCACGTGGGTGAGCATTTCGTGATAGATGAATTCGTCAGCTTCGGTGGTCTGGATCACGCCGTCCAGCGCCATGACCCGGCCCATGCGCGGGTTCTGGAAGATCACCAGGTGCTGGTGCTCGGTGCGCACTTCGTGCAGCAGTTTTTCCATGCGAAAACGCTGGCCGTAGCCTTCGTAGAGGGTTTCCAGGTACTCGCTGGTCTTGGTGACGGTCATGGTCAGGTGCTCCGATAAATGCGCGGGCGTCATCGTGGGGACGATTGCCCGGGAAAGGCGCGCATTCTACGTTGCCGAAGATGACAGGTCGAACCTCACAACCACAATTCCTGTAGGAGCTGCCGAAGGCTGCGATCTTTGATCGTTCCCACGCTCTGCGTGGGAATGCAACTGGGGACGCTCTGCGTCCCAAAAAGATCGCAGCCTTCGGCAGCTCCTACAGGGTATTGCGGTGTTAGCTGATTCAGATCCGCACGTTGCCCCGTGGCCCGGCAATCGCCCAGATGATCAGGCCGAGCACCGGCAGGAAGATGATCAGCAACACCCAGACGATTTTCATCCCGGTGGAGGTGCCGCTTTTCAGTACGTTGATGATGGCCCAGATGTCGAGGGCAAGAATGATCAGACCAATCAGACCGTTGAACGTGGAACCCATGGTGTCGCTCCAGAATAGTGGCATGCACTTTTAGGATAGACGGTCGCGCGCAGCGTTCCCTTTTATTGCGTTCAGACGTGAACGGCAACCTTCAAGGCTTCCAGCGCCGGCGCAGCGGCGATGCCGATCTCGGCGCATAACTCGAGCACGCGCGGCACATCGTTCCCGTAGACCAGGACCATCTGCAGCTCATCGTCGAGCAATTGGCTGAAGTTCATCAGCGTGTAACCGCCGTTTTCCTTGTTCAGGCTACTCATCTGCACCTGGATACGGTTGAGTGCAGTCAGCGCTTCGGTCTTGGCCAATTGTTTGGATTTGAGGTTGAAATCCACACCCGGGCCAAACGAGGCAACGATTTGCGCGAACAGATCGACGTAGGTGTCGGCCTGGAACAATACGGTTTCCGGCAGGCTGCCGACCACCACCCACTCACCCAGCGGAATCGGGAAGGTGTCGTCGTAGTTGATGTCCGGATTGGCTGCCAGAAACGCATCGGCATCAGCGTAGGCCTGCGCGGCTTCGTCGGCGACTTTCAGGATCTCGTCCTCGCCCATGCAGCCGGAGCTGATTTTGCTGATGAGTTCGACGAGTGCGGCTTTCATGAGGGCGGATCCTGTGGCGAAGGTAGATTTTGCGGGCGCGAAGAATAGCGCAGAAAAGCAAAACATCGCAGCCTTCGACAGCTGCTACAGATTCTGCGTTTGACCGAGTACAGGCTGCGATGTCTTGACGTTTATCAAGCCAACAACTTTTCCAGCTGCGCAGTGGTATCCACCGCGCCCATGGTTCGCGCCGCATCCAGCGCGGTTACGCCATTGGCATCCCTGGCTTGCGGATCAGCGCCCTGGCCGATCAGGTAATCGACGATTTCAACGCGGTTGAACATCGCCGCCATCATCAATGCCGTGCGGCCATCGAACGAGGAACCTTCGATCTCGGCGCCCGCCTCGACCAGTGCTTTGACTACCGCCAGGTCGCCTTTGAAAGCTGCACCGGCAATCGGGCTCTGGCCATTGCCATTGCGCATTTCCGGATCGGCCTTGTGTTTAAGCAGAACCTTCACCGCATCGATATGGCCGTAGTAACTGGCAAGCATCAGCAGCGTGTCGCCCTTGCTGTTTTTCAGGTTCACCGGCAGCCCGGCGGTGACCAGGCGATCAAGCATTTCGGCATCACCGTCGCGCGCCTTGTTGAAAACCTGCTCAGTGAATTCGGCAGCTTCTTCAGGGGTCATCTGGCGGCTTTGGTCGGACATGGGGCACTCCATTTTCGGTCTATCGGAAGGCCGACAGTTTCCCGAGCGCGACGGTGGCTGTCACTTGGTTTTTTCCGAGCGCCCCAATAGCCACACTCAATATCGATGTTTGCCTTGTTGAATTTCAGTGAAGATTTGCTCACTGACATGCACATAGGTTTCGCTGCAAGGCAGCCAGGCGAAGATCGGGTCATCGCCCGTGAGTCCGGGGTCAAAGCCCTCCTTTTTCAGGCGAGTCTTCTGGTATTTGAAGGTCCCGGTGGTTTCCATTTTTACTTTCACCCGCAAGAACAACGGCACGGCATAAGCCGGCATGCGTTGCCGGGCAAAACTCAACAGTTCGGCAAAATCCAGCGTGGCCAGGGATTCGGCGGGCGTGATCGCCGCCATTCCCGCACGTCCGTTGGTATTGGGGATTTCTACCCCATAGGCCACCGCTTCAGAGATCAACGGATGCTGCAAGAACAGGTTCTCGACTTCGGTGGTCGAGACATTTTCGCCCTTCCAGCGATAGGTATCACCGAGGCGATCTACGAACTGCGCGTGGCCGAAACCGATGTTGCGCAGCAGGTCGCCGGTGTTGAAAAAGCGATCGCCCTTGTTGAACACATCGTGCAGTACGACGCGGGCGGTTTTCTGCGGATCGGTGTAGCCGTCCAGCGGCGCCTTGTCGTCGATCCGCGCCAATAGCAGGCCCTGCTCGCCCTTGCCGGCCTTGCGCATGAAACCATCCTCGCCGCGCAACGGCTCGCCACTGTCGTGATCGTAGGCAACCAGCTCCCAGGCCATCAGCGAGAAACCGACGGTGTTGTCGAAATTGAGGATATTGCTGAAACCGATATTGCCGTCGCTCGCCGCGTACAGCTCACAGATGTGGTCGACGGCAAAACGTGTCTTGAACGCGGCCCAGGCACCGGGGCGCAGGCCGTTGCCGATCATCTTGCGCACCTCGTGACGGTTGTCATCGGCGCTGGCCGGTTGCTCGACCAGGTAGCGGCACAGTTCGCCGACATAGCCGATGGTGGTGGCGCGATACCGGCGCACATCATTCCAGAACTGGCTGGCGCTGAATTTGCGACGGATGGCGAAGCCAGCAGCGCCATTGACCGCCGCCCCCCAGCACACGCAAAGGCCTGTGGCGTGATACAGCGGCAAGGTGCAGTAGACGACATCATCCGGGCGCATATCGAGGGCGATCATGCCGAAGCTCGCCGAACTGCGCATCCAGCGCCCATGTTTGAATACCCCGGCCTTGGGCAGGCCGGTGGTGCCTGAGGTGTAGATGTAGAAGCATGGATCGTCGAAGAAGATCTGTGCACTGCTTGGCGGGTTATCGCTGCAGGCGTCGGCACTGGCACTGATCAGATTGACGTAACCTTCGGGCGCGATGCCCGGATGGCTGTAGGTGTCGTGATCAGCGACAAACCAGGTGCGCGGTGCTGCGATGGACACCTGGTCACGCACGCCGGCATAGGCCGCAGTCAACTCTTCGCCGACCACGATGGCGACCGGCGAGACCAGATTGATGCTGTGGATAAGCGAGTCGCGCATCAGCGAGGTATTGAGCAGCGCACTGACTGCGCCCAGTTTGGCCAGCGCCAGGATCGTCACCAGCAGTTCCGCACGGTTCTCGATGAAAACCGCGACGACATCTCCTTTGCCAACGCCCTGCTCGCTCAGGTAATGGGCGATGCGATTGGCCCACTGGTTGGCCTGAGTGTAGGTCAATGCAACGTCATCCTGCAGTAACGCCACGCCGTCTGGATTGCGCAGCGTCGCTTGCTCGAAAGTCCAGCCCAGGCCACACGTTTGGGTGGGATCAGTGACGTTGGCTGCCTTCATGCCTTTGACCACCCGGGGGATGGCCTTGGCGATCGTCGGCAGCTTGCGGAGCATCATGCCCCAGGTAATCGTGTCGCTTGGCGCATGACGCATGAAAGCTCCCCGTTCGACCCGGGCGTGCGGGTCGCTGTTCTTGTTATCGGGTAATGGCAGCGACCGACGTTTGTGTCGAGGGTCGAGAGGGAAAGTACGTCAGCGCTCGCGGGGCTGTACACGCGGTTTTTGCAATGATTTGTATCCCGAGACACCGGTGGGGAAAGCGCTGATTCTGGTACGGACGTTTGGTTCCGTTCTGCCAGGAAAAATCACGCAAAATGCAGGATGCACGATGGCCATTCATGCAGATTGCACGACGCCTGCAAAATGCATTGCTTGTAAGACGCTGATTTTAAAGGGATTTATTTATCATCAATACTGGCACAAACGCTGCAACTACCTCCGCATGCTTGCCATTCAAGTACATACGGAGCTGATGACATGAGCCTGATTCAAGAAAAATTTACATCGCTGTTCTCCAACTACGAAGTCAGCACTGCCCCACGTCCTGACGGTGGCATCCTGCTCACTCTGCGTAGCAGCGACGGCAAAGTCTTCAAACGCGCACTCTCGTATCAGCAACTGCATGCCGGTGACCAACTGTCGTGGGCGATCAGCGCGATCCGCCGTGACCTGGCCGAACAGGCCAGCGAGCTGCCGCAAATTGCAATGCTGCAGAGCCAGCAGCGTTTTGCTCTGCCGACCTATCACTCGCTGTAATCAGCCTTAAACAAAAAAATGTGGGAGCGGGGCTTGCCCGCGAAAGCGGTGTATCAGCCGACAGAGATGCTGGCTGATACACCGCTTTCGTGAGCAAGCCCACTCCCACATTTCGTTTGGATTAACTCAGAACGCTTCCGGTTCGATTCCAGTAAAAGTGTCCACCGTCACGTGCCCTGCCAATTCGCCGCCTTCACGCGCCAGGCCGCAGGTTTTCAGTCCGGCTGACTGCGCAGCGTCGAGCTCTTCGACGATGTCCGACAGGAACAGGATTTCGTCTGCCTCGACACCTATGGCCTGCTGAATATTGCGATAGGACTGCGCCTCACGCTTGGCGCCCGATGTCGTATCAAAATACCCGCTGAACAGCGGCGTCAGATCCCCGGCCTCCGAGCATCCAAAGATCAGCTTCTGCGCCTGGATCGAACCGGACGAGTAAACAAACAGCTGATAGCCCGCCGCATGCCAGCGTTGCAATGCTGCAACGGCATCCGGGTAAACGTGCCCTTTCAACTGCCCGGCCCGGTACCCCTGCGCCCAGACCATGCCTTGCAAGGCCTTGAGTGGCGTGGCTTTGCGATCCTCGGCGATCCAGCTCAAGAGGATTTCAACAACCCGTTCAACATCGGCCTGCGGCTCAAAGCTGTCGCGGCGCACGGCGTCGAGCTGTTCGGCGACATCAGCACGCGAAGCGTTCTGGCGCACAAAGTCCGGCAAATGTTTGGCGGCGTAGGGGAACAGCACGTCAAACACGAAACTCACCGCGCTGGTGGTGCCTTCGATGTCGGTGAGAATTACTTTGATCGACACGGTTTCAGTCCTCCAGACGCGGAAAGCGGCCGGCGATGTCTTCGCCGGTGAAATTGGCAACCCAGCCTTCCGGGTTGTTGAACAGACGGATCGCCACGAAATGCGGATGCTCGCCCATGTCGAACCAGTGCCTGGTGCCGGCGGGAACCGAGATCAGATCGTTCTTCTCACAAAGCACGGCGTAGACGTAATCGTCGATGTGCAGGGTAAACAAGCCACGCCCGGCGACGAAAAATCGCACCTCGTCTTCGCCATGGCGGTGTTCTTCGAGGAACTTGGCGCGCAATTCGGCTTTCTGCGGATGATCGCTGTTGAGGCTGATCACATCGACGGTGATGTAACCGCGCTCGGTCATCAGCTTGTCGATCTGTTCCTTATAAGCACTGATGACTTCTTCCTGACTGGCGCCGGGCTGGATCTTCGTGGCGGCTTGCCAGCGGTCGAAACGCACGCCGTGCTCGGCCAGCGTCGCGGCGATGTCTTCGAAATGGGTCAGCACCTTGTTGGGAATCTCGGGGCTGGAAACGTGATAAACGGACAGGCTGCTCATGGGCAAATCCTCGGTAGCGGCGGCGCCGTCCGGCTCTTGAAGGCCGGTCGGGCGCGGCATGTCATCAGGCAAACGGCTGTTTCTGGTGAACTCAGCCTTGGCGGTTCATGACGCTGCGGGTTTTCAACTCGCATTCAAACAGGAATTCAAAGGCCTCGATCTGCCGCAGCGCGTCGCTCATCTGCGCGCCCCAGGTGTAGAGGCCATGGCCGCGAATCAGATAACCGACGCAGTCCGGATGAGCGTCAAGCCAAGGCTGCACCTTGGCGGCGAGGCGCGCAATGTCCTGATCGTTGTCAAAAATCGGCACACGCACCCGTGATTCATGGGTGGAAATGCCGCTGAAGGCTTTCTGCAATTCGTAGTCTTCGAACTCGATGAAATCTTCCGGGGTCAGACGCGACAGCACCGTGGCATTCACCGAATGAGTGTGCAGCACCGCACCGATCTCCGCGCGCCAACTGTAGAGCTGGGTGTGCAGCAAGGTTTCGGCGGAGGGTTTCTTGCCCGGCTCCAGGCTATTGCCGGACAGATCGGTGGCGAGTACGTCATCCACACCCAACTGGCCCTTGTGCTTGCCCGACACCGTCAGCAACGCTTCGCTTGGCGACAGGCGTGTCGAATAGTTGCTGCTGGTGGCTGGCGACCAGCCCCGGCCATAGAGAAAACGCCCGGCGTCGACGATCTGCTGGGCGAGCTGTTCACGGGTAAGGCTCATGGCCTGTCCTCTTGCATGCGTGTGGCAATGATAACGGCAGCGGCAAGCGCTGCGAGACTGGCGATACTAAACGTCAATGTTGGGCCGAGGGCGTTCCAGCTGTAACCGGAATACAGCGCGCCGAGCGCTCCCCCGGTGCCGGCCAGTGCCGCGTAAAGCGCCTGGCCCTGGCCTTGCTGGCGGGCGCCAAAACTACGTTGCACGAAAGCGATGGCAGCCGCGTGAAAACTGCCGAAGGTCGCGGCATGCAGCACTTGGGCGAACAACAGCACCCAGAGAAATTCCGCAAACGAACCGAGCAACACCCAGCGCAACGCCGCCAGCAGAAAACTCGCCAACAGCACGCGCCGCAAGGAAAATCGCGCCAGAATGCGACTCATGGCCATGAACATCAGCACTTCCGCCACCACGCCCACGGCCCAGAGCATGCCGATGACGCCACGGCTGTAACCGAGGCGTTCAAGGTGCAGAGTCAGAAAGGTGTAATACGGCCCGTGGCTCACCTGCATCAGCGCGACGCAGGCATAAAACGCCAACACGCCGGGATGGCGCAATTGCTTGAGAAAGCCCTCACCCGCCAGCCGACTGCCTTGCGCCGGCTGCGCATTCGGCACCCACAAACTGCTGAGGACGATGCCAGCCATGATCAGCACCAGCGCCGCCGGATAAATGTCCAGACTGAGCCATTCGAACAGCCGCCCCAGCACCACCACGGTGATGATGAAACCGATCGAGCCCCACAGGCGAATCTGGCTGTAGCGCGACGTCTGCCCTTGCAGATGCGCGAGGGTGATGACTTCGAATTGCGGCAGCACCGCATGCCAGAAGAATGCATGCAGGGCCATGACCATCGCCAACCAGGCGTAGGTCTGGCTGACGAAAATCAGCGAAAAGGTCAGCAACGTGCACACCGCGCCAAAGCGCACGATGGCCAGACGCCTGCCAGTGTAATCGCCGAGCCAGCCCCAGATGTTCGGCGCCACACAGCGCATCAGCATCGGAATCGCCACCAGCTCGCCGATACGGGCGGCGCTGAAGCCGAGGTGATCGAAGTACAGCGCCAGAAACGGCGCTGTCGAACCGAGCAAGGCGAAATAGAACAGATAGAAACTGGACAGCCGCCAGTAAGGAAGCGCCGCCACGCCGGTTATGCCGCGACGGCTTTGAGCGCAGCCATCAGAGCTGGCCCAGCACCGGCGTGCTCACGCGCACATCGGCGTTCTGCCCACGGTGACGCAGCAGGTGATCCATCAGCACGATGGCCATCATCGCCTCGGCAATCGGCGTCGCGCGGATACCGACGCACGGGTCGTGACGGCCCTTGGTGATCACGTCGACCGGGTTGCCATTCACGTCGATCGAGCGGCCCGGCGTGGTGATGCTCGAGGTCGGTTTCAATGCCAGATGCGCAACGATCGGCTGTCCAGACGAGATGCCGCCGAGGATCCCGCCGGCGTTGTTGCTGAGGAAACCTTGCGGCGTCAGTTCATCGCGGTGTTCGGTGCCGCGCTGGGCGACACAGGCGAAACCGGCGCCAATCTCGACACCTTTGACCGCGTTGATGCTCATCAGCGCGTGGGCCAGTTCGGCGTCGAGGCGATCGAAAATCGGTTCGCCAAGACCAGGCATCACTCCTTCAGCGACCACGGTGATCTTCGCCCCGACCGAGTCCTGATCGCGACGCAACTGGTCCATGTAGGCTTCCAGCTCCGGCACCTTGTCCGGGTCAGGGCTGAAGAAAGCGTTTTCTTCGACCGAATCCCAGGTCTTGAAGGGAATTTCGATCGGGCCGAGCTGGCTCATGTAGCCGCGAATGACGATGCCCTGACTGGCCAGATACTTCTTTGCGATCGCCCCGGCCGCCACGCGCATCGCGGTTTCCCGCGCCGAACTGCGCCCACCGCCGCGATAATCGCGCTCGCCGTATTTGTGGTGGTAGGTGTAGTCGGCGTGAGCCGGGCGGAACAGATCCTTGATTGCCGAATAGTCCTTGGACTTCTGGTCGGTGTTGCGGATCAGCAGGCCGATCGAGCAACCGGTGGTGCGGCCCTCGAACACGCCGGAGAGGATTTCGACTTCATCGGCTTCCTGGCGCTGGGTGGTGTGGCGGCTGGTCCCCGGCTTGCGGCGATCGAGGTCGCGCTGCAGGTCTTCCAGAGAAATCTCCAGGCCCGGCGGGCAGCCGTCGACAATGGCGACCAACGCCGGACCATGGCTTTCGCCAGCGGTGGTGACAGTGAACAACTTGCCGTAGGTATTGCCGGACATGCAGGACGCTCCGTGAAATCAAACCCGAATTCTTGATGCGCGCCAGTATACGCAGGCTAACCGAGTAGTTCATCCTCGAACCTTAGCGGTGCTGGCGAGTCCAACCGGCACCTTGACCAATGATGGCGTGATGATGCTGCGAGTTCTGATCTTGAGTCTTACCCTCTTTACCGGCTTTGCCCAAGCGACAGTCCTGCAACGCCCGGTCACTCTGGACACCGGCAACGGCGAACTTTTCGGTTCGCTGTTGCTGCCCAAGTCCGACAGCCCGGTGCCGATTGTTCTGATGATTTCTGGCTCAGGTCCTACAGATCGCGACGGAAACAACCCGGACGGTGGACGCAATGACAGCCTCAAACGTCTGGCCTGGGTGCTGGCCAAACACAACATCGCCAGCGTGCGCTACGACAAGCGCGGCGTCGCGGCGAGCCTGGCGGCCGCGCCTGATGAACGTAATCTTTCAGTAGAAGGCTATGCGGCGGATGCCGTGGCGTGGGGGCAAAAGCTCAAGGCCGACCCGCGTTTCGGCAAACTGATCCTGCTCGGCCACAGCGAAGGCGCGCTGATCGCCAGCCTCGCTGCGCCGAAGCTGGACGCGGCGGCGGTGATCTCGTTGTCCGGCAGTGCGCGGCCGGTCGATCAGGTGATTCGCGAACAATTGGCGCGCAGCCTGCCGCCACCACTGATGCTGCGCAGCAACGAACTGCTCGACAGCCTCAAGGCCGGCCACACCGATGACAACGTGCCGCAACCGTTACAGGTGATCTTTCGCCCGAGCGTGCAGCCGTATCTGATTTCACTGTTTCGTCAGGATCCCTCGCAAGCTTTTGCACAGCTGAAAATGCCGGCATTGATCGTCCAGGGCAGCAACGACATCCAGGTCGGCACCGAGGACGCGAAGCTGCTCAAGGCGGCGAAACCGGACGCGCAACTGACGGTGATCGAAGGCATGAATCACGTGCTGCGCATCGTCCACAACGACATGAAGCGGCAACTGGCCTCCTACAAGGACCCGAATTTGCCCCTGGCCGCCGAACTGGGCGCTGCCGTCATCGACTTTATTGAGGGAATTCGTGCAAGTTAACTGCCTTTTACCCTCCAGCCTCGCAGAAAACGGCCGATAAGCCTTTGTCGCCAGCGCAACGTCTGGCGGCAAGCAGGGCTTGGACAGGATCTCGCCGTTATGACTGAAACCCAGACTTCACCCGACATCAGCGCCGAAAAAGATGCGCCACCCGCAGTCGAGCTGCCGTGGGCGGACGTTCAGGCCGAGCACCACAAGATGCTCCGTCTGGCGCCGCTGCAGACCGATCGCAATACCGGTGGCCGGCCGTTGCGCTTCGTCGAATTCGGTTACGCCGAGCGCAACAGCAAAGAGCGCAGTCTGATGCGCATGGCGATCAAACTGCCGAACCAGCGCGTGCGCAAAGAGCAGAATCATCTTGATGTGTGGGTCGACCACGCTGCAAAACGCGTGAGTTTCGGTCCCGACAGCGGCTTGCAGATTGAACCGCTGAATCGCGGCATCGGCCGCTTCATGGCCGCGCAAGGCATCAACTGGGCAAAGAAGCGCTGGCCGGGATACACCGTTGAAGCCATGGACTTGAACAACAAGGACGCGCTCAACGAGGACACTCGCTTGCGTCGTGACCACTTTCTGCGCGTACACGGTTTTGATGTGGCTTACGCCGACGCGCAGCATTTGAAAGGCAGCATCAAGGCTGTGCAGGTCGGTGATCTGCTTGGTGACTGGAACAGCGAAAAACTGCAGATCGTCGAGATTCTGGAAGCCGCGCAGATGCTGCAGCAGGCCGAGCAGAATCTGGCCGAACAGGAAGTGAAGCTGAAGAAGCAGGAAGAGAAAGTCAGCAAGTTCAAGCGTGAAGATGCCGGTTTGCGCTTCACCATTACGTGTCTGGTGGCGTTTACGGTGTTTCAGGCGGGGTTGTTGATCTGGATTGCTACGCACCGGTAGATCAAAAGATCGCAGCCTTCGGCAGCTTGCACTGGACTCATGTACATCCTGTAGGAGCTGCCGAAGGCTGCGATCCGATCGTTCCCACGCTCTGCGTGGGAATGCAGCCCGGGACGCTCTGCGTCCCTAAAGAGGTCAGACGCGAGCGGCGAAAAGTGCCTGATGCGCGCGGCACTGCTCGGCTGTCAGCATGAACACGCCATGCCCGCCGCGCTGGAACTCCAGCCAGGCGAAATCGACTTCCGGGTACAACGCCTCGACATGCACCTGGCTGTTCCCCACCTCGACGATCAGCAAGCCCTTCTCGGTCAGGTGGTCCGCTGCTTCGGCGAGCATGCGCCGGACCAGATTCAGACCATCATCACCGCAGGCCAGACCGAGTTCCGGCTCGTGCTGATATTCATCCGGCATGTCGGCGAAATCTTCAGCGTCGACGTAGGGCGGGTTCGACACGATCAGATCGAAACGCTGACCCGGCAAGCCATCGAAACCATCACCCTGCACCGTGTAGACGCGCTCATCAACGCCATGGCGCTCGATGTTCTGGTTGGCCACTTCCAACGCTTCAAATGACAAATCAGCGAGCACCACTTCGGCATTCTGGAACTCGTAGGCACAGGCGATACCGATGCAGCCGGAACCGGTACACAGGTCGAGAATCCTTGCCGGTTCGTTGCCGATCCACGGCGCGAAGCGGTTTTCAATCAGCTCGCCAATCGGCGAACGCGGGATCAGTACGCGCTGATCGACAATGAACGACATGCCGCAGAACCACGCTTCACCGAGCAGATAGGCGGTGGGCACGCGATCTTCGATACGGCGCTTGAGCATGCGCTGCAGATTGACCAGTTCGTCATCTTCCAGCGCACAATCGAGATAGCTGTCGGCGATTTCCCACGGCAGGTGCAAAGCGCCCAGAACCAGCTGACGCGCCTCGTCCCAGGCGTTGTCGGTGCCATGGCCGAAAAACAGATCCTCCCCATGGAAGCGGCTGACGGCCCAACGGATGTGGTCGCGCAGGGTACGAAGTCGGGAAGTGATCACGGCATAGAACTCCAGAAAAAACGACTGGCGATTCTACCAGCCAAAACGCGCGACGACGACGCAGGAAAAACCGCGCGACGACGGTAGGAGATTTCTTTTTTTTGCATCAGGCATTGAACGGAACGTGTAACTTGACAAGGCTGCAGGCCAAGAACGACGGCGCCTACGATGGTAGCGATTCACAGAACCGCTCAGCCAGAGGACAATGTCGCAAAAGCCCCACCCCGAGGAGCCCCAGAATGTCCGTTCCAAAAACGATGTTTCAACTCAGCGGTCGCGGTTACGCAGCGGCCACACTGAGCCATGCCACCGTGGTCATCATCGATGCCCAGAAGGAATACCTCAGTGGCCCACTGGCCCTGAGCGGCATGGACGCGGCCGTCGCGAACATCAAACAAGTGGTTGCCGCTGCCCGTGCCGCCGGTCGGCCGATCGTGCACGTGCGCCATCTCGGCACCGTTGGTGGCCTGTTCGACCCCCAGGGCGAACGTGGCGAATTCATCCCTGGCCTCGAACCGCAAGGTGATGAAACCATTATCGGCAAATTGCTGCCGAGCGCATTCCATGGCACCGAACTGCTCGAGCGCCTGCAGAACCTCGGCTCACTGGATCTGATCGTTTGCGGTTTCATGAGCCATTCCAGCGTCAGCACCACGGTGCGTGCGGCGAAGAACCTCGGTTTCCGCTGCACCCTGGTCGAAGATGCCTGTGCGACTCGCGACCTGCCGTTCAAGGGCGGCGTGCTCAGCGCCGAACGCGTGCAGGAAGCGGAAATGGCGATCATGGCCGACAACTTCGCCACCCTGGCCAGGACTCAGGATCTGATCTGATCCTGCCCTTGGAGCGGCGCGTTGGCGCCGCTCATCCGCTATATCCGCTGATTTGCCGCAAATGCCATAGCCTCAGGAACAACCCGGTCAACTCCCGGTCGAAGGGCCGATACCATTGAGGAAGGTCGGAATGAAGTTATCCGATGGATTTGACGCACGCCGTTTGCGGCCCAAAGGCCAAAGCAACTGGCGTTTTCGATTTGGCGCGGCGATCTCGGCCATTCTGGCGACGTTCGGCGTGCTGCTGGCGATGGCCGGCGCCGCCAGCCTGCTCGGCCGCCCGCCAGCGCTGGGTGACCTGAACGCCTCGCCACTGGGCTCGGCGATCATGCTCGCAGTCGGTTTGCTGTTTCTGTATTTCGGCGTTGCCCTGTGGCGCCGCTGCCGCCGTCGTGCGCGGCAATCGCGGGAATTGAACATGTCCCCGCATCTGATGAAAAAACATGACTGACCAACGGCCTGGCTTTTAGCCGGGCCGTTTTCTGTCGACTTGGGTAAACTGGCCGCCCTTCGCGGAGGCTGACATGCAAGACGACGATTTTTCTCTGTTCAAAAGTGCGATCCAGGGCGTCAAGCCGATCAAGCACGACCGCGCCGACACCGGCAAACCCAAGGCTGACCGCGCGCAGATCGCCAAGCTGCGTCAGTCCGCCACCGTGCGCAGCGACACCACCATCATTGACGGCCTCTCCGACCAGTTCGTGATCGATGTCGGCCCGGAAGACGAGTTGATGTGGTCCCGCGACGGCGTGCAGGAAAGCCAGATGCGCAAGCTCAAGGTCGGGCAGATCCCGTTCGAAGGCAGCCTCGACCTGCACGGCATGAGCGTGGAAAAGGCCCGGGAGACGCTTTGGGCCTTTCTCGCCGAAGCGACCAAATTCGAAATCCGCTGCGTGCGCGTGACCCATGGCAAGGCTGTGCGCCTGGATGGCAAGCGGCCGATGATCAAAAGCCACGTGAACACCTGGCTGCGCCAGCATGCGCAAGTGCTCGGTTTCTGTTCCTGCCAGGCTCGCCACGGCGGCGCTGGCGCGGTTTATGTGATGCTCAAACGGACAATGATGGAAGGTCGCGACGAATAAAGCCGTCACACCGAACTTGCAGGGTTGTGTCCGCCACCGTACCCTTGCCCTTTGCGAAAATCCCCACAGGTAGTTTCATGTCCCTGGAACAGAATTACACCGCGATTCTCGGCCAATTGGGCGAGGACGTGTCCCGCGAGGGCCTGCTCGACACGCCAAAGCGTGCCGCCAAAGCCATGCAGTATCTTTGCCGTGGTTATGCACAGACGCTCGAAGAGGTCACCAACGGTGCCCTGTTCAGCTCCGACAACAGCGAAATGGTGCTGGTCAAGGACATCGAGCTGTATTCGTTGTGCGAACATCACCTGCTGCCGTTCATCGGCAAGGCCCACGTTGCCTACATCCCGAGCGGCAAAGTGCTGGGCCTGTCGAAAGTCGCGCGGATCGTCGATATGTACGCCCGCCGTTTGCAGATTCAGGAAAACCTCAGCCGCCAGATCGCCGATGCGGTGATGCAAGTTACCGGCGCGCTGGGCGTGGCCGTGGTGATCGAAGCCAAACACATGTGCATGATGATGCGCGGCGTCGAAAAGCAGAATTCATCGATGATCACTTCGGTGATGCTCGGTGAATTCCGCGAAAACGCGGCAACCCGTAGCGAATTCCTCAGCCTCATCAAGTAATTCGCGACAGAAAAGAGCCGGCGTTGATCGCCGGTTTTTTTTCGCCAGTGAAAAATCGGGTAAGCTGCGCGCCTTTCTTTATTCGCACCGTGAGGCTTTCAACGTGTTCGTCAAAGCGCTTCGTGTCGGCCTCGGCCAACTGGTTATCTTCGCCGACTTCATCACCCGCCCGGGCAAGAAACAACGCCCCGCCGCCGCTCAGGCGCAAGTCGACGCCGCCGCCAAGGATCTGACTCTGTATCAGTTCCACGCCTGCCCGTTTTGTGTGAAGACCCGCCGCGCCCTGCATCGCCTTAATGTACCGGTGGCGCTTAAAGATGCAAAAAACAATGAGCTGGACCGCCAGACCCTGCTGGAACAGGGCGGCCGCATCAAGGTGCCTTGCCTGCGGATTGAAGAGAATGGCCAGACGACCTGGATGTATGAGTCCAAGGTGATCATTGATTATCTGGACAAGCGGTTCGCCGCGGTCTGATGTGGTTGGGCTTTGGCTGATTACTCCATCGCTGGCAAGCCAGTACTCAGACAAAAATAAACCGGCCCTCAGGCCGGTTTGTTATTTTCAGGCCGCCCTCTCCAATTGCGCCCGACGCACGACTGCCGCTAACCGCTTCAACCCTTCATCCAGCCGCGCTGGATCGATGTGGCTGAAATTCAAGCGCAAATGTCCGTGATGCGCGTCCGGCTCGGGAAAAAACGGCTCACCCGGCATGAACGCCACATCATTGGCCAATGCCTCATTGAGCAACGACCGCGTGTCCAGCGGTTGCTTTAACGTCAGCCAGAAAAACAGCCCGCCCTGAGGCGTTTCCCAATCTGCCAAGTCAGCAAAGTGCTGTTCCAGTACCGCCTGGAAGGCATCGCGCCGCTGCCGGTAAAACTCGCGCAGCTCGCTTAAATGCTGTTGATATTTCTCCGAGCCGATCCATTGCAGCGCCTGCCACTGGCCGATGCGATTGGTGTGCAAATCGGCCGACTGCTTGAGTTTCAGCAGATGGGGAAACAGGTCGGGGCTGGCGATCAGATAGCCGACGCGCAATCCCGGCAGCAGGGTTTTCGACACGGTGCCGGTGTAGATCCAACTGGCGCTTTGCAAGCGGCCGGCGATCGGTCTGGCGCTGGCGCCGTCGAACGTCAGTTCGCGGTAGGGTTCGTCTTCGATCAGCGTCACGCCGAATTCATCAAGCAACGCAGCGACGGCGGCACGCTTGGCTTCGCTGTAGCGCACGGCAGACGGGTTCTGGAATGTCGGGATCAGGTAGATGAATGCGGGACGATGCCGCTCCAGGCGCTCGCGCAATTGCGCCAGATTCGGGCCGTCGACCTCTTGCGCGACGGTCAGGCAGCCGGCGCCGAACAGCTGGAATATCTGCAGCGCGGCGAGATAGGTCGGCGCTTCGAGCAAGATCTCCGTGCCCTTGTCGATATACAACTTGGCTACCAGATCCAGGGTTTGCTGCGAGCCGCTGACTACCAGCACCTGACTCGCCTGGCATTCAAGTCCGATCGCCCTCGCCTCCGCCGCCAAGGCTTCACGCAACGCCGGTTCGCCTTCGCTCATACCGTACTGGCCGAGCGAAAGCGGCATGTCGGCCCACTCGACTTTCGGCAGCATGGCCTCGGCGGGCAAGCCACCGGCAAACGACATCACCTCCGGCCGCTGGGCGGCAGCAAGGATTTCGCGGATCAAAGAACTTTTAAGGCGCGTGACACGTTCGGAAAAAGCCATGGGGGTCACCGTAGCAAGGCAGGCAGAAAATGAGTCAAACTGTTTGACTGAAATTACGACAGCGCGAGCGAGTACGTCAACATGCTTGACCTTAAAAATCCGACCAGCCAACAACACGCGATGGAAGCGTTTTTCTTCGGCTATCAGGCGTTCACTGCCAAGGCGGACGAAATGCTCGAGCGCCGCGGACTGTCGCGGGTGCATCAGCGCATCGTGTTTTTCATCGCGCGCTACCCGAACCTCAGCGTGAAAGAGCTGCTGGCCCTACTGGGCGTGAGCAAACAGGCGTTGAACATGCCACTGCGCCAGTTGCAGGAAATGCATCTGGTCGACAGCGTGGCGTCGCAGACCGACAAGCGTAAGCGCCTGCTTGAGCTGACCGCAGAAGGCGCAAAGTTTGAACAGGCGCTGCGCCGTGAGCAGGTGAAATTGCTGGAGCGCGTTTTTGCCGAGGCTGGGGAAGCGGCGGTGAGTGGTTGGCTCGCGGTGAATCTGGCGCTAGGAGGAAGTCAGACACATCTTGAGTGACGGGACCGCCCTTCGCGAGCCGGCTCGCGAAGGGAGCCATATATCCCTATCAGCAAAAAAATCGGCGACAAACCCCAAAACAATATTTGCTTTATTTGTACACAAAAGCATAATCCACTGCGTGCGAGTTCCTGACTACACGGTCAACAAATTCGCGTATGCCTCAAAGGGCCGCTGCCACCCCTCATGGGTCCGGCCCTGGAAATAACAATAAAACTCTTGAGGAGTACTCGCTGTGGAAAGCCGCAAATCCGAAGCACCGCCGCTCGAGCTCACGCCGCCATTACGCAATGGCCTGCTGGAGCGTCTGTTCAAACTCAGCTTGCATGGCACCACGGTGAAGACCGAGCTGATTGCCGGTCTGACAACCTTCATCACCATGGCTTACATCATTTTCGTCAACCCGAACATCATGGCCGATGCCGGCATCGATCACGGTGCAGCCTTCGTCGCCACCTGTATCGCCGCCGCGCTCGGCTGCCTGTTGATGGGCCTTTACGCGAACTGGCCGGTGGGCCTGGCGCCGGGTATGGGCCTCAATGCTTTCTTCACCTACACCGTCGTCGGCACCATGGGCTACAACTGGGAAACCGCCCTCGGCGCGGTGTTCGTCTCGGGCGTGCTGTTCATGTTCCTGACCTTTTCGCGGATTCGCGAATGGCTGCTCAACAGCATTCCGGTCAGCCTGCGTTTTGCGATGGGCGCCGGGGTCGGTCTGTTCCTGGGCCTGATCGGTCTGAAGACCGCCGGTATCGTTGTCGACAGCCCGGCCACGCTGATCAAACTCGGCTCGCTGCGCGAACCCGGCCCGCTGCTCGCGGCGATCTGCTTTTTGATGATCGCGATCCTCAGCTATCACCGCGTGTTTGGCGCGATCCTGATCAGCATCATCACTGTCACCCTCGCTGGCTGGGGCCTGGGCCTCGTCCACTACCAGGGCATCATGTCTGCGCCGCCGAGCCTGGCACCCACCTGGATGGCGATGAACGTCGCCGGCGTATTCAATGTCAGCATGATCAGCGTGGTGCTCGCCTTTCTCTTCGTGCACATGTTCGACACCGCCGGCACGCTGATGGGCGTGGCCCAGCGCGCCAACCTGGTCAACCCTGATGGTCGTATCGAAAACCTCTCCCGCGCGATGAAAGCCGACAGTGCTTCCAGCGTTTTCGGCGCGGTGGTCGGTGTTCCGCCAGTGACAAGTTATGTCGAAAGTGCCGCTGGCGTCGCCGCTGGTGGTCGGACTGGTCTTACCGCCGTCACCGTAGGTGTGCTATTTATAGCGGCGATGTTTTTCGCACCGCTGGCCGGCATGATTCCCGCGTATGCCACCGCTGGTGCACTGATTTACGTGGCAATGCTGATGATGGGCGGCATGGCCCACATCGAATGGGACGAAGCCACTGACGCGATTCCGGCCATCGTCACCGCGATCATGATGCCGCTGACCTTTTCGGTCGCCGACGGCATTGCACTGGGCTTCATCACCTACGTGGCATTGAAGGCCGGTACCGGCAAGTACAAGGAAATTTCCGTCAGCCTGTGGGTGCTCTGCGCGATCTTCATCGCCAAGTTCATCTTTCTGTAAGCGCTGCGCGGTTAAGGCTTCAACACAGCCTCACCCTTACGGGGTGGGGCTTTTGCACATCTCGATAACAACAAAGGAGCAAAACGATGAGTCTGGAAACCTGGCTGCTGTTCAGTGGTGCTGCACTGGTGGTGATCCTGATACCGGGGCCGCTCTCGTTGCTGATGATCAGCAACAGCCTGAACTACGGCTTGCGTCGTTCCTACCCGGCATTTCTGGGTGGTGTGACGGCGTCAATCTGCCTGCTCAGTGCGTCGGCATTGGGGCTTGGCGCATTGCTGCTAGCCTCGGAACAACTGTTCAGCGCCCTGAAAATCGTTGGCGCGCTGTATCTGTTCTACCTCGCCTGGCAGAGCTGGCAACAGTCACGCCAGCCATCGGTCGGGGCCGACGTCCCGCAAACGGCGCCCGTGCCACGCTTTCGCGCACTGTTCACCCGTGCCTTCGTGCTGGGCGCGAGCAACCCGAAAGACATCCTGTTTTTCGCCGCGTTCCTGCCGCAGTTCCTCAGCGCCGAGCAACCTTTCCTGCCGCAACTGCTGGTGATGATCGCCACCTGGACCGTGCTGGACCTGCTGTGCAAACTGGCCTACGGCCTCGGGGCCCACGCCGCCGCGCGTTACCTGCGCAGCGGCAAGGGCCAGAGCTGGTTCAACCGCATCAGTGCGGGTCTGTTCGGCGGTGCCGGCGCCGCGTCGTTGCTCAGCAGCCACTGAGATCCTTGACCGCGTCGCGGTCTATCGAACCCCCGCCAGTCTGACTTGAACTGTTCAGTTCAGGCTGGCGCTCTCCTCGCCTGTCGGCAATTCCCGACTCTCCTGCAGGCCGCGCAATACACCGCAACAACCCGTTGATATACATGCTTGGAACGCTCCTCGTACTATCTCGGCGTGTTTTTACGACAACCCGCCAGAACAAGGACGTTCACATGGCCACCCTGATAAGCGAAGCCTCGATTCAAACTGACCCGGTCGTCATCACGGATATGAAGATCGAGACCAATGAACATAACGCCTCGACCATCGATTTCAACGACGGTAATGACAACGCAGCGGCCAGTTCGAATAAAAGCAAACTCGATCAGTTGAAATTCAACGACTCGGTGTTCGGCCCTTTCCAGATCGGTGAAGTCTCGATTACCCGGGCCTCTCTCGATGCTCTGGGGGCAACGATGGATGGCCAACCTTTAACCCGTGACAACACCTTTTTCCGCATTCCCCCACGATCGTTCATCAACTCCTTGCAGTTCAGCGCCAGTGCTATCGAACAGCACATGAAGTCTTCGAGCGGCAGCAATGCCTACCTGTTGCCGACCTTGCTTTTCGACATGGCCAGCCGCCGCCCGCTGACCGCCCCGCCGCTAATCCGCGATAACCCGCAAGATGACGTCGATTCATCTGATTACCGCAGCAAGATCAAGAAACTCCTCGGCTCGGCACAGAAACTCGACTTGCAGCACAGCCAGTTACCGCAAAACACTCGGCGCTGGGTTGCCACGGCCAAGACGCACCTGACCGTCGGCTCGAGCGTAGGACTTCAGGCGTTCGGCATATTCATGGGTTTGCGTGGCGTGGTTCAGGCCGTCAAGGCCGGTGATAACGCTGAAGTCGTCATTAACAGCGTGGGGATTGCCTCGGAACTGGGTTCCATTGCCATCGACATCGGGGTCAGCAAGATCGCCGCCGAGATGCTGACGGCCGGACAAAGCGCTTTCAAGGACTTCGCTAAAACCAGGTTTGCGGTGCGGCTCGGTCGATCCGGCGGACTGATTGGCGGAGCACTGACATTACCATTCGATGTGTACACCGCCGTCCGCTCGCTGAATGCCGCGAGCAACGCAACCGGCAAAGAGGCCATCGACCATTACGTCAGCGCCGGCTTGAGCATCACCAGCGCCGCCATGACGATCATTCTCGGTAGCGCTGCGCTGGCAGGGTTGTCGTTCGTGGGGCCGGCAGGGCTGCTGGCCGGCGCGATGCTGGCCATTGGATCGCAGATCTACGGCGCGGTACGCATCGTCGACGACATCGATGATTACATCGAACTCACCGTCGGCGAACGCTGGCGCTCGGGCTTTTTCTCGTTCTGCATGATGGACGTCGAGCAAGGCGTCAAGGATCGCTACAGCCGGGCCAGAACCCTGATCCAGCACACCGAGCAACTCAAGCGCAATGCCCGCCGATTGCTGGACGTCGATCTGAAGGATTCCACCGAAGCGGTGGTCAATGGCGCGTTCGAAGTCGATCTGGTCAGCAGGCAAGTGTGGAAACGCAATTGGTGGACGAAAATCGATGCCTGGGAAACCGAAAACGTCCCGGTGATCCGCGGTGGCGATGACACCATCGATGCTCGCGAAGGCGTCACCAAGGACACCCCCGGCGCGGTGCTGGGGGTTGCTGGCGACGACAAGCGTATTTTGTGGCTGCTCGGCGATGGCCAGGATTCGATCAAAGGCGTGGAAAAGAAATCGAATATCTTCCAGTACGGCTCAGGAATAAAAGACCTGACCGGTGGCGAAAAGGACGATCGCTTCGTATTCCAGTCGGCCGGCGATTCCATCTCGAAAAACGCCGAGGGTTCGGCTTATTCGAAGTTGAGGGGCGGCGCAGGTAACGACACCCTGGCGCTGGATGGCCTCAAGCTCACGCAACAGGGCCATGACATCGACTTGCAGGCCGGCACGCTGCAAGTGAGAAAGCCCAATCCCGATGCCGACGACGGGGCCGATTTTACATTCCACAGCCTTCTGGAAAGCATCGAGAACGTGGAAACACTGAACAGTGCGGCAAGCGTCGTCACGGGCACCGAGCAACGTAACATCATCAAATCCCGCGGGCGCGACACGATAAAAGCGGGTGCCGGCAACGATCAAATCCGGTTGCTGCACAAAGATGCGATTGCTTCGGGAGAAGAAGGTATCGATGAGTACTTCATCGCTCATCAGGACGGTCGTTTTTGCATCATCGAAGACGGTAAGCAGGAAAGTACCATCGAATTTGCATGGCGAATCAGCCTGATCGAAAGCTGGGCCATTGAAAAGAACTCGCTGGTCATTACGTCAGGATTCGAGTTTCTCGACAGGCCCAAATGCGTGGTCTTCATCCATGAAGTCTATGAAACGATCAACAAACAGCGCCGCTTGAAAAACAACAAACTGACGTTCCTGACCCATGACGGCTATGTGTTGCGACCGGACCTGCCGGAAACAATCGAAAGCGGCGAGACGGTCGATATCGAAGTGCTCATCCTGAAACACGGCAAGCCTGCGAAGCCGGTCATTCATTACAACCCTGAATGCTGGACCCTGCATCAGCATGAAGCGCGTTATTTTCTGCCGCGCGCCGGGCAAAGCACTACGTTTTATTCGGCCGAACGACCCGACGTCATTACCTGTATTCACCTCGATTACGCCAGCAACGAACTGAACAAGGTCGAAGCTCATTTCCGCGCCAGGGAATCGGCAAAAAACAGCGACCTGCTGGCCGCGTGCGACCTGACCTATCACTTGGGTGATAAAACCCTGACGCTGCAACATTTTGCCTGGGCGCGAGGCGGCTCTGACCCAAGGAACATGGTCAAGATCCTGCGCACCATGGCCGCCCGCCCCAGTCACCAGTACCTGCTGATATTCAACGACGGCGTTGCACTGAATGCGCAGCTTACGGCGGAAACCGACGCCGCCCCTGCCGACGACAACTACCAGGCGAATGCCTTCAAGTGCTGGACGACGGCACTGAAGTTGCCCCTTGAGTTTCGTGCGCGGCAGTTCACTTACCAATTACCAACGAACGAAGCGTGGAAGCTCAGCGCCAAAAATGTATGCGCCGTTATTGCGCCCGGAGCCAACCAGACAGCACTGGAAACACTGGAGGGTGAAGGTGGTACCTATCTGATTCATCTTGTCGTCGACCGGACCATCAAGCTGACAACTCCGGGCGCACTGGCCAACGCGGTGGTCAGGCTGCCTTACTCATCCACCTGGGAGCTCGACGCGACAGCGCTGGGGAAGGTTGAGGTCAAACTGGAAAACAACCAATTGCAGATCGGTACCTGCACGGTGCACCTGCCGGTTTATGAAAGTGAAGACCTGATCGACCAGATCCGCGTCATCAATGAAAAAGGCATCGTCCATGTGGTGGATCTTTCTTTCGACCGGGTCTATCAGGATGGCCTCGATGCGCGGTTCTTTGCTGCGCCCGACGCGGCAGAGGCCCTGCCTGAACTCTTCGCATCGATGGCGAGCCAAGAGGTCAAAGTGCGCAACATCATCTTTGCCGACAACACTTCCGGCGCATTCAGTTACAGCTTTGCAGCCCATCGCTGGATCCTGCGTAGCGACAAATCCCGCGTCGAATATTCGAGGTTGAAAGTCATCAATCGGTGCAGCCATCAGGATGTGCACATTTTCAATCCGCCTGCCCTCGATGTCCCACCGGCATGACGCGGGCGACCGCTGGTCAGCACTGACCACGCCCGCGCCGCAGCAACGACCCAACCTCCACATCCTGTTCCGGATCAGACTTTTGCGCCACGCCTGCGCGTGCGCGTGCGCCTGAAGAATCCGGCGAGCCCCTGATAGCGCTCGATATCAAAACCGAATGAGTAAATTGCACATGGTCAAACCACCGAAAAAGATTGCTGTGACGACGGCAGCCGACACCACCGTTACCACCCGACCTGTTCAATCGGGCTCAGGTACTCGCAGCAACGTCAGGCTGCCTGACACCGGGTTATCCGGCGTCGAATCGACCAAAGCCTCGTCGAGTACTGCAGACATCGCCCCTGCCGTGATCACCGTCAGCACGATGCCGGGACCAGCCGCCCAATCAGTCAGCGTCCCACGCCATGCCGTCGCCTGGCCCGAAAATCGCCTGAGCGAGCTGACCCCGATAGGCGAAAACAGCGGACTGTTCACCGGCCCGGACCAGCGCACTTACGCGCAACTCGGCGGCGAAGGACGCTTTCTCGTCGAACAGGATGTGCAAGGCCGCTATTACGTGCCGATGACGTTCGCGCCAGGCGTGGCCGGCCCGTCCCTGACGAAGCTTGAAGGGCACGCCAGTTGGCATATTCAGCGGCCCGGCTGGCCATCCGGCCAGGCGCGAAACTCAGCCACGGATACCGGCCTCCTCGCCTACCTTTCGCCTGAGGATGCGAACACTCTCACCCGAGCGGAACTGTCGACCGCTGGCATCCGTTACAACAAGCTCAAGCAAGCCTTCGTCGACACCGAAGAAGGCACGGTGATGGTCCGCAAGAATCCGCATGGCGAATACCAGCATGCCTCGGCGACAAGCCGAAGTGCCCCCGACATCGTGTTTGAACAGATCCCCGACAGCCTGCTCTGGCGACGGAAAACCACACAAGCACACTCCGGAATTTCAACTGGCGTGCCTCGCCGTACCGCCGAGCCGACTATCGGCAGCAACAAACGCGTGCGTCTGGATGCCAGCGAGCAGACGGTGCTAGCGCCCCCGTCGGCGCCTGACGCCAGCGTAGCGAACGAGCAGACGCCGTTTTTCTGGTTACCCTGGGGCCACTTGAACAAGCCTCCCGCTCTGGAGTCAATCCAACTGGGCTGGTTTCATTACCCGATCGTGCCGGTTGGCTCCAATCGCACACCGAAAGTCTATTTCGTGCAGCATCCGGACTTTGTGCCGGCTCGCTTCGAGGCGTTTGAACAGATGCTGCGCACCGCGCCTTCAATGCAACCGGTCGCCACGTTTCGCATCGGTAACGATCCCGGTGAAATCCACCCCGGCAAACGCTTTTTCGAAGAGCCTATTTCGCAATCAGTGGCCAACACCTTTCCCGATTTTTCCGCAGCCACTGCATGGGCGGTTGGCAAAAGGCTGTTCGAACTCGCTGACAATTCAGCCGTCATTACCGGCACCGGTCTGGTCAATATCCAGGCGGTCCTGCATCAATGGAAGCAGAAGCCGTTTCCCAGCGCGCCGGCCTATGCCGACCCGCTCAATATGCTGGCAATCGCGCCCTCGATCGATGTCGGCGGCAAGAAACTCATTCCCATGCCGTCGCAATCGGACAGCGAACTGCAAAGGCTGACCTTCGATCCACAAAGGTTTCCCATCGAATGGAATCACTACAAAACCTGGCCCAGCGATCTGAACCTCAGGCGCCTGCTCGGTGCGCTGTTGATTCGCTGCGGTTATGACCTTTTTCCTCTGACGTACGAACACCGCCAGCCGACGTTGGTTTTCAGGCGCGCAGGGCGTGACCCGGTGTACTTCTTGAAGCTGGGCTCGGTTGCCCAGGCGGGCTTGTCCCACAGGCCCGGCAATGAACTGGCAGACCCGAGCCTGCCGAGCAGAATCGGCAGCGACGCGTTTCGGGAGCTGACCACCGCAGCCACTCAAGACAAAGTGATCTGGCTGATCGGCGGGGTATTGAAGGTCGAATCGAATCCGGACTCGGTGTTCATCATCCGGGAGCGCTGAGTTGCCTTTGCAGCACTTGCCCCCTCGCTCACTGGTGTCGGCGCGGATCGTCAACGCCTGCAACACGCGGCAACACGCTTGCCCGGTGCGATACCTATGTACCGCACCCCTCGCCTGCCCTTTGCCGACCATAACGCTTTCAAGCCAAAGCATCGGGCAGGCGCAAACTCGCCCCCGCTTGCCCGGCCCATCCTGATCGGCAGTTCATCGGAGCAGTTTTATGGCCAAGCCCCCCAAGAAAATCCCTCGCCCGTCTTCGGCGCAAACGCCGACTACGTCGACCCACCCCTTACCAGATACAGGAGGAACATCAGCAGGCGCCAGCGAGCAATCCGCCTCGAGCGCGATCACTGCAAGCGCTTTGCCGGAAACCGGGGCGACCCGTCCCACGGTCACCATCAGTCAGTCCCCCGCTGCTGACACTTCGCCGAGCATGGCCCGCGCCACCGATTCAATACAACAGCATGCTCTTGCCAGCGAGCCGCCTGCATCGCACAGCCCATCCAACAGCGAAGGTTCGTCGGAGACGATTTTTATCAATCCCGTATTCGCCACCCAACTGAAACGCAAACGAGACAGCGAAGAGGGTTTTCTTTACGACAAGCGCAACAAAACCTACGTCGAACTGCACGAAGGCATCGTCATGATCGGCTACGGCGCCGATGGCTGGCGTCAGACCTATGCGGGCGAATCGACGCCGACCGGAAGAAAAGTCGAGCAGATTCCAGGCTCGACACTCTGGCGTGAAATCGACGTAGCGCAGTCCGCTGCAGTATCGGCGCTCCATTCCACGCAAAGCATGCCCGCAGCACAACGGTCGCCTGAGTTGAGCGACGCCAGCACGCTGATCGAGAATCTTGTATCGCGCCAGACCGCCGCTCTGGACCTTTCCGCCGGCCTCTGGCAAAACTGGGGCAGATCGAACCGCCCCGATTCAGGCGAATCTATCGAAATAGACGGGCTGCACTACCCGATCCTTGCACAAAACCTGGGCAGTGAAAGCGGCCTGGTGTATGTGCAGCATCCGGGCTTTACCCCGGACAGGTTCGATGCCTTCGAAAACATGTTGCGCGATGAACCGTCGCGCCAGCCGATGTGGGCGCGCAAACGCGACGGCCACTGGCAGGTTCTGGATGGCTATCCGCCGTTTGAAATGTCCCCGAGCCAATACGTCGCCACCGCATTCAGACACCTGTCAGAGCGTTCGAGCAGCAACCTCGCCCGTGCTGTGTTCGATCGCGCCTCTCTGCCCACAGGCATAAACGGCGACGGTCTTTCCGTGGTGTCATTGACGTATCGCCATTGGCTCGACAGGGTGAATAACGTAGCACCGGGATTCGGCCTTGCCGAACCGTTGCTGATGCTACCGAAACTGTCCACTGCGCCCGGCAGCACGGCCGGCGCAGGACTGCTGGCGTTGCCAGACTACAACTCCAGTGTGCTGCAGCGTCTGGACTTCGATCCGAGCGAATTCCCTGCACAATGGGCCACCTATACCGCACAGCCGAATGCACTCAATCTGCGTGCGCTGTTCATCAACCTTCTGCAAGACAACGGCTACAGCGTCGCGCCGCCGGTAGATATGCTTGTTGAAAACGCTCTGGTCTTCCACCGTCCAGGTATTGCCGGGTTATTCATCTTGAAACTTCCGTTGGTCAGTGGTGACCAAGTCCCTCGCTACACCGCCCCCGGCTCCAACTTCGCCGATCCGGATTTTCTCGCAGGGCTTGGCGCAGATAACAAACGTCATCTTGATCAATACCTGAGCCAGGTTGAAGTCGCTCATCTGGTAGGCGGCGTACAACGGCTGTCAGCCGACACCCGGACACTTTTCATCGTGCGTGAGGGTTGAGCATCCATGAACAAACCACCCAAGCGCGGGGCGGGAGTCACTCCCGCTGATATTTCACCGATAACCCTGCATCCGATAAATGACGTACCGGAACGGCCTCGTCTCGATCTGCAAAACAGCCACCATGCAAATGAACAGGCTGATTCTGCCGGCGGACCAGACGCATCCACGCTGCCAGCGTCCGTGCTGATCAAGGCAGAACGGCAACCGCTGTGGAACGTCGAAATACCGGACTGGTTGACGCAAGATCCACAGCGCGAAGATCAGTACACGGAGATTGATCAGCCAATTTACCTGGCAGCGGCTGACGCAGCCCGTCTCTCATCGCCCCTGGATAACCTCGACGGCATCCGCTATGACAAGCACCGCAAGACGTATGTCGATACGGCGCAAGGAACGGTCATGGTGCGCAAGAACAGCACCGGCGAGTATCAGCAAAGCTCGGCGACGCGCCGCACTGATTTCGCCCTGCTGTTCGAACCGGTTCCGGGAACACGACTGTGGCGGCGCAAAGCGGCGCGCGATGATTCTGGCCCCGTCCCCACCGATCCCGGCGAAGCACTGGCTGCCAGCCTGCTATCGGCCAACCCTGAGGCGACGAATCTGCGTTTCGGACTCTGGCGAAACTGGGGCCGCAGCAGCCGCCCAACGCTGGGGCAGTACATTGAAATAGACGGCCAGCACTACCCGATCGTGCAGCAGGACCTGAATGCCCAACCATCATTGGCATACCTGCAACACCCGCTGTTTTCACCTGCCCTGTACGAAGCCTTCGAATCCATGCTGCGCGATCACCCGTCACTGCAACCGAAGTTCGTCGTTAACCGAAACAATCAGTGGACGGTGCTCGATGATCCCGCTCCCTTTGCAATGCCGATCACCCGATACATCGCCACAACGTTCAAATCTCTTGCGGACCGTTCTGTCAGCGCATTGGCCCGGGCCTTGTTCAATCAGGCCAGTCACTCTGAAGTCATCACCGGCTCGGGATTGGCCGTGCTGAATCAGGTCCTGCGCTATTGGTCCTGTAGAGATGCGGAACAGGCACCGCCAGTGGGGCTGGCCGACCCGCTGCTGATGTTACACAACCAGCCCGCCACAACTGGCCTGTCCCTCTCCAACAAGCAAGACCATCTGCGCCGCCTGGATCTTGACCCCGGACGATTCGCCCAACACTGGAACCGCTTCGCCAGCCAGCCCTCGACGACCCGCTTGCAACGACTGTTCAGCGAGGTGCTGGCTGCTGAGGGCTATGTCATCGAACGCACCGCAACGGAGGAATCGAGGCATGAGTTGCGCTTTCATCGTGCCGGCATAGATCGGATATTCGCGCTGAAGGTTTATCCGCCGAGCGCACTCGACGATGCCGGGCTGGAGCACAGGCGTGCCGACGCCAGCGATACACGCAAAGCGGTGTGGTTGCGCGGTGGCGTACAAACGGACGCGTTGGGGCAGACAACGTTGTTTATTGTCAGGGGAAGCTGAAGGGGCGGCCAGTCGAAAAAAAGCCCGCAGTGTGAGCGGGCGAAAGACCAAAGAAGCTATATGCGCAGTCGCTTCCCGGTGGGGGCTGCTGCTTGGGGTCAGCTGCCCCGATACGTGGAATAGCTGTAAGGCGAAATCAGCAGGGGCACGTGGTAGTGCTCCTGCTCGGCAGAGATGCCGAAACGCAGCACCACCACATCCAGAAACGCCGGCTCCGGCAACTGGACACCGCGGGCGCGGTAGTAATCGCCTGCATGGAACTGAACCTGATAAACCCCGGTGCGATAGTCATCGCCTTGCAGCAGCGGCGCATCGACCCGGCCGTCGTTGTTGGTGACCGCACTGGCGACCAATTCCAGGTGCGATCCTTCGACGCGGTACAGCTCGACCTTGATCGAACTGCCCGGGCAACCGTGTGCAGCGTCCAAAACGTGAGTAGTCAAACGTCCCATTGATTCTGCGCGCCTGCCTGCGTGGAGCAGTCAGACTTCGCGCCTCCCGAAGTCAGTTGAAAGGAGACCGCACCGTTTCGGAGCACGAAACACTGCGGCGAGCGACTGATTAAGACACTTTTGAAAAAAATTGTACACAATAAAAACGACATTTTTCGCCTCGGCCCCGCCATCCGGGCTTTTATCGCCAATCGGCAGACAAAGCGCCTGAACATTGAACCTTCCATTCATTAGCTGACCGGTCAGGCAGGTTTCTTGCAGGCTTGAACCGTTAACAGCAAAAGATGACAGTCGGTGAGAAATGCGAAAAATCAGGCTTACAAAATGCAAATAAAGTTGTATACAATCAGCCCATCGCTGTGACGCCAGCCTGCCAGGCCGCCACACCAATCTGTCAACGTACAAGAAGGAAGACTGCAGTGAGCGCTGACTACCCACGCGACCTGATCGGTTACGGCAGTAACCCTCCTCACCCACACTGGCCGGGCAATGCCCGGATCGCCCTGTCCTTCGTACTCAATTACGAAGAAGGTGGCGAGCGCAACATTCTCCACGGCGACAAGGAATCCGAAGCCTTCCTGTCCGAAATGGTCGCCGCGCAGCCGCTGCAAGGCGCGCGCAACATGAGCATGGAATCGCTTTACGAGTATGGCAGCCGTGCCGGCGTCTGGCGCATTCTGAAACTGTTCAAGGAATTCGATATTCCGCTGACCATTTTCGCCGTGGCCATGGCCGCTCAGCGTCACCCGGATGTGATCCGCGCGATGGTCGAAGCCGGTCACGAAATCTGCAGCCACGGCTACCGCTGGATCGACTACCAGTACATGGATGAAGCGCAGGAACGCGAGCACATGCTCGAAGCGATCCGCATCCTCACCGAACTTACCGGCGAGCGCCCGCTGGGCTGGTACACCGGACGCACCGGGCCGAACACCCGTCGCCTGGTCATGGAAGAAGGCGGTTTCCTCTACGACTGCGACACCTACGACGATGACCTGCCCTACTGGGAACCGAACAACCCGACCGGCAAGCCGCATCTGGTGATTCCGTACACCCTCGACACCAACGACATGCGCTTCACCCAGGTGCAGGGTTTCAACAAAGGTGACGATTTCTTCGAATACCTCAAAGACGCGTTCGACGTGCTTTACGCCGAAGGTGCCGAAGCGCCGAAAATGCTCTCGATCGGTCTGCACTGCCGGCTGATCGGCCGCCCCGGTCGCCTCGCTTCGCTCAAGCGCTTTATCGAATACGCCAAAAGTCATGAACAGGTGTGGTTCAGCCGTCGCGTCGACATCGCGCGTCACTGGCACGAAACCCACCCGTACCAAGGGACTGCAAAATGAGCCGCTTTCAAACCCTGCAACCGTCGACCTTGAGCCGCGACGCTTTCGTCAACGCCTTCGCCGACATCTACGAACACTCGCCATGGGTGGCCGAAAAGGCCTACGACCTCGGTGCGGACGCTTCGATCGACGAGATCGAAACCCTGCACCAACGCATGAGCGATATCCTGTTGAGCGCCGATCACGCCAGTCAGCTGGCCCTGATCAACGCTCACCCGGACCTGGCCGGCAAAGCCGCCGTCCAGGGCCAACTGACCGAAGCCAGCACCAACGAACAGGCTGGCGCCGGTATTCACCAATGCACGGCCGAAGAGTTCCAGCGCTTCACCGAGCTGAACGACGCCTACAAAGCCAAGTTCAAGTTTCCCTTCATCATGGCGGTAAAAGGCAGCAACCGGCATCAGATCCTCGCGGCGTTCGAAACGCGCATCAACAATTCGGTGGAAGCCGAGTTCAAATGCGCGCTGGCGGAGATCAACAAGATTGCCCTGTTCCGTTTACTGACTCTTTAGCAAGCTTGGCCCGAGCGTGAATGAACGCGTAAACGCCCAGGGCCCTGCAAGCATCCCCAGCCACTAATTCAAAGGCAGACAAGAAGAATGAAAGCTTACGCCGTACCTTTCGAAAAATACGTCAACCTGGCCGATGCCCGTCTGGGCACCAAGATCATTTCGGTCACCGATGACTGGTTCGCAGACGCCAATCGTCTGTTTCAGCCGACCCCGGCCGTATGGAAGGAGGGCGTGTTCGATGACAACGGCAAGTGGATGGACGGCTGGGAGTCGCGCCGCAAGCGCTTCGAAGGTTTCGACAGCGCGGTGATCCGTCTCGGCGTACCGGGCTCGATCAAAGGCGTGGACATCGACACTTCATTCTTCACCGGCAACTACCCGCCGTCGGCCTCGCTGGAAGCCTGCTTCCTGGCCTCGGGCGAGCCGGATGAAAACACCCAGTGGACCGAAGTGCTGTCGGCCGTCGAGTTGCAGGGCAACAGCCACCACTACCACGAAATCAGCAACGACAAAGCGTTCAGCCACCTGCGCTTCAACATCTACCCGGACGGCGGCGTTGCGCGTCTGCGTGTGTACGGCGTTCCGTTCCGCGATTGGTCGGCAGTAGGCGACAACGAACAGGTCGACCTGGCTGCAGCCCTGAACGGTGGACGCGCCCTCGCCTGCTCCGACGAACACTTCGGCCGCATGAGCAACATCCTCAACCCGGGCCGTGGCATCAACATGGGCGACGGCTGGGAAACCGCGCGCCGTCGCACGCCGGGCAATGACTGGGTCATCGTCGCGCTGGGTCATCCGGGCGAGATCGAAAAAATCGTCGTCGACACCCTGCACTTCAAAGGCAACTACCCCGACACCTGCTCGATCCAGGGCGCGTTCGTCAAGGGCGGCACCGACAGCCAGATCGAAACCCAGTCGCTGTTCTGGCGCGAACTGCTGCCAAGCCAGAAGCTGGAAATGCACGCCGAACATACCTTCGTCGAGCAGATCAAGGCACTCGGCCCGATCACCCACATCCGCCTCAACGTGTTCCCGGATGGTGGCGTGAGTCGCCTGCGTGTACTCGGCAAGGTCGCGAAGTAATGCTGAGTCTGTAGGAGCTGCCGCAGGCTGCGATCTTTTGATCTTAAAAACAAAGTCAAAAGATCGCAGGCTTCGCCAGCTCCTACGGGGTCGCGCAAGACGCATTGACAAGTTGAACAACACAGAATTTTGGATAAGAAGAACAGCATGCGCACACTGACGATTGAACCGCTGACCAAAGAAGCCTTCGCCCCTTTCGGTGACGTGATCGAAACCGACGGCAGCGATCACTTCATGATCAACAACGGTTCGACCATGCGCTTCCACAAACTGGCGACGGTCGAAACCGCACAGCCTGAGGACAACGCGATCATCAGCATTTTCCGCGCCGACGCGCAGGACATGCCGCTGACCGTTTGCATGCTGGAACGCCATCCGCTGGGCAGCCAGGCTTTCATTCCGCTGCTCGGCAACCCCTTTCTGATCGTGGTCGCGCCAGTTGGCGATGAACCTGTATCAGGCTTGGTCCGCGCCTTCGTCACCAACGGCAGGCAGGGCATCAATTACCATCGCGGCGTCTGGCACCACCCGGTGCTGACGATCGAAAAGCGGGATGACTTCCTGGTGGTTGATCGCAGTGGCACAGGCAATAACTGCGATGAGCATTTTTTCAAAGAGGATGAGCGTTTGATCCTCGCCCCCCACCAATAAGAGAAGGTCTGATCACTCGACAACAAGAGTGACAGGCGAGAGGTAAAGACTGTGGAAGCACATCTGTTGGAATGGCTGAACCTGAGCGTGCGCTGGGTTCACATGATCACTGGCGTGGCCTGGATCGGCGCGTCGTTCTACTTCGTCTGGCTGGAGAACAACCTCAACCGCGTCAACCCCAAAACCGGTCTGGCCGGTGATCTGTGGGCGATCCACGGCGGCGGCATCTACCACCTGGAAAAATACAAACTGGCCCCTCCGTCCATGCCGGACAACCTGCACTGGTTCAAGTGGGAAGCCTACTTCACCTGGATGTCGGGGATCGCGCTGCTGTGCGTGGTGTTCTATTCCAATCCGACGCTTTACCTGCTCGCACCGGGCAGCACCCTGAGCGGTCCGGAAGGCGTGGCCATCGGTCTTGGCTCGCTGTTCGTCGGCTGGTTCATCTACTCCTTCCTCTGCGACTCGGCACTGGGCAAGCGCCCCGCTCTGCTGGGCTTCATCCTGTTCGTGCTGATCATCGGCGCGGCGTATGGCTTCAGCAAAGTGTTCAGCGGTCGTGGTGCGTACCTGCATGTCGGCGCGATCATCGGCACCATCATGGTCGGTAACGTGTTCCGCATCATCATGCCGGCGCAGCGCGCACTGGTTGCAGCAATCGCTGAAAACCGTACGCCGGACCCGGCGCTGCCGGCCAAGGGCCTGCTGCGTTCGCGACACAACAACTACTTCACCCTGCCGGTGCTGTTCATCATGATCAGCAACCACTTCCCGAGCACCTACGGCAGCCAGTACAACTGGTTGATCCTGGCCGGGATCGCGGTGTTGGCAGTGTTGGTGCGTCACTACTTCAATACCCGTCACGACAGCCACAAGTTTGCCTGGACCCTGCCGGTGGCAGCGGTGGGCATGATCTGCCTGGCTTACGTCACCGGTCCGATGCCGATGTCGAACGCACCTGAAGTGGCGAAAGCTCCAGCGAAAATCGAGTACCAACCGCTGCCGGAAACGGCACTGGGCGGTGGCGCGAAACCGGCTGAAGCGGCGCAACCTGCCGAGCCTGCCTCAGCACCGGCGCAAGCCTCCAACGCCGGTCCCGGCTTCGACAAAGTGCATCACGTGATTCAAGAGCGTTGCACGGTTTGTCATTCGTCGAAGCCGACCAGCCCGTTGTTCAGCGCAGCGCCTGCCGGTGTGATCCTCGACACCCCCGAGCAGATCCGTCAGAACGCTGCGCGCATTCAGGCGCAAGCCATCACCACGCAGATCATGCCACTGGGCAACATCACTCAGATGACCCAGCAGGAGCGTGACCTGATCGGTGCCTGGATTGCCCAGGGAGCGCAGACCAACTAAGCAGTAAAAGCTTCGCGAGCAGGCTCGCTTCCACAAGGACACTGTCAAACCCTGTGGGAGCGAGCCTGCTCGCGAAAGCGGTCGATCAGACAAATTGATGTTGAGTGAAACGGCGCCTTCGCGAGCAAGCCCGCTCCCACAGGTCTGCCTGATGCAAAGAAACAGCTGCAAGCAACCCGGCAGCTGTTAATCACAAGAATAAAAAAGATCCGAGGTGTTGCATGTCCGAGCTGTCCAAAGCGCGCATCCCCGACGCACCCGCCATTCAGCGTTTGCCCCTTTTGCAACTGATCCTGGTCGGTCTGCAACATGTTCTGCTGATGTACGGTGGCGCCATCGCGGTGCCGCTGATCATCGGACAGGCCGCTGGCCTGAGTCGTGAAGAAATCGCCTTCCTGATCAACGCCGACCTGCTGGTCGCCGGCATCGCTACCATCGTGCAATCGCTGGGCATCGGCCCGATGGGCATTCGCATGCCGGTGATGATGGGCGCCAGTTTCGCCGCAGTCGGCAGCATGGTCGCCATGGCCGGCATGCCCGGTATCGGCCTGCAAGGCATCTTCGGCGCGACGATCGCCGCCGGTTTCTTTGGCATGCTGATCGCACCCTTCATGTCCAAAGTCGTGCGTTTCTTCCCGCCGCTGGTGACCGGCACGGTCATCACCTCGATCGGTTTATCGCTTTTCCCCGTGGCCGTGAACTGGGCTGGTGGTGGTGTGGACGCCGCGCAATTCGGCTCGCCGATCTATCTGGCCATCGCCGCGCTGGTGCTGGCCACCATCCTGCTCGTTCACCGCTTCATGCGCGGTTTCTGGGTGAACATTTCCGTGCTGATCGGCATGTGCCTGGGCTACGTGCTGTGCGGCGTGATCGGCATGGTCGACCTCAGTGGAATGGCCAGCGCGCCGTGGATTCAGTTCGTCACGCCGGTGCATTTCGGCATGCCAAAGTTCGAGCTCGCGCCGATTCTGTCGATGTGCCTGGTGGTGGTGATCATCTTCGTTGAGTCGACCGGGATGTTTCTCGCGCTGGGCAAGATCACCGGTCAGGAAGTCTGCCCGCGCATGCTGCGCCGCGGCTTGCTGTGTGATGCCGGCGCATCGTTCTTTGCCGGTTTCTTCAATACCTTCACCCATTCCTCCTTCGCGCAGAACATCGGCCTGGTGCAGATGACCGGCGTGCGTTGCCGTTCGGTAACCATCGTCGCCGGTGGTCTGCTGATCGTCCTCAGCCTGTTGCCGAAAGCGGCGTTTCTGGTGGCGTCGATTCCACCGGCGGTGCTCGGTGGTGCGGCGATTGCGATGTTCGGCATGGTTGCGGCGACCGGTATCAAGATCCTTCAGGAGGCCGACATCGGTGACCGCCGCAACCAGTTGCTGGTCGCGGTGAGCATCGGCATGGGTCTGATCCCGGTGGTGCGTCCGGAGTTTTTCGCTCACCTGCCGATGTGGATGAGCCCGATCACGCACAGCGGCATCGCCATGGCCACTCTCAGCGCGCTGACCCTGAACCTGTTGTTCAACATCCTCGGCGGCAAAGAGCGTGCAGCGATCAACGATTGCCATGCGCACTGATTGAAATCTTCACACAACCTGTGGAAGCGAGCTTGCTCGCGAAGAGGCCCGGTCAGTCGCCATCACTGTTGAATGACCCGCCGCTTTCGCGAGCAAGCTCGCTCCCACAAGTGACATGCAACCCCCTGTCTCAAACAATAAAAACAAGAGTGAGCAACCGATGATCCGCACGCAAACCAGCGTTCTGTTGAGTGGCGGCCTGCTGGCCGCGAGTCAGGCCATGGCCGGCGATCTGCTGCTGTGGCAGACCAATAGTCTCAGCTATCTGTACGGCAAGAATTTCGCGATCAACCCGTCGTATCAGCAGACGGTCACTTTCGAGCATGCCGACAAGTGGAAGTACGGCGACAACTTTCTGTTTGTCGACAAGATCTTCTACAACGGCAAGGAAGACGCCAACAAAGGCCCGCACACCTTTTATGGCGAATTCAGTCCGCGCCTGTCGTTCGGCAAGATCCTCGACCGCAAGATCGAGTTTGGCCCGATCAAGGACGTGTTGCTGGCAATGACCTACGAGTACGGTGAAGGCGAAAGCGAGGCGTATCTGATCGGCCCCGGCTTCGATCTGAAAGTGCCCGGTTTCAACTACGTCACACTGAACTTCTATCGCCGCCAGACGGAAGGCCCGCGCCCCGGCGACGGCGTCTGGCAGATCACCCCCGCCTGGTCCTACAGCTTCCCGCTGGGCAATTCCGATGTGCTGATCGACGGTTACCTCGACTGGGTCGTCGACAATGATGAGAACTCGCGCGGCACCTACCACGCCAACCTGCACATCAACCCGCAGATCAAATACGACCTGGGCAAAGCCTTGGGCTGGAGCCAGAGGCAGGTGTACGTCGGCACCGAGTACAGCTACTGGAAGAACAAGTACGGCATCGAAAACACCCACTCGTTCGACACCAACCAGAACACCGCGAGCCTGTTGTTGAAGGTGCACTTCTGAGATGGCCCGCAACCGTGCGCCATGTCTGCCGTCGGTGCTCTGTTGCGGAGCACTTGAGCACAAGCCGAGGAGTCAGTATTCTCCGCGGCCTTCCGAATTCGGTCTAAAAAAAAGCCCGGATTTAATTTCTGACCGAAAAGCCAACTTATCCCGGCCCTGGTCAGTTCTGAGGCCTCCCGAAAACACGCTCGTCGACTGTTTTTCAGCAGCCGAACGGGCGTTTTTTGGTTTTTCGAAAGCCTTGGCGCAGCTTTTGCTACGAGCATTCAAAGCTGACCGATCGGATGAAATTTGCGGCACGAAAAAAGGCGCCACATCAGAGCGCCGATCTCAAAAAAAATAACGTGGAACACCTACTTTGGGAGCAACCGAATGAAACGTATGTGCACCAGCCTGATGCTGGCCGGATCGATGTTCGCCGGCGGCCAGGCAATGGCCGAGGGCCTGCTGCAGTGGCAGAACAACAGCCTGACCTATCTGTATGGCAAGGACTTCCAGGTCAACCCGCGCATTCAGCAGACCGTGACTTTCGAGCACGCCGATGCCTGGAAATATGGGGACAACTTCCTGTTCATCGACAAGATCTTCTACAACGGCAAGGATGACGGCGGCGTCGGCTCCAACACCTACTACGGCGAGCTCAGCCCGCGCCTGTCGTTCGGCAAGATCTTCGATCAGAAACTGGCCTTCGGCCCGGTGACCGACGTGTTGCTGGCCATGACCTACGAGTTCGGTGAAGGCGATACCGAGGCGTACCTGATCGGTCCGGGCTTCGACCTGGCGATTCCCGGCTTCGACTACTTCCAGTTGAACTTCTATCAGCGTCACACCCAGGGCGCACGCGCCGGTGACAATGTCTGGCAGATCACCCCGGTCTGGTCCTACACCATTCCAGTGGGCAAATCGAACATCCTCATTGACGGCTTCATGGACTGGGTGGTCGACAACGACTCCAACTCCAAGGGCGACTACCACGCCAACCTGCACTTCAACCCGCAGGTCAAATATGACTTGGGCAAGGCGCTGAATTTCGGCGAGAAGCAGTTGTATGTCGGTGTCGAGTATGACTACTGGTCGGACAAGTACGGGATCAAGGACAGCCAGTACTTCAAGACCGATCAGAGCACCACCAGCTTCCTGGTCAAGTTCCACTTCTGATTCGGCGGTGTCCGCAAGGACGCCTTCGCGAGCAAGCTCGCTCCCACAGTGGCTCTATGTTGATTGCAAATTTTGCATTCAATGCAAAACCCTGTGGGAGCGAGCTTGCTCGCGAATAGGCTCACCGCAATTTCAGGCCGGGGCCACCGCTTGGGATATCCGCAGAAACCGGCAAAGCTCCTCACGCTTGGCCAACGCATCCCGCCGCCCCAATTCGATCAACTCGCTGCAATACCCCGCCTCGAACAGCAGATAACTGAGCACCCCCGCCCCACTGGTCTTCGTCGCCCCGGGCCCGCGCAGAAACAGGCGCAACGCCGCTGGCAGTTCCTGGCGATGCCGCGCGGCGATTTCATCGATCGGCTGACTCGGCGCAATCACTAGCACCTCCACAGGCGCCACGCCCAGTGCACGCGTTGGTGTGCCGTCGGGAAGCAAATGACTGAACTGATTCAAACGCTGCAGCAACTCGATATCGCTCTCCAGGCTGTCAATGAACGTGCTGTTGAGCATGTGCCCGCCGATCTGCGCCAGCGTCGGTTGCTGGCCGCTGTAGGCGCGCTCCTGCGGCGGCTGCGGATCAACGCCGCGCGGGTTGCCGCTGACGCCCACCACCAGCACGCGACTGGCGCCCAGGTGCAGTGCCGGACTGATCGGCGCCGACTGACGCACTGCGCCGTCACCGAAATATTCCTCAGCGATTTTCACCGGTGCGAACAACAGCGGAATCGCCGAACTGGCCAGCAGGTGATCGACCGACAACTGCGTCGGCACGCCAATGCGGCGGTGCCGCAGCCAGGCGTCGATGGTGCCGCCGCCCTGATAGAACGTGACCGCTTGCCCCGACTCGTAGCCGAATGCGGTCACCGCCACCGCGTGCAACTGCTTGCGCGCGATGGATTCGGCGATGCCGGGCAGGTGCAGTTTTTCCTCGAGCAGTTCGCGCAGCGGCGAACTGTTGAGCAGCGCCACCGGCATCTGCCGACCGAGGCCGAGCAGGCTGTGGCTGATGAAGCGGCTGGCTTGATGGATCACGCCGGGCCAGTCGCTGCGCAACACGCGGTGGCTGCGAAAGCCCTGCCAGAACTGGGTCAGGCGTTCGATGGCGGCGCGAAAGTCCGTGGCGCCGCTGGCCAGGCTGACCGCATTGATCGCCCCGGCCGAGGTGCCGACGATCACCGGAAAGGGATTGTCCGCGCCTACCGGCAGCAACTCGGCAATCGCCGCCAGCACCCCGACCTGATAAGCCGCCCGAGCCCCGCCGCCGGAAAGAATCAAACCTGTAACCGGTTCAGCAGGACTCATCGCAACACTCCAGGGGGCCTAGCAGAATGGCAGGATCAGCGGCGCTTGGGATAAAGCTTCGGCTCGCCCGGCGGGCGGCTCTTGAAACGCCGATGCGCCCACAGATATTGCTCGGGGCAGGCACGCATGACGCTCTCGACCCACTGATTGATGCGGATGCAATCGGCCTCTTCACTCTCGCCGGGAAAATCCTCCAGCGGCGGATGAATCACCAGGCGATAACCGCTGCCGTCGGCCAGACGTTCCTGAGTAAACGGCACCACCAGCGCCTTGCCCAGGCGAGCAAACTTGGTCGTTGCGGTGACGGTGGCGGCCTGAATGCCGAACAGCGGCACGAAGATGCTTTGCTTGGCGCCGTAGTCCTGATCCGGCGCATACCAGATCGCCCGGCCCGAGCGCAGCAGCTTGAGCATGCCGCGAACGTCGTCGCGCTCCACCGCCAGCGAATCCAGATTGTGCCGCTCGCGACCACGGCGCTGGACGAAGTCGAACAAGGGGTTTTTGTGTTCGCGGTACATGCCGTCGATGGTGTGCTGCTGGCCAAGCAGCGCCGCGCCGATTTCCAGGGTGGTGAAATGCGCAGCCATGAGGATCACGCCTTTGCCTTCGCGCTGGGCCTTCTGCAGATGTTCAAGGCCTTCGACGTGGGCCAGTTTCGCCAGACGCTCGCGCGACCACCACCAGCTCATCGCCATTTCAAAAAAAGCGATCCCGGTGGAGGCGAAGTTTTCCTTGAGCAGGCGTTTGCGCTCGGCGGCGGATTTTTCCGGGAAGCACAATTGCAGATTGCGCCGCGCGATGGTTCGCCGGTCGCTGGCGAGGCGATACATCAACGCACCCAAAACTCGACCGATGGTCAGCAGCGCCGGATACGGCAACTGCACGATCAGCCATAAAAGCCCCAGACCGCACCAGAGCGGCCAGAAGCGCGGAGCAAGAAATGCTTTTCGAAAACGCGGGCGATCCATTAAAGCTTCCGTAAATACAGTGGCCGCGCATTCTACATCGTTCGACCCGGCTTGCGGCTCGCGGGCGTTCTCGTTATAAGTCTCGGCACTTTTAGTGACAAGCCGTTGTATGCCGACATGAGCCAAACCGACCCGTTAGACCAAGATCCCGTATTCCAGCTCAAGGGCAGCATGCTGGCCATTACTGTGCTGGAACTGGCCCGTAACGACCTCGAAAGCCTCGATCGGCAACTGGCCGCCAAAGTCGCCCAGGCGCCAAATTTTTTCAGCAATGCACCGCTGGTTCTGGCGCTCGACAAATTGCCGCCGAGCCAGGGCGCTGTCGACCTGCCGGGGCTGATGCGCGTCTGCCGTCAACATGGCCTGCGCACCCTGGCCATTCGCGCCAGCCGCATCGAAGACATCGCCGCCGCCATCGCCATCGACATCCCCGTGCTGCCGCCCTCCGGCGCCCGCGAGCGTCCGCTGGAGACGCCGGAAGCGGAAGTCAGAAAGAAGCCGGAAAAACCGCCTGAGCCGACCGTTAAACCGACCCGCGTAATCACCACGCCAGTACGTGGTGGCCAACAGATATACGCCCAGGGTGGCGATCTGGTCGTGGTCTCATCGGTCAGTCCGGGGGCGGAACTTCTCGCCGATGGCAACATCCATGTATACGGCCCGATGCGTGGCCGTGCACTGGCCGGCGTCAAAGGTGACACCAAGGCACGGATTTTCTGTCAGCAATTGAGCGCTGAACTGATCTCCATCGCCGGTCATTACAAGGTTTCCGAAGATCTGCGTCGCGATCCGATGTGGGGCTCGGGCGTCCAGGTCAGCCTGTCAGGCGACGTGTTGAACATCATTCGGCTTTAACGGATACTGCCGCATTTTCCAAGCATCTCTAAAACGTAGCGAAAACGGCTCAAACGAAGTAGGAAAAAGGCCTAAAGCCAAATTCCAGCCAAGGCTGTCCGACTGCAGTAGTTTTCAGGAGATGTTTTTCAGGGGCTGAACAGTCCTTCTTCCTTAGGGGTGAAACACCTTGGCCAAGATTCTCGTGGTTACATCCGGCAAGGGTGGTGTGGGTAAGACCACCACCAGCGCCGCTATCGGTACCGGTCTCGCACTGCGCGGCCACAAAACAGTGATCGTCGACTTCGACGTCGGCTTGCGTAACCTCGACCTGATCATGGGTTGCGAGCGCCGCGTGGTATACGACTTCGTCAACGTCGTGAACGGCGAAGCCAACCTGCAACAGGCGCTGATCAAAGACAAGCGCCTGGAAAACCTCTACGTGCTGGCAGCCAGCCAGACCCGCGACAAAGACGCGCTGACCGTCGAAGGCGTGGAAAAGGTCCTGATGGAGCTCAAGGAACAATTCGAGTTCGTCGTCTGCGATTCCCCGGCTGGCATCGAGAAAGGTGCGCACCTGGCCATGTACTTCGCTGACGAAGCGATCGTTGTGACCAACCCGGAAGTCTCCTCGGTACGTGACTCGGACCGCATGCTCGGCCTGCTGGCGAGCAAATCGCGCCGCGCCGAACGTGGCGAAGACCCGATCAAGGAACACCTGCTGATCACCCGCTACCACCCGGAGCGTGTTGAAAAGGGCGAGATGCTTGGCGTTGAAGACGTCAAGGAAATCCTTTCGGTGACCCTGCTCGGCGTGATCCCGGAATCCCAGGCTGTGCTCAAGGCTTCCAACCAGGGCGTGCCGGTAATTCTCGACGACCAGAGTGATGCCGGTCAGGCTTACAGCGATACCGTCGACCGCCTGCTGGGCAAAGAAAAAGCCCACCGATTCCTCGATGTCGAGAAGAAGGGATTCTTCGAGCGCCTGTTTGGAGGTAGGTAATGAACCTTTTTGACTTCTTTCGTGCCAACAAAAAGCCAAGTACCGCCTCGGTAGCGAAAGAGCGTCTACAGATCATCGTGGCGCATGAGCGCGGCCAGCGCAGCACGCCGGATTACCTGCCAGCCTTGCAGAAGGAACTGGTCGACGTGATCCGCAAGTACGTCAATATCGGCAACGATGACGTACACGTTGCACTGGAAAGCCAGGGCAGTTGCTCGATTCTGGAACTCAACATCACCCTGCCCGACCGCTGAGTCGATCCGGCAGGTACGACGGCGGTTCAGGGCCATTCCCCGGTGGAATGGTCCTGCACCGCCGTTGGCATTTGTTACGAGGCTGTTTTAATGCCGCTGTCCAACATCCGCATCATCTATCAGGACGCCGCCGTACTGGTGGTCGACAAACCGACCCTGCTGCTCTCGGTGCCCGGCCGCGCCGATGACAACAAGGACTGCCTGATTACCCGTTTGCAGGAAAACGGCTACCCGGAAGCGCGCATCGTCCATCGCCTGGACTGGGAAACCTCCGGCATCATTTTGCTGGCCCGTGATGCCGACACCCATCGTGAGTTGTCGCGGCAGTTTCATGATCGCGAAACCGAAAAGGCCTACACCGCTTTGGCCTGGGGTCAGCCGGAACTGGACAGCGGTAGCATCGACCTGCCGTTGCGCTACGACCCACCGACCAAGCCGCGCCATGTAGTCGATCACGAATTCGGCAAACATGCGCTGACGTTCTGGAAGGTGCTGGAACGGTGCGGCGACTGGTGCCGGGTCGAGCTGACACCGATCACCGGTCGCTCACATCAATTGCGCGTGCACCTGTTGTCGATCGGCCATCCGCTGCTCGGTGACGGACTCTACGCCCACGAGCAGGCTCTGGCGGCCTGGCCGCGCCTGTGTCTGCACGCGAGCATGCTCAGTTTCACTCATCCGCAAAGCGGCGAGCGCCTGCGATTCGAGTGCCCGGCGCCGTTCTGAATCGCGCCTGCTTCTGAAAGGCCTTCCTGATGGAGGGCTTTTTTTGTTCTGTCAAAAGTTCACCGGCAATAGATTGACGTAAAGAACTGTCATAAAGTTGTAATCAAATATAAAATCATGGCACTTCGACATCAGGCAGGAGGCCTTTTCCGTGTTCTGCAGCAAAACGCTCCAATCCGAATATCCGATCGTGTGCGCATTCGGTAACACCACCCTGCACCTGAGCGAAACCCCCAGCACCCAGGCGCGCCAAGCCCTCGAACAACTGATAGAAAAACGTCGCGCGCGCAAACTGACCCGGGCCAGCGCACCGTTGTCGTCCTGTGAAACACCACTTTTCGCCAAGGTCCAGCCACTGGACACGTTCAAGGCAAAAGTGCGGGTGAGCCTGAACAAACCGCAACGTAACGGGCGCTTCGACTGGCCGCTCGAAGAACTGATGAATTCCCTCGAAGCTCAGCGCCGGGGCGTGAACATGCCGCCATTGAAGGGCTATGGCTACACCCGCAGCAGGCTTGGCCTGACCGAAGAGTTCTTCCTGCTGACGCACCTGCTCGAAGGCCATATTGATGGCGCCGAATGCATCAGGCGCAACCCCGAAAATATCGAAGCTTTCATCCTCGATGCGTTTCAACTGCTCAGCTCGCTGGCCAGTAAAAACATCACCCACATGGATTTCTGGGTGGGCAACATCATGGTGCCCGAGCAAACGCACGGGCCACTAAAAGCCATTGATTTTGAAAACTGCTTCGCAGGCCCGACCGCGCACCTGAGTGAAACGCTCGGTTTTCAACTGGGCTTCTTCTATCGTCGGGAAATCTACAAATTCATCACCGAAGCCGCTTACGATCGCTTGGTCGATCAATACCTCAGTGCGCTGGCTGGTTTGTCTCGAGACAAGTTCGAAACTGTCTATCAGCCGAGCAAGCATGAAGACATCGGTCGCAAGCAGCGCCGCGAAGTCTTCCTCAACGGCAGACTGATCATCGGTTGACGCCACGCCCGGCAACACTTTGACGCAAGTGTGTGGCCTGCAAATCAGCCGACCAATACGGTAAACTCGCGCACCCGCCGTATGGAGCCGCTTATGCGCGAAGCCTTCCCCCCCATGGAAAAAGTACCGCACCAGTTGCTCTACCTGATCTATGGCGACAAAGACGTTTATCGGCGCGAGGCGAAATTCAGCATCCTCACCGCCCTGGCGCAACTGCAGCAGGGTGAATCGGTACGCATCAGAATCCTGACCGATCGCCCGCAGGACTACGCCGGCTGGCCGGTCGACACCGTCGCCCTGAGCGAGCAGACCCTCAGCCAGTGGCAGGGCGAGAACGGCTACCACCACCGCCGCAAAGCGTGCGCCATTGCACTGGGCCTGACACTCGCCGAAAAAACCCTGTTCGTCGACACCGACACGCTGTTTCTGGGTTCGCCGCATCGACTGTTCAGCATGATCACACCCGGCCGTTACGTGATGGACCGCTTCGAATACGATTGGAGTTATGTCTGTAAGCGCACGGACTACGAAAAACTTGCGCGCTGCCTGCAAGTCCACGGCATCTCGCCTGCCAACAGCTTCAAGCTGTACAACAGCGGCTTGTGCGGCGTCACCGATGGCGATGCAGCGCTGCTGGAAACGTCGATCCGACTGATCGATGAGTGGACGCAGGATTCGTTCGACATCCACACGATCGAACAGATTGCACTGTCATTTGCCATGCGCGACCAGCCCATCCAGGAAGCGAAGAAATTCGTCTATCACTACTTCGCCGACAAAAACTTCTTCCACGCCATGCAGAAACATTTCTTCGCCCGCTACGGCGAGGCCTTTCACCCCGAATTGCCAGACCTGAGCACCGAGGTCCCGCGCAGCAAACCGATCCCTTCGACCTGGGAGCGCCTGCGCATCAAGTGGAAGTTGCGCAAAAAGCGCGGCGGCATGAAGAAAGTCGGCCGTGCGTTGCTGTTCGGCAGTGCTGCACCTGAACATCCGTATTACGAAATCTGCCGGCATGAATGGTGGGAATCGGCTTCGCGGGAAATCCTTCGCTGGGACAGCGTCGCGCAACAAGCTTTCTTCGGCACTGACAAGGGTTGGCCAAAACATCTGCCGAAACCTGCGAGGAAGGCTGATCAGAAGGCCATCCTGGCCTATCTGCGCAAGCGCATCGGTCATCAGGCCTGACAATACGTGCGCAAACCACTTGCCCAATGCAGCTGAGTGATGCGTTAAACTGCCGCCCATTGCTGTCTGGAGTTTCTTATGCGCGCAGAGTTGAACCAGGGCCTGATCGACTTTCTCAAGGCCTCCCCTACCCCGTTTCACGCCACCGCCAGCCTCGTTCAGCGTCTGGAGGCCGCCGGTTATGTGCGCCTCGACGAGCGCGAGCCATGGTCCACCGAGGCCAACGGCCGCTATTACGTCACCCGTAACGATTCCTCGATCGTCGCGATCAAAATGGGCCGCAACTCGCCACTGCACGACGGTATTCGTCTGGTCGGCGCCCACACCGACAGCCCATGCCTGCGGGTCAAGCCGCAACCGGAACTGCAGCGTCAGGGCTTCTGGCAGTTGGGCGTCGAAGTCTACGGCGGCGCACTGCTGGCGCCGTGGTTCGACCGCGATCTGTCGCTGGCCGGCCGCGTGACCTTCCGCCGTGACGGCAAGGTCGAAAGCCAGTTGATCGACTTCAAGGCACCGATTGCGATCATTCCCAACCTGGCCATCCATCTCAACCGCGAAGCCAACCAGGGCTGGGCGATCAACGCGCAGACCGAACTGCCGCCGGTCCTCGCCCAGTTCGCCGGTGACGAGCGCGTCGATTTCCGCGCCGTGCTCACTGATCAACTGGCCCGCGAACACGGTCTGAACGCCGACGTGGTGCTGGATTACGAGCTGAGTTTCTACGACACGCAAAGCGCTGCAGTCATCGGTCTTAACGGCGACTTCATCGCTGGTGCGCGGCTGGATAACCTGCTGTCCTGCTACGCCGGCCTGCAGGCGTTGCTCACCGCCGAGACCGACGAAACCTGCGTGCTGGTGTGTAACGACCACGAAGAAGTCGGCTCCTGCTCGGCGTGCGGTGCCGACGGCCCGATGCTCGAACAGACCCTGCGCCGCCTGCTGCCGGAAGGCGACGAGTTCGTGCGCACCATCCAGAAATCCCTACTGGTGTCGGCCGACAACGCCCACGGCGTGCATCCCAACTATGCCGAAAAGCACGACGCCAACCACGGCCCGAAACTCAATGCCGGGCCGGTGATCAAGGTCAACAGCAACCAGCGCTATGCCACCAACAGCGAAACCGCCGGTTTCTTCCGCCACCTGTGCATGGCCGAAGAAGTGCCGGTGCAAAGCTTCGTGGTGCGCAGCGACATGGGCTGCGGCTCGACGATCGGCCCGATCACCGCCAGTCACCTGGGCGTGCGCACCGTCGACATCGGCCTGCCGACTTTCGCCATGCATTCGATCCGCGAGCTGTGCGGCAGCCATGACCTGGCGCATCTGGTCAAAGTGCTCAGCGCGTTCTATGCCAGTCGTGAATTGCCTTAATCAGCGGCGCTGATTGATGCAGGAGCTGCGCAAGGCTGCGGTTTTTTGATTTTGCTTTGAAGATCAAAAGATCGCAGCCTGCGGCAGCTCCTACACGTGCAAACCCGCCTAGACTCAAATGATCCCACCCAGACAAGGCAGTCTCCATGATCTCGATGTCCTCCTTCCATGCCATGCTCATTCCCATCCTCAGCGGGATGATCCTGCTGGCCATAGGCTTCAACTTCCGTGACAAAAATGCCGGGGTGTTCGCCATGTGGGTCGGCATGCTGATGATCCTCGCCACGGTGGTCTACAAGATCCTCGCCAAGCTCAACGAATGACCGCGCCCGGCTCGCATTGCGCCAGAGGGCCTCGTACACTCCAGCGCATCCGCCAATCCCGAGGTTGTCTCCTGGTGTTTGCTCGCCTTTTTGCTTTGCCCAGCCTGCTGCTTGTCTGCCTGATGACGCTGCTGCCGCTGGGGCCCGCGCATGCGGTCGGTTTGCCCGGCCTGCTCAACACCTCCAAACCGCAAGCTGAAGCCCAGGAACCCCTCGGCCAGTCGCTCGACGAGGTGATCAAGTCGCTGGAAAACGACAAGCAACGCGCGCAGTTGCTCAGCGATCTGAAGAAGCTGCGCGACGCCACGAAGCAAGCCCAGGCCACGCCGGAAGAAGGCGTGCTGGGCCTGATCGGCGGCACCCTCGCCAACTTCGAAAAACAGTTTTCCGGCGCCGACAGCCCGATCACCCGCTGGTCCAACGAATTCGACCTGGCCAAGGACGAGCTGACCAGCAAGCTGCTGCCGGCCAATGAATGGCTGCCCATCATTTTCGGCTTCGCCGTTATCCTGATGCTCTGGAGCCTGCTCGCCGCCGCGCTGATCTGGCTTGGCCACCGTGTGCGTCTGCGCTTTGGCCTGACCGAAGAACTGCCGCAACACCCCAAGGCCCTCGACATGTTGCGCTTCGCTTTGCGCAAGCTCGGGCCGTGGCTGATCGCGTTGGTGATGACGGTGTACATGAGCTACGTGCTGCCGTCCTCGCTGGGCAAAAGTCTGGCGATGGTGCTGGCTTATGCGTTGGTGGTGGGTACCTGTTTCTCGGCGATCTGTGTGATTGCCTTCTCCCTGCTCGACGGCCCGCACCGCCATCGCGCGCTGTATATCCTGCGCCATCAGGCGTTCCGGCCGCTGTGGCTGATCGGCAGCTTTGCCGCGTTTGGTGAAGCGCTGAGCGATCCGCGCTTGGTCGAGAGCTTGGGCGTACATCTGGCGCACACCGCAGCGACCACCGCCAATGTGCTCGCCGCGCTGTCGACCGGCCTGTTCATCCTGCGTTTCCGCCGGCCGATTGCGCACCTGATCCGCAATCAACCACTGTCGCGGCGCCTGACCCGCCGCGCCCTCAGCGACACCATCGAAATCCTCGGCACCTTCTGGTACGTGCCGGCGCTGGTGCTGGTCGGCATCTCACTGTTTGCCACTTTCGTCTCCGCTGGCGACACCAGCACGGCGCTGCGGCAGTCGCTGATCTGCACGGTTCTGCTGGTGTTGTGCATGGTCATCAACGGCCTCGTGCGCCGCCATTCGCTGAAACCGCAACGCGGGCCGAAACGCCATGCGCTGTACTCGGAGCGACTGAAAAACTTCTTCTACACCCTGACGCATTTGCTGGTGTGGCTGATCTTTATCGAACTGGGCCTGCGCGTGTGGGGCCATTCGCTGATCGCGTTCGCCGAAGGTGATGGCCACGACATCAGCGTCAAACTGTTCAGCCTGATCGGCACGCTGATTTTCTCCTGGCTGATCTGGATCCTCGCCGACACCGCCGTGCACCACGCCCTCACCCGCTCGCGCAAAGGTCTGGCGAATGCACGGGCGCAGACGATGATGCCGCTGATCCGCAACGTGCTGTTCGTGGCGATTTTCATCATCGCGCTGATCGTCGCGTTGGCGAACATGGGCATGAACGTCACGCCGCTGCTGGCCGGTGCCGGTGTGATCGGTCTGGCCATCGGCTTCGGTGCGCAGTCACTGGTCGCCGACTTGATCACCGGCCTCTTCATCATCATCGAAGACTCGCTGGCCATTGATGACTACGTCGACGTCGGCGGCCACCTCGGCACCGTCGAAGGCCTGACCATCCGTACCGTGCGCCTGCGCGACATCGACGGCATCGTCCATACCATCCCGTTCAGCGAAATCAAAAGCATCAAGAACTACTCGCGGGAATTCGGCTACGCCATCTTCCGTGTCGCCGTGCCGTACAACATGGAAATCGACGACGCGATCAAACTGATGCGCGACGTCGGCCAAAAGATGCGCAGCGACCCGTTGCAACGCCGCAACATCTGGTCGCCACTGGAGATTCAGGGTGTCGAGAGTTTCGAGTCCGGCAGCGCGATTCTGCGCGCACGGTTCAAGACTGCGCCGATCAAGCAGTGGGAGGTTTCCCGGGCGTTCAACTTGGCGTTGAAGCGGCAACTGGATGAGGCGGGACTGGATCTGGCGACACCGCGGATGAGTGTGCAGGTGATTACGCCTGGGGTTGAGATGAAAAAGGAAGGCTGAACTGAGATGGCCCCCTATTGGCAGGCAATACCAATAGGGGGCTAGTTTTATCCGGCTTTGAAACCAGGTTTTCCTTCGGCGGCCCGCCACCTTTTTACTTCCGCCACAATATTTTCCGGACCGCTTTTTCCCGATTCTGGGTAGTAGATTAAATCGGAACGGGCTGGATGCTCGCTCAGTCGTTCAAACTCCATAACAGCTGAGGTATGCCCCTTTTCAGTCGCGTAATCCGATTGACATATCTTTTGTACAAAATGCAAAAACTGCTCTTCGGACATATCACTAATCATTAACTTTTTCATTACTCGACTCCCTTATGAACTGCCAAATGCTGCTTCGGAGTTAGCAAACGCAGGTTATCAATATCGTACAGCTGCCCACCGTCCGATAACGATGAGACGTGGCGCAGCTCAAATTTCACTCGTTTACCGACTCGCTCACCCGCTCTCACAAACGCTGACCGCCCTTTGCTCATTGCACTGAGACTATTTGGATCAAACCACATCGCCAGCTCAACGTCAGCGCTCACCGCCTTCCAGAAAGTCTCCCTGAACGCCCTGAAATCCTTGAAATTCTTGCCTCGCAGTTGATCTGCAATATTTGAGGGAATTGCCGCCCCCTCACCTTGCGTAGCCGCTTCCAGCCATCCACCGTCAACCGGCGCTCCATGACCACTGGCCACCCCTGGATCATTGCGTCGATCCCGGAACATGACGTACTGCGGTGGCAGACCCGATTCCAGTGGGAAGACCAGAATGAAGTCGTCGAAACGAATGTTGCCCCGCCCTGGGTGAGCGTCGATCCGTCCTTCAATCGGCACGAGGTTGCCGCCGGTATATCGCGGTGGGGCCGGATTCGCGATGGGGAACAGCGTTGAACTGTCTGCCGGCGTTACAGAGGGCGTCCAGACCGCGGTTGTCGGCGGGATGTCAGTGAGGGTCGCGCTGTAAGTGTTGTTTCCTGCATTGAAACCAGCTGCAACCACGCGGACGCCGGAAGGCAGTTTTGTCCCCGCTACCGGAACGACAAGCAGTTCGGCGAGAGATCCCGTCAGCGGCCGGGCGCTCAAACGTACCGGCAGATTCAGTCGTGCTCTTTCGCTTGCCAGCCTGTCCAGATCAGGCAGTTGACCGGGCAGCAGATCTGCCAGTGGAAGGCTGAGCAGAAAGCGTTCAGGCAATTCCCCATTACCCAACACCGGCGAGTAGACAAACGAACTCACCCCCACCATCAGACCGGACGCCGTGCCGGCAGCCAGCCCCGATAAACCGGCCACCGCCGAGCGAATCGAAGCGGCAAAACCCGCCATCAGGTTGTCGGCGATCGCGACCGCACCAGCGGACGTCGCAAATACCACTTGGGCGTGGCTGATATTGCCCTGAAAGCGCAAAAGGCTGCTGTGCCCACCGGAGGAGTCCTGCCGGCGCTTTTCCTCAGCAAGCCTGCGTGCTTCGGCTTCCGCCTCAAGCGCCGCCTGTTCCTCGGCACGCTTGCGCTCCAACGCCTCAGCGGCCAAGCGGGCCTGCTCTTCTTCGAGCCGCCTGAGTTCATTGGCGGCGGCCTGCCGCGCCAGCTCCTCGGCCAGCCGCCGCGCTTGCTCCTGAGCGACGCGGGCCTGTTCCTGTGCAACCTGCCGGGCGTGTTCCGCCGCCAACCTCGCCTGCTCCTGAGCGATCCGCTCGGCTTCCTGCGCTTGCACCACGGCAATCATGCCCTTGACCGTGGCCGACTGGCTGTTCAAAACGCCAATGCCTTCAACCATTAACTTGGCGTTGAACAAGGCGCTATAGGCCTGCCGTACGCTGACGCTGCCGCTTCGTCGATTGACTTGCGGTAAACGACCTCCGTTGAAAAAGGTTTCAACCTGGGCGTGGCCGAAACGTTCGATGGCCACGTCCTTGGCCACAAGAAGCGCACCAAACTTTCTGGCGATCAGGGAATCCCTGAATCGCATCTCCCGCGCCAGCGCATCCAAAGGAGGCAATACACTTTGATCGCCTGCTGCCCGTACTTCTGCCAGTTCATGTTCGATGACTTGAGCAATTTTTCTGGAAGTATCTTTGTAGATACTTTCCATATCGAGTATTTCACCCAACGGCGCAAAATTAATGCCTGGCCCCGAGCCGTCTCCTGCACCCAAATAATGTAAATATTCGTCTTGTTTATCCGGACGCACAACAATCGGCGGAAGCGTTATTCCATTACGCTGCATTTATAAATCCTCCATGGACATTAGTTTTGTCGCACTGACCCGTTACCCTCAAACAGCCAATAACGTGACCAGCACCTGGAGGAATTTATGGACATAGATGTTGTGCGGTGCGGTACATGGTTATCGCCCGCGTTTTATCTGTCACGCCGGACGGAACTGATAAAGCGGTAGGAGTTTTCGCTGATAACTTATGCTCAAACGTAAATCTATCGGAGCGCATAGCGCTTTCCGGACCCGATCGCACTTGCGTGCAAAGCCTTTGTCACAGGCAAGGAACCCAACAACAATAATCAAGGAGAAGCCCATGCAACTGACGCGTATTGCCCAGACCCTTTTGCTCACCCTGGTCGCCAGCCACGCCGGCGCCGCGACAATGGACAGCGCCCGCGCGCGAATCGCCGAGCAGGCGCAGAAGCTCGAACCGCAACTGCTGGAAACCCGCCGCGATCTCCACGCCCATCCAGAACTCGGCAACACTGAGAAACGCACCTCTGAACTGGTCGCCAAACAGCTGCAAGCCATGGGTCTTGAAGTGAAAACCGGCGTCGCCCGCACCGGCGTGGTCGCGGTTCTCAAAGGCGCGCTGCCCGGTCCGACCGTGGCGCTGCGGGCCGACATGGACGCGCTGCCGGTCAAGGAAGTCTCCGACTTGCCGTTCGCTTCGAAAGCCAAAGGCATGTATCTCGACAAGGAAGTCGACGTCATGCACGCCTGCGGCCACGACGCCCACACCGCAATCCTGCTCAGCGCGGCAAAGATCCTGACGGGCATGCGCGACACCCTGCCCGGCACCGTGGTGTTCTACTTTCAGCCTGCTGAAGAAGGCCCGAGCGACTTCATTCCCGACGGCAAAAACACCTGGGGCGCAAAAATGATGGTCGAAGAAGGCGTGATGCAATCGCCGAAACCCGATGCGGTATTCGGCCTCCATGTCTGGGCCGGCGTCCCCGCCGGCCAGATCGCCTACCGCCCCGGCCCGACCCTGGCCAGCTCCGACGACCTGCGCATCAAGATTCACGGCAAACAAACCCACGCCGGCCGTCCCTGGGACGGCATTGACCCGATCACCGTCGGTGCGCAAACCATCGTCGGCCTGCAGACCGTGGTCAGTCGCCGCACCGACATTTCCTCGTATCCGTCGGTGGTCAGCATCGGCACCATCAACGGCGGCACGCGCTACAACATCATCCCCGAATCACTCGACATGACCGGGACCATCCGTTCCTACGACTACGGCATCCGCCAGAAACTGCACAACGACGTGCGCCAGACCATCGAGAAAATCGCCGAAAGCGGTGGCGCTAAAGCCGACGTCACCATCATCGAAAAATATGACCCGACGATCAACAACCCGGCACTGACCGAGAAAATGCTGCCGACATTGAAATGGGCGGCCAAGGATGACGTGGTGCAGGGACCGCTGGTGGGTGGGGCGGAAGATTTCTCGTTCTTCGCCAAAGAGGCGCCGGGACTGTTTGTGTTTCTCGGTGTGACCCCCAGGGATCAAGACATGAGCAAGGCTGCGCCGAATCACAATCCAGGTTTCTTTGTGGATGAGTCGGCATTGGTGGTTGGGGTGAGGACACTGGCTTCGCTGGCGACGGATTATTTGTATGGAAATGCGGGGGTGGGCAAGTAGATAGGGGGTGACTGTGGGAGCGCTTTCGCGAGCAGGCTCGCTCCCACAGAACAGCGAAATCAAAATCAACAGATCGTCCGATCGCGGCCCGAGCCTTCGGCAGCTCTCACATTCGATGAGCGCAAGCTCGAGTTCCGCTTTTGGTCCTGGAGCCCGTCGGCAGGCTGAGCGCAGGGATTGATCGGGGCGTGGGAGCGCAGCGACCAGAAGATCAGACCACATCAACCCCTACGTGAATCGCATCATGGCGCCAGAACTCCAGATCACAATCAATCAACCGCCCATGCTGATCATAATTGACCCGCGCAATCCGCAACCCCGGGCTCCCCACCGACACCCGTAACGCCGCTGCCGCATCCACCGACAACGCCGTCGGCACAATCTCGAAGCGCACCCGCCCGTAGTGCAAATCGTAATGCCGCGCATACAACTCAGTGATCGACTGATTCAAATCAAACTCGAGAATCCCCGGAAAAAACTGCGGATTCAAATAGTGCTCCACATACAACACCAGGCGCCCGTCAATCCGCCGCGAGCGGCAAATCTGAATCACGCTCGACAGCGCCGGCAACTGCAACCACGCACACACCGCCGCCGAAGCCGGCTGCAACCGCGCTGAAATCACCTCGGTCGACGGCTCACGCCCCTGCGCACTGACCATGGCGTGGAAGTGACTGCGCTGCATGAGGTTGTAAGCCAGACGCGGCGGCGACACGAACCAGCCGCGCCGCTCCTCACGATAAATCTGCCCCTGCGCCTCAAGTTGCAACAACGCCTCACGCACGGTGATCCGTGTGGTGCCGAACAATTCGCTGAGCTTGCGTTCGGCCGGCAATTTGCTCCCGGCCACCAGCAACGCATGATCGATCTGCTCCTGCAGCACCTGGCCAATCGCTGTCACCGCTTTGGTTGCCTCATCGCGCATCAACGTTACCTATCTGGACTAGACCAGCACTGTTTCGGGGCAAATTCGAACGCCGCTCGAAGCGCCTTCGCATGTTGCAAGCCTAGGCAGTGCAGATGACCGACAGATGACAAAACTACCCAGCGGTCGCGTTCATGGCTTGCAATACATCGGCCAAGTCCTTTGTCTGCCGGGCCCGCGTCATGGTCTACGCTTGTTTGGCAGCTGCCGATCCCGGGCAGAAAAAAGACCTGCCATAAGGCCTTAGACATCAAAGTGTCATCCAGCCTGACTAAATTGGCTCAGGTATTGCTGACCTAGACCAACACAATCCAATCGCAGCGTTGAACACCACCAAGGAGCTTCGGAATGAAACAGCTTTTCCTGGCAACACTGTTAGGCTCGACCATTGCTATGTGCACCGCCGCGATGGCGGCCGACACCGATCTGAAAACCCTCGAAGCCGCGGCAAGAGCGGAAGGTGCCGTGAACAGTGTCGGCATGCCCGACAACTGGGCCAACTGGAAAGGCACTTGGGATGACCTGGCTGCGAATTACGGCTTGAAGCACATCGACACCGACATGAGCTCGGCCCAGGAAATCGCCAAGTTCGCCGCCGAAAAAGACAACGCCACCGCCGACATCGGCGACGTCGGTGCCGCCTTCGGCCCGATCGCGGTCAAGCAAGGCGTGGTGCAACCGTACAAGCCAAGCACCTGGGATCAGGTTCCGGACTGGGCCAAAGACAAGGACGGCAACTGGGCACTGGCCTACACCGGCACCATCGCCTTCATCGTTAACAAGAAGCTGCTGAACGGCTCCGACGTGCCGACCAAATGGGCTGACCTGAAAACCGGCAAGTACAAGGTTTCCATCGGCGACGTAAGCACCGCCGCCCAGGCCGCCAACGGTGTCCTCGCTGCGGCATTGGCCAACGGCGGTGACGAGAAGAACATCAAACCTGCCCTGCTGCTGTTCGCCGACCTCGCCAAACAGGGGCGCCTGTCGATGGCCAACCCGACCATCGCCACCATGGAAAAAGGCGAGATCGAAGTCGGCGTGGTCTGGGATTTCAACGGCCTGAGCTACAAGGCCAAGATGGCCAACCCGGATGACTACGTGGTGCTGATCCCGTCCGACGGTTCGGTGATTTCCGGCTACACCACGATCATCAACAAGTACGCGAAAAACCCCAACGCCGCCAAGCTGGCCCGCGAATACATCTTCAGCGACGCAGGCCAGACCAACCTCGCCCGCGGCAACGCTCGGCCGATCCGCGCCGAACACCTGCAACTGCCGGAAGACGTGAAAGCCCAGCTGCTGCCGAACGAGCAGTACAAGAAGGTCACGCCGGTCAAGGATGCCGACGCCTGGGAAAAAACTTCCAAAGCCCTGCCGCAGCAGTGGAACGAAGAAGTCATTGTCGAAATGAAGTAATCGTTCATCTGTAGGAGCTGCCGGAGGCTGCGATCTTTTGATCTTGCCCTTTAAAAGCAACATCAAAAGATCGCAGCCTCCGGCAGCTCCTACACAGATTGGTTCCAGATTTGTTTTCGGAGTTCTTGCCCCTATGAAGCACAACGTCATCCTTGTCGTGCTCGACGGCCTCAACTACGAGGTTGCGCGTCACGCCTTGGGGCATCTGCAGGCTTATGTTGGCGCAGGACGCGCGGCGCTCTATCAACTGGAGTGCGAACTGCCGGCGCTGTCCCGACCGCTTTACGAATGCATTCTCACCGGCGTTTCGCCGATCAATAGCGGCATCGTCCATAACAACGTGTCGCGCTTGTCCAACCAGCGCAGCATTTATCACTACGCCCGCGATGCCGGTCTGAAAACCGCCGCTGCGGCATATCACTGGGTCAGCGAATTGTATAACCGCTCACCGTTCGTGGCTGCGCGCGACCGCCACACCAACGATCCGGCGTTGCCGATCCAGCACGGGCATTTCTACTGGAACGACCATTACCCGGACTCGCACCTGTTTGCCGACGCCGAGAGTCTACGCCTGCGTCATGCACCGAACTTTCTCCTGATCCACCCGATGAATATCGACGACGCCGGGCACAAGCACGGCCTGGACAGTTCGCAATATCGCAACAGCGCGCGCTCGGCGGACATCATTCTCGCCGACTATCTGCAGAGCTGGCTCGACGCTGGTTACCAAATACTGGTAACAGCCGACCACGGCATGAACAACGATCGCTCGCACAACGGCCTGCTGGCGGAAGAGCGTCAGGTACCGCTGTTCGTCCTCGGCGATGCGTTCAGCCTGAACCCGGACGCCACACCAAAACAGACCGAGCTCTGCGGCACGGTCTGCGAACTGCTCGGCGTGCCCCACGACAAACCTGTATGCCGGGAGTTGTTCAAGTGAATTCCACGATTCGCGGCAAATGGCTGGCGGCGCTGTGTCTGGTGCCATTCGCGCTGTTCTTCATCGTCTTCGAAATCGCCCCACTGGTCTGGGTGATGATCAACAGCCTGCAATCGGAAGAATCCGGTTGGGGCCTGGCCAACTTCAGCAAAATCTTCGGATCGAAATTCTACCGGCAGGCGATCCAGTACAGCCTTGAGATCAGTTTCTGGTCGAGTGTGTTCGGCATCCTGATCGCCGTACTCGGTGCGTACTCTCTGCACCGGGTCGACACGAAACTGCGCAACTTCGTCAATGCCTTCGCCAACATGACCAGCAACTTCGCCGGCGTGCCGCTGGCATTCGCCTTCATCATCCTGCTCGGTTTCAACGGCAGCATCACGATCATGTTGAAGCAGTCGGGGATCATTCAGGATTTCAACCTGTATTCGAAAACCGGTCTGATCATCCTTTACACCTATTTCCAGATTCCCCTCGGCGTGCTGCTGCTTTACCCGGCCTTCGACGCCCTGCGTGAAGACTGGCGCGAGTCCGCCGCGTTGCTCGGCGCCAATGGCTGGCAGTTCTGGCGGCACATCGGTCTACCGGTGTTGACCCCGGCGCTACTCGGCACTTTCGTGATCCTGCTGGCCAACGCCCTCGGTGCCTACGCCACGGTTTACGCGCTGACCACCGGCAATTTCAACGTTCTGCCGATTCGTATCGCGGCCATGGTTTCCGGCGACATTTCCCTCGACCCCAACCTGGCCAGCGCATTGGCCGTGGTACTCGTAGCGTTGATGACCATCGTCACCGTTGTGCATCAATTGCTGTTGAAGAGGAGCTACCATGTCTCGCGCTGAATCCGGCCCGGCCGGCCTCTACCACCGCGTCGTGGTCTATCTGCTGTTCGCGATCCTGTTGCTGCCACTGCTGGGCACGCTGGTCTATTCGATCGCCAGCAGTTGGTCGGCAACGATTCTGCCCAGTGGCTTTACCTTCAAGTGGTACATCCAGCTGTGGAGCGATCCGCGCTTTCTGCACGCATTCGGTCAGTCGCTGATCGTCTGTGTCGGCGCCCTGGTGCTGTCTGTCGTGCTCATCCTGCCGCTGCTGTTCGTCGTGCATTACTACTTTCCGAAACTCGATGCACTGATGAATATCCTGATCCTGCTGCCCTTCGCGGTACCGCCGGTGGTGTCCTCGGTGGGGCTGTTGCAGCTCTACGGTTCCGGGCCGATGGCGATGGTCGGCACGCCGTGGATTCTGATCGGCTGCTACTTCACCGTCGCGCTGCCGTTCATGTACCGCGCGATCACCAATAACCTGCAAGCGATCAATCTGCGCGACCTGATGGATGCTGCGCAATTGCTCGGCGCGAGCACCTTTCAAGCGGCGTTTCTGGTGGTATTGCCGAACCTGCGCAAGGGGCTGATGGTGGCGCTGCTGCTGTCGTTCTCGTTCCTCTTCGGTGAGTTCGTATTCGCCAATATTCTGGTCGGCACGCGCTACGAAACCCTGCAGGTTTATCTGAACAACATGCGCAACAGCAGCGGTCACTTCACCAGTGCGCTGGTCATTTCCTACTTCTTTTTCGTGCTGGTCCTGACCTGGATCGCCAACATCTTGAACAAGGACAAAAGCGAATGAGCTACGTCAGCGTCCAACACCTGCAGAAGAGTTATGCCGGCACCACGGTGTTCAGCGACATTGATTGCGAAATCAACAAAGGCGAGTTTGTCACCCTGCTCGGCCCGTCCGGGTGCGGCAAGTCGACTCTGCTGAGGTGCATTGCCGGGCTGACCCCGGTGGATGGCGGCCAGATCCTCCTCGACGGCGTCGACATCGTGCCGTTGAGTCCGCAGAAACGCGGGATCGGCATGGTCTTTCAGAGTTACGCGCTATTCCCCAACATGACCGTCGAACAGAACGTCGCCTTCGGCCTGCGCATGCAAAAGGTCAACGCCGATGACAGCCACAAACGCGTCTCTGAAGTGTTGAAACTGGTTGAACTGCACGACTTCGCCAGCCGCTACCCGCATCAGCTTTCCGGTGGTCAATGCCAACGTGTTGCCCTTGCCCGTTCGCTGGTGACACGCCCGCGCCTGTTGCTGCTGGACGAGCCGCTGTCGGCCCTCGACGCGCGGATTCGCAAACACCTGCGCGAGCAGATTCGCCAGATTCAGCGTGAACTTGGCCTGACCACGATCTTCGTCACCCATGATCAGGAAGAAGCGCTGACCATGTCCGATCGGATTTTCCTGATGAATCAAGGAAGGATCGTCCAGAGCGGCGACGCCGAAACCCTCTATACCGCGCCAGTCGATGTATTCGCCGCTGGCTTCATTGGCAACTACAACCTGCTCGACGCCGATGCTGCCTCAAAGCTGTTGCAGCGGCCAATCAACCATCGCATCGCCATCCGCCCTGAAGCCATCGAACTGAGCCTCGACGGCGAACTCGACGCGCAGATCCGCAGCCACAGCCTGCTCGGCAATGTCATTCGTTATCGCGTCGAAGCACGCGGCGTGGAACTGGTGGTCGATGTGCTCAACCGTTCCGCCGCCGATCTGCATCCCGACGGACAACGCCTGGCACTTTCCATCGATCCGACGGCCTTGTGTGAGGTAGCCTGATGACTTTGCTGACGTTGAAGAGAGAACTGCACTGATGGCCCTGGCAATTTTTGATCTGGACGAAACCTTGATTCACGGCGACTGCGCCACTCTATGGAGCGAGCAGATGGGGCGCCTGGGCTGGGTCGATCCCGAGTCGTTCATGCGCCGCAACAACGAGCTGATGGACGCGTACAGCCACGGCAAATTGCGGATGGAAGAGTACATGGACTTCAGTCTCGAACCGCTGATCGGCCGCACGCCGGAAGAAGTCGAGCACCTGGTCGGGCCTTGGGTTGAAGACTTCATCGAACCGATCATCTTCAGCGACGCCACCAAAACCATCGCTGCCCACCGCAAGGCTGGCGACCGGATTCTGGTGATTTCGGCCTCGGGCACCCACTTGGTGCGGCCAATTGCCGATCGCCTGGGCATTGACGAGATATTGGCCATCGAACTGGAAGTCGCCCATGGCGTGTACAGCGGCAACACTGTTGGAACCCTGACTTACCGTGAGGGCAAAATCACCCGTTTGCTGGAATGGCTCGATGCCGAAGAAGAAAACCTCGAAGGCGCGAGTTTCTATTCAGATTCGCGCAATGACCTGCCGCTGTTGCTGAAGGTGGATTTTCCGCACGTGGTCAATCCGGATCCGGTACTGCTTGAGCACGCGGAAAAATCCGGCTGGCCGATCCATCTCTGGAAATGACCGAAGATCCAAATGTGGGAGCGGGTTTGCTCGCGAAGGCGATTGTTCATTCAACATCGATGTTGACTGACACGACGCCTTCGCGAGCAAGCCCGCTCCCACAGGGGTTTGGCATTGTCAGCACAGATTGTCGTCAATCACCAACACCAGCTTGCCCGCCACCGTATTGCTCGCCAACGCGGCAAACGCCACTTCGGCATCCTTCACCGCAAACGCTCTGGCCAGTTGCGCACGCAAGCGACCCTCGGCAAACAGCGGCCAGACATGCTGGCCCAGATCGCTGAGCAGATCAGCCTTGAACTGATCGTCACGGCTGCGCAGCGTCGAACCCAGCAGTTGCACGCGCTTGGCCAACACCTGCGCCAGATCCAGTTTCGCCTCACGCCCGCCCATCAACCCGATCAACACCCAACGCCCGTCCAGCGCCATCAGCTTGAGGTTCAATGCTGAATAATTGCCGCCTACCGGGTCGAGAATCACATCAAACGGTCCGAAGTCGCGCAGGCTCTCCAGATCATCGGTACGCACCACGCCGCCCTGGGCACCCAGTGTTTCGCAGTAAGCCAGGCGCTCGGCGGAGCCGACGCTGACCCAGCACGGGTTACCAAACGCCTTGCACAGCTGAATGGCCGCTGAACCGATTCCACTTGCGCCGGCGTGCAGGAGAATTTTCTCACCGGGTTTCAGCGCTGCAAGTTGAAACACATTCAGCCAGACGGTGGCGTACACCTCAGGCAATGCCGCCGCCTCGATCAGCGAAACACCCTCGGGCACCGGCAGCACATGCCGTCCGTCGACGACCACTTCTTCGGCCATGCCGCCTCCGGCCAGTAAGGCGCAAACCCGATCGCCGACCTGCCAGGACGAGCCCGCACCGACCTCGCTGATCACCCCTGAGCACTCAAGACCGAGCACTTGGCTGGCCCCGGGCGGCGGCGGATAAAGCCCTGCCTTCTGTAATAAATCGGCGCGATTGAGGCCGGCTGCCGCCACACGGATGCGGACTTGTCCTACATCACATGTAGGACTCGGCTCTTCAACCCATGCCACTTGACCTTCAACGCCTTGCAATGCCTTCACACTGCCTCCATAGTGAGTCTGGACTGAGCCCGAAGCTGTAGCGCCGGGCTTTTTGCATTATGCGACCGGCTCTCAAAGAACCGGCGACTTCAAAGACGGCCTAATATGCGTTATCAATTGTCCCCGCGTCGAATCAGCATGAAGCATCTGCTCCCCAGCACCGCCCTCGCTCTATTCATCGGTATCGGCCTGTTGCCGGTGTCGGGCACCACATTCGCAGCCAACAGCTGGGACAAGTTGCAGCCTGATCGCGATGAAGTCATCGCCAGCCTGAACGTCGTCGAGTTGCTCAAGCGTCACCACTACAGCAAGCCGCCGCTCGACGATGCGCGCTCGGTGATCATCTACGACAGCTACATCAAGCTGCTCGACCCGTCGCGCAGCTACTTCATGGCCAGCGATATCGCTGAATTCGACAAGTGGAAAACCCAGTTCGACGACTTTCTCAAGAGCGGCGACCTCAACGCCGGGTTCACCATCTACAAGCGCTATCTGGACCGCGTCAAAGCGCGTCTGGACTTTGCCCTTGCCGAGCTGAACAAAGGCGTCGACAAGATGGACTTCAACACCAGGGAGACCTTGCTGATCGATCGCAAGGACGCACCTTGGCTCAAGTCCACCGCAGAACTCGATGACCTGTGGCGCAAACGCGTCAAGGACGAAGTGCTGCGCCAGAAGATCGCCGGCAAAGAGCCGAAGCAGATCCAGGAAACCCTGACCAAGCGCTACAAGAACCAGTTGGCGCGCCTCGACCAGACCCGTGCCGAGGACATCTTCCAGGCGTACATCAACACCTTCGCCATGTCCTACGATCCGCATACCAACTATCTGTCGCCGGATAACGCGGAAAACTTCGACATCAACATGAGTCTGTCCCTTGAGGGCATCGGCGCCGTGTTGCAGAGCGATAACGATCAAGTGAAGGTCGTGCGTCTGGTGCCGGCAGGCCCGGCCGACAAGACCAAGCAGGTTGCTCCGGCCGACAAGATCATCGGCGTTGCCCAGGGCAACAAGGAGATGGTCGACGTGGTCGGCTGGCGCCTGGACGAAGTGGTGAAATTGATCCGCGGCCCGAAAGGTACCGTGGTGCGACTGGAAGTGATCCCGGCGAGCAATGCGCCGAACGACCAGACCACCAAGATCGTGCCGATCACCCGTGAAGCGGTGAAGCTCGAAGATCAGGCCGTGAAGAAGTCGATCCTCAGCCTGAAACAGGACGGCAAGGACTACAAACTTGGCGTGATCGAAATCCCGGCCTTCTACCTCGACTTCAAGGCCTTCCGTGCAGGTGACCCGGATTACAAGAGCACCACCCGCGACGTCAAGAAGCTGCTCACCGAACTGCAGAAAGACAAGGTCGACGGCGTGGTCATCGACCTGCGCAACAACGGAGGCGGTTCCCTGCAGGAAGCCACCGAGCTGACCAGTCTGTTCATCGACAAGGGTCCGACCGTGCTGGTGCGTAATGCCGATGGCCGTGTCGACGTGCTCGAAGATGAAAATCCGGGCGCGTTCTACAAAGGCCCGATGGCGCTGTTGGTCAACCGCCTGTCCGCCTCGGCTTCGGAAATCTTTGCCGGCGCCATGCAGGACTATCATCGCGCGCTGATCATCGGTGGCCAGACCTTCGGCAAAGGCACCGTGCAGACCATTCAGCCGCTGAACCATGGCGAACTGAAACTGACCCTGGCCAAGTTCTACCGCGTCTCCGGGCAGAGCACCCAGCATCAGGGCGTGCTGCCGGACATCGACTACCCGTCGCTGATCGACACCAAGGAAATCGGTGAGAGCGCCCTGCCGGAAGCCATGCCGTGGGACACCATCCGCGCGGCGATCAAACCGGCAGCCGATCCGTTCAAGCCGTTCCTGGCCCAGCTGAAGTCCGAACATGATGCGCGCACCAACAAGGATGCCGAGTTCGTGTTCATTCGCGACAAACTCGCCCTGGCACAGAAACTGATGGAAGAAAAAACCGTCAGCCTCAACGAAGCAGAGCGTCGTGCCCAGCACGCCGATATCGACGCCAAGCAACTGGCTATGGAGAACATCCGTCGCAAGGCCAAAGGCGAAGAACCGCTCAAAGAGCTGAAGAAAGAAGACGAAGACGCACTGGCCGCTGCCGAGCCGGACAAGGTCAAACCGGAAGACGATGCCTACCTGAGCGAAACCGGGCGCGTGCTGCTGGATTACCTGAAGCTGAGCAATCAAGTCGCCAAGAAGTAAGTGATGGCAATTTAGTGCTGACGATCCCCGGATCGTCATCAAACAGTCATCATTCTGTCGTGCAATAAAGGACCGAGAGCAAGCGCTCCCGGTCCTTTTTTTATCGCCAGAGATTGCCATGACCACGACCGAACAGCTGAGCGCCTTGAGCTCGATCCTGACTCAAAGCGGTTTACACAGCCTGTTCCAGCCGATCATCTGTCTCTCAGAACGCCGCATTCTCGGTTACGAAGCCCTGACCCGTGGGCCGTCCAACAGCCCTCTTCACTCGCCGATTGCCCTGTTCGCCGTGGCGCGACAGGCCGGACGATTGAGCGAACTGGAAATCGCCTGCCGACAAAGCGCCTGCCGCCGCTTCAATGAGCAGCAATTGCCCGGCAAGCTATTTCTCAACGTTTCGCCGGAGTCCTTGCTCGAAGCCGCGCACCAACCCGGGCGTACCTTGCAATTGCTGCAGGACTTGGGCATTGCGCCGAGCCAGGTGGTCATCGAGCTCACCGAGCAGACCCCGATCGATGACTTTCAGTTGCTGCAAACCGCTCTGCATCACTATCGGGCGATGGGTTTTTCCATTGCGCTGGACGACTTGGGTGCAGGGTATTCGAGCCTGCGCCTATGGTCGGAATTGCGTCCGGATTACGTGAAGATCGACCGGCACTTCATTGATGGCATTCATCAGGATGCGTTGAAAAGAGAGTTCGTTGGCTCGATCCTGCAAATCGCCAAAGCCTCGCGCGCGCAAGTCATTGCCGAGGGCATCGAGCTACCGGAAGAACTCGCGGTACTGACTGAAATGGGCGTCGATCTGGTCCAGGGTTACCTGCTCGGCCGCCCTCAGGAACATCCATCCCGCGACGCTCGTGCGATGATGCCCAAACACGACAGCAGCGCCGTCGCGCTGAACGACGAAGGCAGTGACCTCAGCGCACTGCTCAACGACCAACCCGCCGTGCACCGTGAAACACCTACCGCCACCGTGCTGGAAGCCTTCCGCCGCCAGGCCAACCTCAATTCGCTCGCCGTGCTCGACGAACAAGGCCAGCCCTGCGGCATCGTCCACCGCCATTCGCTGTCGGACGCTTTGCTCAAACCATTTGCCACCGATCTGTTCGCCCGCAAACCGATCAGCCGCCTGATGAACGACGACTTCCTCGCCGTGGAAATCAGCCAGTCGCTGCAGCAAGTCAGCCGCCTGATCACCAGCCGCGCCCGCCAGCGCATCGAAGAAGATTTCATCATCACCCTCAACGGCAGTTACCTCGGCCTCGGCCGGGTGATCGACGTGCTCAAACTGATCACCGAACTGAAAATCCAACAGGCGCGCTACGCCAATCCCCTCACCCTGCTCCCGGGCAACGTCCCGATCCAGCAGTGCCTCACGCGCCTGCTGCAACAGGCCCGCGAGTCGATCATCTGCTACGTCGACATTGACAGTTTCAAACCCTTCAACGACATCTACGGCTACGGCCGTGGCGACGAAGTCCTGCTCTGCCTCGCGCAATGCCTCAACGAACGCATCGACCCCACCCGCGACTTCGTCGGCCACATCGGCGGCGACGACTTCCTCCTCGTCCTCGGCCCCGAAGACTGGCGCAAACGCCTCAACCAACTACTCGACGACTTCCAGAGCCAATGCCGCCGGTTCTATCGCCCCGAGCATCTGGAGGCCGGCTGCTTCGTTGCACCCAATCGCCAAGGCGTGCGGCAGGAGTTTGCGTTGTTATCGTTATCGATCGGGGTGGTGCATCTGCGGCCTGAGGCTTGCGCAGCGCTTGATGCCAGCCAGCTTGCGGAGATGGCTTCGCAGGCTAAGCATCATGCGAAGGATGTTGTGGGGTTTAGTGTGTATTTGCTCGATGCTGTAGCGCCTCCGGCCCAGACATCACAGTTAGTTGGTTAAACCCGGCACAGTAGCGCATCATGAACTCCATTTAGTTCACAATCAGAATCTAGCGATCACATGCCCCCTCTTTCAAGACACGGAAGGGTAGTAAGTAGTCACGACTAATTCTCAATCTATCGGATAGTCGCAAGCCCAAGGGGGAACGAACAACTCTGGATTGATCCCATTCAATTCAAGGAAGGCATTTATTTCGTCCTCAGTTTCCATTTTTTGCAGCCTTGTAATTGTGGTATCGCTAGCACCAAAACTATCTCTGGTTTCCAAAATATGAACTGGCACAGTGAACTCAACGAAGACGAACTTAGAGCTCTTGGAATCCTCAAGGAAGTCGTAATAGCGTTCTCCTGGGTGCCTATCCATAAAATTCAAGTGATACACAGCATAAATGGCAGCCCATTTCCGAAGCGAACGATCATGCGAAGGCATCTCTTGGGCTATCTCTGTGTAATTTCTAGCTTCCAGCCCCCACCATACTTTTCTAGAAATCACTTTGTGGTTGCTTATTTTCCCGTTTGATGAGGCTCGCCCCATATTACTCTCGTGTGAACTCCATAGTTCACAGACTTCATCAACATCGCATTGTGTGCTCTACGCCGACGGTGGTAATGGACTACTCAAATCGGATACCCGCACCGCCATGGAGGGCAGAACAATTCCGGGTCGATCGCGAGCCGTTCCAAAACCGTATAGATATCCTCCTCAGCATTAACAGGCACAAAATTTAATATGACGATATCCCGATCATCAATACCATCACTGCAGTCAATTTGTTTAATTGCCACAGTAAACACTACAATCGAAAACCTAAACCCTTTCGATTTATGAATAAAATCGTAATATTGATGCGGGTCGCCTGAGAATGAATATTTGTAGTTAGCATATATTGAGACCCATTTTCGACTTGAGTGATCTTTGCACGGAAGTTCTTGCGCAATATTGTCGTAGCTCGCCCCTTCGAGTCCATACCATACGCTACGAGCGATTTTCTTCTGCTGTTTCATTTTTGACCTGCAAATGAGTTTGGCCAGTAAATTCGGATTACTTTGCCGTCCTTTGGGTGCAATTGTAGATGAGGCATTACAGCATGCGGATCGTTAGGACTATGATTTGCCATGTAAACTTTTCGATTTACGACATTAGATACAGCTGTGTCATCCCAGTGGTAGTACGATTCTTTCCCAAAGGGCGTTTGGAAATAGTCTTTGGCGGTAACGGAATTGAACTCTTCAGCATTTCTATATCCTTGACCTAAGTATTTCCCTCTGAACAATTCTTCAGCTTCCGCTCGACTGTTAACAGTAACATCCTTAGCCCCTTGATCCAGCAGCGCAGAAGCTCGTTTAACGCTAGGACTCGACCATTCTATATCCGGAGGAAGAGGCTCTCTGGTATCAACCTTTGCATTCCCGCATGGCGCCGTTGGATTCCCTGTTCCGTCTCCATCTGGCGGGCATCCGTTCAACCCCAACGGATCCACCCACCCCGTCGGATTCGGCACGTACTGGTATTGATTCAACCCACCCGCGAGCTTCACCGGGTCCGGGGTCAGATACCGCCCCAATCTCGGGTCGTAATACCGATGCCGGTTGTAG
>NZ_PJBC01000008.1 GCF_002836515.1 Pseudomonas sp. Choline-02u-1
CCACAGAGGATTTTTGCAGGGCTGCGGATCAGTAGTGATACCACTTCACTTCAAGCATGAGTTCTGTTTCAGGGCTGGCGAGCTGGCTGAATTCGCGCTGAGCACTCAGACGCAGACCCAGGTTGCGTGACAGCTCCCATTGCTGGTTCAGGCTCAGGCTGCGGCGTACTTCACCGTTGAAGAAGTAATCGCCCTTGGCCTCCAGGCTCAGATTGCCCAGTGGATTTTTCCACAGCACCCCGGTATTGAAACCGCCGGCCGGGGAGACGAACTCGGCGAAGTCGTTATTGTGTTCCACGCGCACCGTGCCGAGGGCAAAGCCGAGCACGTCTTCGCCCAGCTGCCACGTCCCGCCGCCGCCACCGTTGACGTGGCTGACCAGCGTTTCGTCGTCATGCTTGCCCGGGACGCGCTCGAGGCCACCGGTGACTTGCCACGACAACGGCTGCAGCAGCTCGTTGCGCGGTGTCAGCGAGCGAATGGTCGCCAGATCCAGTTGCTGCAATTGCCAGTCGTTGCCTTCGTACTGGCGCAACTTCAGTTGCAGGATCTCGATCTGCGCGCCGAGGGGGAAGCTTTCGGCGTTGTCGTTGAGGTCGTGATAGGCCATGCGCAGGCCATATTCACCGAAGGCGCGATCGCCGCGCGTGCCGAGGCCGGCCTGCCAGGTGCGCGATTCGTGACCGTCTTCGGGCAGGCCCGGTTGCGGAATTTCCAGCTCCGGCGCCGGGTTCTTGTTGATCGCCCGCAGCAGTTCGAAACTGCGCTGCGCCCGTTGCGGATCGCGTTCCTGGCCGTTGGCGCGGTAGCGCTCCAGACGATAGGCCGCATCGACGATCAGCGCCTGACGGTCACGGGGCAGCGCCTTGAATGTCGGCTCTTGCAATACCTTTTGATCGGCGCTGACTTTCAGCACCCATTGCTGTTCGTCATCGCTCAGCGGCTCGGCGCGGCTGAGCAATTCGCGCTCGCGGGACGGGCGGTATTCGATGTGCTCGACCAGCCCGGCCTCTTTCACCGCTTTGACGGTGTCAGTCGGGATCGCGGTCAGTGGGAATTGTTCGGTCAGGCGCAGGCTTGGCCGCGCCACTTGCAGCAGTTCCAGCAAGCGATAGGAGCAGTTTTCGTCAAAGAAGAAATAGTCGAACTGGATCTGCTTGAGCTCCCACACATGCTCGACCATGCGTGCGGTTTCAGCCTGGGTCAGATTGAGTCGGTACTCCCACAGGTCGCGGTTTTCCAGGCTGCGGTATTCGGAGAGTTTTTCCTGATACGGCACCAGCGCGAACAACCCGGGGTAGCCGCCCATCAGGCCTTTCCAGGCGTAAAGAATGCTGTTGTCGGAGCCTTCGATATAGGCGCCGAAGTTGATCGCGTAGCTGAGCAGCGAGGTCTTGTCGGCCTGTACATCGGCCTGATCAATGCGCAACAGGGTGTGGCCGAACATTGACGAAGGACTGTTGAGGTAGGCGGCCGGGAAAATCATCACTGCGCTGTGCGGCGAGACGTCCTTGAACCACTTCTTGTACTCGGCGCACTCCGGCGTCGGCAGATCGTTGAGGTTGAGCTGGGCTTTCAGCCAGCGCGTGCGCGCCGGGTAAACGCATTGTGCGTGCTGTTCGCCAAGGCTGGCTGGCGCATACAGTGCCTGCACGGTCGCGGCCAGTTCACGGTCGGGGTGTTCGTTGCCGTCGGGCGCGAGAAAGAACTTCTTGTCGCTGACATAGCTGCGCCAACCGCCGAGCTTGGCGGTTTCGTAGTGACCGAGGGAAATCCAGAAGCGGTCGTTGGCCAGTTGCTGCAAACGTTGAGGATCGATGTGAGGCGCGGCGGACAGCGGGGCGCAGACACAGAGCGCCAGCCAGGCAAGGCGTTTGAGCATAGTCGGCAACTTAAGTCGAAAAGAAAAAATTCAATACCATCGAACTGTAGGAGCTGACGAGTGCAACGAGGCTGCGATCTTTGCTTTTGAAGATCAAAAGATCGCAGCCTCGTTGCACTCGTCAGCTCCTGCAACGCGTCATTTGGCAAAAAATAAAAACCCGCTCCCCGAAGGAAGCGGGTGGGGTCGAGCTTAAGCCTGAGTGGCGTACTTGGCCAGACGTGGGTCCGACTTCAGTACCGCCAGGGTGTTGGTATGCACGTCTTCAGCGGTCACGTCAGCCTTGCTGAAGATCTGCTGGAAGTGCTCGTGAGTGACAGCGGCAAAGTGCGCGCGATCTTCTGGTGCCACGCCCAGTACCACGGCATAGGTGGTCAGCGCTTCGCCGTTGCCTTTGGCCATGTCTTCGGACAGCTCGTTCATCATGCCATTCATGGCGAACCAGGATTTGCCGCCGTAGGTCAGCGACGCGTTGGTCGAGCAACCGTTGGTACCGGAAGTCATACCGAAGGTAGCGTTACCGGAAGTGCCGTTGGTGGTGGAAGCAAGGAAGTGCGCCGGGGTGCCACGCTGACCTTCGAACAGCATGTTGCCCCAACCGCAATCCGGGCCGCCTGGAGCTTGCGCCATTGCGTTGATGGATACAGCGGTGAAGAGAGTACCGAGAAGAATCCGTTTCATAGCTTTGTTCTCTTTATGTGCATACCAATGGACAGGGTTCTGGCCTTTCGCGCTCTGCCCGAGGACAACGCCGAAAGTGTCAGTGGGCCGGTATTAGTTCCAGCCGCGCAGTTTGGAGTTTAGGCACGTTCCAGCGGTTCCGTGACTTTTTGCAAAATATTTGGAATAAAACCCCCATTTGCCGGAACGCGTCGGTCGGCCGCGCGCTTGTCTATGCTTTGTCATGTGGCGCGCCTTGCCAGTGGGGCACGGGCAGCGCCAGAATGCCGCTACCTGCCCCGCCTGATTGTTAAGGAAGCCCGATGCCTGATCCTGTTGCTGCCAGCCTGCGTCTTGCGCCCGAAGCGCTGACTCGTCCGTTTTCCGCTGAACAGTTCAGCTTCACTACCACCAATGATCTGGAGCCCTTTCGCGGTGTGCTCGGCCAGGAACGCGCGGTCGAAGCCTTGCAGTTCGGTGTGGCGATGCCACGCCCCGGTTACAACGTATTCGTCATGGGCGAGCCCGGCACCGGGCGTTTCTCGTTCGTCAAACGCTACCTGAAGGCCGAAGGCAAGCGCCTGCAGACCCCGGCCGACTGGGTCTACGTCAACAACTTCGATGAGCCGCGCGAACCGCGCGCACTGGAGCTGCCATCGGGCACGGCGGCCTCGTTCATCGGCGACATCAACGGCTTGATCGACAACCTGCTGGCGACCTTCCCGGCAGTCTTCGAACATCCGTCCTACCAGCAGAAAAAAAGCGCCATCGACCGGGCCTTCAACCAGCGCTACGACAAGGCGCTGGACATCATCGAGCGCCTGGCCCTGGAAAAGGACGTCGCCCTGTACCGCGACAGCAGTAACATCGCGTTCACCCCGATGCTTGACGGCAAGGCGCTGGACGAAGCCGAATTCGCTCAGTTGCCGGAAGCCGAGCGCGAGCGTTTTCACGATGATATTTCCGGACTCGAAGAGCGCCTGAACGAAGAACTTGCCAGCCTGCCGCAGTGGAAGCGCGAATCGAACAATCAACTGCGCCAGCTCAACGAAGAAACCATCACGCTGGCGTTGCAGCCGTTGTTGGCACCGCTGTCGGAGAAGTACGCAGAAAATGCCGCCGTCTGTGGTTATCTGCAGGCGATGCAGGTCTACCTGCTGAAAACCGTGGTCGAGCAACTGGTCGATGACAGCAAGACTGACGCCGTCGCGCGCAAGTTGCTTGAGGAGCAATACGCGCCGAGCCTGGTGGTCGGTCATCCGGCCAGCGGCGGTGCGCCGGTGGTGTTCGAGCCGCATCCGACTTATGAAAACCTGTTCGGCCGTATCGAGTACACCACCGATCAAGGCGCGCTCTACACCACTTACCGGCAGTTGCGTCCGGGTGCACTGCACCGCGCCAATGGCGGCTTCCTGATACTCGAAGCGGAAAAAATGCTCAGCGAGCCGTTCGTGTGGGATGCGCTGAAACGCGCCCTGCAATCGCGCAAACTGAAAATGGAATCCCCACTGGGCGAGATGGGCCGGTTCGCCACTGTGACCTTGAACCCGCAGCACATTCCGTTGCAGGTCAAAGTGATCATCATCGGTGCACGGCAGTTGTATTACACGCTGCAGGATCTTGATCCGGACTTCCAGGAGATGTTTCGCGTTCTGGTCGACTTCGACGAAGACATCCCGATGGTCGACGAAAGCCTGGAACAATTCGCCCAACTGTTGAAAACCCGCACTTCGGAAGAAGGCATGGCGCCGCTCACCGCCGACGCGGTGGCACGTCTGGCGACCTACAGCGCACGGCTGGCCGAGCATCAGGGGCGCTTGTCGGCGCGCATTGGCGATCTGTTCCAATTGGTCAGTGAGGCCGATTTCATTCGTCATCTGGCCGGCGATGAAATGACCGACGCCGGCCATATCGAACGCGCCCTGAAAGCCAAGGCTACCCGCACCGGGCGAGTGTCGGCGCGAATTCTCGACGACATGCTCGCCGGAATCATTCTCATCGATACCGATGGTGCAGCAGTCGGCAAGTGCAACGGGCTGACGGTGCTGGAGGTCGGCGATTCGGCGTTCGGCGTGCCAGCGCGAATTTCCGCCACGGTCTATCCGGGCGGCAGCGGCATCGTCGACATCGAGCGTGAGGTCAACCTCGGCCAGCCGATCCACTCCAAAGGCGTGATGATCCTCACCGGGTATCTGGGCAGCCGTTATGCGCAGGAATTCCCGCTGGCGATCTCGGCGAGCATTGCGCTCGAGCAGTCGTACGGTTACGTCGACGGCGACAGTGCGTCGCTGGGCGAGGCGTGCACGCTGATTTCGGCGCTGTCGAAAACCCCGCTCAAGCAATGTTTTGCCATCACCGGTTCGATCAACCAGTTTGGCGAAGTGCAGGCGGTCGGCGGGGTCAACGAGAAGATCGAAGGTTTCTTCCGCCTCTGCGAAGCACGCGGTCTGACCGGCGAGCAGGGCGCGATCATTCCCCAGGCCAACGTCGCCACGCTGATGCTCGATGAGAAAGTCCTGGCCGCCGTGCGCGCCGGGCAGTTCCACGTGTATGCGGTGCGTCAGGCCGACGAGGCGTTGAGCCTGTTGGTGGGCGAGCCGGCCGGGGAGCCGAACGCCGATGGCGAATTCCCCGAAGGCAGCATCAATGCCCGAGTGGTCGAGCGCCTGCGCGACATTGCCGAGATGATCAGCGAGGAGGATCTGAAGGAGGCCGAGAAGGAACTGGCGCAGGAGGCTTTGGCTGAAGCCAAACCCGCCTGACCTGATTCACACTTAACCCCGGTGGGAGGGGGCTTGCTCCCGGGTTCGGTGTTTCAGTCGACAGATGTGTTGGCTGATACACCGAATTCGGGAGCAAGCCCCCTCCCTCTTTTTTTCATTTTGTGGGCATCTTCGGCAAATGTGCCACTACTCTGGCGTCAAACTTCACACAATGACCATTCGGCGCCTTCTGGTCCCATTTGGCTTGTGCGGGACACTTTTCTTCTATTCTCAGGTCAAGGATATCGACAGTATCACTGGATCGAGCCAGTCCCCCCGTGGGGGCTGAATACCGGCTTTACCGAGGGTCGCCGCCATGTCGCGCAACCTCTGTCTCACCCGTCAATGCCTGGGTCTGGTGACCCGGATCGAATGCGCCGTCAAGCCGCTGGCCGGCGATAACGGCATGTGGACGCTGCTCTTTGCGGCCGGCATGGCCGGCGAACAACCTTCCGCGATCAAAGCCCAGGGCCCGTTCCACGGCCCGGTGGCGGCCGAGTCGATTCTCGACACCATCGTTGAAAGCCTGACCTTGCATGGTTACGAACTGGCCGATGATCCGCAGATCTGGAGCCTGCACCTGCAGGCTCAGTTGCGGCAGATCAACGGCGGCCGTGGGCGCAGCCTCAACGGTTAAGGTGCCGTCTCGTCCACCGGCGCCTTGTCGAGTTTGACCTCAAAACCGTATTGCACGGTGGCGAGGTCGGTACGCTGATAGGTTTCCACGCGAGTCGGGCGACCGTAAAAGTAATGCACGCCAAGCAGTGCCGGGCCTTCTTTGCTGGCGTCGTGGCTGACCGAGAGAATCTGCTTGAGGTAATTGCCACTGTCGTCCTTGACGAAGAAACGCCATTCGTTGGCCGGGAAGGTTTTCAGATCGACCACCAGCGTGTTGTCCTTGATCGCCAGGCCTTTGGGCAATGACTGCGCGTCGTAGGATTGCCTGGCCACCGTGGCCAGGAACAACGGCATCGAACCCACGGCGATCGCCGGGTTTTCCGGGAACAGGTTCAGGTCATAAGTGATCGTCGCTTGCAGCGGATCGACCTGATAAGCCTCGGGCGGCAGTTCGATCGGCTCGTCGAGTTTGCCGCCGCGCTTTTCCGTGAAGAAGGTCACTGGGCTGGCGCCGGGGTTGAGTTCGTCGCCAAGCAATTCGTCATTGAACGTGCGGCGGTGGGAAAACTCGATACGCGCCGCGCTGGGCTCTTCCACCGATTGGTGAATGCGCACGCCGGCCTTCAGTTGTTCTCCGGTCAGCTCTGCGCCTTTGAGCCAGTTGGCGGCGAGATCGTCATACACCACCACCGGAAGATCCAGCGGCTGCACGGCTTTGGCCGTGGTGTGCAGATTGAAGGTGCGGACCGGCAGGTCGAGCTTTTTGCGTGTGATCGTCGCTGAGGAAAAGTCCAGTACGCTGACTTCCAGCGTTTCGATCGGGCCGTGAAAGTAGACCTTGTTGTAGCGGCGCGGATGGCCTTTCTCGAAGGCCTGCTGGTCGTCGCTGAGCTGTTTCTCCAGCGAATCGCTCCAGCTCGTTTGCTTCTGTAGCTGCGCCAGTTGTTGCTGATAGAACGCGACCTGCTCCGGGCTTTCGTTGATCGAACCGGCGCGCACCAGGTATTGGCCGCTGGCGTCGCGGGCCTGGACGATCAGCGGATTGATCCGGGTTTCGGCGACTTCTGCGGCCAACGGCAGGCTGTTGCTGACTTCAACCTCGGCGTAATTCTTTTCCAGCTTGAGCAGTTTGACGCTCAGATTGTCGTTGCTGCGGGTCTGGCCGACGTCTTTTTGCGTCAGGTCGAAACTGTACAGGCGACGCGGTGCGATGACTTCGACCTGGCCTTGCAGGCTGACCGGTTGTGGCAGGCTTTTTTTGTCGACGTTGAGGCCGTCGATGAACGGGTAGGTCACGGTCAGGTCGTCGGGGTTGGTCACGTTGGAGCTGGACGGGCTGAGCTGAATGCCTGGATCGGTTTCCGACCACTCTGGCTGCCAGGCGATTACCCGTTTGTTGCTCAGCGTGACCGAATGCCACTCGATGCCGTGCGGAAACAGAAAACCGCCGGGAATGTTCAGGTTGAACGGGAATACCGGTTGCAGATCGGTCAGGTAATCCGAGCTGGCATCCTTGTGCAGCACGAACAGGCCATTAATGAACGTATCGACCAGCGCCTGCGGGTCAGGGTAGTGCTTGAGCACGGCGAGGGCGTCGGCGCCGTATTCGGTGTGTGGGTTGATGTCGTCGAGCTTGAGTCGGGCCCGTTCGAGCAACAGCAGCGAACCGCCGAGTTCGGTAATGGCGTCCTTGAGCTTCGGATCGCTGACCGCATCCAGTGACTGTTCGAATGTGGCGGTTTTTTCGTCGAGGTTGGCGACGTGTTTTTCATCGCTGGGCGAGCAACCGCCGATGAGCAAGGCGAGGCAGATTCCAGCAGTCGTCAAGGCTGATCGCACATCCATTTCCACGCGTCCCGTCCACTGTTATAGGGCTGTCAATGCTTTGGACACTAGCAGAAAAGCTTTGTCACACACGCGCAGGTGGCGGATTTTTCGGCGGTTTCTGGCTGTCACAGCGGGCTGTTATACTCGCGGCCATTTCCAGCCCCTGGTGTGAGAGTCAATGGAACGCTTTATCGAAAACGCAATGTACGCCACGCGCTGGCTGCTGGCTCCGATCTACATCGGCCTGTCCCTCGGTCTGCTGGCGCTGGCATTGAAGTTCTTCCAGGAAATCGTGCATATCCTGCCCAACGTCTTCGCCATGGCCGAGTCGGAACTGATTCTGGTGCTGCTGTCGCTGATCGACATGGCGCTGGTGGGCGGTCTGCTGGTGATGGTGATGATTTCCGGCTACGAGAACTTCGTCTCCCAGCTTGACATCGACGAAGGCAAGGAAAAGCTCAGCTGGCTCGGCACCATGGACTCTTCGTCGCTGAAGATGAAAGTCGCGGCGTCGATCGTGGCGATCTCCTCGATCCATTTGCTGCGCATTTTCATGGACGCCAAGAACGTCGATCCCGAGCATCTGATGTGGTACGTGATCATTCACATGACCTTCGTGATCTCGGCGTTCGCCATGGGTTACCTCGACAAGGTCACCAAGCACTGATCACCCGATCAGGCAAAAAGCCGCCCGTCTGTTGCGAAACAGACGGGCGGTTTCGTTTCTGCCTTGTGCTTTCAAGCGCACCGGCCTATCCCTGTAACGGTGCGATTCGCCACGGTGTGAGGTGCTTCCATGAACCTGCAAGAGTTGAACGCGTTTGCTGTTGCCAGGAAGGTCGATGAACTGAACCTGATCTCGATGGAAGGGGGCATTTACCTGCTGGAAGCGAGGATGCATGGGACGGCGTATCCGTTGAGTGATCTCAAGGGCAATATGCTGACGCTGCGCTCAGTGGAGCACGCGCGGGATCTGCTGCATGCCTTTCCGGTTCTGCCATTCAACCTTGTGCACACCTCAGTCCATGACGAAATGTGTGGCCTGGTCGGTGGCCTCGATGAAAGCCTGAAAGTGCCGCTCGCCTGGCGTTCGGCCCTGTAGGCCCGGCCCCAAGTACGGGGTATCTGTGCTAGTCTGCTCGCCCTTTTGGTTCCGGGCGCGCCGGGACGCGCTGTGCACGCACGGCAAGTCCTGTAACCGTCCGCACAGCGGAGCAGTGTCATGTCCGAAGTAAATCTGTCCACCGACGAAACCCGCGTCAGCTACGGTATCGGCCGTCAACTCGGCGACCAGCTGCGCGACAACCCGCCACCGGGTGTCAGCCTGGACGCGATCCTGGCCGGTCTGACCGATGCTTTCGCCGGCAAACCGAGCCGTGTTGGCCAGGAAGAAATGTCCGCCAGCTTCAAGGTTATCCGCGAAATCATGCAAGCCGAAGCGGCTGCCAAGGCTGAAGCCGCGGCTGGCGAAGGCCTGGCTTTCCTCGCGGAAAACGCCAAGCGTGACGGCATCACCACTCTGGCTTCCGGCCTGCAATTCGAAGTGCTGACACAAGGCGACGGCGCCAAGCCGACCCGTGAAGACCAGGTGCGTACGCACTATCACGGCACGCTGATCGACGGCACTGTGTTCGACAGCTCCTACGAGCGCGGCCAGCCTGCAGAATTCCCGGTCGGCGGCGTGATCGCTGGCTGGACCGAAGCCTTGCAACTGATGAATGCCGGCAGCAAATGGCGCCTGTACGTGCCGAGCGAACTGGCTTACGGCGCACAAGGCGTTGGCAGCATCCCGCCGCACAGCGTTCTGGTGTTCGACGTCGAGCTGCTGGACGTTCTGTAAGGCTTGATGGTTGGAGCGGGCTCGGTCATGTGGGAGCGGGCTCGCTCGCGAAGACGGTGTGTTATTCAACGATGATGTTGAATGTTACGGCCTCTTCGCGAGCAAGCCCGCTCCCACAGGGCTCGCTGCGACCTGTTGCATTTTCATATTTCGATCTTGTTGTGCAACTCATTGGTCGGGCGCAACGCCCGGGCATAGCAGAACAGGAACAGATTGCGCACCAGTTCCTTGAGAACCAGCGGTTCGCTGGAATTGAGACTGCTGACATCCAGATCACCTTGATCCTGCAGCTCATGCAAGGCTTCTTCCTCAAGCACCGCACAGACTTCGCCAGTCTCCCGATGGAGGATTCTGAGGTAGGGGTGTGGGCGGTCCAGCCACGCATCGATCAAATAAGTCATGAGTCTCATCTCCTTGAAGGGTTTCAATGAGAATAATTCTTATTCATCAAATAGCAAGTGCCTATTGGCGGATAGAGGATTTTTCCGGGTAAAGGTTGTGTCAGGTCAAAACGACTGGCGCTTGGCTATCGAGTGACTTAACCGAGGTGAGGCGGGGAGGGTGAAGCTCCATCCCACGGCTGGCGCGGGATGGATGACGCAATGTTCAGACTTTTCTGACGAACTCGGATTTGAGCTTCATCGGGCCGATGCCATCGATCTTGCAGTCGATGTCGTGGTCGCCATCGCACAGGCGGATGTTCTTGACCTTGGTGCCGACCTTGACCACCAGCGACGTGCCCTTGACCTTGAGATCCTTGATCACGGTGATGGTGTCGCCGTCCTGCAGGACGTTGCCGACCGAATCTTTCTTCACGGCATCATCGGCCGCCACTTCGGCTTCGCCGCTGGCAGACCACTCGTGGGCACACTCGGGGCAGACCAGTTGGGTGCCGTCTTCATAGGTGTATTCGGAATTGCATTTCGGGCAGGGTGGCAACGTGCTCACTAAGGTTCCTTGGGTATCAGGAGGGCTAAAGGGCGCACATTGTATAGGGTTTTAGCTTTTGGGGCAGTCAAAAGCAAAAGATCGCAGCCTTCGGCAGCTCCTACGTTGATGTGTAGGAGCTGCCGAAGGCTGCGATCTTTTGATCTTGTTTCAGCAATATCAGTGTGTGCGGGCGACGGCGAACTCGCTCAGTTCAACCAGCGCATCGCGGTATTCGCTGGCCGGCAGCGCCTCGAGGCACTTGATCGCGCGGGCCACGTAGTCGCGAGCCAGCTGCGCGGTGTACTCCAGCGAACCGGACGCCTCCACGGCGATGCGGATGCTTTCCAGGTCTTCGATCCCGCCTTTCTGGATCGCCTGACGCACCAGTGCCGCCTGCTCGGCCGTACCTTCGCGCATGGTGTAGATCAGCGGCAGGGTCGGTTTGCCTTCGGCCAGATCGTCCCCGACGTTCTTGCCCAGGGTTTGCGCGTCGCCTTTGTAATCCAGCAGGTCATCGACCAGTTGGAAGGCCACACCCAGGTGATCGCCGAAGGTGCGCAGGGCTTCGCTCTGCTCGGCGGTCGCGCCGGCCAGGGCCGCAGCGCTGTGGGTCGAGGCTTCGAAGAGCATCGCGGTCTTGCCGCGGATGACTTCCATGTAGGTTTCTTCGGTGGTGCTGGCGTCACGCACCTTGGACAACTGCAATACTTCGCCTTCAGCAATGATGCGAGTGGCCTGAGACAAAATCTTCATCACCGGCATCGAGCCCAGTTCGACCATCATTTCGAACGAGCGCGAGTACAGGAAGTCGCCGACCAGCACGCTCGGAGCGTTGCCCCACATGGCGTTGGCGGTCGAACGACCACGGCGCATGCCGGACATGTCGACCACGTCGTCATGCAGCAAGGTCGCGGTGTGCAGGAATTCGATGGTGGCGGCCAGCAGACGCATGTCATCGCCTTCGCGACCCAGGGCCTTGCCACACAGCAACACTAATAAAGGACGCAGACGCTTGCCGCCAGCCGAGGTGATGTAATCGCCGATTTTCGATACCAGCGGCACTCGAGACGTCAGCTGCTTCTTGATGATGCCGTCGACGGCGCTAAAATCGTCCGCCACCGCGCGGTAGAAAGCTTGGGGTTGCATCAGCGAGAGTCGCTCCAGAAGGGTTGCGCGGCATGCTAGGACCCCCGTCCAGACCTGTCAAGGCGCGATGGACGGCCACTTGCGCGACGCAGATTGCTTGCGTACAATCGCGCACCCTGAACTTCCTGGGCAGCACCTGCCTTACGCAATTGCACTTGGGCCGTTCCAGCCCCATGCAGCCATGCCAGCCAATACCTCTTCTTATAAAGAGCTGGGTGAGCAGGATTATCGGAGAAATACCATGTACGCAGTAATCGTTACCGGCGGTAAGCAATACAAGGTCGCTGAAGGTGAATACCTGAAGATCGAAAAACTGGAAATCGCTACTGGCGAATCCGTGACTTTTGATCGCGTTCTGCTGGTCGCCAATGGCGACGACGTGAACATCGGCGCACCAGTTGTTGCTGGCGCAACCGTCAAGGCTGAAGTGATCTCCCAAGGTCGTCACGATAAAGTCCGCATCATCAAGTTCCGTCGTCGTAAGCACCACATGAAGCGTATGGGCCACCGCCAGTGGTTCACCGAGATCAAAATCACCGGTATTCAGGCTTAATTACAGCCTAATTCCTCACTAGGAGAATTGAACTCATGGCACACAAAAAAGCTGGTGGTAGTACCCGTAACGGTCGCGACTCAGAAGCCAAACGCCTTGGCGTGAAGATGTATGGCGGCCAGGTCATCAAGGCCGGCAACATCATCGTGCGTCAGCGCGGCACCCAATTCCACGCTGGCTACGGCGTTGGCATGGGTAAGGATCACACTCTCTTCGCTAAAATCGAAGGCGTGATCAAGTTCGAAGTAAAGGGCGCCTTCGGTCGTCGTTACGTGAGCGTAATCGCGGCTTAATCGCGAGATCGCTGGAGAAGCCCTGTCTTGCGACGGGGCTTTTTCGTTTGTGGGGTGAGTCTCTTGCAAAGCTGTTTGTATGGGCTGTCGGCGTGCGATGCAGGTCGTGTCTTGGGGTCGCTGCGCTCATTTTTGCAAGAGTCTTATGTCTTGATTGTTTTTCGGCTCGTCCGTACGGCGAGAGGCGTTGGTTATGAAGTTTGTTGATGAAGTATCGATTCGCGTAAAGGCCGGTGACGGTGGCAACGGTGCCATGAGTTTCCGCCGGGAAAAATTCATTGAAAACGGCGGCCCGAACGGCGGTGATGGCGGTGACGGCGGTTCCATCTACATGATGGCCGACGAAAACCTCAACACCCTGGTCGACTACCGTTACACCCGGCACTTCGATGCCGAGCGTGGCTCCAACGGTGGCAGTACCGACTGCACCGGCAAGAAGGGCGAAGACCTGATCCTGCGCGTGCCGGTCGGCACCACGGTGATCGATTCCGCTACTCAGGAAGTCATCGGCGACCTGACCAAGGCCGGTCAGAAACTGATGGTGGTGCAGGGCGGCTGGCACGGTCTGGGCAACACCCGTTTCAAATCCAGTACCAACCGTGCACCGCGCCAGACCACGCCGGGCAAGCCGGGCGAGCAGCGCGACCTGAAACTGGAAATGAAAGTGCTGGCCGACGTCGGTCTGCTGGGTTTGCCGAACGCCGGAAAAAGTACCTTTATCCGCTCGGTCTCGGCGGCCAAGCCGAAAGTCGCCGACTACCCGTTCACCACGCTGGTGCCGAACCTCGGTGTGGTCAGTGTCGATCGATGGAAGAGCTTCGTCATTGCCGACATTCCGGGTTTGATCGAAGGCGCATCCGACGGTGCCGGCCTGGGCATTCGCTTCCTCAAGCATCTGGCGCGTACGCGTCTGCTGCTGCACCTCGTCGACATGGCGCCGCTGGATGACTCCAGTGCTCCGGACGCGGCGGAAGTAATCGTCAACGAGCTGATCAAGTTCAGCCCGTCGCTGGCCGAGCGTGATCGCTGGCTGGTGCTGAACAAGTGCGACCAGATCCTTGAAGAAGAGCATGACGCTCGCGTCAAGGAAATCGTCGACCGCCTGGAGTGGACCGGTCCGGTGTACGTGATTTCGGCCATTGCCAAGATCGGCACCGAGCGACTGTGCCACGACATCATGCGTTACATGGAAGACCGTGCCGATCGCCTCGCCGCAGATCCTGCGTACAAGGAAGAGCTGGCCGATCTCGATCAGCGCATCGAAGACGAAGCCCGTGCGCAGTTGCAGGCGCTGGATGACAAGCGTGCCCTGCGTCGCAGTGGCGTGAAGTCGGTCCATGACATCGGCGACGATGACTGGGACGAAGAAGATGTGGATGACGAAGACGGTCCGGAAATCATTTACGTGCGTGACTGATCCGTTGCGATAAACTTGAACGCCGCTCAATCGAGCGGCGTTTTAGTATCCGGAAATCGATCGTTGGTCAGCAATCGCCACGATTAACGTCACGGGCAGCGCCAGGTCGCGCTGCCCTCAAGCTAAGGTTGAAGATGATGCGGAGCAAGGTGACAGGTGCGCAGCGTTGGGTCGTTAAGATCGGCAGCGCTTTGCTGACAGCTGACGGCAAAGGGCTGGATCGCGCGGCAATGAGTGTCTGGGTCGAGCAGATGGTGGCGCTGCATGAAGCGGGCGTCGAGCTGGTGCTGGTGTCCTCCGGGGCAGTGGCCGCTGGTATGAGCCGTTTGGGCTGGACTGCGCGACCCAGTGCCATGCACGAGCTGCAGGCTGCCGCCGCTATCGGTCAGATGGGTTTGGTGCAGGCGTGGGAATCGAGCTTCGCCGAGCATGGCCGGCACACTGCGCAGATTCTCCTGACTCACGATGACCTGTCCGACCGCAAGCGCTATCTCAACGCCCGCAGTACCTTGCGCGCGCTGGTCGAACTGAAAGTCATCCCGGTGATCAACGAAAACGACACCGTGGTCACTGACGAAATCCGTTTCGGCGACAACGACACGCTGGCGGCGCTGGTGGCTAACCTGGTCGAAGCGGATCTGCTGGTGATCCTCACCGATCGCGATGGCATGTTCGATGCCGATCCGCGCAACAATCCCGATGCGCAGCTGATTTATGAAGCGCGCGCCGATGATCCGACGCTGGATGCGGTCGCGGGCGGTACCGGCGGTGCGCTGGGGCGTGGCGGTATGCAGACCAAGCTGCGCGCGGCGCGTCTGGCGGCACGCTCCGGTGCGCACACTATCATCGTCGGCGGGCGGCTTGAGCGGGTGCTCGACCGCTTGAAGGCGGGCGAGCGCATTGGCACCTTGCTGTCGCCTGAGCGCGGCATGCTCGCGGCGCGTAAGCAGTGGCTGGCCGGGCATCTGCAAACCCGTGGCACGCTGGTGCTGGATGACGGTGCGGTGTCGGCGCTGTCGCAAGGCAACAAGAGTCTGCTGCCGGTGGGCGTCAAACTGGTGCAAGGCAGCTTCCGTCGCGGTGAGATGGTGGTCTGCGTGGCACCGGACGGTCGTGAGATCGCTCGGGGCCTGGCCAACTACAGCGCGCTGGAAGCGCAAAAAATCATCGGTCAGTCGTCGGATGCGATTGTCGGTTTGCTCGGTTACATGGCGGAGCCGGAACTGGTTCACCGTGACAACCTGATTCTGGTCTAGGGAAAATTCGATGCGTGTCGCGAAAGGATTGTTGGGTCTGCTGATGGCCATGCCATTGCTGGCCTCGGCCGAGGAAATCGGTCAGGTGTCGACGGTGTTCAAGTTTGTCGGGCCGAATGACCGGATCGTGGTCGAGGCATTCGATGATCCGAAAGTCGAGGGCGTGACTTGCTACCTGTCGCGCGCCAAGACTGGCGGTGTGAAGGGTGGTCTGGGTTTGGCCGAAGATCGCGCGGAAGCGTCGATCGCCTGCCGGCAGGTCGGGCCGATCAAGTTCAAGGGCGAGTTGAAGGATGGCGACGAGGTGTTCAAGGAGCGCACCTCGCTGGTATTCAAGACCATGCAGGTCGTGCGTTTCCTCGACAAGAAGCGCAACACGCTTGTGTACCTGGTCTACAGCGATCGCTTGATCGAGGGCAGTCCGCAGAATGCGGTCACGGCCATCCCGATTCTGCCGTGGGTGCCTGTGCAGCAATAGCGCCGTAGAGGTCAGTGTGGGGGCGGGCTTGCTCGCGAAGGGGTCATGTCAGTCGATGAAGATATCAATTGGCCGACTGCATTCGCGAGCAAGCCCGCTCCCACATTTTTTGCGCTGAATTTGTTAAATCACAGGCAATAAAAAACCGACCCTGAGGTCGGTTTTTTAATGACTACGTCGATTAAGCGGCTTCTTTCAGCGCTTTGACGTGGCCATTCAGACGGCTCTTATGACGAGCAGCCTTGTTCTTGTGGATGATGCCTTTATCGGCCATACGGTCGATAACTGGCACAGCCAGAACGTATGCAGCTTGAGCTTTTTCAGCGTCTTTTGCGTCGATGGCCTTAACTACATTCTTGATGTAGGTACGAACCATGGAACGCAGGCTGGCGTTGTGGCTGCGACGCTTCTCAGCCTGTTTTGCACGTTTTTTGGCGGAAGGTGAGTTGGCCACCGTCGAGCTCCTCGAAAGACTTTTTAGGAAATAGCAAACAAAATAGGCCGCGAATCATGCCGATGAAGACTGGTCTTGTCAAGGGCACTTGAATCGTTCCGCTAAGTGGTAGGTATAAAGAGGCGGGATATTTATTTCCGGCGCTTGACCTGTAAACTCGCGAGCTTTGGCTCTGTGCTGTTGCGGCGCGGAGTATCGCACAAGTAGGCGCATTGTTCGCCTGCTGTTTATCGACAGGCACAAACTCTCTCAATGAATCTGCTCAAATCGTTGGCCGCCGTCAGCTCTATCACGATGCTTTCCCGGATTCTGGGCTTTGTTCGGGACACGCTGATCGCGCGGACATTCGGCGCCGGGATGGCCACGGACGCCTTCTTTATTGCTTTCAAACTGCCCAACCTGCTGCGGCGGATCTTTGCCGAAGGGGCGTTTTCCCAGGCGTTCGTGCCGATTCTTGCCGAGTACAAAAGCCAGCAGGGCGAGGAGGCAACGCGTACTTTTATTGCCTATGTGTCTGGCCTGCTGACATTGGTGCTGGCGATTGTGACCGTGCTGGGCATGATCGCCGCGCCTTGGGTGATCTGGGCCACGGCCCCAGGTTTTACTGATACGCCGGAGAAATTCCAGCTCACCTCCGATCTGTTGCGGGTGACCTTCCCTTATATATTGCTGATCTCGCTGTCGTCGCTGGCCGGTGCGATCCTCAATACCTGGAACCGTTTTTCCGTGCCGGCGTTCGTGCCGACGCTGCTCAACGTCAGCATGATCGTGTTCGCGTTGTTCCTTACGCCGTACTTCGATCCGCCCGTCATGGCCCTTGGCTGGGCGGTGCTGGTCGGTGGTCTGGCGCAGTTGCTCTATCAACTGCCGCACCTGAAGAAGATCGGCATGCTGGTGCTGCCGCGCCTGAACCTGCGCGACAGCGGCGTTTGGCGGGTGATGAAGCAGATGCTGCCGGCGATTCTCGGGGTTTCGGTCAGCCAGATCTCGCTGATCATCAACACGATCTTCGCCTCGTTTCTGGTCGCAGGCTCGGTGTCGTGGATGTACTACGCCGACCGCTTGATGGAGTTGCCCTCGGGGGTATTGGGCGTGGCGCTCGGTACTATTCTGCTGCCGACCCTGGCCAAAACGTACGCCAGTAAGGATCGCCACGAATACTCGCGGATCCTCGACTGGGGGCTGCGCCTGTGCTTTGTGCTGGTGCTGCCCTGCGCATTGGCGCTGGGGATTCTTGCTGAACCGCTGACTGTTTCATTGTTTCAGTACGGCCAGTTCAGTGGCTTTGATGCCGAGATGACCCAGCGTGCGCTGATTGCCTATTCGGTCGGCCTGCTCGGGATTATCGTGATCAAAGTGCTGGCGCCGGGCTTTTATGCGCAACAGAACATCCGTACCCCGGTAAAAATCGCAATCTTCACCTTGGTCTGTACGCAGTTGTTCAACCTGGCGTTGATCGGTCCGCTGGCCCATGCCGGTCTGGCGCTGGCGATCAGTGCCGGTGCTTGCCTGAACGCCGGGCTGCTGTTCTATCAACTGCGCAAGCAGAAGATGTATCAGCCGCAGCCGGGCTGGGGCAGATTCGGCTTCAAACTGGTCGTTGCGGTGGCTGTGATGTCGGCGGTGTTGCTGGCGGGCATGCATTTCATGCCCGCTTGGGATGAGGGGCACATGCTCGAGCGCTTCCTGCGTCTTGGCGCTTTGGTGGTTGCTGGTGTGGTGGCGTACTTCGGTATGTTGCTGTTGCTGGGTTTCCGCCTGCGTGACTTCAATCGCAAGGCCTTGAGCTGAGGTTTCAGCCTTTATCCACAGGCGTGGGCCGGCAGTTTTGTCGGCTCGTTCACTTTGCGTTACGGTGTTGCCTGTCGTCGGCCGTCGGGTGTGGTTATAATCGACCACTTTATGAGCAAGAAGCGCGTTATGCAGCTGGTTCGAGGCCTCCACAACTTGCGCCCCCAGCATCGGGGCTGCGTCGCCACTATTGGCAACTTTGACGGTGTTCACCGTGGTCACCAGGCTATCCTGGCCCGGCTGCGTGAGCGTGCGCTCGAGTTGGGCGTACCCAGCTGCGTGGTGATTTTCGAGCCGCAGCCACGGGAGTTCTTTGCCCCCGATACCGCGCCGGCACGTCTGGCGCGGTTGCGTGACAAGCTGCAACTGCTGGCTGCCGAAGGCGTCGACCGGGTCTTGTGCCTGGCTTTCAACCAGCGCCTGAGCAAGCTCAGCGCCAGTGAGTTCGTCGATACCATCCTGGTCGATGGCCTCGGCGTGCAGCATCTGGAGGTCGGCGACGATTTCCGTTTCGGTTGCGACCGCCTCGGCGATTTCGATTTTCTGCTGCAGGCCGGGCAGATGCACGGTTTCAGCGTTGAAGCTGCGCAAACGGTCGAGCTGGACGGCATTCGCGTCAGCAGCACCCAAGTGCGCAACGCCCTCGCCGCCGCCGATTTTGCCCTGGCCGAACGCTTGCTCGGCCGCCCGTACCGGATCGCCGGTCGCGTGCTGCATGGCCAGAAACTGGCCCGGCAACTGGGTACGCCCACTGCCAATGTGCAACTCAAACGTCGTCGCGTGCCGTTCACCGGGGTGTATCTGGTGAATGTCGATATCGACGGCAAGACCTGGCCCGGTGTCGCCAATATTGGCGTGCGGCCCACGGTACAAGGTGATGGCAAGGCCCACCTCGAAGTCCATCTTTTAGATTTTGCCGGCGATCTGTATGACCGGCGTTTGACGGTGGTTTTCCACCAAAAGCTGCGTGAAGAGCAGCGCTTCGCCTCCCTGGAGGCATTGAAAACGGCGATCAATGCGGATGTCGCCACCGCCCGTGCACTAGCCGCACCTAGCGCCCATCGCTAATGAAGAGCCTTAAATGACCGACTATAAAGCCACGCTAAACCTTCCGGACACCGCCTTCCCAATGAAGGCCGGCCTGCCACAGCGCGAACCGCAGATCCTGCAGCGCTGGGACAGTATTGGCCTGTACGGTAAGTTGCGCGAGATTGGCAAGGATCGTCCGAAGTTCGTTCTGCATGACGGCCCTCCGTATGCCAACGGCACGATCCACATCGGTCACGCACTGAACAAGATTCTCAAGGACATGATCATCCGCTCGAAGACCCTGTCGGGCTTCGACGCGCCGTACGTTCCGGGCTGGGACTGCCACGGCCTGCCGATCGAACACAAGGTTGAAGTGACCCACGGCAAGAACCTGGGCGCAGACAAGACCCGCGAACTGTGCCGTGCCTACGCCACCGAGCAGATCGAAGGGCAGAAGTCCGAGTTCATCCGTCTCGGCGTGCTGGGCGACTTCGCCAACCCGTACAAGACGATGGATTTCAAGAACGAAGCCGGTGAGATCCGCGCCCTCGCCGAAATCGTCAAGGGCGGTTTCGTCTTCAAGGGCCTCAAGCCGGTGAACTGGTGCTTCGATTGCGGCTCGGCGCTGGCTGAAGCGGAAGTCGAGTACGAGAACAAGAAGTCCTCGACCATCGACGTCGCGTTCCCGATCGCTGATGAAGCCAAACTGGCTGCCGCGTTCGGTCTGGCCTCGCTGAGCAAACCTGCTGCGATCGTGATCTGGACCACCACCCCGTGGACCATCCCGGCCAACCAGGCGCTGAACGTGCACCCGGAATTCAACTACGCGCTGGTGGATATCGGCGACAAGTTGCTGGTACTGGCTGAAGAACTGGTTGAAGCCTGCCTGACCCGCTATGGCATCGAAGGCTCGGTCATCGCCACCACCACCGGTAAACAACTGGAACTGATCAACTTCCGTCACCCGTTCTACGACCGTCTGTCGCCGGTGTACCTGGCTGACTACGTCGAAATGGGCGCTGGCACCGGCGTGGTTCACTCCGCCCCGGCCTACGGCGTGGACGACTTCGTGACCTGCAAGAAATACGGCATGGTCAACGACGACATCCTCAACCCGGTACAGAGCAACGGCGTGTACGTGCCGTCGCTGGAATTCTTCGGCGGTCAGTTCATCTGGAAGGCCAACCCGGCGATCGTCGACAAGCTGACCGAAGTCGGTGCGCTGATGCACACCACCGTCATCGAGCACAGCTACATGCACTGCTGGCGCCACAAGACCCCGCTGATCTACCGCGCCACCGCGCAGTGGTTCATCGGCATGGACAAGGAGCCAACCAGCGGCGACACACTGCGCGTGCGCTCGCTCAAAGCCATCGAAGACACCAAGTTCGTTCCGGCCTGGGGCCAGGCGCGCCTGCACTCGATGATCGCCAATCGTCCGGACTGGTGCATCTCGCGTCAGCGCAACTGGGGCGTGCCGATCCCGTTCTTCCTCAACAAGGAAAGCGGCGAGCTGCATCCACGCACCGTCGAGCTGATGGAAGAAGTCGCCAAACGCGTTGAAGTCGAAGGCATCGAAGCCTGGTTCAAACTCGACGCTGCCGAACTGCTCGGTGATGAAACGCCGCAGTACGACAAGATCAGCGACACCCTCGACGTCTGGTTCGACTCGGGCACCACGCACTGGCACGTTCTGCGCGGTTCGCACCCGATGGGTCACGAGAGCGGCCCGCGTGCCGACCTGTACCTGGAAGGTTCCGACCAGCACCGTGGCTGGTTCCACTCGTCCTTGCTGACCGGTTGCGCCATCGACAATCACGCGCCGTACCGCGAACTGCTGACGCACGGTTTCACCGTCGACGAAGCCGGGCGCAAGATGTCCAAGTCGCTGGGCAACGTGATCGCGCCGCAGAAAGTCAACGACACCCTGGGCGCCGACATCATGCGTCTGTGGGTCGCTTCGACCGACTACTCCGGCGAAATGGCGGTATCCGACCAGATCCTGCAACGTAGCGCCGACGCCTATCGTCGTATCCGTAACACCGCGCGCTTCCTGCTTTCCAACCTGACCGGTTTCAACCCGGCCACCGACCTGCTGCCGGCCGAAGACATGCTGGCGCTGGATCGCTGGGCGGTGGATCGCACGCTGCTGCTGCAACGCGAGTTGCAAGAGCACTACGGCGAATACCGTTTCTGGAACGTGTACTCGAAGATCCACAACTTCTGCGTGCAGGAGCTGGGTGGTTTCTACCTCGACATCATCAAGGACCGCCAGTACACGACCGGCGCCGACAGCAAGGCCCGTCGCTCGTGCCAGACCGCTCTGTTCCACATCTCCGAGGCGCTGGTGCGCTGGATCGCGCCGATCCTCGCCTTCACTGCTGACGAACTGTGGCAATACCTGCCGGGCGAGCGTAACGAATCGGTCATGCTCAACACCTGGTACGAAGGTCTGACCGAACTGCCGGAAGGCTTCGAGCTGGGTCGCGCCTACTGGGATCGCATCATGGAAGTGAAAGTCGCGGTCAACAAAGAGATGGAAATCCAGCGCGCGGCGAAAGCCGTCGGTGGCAACCTGCAGGCCGAAGTGACGCTGTTTGCCGAAGAGGCGCTGAGCGCCGATCTGGCCAAGCTGAGCAACGAACTGCGCTTCGTGTTGATCACCTCGACCGCCAGTGTTGCGCCGTTTGTTCAGGCTCCAGCGGACGCGGTCGCCACCGAAGTCAGCGGCCTGAAACTAAAGATCGTCAAGTCGGCATTCCCGAAATGTGCGCGTTGCTGGCATTGCCGCGAAGACGTCGGCGTGAACCCGGAACATCCGGAAATCTGCGGACGTTGCGTCGACAACATCAGCGGCGCTGGCGAGGTTCGCCACTATGCCTAATGCCGTTGGCCGTTTCGGACGGCTGAGCTGGCTGTGGTTGAGCTTGCTGGTCCTGGTCATAGACCAGGCCAGCAAGTTCTACTTCGAAAGCAAACTCGAAATGTTCCAGCAGATCGTGATCATTCCCGATCTGTTCAGCTGGACACTGGCCTACAACACCGGCGCTGCCTTCAGTTTCCTCGCCGACAGCTCCGGCTGGCAGCGCTGGCTGTTTGCCCTGATCGCGATTGTCGTCAGTGCCGTGCTGGTGGTCTGGCTCAAGCGCCTGGGCCGCGATGACACCTGGCTGGCCATCGCGCTGGCCCTGGTATTGGGCGGCGCGCTGGGGAATCTGTATGACCGCGTTGCCCTGGGCCATGTGATCGACTTCATTCTGGTGCACTGGCAGAACAGCTGGTATTTCCCGGCGTTCAACGTTGCCGACAGTGCAATTACGGTTGGCGCGATCATGCTGGCGCTGGACATGTTCAAATCGAAAAAAACCGAAGGGACCGCTCATGACTGATCCGCTATCGACTGAGCAACGCATCGGCCAGAACACCGAAGTCACCTTGCACTTTGCCTTGCGCCTGGAAAACGGCGACACCGTCGACAGCACCTTCGACAAGGCGCCGGCGACCTTCAAGGTCGGTGACGGCAACCTGCTTCCGGGTTTCGAAGCCGCGCTGTTCGGTTTCAAGGCCGGCGACAAGCGCACCCTGACCGTCGAGCCGGAAAACGCTTTTGGTCAGCCGAACCCGCAGAACGTGCAGACCATCCCGCGCTCGCAGTTCACCGACATGGAGTTGTCACCGGGCTTGCTGGTGATCTTCAACGATGCGGCCAATACTGAATTGCCGGGCGTGGTAAAAGAGTTCGACGACGCGCAAGTGACCGTTGACTTCAACCACCCGCTGTCCGGCAAGACATTGACCTTTGACGTGGAAATCATTTCAGTCAAAGCGCTATAACTGACCACACGTGGTCAAAAGTGTGGGAGCGGGCTTGCTCGCGAATGCTGACAAACATTCAAAATTGAAGTTGTCTGACACACCGCTTTCGCGAGCAAGCCCGCTCCCACATTAGATTTTTGCTGTTTTTGAGCATAGTGCTCAATCAGCAGGACGTACCTATATTTCGCGCGCAAGACACGAGGCACAGCATGCAAATCAAACTCGCCAACCCCCGTGGCTTCTGCGCCGGTGTGGACCGGGCGATCGAAATCGTCAACCGCGCCCTGGAAGTCTTCGGGCCGCCGATCTATGTGCGTCATGAAGTGGTGCACAACAAGTTCGTTGTCGAAGATTTGCGCAGCCGTGGCGCGATTTTCGTCGAAGAGCTCGATCAGGTACCCGATGACGTGATCGTCATCTTCAGCGCCCACGGTGTTTCCCAAGCCGTGCGCAACGAAGCCGCCGGTCGTGGCCTGAAAGTATTCGATGCAACCTGCCCGCTGGTGACGAAGGTGCACATCGAAGTCGCTAAATACAGCCGCGACGGTCGCGAGTGCATCCTGATCGGCCACGCCGGTCACCCGGAAGTCGAAGGCACCATGGGCCAGTACGACGCCAGCAATGGCGGCGCGATCTACCTCGTTGAAGACGAAAAGGACGTGGCCGCATTGCAGGTGCGCGATCCGGAAAGACTCGCTTTCGTCACCCAGACAACCTTGTCGATGGACGACACCAGCCGCGTTATCGATGCCCTGCGCACTCGCTTCCCGGCGATCGGTGGCCCGCGCAAGGACGATATCTGCTACGCCACGCAGAACCGTCAGGATGCCGTCAAGCAACTGGCCGACGAGTGTGATGTGGTACTGGTGGTTGGCAGCCCGAACAGCTCCAACTCCAACCGTCTGCGTGAACTGGCTGAGCGCATGGCGACCCCGGCCTACCTGATTGACGGTGCCGAAGACCTGCAACAGAGCTGGTTCGACGGCGTCGAGCGTATCGGCATCACCGCTGGCGCCTCGGCACCGGAAGTGCTGGTGCGTGGCGTGATCCAGCAATTGCAGGCCTGGGGCGCGACCGGTGCAGACGAACTGGCCGGTCGTGAAGAAAACATCACGTTCTCGATGCCGAAAGAGCTGCGCGTCCGTTCAATCTGAGGTTTCTGCTTCTGTCGCACAATGCCTGTTCGGTCTCCTGACTGTTCAGGCGCACGCGACCGGTCGCCGCCAACACGATCTGGCGCTGGCTGACGGGTGCGCGCGGCGAGCAGATGTGTATCGTCCCCGCCTGGAATCGCCGTCCCGGCATCAGCGGCTGCCCCAGATGACTGAACCGCACGTAGCGGCTTACCCACCAGTTGCCGACAATCGGCACCTTCGCCTCACTGGCGCGCTCAACCAGCAGCGGGTTGCTGCTGTCCTGCGGCCCCTTGCCGCTGATATCCAGAATGATGCGCCAGCCCTGACTCCAGTCACCGTCGATGCCATGGATCACCACGACTTGATTGTGGGTCATAGCCAGTGTTCGAGCGTGGCGGATACCTTCGAGCAGCGACTGCGCGGCATGATCGCGTTGAGTCGCTTGCGTGAGCGCGGCGAACGCCGGGCTGACCAGCAGCAGAACAATTGCGGCAATCGCCAGTCCCATAAGCAGTTCAATCAGGCTGAAACCGTGTTGGGGCATGAAACATCCCTCCTTGGAATGGTATGAGCGGCGCAATCCGTGCGCCGCGCAGGGCAAATCAGTCGGCGCGTGCCGAGCGAATGTTCTAGCGTGTAGAAGCAGGTATAGCCGACGGCAACGGAGGGCATCGATGGATCTTCGTACAAAAGGTTTCACGCTGGTCGAGTTGCTGGTCGCCATCGCGGTGTTCCTGGTGCTGATCACGTTGGCGGTGCCGGCCTTTACCCGTACGATCCAGAGCAGCAAGGCGGATACCGAAGTCGGCGACTTGCAGCGCGCAATAAATTTCGCCCGGCTCGAAGCCATCAACCGTGGCGTGACCACGCGTCTGCGCCCGACCGCTGGCGGCAGTGTCTGGACCGGTGAGCTGGCGGTCTATGACAGTACTGGCAATCCGGCCAATGTGTTGCGGGTTGTTCCAGCAATGAGCAGTGGCGCGACTCTGACGCTACCCTCAGGAGTGACCGCACTGGATTTCAATAATCTCGGCGGCTTGGCGGCGCCGTCGACGGCGGTGGCCATCGGTTACACGCTGGGCACGCAAAGCAGGACGCTGAACGTGTGTTTGAACGGACGCATTCAACTGGGTGGAAATTGCGGATGAGGGCAGGGAGCAAAAACGCACAGGAGGGCATGACGCTGATCGAAGTGCTCGTCGCGTTACTGATTCTGACCGTTGGGCTGTTGGGCGCGGCAGCGGTGCAACTCAATGCGCTGAAGTACACCGACAGTTCACGGATGACCAGTCAGGCGAGCTTCATTGCCTATGACATGATGGACCGCATTCGCGCCAACTCCGGCGCTAACTACACCGTTACCCCACCAACCTCGGGCAATCTCAGTGTTGCGCGGGATCAGGATCTCTACGACTTCACCAGCAATATCGCAAGCTTCGGCGGCCCGACCGCGACGGGCAGCATCACCCTCAATCAACGGGTCTATACCATCACCATTACCTGGAGCGATGCTCGCGCGGCCAACGCTGCCAGCGCCCAGCGCAGTTTCGTGCTGACCAGCCGTGCGGCGGTCGACCCGGTGGCGACGCCATGAAGCACGCCAACCGCGGTTTCGGCCTGATCGAATTGCTGATCGCGTTGGCGTTGGGGCTGATCGTCGTGCTAGGTGTGGTGCAGATCTTCATCGCCGCGAAAAACACCTACGTCAGTCAGAACAGCGCCGCAGCAATGCAGGAAGACGCGCGTTTCGTTCTCAGCAAGATGATTCAGGAAATCCGTATGGTCGGCATGTTCGGCTGTCTCGGCACCATCACTGATTCGAGCAGCGCGGGCGATTTCAACACAGCGCAGCTCATTCCGATCGACTGGGATAACGCCAATCTCAAATTGACCCTGGTCACTGCCGATGTCGGCAGTGGCGGGGGGACACCAACGTGGACGGTGATCTCCGATTGTCGCAACAGCGCGGTCGCCTACAGCGGGTTGCGCAGCCCGACCACGGGGCAAATTGCTTTCCCGATCCGGCGCCTGATCTACAGTTTCAGCAATAACCAGATCCTCATGGGCACTGGCAGCGGCAATCCGGCGCAGCAAGTGCTGGTGAACAACGTCAGCGCCTTCAACGTCACGTTCGGCTTGGCCAGCTCGGCGACCGAAGTCGCAGCCTCAACCTACAGCAGTAACCCCACCGATCCCGCGCGCATCCGCAGTGTGCGCCTGAGCCTGACCCTCACCGACCCGAACAACCGGGTGCGCAACCAAACCTTCAACGTGGTTGCGGCATTGCGCAACCGCTTGCAATGAGGGGGGGATGATGAGGATTTGCTTGCAACAACGTCAGGCACAGCGCGGCATGGTCTTGTTGGTCAGTCTGGTGTTCCTGCTGTTGCTTACCTTGATCGGATTGTCCTCAATGCAAAGCGCCAACCTGCAGGAAAAAATGGCCGGTAGCGTCAGCCTGCGCAATCAATCATTTCAGGCGGCCGAAGCGGCGCTGCGTGTTGGTGAGAGCGCTGTGCAACTGGACAGCTACTCTCTGGCGGTGTGCAGCGGCACGACTCAATGTTTACCGCCGGCGGAATCGTCAGTGATCAATGCGGCCGGCTTCAATTCAGCTTCCGGGGTGACCTGGATCGCCGCCGGTAACGGTTTTTACGGAGTGCAAAACATCGGCACGACCCTGACCGCGGTGAACGTACCTACCAACACCTCGGCGACCTTGTATCGAGTCACTGCGGTCGGCATCGCCGGCAATTCGCGTAGCGTGGTGGAGAGTGTCTATGCGAAGTATTGAGCGCGGCGTGTCGCTGCTGATCGGCATGCTGCTGAGTTTCTATCTGGCGGCGCCGGCCTGGGCATTCACGCCGTCCGATTCACCGCTGCTGAGCGCGGCAGCGGTGGCGCCAAACGTGATGCTGCTGATCGACGATTCGGGGAGTATGAACAGCATCATTTACGCCGCCGAGTTCAACCCGAACGTCAACCGCCCGCCCGCCCGGCAGTGCAATGCTTTCCTCGGACTGTGCTCTGCAATCAATGCGCCGCAGATTACCGGCGACACGGTGTTTCTATCGAGCCTGCCAACCTCGGGTTGCTCGGGAGGCGCCTATGCGTTCTACAACAACAGTGTGGCGCCGTTGTGCCTCAAGCTCCCCGACCCCGTAGGCAACGAAAACACCCGGTATTCCGCCAATTACATTTCTTACATTGTCGGCCTGGCTAACAGCAACGGAACCCGCGACTTCACCACCGGGGCGATCCCCAACGATTACCGGATGAACGTGGCGCGCAACGTTTCCACTGCACTGGTGAGCAGCAATCGCACCTTGCGCATGGGCCTGTCGACGTTCAATCCGGCCACCAGCAGCAACCCGGGCAACGGCGGGTTTATCGCTCGCTCGATCACCGATTTGTCACCCGTCGCCGGCAGCGTCACCCAGGCCCAGGCAGACACCAACTACAACGCGCTGATCTCATCGATCAACGGCTTGAACGCCGTGGCCAACACGCCGTTGGCCGAGAGCTATTACGAAGTCACTCGCTACATGCGCGGCCTGGCGCCTTACTACAACGGCACGCCAGCGACCTACACCAGCCCGATTCAATATCGCTGCCAGAAAAACTACGGCGTGGTGATTACCGATGGCTTGCCGACCTATGACCGTACCTTCCCGACCAACGATCCGCTGGGAGGCGGTCGGTTACCGAACTGGGATGGCGTGAATAACGATGGCGACAACCTCAGTGGTGACGGTGAAGGCGACACGCTTTATCTGGATGACATTGCCAAATTCGCCTTCGACATCGACATGCGCTCGACCGGTACCGACGCCGCCGGCAAGAGCTGGAACGCCGTGGATTTTCCCAGGCAGTACATGAACACCTACACCGTGGGTTTCGCTGCGGATAACGACATGCTGTCCGACGCCGCCAGTTATGGGCAGGGCAGGTATTACCAGGCGACCGACAGTTCCGGGCTCAATGCGGCGTTGTCGTCGGCATTGAGCGATATCACTTCCAAAGCCGGCTCTGGTGGTGCCGGCGCTGCCAGCAGCAGCACGTTGACCAGTGGCAGCAGTTTTTACCAGACAACCTACGATCCCAAGGATTGGCGCGGCACGATCAGGTCGTTCGGCTTTACCTCGACCGGCACGGTAAATACCTCGACGGCGCAATGGTCGACCGACACCACGATCGTGCCCTCTGCCACGGCGCCGACTTTCCAGTCATGGAACACCGCGAGCAATACGCCAATTGCCTTGGCACTCCTCAACTTTTCCCCAGCGCAGCAAACGACGCTGAATCAGGGGTTGCCCACCGGAATCAACGGCAATGATCTGGTGGAGTGGAGCAAAGGCACCAACAAGGCCGGGCTCAAAGTTCGCAGTGCGCTGCTCGGCGACATCATCAATTCGCCGCTGGTGCTCGCGTCGCCTTCGGACAAGACTGCATCTGATCTGACGGGTGACAGCAGTTACACCAACTACCTGACTACCAAGGCTGCGAACATGAATACCAGCCTGGTGGTGAACGCCAACGACGGTTTCGTCAATGTGATCAATTCGGCGAACGGCACGCGCCGTTACGCTTATATGCCCTCCAGTGTGCTGCCTTCGTTGCGTCTGATCGCGGACACCAACTACGTCAACGGCGTCAGCCACAAGTTTCTGGTGGACGGTCAGGTCGGCGTGTTCGATGCGCAGGCAGGCACCACCTGGAAAACCCTGGCCATTGGCGGAACGGGGGCTGGCGGTAAAACGTTTTATGGACTGCAACTGTTCGATGCCTCGGCAGGCAACGTGATCAAGGCACAGTGGGAAGTCAGTGCGCCGGCCACCGCCAACACGTCGAACGCGTTCAATGATCTGGGTTACGCCTACGCGCGTCCGGAAGTGGCACGCTTGGCCAACGGTCGCTGGGCGACATTCATTGCCAATGGCTACGGCAGCCATTCGGGGGTTGCAGCGTTGTATGTGCTGGATGCGCTGGATGGTTCACTGATCAGAAAAATCGTCGTCGACAGCACGGAGACCAGCAACGGTCTGTCCTCTGTGGAACTCAGGGTCAACTCTTCGAACGTGGTACAGGCGGCCTACGGTGGAGACCTGAAAGGACGCATGTGGAAATTCGACTTGAGCGCGACGGCGCCGGATAGCTGGGGCGTGGCGTTCGCCGGCAAGCCATTGTTCACCGCGCCGGGCGGGGCAACGCAGCCGATCACCGCGCAACCGCTGCTGGCGGATAACCCACAGGGCGGCAAACAGGTGTTTTTTGGCACCGGCAAGTTCAACGAGACTGCCGACAAGACCAACAAGGATCTGCAGGCGTTCTATTCAATCTGGGATGCAGAGGGTGGTGCCGGGCAAATCACCGCCAGCAGTTTGCAGGCCCAGGCGATCACCGGTTCGTTCTCCGGCAGCTCCGGGCAGTTCCTGACCACCAGCCAGAATGAAACGACGTATCCGGGAGAAAAAGGCTGGTACCTGCCGCTGGTGTATAACAACGTGCTGACCGGTGAACGCGTGATCAATCAGGCCAGTCTTGTGTTGGGGCGAGTGGTTTTCACCACTGCCAGCGTCGATACCACCGACCCTTGTTCGAGCTTTGGTACGGGCAGACTGGTCGAACTCGATGCGTTCAACGGTAAGATGCTCAACTACGCCGTGATCGACACAACCGGCGACCGTTTGGTCGACAGCAATGACACGATATCCAGTGGTGTGATTTTTACCAGCGGCAATCCGACCCTGAACTTCATTTCCGCTAACGGCGAGCGCAAGGGCACGATTGACACCAGCGGCGCGATCACGGTCATTGTGGAAAAGGGCGGCGGCGGAAGCCGTCGTATCATGTGGCGACAAATCCAGTAAGCGAGAATTTGAGGCATGCGCAGATCCAGCCGAGGTTTTACCCTGATCGAGATCATGATCGTCATCGCGATTATCGGGATCATCCTCACCATCAGCATCCCCAGCTACAACGAATACGTGAAGAAGGGCCGTCGCGCCGAAGTGGTCTCGCTGCTCTCGGAGCAGGCGCAGACCCTTGAGCGTTTCTACACCCGTAACAATGCCTACACCGGCGTTACTGGACTGAGCACGGGCAATGATTTCTACACCATCACCCCAACGCTGACGGACCAGACCTTTGTGCTCACCGCGACGCGTAAAACCGGCTCGGCGATGGCGACCGACAAGTGCGGGGATTTCACCCTGACCAATACCGGCGTGCGAAGCATGAACAACGCGATCGCCGGAGTGACCGCCAAGGATTGCTGGGGCCGCTGACGCATTCTTTTTCGGGTGCCCTTTGCGCCCACTGTCTTTTTTACGGTTGGATCAAACATGACCAGGCAACAGCAAGTGGTTATTGTCGGTGGCGGAGTGATTGGCCTGCTCACCGCCTACAATCTTGCCTCCGAAATGCGCAGCGTAGTGCTGCTGGATCGCTCGAATGTTGGCCAGGAATCGTCCTGGGCTGGTGGCGGTATCGTGTCGCCGTTGTACCCGTGGCGCTACAGCCCGGCAGTCACCGCACTGGCGCATTGGTCGCAGGATTTTTATCCACAGCTCGGCGAGCGCTTGTTTGCCGACACGGGGGTTGATCCTGAGGTGCACACCACTGGCCTGTATTGGCTGGATCTGGACGATGAAGCCGCAGCCCTGGCCTGGGCCGAGCGGGAAAATCGGCCGCTGCGGGCTGTGGATATCTCGGCGGCACATGACGCGGTGCCGGTGCTCGGCAGCGGTTTCAGTCGTGCGATCTACATGGCCGATGTCGCCAATGTGCGCAATCCACGGCTGGTCAAATCGCTGAAAGCCGCTTTGCTGGCGCTGCCCAATGTCACGATTCATGAGCAATGCGAAGTTGCAGGCTTCGTCCGCGAGGGCGAGCGCGTGGTCGGCGTGCAGACTCCGACGGGCATGATCAACGGCGACCAGATTGTGCTGACGGCGGGAGCGTGGAGCGGTGATCTGCTCAAGACGCTGAACCTGTCGCTGCCGGTCGAGCCGGTCAAAGGCCAGATGATTCTTTACAAGTGCGCGGCTGATTTCCTGCCGAGCATGGTGCTGGCCAAGGGGCGTTATGCGATCCCGCGTCGCGACGGTCACATTTTGATCGGCAGCACGCTGGAGCACGAAGGTTACGACAAGACCCCGACCGACATAGCGCTGCAAAGCCTCAAGGCCTCGGCGATCGAATTGTTGCCGGCGCTGGCGGATGCCGAAGTGGTCGGGCACTGGGCGGGGCTGCGGCCGGGGTCGCCGGAAGGGGTTCCCTTTATTGGCCGGGTGCCGGGATTAGAAGGGTTGTGGCTGAATTGCGGACATTACCGCAATGGGCTGGTGTTGGCGCCGGCGTCGTGTCAGTTGTTTGCCGATGTGATGTTGGGTCGTTCGCCAATTATTGATCCGAAGCCGTATGCACCTGAGGGCCGCATCTAAAGCAAGACCAAAAGATCGCAGCCTTCGGCAGCTCCTACATTGAAATGCGTACCCGTAGGGGCTGCCGAAGGCTGCGATCTTTTGCGATCTAATCCAGGCCCAATTTCTTCAGCCGATAGCGCATCGAACGAAACGAAAGGCTCAACCGCTGCGCCGCCGCTGTGCGGTTCCAGCGGGTTTCCTCCAGCGCCTGCAAAATCAGTTTGCGTTCGACGCTCTCCAGATAATCCTCGAGATTGTCGATCTGCGTCAGATCGGCCAATGCGCCATCCGCCGAGCAATTGCCCTCGCTCAAACGCAGATCCTGCGCCTCGATCATGCGGTTTTCGCACAAGGTGTGCGCACGTTCGAGAACGTTCTCCAGCTCGCGCACATTGCCGGGAAAGCGATAGTTCTTCAGCGCCTCCAGCGCCTGCGGATGCAGGCGTGCTTCGGGTTGTCCGGTGTCTTTGGCCAGACGCTTGAGCACGTGCATGGCGAGCGCTTCGATGTCATCGCGGCGTTCGCGCAGGGAAGGCACGCGCAATTCGATGACGTTGAGCCGGTAATACAGATCCTGGCGGAATCGCTCTGCCGCGACTTCTGCCTCAAGATCTTTATGAGTGGCGCAAAGGATGCGCACGTCGACGACCGTCTCCTGCTGCCCGCCGACGCTGCGCACGGCTTTTTCCTGAATTGCCCGCAGTAGTTTCACCTGCATCGACAGTGGCAGATCGGCAACTTCATCGAGAAACAGAGTGCCGCCATGGGCCGCCTGGAACAGCCCCGGCTTGTCCTCGACGGCACCGGTGAAACTGCCTTTGCGGTGACCGAAGAATTCGCTTTCCATCAGCTCCGACGGAATCGCCCCGCAGTTCACCGGCATAAATGGCTGGCCAGCTCGCGGGCCCTGTTCATGGATCAAACGGGCGACCAGCTCCTTGCCACTGCCGGATTCACCGCTGATGTACACCGGCGCCTGACTGCGCGCGAGCTTGTCGATCTGCTTGCGCAGATTGGCCATCGGCGGCGAGTCGCCTAGCAGCCGTCGTTCGATTGCCGTACCCAGGCCACCCGCTGTCGGCATGCGCAGGGCCGAACTGACCAACTCGCGTAGACGCGGCAGTTCCACCGGTTTGGTGAGGAAATCGAACGCCCCGGCTTTCAGCGCACTGATGGCCGTTTCCAGGTTTCCGTATGCGGTGATCATCGCCACTGGCAGATGCGGATCGCGTTGCTGGATGTGTTGCACCAGATCCAGCCCGGTGCCGTCGGGCAGGCGCATGTCGGTCAGGCACAGGTCAAAGTCCTCGCGCTGTAACAGCGCCTGGGCCTCGCCCAGATTGCGTGCGCTGAAGGTCTCGAGTTTCATCCGTCCCAGGGTGATTTCCAGGAGCTCGCGGATATCCGGTTCGTCGTCGACGATAAGAATTTTTTGCCGTGGGCTTGTATTCAACTTTGTTTCCGTCCGTGAGCAAAGGTGATGCGAAAGCAGCCGCCGCCTTGGCGTGATTTGAAGTCTAGGCGTGCCTGGTTGCTTTCGCACAGCTCACGGGACAGATAAAGGCCAAGACCGGTGCCCTGGCTGCTGGTGGTGAAGAACGGTTCAAAGAGATGCGCCTGTTCATCGGCCGACACGCCGGAACCGTTGTCCTGCACTTCGAGCACTGCCAATTGGCTGTCGGGGTCGACGAACAGGGCCAGCCAGACTTCGGCCAGTTCGTGCAGTTGGGCACTGTGCCGCCAGGCGTTGCGTATCAGGTTGTCGAGAATCTGCCGCAGCTGGTTGGGATCCATCAGTGTGGTGAAGTCTCCGGAATTGATCCGCAGATGAATATGCTGGCGCTCGGTGGCCTGCTCGCGGGTTTCGGCGACGAAGTTTTCCAGCCACGGCTTGAGATCCAGCCGTTGCGGTGCGCTTTGCTGGCGGCGGGACAGTTGCAGGACGTTTTCGATGACTCGATTCATGCGCTGGGAGTGGTCTTGAATAATCTGCGTCAGACGCCGATCTGCCATATCGAGTTCCTCGGACTCGGCCAGCAGCTGCGCGGCATGACTGATCGCGCCCAGTGGATTGCGAATTTCGTGAGAGATGCCGGCGGTCAAACGCCCGAGGGCAGCGAGTTTGAGTTGCTGCGCCTGTTGGGTGATTTGCGCCAGATCTTCGAGAAACACCAGCGTCTGCTGGTTCGGGCTCTGCTCAAGAGCGATGAAGCTAGGCTGCAATTCCAGGCCAATGTCGGGGATCTTCAGGCTCTGCGGGCGCAAGGTCGGGTTGTTGCGCCACATTTGCAGGCGATCGACCAGCGCGGGGGAATACTCGTCGATCAAATGTCCTTGCAGGTGGCTATGGCCGAGGAGGCTCTGCGCACTGTGATTGGCCAGTTGCACCCGGCGTTGTTCGTCCAGCACCAGAATGCCGGTGCGCATGCGTTGCAGGATCAGCGCATTGAGCGCTTCCAGGCCGACTACTTCGCTGGCGCGTTGTTCGGCCAGGGTTTCGCTGACCTCCAATCGGCGAATCAGCCCCTGCACCAACAATGAGGCGGCGAAGCACAGCGCGCCGAGGGTGCCGGCTTGCAGGTAGGCGTTGGCGCTGAGGGGCTGGCTGAGACCCAGCAGAAAGCTCAGGCCGACAATGCCAATCGCCGCGATGGCGGCAATCAGCAGGCCGATGCGCCTGCGCAGCAACGTGTTGCTGATCGCCACCGAGACGACCAGCAAGTTGCCCAGCGCACTGACGACGCCGCCGGCCGCGTAGAACAGGCCGCACAACAGCAGCACATCGACGAGGGCCAGGCCGAACAGTTGCGCCGGGCGGCGGGTGCTTTCGAGGAACACCACCAACAGCATGTTGATGATCAGGTAAAGCCAACTGCCGCCGCGCAGCAGATCGTCGTTGGCCGACGTCAGCAGGCGGTTGTCCATGTTGCTGGAGATCAGCAGCACCAGGGTGATGCCGACACTCAATCGGTACAGGTGATAAAGGCGCAGCAGACGCTGAGCCTGTTTCTGGTCGGCTTGGGCGGCCTCAGCGACCACTGGCGCCCGGGCCTTGCTCGAGATGAGCCTGGCTGCAATACCATTGTTGCTGGTTGCCCAGCGCGCGGTCGCGCGGCAAATGCACGCCGCAGTGGGCGCAGCGCACCATCGGCGGGGCGTCCTGTTCGCGCGGCGTTTGAGTGGACGAGGCGGGGGCCTTGAATTTGCGCCAGAGCCAGATGGCGGCGAAGATCAGGGCAATCCAGAACAATAAACGAAGCATGATGAGCGGCTTTTCGACTGATGATCCGGCAGTTTAGCCAAGGACCGGATCAGCGCCCAGCCAATTAAAGCGCGGCAATAAAAAAGGGAGATCCGCAGATCTCCCTTTGTTGTTCAACCGATGTGATCAGTCGAACACGCCGAAGGTCATGTAGCTGAACCACGAGCGATCGGTGTCGCTGGATTCCGGCTCTGGCTCTTCGATCACGTCGCCATTCTCGTCTTTAGGCTTGAGCTCGTTCGGGATCGCATCTTTCGCTTCCTGGAACTGCTTCTGCACGTCCTGGTTGGCGCGGGTTTCGCCCGGCGGCAGCGGTGGACGCGATTCGATCAGGCCCAAAGTCGCCTTGCTCAGGAACGAACGGTTGTCGGCTTCGGCCACGCGTGGCACGAACTGGCCGTCCTGCAGACTCGAGTGGTCCGGGTAGTTGAGCTTGAGGGTTTCCAGGCTGGTGGCCGCCAGATCGTCGAGGTGCAGACGCTGGTAGGCTTCGGTCATCACCGCCAGGCCGTCGCCGACCGATGGGGTTTCCTGGAAGTTCTCCACCACGTATTTGCCACGGTTGGCAGCGGCTACATAAGCCTGACGGGTCAGGTAGTAGTCAGCGACGTGGATTTCGTAGGCGGCCAGCAGGTTGCGCAGGTAGATCATGCGCTGCTTGGCGTCCGGCGCGTAGCGGCTGTTCGGGTAGCGGCTGGTCAGTTGCGCGAACTCGTTGTACGAGTCACGGGCGGCGCCCGGGTCGCGCTTGGTCATGTCCAGCGGCAGGAAGCGCGCCAGCAGGCCGACGTCCTGGTCGAACGAGGTCAGACCCTTGAGGTAGTAGGCGTAATCCACGTTCGGATGCTGCGGATGCAAACGAATGAAACGCTCGGCGGCGGACTTTGCAGCTTCCGGCTCGGCGTTCTTGTAGTTGGCGTAGATCAACTCCAGCTGAGCCTGATCGGCGTAGCGACCGAACGGATAACGCGATTCCAGGGCCTTCAGCTTGGCTGTGGCGCTGGTGTAGCTGTTGTTGTCCAGATCAGTCTGAGCCTGCTGATACAGCTCGGCTTCGCTGAGGTTTTCGTCTACGACTTCCTTCGATGAGCAAGCAGCGGTCAATGCGAGGATGGCGATCAGCAGCAGGTGTTTCACTTGCATGGCGGCTTGCGTCCCTATGACGGCCGCTGTCTTGGGCGGGGCCGTCCTGTTATGATGAGCGCCCCGTTGAAAAGCCTCGGGGCAAAAGACGCCGTATTTAACCACAAGCGCGCAGCCGAAACCAAAGGCTGTGCCGACGCCCAGTCCGAGCATGTCCGATAAAATAGAACTTCGCGCAGAGGTGCCGTCCGAATTGGGCGGCCAACGCCTCGATCAAGTCGCCGCCCAACTCTTCGCTGAGCACTCGCGCTCGCGCCTTTCCGCCTGGATCAAAGAAGGTCGCCTGACTGTGGACGGGGCGGTGATCCGCCCGCGCGACATCGTGCATGGCGGTGCCATCCTTGAGCTGACTGCCGAGCAGGAAGCCCAGGGCGAGTGGATCGCCCAGGACATCGAACTCGACATCGTCTATGAAGACGACGACATTCTGGTGATCAACAAGCCTGCGGGCCTGGTGGTGCACCCGGCTGCCGGTCACGCCGATGGCACGTTGCTCAATGCCTTGTTGCACCACGTGCCGGACATCATCAATGTTCCGCGTGCCGGCATCGTCCACCGTCTGGACAAGGACACCACCGGTCTGATGGTGGTGGCCAAGACCATTCAGGCGCAGACCAAACTGGTCGCGCAGTTGCAGAGCCGCAGTGTCAGCCGCATCTATGAATGCATCGTCATCGGTGTAGTCACGGCCGGCGGCAAGATCAACGCGCCGATCGGTCGTCATGGTCAGCAGCGCCAGCGCATGGCGGTGATGGAGGGCGGCAAGCCTGCCGTCAGCCACTACCGCGTGCTCGAGCGCTTTCGTTCGCACACCCACGTGCGGGTGAAGCTTGAGACCGGGCGGACCCACCAGATCCGCGTGCACATGGCGCACATCAACTTCCCGTTGGTCGGCGACCCGGCGTACGGCGGGCGTTTCCGCATTCCGCCAGCGGCGAACCCGACCATGGTCGAATCGCTCAAGCACTTCCCGCGTCAGGCCCTGCACGCGCGCTTCCTCGAACTCGATCACCCGACGAGCGGTGAGCGGATGAGCTGGGAATCGCCGCTGCCGGAAGATTTCGTCTGGCTGCTGACCCTGCTCAAGCAGGATCGCGAGGCCTTCGTCGGATGAACTGGCTGACGCCGGACTGGCCTGCGCCGGCCAGCGTCAAGGCCTGTGTCACCACCCGCGAGGGTGGTGTCAGCGAGGCGCCATTCGACAGCCTGAATCTGGGCGATCATGTCGATGATCGTCCGCAGGCCGTCGCCGAGAACCGTCGGCGTCTGACTGATCACTTCTCCATACAGCCTGCCTGGTTGCAGCAAGTGCACGGGATCACCGTGGCGCAAGCTGATCCGGGCACCGTTGCGACTGCAGATGCCAGTTGGACAGACAAGCCCGGTATCGCCTGCACGGCCATGACCGCCGATTGCCTGCCGGCATTGTTCTGCAATCGCGCCGGCACTCGGGTGGCGGCAGCGCATGCCGGTTGGCGCGGGCTGGCGGCGGGTGTGCTTGAAGCCACCCTCGACAGCCTCGATGTTGCACCTGAGAACGTGCTGGTCTGGCTCGGCCCGGCCATCGGCCCGCAAGCCTTTGAAGTCGGCGCGGAAGTTCGCGACGTCTTCGTCAATCAGTTGCCGGAAGCGGCAACGGCTTTCGTGCCGAGCGACAACCCCGACAAGTTCATGGCCGACATCTATCAGCTGGCGCGCTTGCGTCTGGCCGAACGGGGTGTGACGGCGGTTTACGGCGGCGGTTTCTGCACCGTGACCGATCCGCGCTTCTTCTCCTATCGCCGTGCGTCGCGCACCGGTCGCTTTGCCTCCCTCGTTTGGCTCACCCGCTAGACTCTCTGATCTGCATCAACCCTCCGACGCTTGAATCTTGCAGAATCGACCGCATCTATAGCGGTATCTGGCAGGTTTCTTTATTCAGGATGGTTTCTTAGGTCCGGCCTGCTCAAAAGGAAGGTGACCCATGCGTATAGACCGTTTAACCAGCAAATTACAGTTGGCCTTGTCCGACGCCCAGTCGTTGGCGGTAGGCCACGATCATCCGGCGATTGAGCCGGCGCACTTGATGCAGGCCATGCTTGAACAGCAGGGCGGTTCGATCAAGCCGCTGCTGATGCAAGTAGGCTTCGACGTCAACAGCTTGCGTAAAGAGCTGACCAAAGAGCTCGACCAATTACCTAAAATCCAGAACCCGACCGGCGACGTCAACATGTCGCAGGATCTGGCGCGCCTGCTCAATCAGGCCGACCGTCTGGCTCAGCAGAAGGGCGATCAGTTCATTTCCAGCGAACTGGTGCTGCTCGCCGCGATGGACGAGAACAGCAAGCTCGGCAAGTTGCTGCTCGGCCAGGGCGTGAGCAAGAAAGCTCTGGAAAACGCGATCAACAACCTGCGTGGCGGCGAAGCGGTGAATGACGCCAACCACGAAGAGTCGCGGCAGGCGCTAGATAAATACACCGTCGACCTGACCAAGCGTGCCGAAGACGGCAAGCTAGATCCGGTGATCGGCCGTGACGACGAAATCCGCCGCACCATTCAGGTTCTGCAACGACGCACCAAGAACAACCCGGTGCTGATCGGTGAGCCTGGCGTGGGTAAAACCGCGATCGCCGAAGGGCTGGCTCAGCGCATCATCAACGGCGAAGTGCCGGATGGCCTCAAGGGCAAGCGCCTGCTGTCGCTGGACATGGGCGCGCTGATTGCCGGTGCCAAGTATCGCGGTGAGTTCGAGGAACGCCTGAAAGGGTTGCTCAATGAACTGTCGAAACAGGAAGGGCAGATCATTCTGTTCATCGACGAATTGCACACCATGGTCGGCGCCGGTAAAGGCGAAGGCTCGATGGACGCCGGCAACATGCTCAAGCCTGCACTGGCGCGCGGTGAGTTGCACTGCGTCGGCGCGACCACGCTCAACGAGTACCGCCAATATATAGAGAAGGACGCGGCGCTCGAGCGACGTTTCCAGAAAGTCCTGGTGGATGAGCCGAGCGAAGAAGACACCATCGCCATTCTGCGTGGCCTCAAGGAACGTTATGAGGTCCACCACAAAGTGGCGATCACCGACGGCGCGATCATCGCCGCTGCCAAGCTCAGCCATCGCTACATCACGGATCGGCAGCTGCCGGACAAAGCCATCGACCTGATCGATGAGGCCGCCAGCCGTATCCGCATGGAGATCGACTCCAAGCCGGAAGTGCTAGATCGTCTGGAGCGGCGCCTGATTCAATTGAAGGTGGAATCCCAGGCGCTGAAGAAAGAGAGCGACGACGCGGCGAAGAAACGCCTGGAAAAACTTCAGGAAGAAATCGAGCGTCACGAGCGTGAATACTCCGACCTCGAAGAAATCTGGAACTCGGAAAAAGCCGAGGTGCAGGGTTCTGCGCAGATCCAGCAGAAGATCGAACAGTCGCGTCAGGAACTGGAAGCCGCGCGCCGCAAAGGCGACCTGAACCGCATGGCCGAGTTGCAGTACGGGGTGATCCCGGATCTGGAACGCAGCCTGCAAATGGTCGACCAGCACGGCAAAAGCGAAAACCAGTTGTTGCGCAGCAAGGTCACTGAAGAAGAAATTGCTGAAGTCGTGTCGAAGTGGACTGGCATCCCGGTGTCGAAGATGCTCGAAGGCGAGCGCGACAAGCTGATGAAGATGGAGAGCCTGTTGCACAAACGGGTAATCGGTCAGGAAGAAGCGGTCGTGGCTGTGGCCAACGCTGTGCGGCGTTCACGGGCCGGGCTGTCCGACCCGAACCGTCCAAGCGGCTCGTTCATGTTCCTCGGCCCGACCGGTGTCGGTAAAACCGAGCTGTGCAAAGCGCTGGCCGAATTCCTCTTTGATACCGAAGAGGCGATGGTGCGGATCGACATGTCCGAGTTCATGGAGAAGCATTCCGTGGCTCGTCTGATCGGTGCGCCACCGGGCTACGTCGGCTATGAAGAGGGCGGTTATCTGACCGAGGCCGTGCGTCGCAAGCCGTACTCGGTGATCCTCATGGACGAAGTCGAGAAGGCGCATCCGGATGTGTTCAACATCCTGCTGCAGGTGCTTGAGGATGGACGCCTGACCGATAGCCACGGGCGTACGGTGGACTTCCGCAACACGGTCATCGTGATGACGTCCAACCTCGGATCGATGCAGATCCAGGAGCTGGTCGGTGATCGTGAAGCGCAGCGTGCGGCAGTAATGGACGCGTTGACGTCGCACTTCCGGCCAGAGTTCATCAATCGCGTGGACGAAGTGGTGATCTTCGAGCCGCTGGCGCGCGATCAGATTGCCGGGATTACCGAGATCCAGTTGGGTCGTCTGCGCAGTCGTCTGGCCGAGCGCGAGCTGAAGCTGGAGCTGAGTCCGGAAGCGATGGACAAGCTCATTGCCGTCGGTTACGACCCGGTGTATGGCGCACGGCCGTTGAAGCGTGCGATTCAGCGCTGGATCGAAAACCCGCTGGCGCAGTTGATCCTGTCGGGTCATTTCATGCCGGGCGACACCGCCACCGGCAAGGTCGAGAACGACGAAATCGTTTTTGGCTAAGCCTCAGCGGCAATGAAACCGGGAAGGCCTCGCATTGCGAGGCCTTTTTTTCGCCAGGCTGTTGAACTCAAAGGAAAAGGCTTGTAAAGTGCGCCCCGCAGTCAGTCACCGACAGCGTTTCAATCCACTGGGTTGAAAACTGAAATAAGTTGCAAATCATTAACTTGAAAGCAATTTAGGGGGTTGACAGAGGTGTTCTAGGTTGTAGAATAGCGCGCCTCAGACACACGAACGCAGCGATGCGAAACGGTGTCGAGAAGCTTCAGGTTTCACTGTTGTAAATTGAAATATGTAGTTCCGTGATAGCTCAGTCGGTAGAGCAAATGACTGTTAATCATTGGGTCCCAGGTTCGAGTCCTGGTCACGGAGCCAATTTCAAACCGGGGTATAGCGCAGTCCGGTAGCGCGCCTGCTTTGGGAGCAGGATGTCAGGAGTTCGAATCCCCTTACCCCGACCATTTTTGGGTCGTTAGCTCAGTTGGTAGAGCAGTTGGCTTTTAACCAATTGGTCGTAGGTTCGAATCCCACACGACCCACCATTTTTGAAACCAGTTAGCGCTGGGATCGAATCTTAAGATCAGAGGCCAAAAGCGCTGATCGAAGAAGGCGATCTTTGAAAGGTCGCCTTTTTTTTACCGGGGTATAGCGCAGTCCGGTAGCGCGCCTGCTTTGGGAGCAGGATGTCAGGAGTTCGAATCCCCTTACCCCGACCATATTGAAAATCCTCGTATCGAAAGATACGGGGATTTTTTTTGCCCGGCGAAAGCCGAATCTCTTCAAGTCGTCATACAACTGGCCGATAGCCCGCTAACACGAGGGGACTGCCAACACTTCACCCCTTGATCTAGCCATTACAAGAATAAGGGCGTTCGTCATGTTGCTTCGTCAGTTGAATATTGCACCTCGGGCTGCCCTCGGATTTGCCTTGATCGCGGTGTTGGTGGCCTTGCTCGGGGTTTTTGCGCTGGGGCAGATGTCGAGCATTCGCGACAGCGAGGTGGCGGTGGAGAACCGCTGGTTGCCGAGCATTCGTGGCGGCGACGAGATTCGTGAACTGATGCTGCGCATCCGAACCATCTCCCTGCGCATGGCGCTCGATCAGGATCCGGCCAACATCGCCACCTATCGCGGCCAGATGGACACCCGCGACAAGGAGCTGAGCGAGAAGATCGCCGCCTACGACAAACTGGTCGACACTGCCGAAGGCCAGCAACTTTATGACCAGTTCAAGAAAACCTTCGCCGCCTATCGCACCGGTATTGACCAGTCATTTACCCTCGCCGAGCAAGGCAAACGTGACGAGCTGACCAAATTGCTGCTCGTCGACATGAAGACCGTGGTCGACGGCTCCGGCAAACAACTCAACGATCTCGCCGATCTGTTCGCCCGCCAGGTCGCCGCCGAAAGCGAGAAGTCCGCTGCGCATTATGAAACCTCGCGAACCATCGTCAGCCTGTTCATTGGTTTGGCTGCGCTGGCCACGGTGGCCCTGGCGATGTTGCTCACGCGCAGTATCGTGCGGCCGCTGAGCAGCGCCGTAAGCGCCGCAGAAAGCGTGGCTCAGGGTGATCTCACCCGACCGATCGAAAGCCATGGCAACGACGAAGTCAGCCGCTTGCTCAAGGCCCTTGCGACGATGCAGCAGAACCTGCGGGAAACGCTGCAAGGCATCAGCGGCTCGGCGACGCAACTGGCCACCGCCGCTGACGAGTTGAGCGCTGTCACCGTCGACAGCACCCGGGGCTTGCAAGAGCAGAACAACGAAATCGAGCAAGCCGCCACTGCAGTCAACCAGATGACCGCTGCGGTGGAGGAGGTCGCGCGCAACGCGGTGTCGACGTCCGATGCCACGCGTCAATCCAGTCAGTCGGCTCAGTTGGGCCAGGAGCGTGTCAGCGAAACCGCCAGCGCTATCAATGCGCTGGCCAGTGATGTGCAGAACACTGAGGAACTGGTGCAGTCGCTGGCCAATCAGTCACAGGACATCGGCAAAGTGCTCGATGTAATCCGCGCCATCGCCGAGCAGACCAACCTGCTGGCGCTCAATGCCGCCATCGAAGCGGCTCGCGCAGGTGAAAGCGGGCGTGGCTTTGCGGTGGTGGCTGACGAGGTACGTGCACTCGCGTATCGCACTCAGCAATCGACTCAGGAAATCGAGCAGATGGTGCAGGGCATGCGCAGCGGTTCGAGTCTGGCGCTGGAGTCAATGCAGGCCAGCGCTTCCCGTGCAGCAAGCACTTTAGCCTTGGCTGAGCGGGCGGGTGAGGCATTGGTGACGATCACGGCGTCGGTGCACGAGATTCACGAGCGCAACCTGGTGATCGCCAGTGCGGCTGAGGAACAAGCGCAAGTAGCGCGGGAAGTGGATCGCAACCTGGTGAATATTCGCGACCTGTCGGTGCGTTCCGCTGCTGGCGCTGATCAGACAAGCGCATCAAGCCATGAGCTGTCGCAACTGGCCAATGCCCTGCAGGGCATGGTGCGACGCTTCCAGCTCTGATCCACAACCTATGAAAAGCCCCGCTCGCTGCAGGGCTCGGAATAAAGATCAGAGGTGGGAGCGAGCCTGCTCGCGAATGCGCTGGATCTGCGAGCAGCATGTTGCCTGCCCCACCGCCATCGCTGGCAAGCCAGCTCCCACGGATGTTGGCCTTAGTGCAGCTTCAAACGCGGCTCGGTGCCACGGCCAATCTTGCTCCCCAGCATCAGCATCGCCGTGCGGAACGGCCCGTACAGCGCCATCTGGTGCATGCGGTACAGCGACACATAGAACATCCGCGCCAGCCAGCCTTCGAGCATCACGCTACCGGTCAGGTTACCCATCAAGTTACCCACGGCAGAAAAACGCGACAGCGAAATCAGCGAGCCGTAATCGGTGTATTTGTACTCCGGCAGGGTCTTGCCTTCGATGCGCAGTTTCAGCGACTTGGCCAGCAGCGAAGCCTGCTGATGTGCCGCTTGTGCCCTCGGCGGTACGTTGCGATCGGTGCCCGGTTGCGGACAGGCCGCGCAGTCACCGAAGGCAAAGATGTTTTCATCACGGGTGGTTTGCAGGGTTGGCAGCACTTGCAGCTGATTGATGCGGTTGGTTTCCAGACCGTCAATGTCCTTCAGGAAACCCGGCGCGCGAATACCGGCCGCCCAGACTTTCAGGCTGGCCTTGATCTCGCTGCCGTCGGCGGTGATCAGGCTGTCGGCGGTGACCTCGCTGACCGACGCATTGGTCATCACGTTGACCCCGAGCTTTTCCAGCGTCTTGTGCACCGGCCCGCTGATGCGCTCCGGCAGGGCGGGCAGTACCCGTGGGCCGGCTTCAATCAAAGTGATGTGCATGTTTTCCGGTTTGATCCGGTCCAGACCATATGCCGCCAGTTCATGCGCCGCGTTATGAAGTTCTGCCGCCAGTTCAACGCCTGTGGCGCCGGCGCCGACGATGGCCACGCTGATCTGCTCGACCACATCGGTCTGCCCGGCATGGGCGCGCAGATAGTGATTGAGCAATTGCTGATGGAAGCGCTCGGCCTGTTTGCGCGTATCGAGGAACAGGCAATGCTGCGCCGCGCCCTGGGTGCCGAAATCGTTGGTGGTGCTGCCGACGCTGATCACCAGCGAGTCATAAGCCACTTCACGCGCCGGCACCAGCTCGACGCCGTTTTCGTCGTAGGTTGCGGCCAGCTGGATTTTCTTCTGCGCGCGATCGAGCCCGCTCATGCGCCCGAGCTGGAACTCGAAGTGGTTCCATTTCGCCTGGGCGACATAGTTGAGTTCGTCTTCGGAGGAGTTCAGAGATCCGGCGGCCACTTCGTGCAGCAGCGGTTTCCAGATGTGGGTCAGGTTCGCGTCGACCAGCATGATGCTGGCCGTGCCGCGCTTGCCCAGAGTCTTACCCAGACGGGTAGCCAACTCCAGACCGCCGGCGCCGCCGCCGACAATGACAATACGATGGGACATAGGGATAACTCGCAAGGTTTTTAAAGGAAATCTTTGTGGTCACCCGAGCGAGCGCGAGGCTGCTCATAGCGTCAGGTAACTGATAAATCGGCTCAACAGGCCCAGACCAATGGTTACTGCCAGCACCAGCACCAGGAGCATCCACGGCCGGAAGGGCCGGCGCTCGACACGGTGTTGGGACAATTGCAGGTACTCTTCGACATGCTTTTGGTCTTCGGGGTTCAGGCGGCTGGTCATATTTGCCTCGTCAGGTAGACGTTACTGAATGAACACAGGCTACAGCGGTTTTCAGCCGGGGTGGAACGCAGCAAAGCCGCTGTCCGGAACCGGTTCGACGCACACGCTATCGTCGAGGCGAATGATGCCGCTTTGTAACACCCGGGCGGTGATTCCGCCATGCCCGCGCACGGCTTGAAAAGTGCCCGGGCCAAGGTTGTTCTGCAAACGTGCGCAAGGCTGACACCAGCCAGTGGTTTCGAGTATTGCCTGCCCGATGCGAAAGCGCCGCCCCTTGAGGCTAAACAAATTGATTCCGCTTATAACGAGATTGCGCCGCAAATCTTCAGGCCGGATCGGTTCGTCATCGGGGCGGCCCATCAAGGCGTTGATCACCGCCAGGTGCTCCCACTGAATCAGCGTGACCTGCCGCGCATTGCGAACGCCGGGGCGGGCGTGATCGCCGGTGAGCCCGGCTTCCAGGCGCGCCTCAACCGCGTCGAGCTCCAGCATCGGCCCTCGGGATTCGGGCCGCACGCCGATCCAGCGCACGCGGCCCGACTGGGGAACATCGGCAATCAATTGCTGCAGCGGCGTCACAGGCTGATGCCCACGTCGAAGACGATGCTACGGCCGAGGTTGCTGCGCAGAAAGTCCGGTGCGTCGGGGTGTGCGAACAGCACGCGGGCGAACGTCGGGCCGACCAGCGACAGCGAGCGCCAGCCCTGACGCAGATATTCGGTCGGTGGCGGAAAATGACTGTTGAGGTCCAGCACTTCGCGCTTGAGGCTGGCGAAGGCGATGATGTCCAACTCACCCAGATCCATGCCGCGTTCCTTGTAGTTATGTGCCTTCTTGCGCAGGGTCGGCGCCAGGCGCAGGAGGAATTCATTGGCCGGGATGCGTTTTGGCTTGGCTTCGCGGCGCACCAGTTGGCTTAGAGAGAAGGCGCTGCGTCGGCGCTGCAGTTCGTCGCGCCATTCATCGTTGAGGCGGCGGCCTTCATCGAGGACGAAAAAAACTTCGAAATTGGCATCGCGAAACAACACGTCCGGCGGCTCGCCGGCCGGGGCGAACTCGTCGGTACGGTAGGGGATATTCAAGCCTTGCAACAGGCGCTGGCAGACCCAACGCTCACGCTCCCATTTGCGGGCATTGGACAGGAAAGCGTTGGCTTGCTCGGCCGCGATGGTCAGCAGGCGTAAATAATCTGAATCATCCATAAGCCCAAGCTTAGCGTCCAAATGCGACATGCAGATAGCTTTGCATCGGCCCAGACATAAACGTCGCGCGATTGCGCCCTTGTAGGAGCTGCCGAAGGCTGCGATCTTTTGCTTTTATAAACAAGATCAAAAGATCGCAGCCTTCGGCAGCTCCTACAAAAAACGTGTCGAGTGGCAGGTGAGGGAATCATGATCGGTGCCGAACTGCTTTCAACGGCAAGCCTGACGCTCGGCTGGCTGATTTATCTGCCGGTGTTGCTCTGGGCGATCGTCCGCGCGCCATGGGTCGAGCTGTTCAGCGACAGCCGCCGGCAGCATTTGCTCTTCGGTACGGTGTTCGCGCTGTTCCTGCTGTGGCTGGTGCGCAGGGATTTCGATACCGGTGTGTCCTATCACTTCATTGGCATGACGGCGGTCACCCTGCTGCTCGATTGGCCGCTGGCGATCATTGGTGGACTGGTCGCGCAGGTGGGGCTGGTGCTGTTGGGCCGTCAGGATCTGGCTGCGGTCGGCGTCAATGGCGCTTTGCTGATTCTGCTGCCGGTGCTGATCACCGAGTGCGTGGCGATTCTGGTCGAGCGTGCGCAGCCACGAAATCCGTTCGTTTACATCTTCTGTTCGGGCTTTTTCGCCGCCGCGTTGTCCGGCCTGTTGTGTCTGATCCTGAGCCTGACACTGCTCTGGTACGACGGCCTCTTTGCCATGCCGGAATGGCTGGAGGATTTCGTCGGTTACCTGTGGTTGCTGCTGTTCCCCGAAGCTTTTATCAACGGCATGGTCGTCAGCGCGTTGGTGGTGTTCTGCCCCGAGTGGCTGGAGACCTTCAACCGCACCCGTTACCTGTCGGCACCGTGGAAAGACGACGATCCGAAATCCTGATCCACATCGAACCGCCGTGCTCGCGGGCTTTATACGCGCCTGGACGGCGATCAGTGACGCGGGTCGAAATCGCCGGAAAACAGTTCGTCTTCAGCATCCGGGGCGACTGGAATCTTGTGTTCTTCCGAGGCCCAGGCGCCGAGGTCGATCAGTTTGCAGCGGTCGGAGCAGAACGGACGGAATTTGTTCGCCGGGGTGAACTCGACGGGGGCGCCGCAGGTTGGGCATTCAACGGTTGGAATCTGGCTCATGCTTGGCCTCCGGATAAAGTCAGGTAAAAGTGATGCAGGCGCTCGACCTCGCTGTGCAGCCACGCGAGGTCACGGTCGTTGACGATGACATCGTCGGCGCGGCTTAGGCGGTCTTCACGGCTCGATTGCGCCTTGAGGATCGCCTGCACTTGTTGTTCGCTGGTCTGGTCACGCTGCAGGGTGCGTTCGATCTGCAGTTGTTGCGGCGCATCGATGACCAGGATGCGCTGGGTCATCGCATATTGCCCGGACTCGATCAGCAACGGCGAAACCAGAATCGCGTAAGGCGATTTTGCCTGCGCCAGATGATGAGCGATTTCTTCGCCGATCAGCGGATGCAGCAGCGCTTCGAGCCAACGCCGTTGTTCGGCGTCCTCGAAAATCAGCGTGCGCAGGGCGGCACGGTCCAGCGTGCCATCGGCCTGCAATACGCCGGAACCGAAATGTTCGGCGATCTTCGCCAGCGCCGGACGCCCCGGCTCGACCACCCAGCGCGCCGCATGATCGGCATCCACCACATGCACACCGAGGTCGATGAAGTGCTGGGCCGCCGCGCTTTTACCGCTGCCGATGCCGCCGGTCAGGCCAAGAATCCAGGGTTTTTCCACAAGGGTATTCATTTCAAACCGACAGACTGCCAATAGAAGTCGGTTATTTGACCACCCCAGAGCAAGGCAATCCAGCCGGCAATTGCCAGAAAGGGCCCAAACGGGATCGGCGCCGAGGTTTCCTGAGCGCGCAGACGCAGCATGACGACACCCAAAATCGCCCCCACCAAGGAAGACAGAAGAATCGTCAGCGGCAGGATCTGCCAACCACCCCACGCCCCAAGCAGGGCCAGCAGCTTGAAATCGCCATGACCGATGCCGTCCTTGCCGGTCAGCAGTTTGAACAGCCAGAACACCGACCACAGCGCCAGATAACCCGCGACCGCGCCCCACAATGCATCGGGCAACGCCACGAACACGCCGAAGCTGTTGACGATCAGCCCCAGCCACAGCAACGGCAGCACCAGCACATCGGGCAGCAGTTGATGTTCGCAGTCGATCAGACTCATCGCCAGCAAGCCCCACGTCAGCAAAATCAACAAACCTGCCGGCCAGCCAAAGCCCAGGTGCCAGGCGATGAATGCCGAGAGCAGGCCGCAGGCCAATTCGGTCAGCGGGTAACGTTTGCTGATCGGCGCCGAGCAGGCCGAGCAGCGACCGCGCAGGCACAGGTAGCTGAGCAGCGGAATGTTTTCCCACGGCCGGATCCGATGTCCGCAATGCGGGCATGCGGAATGCGGCAGCATCAGGTTGTAAGTCGGCACAGGCGTTTCGGTGGGCAGGCCGAGCACATCATGGGCTTGCTGGCGCCAGTCGCGCTCAAGCATCTTCGGCAGACGCCAGACCACCACATTGAGAAAACTCCCCACCACCAGCCCGAGCAGCAGCGCGGTGACCACAAAGGCCAGCGGATACACGGCAAACAGTTCGTCGATAGGCATGTCAGATCGCTGAGCCGAGTTGGAAAATCGGCAGATACATGGCCACCACCAGACCACCGACGATGACTCCCAGCACCACCATAATGAACGGCTCCATCAGGCTGGTAAGGTTGTCGACCATGTTATCGACCTCGGCTTCATAGAAGCCGGCGACCTTGTCGAGCATGTCATCCAGCGCCCCGGACTCCTCGCCGATGGCGGTCATCTGCACCGCCATGTTCGGAAACACACCGGTGCTGCGCATCGAGAAATTCAGTTGCATGCCGGTCGACACGTCTTGACGAACCCGCAGCACTGCACGCTTGAACACCACGTTACCGGTGGCGCCGGCGACCGAGTCGAGCGCTTCCACCAGTGGCACACCGGCTGCGAATGTGGTCGACAGCGTTCGGGCAAAACGCGCGACGGCGGACTTGTACATCAAAGTGCCCACCAGCGGCAGTTTCAGCAGCCACGCATCACGACGGTCGCGCAGGGCCTGTGAAGTCTTCAGCGCGTGGCGAGTACCGAAAAACGCCGCCACCAATACCAAAAGAATCGCCCACCACCACTGTTGCATGAATTCCGACAGGCTGATGATCATCAGGGTGAAGCCGGGCAGTTCGGCACCGAACCCGGAAAACACCGACTGGAACTGCGGCACCACTTTGACCAGCAGAATGCCCGTTACCACAGCCGCCACCAGCACCACGGCGGTGGGGTAAGTCATGGCTTTCTTGATCTTGGCCTTGAGCGCTTCGCTTTTTTCCTTATAGGTCGCGACCCGTTCGAGCAAGGTGTCGAGGGCGCCGGACTGTTCGCCGGCGTCGACCAGGTTGCAGTACAACTCGTCGAAGTATCGCGGCTTTTTGCGCAGGGCGGTGGCAAAGCTGTTACCTGCCGCGACCTCCTGTTTGACCTCATCGACCAGCTTGCGCATGGCCGGGTTTTCGAAGCCTTCACCGATGATGTCGAAGGACTGCAACAGCGGTACACCAGCCTTCATCATCGTTGCCATCTGCCGGGTGAAAAGGGCGATGTCCTGCGGTTTGATGCGTTTGCCCAAGGTCAGCAGGGACGCTGATTTCTTGCGCACCTTGCCGGGGTTGATCCCCTGTTTACGCAACTGCGCCTTGATCAGTGCGGGATTCTGCCCACTCAATTCTCCAGTGACCTTGCTGCCTTTGCGGTCTGTGCCTTCCCAGGCGTAAACGCTGACTTTCGCTGCCTTGACCGCCATGTTCAATCCTTGGTGACCCGGTTGATTTCCTCAAGGCTGGTGATGCCTTGCATGGCCTTGTGCAGCCCCGAAGTGCGCAGATCGGCGAAGCCGTCGCGACGCATCTGAATGTCGATTTCCAGCGAATTGCCCTCGGCCATGATCAGCCGTTGCAGGTCCGGTGTGTTCTTTACCACTTCATAAATCCCCACGCGTCCTTTGTAACCGCCGTTGCAGTGATCGCAACCGACCGGCTCGTAGATCGTGAAATGGCCGATGCGTTCCTCGGGAAAGCCTTCCTTGAGCAAGGTTTCGTGCGGGATTTCCAGCGGCCGCTTGCAGTGCGCGCACAACTTGCGCGCCAGACGCTGGGCGATGATCAGGCTGACCGAGGTGGCGATGTTAAAACCGGGAATGCCCATGTTGTGCAGGCGCGTGAGGGTTTCCGCCGCGCTGTTGGTGTGCAGGGTCGACAGCACCAAGTGGCCGGTCTGCGCAGCCTTGATCGCGATCTCGGCGGTTTCCAGGTCGCGGATCTCGCCGACCATGATCACGTCCGGATCCTGGCGCAGAAACGAACGCAGCGCCTGGGCGAAGTCCAGCCCTTGCCGAGGATTGACGTTGACCTGGTTGATGCCTTCCATGTTGATTTCCACCGGGTCTTCGGCGGTGGAAATGTTGATGTCGACGGTGTTGAGGATGTTCAGCCCGGTGTACAGCGACACGGTTTTGCCGGAGCCGGTGGGGCCGGTGACCAGAATCATCCCTTGCGGCTGTTTCAGCGCAGCGAGGTACAAGGCCTTTTGTTCGGTTTCGTAACCCAAGGCGTCGATGCCCATTTGCGCACTGGACGGGTCGAGAATCCGGATCACCACTTTTTCACCCCACAGCGTCGGCAGGGTATTGACGCGGAAATCGATGGATTTGCTTTTTGACAGACGCATCTTGATGCGCCCGTCCTGCGGTTTGCGCCGTTCCGAAATATCCAGACTGGCCATTACCTTCAAACGCGCGGCAATGCGCCCGGCCAACTGGATTGGCGGCTTGGCCACCTCACGCAGCATGCCGTCGGTGCGCATGCGCACCCGATAGTTTTTTTCGTAGGGCTCGAAATGCAGGTCGGAAGAGCCGCTCTTGATCGCATCGAGCAGCATTTTATGCACGAAGCGCACGACCGGGGCGTCGTCCGCATCGAGGCCGCCGATAACGTCCTTTTTGCTGTCATCGATGGATTCGACGTCGAGGCCGTCGAGATCGACATCGGCCATTTCTTCCAGGCCCGAGGTGTGGCTGTCGAAGAACTTGTCGATGGCGTCGCTGAGCTTGTCGTCCTCGACCAGAATCGCTTCGGTGCTCAGGCCGGTGCTGAACTGGATGTCGCTGATCGCCTGCTGATTGCTCGGATCGGAAAGCCCCACGAACAGTTTGTTGCCGCGCCGCCACAGCGGCAGGGCGCAGTGCTGACGAACCAGTTTTTCACTGACCAGCCCCTTGGGCTGGGTTTCTTTGTCCAGGCAATGCAGATCGAGCAGGGCCATGCCGAAATGTTCGGAAGCGATCTCGGCGATCTGCCGGCTGTTGACCAGTTTGTTGTGCACCAGGTAATTGACCAGCGACACACGATTGCGCTGGGCCTGCGCCCAGGATTGCCGGGCACTTGTTTCCGTGAGCAGTTCGGCCTGGACCAATTGCTTGGCCAGACCGCTCAGAGCGATGTCATTCATGGGGATCCCGCACGCTTGCCGTTCATGACTTATAGCCTAGTCAAGTGACAGCGCCAAACACGGCCCGTGCAGGTGACAAAAAGTGTCAGATAGTGCGGTTACAGGTTGTAGGAAACGGCACAGCGGATTGCGCGCGCCCAGCGGGCGGGGCCTGAAAGGCGTTGGCATGGGCTGTGCTGAGCCTTGTTCAGATCATGAGATTTCGACTCATGCATGGAGCGTGTTTATGAAAAAACAACAAGGTTTCACATTGATCGAGCTGCTGATCGTTGTGGCGATCATCGGTATTTTGGCGACGATCGCCCTGCCGCAGTATTCGAAGTATCAGGCGCGGTCGAAGGTGACGGCGGGGTTGGCGGAGATCAGTGCATTGAAAGTGCCGTTCGAGGACACGATCAATCAGGGCACCGCGCCGAGTCTGGCCAACGTGGCTAACGGTACGACTGCCACTTCCAACTGTACGTTGGCAGTCACGGGTACAGCGGCGACTGGCGAAGGTTCGATTACCTGCACTCTGCTCAATGCACCGGGTCCGGTATTGGGGAGAACCGTGACTCTCTCTCGTTCCGGTGCTGCTACGGGTAATACCTCCGGAGTATGGACCTGCGCGACAACCGTAAACTCGGACTACGCTCCTCGAGGCTGCACGGCCAGCGGTGCGTAATCACGTTGCTGTCCGAACTGGAAATGCCCCGCACTGCGGGGCATTTTCGTTTCAGACCCCTTCACAAAAGCTCCAATAATTTCAGCGACTTATGAACTTTCCGGAAAACCGCAACTTGCATGTGAATTTCACTCGAGTCATGCATTTTGCATGAAAATGAAATTCACGGTTTTTCATAACTCATTGTTTTTAAACGATTTTATACGACGGAAAAAGTTGGCACAGCGTTCGCACTATCTCCGGTAACCCTGCTGACAAGCGTTACAGCAGACTTCCAGTAAAAACAGGAGTTACTCGTATGAAGAAGTTCGCTATCACTGCCGCTGCTACCGCTCTGACCCTGACCATGGCTGGTGGCGCTTTCGCCCAGACCACTCAGGCTACCCAGTCGCCAATGGTTCTGGCTGCCGGTGAAATGACTCAGGCCAAAGAAGCTACTTCCGACACCTGGATCACTACCAAAGTGAAAAGCGATCTGGTTACCGAAAAAGGTATTCCAGGCACCGACATCAAAGTCGAAACCAACAAAGGTGTAGTTTCCCTGTCTTCTGACGTAGCTGTTACCGAAGCTCAGAAAACCACCGCTGTGAACATCACCAAGAAAATCAAAGGCGTTAAAGCGGTCTCCGCTGACGGCCTGAAAGCCGAGTAAGGCAAGACTTCTCGCCTGAACCGGGAGAAGACGCGACAGACGGGCCGAGCAATACGTCTGCCGCAACTTTAGAGTTCATGCGAACGGTCACACGGATGTGACCATTACAGGCCCCGGCACTTGTGTCGGGGCCTGTTCTATTTGGAGACTCAAAAGATCGGACGATCTTTTGATCTTCTCAGTTACCGCGTTTGCTGTTGATCTGCCGCAGGCGGTTACCTTCAAAGCGCAGGTATTGGTACATGCCGTTGTTCGGGCCGTAGGACCATTCCTCGACCTGAAACTCCTCGCGGCGATTGGCACTGCGCTTGTAGCCAAGCACGTCACGGCTCACCGGCTCTCCACACTTTTGCAGCACCTCGCTTGCGCGGTCGCCGAGGCTGATCAACTGGCTGCCACAGCGCAATGTATCCGAAGCCGACGCGTGGCCGGCGGCGCACGTCAGAGCGAGCACCGCCAGCCAGTTACGCACGGTCATTCTGCATCCAGGTGCATTTGTGTAACCACGCGGCCATCGCTTTCGGCCTCGCCGAGGTTGGCGTCGATGAAGTAGACGCGGTCATCCTCGAGCTTGCCCTTGTCGACCAGGTAATCCTTGATGGTGCTGGCGCGATCCTGGCCCAACTGACGCAGCAGCACATCGCTGCCGCTCCAGAACGCGATAACGCCCTGGCGCATTTTCGCCGTGCGTTCCTCTTTGCCCAGGTCTTTCCATTCTGCCGGTGGCTGGGTTTTCAGGCGGGTGCGGTAGATGCCTTCGAGCAAGGCTCCTTTCTCGCTTTCAGGTACTTGCAGCAGTGAGGCCTGGGCCGGGACTTTGTCGCCACGGCGCTGAAGCATCTTGTAGTAGTTGTACTGATATTCACGTTCGAGACGTTGCTCGGCCAGCAACGGTCCGTCACTGCTTTTTGCGGCAGTGCCTTCGATCTCCAGGCGCAGCGCCGGACGTTCCTTGAGTGCTTGCGACAGTTTCACCAGCGCCGCTTCGGCGTCTTTGTTCAAGTCGCTGGAACCCGGCGCGAAGGATACGGTGCCGAGGTCTTCGGAGCCGCCGCCACTGACCAGTCCGCCAATCATCTTGAACGGTGCGGCGGCGGCCTTGACGATCAGGTTGCGCAGCGTCTGCCAGACGATCGGCATCACGCTGAACTGCGGATTATTCAGATCGCCGGTCACCGGCAATTCGATGGAGATCTTGCCGTCGACATCCTTGAGCAGGGCGATCGCCAGTTTAAGCGGCAGACTCACCGCATCGGGGCTGTCGACTTTCTCGCCCAGTTGCAGTTGCTCGACGACAACTTTGTTCTCAGCCTTCAATTGACCCTTGGTGATCAGGTAATGCAGGTCAAGGTTGAGCCGGCCCTTGCGGATGCGGTATCCGGCGAATTTGCCGGAGTAGGGCGTCAGGGTCGTCAGTTCGACGCGCTTGAAGCTGGTGGCGATGTCGAGACTGGCCATCGGGTCGAACGGATTGACCGCACCCTTGATAGTCACCGGCGCGTAGCGGTCGACCTTGCCTTTGATGTCGACGCTGGCCGGTTTTGCCTGACGGCTGTCGATAGTGCCGATCTGGCCGTTGAGCTGCTGCACGGCGGTGGCGAAATTCGGGGTCAGGCTGAAGTCGGCGAAGTTGGCCGAACCGTCGTTGATGGCGATCGCACCGATGTGAATGCCCAGCGGTTTGTCCTTGCCGACTGGTTTGGTTGCGGTGCTTTTTGCTGCGCTGTCGGCCGGTTGCGGGATCAGCAGGTCATCGACGTTGGTGGTGCGATCGTCGTTGATCATGAATCGCACATAGGGCTGCAACAGGTTGACCTTGTCGATCGACAGGCTGTTGCCGTGCTGATAGTTGATGCCGTCCACCACCACTTGCTGCCATTTGAGAAAGTCGCGGGTCTTGAGCGTATCGAGGGTGTGCAGTTGATCGATCTGCGCGCGGCCGGTGACGCTGAGCGCCAGTGGTTCGGTGCTTTTCAGGTCGACCTTGAGGTCACTGCCGAGCATGCCGCTGCGCAGCTCCAGACGAATGAACGGGTTGATGTAGGACTGCGCGACGCGCAAGTCGACGTCTTGGGTTTTTACGTTGAGTTGCGCGTTGACCGGGGCCAGATTCACCGTGCCGTCTGCGCTGATCTTGCCTTGTTTGCCCAGGCCGCTGTCGAGCTTGATTTTGAAAGGCGAGGCATTGAGGCTGTCGAAATCCTGCAGGTCGACGTTCAGCGGGGTGATGTCCAGCGCCACCGCCGGTTGCGCCGAACGATCAGCGAGATGGACCGTGTAGTTGCGCAGTTGCACGTCCTTGACCAGCACCTGCCATGGCTTGCTCGCTGCAGTCGATTCAGGCTTCGGCGAGTCGGCGGCAGCCGGGGCATCGGCCGGTTCGGCGGCGGCTTTGGCAGCAGGTTTCGAAGGCTGACTGGCGAACAGCTTCTGCCAGTCCAGTTGTCCGTCGGCTTCCAGCGCGGCCCAGGTTTCCAGTTTGTTGCTGCGGATCTTGCCGACCACCACTTGCTGCCTGGCAAGGTCCAGCGAGGTTTCGCTGACGTCGAGACGTTCGAGCCTGGCCAGTGGGCGTCCATCCGGGGCCTTGATGGCGAACGGAGCGATGCTCACCGCAACGTTGTTCAGCAGTAATTCGGTCTGTTTCGACAAATTGAGTTTGTACTCGGTGCTGAGGCTGACTACGCCGTTTTCCAGCACCAGCGGCACCGCGTCGCGTACGTAAGGCCAGAAGGATTTCATCTGGCCATCGGTGACTTTCAAGGTACCTTCGGAGGTGAACGGGATCAGGCTGAAGTTGCCAGTCCAGTCGATCTGTCCGCCAGCGGGGCCGATCGCGACGAGGGTCATGTCGGCGCTGTCCTCGGGCAGAGTGCTGAGGTTTTTCAGCTCGAAACTGAGATCGTCGTATAGGAATTCGATCGGCTCGCTGGGGCGCACATCTTCGAAATGCACAACGCCGCCGGCCAGTTTGATGTTGTCGATGCGCAGCGGAAACGGCTTGGCGTCGGGATCGGCGGGTGTGGGCTCACTCGGCGGCACGTTGAACAGACCCAGCAGGTTGAGCTTGCCGTCCTTGGCAAAAAGGATTTCGCTCTTGGGTTTGTCCAGTTCGATGTCCGACAGGTGCAGCGCCTTGGTCCACAGGCTGTCGATTTGCAAGTTGGCATAGAGGCGATCGAAGCCGACCTGCTCCTTGCCCGGCTCGCCGATGACCAGGCCCCACAAGGTGACCTCAAGGCTGAACGGGTTGAGCTCGATGCGCTGCAGATGCGCTGGCACCGTCGCGTAGTTCGCCAGTTGCTGGTTGACCACGCGCAAGGCAATGCCCGGCAGGATCAGAAACCCCAGCAGGCTGTAGAGGGCCAGGGCTGTCAGCAGTGCGCCAATCGCGCGAATCAATCCTTTGGGCATGTGCGGCTTCATCTGTCTGAATCGGAGTGCCTTGGAGTATGGCACGCGATTCTGGTTCCGAAGTGCTTGATGTGGGCCAGGATTGTTCAGAAATCTCTGTAGGAAAATATTCCATGTTGGGGCGGCGTGCTCGCGAAGCCGTCGGATCAGGCAGCCTTTTTGATGACCGATACACCGCTTCCGCGAGCAAGCTCGCACCCACAATGGAGTGTGGCTAATCGTGAATCGGCAATCACAGTTGCAAAATCAACGTCTTCAACGGCGGTTGTTGATCCTGCGAAGGGAAGTCGGCGCCCGGGGGCATCACGCTCCACTCGCGCACCGGCCGCCCGGCCTTCTCGGCGCAGCGCAACACTTGTTCGCGCCAGTCGTCCATGCTGACTTTCGCCAGGTTGTTGCAGCAGATCAGCACGCCGTTGTCGGCGGTGGTCAGTAGCGCCGGTTTGAGCAGGCTTTGATAATCGCGCAGCAGATCGACCGTGCCGAACGCGCTTTTCGCCCATGCCGGCGGGTCGAGCAGCACCAGATCGTATTGGCGCTGTTCGAGGCGCTGATAGCTCGGCAGTTTCTGCCCGCGCCGTTGGCTGATCGGCAGGCCGGCGAGTTGGCGGATGGCTGGAAAGTAATCGGATTGAATGAATTGCATCGGCGGCAGTTGCGGGTTGAGTAAGCCGTTCTCACGACCAACCGCCAGATTGCCCTCGGCGAAATCCAGATTGCACACTTCGCGCGCACCGCCCGCCGCAGCGCTGAGACCAACGCCACAGGTATAGGCGAACAGGTTGAGCACGCTTTTGCCTGGCGCGTGATCCTTGACCCAGCCGCGGGTGTTGCGCAGATCCAGGAACAGCAGCGGATCCTGCCCGGCATGACGCCCGCGCACGCGGTAGTTCAGGCCCCATTCATGCCCGACCAGATCGGCCAGTGCAGCGTCATCGGCTTTATAGACGCTGTCTTCGCGATCGATCCGCGAATTGCCACGGGAGCGGTCGTTGTAGACCAGCAGGCTGTCGAAGCCCAGCGTCTGGTTGACCATGGCGTGCAGTTGCAGCAGATCATCACGTTCGAGCGTCTGGTGAAAACTCTGCACCAGCAGTTGCGGGCCGTAGCGGTCGATGGTCAGGCCGCCGGCACCTTCCTGGCTGCCATGGAACAGCCGATAGCAATCGGTGCCCTGGCTGTGCAGCGCAGCGAGCAGGTCCTGGCGTTGATCGAGGGCGGCGCGCAGCGCCTGATTCAAGGAAGACATGCGGGCGCCTTGCTGAGGGGAATTGGGGCGCGGGAGTTTAACAGTTTGCCGGGGGATCGCGTGATGGCCTTCGCGAGCAGGCTCGCTCCCACAGTGCAATGCGATCACCTGTGGGAGCGAGCCTGCTCGCGAAGCTTTTGAAGCTATTGATTCAAACGCTTGTCGACCAGATCCTGCACCACACTCGGATCAGCCAGGGTTGAAGTGTCGCCTAGACTGTCGAGTTCATTGCAGGCAATCTTGCGCAGGATTCGCCGCATGATCTTGCCCGATCGGGTTTTCGGCAGCGCCGGCGCCCACTGAATCAGGTCTGGTTTGGCGAAGCTGCCGATCTCCTTGCTGACGTGCGCCAGCAGGTCTTTTTTCAACGCTTCGTTGGCCTCGGTGCCGTTCATTGGAGTGACGAACGCGTAGATGCCCTGGCCTTTGACGTCGTGGGGATAACCGACCACGGCGGCCTCGGCGATGCTGTCGTGCAGCACCAGGGCGCTCTCCACTTCGGCGGTGCCGATGCGGTGACCGGAGACGTTGATGACGTCGTCGATGCGTCCGGTGATCCAGTAATCGCCGTCCTCGTCGCGGCGGGCGCCGTCGCCGGTGAAGTAATAGCCGGGATAGGGCTTGAAGTAGGTATCGATCATCCGCTGCGGATCGCCGTAGACGCTGCGAATCTGCGCCGGCCAACTCGACTTGATCGCCAGCACGCCGCTGCCGGCACCTTTGATTTCCTTGCCGACTTCGTCGAGCAACACCGGTTGCACGCCGAACATCGGTTGCGTCGCGCAGCCGGGCTTGATTCGTTGGGCACTGACCAGCGGGCTGAGCATGATGCCGCCGGTTTCTGTCTGCCACCAGGTGTCGACGATCGGGCAGCGCTGTTCACCGACGGCATTGAAATACCATTCCCACGCTTCGGGGTTAATCGGCTCACCGACGCTGCCGAGCAATCTGAGGCTGGCGCGCGAAGTTTCCTTCAATGGTTCGGCGCCTTCACGCATCAACGCACGCAGGGCGGTCGGCGCGGTGTAGAAAATGTTCACCTTGTGCTTGTCGATCACTTGCCAGAACCGCGAACTGTTTGGGTAGCTCGGCACGCCTTCGAACATCAATGTCGTCGCACCGTTCGCCAGCGGCCCGTAGACGATGTAACTGTGGCCGGTAACCCAGCCGACGTCGGCGGTGCACCAGAACACTTCGCCGTCGCGGTAATCAAGCACGTATTTGAAGGTCATCGCTGCTTGCAGCAAGTAGCCGCCGGTGGTGTGCAACACGCCTTTGGGTTTGCCGGTGCTGCCGGAGGTGTAGAGGATGAACAATGGGTCTTCAGCGTCCATTGGTTCCGGCGGGCAGTCGTCGCTGGCCTCACGCACCGCCTGGTGATACCAGAGGTCGCGGCCTTCGACCCAATCGACTTGGCCTTGAGTGCGCTCGACCACCACCACGGTGCTGACGTTCGGGCAACTTTGCAGGGCTTTGTCGACGTTATTTTTAAGTGACACAAAGCGGCCGCCGCGCACGCCTTCATCGGCGGTGATCACGGTGCGGCAGTCGGCATCGAGAATCCGGTCGCGCAGGGAATCCGGAGAAAAGCCGCCGAACACCACCGAATGAATCGCGCCGATTCGCGCGCAGGCGAGAATGGCGTAGGCGGCTTCGGGAATCATCGGCATGTAGATGCAGACCCGATCGCCTTTCTTCACGCCACGGCTTTTCAGCACGTTGGCCAGCCGGCAGACGTGGTGATGGAGTTTGTTGTAGGTGATCTGCGCCGATTCGCCAGGGTCATCGCCTTCCCAGAGCAGGGCCGTCTGCTCGCCGCGTTGGTCAAGGTGACGGTCGATGCAGTTGTAGCTGACGTTGAGCTTGCCGCCGGCAAACCAGGCCGCTTCACCGGTTTTCAGGTCATAGCGCTGCACGGTCTGCCACGGTGTGCTCCAGTCGAGAAAACGTGTGGCCTGCTCGGCCCAGAAAGCGCTGGGGTGTTCAATCGATTCGCGGTACAGGCGCCGATACTCGTCCTGGCTCAACTGAGCAGCCTGGCGCACGGCATCGGCTTTGGGGAACGTGCTGATATCGAACATGACGATTCCTTATTCTTGTGGTGCGACACGAATAAAGATGCGCCGAGAGGGCGAAGGGTTCAAGCCTGAACAGGAAGTCGATGGCGATCATGGAATTCAGGCATACACAGAACAACTGTGGGAGCGGGCTTGCTCGCGAATACGGTGTGTCAGTCAACAAAGAGGCTGAATGATTCACCGCGTTCGCGAGCAAGCCCGCTCCCACATTCGGACCATGTTGACCACAGTTTTGTGACCAACTTAGTCATATCACCCGCGATGACGCCCGCGGAAGTAGTTGATCAGGCCCTGAGTCGAGGCGTCATCGGCAACGGTTTCATCGCTGCCGACCAGACGGTTGTAGACGCCTTTGCCCAGCTCCTTGCCCAGTTCCACGCCCCACTGATCGAAGGCATTGATGCCCCAGACCACGCTCTGCACGAACACTTTGTGTTCATACATGGCAACCAGTGCGCCGAGGCGACGCGGACTGATGCGCTCGACCACCAACGTGTTGCTCGGACGGTTGCCCGGGATCACCTTGTGCGGCGCAAGTTTGCGCACGTCGTCTTCGCTCATGCCTTTGTCGCGCAGTTCGGCTTCGGCTTCTGGCAGGGTCTTGCCGAGCATCAGTGCCTGGCTCTGCGACAGGCAGTTGGCGTACAGCCACTGATGGTGGTCGGAAACCGGATTGAAGCTGACGATCGGCACGATGAAGTCAGCCGGAATCAGCTGGGTGCCCTGGTGCAGCAACTGGTGGTAAGCGTGCTGACCGTTGCAGCCGACGCCGCCCCAGATTACCGGACCGGTATCGGTCGATACTGAGGTGCCGTCCTGACGCACGCTCTTGCCATTGGATTCCATGTCCAGTTGTTGCAAGTGCTTGGTGATGTTGCGCAGGTAGTGGTCGTACGGCAGGATCGCGTGGCTTTGCGCGCCCCAGAAGTTGCCATACCAGACGCCAAGCAGGGCCAGAAGCACCGGCATGTTCTGTTCGAACGGCGCGGTCTGGAAATGCTGGTCCATGGTGTAGGCACCGGACAGCAGTTCCTTAAAGTTGGACATGCCGATGGCCAGGGCAATTGGCAAACCAATCGCCGACCACAGCGAGTAACGGCCGCCAACCCAGTCCCACATCGGGAAGATGTTTTCTTCGCGAATACCGAACGCCACGGCTGCCGCGTTATTACTCGAGACGGCGATAAAGTGACGATACAGCTCGGCTTCCGAACCGCCCTGCGCCAGGTACCACGCACGGGCAGCCTGGGCATTCTTCAGGGTTTCGAGGGTGTTGAACGACTTCGACGAAACGATGAACAGCGTGGTCTCGGCGCGCAGTTTCTGCGTCAGCTCGTGAAACTCACTGCCGTCGATGTTCGCCAGATAGTGGCAACGCACGCCTTTCTGCGCGTAGGAAAGCAGCGCTTCGGACACCAGTTCGGGGCCAAGGAACGAGCCACCGATGCCGATGTTGACCACGTCAGTGATCGGCTTCTCGGTGTAGCCGCGCCACAGGCCGTCGTGGATGCGGCCGACCAGATCGGTGATCTGGTTGAGTACCTTGTGCACTTCCGGCATCACGTTGACGCCGTTGACCGACAACTTGTCGCCGACCGGGCGGCGCAGGGCGGTGTGCAGGGCCGGACGGGCTTCGGAGGCGTTGACGATTTCGCCGTCGAACAGCGCTTTGATTGCGCCCTTCAGATCGACTTCGTTGGCCAGACCCACCAGCAGGTTGCGGGTCTGGGCGTTGATCAAATTCTTAGAATAATCGAGAAACAGGCCGCAGCTGCTGAGAGTGAACTGATTGAAACGCTGCGGATCGGCGTTGAAGGCTTCGCGCATGCTGAAATCCTGCATCGCTTGGCGGTGATCTTTCAACGCTTGCCAGGCGGGCAGAGCGGTAACGTCGTGAGGAGTGCGGTAGTACGCCATCGCTGCGGTTTTCCTTTTTACTTGAACGGCCTTTTGAACACGGTACAGATCAACCATGCCTTTTATCGCATGGGATCAACTGCGTCGACACGATAACTGGACACAGGGCGAATACAGTAAACCTCGCGCTGCGTTCTGTCTTGACTTTGTCTGACCAGATCCCTGTACTTTTTTAACATTCGCAGTGGAATCTGCCCGACAAACGGAGATGCGCGGAAGACTTCCACCCACCCGGCATGCCCGACGATAATTTCTGCAGCACCGAAAACACCTGTGGGAGCGAGCCTGCTCGCGAAGGCGTCGTGTCAGTCAACTTATAAGTCGCTGATACACCGCCTTCGCGAGCAGGTTCGCTCCCACAGGGAAATTCGTTGCTGTTTAAATCGGGCTGTCGAGATTCAGATGCAGGTTGTCGATCAACCGCGTGGTGCCGAGGAACGCTGCTACCAGAATTACCAGATCGCGATCTTCCGCCGTCGCCGTACGCAAGCTCAGGCCATGGCGGATCTCCAGATAATCCGGACGCAGACCCGCGGCTTCCAGCACTTGCAACTGCGTAGCGATCAGCGCCGGATAGCCGCGTTCGCCTTGCTTGATCGCTTCGGCAATGTTGCTCAGCACGCGGTAGACCACCGGTGCCACGGCACGCTGGTCTTCATTGAGAAAACCGTTGCGCGACGACAATGCCAGACCGTCCGCTGCACGCACGGTCGGCTCGCCGATGATCTGAATCGGCATGTTCAGGTCATGCACCAGCGCGCGGATGACTGCCAGTTGCTGGTAATCCTTCTGGCCGAAAATCGCCAGATCTGGCTGGACCATGTTGAACAGCTTGCTGACCACCGTCGCCACGCCTTCGAAGTGCCCCGGACGGCTGGCGCCACACAGACCTTCGGATAATTGCGGCACGCTGACCCGGGTCTGACCGGCCATGCCATCGGGATACATTTCTTCAACGGTTGGCGCAAACAGCAGATCGCAACCGGCTTCGAGGAGTTTTTCCTGATCGGCTGCGAGGGTGCGCGGGTATTTGTCGAGGTCTTCACCGGCACCGAATTGCAGCGGGTTAACGAAAATACTCGCGACCACGAAGTCCACTCGCTGTGTGGCCTTGGTGATCAACGCAACGTGGCCGCTGTGCAGGTTGCCCATGGTCGGCACGAAGCCGATACGCTTGCCTTCACTGCGCGCGCGGGCGACGGCGGCGCGCAGTTCGCGTACGGTTTTGACGGTGTTCATGCAGAGAATCCGTGTTCGATGCCGGGGAATGTGGTGGCTTTGACTTCGTTGACGTAAGCCTTCAACGCAGCCTGGATGCTGTCCTGACCGTGCATGAAGTTCTTGACGAATTTGGGTACACGGCCGGTGATCGACAGGCCGAGCATGTCGTGCAATACCAGTACCTGGCCGTCGGTAGCGTTGCCGGCGCCGATGCCGATCACCGGAATGCTCACGGCCTGGCTGATTTCCGCTGCCAGTTCGCTCGGCACGCATTCGAGCAGCAGCATGGCCGCGCCGGCCTGCTCCAGCGCGATCGCATCGGCACGCATCTGGCGCGCCTGGTTCTCGTTGCGGCCCTGCACTTTATAGCCACCGAGGAGGTTCACCGCCTGCGGGGTCAGGCCCATGTGCGCACACACCGGGACACCGCGTTCGGCCAGCAGGCGGATCGACTCCGCCAGCCACAGCTGACCTTCAACTTTGACCATGTGCGCACCGGCCTGCATCAGCAGGGCGCTGTTGGTCATGGTTTGTTCGAGGGTGGCATTGGCCATGAACGGCAGGTCGGCGAGGATCAAGGCATCGCCATTGCCGCGCTTGACGCTGGCGACGTGGTAGGCCATTTCCGCCGTGGTCACCGGCAGAGTGCTGTCGTGACCCTGCAGGACCATACCGAGGGAGTCGCCGACCAGCAGCACTTCGACACCAGCCTCATTGCAGGCATGTGCGAAGGTCGCGTCATAGCAGGTCAGCATGGTGATCTTTTCACCTTTCTGCTTGAGGCTCTGGAGCGTGGTCAGGGTGATGGCTGGCATGTAAAAAATCCTCGTTCAGGCGCTCTGGAAACTGCTGCGAGTCACGCGCGTGATTTTTCATCTACTCAGGCGCACGGTCTTGTGTCGTGCTTTGAAAGGCCTGGATTGCGCCCGTTCATGCCGGGTTGGCGGCAGCGGGACGCCTATAGTCGTGATGAGCCAACAGGAAGTCAATTGCGTGTGTTACCGCATTGTTACGCGGGCAGTGTTACCGGCGTTACTGATGCGATTCAGCGGCGCGGCGGGCCTGATTCGGGGGATTTTTGTCTGACAAGAATCATGAATATCACCCGATCAACTGTAGGAGCTGTCGAGTGAAACGAGGCTGCGATCTTTTGATCTTTAGAATCAAGATCAAAAGACCGCAGCGTTCCGCAGCTCCTACAGGGGGATTTGGGTCAGGGCTGGAAGATGCGTTCAAGGCCGACGAACGGGCAGGCGGCGAGCAGGTCGGAGAGGGCGCGGCCATCGGCAAGCCGCAGGTCTTGCGGCGCCAGTTCTGCGAGAGGATAGAGTACGAACGCCCGCTCCTGAATCTGATAATGCGGGACTTTCAGCCGTGGCTCATCGATCAGGCGATCGCCGAACAGCAGAATATCCAGATCCAGCGTGCGTGGCCCCCAACGCTCCAGACGCTCACGTCCCTGCTCATTCTCGATCGCCTGCAAGGCGTCGAGCAGCTCGATCGGAGCAAGCGAGCTATCGAGGGCGACGACAGCATTGGTGTAACGCGGCTGGCCGGGCAACAGCGAATCGCTTTGATAAAAGCTGGAAACGCCAGCGAGGGTGGTCTGCGGCAATTGCTCCAGCGCCGCGACGGCGCTGCGCAATTGTCCGGCCGGGTCAGCGAGGTTGCTGCCCAAGCCAATATAGATGCGCTCCATGGCTTATTCGCCCGTTGCGCTCGATGCGCCGGCGCGCTTACGCTTGGAACCGCCGCTGCGGCGACGTTTGCGCGGTGCGCCGCTGGCATCGTCACCCTTGCCGCTGAGGTCGCGGATCATGTCGCGGCGCTCGCTATCGTTGGCGTCCTGATAATCGGTCCACCATTCGCCGAGGCCGTCGGTCTCCTCACCGGCGCTTTCACGCAGCAGGAGGAAATCGTAACCGGCACGAAAGCGCGGGTTGTCCAGCAACAGATCGGCGCGTTTGCCACTGCGGCGTGGCAGGCGTTCCTGCATGTCCCAGATTTCGCGGATCGGCATGGTGAAGCGCTTCGGAATCGCGATGCGCTGGCACTGCTCGGCAATCAGTTCGTGAGCGGCTTCCTGCATCGCCGGAATCGGCGGCATGCCACGTTCCTGCAGACGCAACACGCGCGCCGGTAGCGCCGGCCACAACAGCGCAGCGAAGAGGAACGCCGGGGTTACCGGTTTGTTCTGCTTGATGCGCAGGTCGGTGTTGGTCAGGGCTTCGCTGATCAGCGTGTGGGTGTATTGCGGATTGTATTCCAGCGCTTCGGCACTGGCCGGGAACAGCGGGGCGAACAGTTGCAGATCGACCAGCATTTCAAAGGTGATCGCGCCGTGACCGGAGAGGAACAGCTTGAGCACTTCTTCGAACAGCCGCGCCGACGGGATCTCGCGCAGCATCGGCGCCAATTCGCGGATCGGCTGCACGGTGTGCTTTTCGATGCCGAAATTGAGCTTGGCGGCAAACCGTACGGCCCGCAGCATGCGCACTGGGTCTTCCTGGTAACGCTGCTTCGGGTCACCGATCAGACGGATCAGATGATTGCGGATGTCGTGCACGCCATTGGCGTAATCGAGAATGCGCTCGCTGACCGGATCGTAATACAGGGCGTTGATGGTGAAGTCGCGGCGTTGCGCGTCTTCTTCCAGGGTGCCGTAGACGTTATCGCGCAGAATCCGCCCGCTCTCGTTGCGCGAAGACTGATTGCTGTCTTCGTCGTGTTCGTTGACCGGGTGATTGGCGCGGAAGGTCGCGACTTCAATGATTTCGCGACCGAAATGGATATGCACCAGCTTGAAGCGACGGCCAATGATCCGCGCATTGCGGAATTCGGCGCGGACCTGCTCGGGGGTGGCGCTGGTGGCGACGTCGAAATCCTTGGGCGTGATGCCCAGCAGCATGTCACGCACGCAACCACCGACCAGGTAAGCCTGGTAACCGGCACCTTGCAGGCGTTCGACGATATTCACCGCATAGCGGCTGAATTGCGTTTTCTGCAGCGAGTGCTGGCCGCTGTTGAGCACTTCAGGGGTGCTGCGGATGTGTTGCGTACGACGCACGGGAGTTCGGAATGACTGGAACAGCTTCTTCAGCATGGGATGCACTGTTTGAAGGAATGTTCGGCCATACCAAAAGAATGACCGCATGATGGGCGCAGATTCTAGCATTTAGTCGGGGGATGGTGTAGGAGACAGCAGATTCAAGCTGAAAGCCGCAAGTTACAAGGGGGCGAGCGGGGTAGATCGGAGGATTTTCTACAGAAGGGAGAAACTACAAGGGGAGCCGAAGCTCCCCAAGAAGTAGTTGCGTGCTCTTTTTATTATTGATTCGGGCTTCTTGTTTTTGTTGAGTGCCCTCGCCACGAAGTGCTTCCTTCGTGACCCTCCCAATCGGGAGCCAAGAGCAAACGGATTGCTTTGGTCGCTGAATTGCAGTGATCTGTCGATCCAACCAGTACAGGCTCTGTCTTAGGACAGTTTTTGTTGTTCTCGGCCTGGTCGTGGGGCAAGCCCCAAATACAACGCCTCTCCAAAAGAATCAGTTAGCTGCGCCTCTCGCCGTCTTGTTTTTATTGTGCGTGAGTCGATACGTCTTATTTTTATTGTCTTGTGCATTGCTTGTTATTGTTCTTGTACCAAACATATAGCAGGGTGCGTGCCAACTTTTGCGAACCCCAACAAAACAAGGGGTTAGGTCGTTATGGCCGTTTTCCAGGGACGAAAAAAAGCCGGGGTTTCGTTACCGATAACCCCGGCTTCTGTTACGTGAATCGACTGCGGTAACAGTTTTTTCACAATCTCGTGCGTTACCTGCGCAAGCGACAGGTAACGTTCAGCTCTCGCTCGCTACGCCGGTCTTGCGCCGTGGAATGCCCAGACGCTGGCGGCGTTCCCACAGGCATTTGCGACTCACGCCCAGTTTGCGCGCCAGTTCGGTTTCGGTCATGTGGTCCTGGTGCTCGAGGACGAAGTGCTGGAAGTAGTCTTCCAGGGACAGGTCTTCGGTCGGCTCATGGCTGTTGTTGCTGGCGTTACCTGCGGTTTGTGGCGGCAGGCCGATGAACTCGTCGTCGTCCAGATCGCTCAGTTCGATGTCGATACCCAGCAGGTCGGCCGAGATTTCCGGGCTTTCGCTGAGAATCACGGCGCGCTCTACGGCGTTTTCCAACTCTCGCACATTACCCGGCCAGGAATAATGCCGGATGGCCTGTTCGGCATCGGCGGCAAATCTCAGATCGGTACGATTGATGCGCGCGCTCTGGCGAGCGAGGAAAGCATTGGCGATTTCGTTGACGTCGGCGCCACGCTCGCGCAGCGGCGGCAGTTTCAGAGCAATCACGTGCAGACGGTAATAAAGGTCTTCACGGAACTGGCCGATTTTCGCCAGGCTTTTCAGATCGCGGTGGGTTGCAGCGATCAGGCGCACATCGACTTTCTGCGACTGCACTGAGCCGACCCGGCGAATTTCGCCTTCCTGCAAGACGCGCAACAGGCGGGCCTGGGCTTCCAGTGGCAGTTCGCCGATCTCATCAAGGAACAACGTGCCGCCGTCCGCCGCTTCGACCAGACCGGCACGCCCGGCGCTGGCGCCAGTGAACGCGCCTTTCTCGTGGCCGAACAGTTCGGACTCGATCAGGCTTTCCGGAATGGCTGCGCAGTTCACCGAAATCATCGGCGCCTTGGCGCGTTTCGACAGATTGTGCAGAGCGCGGGCCACCAGCTCTTTACCGGTGCCGGATTCGCCCTGGATGAGCACGTTGGAATCGGTTGGCGCGACCTTGCGGATCTTGCTGTAAAGATCCTGCATCGGCGGGCACGAACCGATGATGCCGATTTCGCCATTGCTGTTATCCACAGCGGCTTTCCCGTTGCCGGTGGCAGGCTTGCTCGCGGTGGCTTCGCCGGCAGCTGGCGCCGACTGGCGATCGCGCAGGATCCGCGCAACGGCCTGGAGCATCTCATCGTGGTCGAACGGTTTGGCAATGTAATCGACAGCGCCCATTTTCATCGAGTCGACCGCCGAGCGCAGGCTGGCGTAACTGGTCATGATCAGCACCGGCGTGCCCTGGCCGAGCTTGATCAGCTCAGTGCCCGGGGCGCCGGGCAGGCGCAGGTCGCTGACGATCAGGTCGAACGTAGGAATGGTGAAGCGCTCTTGTGCTTCCTGCACTGATCCGGCTTCGCTGACCTGGTACTGATTGCGTTCCAGCAGGCGGCGCAAGGCGGAGCGGATAATGGTTTCGTCTTCGACGATCAAAATGTGCGGCATTGATTCGATACTCTCGACGGTCTCAGTTCACAGCGGACGTCGCTTCGACATGACGCGGTAAGGTCACCCGGATACGGGTGCCGCGTTGGCTTTGTACATCAGCCGGGCTGTCGATGGTGATTTGTCCATAATGCTCTTCAACGATGGAATAGACCAGTGCAAGGCCCAGACCGGTGCCTTCACCCGGATCCTTGGTGGTGAAGAAAGGTTCGAACAATCGGTCCATGATGCTCGATGGAATACCGCTGCCTTCGTCTTCGACGATCAGATCGACCGTGTGTTCGCCGGCTTCGCTCTTGACCCGTACCGCACTGTGCGGCGGCGAAGCGTCGCGGGCGTTGGAGAGCAGGTTGATCAGCACCTGGGCGAGCCGTTGCGGGTCACCTTCGACCCAATGGTCGGGATCACACAGGTTGTAGAACTGCACTTCGAAATTACGCCGGTTCAGCGCCAGCAGGCCGATGGCGTCCTGCGCGACTTCGGCCAGACACACCGGTTCGTCACTGTGCTGATGGCTGCCGGCATGGGCGAAACTCATCAGCGACTGAACGATGCGCGAGACGCGTTTGGTCTGCTCGAGAATCTGCCCGCTGATTTCCGTCAGCTCGCCGTCGTCTTCGCGCTCCTCGCGCAGGTTCTGCGCCAGACAGGCGATGCCGGTGATCGGGTTGCCGATTTCGTGGGCCACCCCCGCCGCCAGCCGACCGATGCTGGCCAGGCGTTCGGAATGCACCAGTTTGTCTTCGAGCATCTGTGTTTCGGTCAAATCCTCGACCAGCAACACCAGACCACTGTTGCCCGGTGCCAGGGGCTCATCGATCGCCGCTTTGTGCAGGTTCAGCCAGCGCGTCTGGCCATCGAGTGTCAGGTGCTGTTTGTGTAAATGCTCATCGGGCAGGTTGATGAAGCCCTGCAGCAGATCTTTCCATGGCTCGCCAATGGTACTCAAGCGCGAGCCGACGACACGCTGCGCGGCAATCCCGGTGAGTTCCTCCATGGCCCTGTTCCACATCAGGATTTCCTGATCCTTGGCCAACGAGCAGACGCCCATCGGCAGTTCCTGCAAGGTCTGGCGGTGATAGCGGCGCAGCGCATCGAGTTCGGCGGCAAGCCCGGTAAGGCGCGAGTGGTAATCCTCGAGCCGGCTTTCAATGAAGTGAATGTCTTCGGTGACGTAGTTTTCGCCACCCGCCTTGTACGGCAGGAAGGTTTCCACCATGTCCTGGGCCACGCTCGGGCCCATCAGCCCGGACAGGTTGGCCTCGATGCGGTCGCGCAAACGGCGCAAGGCGTACGGGCGGCGCTCGTCGAAGGGCAGATACAAGTCGCGCAACGCTTGCTCGACTTCCTTCTGCGCAGCCTTGGCACCCAGCGGTTTGGCCAGTTGCGTAGCGAACTCCTGCGGAGAGGCGGCGTGCAGCTCTCGACGTTGCGGGCGGCGCACGTTGTCCACCGCACAGGCTTCGGCGGCGCTGGCTTCTTCCGGGCTGGCGTTGGTGAACAGCGAAATCAAAGTGAACATCAACACGTTGGCGGCCAGCGAGGCGATGGCCGCCATGTGCCAGCTGGTGTCGTCGAGCACGTAGATCATGTTCAGCAGCGGAATGTAAAAACCCTGCAGATTGCCGACCAGCGGCAGCAGCATGGTCACCACCCAGACCGTGATCCCCGCCAACAGACCGGCAATGAAGCCACGGCGATTGGCGGTCGGCCAATACAGCACCGACAACACCCCGGGCAGAAATTGCAAAGTTGCAACGAACGCGACGATGCCGAGGTTGGCCAGATCCTGTTCGACGCCGAGCATCAGGTAGAAACCGAAACCGGCCATGATGATCGCCACGATCAGCGCCCGGCGGGTCCATTTCAGCCAGCGGTAGATATTGCCCTCGGCCGGCGGTTGATAGAGCGGCAGCACCAGATGGTTCAGCGCCATGCCCGACAAAGCCAGCGTGGTGACGATGATCAAGCCGCTGGCAGCGGACAGACCACCGACGTAGGCAAGCAAAGCCAGCGGTTTGCTGTTGGCGGCAATGCCGATGCCGAGGGTGAAATATTCCGGGTCGGTGGTAGCACCCAGTTTCAGCCCGGCCCAGAGAATCAGCGGTACGGCGAGACTCATCAGCAGCAGAAACAGCGGCAGGCCCCAACTGGCGCTGACCAGCGAGCGTGGGTTGAGGTTTTCGGTGAAAGTCATGTGATACATGTGCGGCATCACGATCGCCGAGGCGAAGAACACCAACAACAGCGTGCGCCACGGGCCTTCCTGCAACGGCGTGTGCAGAGCGGCGAGGGCGGTCTGGTTCTGCAGCAGCCACAATTCGAGTTGTTGCGGGCCGTCGAACACGCCATACAGCGCATACAGGCCAACGCCGCCGAGGGCGATCAGTTTGATGATCGACTCAAAGGCAATCGCGAACACCAGCCCTTCATGTTTCTCGCGCGTGGCGATATGCCGGGAGCCGAAGAAAATCGTGAACAGAATGATCAGCGCACAGAACGCCAGCGCCACGCGGCTCTGCACGCGCTCGCCGGTCAGGATGCCGATGGAGTCGGCCACTGCCTGGATCTGCAGGGCCAGCAACGGCAGCACGCCGATCAGCATGAAAATCGTGGTCAGCGCACCGGCCCAAGTGCTGCGAAAGCGGAAGGCAAACAGGTCGGCCAGCGACGACAGTTGATAGGTGCGGGTGATCTTCAGGATCGGATATAGCAGCACCGGCGCCAGCAGAAACGCACCGGACACGCCGAGATAGCTGGACAGAAAGCCGTAACCGTACTGATAGGCCAGGCCCACTGTGCCGTAGAACGCCCAGGCACTGGCGTAAACCCCCAGCGACAAGGTGTAGGTCAACGGGTGGCGAATGATCGCGCGCGGGATCATGCCCCGTTCGCTGACCCAGGCAACGCCGAACAGCGCCGCCAGGTACGCGGCGCTGATCAGGATCATCTGGGTCAGGCTAAAGCTCATCGGCATCTTTTTGGCTCTGCAGGATGAAGGTCACAACAATCAGGATCAGCCAGAGCAGATAAGGGCGATACCAGGCGCCCGTCGCGTCGATCCACCAATCCATGATGGCGGGGGAGAACAGGTAGATCCCGACGACCAAAAGCAGGACCAAGCGATAGATGTACATCCCGGCCTCTCTTTTTTATGCACGTGCCCGAAAACGTGCGGCGATGGTAACGGATGGGCGCGCGACTGCAAGTGTCGTCATTGCAGTTGCGCTTCGGGCAGGGTCAGTGTGCGCGGGATCTTTTCGGCATCCCAGTGCGCGCAGCCCCAGGCCAGCAGTTCGCGCGGCGAAGCGTGCGCCAGCTCGCTGCCAGGATTCTGCCCCAGCGCGCGCAAGGCCCGCAGCAGCAACGGCGTGGCCTGATCGGCTTCAAGCGGTGGCGAGCGGTAGGACTTGCCGAGTTTGTTGCCGTCCGGTTGGGTGATCAGCGGCAGATGCAGATAGCGCGGCTGTTTCATACCGAGCAGTTCCTGCAGATACAGCTGTCGCGGCGTGGAATCGAGCAGATCGGCGCCACGGACGATGTCGGTAATGCCTTGCCAGGCGTCGTCGAGCACCACCGCCAATTGATAGGCGTATAGACCGTCGCGCCGACGAATGACGAAGTCGCCGACGTCGCGGCCCAGGTGCTGGCGGTATTCGCCCTGCACGCGATCGATAAAGTGGTATTCAAGCTCCGGCACGCGCAGGCGGATCGCGGCGTCGTGCTGATCGTGGCCGGCGTTGCGGCAAAACCCCGGATAAATGCCGTGATACGGCTCCAGTTGTTTTCGCGAGCAGGTGCAGGCATAGGCCAGACCGTGATTGAACAGCCTGTCGAGCACCTCGGCGTAGGCCGCATGCCGATCGCTCTGGCGCACCATTTCGCCGTCCCATTCGAAGCCGTAACTCTCCAGCGCCTTGAGAATCGCCGCTTGCGCACCGGGCTCTTCGCGCGGCGGGTCGAGATCTTCCATGCGCACCAGCCAGCGCCCGCCAACCGAGCGGGCATCGAGATAGGACGCCAGCGCAGCAACCAGCGAACCGAAGTGCAGGTGACCACTGGGGGTAGGGGCAAAGCGGCCGATGTAGGCGAGGGATGTCTTGGCAGTCATGGAGGCGATAAGAGCTATTCAGAATTTACGCAGGTTACCCCTGTGAGAGCGGGCTTGCTCGCGAAAGCGTCAGTTCAGACAACCTGGATGTTGAATGACACACCGCATTCGGGAGCAAGCCCCCTCCCACAAAAGCAGGAACCGCACAAACAAAAACGGAGCGTTCGCACGCTCCGTTTTTCGTTCAGATCGAGATTACTTGCCGACCTGCTTTTCCTTGATTTCCGCCAGGGTCTTGCAGTCGATGCACAGATCCGCAGTCGGACGGGCTTCGAGGCGCTTGACGCCGATCTCGATGCCGCAGGACTCGCACCAGCCGTACTCTTCGTCTTCGATCAGTTGCAACGTCTTGTCGATTTTCTTGATCAGCTTGCGCTCGCGATCGCGGGCGCGCAGTTCGAGGGCGAATTCTTCTTCCTGGCTGGCACGGTCGGCCGGGTCGGGGAAGTTGGCCGCTTCGTCTTTCATGTGATCAACCGTACGGTCGACTTCCTGCATCAAGTCCAGTTTCCACTTGTTCAGGATCTTGGTGAAATGCGCGCGCATCGGGGCGCCCATGTACTCTTCACCCGCCTTCGGAACGTAAGGTTCGAAGCCGCTGATCGTCGCTTGCTGCTGTTGCTTTGCTTGGGTGGACATGAAATAGACCGCCTCTACTCTTGTAATCCATTGCGCAGGATTGCTCCATCACCGACACCTGCCGGCCCTGCGGCTGCAAGCGGGCGAACTTACCAGATCAAATCAGCCTGCGCTACTCCCGGATGTCGAGCCCCCGGCGGGTGGCGCTTGCAGATGTTTGGCAAGCCGTGTCTGTGGGGTTGGAGACCTGTTCAATCACTGATTTTAGTCAATCCTGGAGCGTACGTTCAGATCGTTACAGTCCAGCGTTCTTGAGGCTGTGACCTTCACGGGTTCTCGCTCGTTCCGGCAGACAGGTAGAATCGTCTCTTTTTTCCTGTCGAAGGCAATCCAATGGCCCCCTACAGTGCGCGCAGTCGTGCGATCGAACCGTTCCATGTGATGGCGCTGCTGGCGCGGGCCAATGAATTGCAGGCTGAAGGCCACGACGTGATTCATCTGGAAATCGGCGAGCCGGACTTCACCACCGCCGAACCGATCATCCGCGCCGGACAAGCTGCGTTGACGGCGGGCAAGACTCGCTACACCGCTGCCCGTGGCATTCCCGAACTGCGCGAGGCGATCGCCGGGTTTTACCAGTCGCGCTACGGCCTGAATATTGACCCGCGGCGGATTCTGATCACACCCGGCGGCTCCGGCGCGCTGTTGCTGGCCAGTGCCCTATTGGTCGATCCGGGTAAACACTGGCTGCTCGCCGACCCGGGCTACCCGTGCAATCGGCATTTCTTGCGGCTGGTCGAAGGTGCGGCGCAACTGGTGCCGGTCGGGCCGGAGGTGCGTTACCAATTGACCCCGGATCTGATCGAGCGGCATTGGGATCACGACAGTGTCGGCGCCCTTGTCGCTTCGCCGGCCAACCCGACGGGCACTTTGCTGACTCGTGATGAACTGGCCGGGTTATCCACAGCGATCAAAGCCAGACACGGGCATCTGGTGGTGGACGAGATCTACCACGGCCTGACCTACGGCACTGATGCCGGCAGTGTGCTGGAAGTCGATGACAACGCTTTTGTCCTCAACAGTTTCTCCAAGTATTTCGGCATGACCGGTTGGCGCCTGGGCTGGCTGGTGGCGCCAGACGCGGCGGTCAGCGAACTGGAAAAACTCGCGCAGAACCTCTACATCAGCGCGCCGAGCATGGCGCAGTACGCAGCGCTGGCCTGTTTCGAGCCGGCCACCATCGTGATTCTTGAAGAGCGCCGCGCCGAATTTGCGCGCCGTCGCGACTTCCTCCTGCCGGCGCTGCGTGAACTCGGTTTCAACATCGCCGTTGAGCCGGAAGGCGCGTTTTACCTGTACGCCGATATCAGCCGTTTCGACGGTGATGCCTTCGCGTTCTGCCGACATTTCCTCGAAACCGAGCACGTCGCCTTCACACCCGGACTGGATTTCGGCCGCTACCAGGCCGGCCATCACGTGCGCTTCGCTTACACACAAAACCTCGCACGTTTACAGGAAGCCGTGGAGCGCATCGCGCGCGGTTTGAAGAGCTGGCAAGGCTGATGCGCTTTTATCCAGCTCTGGAAGAGGCGCGACTGATCCGTCGCTACAAGCGTTTTCTTGCCGATATCGAAACCGTTAGCGGCGAGTTGCTGACCATTCACTGTCCGAACACCGGTTCGATGCTCAATTGCCAAGTCGAGGGCGGGCAGGTCTGGTTCAGTCGCTCCAACGACCCGAAACGCAAATTGCCTGGCACTTGGGAGATTGGCGAAACCCCGCAGGGTCGGCTGTTCTGCGTCAACACCGGGCGCGCCAATGGTCTGGTCGAGGAAGCCTTGCAGGCCGGTGTGATCACCGAACTGGCCGGGTTTACCGCATTGAAGCGTGAAGTTGCGTACGGGCAGGAAAAAAGCCGCATCGACTTCCGCCTCGAATATCCCAGCGGCCCGGCGTATGTCGAAGTGAAAAGCGTCACCCTCGGCTTCGACGGCACGGCGGTAGCGGCGTTTCCCGATGCGGTGACCCAGCGCGGCGCCAAGCATCTGCGTGAGCTGGCGCATCTGGCGCGCGACGGCATTCGGGCGGTGCAGTTTTACTGTGTGAACCTCACCGGCATTGACGCCGTGCGCCCGGCCGAGGAGATTGATTGGGCTTACGCCGAGGCGTTACGTGAGGCGGTCGCCTGCGGTGTCGAGGTGCTGGCTTACGGCGTGCGTCTCGACCATGAAGAGATGGTCATCGACCGTCGACTTGATGTGCGGCTGAACGGTTAAACATCGACCCACACGCCTTGTGTATCTTCCCGGCATTTGATCGCCGTGAGCGATTGCCCGGCGCACGGGCCGGCAACGCACTCGCCGTCCTCGATCAGAAACAGTGCGCCGTGGCTGGCGCACTGGATCAGGCTGTTGCTCGGGTCGAGAAACTGGTCGGGCTGCCATTCAAGTCCGACGCCGCGATGCGGGCAGCGATTGAGATAAACGTAGGCCTGCCCGCCGCGACGCACGGCAAACAGCTTTTTGCCTTCGATAACGAAACCGCGACTGTCGGCCTCGGCCAAATCGCAGCCGGTGCAAAGGAACTTCATGGCTATCCTCTAGTGTCCGCTCGTGTCTGGATATGTCCGAGCTTGACGTTCAAATGCAAACAATTATCAAATGGCGGCCTTCTCCCAAAGGGAGTCTGGCCGTTGCCGAGGATACTTGGCTCGCTGCGCCGATGCCCGGGAAACCTTGTTCAAGGAAGCTGTATATGCGCCCGAAAACCCGCGTTGCCATGCTGTGCGCCGGCCTTTTGCTCAGCCATCAGGCGGCCGCAGCGGATTTACCGCAACGCTGGGTCAGCGCCGGCGGCGCGCTGTCGGAATGGGTCAGCGCGTTGGGCGGCGAGTCGAAGCTGGTTGGGGTCGACACCACCAGTCAGCATCCCGAATCGATGCAGGCGCTGCCTAGCATTGGCTATCAGCGCAGCCTGTCGGCCGAAGGCATCTTGAGCCTGCGCCCGGACATTCTGATCGGCACCGAAGAAATGGGCCCGCCGCCGGTTTTGGCGCAAGTCAAAGCCGCCAAGGTGAATGTCGAGTTGTTCTCGGCACAGCCTGATCTGCCGACGCTGGAAAAGAATGTCACTCATCTGGGCCAGTTGCTCGGTGCGCAAGAGGAAGCGGCGCAACTGCTGCAGACTTATCAACAGCAACTCCAAGCGCAGGAAGTGCGAGTTGCCCAAGTGCAAACCACACGCAAAGCCCCGGACGTGTTGCTGCTGGTTGGGCACGCCGGCGGCAAGCCGTTGATCGCCGGCAAGGACACTGCCGCCGATTGGCTGCTGCAACAGGCCGGCGGGCACAATCTTGCGACGCATACCGGCTACAAACCGTTTTCAGTGGAATCTCTCGCCAGCCTCGATCCCGAAGTGCTGGTGTTCGCCGACCGAGCGTTGACGGGCGAAGCGGCAAAAACCGCGTTGTTCAAGGAAAATCCGATTCTCAATTCCAGTCGTGCGGCCAAGGCCGGACGGGTAATGGAGCTGGATCCGACGTTGCTGGTTGGCGGACTCGGGCCGCGGCTGCCGGCAGCACTGAGGACCCTGACTGACGGTTTCTACCCCGCCAAGGGCGGCCAATGACCACACTGGTCAGACCCCGTGGCTTGTTTATCGGCCTGACATTGGTGTGTCTGCTGGCGATCTGGCTGTCGCTGGCGCTGGGGCCGGTGAGCCTGCCGTTGTTCGATACCTTGCGCGCGGCGCTGCGTCTGATCGGCGTGCCATTGGCGCCGCAAGGATTGGAGCAGGCTGAGCTGATTCTCGGCCAGATCCGCCTGCCGCGAACCTTGCTCGGGTTGGCGGTCGGAGGCGTGCTGGCGCTGTCCGGGGTGGCGATGCAGGGCTTGTTTCGTAATCCGCTGGCCGATCCGGGGCTGGTCGGGGTGTCCAGTGGCGCGGCACTCGGCGCAGCGATTGCGATTGTCGGCGGATCGTTCTTTGGCGGCCTGCCGGAGTGGTTCGGGCCGTATCTGTTGTCGGTGTGTGCGTTTCTTGGCGGGCTCGGAGTGACGGCGCTGGTCTATCGGCTGGGCCGGCGCAACGGTCAGACGCATGTGGCGACCATGTTGTTGGCCGGTATCGCGCTGACGGCGCTGGCCAGTTCGGCGGTCGGTCTGTTCACTTATCTGGCCGATGACGCCACGCTGCGCACCCTGACCTTCTGGAACCTCGGCAGCCTTAATGGCGCCAGTTACGCGCGGCTGTGGCCACTGCTGATCATCTCCATCGGCGTCGCGCTGTGGCTGCCGCGTCGGGCCAAGGCATTGAATGCCTTGTTGCTCGGCGAATCCGAGGCCGGTCATCTGGGCATCAATGTCGAACGGCTCAAGCGCGAACTGGTGTTCTGCACCGCGCTGGGTGTCGGCGCGGCGGTGGCTGCGGCTGGCATGATCGGTTTTGTCGGGCTGGTGGTCCCGCACTTGGTGCGCCTGCTGGCCGGCCCCGATCACAAAGTTCTGTTGCCGGCCTCTGTTCTGGCGGGTGCGAGCCTGTTGTTGCTGGCCGATCTGGTGGCGCGCCTGGCGTTGGCGCCGGCGGAGTTGCCGATCGGCATTGTCACCGCGTTCATCGGCGCGCCGTTCTTTCTTTATCTGCTGCTGCGAGGGCGTGCCTGATGTTGTCTGCGCACAATGTGCATGTCCGCCGTGGCCGCAAGGCTGTGCTCAGCGGGGTCACGCTGCAACTCGAGCCAGGTGAAGTGCTTGGCGTGCTGGGGCCGAACGGCGCCGGGAAAAGCACGTTGCTTGGTGCATTGTGTGGTGAGTTGCTCGCCAGTGACGGCGACGTCTCGCTGGATGGTCAGGCGTTGAGTCACTGGAGCGGACCGCAACGGGCGCAACGACTGGCGGTGTTGCCGCAGGTTTCGACACTGGACTTTGCCTTCGCCGTCGAAGAGGTCGTCGGCATGGGCCGTTTGCCTTACCAGACCGGGCGCGTGCGTGACGACGAGATTGTCGCGGCGGCGCTGGCCGCCGCCGATGCCGGTCACCTGAGTGGGCGCAGTTATCTGGCATTGTCCGGTGGCGAGCGTCAGCGCGTGCACCTGGCGCGGGTACTGGCGCAGCTGTGGCCGGGGCAGGCAGGGCAAGTCTTGTTGCTCGACGAACCGACGTCGATGCTCGATCCGCTGCATCAGCACACCACGTTGCAAGCGGTGCGCGAGTTCGCCGATCGCGGCGCGGCAGTGCTGGTGATCCTGCATGATCTGAATCTGGCAGCACGCTATTGTGATCGGGTGCTGTTGCTGGAGGACGGCCGTCCGGTTGCGCTGGATACCCCGCGGCAGGTGCTGCGTCCGGACACGCTCAAAGCGGTGTTCGGCCTGGAGGTTTTGGTACAGCCGCACCCGGAGCGTGGGCATCCGCTGATCATCGCCCGCTGAATTCGTCATCGAGGTGTCGCATGCGTGGAATGTGGTGGTTGGCGCTGATGTTGCTTGCGGGGTGTCAGCACATGGCGGCTCCGCCGGTGAGCGGTGAGATCCGTGATCTGCGCAACGGCGAGGTGCTAAGCGCGCAGCAATTACTGACGCGTCTGGCTGAGCCGGAGCGCTTGATCATGGGTGAACAGCACGACAATGCCGATCATCATGCGGCGCAGTTGTGGCTTTTGCAGGCGCTCGGCGAGCAACGAGCGCAAGGCAGTCTGCTATTGGAAATGCTCACGCCGGATCAACAAGCGAAAGTCGATGCGTTGCGCCAGTCGAAATCCGTTCCGGCAGATCTGCCTGCTGCATTGGCCTGGCAGGATGGCTGGGACTGGAATCTCTACGGGCCGATCGTGCGCTTCGCCCTGACGCAGCCGTATCCGCTGCTGGCGGCCAATCTTGACGACAGCGAAACCCGCGCGTTCTACCACAATCCACCGGCTCTGAACGGTCCGCGCAGCAATTCGCTTTCGGTTAAAAAAACTTTGCTTGGGCAAATCAGTGAGTCTCACTGCGGCTTGCTGCCTGAATCACAGATGCCGGCAATGTTGGCGATCCAGCAGCAGCGTGATCGACGGATGGCCGAAAGCATGCTGGCGGCGCCGATGCCTACGATCCTGCTGGCCGGTGCGTGGCATGCGCGCAAAGATGTTGGTGTGCCGCTGCATGTGCAGGATCTCGGCGCTGGCGAGGCACCGACCGTGTTGATGCTGGCCGAGCAGGGCGATGCGGTAACGCCGGCGATGGCCGATTACGTCTGGTACACGCCGGCCACGCCGAAGCCGGATTATTGCGAACAGATGCGCAAGCAATTCGCCAAATGACTTTTCCACAGGCAAAAAAAGACCCGGTAAAAACCGGGTCAAATAACCGTGATTAGCCTGATGAGGAGATAATCTGAGAGTCCGAACCAAGGGCTTTTCAGAATATCGACTGATCTCGCGACCAGTTGTGATAATCATAGCGATTCTCATTACCGCGTCAACCGCTGTTTTTGCAAATCTGTAATTTAGTTTTACGAACGCCCGCGAAGCCCCGTGAAACAGGGGTTGGCACTAGTCGCGACGCATCGTCAATTGGGTGATCTGTCGATTCAACTGGCCGATACGTCGAGCCATACCTTCGATGAGGCTGTGCGCGATCTTTGGATTACTGCGGACCATGCTCAAAAATTGATCACCCGGAATCAACATCACCGTGCTCGGCTCTGACGTCACTACCGTGGCGTTGCGCGGCTCCCCAGTGAACAACGCCATCGCGCCGAAAATCTCGTCCCTGGGCACGTCGCCGACCTTGTGCCCGTCGACGAATGCCTCGGCGTGTCCATCGATCAGGACGAAGACATGGTCCGCCGAATCGCCCTGTTGGATCAGCATGGCGCCGGCCTCAACGCGTTTGAAGCCGTTGGTGCTGCGAAACTCGCGCGGTTTCAACTCCGCCACGGCGTGGGCAAGCAGCGCCATTTGCCCGAGCAAGTAGCTCAGAAACTGCTCCGTTCGGTCAGGCTCGGCATGCACATGCTGCAGAACTTCGCCACGCCGATAGGGCAGCAGGCGCAAGGCCCCGTCGCTGCACAAGCGGCAGTCGTTCCATTCTTCGCCCTGTTGCAGGCCGAGCAGATCACCTTCCTGCCAGTAGAACAGCGCGCGGCCCGCGACACAGCCATGCACAACGCCCTCGATCAGCATAAACAGCTGGTCGCCGGGCACCTGCGCAAACAGATTATCCGTTGCCTCCAGTTCGATGACGGGGGCGCATGGCGACAAATCCTGCAGCCACTGCCCAGGAATACTCTGCAAGCGATTGATCAATGCATCGGCATGGGCCGGTCGTTCACCGAGTAGATACATGGCGTCAGCGCCTGTTCAGTTCTTGTGGCGCGCAGAAATGGCTTCGAGCTGCTTGTTCAGGGCATCCTTGCGCTCGGTGGGGATGTCGTTCCAGTGCACATCCATCAACGCGCCTTCGATCGCATATAACAACACTTTCGATGCACGAAACCCCCGAGTACGCACGGCCCGATAGGCATCCACTGCACCGAGGCGACGCAAATCCGAGGCGCTGTGGATGCCCACGGCATGCAGCCATTGCGCCGACGTCTTGCCAAGATTTTTCAGGTGTTGCAGTTCATCATTCATCAAGCCTCCTTGCGACGGCCGAATGGTGCGTGGGCGAGCTTCTCAGGAGTGTAGCCATCAGTAGGAAAAGCGTGGTTGTTTGGTCGGATTCGACGCAAAAGCTTCTAAGAAAGGGTAATGAAATGCCTGCGAACGCAGGAAGACGGGAGGAAATGCAGAAACAAATGTGTGAGCGTGCTTGCTCACGAAGGCGGCGGGTCAATCACACAGAAGTGTCGACTGTCCCGACGCCTTCGCGGGCAAGCCCGCTCCCACAGGGAAAGGGCGTGGGTTCAGGGAGATTTGCGAATATCAGCGGGTGCGATAACGCAACCGCGTGCCAAAATTCATCGACATCAAGATCTCGTCGGCACTCAGCTCCGGCGGAAAGTACGCCCCGGAGATTTGCGCGTGGGCGAGGCTGGCGCCTTCGAGCGAGGCCTTGCGAAAGTCGATGCCGCGCAGATCGGCGGAGCGGAAATACGCATCGCGGAAATCCACGCCATCGGCGTTCAGTTCGCGCAGGTCGAGGCCACGGAAATCGCCGCCGACCATGTCGATCGGGCCATCCTGCGGGCGTTCCTTGTTGAAGCCTGCGACGTCATCTTTGTGCAGCAGGGCGTAAAGCGGAGTGTCGAGCAGTTTCGGCTGGCTCATGTCAGATCACCTGTTGGTTTTATGACGCCAGTATAGTGCCACTATTTGACGGCCGTGAAGCGAGCAAGGGCTTCACGGCCGAAATAGTTTTTTACAGGCCTGGCAGGCGCTGACGAATCTGCGCCACCACGGTGTCCAGCGTGCCGGATTCATTGGTCTGCACGCGTTTGCTACGCAGGATTTCCTCCGGCGTCAACGCTTCGCGATTGGCCTGTTGCGCTTCGATCACTGCCAGGGTGGCGTCGGACGGATCTTTCTGATCGGCCTGACGCATCGCCAGCCAGCTCTCGATGACTGCTTGCGGGGCGTTGCAGTCGAGGATCAGGAACGGCGTGCCGGTGGCTTCGGCAATCTTCGCGGCGTTGTCGCGCTGCTCACGCTTGAGATAGGTCGCGTCGATCACCACCGGGAAACCGGCGTGCAAAATCACCTCGGCGATCTCATGCAGGTGCGCGTACGTCGCGGCACTGGCATCGGCGCTGTAAATGCCGGCCTGCACCTCGTTGGCTACGGTCTGCTCACCGAAAAGACGCTTGCGCTCGACATCGGAACGTAGACGGATTGCGCCCAGCGCTTCGACCAGACGCATGGCCACATGGCTTTTACCGACAGCGGAAACGCCGTGGGTAATGGCCATGAAGCGCGAAGGAATGGTGCTGTAGCTTTCCGCCAGGTTGGCGTAGTTGCGGTACTGGCGCAGGGTCGTGGCGCGTTGCACCGCAGTCGCCTCCGCCGGCATGCTGAACAGCGCCACTTTGGCCCGTACCAGCGCGCGATAGGCTTTATAGAAGTTCAGCACTTCCAGGCCCTGATAGTCGCCGGTCAGTTCCAGATACTGGCTGATCAGGCGACGCGCCAACGATTTCAGGCCACGGTCTTCCAGGTCCATGGCGAGGAAACCGGTGTCGGCCCAAACGTCAGTGAATCGGAATGGCTCGTTGAACTCGATGCAGTCGAAGATCACCACGTTGCCGTCGATCACAGTGGCGTTGCCCAGGTGGATGTCGCCGTGGCATTCGCGGGTGAAACCTTGGGCCTTGCGCTGTGCGAACAATGGTTTGAGGCGTTCGAAGCTGCTTTCGGCCCAGGCTTTCAGCGCCTCGAGTTGCAGCAGGTCATTCTTGTCGCTGAGGAACGGCAGGATCTGCTCGAAGTTTTGCGCGACCGGCGCCATCACGCTATCTGGCGTGCCAGCGTCGTGCTCGGCCGGGACTTTCGGGGCGTTGAGATGGAAATGGGCGATCTGCTCGGCCAGCGCATCAATGTGCTGAGTGGTCAGCTCGCCATTGGCTTGCAGGGTGCTGAGCAAGCCGCTCTGCGGGAACTGGCGCATTTTCAGCACGTATTCGATAGCTGGGCCGTCGCCACCCAATTGCGGTGCTTCGACGCTGCCGGTGACCGGCAACACGTCCAGATACAAATCAGCGGTCAAACGCTGGTTCAAACGCAGCTCTTCCGCACAGAAATGTGCGCGTGCATCGAGGCTGGTGAAGTCGAGGAAGCCGAAATTCACCGGCTTTTTCACTTTATAGGCAAAGGGACCGGTGAGAATCACCCACGAAATGTGGGTTTCGATGACCTGAAATCCTTCGACGGGATGCGGGTAGAGGGCCGGGTTTTGCAGGGCAGCGATCAGGGACTGGCTCACGGGCGATCCTTCAGAGACGGGGGAATTCGAGGCGGCCATTATGGCTGCTTGCCCGCCTGACGCAAACCTCTGCGCGTGCCTGTTGAGGATCGATAAAGTGCGTATAATCCGCCGCCATGACTCGATCCCGATCCCCCCGTACCAAGAAAAAACCACCAGCCAAGGGCCTCAGCCCATGGTTGAGCTGGGCCATTAAACTCAGCCTGGTCGGCCTTGTAGTGCTGGCCGGCTTCGCCGTTTACCTCGATGCCGTGGTGCAGGAGAAATTCTCCGGCAAGCGCTGGACCATCCCGGCCAAGGTGTACGCGCGCCCGCTTGAGCTGTTCGTCGGGCAGAAGCTCAGCAAGGACGATTTCCTCACCGAACTCGATGCCCTCGGCTATCGCCGCGAAGCCGTGAGCAACGGCCCTGGCGCCGCTGCCGTGAGTGGCAATACGGTTGACCTGAACACCCGTGGCTTCCAGTTTTATGAAGGGCTGGAGAAAGCGCAGCCGGTGCGCGTGCGCTTCTCCGGCGATTACGTCGCCGAGCTGTCCGCGACCAATGGCTCTAAGCTGTCGGTGGTACGCCTCGAGCCGCTGATGATCGGCGGCATTTATCCGAAAAATCTTGAAGACCGCATCCTGATCAAACTCGATCAGGTGCCGCCGTACCTGCTCGAAACTCTGATCGCCGTTGAAGACCGCGATTTCTACAGCCACTGGGGCGTGTCGCCGAAATCGATCGCCCGCGCCGTGTGGATCAATACCTCCGGCGGCAAGATGACCCAGGGCGGCAGTACGCTGACCCAGCAGTTGGTGAAGAACTTCTACCTGACCAGCGAACGCAGCCTGACCCGCAAGCTCACCGAAGCGATGATGGCGTTGCTGCTCGAACTGCATTACGACAAGAAGGAAATTCTTGAGGCCTACCTCAACGAAGTCTTCGTCGGCCAGGACGGTCAGCGCGCGGTGCACGGTTTCGGTCTGGCCAGCCAGTTCTTCTTCGGCCAGCCATTGTCCGAGCTGAAACTGCATCAAGTGGCGTTGCTGGTCGGCATGGTCAAGGGGCCGTCCTACTACAACCCGCGTCGTAACCCGGAACGCGCGCTGGAACGGCGCAATCTGGTTCTCGACGTGCTGGCCCAGCAGGGCGTGGCAACCGCCGAACAGGTCGAAGCAGCGAAGAAAATGCCACTGGGTGTAACTACTCGCGGCAAGCTCGCCGACAGCTCGTTCCCGGGCTTTATCGATCTGGTCAAACGTCAGTTGCGCGAAGACTACCGCGACGAAGACTTGACCGAAGAAGGCCTGCGCATCTTCACCAGTTTCGACCCGATACTGCAGATGAAAGCCGAAGCCTCGGTCAACGACACCTTTAAACGCCTGTCCGGGCGCAAAGGCTCCGATGACGTCGAAGCGGCGATGGTCGTGACCAATCCGGAAACCGGTGAAGTCCAGGCGATGATCGGCAGCCGTCAGGCCAGTTACGCCGGTTTCAACCGTGCACTCGATGCGGTGCGCCCGATCGGTTCGTTGATCAAGCCGGCGGTGTACCTGACCGCGCTGGAGAAACCGAGCCAATACACGTTGACCAGTTGGCTGTCCGACGATCCGCTGTCGGTCAAAGGCGCTAACGGTCAGGTGTGGAAGCCGCAAAACTACGATCGACGCTCCCACGGTACGGTTTTCCTCTATCAGGGCCTGGCGCATTCGTACAACCTCTCGACCTCGCGTCTGGGCCTGGAAGTCGGTGTGCCGAACGTCCTCAAGACCCTCGGTCGTCTGGGCGTGACCCGTGAGTTCCCGGCGTTCCCATCGATGCTGCTGGGGGCTGGCGGCATGACGCCGATCGAAGTGGCGACCATGTACCAGACGCTGGCGAACGGCGGTTTCAATACGCCGATGCGCGGGATTCGCAGCGTATTGACCGCCGAGGGCGAGCCGCTCAAGCGGTATCCGTTCCAGATCGAGCAGCGTTTCGATCCGGCCTCCATCTACCTGATCCAGAACGCCATGCAGCGGGTGATGCGTGAAGGTACCGGCAGTTCGGTTTATAACGTGCTGCCCAAGACCCTGACGCTGGCGGGCAAGACCGGTACCAGTAACGATTCGCGTGACAGCTGGTTCGCCGGTTTCAGTCAGGATCTGCTGGCGGTGGTCTGGCTCGGTCGCGATGACAACGGCAAGACGCCGTTCACCGGGGCGACCGGTGCGCTGCAGGTCTGGACCAGTTTCATGCGCAAGGCCGATCCGCTGCCACTGGACATGCCGCAGCCCGACAACGTCGTGCAGGCCTGGGTCGATTCACGCACCGGACAGGGTTCCGATGCCAACTGCCCTGGCGCGGTACAGATGCCGTATATTCGCGGCAGCGAACCGCCACCCGGCGCCGCGTGCGCAAGCGAAACACCTGCCTCGCCGGAGTCGGTGATGGACTGGGTCAAGGGCTGGATGAATTAAGCAAAGAGGGTTTCAAGTGAACAAGTGGTTGATTCCAGCGGTGACCGCCGTGGCTTTGCTCAGCGGCTGCTCCACCGTACAGCGTGGTTCGATTCCGGTAGTGGATTCGGGCACAGCCGTTTCCAACAGCGAACGTATCGGTGCCAATGGCGGTTTCCGCCAGACCACGGTCAAGCGCCCGGCGCAGGGCCAGACTCAGGCGATTCCGCAAGGCGATACCGGCGTAGTGGTAATGGTGCCGGGCGGCGGTGCTGCGGTGTCGACACCGATCAGCTCTTCGCCTATCGTCCCGGGCCCAGCATCCGGAGGGATCACGTCGGGGCCTTACAACCCATCGGCGGTTGAGTCGGCACCGATCAACTCCGGCGGCTACAGCATGCCGTCGACACCAAGCGGCATTCCTTCGGCCAGCAGTGGTGGTGGTCTGTCGGCGGATGAGCAACTGGACGGCCCGGTACTCGCTCTTTTGACCACCGCGCAACAACAGCAGGCCGGCGGCGACCTCAACGGTGCCTCTTCCAGCCTGGAGCGAGCGCAACGTGTCGCCCCGCGTGAGCCGCAGGTGCTTTACCGTCTGGCGCAGGTGCGCATGGCCCAGGGGGATGCGCCGCAAGCCGAGCAGTTTGCCCGTCGTGCGCTGACCATGGCCAACGGTCGTCCGGATCTGCAAGCCAGCCTGTGGGAATTGATCGCTCAGGCCCGTGAGAAACAAGGTGATTCTGCCGGCGCCGCGCTTGCCCGTCAGAAGGCCAAGGTTTCCCTGTGATGGATGCGCGCTTTCCGAAAATCGCCGATCAGCTATTGCTGATCGAACGAGAGTTGCGCACCCAGGGCTGGTGGGATGAGGTTGAGCCATCGGTCGAAGCCCTGAGCAGTGTCGAGCCGTTTTCGGTCGACACGCTGGACTTCGAGCAGTGGCTGCAATGGATCTTCCTGCCGCGCATGAAGATGATCCTTGAGCAGGATCTGCCCTTGCCGAGCGCCTCCGGCATTCAGGAAATGGCGGAGATGGTTTTCGCCCAACGCAATCTCGGCGGCAAGGATCGTCAGTTGCAGGTACTGCTCAAAGAGTTCGACCTGCTGATCAGCGCGTCCCGCTGACCACAGTTGTAGGGGCTTTGTAGGAGCAGCCGAAGGCTGCGATCTTTTGATTTTAGACGAGCAGGATCAAAAGATCGCAGCCTCGTTGCACTCGTCAGCTCCTACTAGTTCCGACGTCGCGATTACGAGCAATTCTCGGCGATCTGCTTCTTCGCTTCGACGATGCGCTCCTGACGCTGCGCATCGTCGAGCCTGCGCAAATCCCCTTCGACCTCCTCACGCAAACGCGGATTGTTCTGCAGTTGCGCCAGGTTCGTGCGTGCTTGTTCGCAAAACGCCTTGAGCTGCGCCTGCTGCTCGGCGACCTGTTTCTTCACCTTCGCATCAATGGCTTTCTGATCGCCAAGTACGCCGCTACCCGGCATCGGCGCAGCTCTCGGCGTGGGCGAGGAGGGCGTCTGCACGGTCGTGGACGGTTGGCCCTGCGGCGGCTGCGCATCGAAATGCGTGACACCCTGAGCATCGACCCATTTGTAGATTTGAGCGGCCGAGCACCATGGGCTGAGGCCGATCAGCAGAGTGAGGAGGAGCGTTCGCATGCTGATTCCTTGGCAAAATTGCGCAATTGACGCTAACAGAGTAGCGCTTTTCAGGTTTTTTCTTGCGTTCTCATGTGCTTACCCACAATTAACCACACAGACGACTTGACTTGCAGAGGGCGAAACAGAAGAATCCAAAGTCCGCTGTAGAGGGACTGCCAGAAGCAGACCCACTCGGTAGATCATGAGGCGCACATCCGCGCCGACCTGTTACACCCGCAACGCGTTACCTCGCGCTGGGTGGGAAAGGCCCGCAACACTTGGGACGATCCCAATACTTGCTCAGTCAGTGCTGACGTAGTCGGCGACCACCGTCGCTCATGCTCTGCCGAGAAGTAAACCTATTAAGACCCGCCCCTTTTTTGTGGACGGTATTCTGGCGTTTTAGAGGTGAACAACGTGGAGCTTTTATCTGGCGGTGAGATGCTCGTCCGCTTTTTGCGTGACGAAGGCGTCAAATATATCTACGGGTACCCAGGCGGTGCTCTCCTGCATGTTTACGATGCCCTGTTCAAAGAACCGGAAGTGACCCACATCCTGGTTCGTCACGAACAAGCGGCTACCCATATGGCTGACGGCTACGCCCGTGCCACCGGTAAAGCCGGCGTGGTATTGGTGACTTCCGGTCCAGGCGCCACAAACGCCATCACCGGTATCGCCACCGCCTATATGGACTCGATTCCGATGGTGATTATTTCCGGTCAGGTGCCAAGCACCATGGTCGGCACCGACGCGTTCCAGGAAACCGACATGATCGGCATCTCCCGGCCGATCGTGAAGCACAGCTTCATGATCAAGCACGCTTCGGAAATCCCGGAAGTCATGAAGAAGGCCTTCTACCTGGCGCAATCCGGTCGTCCGGGCCCGGTCGTTGTCGACATCCCGAAAGACATGACCAACCCGGCCGAAAAGTTCGAATACGTTTTTCCGAAAAAAGCCAAGCTGCGCTCCTACAGCCCGGCCGTTCGCGGTCACTCCGGGCAGATCCGCAAAGCAGCGGAAATGTTGTTGGCGGCCAAGCGCCCGGTGCTGTACTCCGGCGGCGGCGTGATTCTCGGCAATGGCTCCGCGCAACTGACCGAACTGGCGAAAATGCTCAACCTGCCGGTAACCAACACGTTGATGGGCCTGGGTGCCTTCCCAGGCACTGACCGTCAGTTCATCGGCATGCTCGGCATGCACGGCAGCTACACCGCCAACCTGGCAATGCACCATGCCGACGTGATCCTCGCAGTGGGCGCACGCTTCGACGATCGGGTGATCAACGGCCCGGCAAAGTTCTGCCCGAACGCCAAGATCATCCATATCGACATCGACCCGGCGTCGATCTCCAAGACCATCAAGGCCGACGTGCCAATCGTTGGCCCGGTCGAAAGTGTCCTGACCGAAATGGTCGCGATCCTCAAGGAAATCGGCGAGACCCCGAACAAAGAGTCCGTAGCCAGCTGGTGGAAGCAGGTCGATGAATGGCGTGGCGATCGCGGCCTGTTCCCTTATGAAAAGGGTGACGGCAGCAAGATCAAGCCGCAGACCGTGATCGAAACCCTCTGCGAAGTGACCAAGGGCGACGCCTTTGTGACCTCCGACGTCGGTCAGCACCAGATGTTCGCTGCGCAGTACTACACGTTCAACAAGCCTAACCGCTGGATCAACTCCGGTGGTCTGGGCACGATGGGCTTCGGTCTGCCAGCAGCGATGGGCATCAAACTGAGCTTCCCGGACGACGACGTTGCCTGCGTCACCGGCGAAGGCAGTATCCAGATGAACATCCAGGAGCTGTCGACCTGCCTGCAATACGGCTTGCCGGTGAAGATCGTCATCCTCAACAACGGTGTGCTGGGCATGGTTCGCCAGTGGCAGGACATGAGCTACGGCAGCCGTCACTCGCACTCCTATATGGAATCGCTGCCTGACTTCATCAAACTGGCTGAAGCCTACGGCCACGTCGGCGTACGCATCACCGAATCGAAAGATTTGAAGTCGAAGATGGCCGAAGCGTTTGCGATGAAGGATCGCTTGGTGATCATCGATGTTGCGGTCGACACCAGCGAGCACGTCTACCCGATGCAGATCAAAGACGGCTCCATGCGCGATATGTGGCTGAGCAAGACGGAGCGTACTTAATCATGCGGCACATTATTTCCCTGCTTCTGGAAAACGAACCCGGCGCTCTGTCTCGAGTAGTCGGCCTGTTCTCGCAGCGCAACTACAACATCGAAAGCCTGACCGTGGCCCCGACCGAAGACCCGACCCTGTCGCGTCTGACGCTGACCACCGTGGGCCACGATGAAGTGATCGAGCAGATCACCAAAAACCTGAACAAGCTGATCGAAGTGGTCAAGCTGGTGGACCTGTCGGAAAGCGCTCACATCGAGCGTGAACTGATGCTGGTCAAGGTCAAGGCCACTGGCGCCCAGCGCGCCGAGATCAAACGCACCACCGATATCTACCGTGGACAGATCGTCGACGTCAGCGCCAGCGTGTATACCGTTCAATTGACCGGTACCAGCGACAAGCTCGACAGCTTCATTCAGTCCATCGGCACCGCATCGATTCTGGAGACCGTCCGCAGCGGCGTGACCGGCATTGCTCGCGGCGACAAAGTACTCAGCATCTAAACCAAATTAGCGCATGGCCTGAATGGCCGGATATAAGGGGAAATTCATGAAAGTTTTCTACGATAAAGACTGCGACCTGTCGATCATCCAGGGCAAGAAAGTTGCCATCATCGGTTACGGCTCCCAAGGCCACGCTCAAGCGTGCAACCTGAAAGACTCCGGTGTCGACGTTACCGTCGGTCTGCGTAAAGGTTCGGCGACCGTTGCCAAGGCTGAAGCCCACGGCCTGAAAGTGACCGACGTTGCTTCCGCTGTTGCCGCTGCCGACCTGGTCATGATCCTGACCCCGGACGAGTTCCAGTCGTCGCTGTACAAGAACGAAATCGAGCCGAACATCAAGAAAGGCGCCACTCTGGCCTTCTCCCACGGCTTCGCGATTCACTACAACCAGGTTGTTCCGCGTGCCGACCTCGACGTGATCATGATCGCGCCGAAAGCCCCGGGTCACACCGTGCGCTCCGAATTCGTCAAAGGCGGCGGTATCCCTGACCTGATCGCGATCTACCAGGACGCCTCGGGCAACGCCAAAAACGTTGCACTGTCCTACGCCGCTGGCGTCGGTGGTGGTCGTACCGGCATCATCGAAACCACCTTCAAGGACGAGACTGAAACCGACCTGTTCGGCGAACAAGCCGTTCTGTGTGGCGGTACCGTTGAACTGGTGAAAGCCGGTTTCGAAACTCTGGTTGAAGCTGGCTACGCGCCGGAAATGGCCTACTTCGAGTGCCTGCACGAACTGAAGCTGATCGTTGACCTCATGTACGAAGGCGGTATCGCCAACATGAACTACTCGATCTCCAACAACGCCGAGTACGGCGAGTACGTGACTGGCCCGGAAGTGATCAACGCCGAATCCCGTCAGGCCATGCGCAACGCCCTGAAACGTATTCAGGACGGCGAATACGCCAAAATGTTCATCAGCGAAGGCGCAACCGGCTACCCTTCGATGACCGCCAAGCGTCGTAACAACGCCGCTCACGGTATCGAAATCATCGGCGAGCAACTGCGCTCCATGATGCCGTGGATCGGTGCCAACAAGATCGTCGACAAAGCCAAGAACTAAGTCGTCGTCCCTTGTACGAAAAACGCGGCCTCGGCCGCGTTTTTTCGTTTGGGGCGGTGCTTCTGGTATAAAGCTGCATCGTTTGTGGCCGAACTGTCGTCCTCAAGCTTCTGTCGAATTTTATCCAAACCGTTGCAAGGTAATGTCCATGAGCGAACGTCCCGAAGAGCCGAACAAGGCTTCCGACGCCGAAAGCCTGCTGCCCATCGATGAGCACATCGAAGAAGGGCACGACGCTGAAGGTCGTAAAGTCCGGCATCGTGGTATCTATCTGCTGCCGAACCTGTTCACCACTGCAAACCTGTTTGCAGGCTTCTATTCCATCATCAATTCAATGAGTGCCCAGGCTGCGTTGAGCGCCGGGGATTCGGTGAATGCGAGCAAGTATTTCGCTTTCGCCGCGATCGCGATTTTCGTCGCCATGGTGCTCGACGGTCTTGATGGTCGCGTGGCGCGCATGACCAACACGCAAAGTGCCTTCGGCGCCGAGTACGACTCGTTGTCGGACATGGTCGCGTTCGGTGTTGCGCCGGCGTTGCTGGCGTTCGGCTGGGCGCTGGGTGATATGGGCAAGGTCGGCTGGATGGTCGCCTTCATCTATGTGGCGGGTGCGGCATTGCGTCTGGCGCGCTTCAACACTCAGGTCGGCACGGCGGACAAACGCTACTTCATCGGTCTGGCCAGCCCTGCGGCAGCAGGGGTAGTGGCCGGTATTGTCTGGGCATTCAGCGATTACGGCATTCAGGGTTCGAAGATGTCGTTCCTGGTGGCCTTGATGGTGGCGGCGGCCGGCATGCTGATGGTCAGCAACATCAAGTACAACAGCTTCAAGGAGCTGGATCTCAAAGGTCGCGTGCCGTTCGTGGCGATTCTGGCGGTGGTGTTGGTATTCGCTGTTGTATTCAGTGATCCGCCGCGCATTCTGCTGCTGGTGTTCCTCGCCTATGCCGCTTCCGGTCCGGTACAGTACCTGTTGCGTCTTCGTCGTCACAAAAACGCCGAGTGATGTAATTTCCCGCATACTCCGCAGTCTATGGGTGCACCTGTCCTCCAACGCTGCGGAGTTGTCATGTTGATCAAGATCCCCAAAGCATCCGACTGCCATGAGTCGGATGTCACGCCTGAAGCCATTTATCTCTCCCGTCGCCAATTGATCGGTGCTACCGCTGCCGGTATTGCCATGAGCAGCCTGCCGCGTTGGGCGAATGCCGCTGATGCCCCTCGCTACTCGGATGTCGAATCCGGCAAGGCCCCGGCCTGGTTCGCCGAAAAGCTTCCTTCTACTCAATGGGGTGCGGTCAACATCAAGGACGAGGCAATCACGCCCTATAAAGACGCCACGCACTACAACAACTTTTACGAGTTCGGTACCGGCAAGGGCGATCCGGCTTCGAACGCTGGCGACCTCAAAACCGAACCCTGGAGCGTAGTGATAGACGGGGAGGTGGGTAAACCGGGGCGTTACGCGCTGGAAGATTTCATGAAACCGTATCAATTGGAGGAGCGTATTTATCGTCTGCGCTGCGTCGAGGCGTGGTCGATGGTCATTCCCTGGATCGGCTTTCCCATCTCGGCCTTGCTCAAACAGGTCGAGCCGACCTCCAAAGCCAAATACATCCGCTTCGAAACCCTGCAGGATCCCAAGAGCATGCCCGGCCAGCGTTCCGGCTTTGCCTTGATCGACTGGCCGTATGTCGAAGGCTTGCGTCTCGATGAGGCGATGAATCCTTTGGCGATTCTGGCGGTGGGCATGTATGGGCGCGAACTGCCGAATCAGAATGGCGCGCCTTTACGTCTGGTGGTGCCATGGAAGTACGGCTTCAAAAGCGTGAAATCCATCGTGCGCATCAGTCTGGTCAGCGAACAACCGAAGACCACCTGGCAAAGCATTGCTGCCGACGAATATGGTTTCTATGCGAATGTGAACCCTGCGGTCGACCATCCGCGTTGGACCCAGGCACGCGAGCGGCGTCTGCCCAACAGCCTGTTCAAACCAAATGTGCGCGATACGCAGATGTTCAACGGCTACTCGGATGAAGTCGCTTCTTTATATACAGGACTCGATCTGCGGAAGAACTACTGATGCGCTATCCGTTCTGGCGAGTGGGCGTTTTCATTGCGGCGGCGATTTGGCCGTTGCTGTGGTTCTATCAGGCCTTCGCGGATCTGCTGGGGCCTGATCCGGGCAAGGTGCTGGTTGATCGTCTGGGGCTTGGCACGCTGGTGTTGCTGTTGATCACGCTGAGCATGACGCCGCTGCAAAAACTGAGTGGCTGGGCGGGGTGGGTTGCGGTTCGCCGGCAATTGGGACTTTGGTGTTTTACTTATGTGACGCTCCATCTGTTCAGCTATATGGCTTTTATCCTCGGGTTCGACTGGTCGCAACTGGGTGTTGAGCTACGCAAGCGGCCGTACATTATTGTCGGTGCGCTGGGATTTCTCGGCTTGCTGATATTGGCGGTGACGTCAAATCGTTATAGTCAGCGTCATTTGGGGGCTCGCTGGAAGAAGTTGCATCGCCTGGTTTATGTGATTCTCGGTCTGGGATTGCTGCACATGCTGTGGATCGTGCGGGCTGATCTTGAAGAGTGGACGATTTATGCCTTTATAGGCGCTGTGCTTTTGCTGCTTCGTCTGCCGCTGGTGGCAAGGCGAATCCCGCGTTTAATGGGTAAAAGGCAGAATCTTCAAGAAAAGCGAAATTAACGGTTGACGGCAGATTCCAGAGGTCTATAATTCGCCCCACTTCCGGCGCAGTCGAAACGGAAAACTCCTTGAGATTCAAAGAGTTATGCAGTTTTCGGCAGCGGCTTGCTTCAGATCATCGAAGCCTGGAAGGAGTTGAAAGGGCGGTGATGTTTG
>NZ_PJBC01000009.1 GCF_002836515.1 Pseudomonas sp. Choline-02u-1
GCTCCCACAAGGGTCATGCGTCGCAGCCTCGCTTTGGTGCATGACAAATCCTTCATGCACCAAAACCTTCCAGAATCCCCGCACCTGTTGAAAGATCAGCCACGCGCCGTCAGCCATTTCCTACAGATGGGCCGGTTGGCGCGACGCTTGCTCTAGCCCATTCAACGTTCATTGCTGGAAGCTTTCCGATGCTGGTGATTCATCGCAGAATCGACCCTCAACCCGTCTGGGCCGCCGAGTTGCACCTGACCTTCGAAGCGCGCAGCAAAAGCCGTTTGCGCTGTTTCAGTGCCGAAGGCGAAGACGTCGGGTTGTTTTTGGAGCGCGGCCAGCCACCGCTGTATGACGGCGAATGTTTGCAGGCCGAAGACGGCCGTGTCGTGCGCGTCTACGCCCGTCCCGAACAACTGCTGCATGTCACGTGCGCCAATGCGTTCGAACTGACGCGCGCGGCTTATCACCTCGGCAACCGCCATGTCGCCCTGCAAGTTGGCGACGGCTGGCTGCGCCTGCTCGACGATTACGTACTCAAGGCCATGCTCGAACAGCTCGGCGCCCAGGTCGAGGCTATCGAAGCGCCGTTCCAGCCGGAACACGGCGCATATGGGGGCGGCCACCATCATTCCCGCCACGGCGACGAAGACTTCAACTACGCGCCAAAACTTCACCAGTTCGGCGTGCGCCTGTGAATCCGGCCTGGGCGCTGCTGCGTCTGGCCAGTCCGCAATTGCCGATTGGTGGCTACAGCTATTCCCAGGGTCTGGAAATGGCGGTGGATAACGGCCGGGTCCACACCCCTGACGCCGCCCGCCGCTGGATCAGCGATCAACTGCTGCTCAATCTCGCCCGCTTCGAAGCGCCGCTGTTGTTGGCGCATTGCCAAGCCGCAGCAGATGAAAACTGGGCCGAACTACGGCAGCTCTGCGAGAGCCATCGCGCCAGCCGCGAAACCCGCGAGCTGCATCTGGAGAGCCGGCAGATGGGTTACTCCTTGCAGCAGCTGCTGAACGGTCTGCCGGAACTCGATGCGCCCGCCCGCGACTTTCTTGACCAGACCGCAGAACCGCACCTGGCCTTGTGCTGGGCAGTGGCAGCACGCGCCTGGGGCATCAGCCCACAGGACGCGCTTGCCGCATGGCTGTGGAGCTGGCTGGAAAACCAGCTCGCCGTGTTGATGAAAACCCTGCCGTTGGGCCAGCAAGCGGCCCAGCGTCTGACCAGCGAACTGCTGCCGCTGCTGCAACAGGCGCAGCACGACGCAAGCCGAATCAATCCCGAACACATCGGCAGTGCCGCTTTTGGTCTGTCCCTGGCGTGCATGGCCCATGAACGCCAGTACAGCCGCCTCTTCCGCTCTTAGGCCTGTTTATTTTTGGAGAATGAAATGGATACACAACCTCTGCGCGTCGGCATCGGCGGCCCGGTCGGGTCCGGCAAGACCGCGTTGACCCTGGCCCTGTGCCTGGCCCTGCGCGAGCGCTACAACCTCGCCGTGGTCACCAACGATATCTACACCCGCGAAGACGCCGATTTCCTGGTGCGCAACGAAGCCCTCGCGCCGGAGCGCATCATCGGCGTGGAAACCGGCGGCTGCCCGCACACGGCGATCCGCGAAGACGCCTCGATCAACCTTGAAGCGGTCGATCAATTGAACCGGCGCTTTGCGGGCCTGGATCTGATTCTGGTCGAATCCGGTGGCGACAACCTCTCAGCGACCTTCAGCCCGGAGCTGTCCGACCTGACCATCTACGTGATCGACGTTTCCGCCGGCGACAAGCTGCCGCGCAAGGGCGGCCCGGGGATCTGCAAGTCCGACCTGCTGGTGATCAACAAGATCGACCTCGCACCGCTGGTGGGCGCCTCGCTGGAAATGATGGACAGCGACACCAAACGCATGCGCAACGGCAAGCCGTTCGTGTTCAGCAACCAGAAAACCGGTCAGGGCCTTGAGCAAATCATCGCCTTCATCGAACGTCAGGGCCTGCTGACCGCTGCCTGATTCACTTATCAACAAGGAAGCTTATCCATGACACTCAAACGCATTCTTGGCGCCGTGGCGCTGCTGCTGACACCGGCACTGGCCTTCGCTCACCCGGGGCATGGCGACAGCGGCCTCGTCGCGGGTATCAGCCACCCGATCGGCGGTCTCGACCATTTGCTGGCAATGCTCGCCGTCGGCTTGTGGGCGGCGCAGCAGCAAGGCGCGGCGCGTTGGGCGCTGCCGTGCACGTTTGTCGGCACCATGCTGCTGGGCGGTTTGCTCGGTTTTGAAGGGCTTGAGTTGCCGGCGCTGGAAAGCGGGATTGCCGCTTCGGTATTGGCGCTGGGCCTGGCGGTAGCCCTGGCGGTGCGTCCGCCGCTGGTGATGGCGGTGGCAGCGACGGCACCGTTTGCGCTGTTCCACGGCGTGGCGCATGGCTTGGAACTGCCGGAGATGAGCAGTCCTTGGGCGTATGCGGCCGGGTTTGTCGCGGCGACAGCTGTTTTGCATGCGCTCGGTTATGGCGTGGTGCGCGTGTTGCCGCAGGCAGCGGCGCCATTGGTGCGACTGGCTGGGGCTGCATCGGCGGCGACTGGGGTGTGGTTGTTGGCGGGCTGATTGGTTTCGCCTGAACTGTCCCCTTCGCGAGCAAGCCCGCTCCCACACTGGATTTGTGGCGAGCACAAAACCTGCGGGAGCGGGCTTGCTCGCGAAAGCGGCCCATCAGACACCCGGCCTCTAAAGGCTGCCTCTCTGCTACCATGTCGCGCAATCGCCCCAGCCCGTGACGACCTCCGCCCATGCCCCACGCTTCCCGCTCCACCGCCCTGCCCGAATTGACCGCCCTGTTTGGCCAAGTGCAGCAGCACTTCCTCGACGTGATCGTGCCGCTGTGGCAAGGCCCGGGCTGGAACGCCGACATGGCGTTACCGTATGAGGCGCTGGACGCCGCGCATCAACCGCTGCCAGCACAACGTTATCGGGCGATGGCCTGCGCACGGCAGCTGTATGTGTTCTCCAGCCTGATCGGGGTTGTGGATAACGCCGAAGTCCGTGCGGCGGCGCTGTTTCGTTCTCTACAACGGCATTTCCATGATGCCGAGCACGGCGGCTGGTTCTACAGCATTGATGCGCAAGGCAAGCCGCTGGACCAGCGCAAGGATCTCTACACCCACGCCTTCATCCTGTTCGCCTGCGCGCATTACTGGGGCAAGTCTCGCGACTCGCTAGCGGAATCGACATTGAACGCCGCGCTGGAAATCATCGGCCGCCGTTTCGCCACCGGTGACGGCTTGTACGAAGCCTGCCTGGAGCGCGACTGGCTCACCCTGCAGACCGGCCCACTGCAAAACCCGTTGATGCATCTGGCCGAAGCCTTCCTCGCCACTCTCGCCGTACGCGAAGATGCGCACACGCAACAAGCCCTGCTTGAGTTATGCACAGCCATGCACAAGCAATTCGTCGATCCGCAATACGGCGTGTTGATGGAAAAGCCGCTGGGGACTGTGGATAACTGGTATGAGCCGGGGCATCAGTTTGAATGGTATTTCCTGCTCGAATCGTCGCCGCTGTTACGCGATTCGAAACTGCACCGGGCGTTGGATCGGGCATTCGTCTTTACCGAACAATATGGCGTGCTGGAATCTTGCGGCGCCGTACGGGCGATGCTTGATCTGGAAGGTAACGGAAGGCCAAGGGATTCGACGCAGCGGATTTGGGCTCAGGCCGAATACCTGCGCGCGCTGACACTGCGCCCGGAAAGTGAAGCGTCAGTGCTGCGCCAGTTGCAGGCGTTGCAGCAGCGGTTTCTGCATGCCGGGGGTTGGCATGAGTGCCGCGATGAAAACGGTGAAGTCAGTCGCAAGGACATGCCTTCGACCACGCCTTATCATTTGGCGACTTGTTACAGCGGTCTAGCTGAATATCTGCGCTGACTTACAGATCGCTTTTGCGAGCAAGCTCGCCCCCACCTTGATTGTGCTGTTCACCGATAGTGTGTCCGGCGCACTTTCATTGTGGGAGCGAGCCTGCTCGCGAATGGCCTCAGCGCGGTCTCAGGCCTTGTTGCGCTCGATGGCAAACCCGGCCCAGGTCTGGCTTACCGGCATCAGCTCCAGGCTGTTGATGTTGATGTGCGCCGGGGTGTTCATCACCCAGAAAATCGTCTCGGCGATGTCCTGCGGCTGGATCGGCTCGGCGCCGGCGTAGGTCGCGTTGTAGCGCTCCTGATCGCCGGCGAAACGCACCAGCGAGAACTCGCTTTCGCACAGGCCGGGTTCGATGTTGCTTACTCGTACGCCGGTGCCCTGCAGGTCGCAACGCAGGTTCAGCGAGAACTGTTTGACGAACGCCTTGGTTGCGCCATACACGTGGCTGCCCGGGTACGGGTAGTTGCCGGCGATAGAGCCGAGGTTGACGATGCCGGCGCCACGGCCGTGGGCGATCAGCCGTGGCAGCAGGAGGCGGGTGGCGTACATCAGGCCTTTGACATTGGTGTCGACCATGGTGTCCCAGTCATCCAGATCGCACTTCGGCGCCGGGTCGACGCCGAGCGCCAGGCCGGCGTTGTTGATCAAGCCACGAAGTGTGGCGAACGAAGGCGGCAGGTCAGCGATTGCCTCCTCCATCGCCTTGCGATCACGCACATCGAGGACAAGGCCGTGCACTTCAGTCTGCTTCGACAGTTCCGCGCACAGGGCATTGAGGCGTTCTTCACGACGGCCGGTCAGCACCAGTTTCCAGCCAGCTTCGGCAAAACGACGGGCACAGGCTTCACCAAAACCGGACGTAGCGCCGGTGATAAACAGGGTGTTGGACATCGTGTTCTCCTTGCTTCGGCTGCCACGGCAGCCCTTGGAATAGAAAATCAGCAGGCAGCATGCCCGCCCTCGCATTCTCGAGCAACCATTGCCCCATGCAGGGGGCCGACGGCTGCGCCTACATGGGACGAGTTTCAGATCAAAATTTGATCAACGGCCGCTATCCCTTGCCAGGCGTGGCCTGTAGCCATGTGCACGCATGTTATCCACAGTCTGCTCCACAGTTTTCGGGGGCAAGTACAAAGGCGCAAAGCCGCGCCACACAAGGCGTTGCGGGCGAAATGGAAAGTTTTTTGCTTGACCCTGAGACGATGGATGTGCGGGACAGGGCATTTTGCACGACGGACGGTGCCACCGGGTGATTGCGCGAGGCCAGCAACTACGGCCCTCAGCGAAGTCTTTCCAGAGTTTAGTCACAGACTTATCCACAGGCCTGATCAAAGTAAATGGCTGTCGCCCCGGTTGCCAAAAAAAGGTTGACAACGACGTCTGCCGCTCCTGTAAAAAAGCCTGATCAAAAAACAATCATAGCCTTGAAGGCCACGTTTTATATGGCCTGCAGCCATATACACCCACGTTATTCACAGCCGGTTCCACAGTAACCGGGGACAAGTCAAAACTGTGGAAAAACAGCCATTTGCAGCGTCTATATGTCGCGCTTTGGCAGCTTGGGGAATTTGTTTTCCACAATTGCGAGGCCCGCGCAGATCCACTGTGGGGCGGGCTTGCTCGCGAAAGCGGTGAGTCAATTAACACGGTGGTTTTTTGACACACTTCTTTCGCGAGCAAGCCCGCTCCCACAGGGATTTGTGGAGGATCTGGAAAAGAAAAGCCCCGGGACTCTCGTCGCCAGGGCTGTGTACAACCGCGAGAAAATCAGTGCCCGCCCAGATAGGCGTTACGTACCTCCTCATTCACCAGCAACTCTTTACCTGTGCCGGATAAACGGATTTCGCCGTTGACCATCACATACGCGCGATCCGACAGCTTGAGCGCATGGTTGGCATTCTGCTCGACCAAAAAAATCGTCATCCCGGTTTTCGCCAGTTCACGCAGGGTGGCGAAAATCTGCTTCACCACGATCGGCGCCAGCCCCAGGCTTGGTTCATCGAGTAGCAACAGCTTCGGCCGACTCATCAGCGCACGGGCGATGGCGAGCATCTGCTGTTCACCGCCAGACATGGTCATCGCCCGCTGACTGCGCCGCTCTTCAAGCCGGGGAAACAGCTCGAACATGCGCTGCATGTCCTCTTTGGCGTACTTGTCGCCAATCGGGATCGTGCCCATCAGCAGGTTTTCCTCGACGGTCATGTCGGGGAACACCCGCCGCCCTTCCGGCGACTGCGCAATGCCGTTGGAGGCAATGTAGTGGGATGACTTGTGCGTGATGTCGACACCTTGATAAAGGATCTGCCCGCCCGCAGCTCTCGGCTGGCCGAAGATCGACATCAGCAAGGTCGACTTGCCCGCGCCGTTGGAACCGATGAGGCTGACGGTCTCGCCTTCGTTGATCTGCAGTGAAACACCTTTGAGGGCCTGGATCGGGCCGTAGAACACGTCCAGATTGCGCAGTTCGAGGATCGGTTGGCTCATACCAGCTCCTCTTCGTCGGCGCCCAGGTAGGCTGCGATCACTTTCGGGTCGTTGCGGATCGCTTCCGGCCCGCCCTCGGCGATGACAATGCCGTGGTCGAGAACCACGATGTGATCGGAAATGCTCATGACCATGCCCATGTCGTGTTCGATCAGCACCACGGTCAGATCGTGCTCGTCGCGCAGCAGCCGGATCATCGCGCTGAGCGCTTCGGTTTCCTGAGGGTTGAGGCCGGCGGCCGGTTCGTCGAGGCAAATGATCTGCGGTCGCGTGCACATCGCCCGGGCGATCTCCAGACGCCGTTGCTGGCCGTAGGACAACTCGCCGGCGAGACGGTTGGCGCAGTCGACCAGATCAACCACTTCCAGCCAGTAGAACGCGACATCCAGCGCGTCGCTCTCGGCCTTGCGATAGCCCTTGGTGTTGAGGATGCCGGCGAGCATGTTGCGGTTGACCCACATGTGCTGCGCCACCAGCAGGTTTTCCAGTACCGACATTTCCTTGAACAGGCGAATGTTCTGGAAGGTACGGGCAAGACCTGCACGGTTGACCAAGTGAGTACCGCCAAACATTTTGTAGTACAGGCGGCTCAGGAAGGATTTCGGCGAAACGAAATCGGTCGGTTTGAACGACTCGCCAAGCAACTGGATGACGTTGGTCTGCTGGCCGCGCACGTTGAGTTCGATCTTGCCGCCCGTGGCCTTGTAGAAACCGGTCAGGCAGTTGAACACCGTGGTCTTGCCGGCGCCATTGGGGCCGATCAAGGCGAAGATAGAATTGCGTTTGACCTTCAGGCTGACATCGCTCAAGGCCTTGATGCCGCCGAAATGCATCATCAGTTTTTCAACAGAGAGTACGACTTCACTCATGGCGCAGTCCTCTCGTAGTGAATGGCCCCTTTGCGTGGTTTGACCCCGGTGCGACTGATGCGAATCAGCCCGCGCGGTCGCCAGATCATCATCAACACCATCAGGATGCCGAACAGCAGAACGCGGTATTCAGCGAAGCCGCGCAGCAGTTCCGGAGCGACGGTGAGCACGAACGCGGCGATGACCACGCCAATGGTCGAGCCCATGCCGCCGAGCACGACGATGGCGAGGATCAGCGCCGATTCGAAGAAGGTGAACGAGGTCGGGTTGACGAAGCCTTGATAAGTGGCGAAGAACACCCCGGCCAGACCCGCCGTCGACGCACCGATGGTGAACGCCGAGAGTTTGACCAGTACGTGGTTCAGGCCCATCGAACGGCAGGCGATTTCATCTTCACGCAGGGCTTCCCAGGCGCGACCGACCGGCATCTTCACCAGCCGATGCTTGACGTACAGCACCGCCAGCACCACCAGGAACAGCACTGCGTAGATGAAGTAATACTTCACGTCGGGGTTGTAGGTCAGGCCGAAGAACTCATGAAACGGCACCCCGCCATCCTTCGCACGCTTGCCGAACTCCAGACCGAAGAACGTCGGCAGTGGCGCAGGCATGCCGTTCGGGCCGCCAGTCAGCGACAGCCAGTTGTTCAGTACCAGACGAATGATTTCGCCGAAGCCCAGGGTCACGATCGCCAGATAGTCACCGTGCAGACGCAGCACCGGGAAACCGAGAATGCAACCGGCCAGGCCTGCGGTGATCGCCGCCAGCGGCAGCACGGTCCAGAAACCCAGACCGAGATATTGGTAACCCAGCGCCAGACCGTAGGCACCAATGGCGTAAAACGCCACGTAACCAAGGTCGAGCAGCCCGGCCAGACCGACCACAATGTTCAGCCCCAGCCCCAGCAGCACGTAGATCAAACCGAGGATGACCACGCCGAGCAGGTAGGAGTTGGAAACAAACGGCACGATGATCGCCAGCACAATGATCAGCGGGATGATCCAGCGCAGCCGCGATTTGTAATCTGCCGGCAGCACGTGCACGCCGGAACCGCTGCTCTCGAACCCGTCGAGGATCTTCAGGCCCTTGGGCGTTTGCAGGAACAGGCTGAGCGCAAAGCGACCGGCCATGACGATGGCAATGATCCACGCCACGCGGGTCGCTTCGAGGTTGAAGCTGTAGCCGTCGAGGACCACGCCGACAATCGGCCCGAACACGATCAGCGCAATCAGGCCGGCAAGAATCGCTTCGACCAGGCTTTTTTTGATATCGATGGATTTTTCAGTGGTTGCAGACATCGCTTACACCTTCGACACAAGAGGACGGCCCAACAGGCCCTGCGGCCGGAAGACCAGTACGAGGACGAGCAGCGAGAAACTGAACACGTCTTTGTAGTCGGAGTTGACCAGACCGGAGAACAGCGACTCGGAGATGCCGAGGATGATCCCGCCGAGCATCGCGCCGGGCAGTGAACCGATGCCGCCAAGCACCGCTGCGGTGAACGCCTTGATGCCGATGATGAAGCCGGCATAGAAGTCGAACGTGCCGTAGTTCATGGTGATCAGCACGCCAGCGAGTGCCGCCATGGCTGCACCGATAATGAACACGTAGGAAATCACCCGGTCGGTGTTGATCCCCAGAATCGAGGCCATCTTGCGGTCTTGCTGGGTCGCACGGCACATGCGGCCGAGCTTGGTGTATTTGATGACGTAGGTCAGCAGCCCCATGCCGACGAATGCGGCGATCAGGATGAAGACTTTGGTGTAGGTCAATTGCACGAAGCCGGTGCCGACTTCGACACGCCAGGCACCGGTCAGCAGCGTAGGCACGCCCTGTTGTTTGGCGCCTTGGGCGATCTGTGCGTAGTTCTGCAGAATCAGCGAAATACCGATGGCGCTGATCAGCGGCGCCAGGCGGGTCGAGTTACGCAGGGGTTTGTAGGCGACACGCTCGATGACCCAGCCATACACCGCAGTGACGACGATGGTGAAGATGAGCGTGCCAAGCATCAGCAGCGGGAAGGATTCGATACCGAAGTAAGCCAGCAGAGCCAGACTGATTGCCGCCAGGTAAGCGGAAATCATGTAAACCTCGCCGTGGGCGAAGTTGATCATGCCGATGATGCCATAGACCATTGTGTAGCCGATGGCGATCAGGCCATAGACCGACCCGAGGGTCAGGCCATTGACCAGTTGCTGCAGGAAAATACCATCCATAACGCAATCTCACGCAGTGAGAACCTGCGCGCCAATGGCGCGCGGTTCTTCTAGGAAAAATACAGATGTACGTCGGAGCAATGTCGGAGCGCGACCGATGTGTTCACCACCACCCCCTGTGGGAGCGGGCCTGCTCCCACAGGGATTTATGGTGATCAGTTGATCGCTTCAGCCCTTACTTCTGCTTTTCCAGCTGGTGGTATTTGCCGTCCTTGTCCCACTGGTAAACCACGTAGTCGGAGACTTTCAGGTCGCCTTTGGCGTCCCAGGTCTTCTCGCCCATCACGGTTTTCACCGGGTTGGCCTTCAGCCACTTGGCAGCGGCTTCGCCGTCGTTTTTCTTCGCGCCGTTGAACGCTGCCGCCAGGGTCTGAACCGAGGCGTAGGCGTACAGGGTGTAGCCCTCGGGCTCGGTACCGGCCTTGCGGAACGCGTCCACTACGGTCTTGCTTTCCGGCAACAGGCGCGGGTCGGCGCCGAAGGTCATCAGCACGCCATCGGTGAATTGCGGGCCACCAGCGGTGGTCACCAGTTCGTCGGTCACGATGCCGTCGTCGGACATGAACTTGACGTCTTTCAGACCTTGTTCACGCAGCTGACGCACCAGCGGACCGGCTTCCGGGTGCAGGCCGCCGAAATAGACGACATCGGCGCCGGCGCCACGGATCTTGGTGACGATGGTGCTGAAATCTTTCTCGCCACGGGTCAGGCCTTCGTACAGCACAGGCTTGACGCCGCGCTTTTCCAGCTGAGCCTTGGTGGCATCTGCCAGGCCCTGGCCGTAGGTGTCCTTGTCGTGCAGCACGACAACCTTCTTGCCCTTGAGCATGTCGACGATGTAGTCGCCAGCAACGATGCCCTGCTGGTCGTCACGTCCGCACATACGGAACATGGCACTCAGGCCGCGCTCGGTAACTTGTGGGTTGGTCGAACCCGGCGTGATCGCGATGATCCCGGCTTCGTCGTAGATTTCCGAGGCTGGAATGGTCGAAGAGGAGCAGAAGTGGCCAACCACGCCGGCGACTTTCTGGTTGGTGAGGTCCTTGGCGACCGTCACCGCCTGCTTCGGCTCGCACGCGTCATCGCCTTTGACCAGGACGATTTTTTCCCCATTGACACCGCCCGCCGCGTTGATCGCGTCGGCCGCCGCCTGTGCACCCTTCATGTACTGCTCACCAAATGCCGCGTTGGCACCGGTCATCGGACCCGCTACACCGATCTTGATATCAGCTTGAGCAAACGCAGAAACACCCAGCGCAGTAGCCACTGCGAGGGCAAGAAAGCCTTTCTTGTAAAACGTCTGGGACATGAGGTGGTGCTCCAAGGTTTTTTTTAGTTGGCACTGCGACTTCACTTCACTCAAAGCTCAGAGCAAGGCCCGTGCCATCGGTTTTTTATTCTTCAAAAAGTCGCTGCATTGTTGTTATTTCGACTGTTTCGTTCCCATTTTCATTGGGCGTGCAACCGTCTAAACCGCGGAAGGTGAAACCGTATATTTATTCAGGCGCAACCCGCACGCGCCATCATTGCAACCGCAGCGGCAAAGTACGTGCAACCAGCCTGTAACAGCGCGCGTCACCGAACTGCACACTGCTGGTGCGGGACTGCTACAACCCGCACCATTACAGGCTAGTCGCTGGATGCAAAAGCGCCGCTTCCGGCAACAAATTTCAACACTCAAATGACGATGCGCAAGCACTGGCCCGCGTGATACAGCGAGAAACCGGCCTCATACAGGCAACTGCGCAAGCCGACGCCCGCCAGGGGCTGCATCGGTGCGAAAGGAATCGGCAGCGCCTGCGAATCGCCGTTGCACAGGTAATCGGCGAAGGCCTTGCCGACCACAGTGCCAGTGGTCACGCCGCGTCCGTTGTAGCCGGTGACTGCTAACAGACCCGGCGCCGGTTCGAACAGGCGCATCAAGTGATCCGGCGTGAACGCAATGCGCCCGGTCCAGGTGCATTCCCACTCGACCGGCTTCAGATTGGGGAAATAATGCTGCTGCACCCGGTCGGCCCAGGCCTTGAGAAACCAGGTCGGTTTCTGATTGCCATTGCCGAGGCTGCCGAGTAGCAACCGCCCTTCCTTGTCGCGGCGGATGCTGCTCAGCACCTGACGGGTGTCCCACGAGCCCTGCCCGCCCGGAAGAATTGCCTGCGCAGCGTCCTCAGTGAGCGGCACCGAGGCGACCTGATAGTAATAGCCTGGAAAGAAATTGCGCTTGAGTTCGGTCCAGTCGCCTTCGGTGTAGGCATTGGAGGCGATGACCACTTGCTCGGCCAGCACCGAACCCTGTGCGGTCTGCACCGACCACTTCGGCCCGACGCGTTCGAGGCGCGTCACCGACGAATGATCGAACATCTGCCCACCGAGCCCGCGCACGGCATTGGCCAGCCCGGTCACATACGCCATCGGGTTGAGCGTGCCGGCACGGCGGTCAAGCAACGCGGCGGCGATTTTCTGCGTGCCGGTGGCTTGCTCGCAGGCCTTGCCTGTCAGCAGTTCGACCGGCGCGCCACGGCGCTTCCACTGCTGCTCGCGACTGCGCAGGTCGGCCTCGCCCTTGGCGTTATGCGCCATGTGCAAAGTGCCTTCGCGGCGCAACTGGCAATCGATGTTGTATTTGTCCACAAGGCTGAACACCAGCGCTGGCGCTGCGCCGAGCATGCGGTTGAGCTGACTGCCGACCGCCTCACCAAAGCCAGCCTCGATCTCGTCTGGAGGAATCCACAGGCCGGCATTGACCAGCCCGACATTGCGCCCGGAGCCACCATGCCCTGCACGATGCGCTTCCAGCACGCAGACGCTTTTGCCTTTTTCCAACAGATGCAGCGCCGCCGACAACCCGGTGAACCCGGCGCCGATCACGCAGATATCGACCTTGACCTCACCCTTGAGCGCCGAATTCTCCGGCCGTTGTGGCGTGAGCTTTTCCCACAGACATTCTTCGCGTAACGGCATTGCCAGACTCCAACAGAAACCCAACAAACACTGGCTACCCTGTGGGAGCGGTCTTGCTCGCGAAAGCGGTAAATCAGCCAATATCCATACCGGCTGACACACCGCATTCGCGAGCAAGCTCGCTCCCACAAAGGCGATCTCGACCTGTCAGTCGAATGTGATGCCCTGCGCCAACGGCAATTCCAGCGAGTAGTTGACGGTATTGGTCTGCCGGCGCATGTAAGCTCGCCACGCGTCGGAGCCGGACTCACGGCCGCCGCCGGTCTCTTTTTCGCCACCGAAGGCGCCGCCGATTTCCGCACCGCTCGGGCCGATGTTGACGTTGGCGATGCCGCAGTCACTGCCCACAGCCGACATGAACCGCTCAGCCTCACGCACATCGGTGGTGAAGATGCACGACGACAGTCCTTGCGGCACAGCGTTGTTCAAGCGCAGCGCTTGCTCGAAATCGCTGTAGCCAACCACGTAAAGGATCGGCGCGAAGGTTTCGCTGCAAACCACGTCGCTCTGTTCGGGCATTTCGACGATGGCCGGCGACACGTAGTAGGCGTTGGGGAACTGATCTTCAAGTTGGCGCTGACCGCCGAACACCCGACCGCCTTCGCTGAGCGCCTGCTCCAGCGCGTCCTGCATGTTTTCGAAGCTGTGCTTGTCGATCAGCGGACCGATCAGATTGCCTTGCAGCGGATGGCCGATGCGTACTTTCGAATAGGCAGCCTTGAGACGGGTGACGATTTCTTCCTTGACCGATTCGTGGGCGATCAGACGGCGCAAAGTCGTGCAGCGTTGCCCGGCGGTGCCGACGGCGCTGAACAGAATCGCGCGCACCGCCATGTCCAGATCGGCGCTCGGGCCAAGGATCATCGCGTTGTTGCCACCCAGTTCAAGAATGCTGCGGGCGAAACGCGCGGCGACTTTCGGCGCCACTTCGCGGCCCATGCGCGTGCTGCCGGTGGCGCTGATCAGCGCAACACGCGGATCATCGACCAGCGCTTCGCCGGCATCGCGACCGCCAATCACCACCTGGCACAGGCTCGCTGGGGCATCACTGAAATTTTTCACTACGCGATCGAACAGCGCCTGACAGGCCAGCGCGGTCAGCGGGGTTTTCTCTGATGGCTTCCACACCACCGGGTTGCCGCAGACCAGCGCCAGCGTGGTGTTCCACGCCCACACCGCGACCGGGAAGTTGAACGCGCTGATCACCCCGACCACGCCAAGCGGATGCCAGGTTTCGCGCATGTGGTGGCCCGGGCGCTCGGAGGCGATGGTCAAACCGTACAACTGGCGCGACAGGCCCACGGCGAAGTCGCAGATGTCGATCATCTCCTGCACTTCACCCAGACCTTCCTGAGTGATCTTGCCAGCCTCCCACGACACCAATTCGCCAAGATCGGCCTTGTACTCGCGCAACACTTCGCCGAACTGGCGCACCAGCTCACCGCGACGCGGCGCCGGCACCTTGCGCCAGTGATCGAATGCATGATCTGCGCGACTGATGTGTTGCTCGACTTCGGCAGCGCCCTCCCAGTTCACCGAGGCAATTTCGCTGCCGTCGATGGGTGAATGCACCGGCACTTTGCCGTTCTGGTACAGGGCCGGGTTGACTCCCAGACGATCAAGCAATGCGGCAACCATCGGTCTCTCCTCAAACAAAAACAGAATGTGTGCGGCCATCCTTCGCATGGCCGGGCAGGCCTTTAGTTGTAGCCTCACTGCGGCGATGCAACAAACGACCTTTACGCCAGATATCATTCCGTTTATTCATGCTGCGTACAGAAAGACAAGAAAAAGGACTGGCCATGCTGAACAAACGCCACTTGCCCTCGATCACCGCGTTGCAATGCTTCGAGGCGGTGACCCGGCACTTGAGTTTTACCCGCGCCGCCGAAGAGCTGAACCTGACCCAGAGTGCGGTAAGCAAACAGGTCGCGCAGCTTGAAGAACTGTTGCAGCACTTGTTGTTCCGCCGCGTGCGCCGCCGCTTGCAGATGACACCGGCCGGCGATTTGTATCTGGTCGAAGTCAGAAAAATCCTCAGCCAAGTGGAGATGTCGACGCATTACCTGCGTTCCTACGGCGGAGAGACCGAAGTCCTGCGCGTCTCCACCCCTTCGACCTTCGGCGCGCGCTGGCTGGTGCCACGGCTGAAAGGCTGGCGCCTGCGTCACCCGTCGATTCATCTTGATTTGTGCAATGAGCAGGAAGCGGATGATCTGCTGCAGGGGCGCAGCGATCTGGCCTTCTATTTCGGCCAGGCCTCACGCCCGGGCACGGAATGCCTGAAATTGTTCGGCGAAGAACTGGTGCCGGTCTGCGCCCCGGGCAGCCTGCCCGACGCGCCATTGACTGACCCGACGCAACTGACCGATCTGGTGCTGCTGCAGAATGCCTCGCGACCGCAGGCCTGGCACGACTGGTTCGACAGTCAGGGCTACCACACCGAACACAGCTATCACGGGCCGCGTTTCGAAACCTTTTATATGTGCATCCGCGCCGCCCAGGTCGGCTGTGGCGTGGCGCTGCTGCCACGGTTTCTGGTGGAAGAGGAATTGGCCGAGGGCAAGCTGGTCATTCCCTGGCAGCATGCGATGCCCAGCAGCGATGCCTATTACCTCGCTTACCCGGAGCACGCGGCGGAAGTGCCAAAGGTGCGCGATTTTGTTAAGTGGATGCTCGAACAAATCGACAATCCCCTGTAGGGGCTGTCGAGTGCAACGAGGCTGCGATCTGTTGATCTTCAAAATCAACAGCCTCGCTCCATTGGGATTTTTAACAGAGGTTATCCGGCGATAACAAACAGGCCCTCGACAATCCGGGATTGGGCCAGGCGCGCGCGCAAATCATCATCAATGGCGCGATCATCAGGCTTATACAAACGAACACGGCGGTACGCGTCGACGTGATTGATTTCCTGCCCCAGATATTCCCATACGACCCTTGAGCACGCGGGAGCGCGATGATCCGCAGCAGAAACACCCATCTTCAACCCATTGAGCCGCGTTATGCAGCTTTTGAAGCTTGGAATAAGAATGGTCTGGCATATTTCGTTGGAGGTCAGCGATTCATAATCGATAAAAAACAAGCGATCCCGAAGGTGATAGGCGATGCCCAGATATTGATACCGTTCAAAGTCCTCTGCAGTGCCAGAGATCTGTAAGCGCTCGTTTCGCTCATATACGATGTCATCGCCCTCCGCTCGCACATGTACCAGCGAGCACAGAATGGAGCCAGGTTCAGTCATTGCGTGATTATTACTCGTAGTAATAACCAATATGCGCTCTTAATTCCGGTGAAGATTGCTGACGCAGATGTTCATGCATCAATTGTGGCGCGCCCCTTTCACTTGGCGTGTGACGCTGACCTGCTTTGAGGCCTGTCAGGGCGATGAACTGCTCTGTAGGTTGAATAATTTCAGACTCTTCGACTCCAAAAAATTCGCAGATGCGCTTTAGGTTAAAAGGCGTTGGAATGCTTTTTCCACACAGGTATTTATTGAATTGCCCACGATTGATGCGAACTTTCCTACAAACCTCCGCGACAGATCTGTAATGGCTACATAGCAACCTCAAGTTCGCCGAAAGAAAATCAGACATTCAATAACCCAGCAAAGACCAGAAAGGCGCAACCATAGCAGCAACTCGCATCACATTTAAGCAACTTGCGAAATTGCATCGAATCAAATATGGCGGGATATTACGCCGTCTGAAGGAATTCAGGACTGACGACACCATTGATTTGCCAGCACTCTATATAGCAAGGAGCTTTGAATGCTTGATGTCATCAACGATTTTCTTTCGAGCAGGGTGTTAATACCTTTTGTTCTCGGATTAGGAGCGTATTTCACGATCCGATCAGGATTTGTTCAACTACGATACTTTCCTCATATGTTCGGCGTCTTACGGGGTAGCTGGCGCGCAAACGGTCAGCATTTGAGTTCACTCCAGGCGCTGACACTCAGCCTTGCCGGGCGCGTGGGTACCGGAAACATCGTCGGGGTCGGAATTGCAGTAGGTTTGGGTGGGCCAGGCGCTGTGTTCTGGATGTGGATGACTGCGCTTTTGGGCATGTCGAGCAGCTTCTTCGAATGCACGCTAGGCCAGCTCTACAAACGCAGCGATGGCAACGGCCTCTATCGAGGGGGCCCGTCCTGGTACATTCAGTATGGTCTGAACAAGCGCTGGCTCGGGTTGATCGTAGCCATGCTGATGCTGGTGACATTCGGATTTGCCATCAATGGTCTCGAATCCCATGCAGTATCGCACTCCCTGAAAGACGCATTCGGCTTGCCGCCCTTGTGGTCGGGCCTCGCGCTTTCCCTGATGCTGGGCATCGTATTCATCGGTGGTATCACGCGTATTGCAGCAGTCGCCGACCTGTTGGTTCCTCTGAAGGTTCTCGCCTATATCGGCGTGACGGCGTACGTACTGGTGCTGCAGTTTGAACAAGTACCGACAATGCTGATGACCATTATCAGAAGCGCATTCGGTCTGGATCAAGCGTTCGGCGGCTTGATCGGCAGCGCGATTATCATGGGCGTCCGACGAGGAGTCTTTTCCAACGAAGCCGGACTGGGCAGCGCCCCAAATGTCGCGTCGGTAGCGAAGGTGAGTCATCCGATTGCACAAGGTGCGGTCCAGGCATTGAGCGTTTTCATCGACACGTTTGTAGTCTGCACCTGCACCGCACTGATGATCTTGTTGTCCGGCATCTACAGTCCGGGATTTGAAGGCGACGCAATTGCCCTGGCCCAGAACTCGTTGGCCGCCGTGGTCGGGGACTGGGGACGGTCGTTTATAAGTATCGTGCTGGCATTGTTCGTATTCACGGCGATGCTCTACAACTACTACCTCGGAGAAAACAGCTTACGGTTCATGTTTGGTGAGCCGAAGAAAATGCTGATCATCTATCGGCTCGTGGTATTAGTCATGGTGTTCTGGGGGGCCAATGAGGATTTATCCACAGTTCTGGCTTTTGCCGATATCACCATGACTTTACTGGCGCTCGTAAATTTGATTGCGATGGCGCTTCTTTTCAAAATATGCCTGCGTCTCTTGAATGATTATGAAGCTCAACGTCGCAGTGGAATCAAGACACCCGTTTTTGATTCGAAACTGTTTCTCGAGCTAGACCTTGACCCAATTGCATGGCCACCGGCGCCAGTGCCCAAAACATAACGAAACGTTTCATAGACTCATATGCCGCACGTGATCGGTTATTCGAAGACGCCTGTTTCAGAATCCGCGCTGCCACGAGCCTTCTTGAAGCGTTCACGTCCATCACTATCAAAGGCACCAATGACTCCGACTTTTATCAACTCATACTTCCTGCCTATTTGTTGCTCCAGGACGGTGTGGATACGTTGGAACAGATTTCGTTCAAGGGAGACGACCTGCACGCCTAAGATAACAACCGATGAAATGATCAGAGCAGCGATGTTCAAGGCAGTGGAAACAAACCTGATACCGAGGCATTCGTTACTCGCCGAGTATTTGAAAAGCTGGAAGTGCATCGAGCAAGTACTTCATGCCGCGCTTGAGGTGCAACCGAAAATGAGCAATTTCTGCGGTTTGAGGTGTATCACCTCAGAGGATCTGTCACCTGAAAGCAAAAAAGCGCTGGCAATCCCCACCGCTGATATGCGCCACTAGCGCCATCGATATGGACCGCGCCAGGCGCGGCGCAACTGGAGACCCGTTTATGAGCGAGAGTGTGTTTGCCGATCGCATCGTGCAGAACCTGCTCGACACCGACTTCTACAAGCTGACGATGATGCAGGCGGTGCTGCACAACTACCCCAACGTCGAAGTCGAATGGGAGTTCCGCTGCCGCAACGCCGAGGATCTGCGCCCGTATCTGGCCGAAATCCGTCATCAGATCGAGCGCCTTGCCGAGCTGAGTCTGAGCCCTGATCAATTGAGTTTTCTCGAGCGCATCACGTTCCTCAAACCGGATTTCCTGCGTTTCCTCGGCCTGTTTCGCTTCAACCTGCGCTACCTGCACACCGGTATCGAGAACGGCGAATTGTTCATCCGCCTGCGCGGGCCATGGCTGCACGTAATCCTTTACGAAGTGCCGCTGCTGGCGATCGTCAGCGAAGTGCGCAATCGCTATCGCTACCGGGAGACCTCGCTGGAGCAGGCGCGCGAACAGCTCTATCGCAAGTTCGACTGGCTCACCGCCAACGCCTCTGCCGATGAACTGGCGCAACTGCAGGTCGCTGATTTCGGCACGCGCCGGCGCTTTTCCTTTGGCGTGCAGGCGGAAGTGGTCAACGTGCTCAAGCATGATTTCCCCGGGCGCTTCGTCGGTACCAGCAACGTGCATCTGTCCCGCGAGCTGGACATGAAACCGCTGGGCACCATGGCCCACGAATGGATCATGGCTCACCAGCAACTCGGCCCACGACTGATCGACAGCCAGATCGCCGCGCTCGACTGCTGGGTCCGCGAGTACCGCGGCCTGCTTGGCATCGCCCTCACCGACTGCATCACCACCGACGCATTCCTTGGCGATTTCGATCTGTTCTTCGCCAAGCTCTTCGACGGCCTGCGCCATGACTCGGGGGACCCGGTGGCGTGGGGTGAAAAGTGCATCGCGCACTATCACAAGCTCGGCATCGACCCGATGAGCAAGACCCTGGTGTTTTCCGACAGTCTGACCCTGCCAAAATCGTTGGAGATTTTCCGCGCGCTGCACGGTCGCATCAATGTGAGCTTCGGCATCGGTACCAACCTCACCTGTGATATCCCGGGTGTCGAGCCGATGAGCATCGTGCTTAAAATGACCGCCTGCAACGGCCAGCCGGTGGCGAAGATCTCCGACGAGCCCGGCAAGACCCACTGCAAAGATCCGAATTTCGTCGCCTATTTGCGACATGTGTTTCAGGTTCCTGCCGAATCCAGTCTATCTAGCAAGGAGTGAATTCATGCAAGCCGTACAGCGTGAGATTGCTGAGCAGCTCAAGGTGCAACCACCGTTCGCCGACGATCAGGCCCTGCAGGCGGAAATCGCCCGGCGCCTGCGTTTCATCCAGGATTGTCTGGTCAATTCCGGGCTCAAGGCCCTGGTGCTGGGCATCAGCGGCGGCGTCGACTCACTGACCGCAGGCCTCTTGGCTCAGCGCGCAGTACGTGAACTGCGCGAAAAAACCGGCGATGACCGCTACAAATTCATCGCCGTGCGCCTGCCGTATGAAACCCAGTTTGACGAGCATGACGCCAAGGCCTCGCTCGACTGCATTGCCCCTGACGAAATCCACACCGTGAACATCGGCCCGGCGGTCAAGGCGCTGGCTGCTCAGGTCTCGGCGTTCGAAGGCAAACCGGCAGCGTCGGTGGACTTCGTGCTGGGCAATACCAAGGCGCGCATGCGCATGGTTGCGCAGTACACGATTGCCGGGGTGGCTGGCGGTCTGGTGATCGGCACCGACCACGCGGCAGAAGCGGTGATGGGCTTCTTCACCAAATTCGGTGACGGCGCCTGCGACCTCGCCCCGCTCAGCGGCCTGGTGAAAAATCAGGTGCGCGCCATTGCCCGCAGCTTTGGCGCGCCAGAGTCTTTGGTCGAGAAAGTGCCGACAGCCGACCTCGAAGACCTGTCGCCGGGCAAGCCGGACGAAGCTGCGCATGGCGTGACCTATGCCGAGATCGATGCTTTTCTGCACGGTGAAACCGTGCGGGACGAGGCGGCGAAGATCATCGTCGATACGTACAACAAGACCCATCACAAGCGGGTCATGCCTTTCGCACCTTGAAGTATTGAGGAGCCTGTAGAGGCCTGTAGGAGCCTGTAGGAGCCGACGAGTGCAACGAGGCTGCGATCTTCTGATCTTGAATCTTGCTTTGAAGATCAAGATCAGAAGATCGCAGCCTTCGGCAGCTCCAACACAAAAAAAGCGTCCCGGAGGACGCTTTTTTTGTGCCTGAATCACTTGACGACGATAGTGCCTTTCATCATCGAGATGTGGCCCGGGAACGAGCAGAAGAAGCCGTAGCCACCGTCAGCCACCTTGGCCACGTCGAAGGTCACCGAATCGGTTTCCTTGGCGCCGATGATCTTGGTGTGCGCCACAATGCGCGCGTCGCCATCCTTCAGGTAGTTCTTGTCGATACCGGCTGCCAGACCGTCGGTAGCGATCGGCTGCATGTCAGCTTCTTTGCTGATCACCAGGTTGTGGCCCATGACGTTTTTCGGCAGGTTGCCGGAGTGGGTCAGTTCGACGGTGAAGGTTTTGCAGCTTTTGTCGATCACGATTTCCTTGGTGTTGAAGGACATCTGATCGGTGGAATCTACGGTGGTTTTGCACTCGGCAGCCATCAATTGGCTGCTGGCCAGCGCCAGCAGGGATACCGCAACAACTTTGGAAAACATGGTGAATCTCCAAGGCAGGGTTAACAAAAACACTAGTGGTGGAAAGACTGCCTGAAATCTTCGCAAGTTCCTATGACTTGTGTCAAAAATTGTATACAACTTTCAGGCTATGACACTCATCGACACAATCTAACGGCCATTGCGTTCGGCCAGCCCTATGATCGGTGCATCTACTGAAACGGAGTGCCTGTCATGTTCTTCAACGGTCTGTTGTGCAGTTTGCTTGCCGCCTACGCCTGTGGCGCCAGCGGTACATTTGAATCGCCCGAACGCGAAGTCTAGTCCTTGGAGCGCGGCGTGCCAGCCGTTACCCTGTGCGACTGATCGATTCAGGAGTAACGCATGTCGCTGAAATCCGTTTGTGTGTTTTGCGGTGCCAACGCCGGTACCGTGCCGGCTTATACCGAAGCCGCCGTGGCCCTTGGCCGGGCTCTGGCAAAGCGCAAGTTGACGCTGGTCTACGGCGGTGGCGCCGTCGGTTTGATGGGCATTGTCGCTGACGCAGCACTGGCCGCTGGCGGCGAAGTGATCGGCATCATCCCGCAAAGCCTGATGGACAAGGAGATCGGCCATAAAAGCCTGACACGCCTGGAAGTGGTCGACGGCATGCATGCGCGCAAGGCGCGGATGGCCGAACTCAGCGATGCCTTCATCGCCCTGCCCGGCGGCCTCGGCACGCTGGAAGAGTTGTTCGAAGTCTGGACCTGGGGCCAGCTCGGTTACCACGGCAAGCCTTTGGGGCTGCTGGAAGTGAACGGTTTCTACAGCAAACTCACGGACTTTCTCGATCATATCGTCGGCGAAGGCTTCGTTCGCGCGCCACACCGTGACATGCTGCAAGTGAGCGAATCGCCAGATTCCCTGCTCGACGCCCTCGATCAGTGGCAGCCGACCGTCACGCCCAAGTGGGTCGACCAAAAACCCGGTTAACCCCCCGGCACCGATACAGGGCAGAATACGCGCCGCTCAACCTCACCTTCGACCCAAGAGGATCGCCCATGGCCAAACCCAATTACTCCTTCGCCAAACGTCAACGAGACCTGGCAAAGGAACAGAAGAAAGAGGAAAAGCTTCAGCGCAAGAAGCAAACCGCTGAAGAAGCGGCACTGAACCCTGACGGGGAAGTGGCGACCGATGATGATGTTGATGCACCCGATGTAACCGATGCACCGAAAGATCAGACGCCCGACGCCTGAGCCCCACCGGGTTTGATGATCGAATCAGACCCTGCGGATTTGTGACGGGGCTGGCGGTTTTGCTGCCGGCCCTCACAGCCCTGCTTTCCCTGACACACCAAAATCCCTGTGGGAGCGAGCCTGCTCGCGAAAGCGGTGTATCTGTTACAAATCTATTGGCTGACCTGACGCTTTCGCGAGCAGGCTCGCTCCCACATCTGAAAACTCATCAATTCTCAGGCATCACCGTAACCCGCACCTCCGGGTCATGGTTACCGCCCCCGAGAATCACCCCCCGCAGCGGCGACACATCGCAGAAATCCCTTCCCCACGCCAGCGTGATGTGTTCCAGCGCCGGCCGCACGTTGTTGGTCGGATCGAAATCCACCCAACCCAGTACCGGGCAGAACACCGATACCCACGCATGCGAGGCGTCGGCGCCAATCAGTCGTGGCTGCCCCGGCGGTGGTTGGGTCAGCAGGTAGCCGCTGACATAACGCGCCGCCAGACCACGCGAGCGCACACAGGCCAGCATCAGATGCGCGAAGTCCTGACAGACCCCACGCCGGCGCTCCAGCACCTCCACCAGCGGTGTCGCCACCTGGGTGGCCTCGGCATCGAAGGTGAACTCGCTGAATATCTTCTGCATCAGCGCCTGCACGCCGAGCAGCAACGGTTGCCCCGGCGGAAAACAGCTTTGCGAGAAGTCGACGAAGCTGCGCTTCAAATGCACATAAGGCGACTGGAACCGGTAGCGGCAGGCTTCGAGCAAGTCGTCGCACAACGGCTGGCTGCTGTAGGTCAGCGCATCGCGGGTCTGCTCCCACGGCGGCGACTGACTGAAATCCAGCGCCGGCCGCACCAGCACCTCAACCGCCAGCCGGGCGTTGACCTGCAATTGGTCATGGGGCCGCTCAAAGGCCAAGCGCGTCAGTGGATTGCCGAACACGTCCAATTCATCGCGGCGCATCGTCGGCTCGGGGCTGATCAGCAATTGCTGCTCGGTGCAGCGCTGCCAGCTGCATTCGCGCGGCCACAGGTGCGCCAGTTGCTGCGCGAGGGACACCGGGCTGTCGTAGTGATAACAGGTGTCGTGAAAGATCTGGTACTGAGCGCTCATCACACGGACACCGTTCGCTGGCTGACATCATCGACATGGGCGAAATGGCGCAGCGCCAGACGATCCGATACCTGGCCGCTGGCTTCGGCGATTTCCTGCAACAGATCAGCCAGACCCTCCAGCGCGGCACGTACGCTGGATTTGCCGAACAAGGGGTTTTCCAGGCAACCGAGATCGAACCGCGAGAGGCGCTCGACCAATTGCGGCAGCCCGGTCTCGCGAGGCACGGCGAAATCCTCGTTCAGGCGTTTCAAGGTACGGGTGACCAGTTTCAGCTGAAACAGCACCGCGTGGGGGTTCTGCTCATCCAGCAGCAGCAAATCAAGCACCGGAATCAATTGCGCCACCGCCAGATACCGCGAGCGATAAGTAATGCTGCTGTTACCCAGTTCCAGCAGCCACTCCAGCCCCGCCTGATCGAACGCGCCCGCGCCGCGCAGAAACGCCGCCAGACTGCTGCTGAGAAATTGCAGGCGTTCGATGCGGCGGCCGATCATCAGAAACCGCCAGCCTTCATCGCGGGTCATGTCATCCAGCGCAAACCCCGACAGCGCCGCCAGCGACATCACCAGACGGTTGAGGAAATCCAGCAGTTCGGCGAAGTCCGGTTCATCGACTTCCAGCTCCAGCGCTTCGCGCTGCAACTCGACCAGCGCTTGCCAGTTCTCCCGGGACAGCTTGCCGCGCACTTGCGAGGCGGCCCATTGCAGGCGCTGCAAATTGGAACGCAGGCTGAACGACCAATCTTCGCCCAGCAGCGCAGCGAGCAAGCGTTCCGGCAGTTCACCCTCATCCGGCAGCAACGCCAGACGTTCGCCCAAATCAACCGCTGCCTGCAACGCCTGCGGATCATCGCCGTCGACGTAGCGCGTGAGCATGATGCGCAGCAGCCGCGCGCTGTCGTCACAGCGCTCGCAGTAGCGGCCAAACCAGAACAGGTTTTCCACTACGCGCGACGGCAGATACGGATCGCGCCGCACCAGATCGTGCACGCCGACATTGCGCTGTGCCTTCCATTGCTCGCCGCTCGGCGCAAGGTCGCCGAGCACCCAGGTGTCCTTGCTTGCGCCGCCGCGCTGCATCGACACCACCTCGGCATCGGCGTCGGCCGCCACCCGGGTCAGACCTCCCGGCAACACGCGGTAGCCGTCGTGGCTGGCGACTGCATACATGCGCATGCCAATCGCGCGAGGTTGCAGGTGACCGTCTTCGGCCTGCCAGACCGGCGCCTGCGACAGCTGCGCGAGTTCTTGCGCAACATAGGCATAAGGCCGCGCCTGCATGCGCTGCGCCAACTCGAGACGCTGGCCTTCACTCAAGTCACGCCCGAATACCGGGGCGAAGCTCTGCGACGGGAACGCCGGTTTGATCAACAGCTGCGCAAGTTTCTCCAGCGCTTGCGCCAGCACCGGCGCCTCGCCGCACCACCAGGTAGCGATCGACGGCAGAATCAGGTCTTCGCCGAACAGGTATTGATTGATCTTCGGCAGAAACCCCAACAGCCCCGGCGATTCCAGCACGCCGCTGCCCAGCGCATTGGCCACCAGTACCCGCCCCTGACGCACCGCCTCAAGCAGACCGGGCACGCCGAGCGCCGAATCGGTACGCAGTTCCAGCGGGTCGCAGAAATCATCGTCGAGGCGGCGCATGATCGCGTGCACCCGGCGCAGGCCGCTGAGGGTTTTCAGGTACACCGTGGCATTGCGCACAGTCAGATCGCCGCCCTCGACCAGCGGATAGCCGAGCTGACGAGCCAGATACAGATGTTCGAAATAACTTTCGTTGAACCGGCCCGGGGTCAGCAGCACCACCAGCGGTGCGTCATCGCCCTGCGGTGCCTGACGGGCCAAAGTTTCCTGCAACGTGCGGAAGAATCCAGCCAGATGCTGGACCTTCAGATCGCGGTACAGATCGGGGAAAGCGCGAGAGACGATGGTGCGGTTTTCCAGGGCATAGCCGGCACCGGATGGCGCCTGAGTGCGATCGGCGGTCACCCACCAGCGACCATCCGGCGTGCGCGCCAGATCCACGGCATACAAATGCAAAAAAGCTGACTCGGGCGGGGCAATGCCCTGACAGGGCCAAAGAAAATTGTTGTGCCCGAACACCAGCTCTGCCGGCAGCAGGCCTTCACTGATCAACCGCTGCGGACCGTACAGATCCGCCAGCACTGCGTTGAGCAAGCGCGCACGCTGAGCGATGCCGGCGGACAATTGCTGCCATTCATCAGCCGCGATCACATGGGGCAGCAGATCCAGTTCCCACGGCCGGTCAGCGCCCTTGGGATCGGCATAGACGTTATAGGTGACGCCGTTTTCCTGAATCTGCCGCGCCAGCAAGGCCTGACGCTGCACCAGTTGTGCTGGACTGCTGCGTTGCAACTGATCGAACAGGCGCTGCCAATGCGCACGCACTGCGCCGCTGCCGTCGAGCAGTTCGTGATAGGTGCCCGCAGTCAGCGGGTAGCGGTCTAACAGGTCAGGCATGGAAAGCTCGGCAGACAGCAGGGAACGGTCAGACTAACGCAGGCACATGACACGCGGATATACGAAAAATCCGCGTGTTGCGTAGGCTCTAGTAACGGCGCAGGTCGATGGTCATCGGTAGCTCGTCATTGATTTCTACCTTGGGTACGGGAAGTTTCCCCGGCGTGTGTCCGAGGCGGAAAAACCGCGCCATGCGCCGGCTCTCCGCTTCATTGGCATTGACCGGCAAGGTCTCGTAATTGCGCCCGCCGGGATGGGCGACGTGGTACTGGCAACCACCCAGCGAACGCCCCATCCAGGTATCGAGCAGGTCGAATACCAACGGCGCGTGCACCGGTATGGTCGGATGCAAGCAGTTGGCTGGTTGCCAGGCTCGAAAGCGCACCCCGGCGACAAACTCACCCACCCGCCCGGTCGGGTGCAACGGCACCGCGACGCCATTGCAAGTCAGCAGATAGCGCTGCGGCGGCAATCCATTAAGCTTGACCTGCAAGCGCTCCAGCGATGAATCGACGTAGCGCACCGTGCCGCCCGCCGAGCCCTCCTCGCCCAGCACGTGCCAGGGTTCGAGCGCCTGACGCAGCTCCAGCTCGATGCCATTGACGACGTAGTCGCCGACCTTGGGAAAACGAAACTCCAGATGCGCCGCGAACCACTCCGCACGCAACGGATAGCCGGCGTTGTTGAGTTCGACGATGACGTCGGCGAAATCCTCTTCGATAAAGTGCGGCAGCAAAAAGCGATCGTGCAGCTCGGTGCCCCAGCGTGCCAGTTTCGCCGGCGCATAAGGCTCGCGCCAAAAGCGCGCGACCAGCGCCCGCAGCAGCAACTGCTGAGCCAGACTCATGCGCGCATGGGGCGGCATTTCAAAAGCGCGCAGTTCCAGCAAGCCGAGACGCCCGGTGGCGCCGTCCGGTGAATACAGTTTGTCGATGCAGAATTCGGCGCGATGGGTATTGCCGGTGACGTCGATCAGCAGATTGCGCAACAGTCGATCGACCAGCCACGGCGCACATTCCTCGCCCGGTTCCGGCATCTGCGCGAAAGCGATTTCCAGTTCGTACAAGGCGTCATTACGCGCCTCGTCGACGCGTGGCGCCTGGGACGTCGGGCCGATGAAGAGGCCGGAAAACAGGTACGACAGCGAAGGATGGTTGTGCCAGTAGCTGATCAGGCTGCGCAGCAGATCCGGCCGCCGCAGAAACGGTGAGTCCGCCGGTGTCGCGCCGCCAAGGACGAAATGGTTGCCGCCGCCGGTGCCGGTGTGGCGCCCGTCGATCATGAACTTCTCGGTGGTCAGGCGGGTTTGCCGTGCCTGTTCGTAGAGAAACTCGGTGCGCTCGACCAACTCGTCCCAGCTCGCCGATGGCTGCACGTTGACCTCGATCACGCCCGGGTCCGGAGTGACACGGTAATTGCTCAGGCGCGGATCACTCGGCGGTTCATAGCCTTCCAGCAGTACCGGGCAATGCAGTTCTTCGGCGGTGGCCTCAATGGCCGAGACCAGTTCCAGATAATCCTCGACCCGCTCCAGCGGCGGCATGAACAGATACAGCCGCCCTTCGCGGGCCTCGGCGCAGAATGCGGTACGGGTCAGCCAGTCAGCGGACTCATCGATTTTCGGCACCCGCTCATCCAGCGCAGCCGGTTCGCCGTGCACACCGAGCTGCGCGGCACCCGGCAGTTCAGCGAAGTCCTGATTCGGATCGTTGGGATGGATGAACGGATATTCCGCCGCTTTCACCCACGGCTGCGAGGCCAGCGGCAAGCGATAACCCAACGGCGAATCCCCCGGCACCAAGCGACAGTGCTCATCGCGCAGATACCAACGCCCGCTCTGCCATTGATCGCCCTTGGCCGTGCGTGCCAGCGGCAGCACTTGGCCGATCACCTTGTTCAGGCCCTGACTGAAGACCTTGCGCAACCGGGCGCGCTCCAGCGGTTCCTCCAGACGCGAATCTTCGGCGCTGACGTTGCCGGGCAACGCGCCCTCACGCCAGAGGTAATAGAGATGATCCTCGTAAGCCGGGAAAACGAAGCGTGCTGGCAACTTCAAGCGCTCGGCGACGCTGCCGAGAAAGCGTCCGGCCAGTTCGCCGTCGGCGCCATAGTCCTGCTGTTCGTCGGCGATCAATGCGTCGTTGTGCCAGATCGCCTGACCGTCGCGGCGCCAGTAACAATTGAGCGACCAGCGCGGTAATTGCTCGCCGGGATACCACTTGCCCTGACCGAAATGCACCAGCCCCTGCGGTGCATATTGCTTGCGCATGCGTTGGAACAGTTCGGCGGACAGCCGACGCTTGTCCGGCCCCAGCGCGGCAGTGTTCCATTCGGCGCCGTCCGGGTCGTCAATGGAGACGAAGGTCGGTTCGCCGCCCATTGTCAGGCGCACATCGCCTTCGAGCAGATCGGCATCGATCTGTCGGCCCAGCGCCTGGATCGCCCGCCACTGTTCATCGGTGTAGGGCTTGGTGACACGTGGTGCTTCCCAGATTCGCTCGACCGACATTTCGTGGCTGAACTGTGTCTCGCAAGGTTCGACCAGACCACTGATCGGCGCCGCCGAGGACGGATCGGGACTGCACGCCAACGGAATATGCCCTTCCCCGGCGAACAACCCGGACGTCGCGTCGAGGCCGATCCAGCCGGCACCCGGCAGATACACCTCGCACCAGGCGTGCAGGTCGGTGAAGTCGACGTCGGTGCCGGACGGGCCGTCGAGGCTTTTTACGTCGGCGCTCAGTTGAATCAGGTAGCCGGAAACAAACCGCGCCGCCAGACCGAGATTGCGCAACAGCTGCACCAGCAACCATGCCGAATCGCGGCAGGAACCGGAGGCGTGCTGCAGCGTGTGCTCCGGGGTCTGCACGCCCGGCTCCATGCGGATCAGGTAACCGATGTCTTCGCTGAGACGCTGATTGAGCGCCACCAGAAAATCCACCGCCGGCAACGGCGTGCGGTCGATGCTGTCCAGGTAAGCCTTGAACGTAGGCGTCAGTGGCAGGGTTTCGAGGTACGGCGCCAGCTCCTTGCGCTCATCGGCGGCGTAGCTGAACGGGATTTTTTCGGCGTACGGTTCGAGGAAGAAATCGAACGGATTGAACACCGCCATTTCCGCCACCAGATCGACTTCGATGCGCAGTTCTGCGGTTTTCTCGGGGAACACCAGACGCGCCAGGTAGTTGCCCTGCGGGTCCTGCTGCCAGTTGATGAAATGCTGCTCGGGCGAGACTTTCAGCGCATAGGACAAAATCCGCGTGCGACTGTGGGGCGCCGGGCGCAGGCGGACGATCTGCGGGCCGAGTTCGACAGCGCGGTCGTAGCGATAATGCGTGACGTGATGCAATGCGACATGAATCGACACGGCGTGCCTCCTGCGAGCCTGGGCGTAGAGGAAAGCGCGCAAGACTTATGCCATGCACAGGCTTGCGCGCTTTCGCGAAATGCTCAAGGCAGTACAGCACCAAAACCGGGCGACGCGAGGAAATGCTTGGGCGAGTTTGCTTCTATTTGTGGCAGGCAGGTGGTGATGGCTGCCTGTACCGGCCCCTTCGCGAGCAAGCCCGCTCCCACATTTGGAATGCTTTCCTCTGTGGGAGCGGGCTCGCTCGCGAAGAGGCCAGTGGCAACAACTCATTCCTGAGGCCTGAAATGCAAAACGCCAACCCGAAGGTTGGCGTTCTGTTCAGCTCAAGCGCTGTTTAGCGCGGCACGACCGGCTTGCGCGTCGGCTTCGGCCCTTTGCCTTTGGCCGCATCCTTGCGTTCCTTGGCCGCCTGCTGGTTGCGGGCGAACGCCGCAGCCTTGGCCTGTTCACGCTTGTCCCACGGATTACCGCCATCACTGGCACGCGGCGGCAGGCCGGTGTGCTGGGTGAGGATCTTGGTGGTCTTCTCTTTGCCTTCCTTCGCCACTTTATGGCTGCCGGCCGGCGTCGAGTTCTTGCGACGGGCGCTCTGGTAGCTGTCGGTCGCTGGCTGATGCGCCGGGATCAGTTGATCCTTGCCCGGCCCGATCAGATCGCCACGGCCCATGCGGATCAATGCTTCGCGCAGCATCGGCCAGCCTTTCGGGTCGTGATAACGCAAGAACGCCTTGTGCAGGCGGCGCTGATCCTCGCTCTTGACGATGGTCACGCCGTCGCTCTTGTACGTCACTTTGCGCAGCGGGTTCTTGCCCGAGTGGTACATCGCGGTGGCAGTGGCCATCGGCGACGGGTAGAACGCCTGCACCTGGTCGGCGCGGAAGCCGTTGCCCTTGAGCCACAGCGCCAGGTTCATCATGTCTTCGTCGGTGGTGCCCGGGTGCGCGGCGATGAAGTACGGAATCAGGTACTGCTCCTTGCCCGCTTCCTTGGTGTACTTCTCGAACATGCGCTTGAACTTGTCATAGCTGCCGATGCCCGGTTTCATCATCTGGTTGAGCGGACCTTCCTCGGTGTGCTCCGGGGCGATCTTCAGGTAACCGCCGACGTGGTGGGTCACCAGTTCCTTGACGTACTCCGGCGACTCGACGGCGAGGTCGTAGCGCAGGCCGGAAGCGATCAGAATCTTCTTCACACCCGGCAAGGCACGGGCGCTGCGGTACAGCTGAATCAACGACGAATGGTCGGTGTTCAGGTTCGGGCAGATACCGGGGAAAACGCAGGAAGGCTTGCGGCACGCGGATTCGATTTCCGGGCTCTTGCAGGCGATGCGGTACATGTTCGCGGTTGGCCCGCCGAGGTCGGAGATGACGCCGGTGAAGCCTGGGACCTTGTCGCGGATCTCTTCGATTTCGCGAATGATCGATTCTTCGGAACGGTTCTGGATGATCCGGCCTTCGTGCTCGGTGATCGAGCAGAAGGTGCAGCCGCCGAAGCAGCCACGCATGATGTTCACCGAGAAACGGATCATGTCGTAGGCGGGGATTTTCTCCTTGCCGTACGCCGGGTGCGGAACACGCGCGTAAGGCATGCCGAACACGTAGTCCATTTCTTCAGTGGTCATCGGAATCGGCGGCGGGTTGAACCAGACGTCGATCTCGCCGTGCTTCTGCACCAGCGCGCGGGCGTTGCCCGGGTTGGTTTCCAGGTGCAGCACGCGGTTGGCGTGGGCGTACAGAACCGGGTCGTTGCGGACTTTTTCCATCGAAGGCAGGCGGATAACGGTCTTGTCGCGGGTCATGCGCGGGCTGGCCAGGATCTGCACGACCTTGGCTTCCTGCGGATCTTCAACCGGGCCTTTCTCTTGCTCGATGGCGCAGGCCTGAGTGTCCTGGGTGTTGACGTACGGGTTGATGATCTTGTCGACCTTGCCCGGCCGATCGATGCGCGTGGAGTCGACTTCGTACCAGCCCTGCGGCGTGTCGCGACGGATGAACGCGGTGCCGCGCACATCGGTGATGTCTTCGATCTTGTGGCCCCAGGACAGGCGCTGGGCAACTTCGACAATCGCACGCTCGGCGTTGCCGTACAGCAGAATGTCGGCGCTGGCGTCGATCAGGATCGAGTTGCGCACGCGATCCTGCCAGTAGTCGTAGTGAGCGATGCGGCGCAACGAGGCTTCGATGCCGCCGAGCACGATCGGCACGTGCTTGTAGGCTTCCTTGCAACGCTGGCTATAAACCAGGCTCGCGCGGTCCGGACGCTTGCCGGCCATGCCGCCTGGCGTGTAAGCGTCGTCGGAACGGATTTTCTTGTCTGCGGTGTAGCGGTTGATCATCGAGTCCATGTTGCCCGCCGCGACGCCGAAAAACAGATTCGGCTCGCCAAGCTTCATGAAGTCGTCTTTGGACTGCCAGTTCGGTTGCGCAATGATCCCGACGCGAAAGCCTTGCGACTCCAGCAGCCGGCCGATGATCGCCATGCCGAACGACGGATGATCGACGTAGGCATCTCCGGTAACAATGATGATGTCGCACGAATCCCAGCCAAGCTGATCCATCTCCTCCCTGCTCATCGGCAGGAATGGCGCTGGCCCGAAACATTCGGCCCAATATTTTGGATAGTCAAATAACGGCTTGGCTGCTTGCATGTCGACGACCGGTGTTGAAGTGAAAAATCGCGGGCGCGGAATATAGCACAAATTTTGACCAATTCCGACGACGGTGGTCGGTTTCTCCAAGAGGCTGCCCATCCGGGCACTACGCGTTTCATATGAACGCACAACGCACGACACGGCAAGGAAGCCGACCACTCAGCGCATCTCATATGGGATAGCGAGGCGTGAATGTTAAAGGATGACAAGCAATGCCAATCAAACCGCCAATCAGAGGCTCAACAATCGCATCGGTTCATGGGACGCACGTCAGCGACTCGGTGCCCAGGCCCGGTAACAGGAATTCAGTCGGCGGCACGTTGGTGTTCCCCTCTCCTGCCCGACTCCCTTCGACACCGACGCTGACGCCAACCGATCCAGCTCAACCGGTCATTACTCCCGTGCCACCGCGAGTCGGGCTCAGGTCGACAGCGAACTCGGCACCGGTCCCCGCTCTGCCCGAACGTTCCCTGAAGGACTACTGGATCACTTCGCTGGCGGTGCTGCCGGCACATGACGCCCAAGGTATTTCGGTCCACAGGGGACGTCAGTACGTTAAGGTGCCAGACGGCGGCACCGTCCAGATCGGAGTGGATCCGGCCAGCGGCCTCTATCGCGCAAAATTACCGAGTGAATTGATACCCACAGGGCCGGTGTTAAAGCCCGACGCCGAGAGTGCGCTGTGGTACCCGGTTGAACGCTCGGTGCCGTTGACCTATGCGTTATCGACTGCACGCCTGGAGGCGTTTCGCACCAACCTGGATTTCAGCACGGCCGATCCAGGCAGTGATGGACTGTATCGCTTCAATGGCAAGCTCTACGCGCGGATAGAGCAACACGCCTATCAAGTCCTGCATGATCTCGATGCCTCGTCGCCGCAGAGACCGGTGATGCGCATCGTTCGCCCCGAGGACGCGGTCGCCAGCGACGCTGACAACCTTTATGTGGCTACGCGCCCTGGCAGTTCGGAGCCTGTCGCTTTCGATAGCCGGTATGGCTGGCAGGGCACCATTGTGTACGGTGCCGCAGGAATGCCGCGAACCGTGACGCAACCTTCAAGTGTTTTCTGGCAGCGTCTGGAAGTGGCCTCTGAACTTGACCGGATAAATCTGCGGGTCCAAACAGCGCACGAGAAACGTCAAGAGCTGATTGCTGCATGGCTGACTGCGAAGGACCTGGAGGGTGAGCCCGCCACGAGGGTTGCTGGCGAATTAAGGGCTCTTGTCAATCGCGAACTGCACAGCCACAAGGAGTTGAAAAGTCTGGGGAAGGCTCTGAACTACTACAGAGACCAGAAATCCGTCGTAAGCACCCTTATCACGGAGGAAGGTTACAGAACCAAAATGATCGCGCTGCAGAAAAAGCAAATGCTCGCCTATCAACAACTTGTAGAGTGCGGCCTGAGTCGTCGCGCGCTGGAAGGTCCGCTACTTGACCTCACCCCGGACAGGCTCCCTCGGACCGTCAGCTTCCTCAACCGATTGATGGGCCATCTCAAAGAGCGTCAGCTCATTGCCGATAATCTATTGAAGAAATGGAAGGTCTCGCCGGACGATTCGAGCGACATACTTTCATCGGCAGATACTCATAACGTCGTCGCCTCGTGGGTGCTCACCAAAAGCATACTGCTGGACAATCCTCAAGCGGCCGGCAACGCTGTTCAGGCCTCTGACCTGGCCGTCCAGTTCGGTCAGGCAACCTTCGTTTACGCAGCACTTGGCAAAATCCCGCAAGAGCTGCACGTATCGGTACTCAGTGGCCTGTCTCAGCAATGCGCAGCACTGCGCGACTGGTACGATCGACTGGACCTGCCAGCCGGCCCCGAACACGCCACCTCACGCAATGACATCAACGCAGAAATCCAAGCGTTGGAACACACCCTGGAAACTCGCCTGACGCGTATCTACCTGGACCAGCCGGACAGTTCCGCACGGCCAGCCCCCGAGCAGCCGATTGACTTCGACTATATCCCGCCACAAGACCGAAGCGGACCCGAACCCAAGCCCTGGCGGCTTTTTCGAGCGAAAAAACACGGTGTCAGCAAGATCAGTATCGGCGCGTCGCGACGCACCGCTCTTGGAGAAGAAGTCATCGACGTCAGCAACCCCTTCGATCCGAAGCAAACCGTTCAAACCTACGAACACAGAGAGGGCGAATGGCGCCCGGCGCAGACGGTGCGGGAAAAGCCCTTGCCGGCGCTGCTGGCGGACGCCGACCAACAACTGCACAAATCCTACTCGCACGTAAAGACTGCCCTCAGGGAAGAGCGGGGGAAAATCAACCCGGACAACATTGTCGAAACGCTTGAAGAAAAGGCCAAAGCGCTGGATGACACGGCCCTGCAGCTACAGCGGTTCGAACGCAGCGATGCCAATGCCGGGGCATTGATCCAAAAGCTTAAGCAGGACAGTCAGCGCCTGCGAACTACAGGTGAAGACATACGCGTCCGGATTTACAAGGACAAGAATTTTCTCTGCGTCGACCGGGTGATTTATCTGATCGACAGGGGCCACATCCGGGCGCAAAAAACCGCCACCCGACTGAAACGGGGCAAGCGCCAGGACAGAGAATACCTCGACATATACGTACTGACGGATGCCCATACCGGCGCGCCACTCTGGCACGCGCATTTTCATTATCCTGCCGTCGACACGTCCGCTCTGAACTTCAACGTGCGCGGCGCCCACCTGAAAACCCTTGAGCAAAGCGCAATGGGCAGTGTGTCGCAACGCAGAGAGGAGCAGGCGGGACGGCAACACGTCGCCATCTGGCGCCATTACTTCGACGGACGCACCGCGCAGAGAATTTTCGACCTCGCGGCGACCACCACCGATCGCGTCATGTGATGGCTGCTCCTCGGCCGGGCGTAGTACCGCCCGACCGAGAAATAATCGATGCACCGTTCGCCGGTAACGAATCCGACCCAGCACTTCGCAATCCCGCTCAGGCCATGACGCCACGAGCTCCAGCAGCATCGGACAGCTGCTGGCAAACTTTACAAGGAAGGTAAGACATGCCAATCAAAACACCGCCAAAAAGAACGATTACCGCCCAGGTGCATCAGCGGTCGGATACCGCAGTGGATTCAGCTGATCTTCGCCCCGGCATACCGGTGCGGCCAGGCTTCGAAACTGCTGCCTCGTTCGATCCGCAATTCCGACCGACCAGGACAACAGGCAGCAACGACCACGACGCAATCACCCAGGCTCCCACCGTTACTGTGCACCCTTCGACATCGCCGAACGAAACACCACGCGCAGCCTTTCTACCGCTGGAGCATTATCGGGTGATGGCCACTGCCAGCTTGCCGGCAGCCAATATCGAGGGCTTCAGAATTCACAAAGGCCGCCAATATGTCGACGTGGTCGATGTCGGGATTGTGCAGATCGCCAAAGACGCCGACACCGGGCAGTACCGGGCTCATCTTGCAAGCGAATCGAAACCTTCCGGCCCTGTTTTGCACCGTGATGGCGATAGCGGATTCTGGCGGGCAAACGACAACGACGAAGTCATTACTGCCCCTCTTACCGATGTCGGCCTGCAAGCGTTTCGCACGGATCTGGACTTCAGTACGAGCGAACCCGACATCGACGGTTTGTTTCGACACGACGGCAAACGCTACGCGCTCATCCACGATCATGCTTATCAGGTCATGCTTGATAAGGATGGCTCTACGCCGGTGCAAAAGGTCTGGCGTATCGTTAATGCCAAAGATCCTGTGGCCAGTGATAGCGACAACATCTATCACGCCAGCCGTAGTGGAGAATCGCGGGCCGTCACACGCAACGCCAACGACACCTGGGTTTCTGTCTCCACCGGCTTGCCTGGAGGCATGCGCCGCCATGAGGCGATCCCGATTCTGCTGCAACGGTATGAGCCTTTCGTCACCAGAATGAACGAGATTAACCAGTCCGCGGAGCGCTATAACGTGCTCGCGGCGCAGGCAGACGCTCTGCCGAGCGGCAGCGCAGGGCGAACGGCAGCATTGATCGCCGTTGAAGTTCACCTGCTCAGGCACATCAAAAAGCAGGCTGACAATTTGCAGTCGATACTCGATCACAAATCGTGGTTGATTCACCTCAAAGCCAACGGGATTTTCGCCGAAGAGCTGCACGCCCTTCGCCTGGATCATGTGGAATACCTGAACCGACTGATGAAGGTCATGAACTTCAGAGGCGAGTCGCTGTTCACCACGCTGTCTGCTGACAACTGCATAAAAGTCATCAGCTTCATGAACAAAAAGCTGAAGCTTCTCGAAGACCGGGAGGTGGTGATGGGGCTGATCCTGAAAGCTGACCGAGGAGCGGCCCCGATACTTGCAGAACTCCGTAATGAAGTGGCCACGGCCGAGCGCATCAACTTCAACAAGCTGAACCTGTACGTCCACTTGTTCGCAGGCACGCCTGACCATTCGCCAAACGTGACCATGCGCTCGCTGTACTCCATCGACCTCATCACCGGCGATCTGCACAACATTCCCGAAGGCGCGCAGCCATTGTCGCTGATGCTGACCCTCGATCAGATAAGAGGTGAAAGAGGTCGCTTTGAAGCAGAGCTGTCGGCAGACAGCGTCAAAGCCGAGTACGCCAGGGAGATCCTCGCGCTGACCGATCAATTCGAGACCGGCATCGAAACTCGCTTGAAAGAAATCTTTGCCTCGTCCAACCGCAATATCGAGCTGCCCAGCCTGGATCAGAACATCGACTTCGATTTCATTCCGCCCAAGCCAAGCGATAACGTGTCAGCCCGACCGCCGTCGATGAGGAAAGTGTTCCGCACCCGACGGCACGGCACCTCTCGAGTAATGGTTGGCGACACGGAAACCGCCGCAGACGGCAGCGTTATCGTCAAGGTTTCCAATCCGTTCCAGCCAAATGGCCTGGTCGAACGATACGAGAAAAGGCAGGGTGAATGGCTGCCTGTTCGTCCGCCTATCGTCAGCACTCCGCGACCGGAACTGATCGCCGAGGCCAACCGCTTATTGGTTGACGTTGAAAAGCACATTGCCCAGGCACGGAGCAAAGAAACCGCTAAAGACAATCCGACGGAAATAATTGAAGAGCTGGAAAAAGCCATCGATCCGCTCAACGAGCAGTCACGCCGCCTGCAAAACCACGATACAGCAGCCGAGGACGCCGAGATCCAGAGTTTGGCCGAACGCTTGCAAACGGCTGCCGACACACTGACCGCGCATGGCCAAAGCGTGCTGGTGCGGATGTACAAGAACAAGGAGGTGCTGGACATCATGCGCCTGAACTGGCTGATCGATCACGGCGAGCTCAAAGCACTGAAAACGGTTGACCGCAAACAGCTGGGCAAAGGCAAAGGGAAATCCTTTCTCGACGTTTACTCAATCAGCAATCGCGCTGACGATGCGCCGTTGTGGGAGGCGCATTTTCATTATGAAAAACACAACAGTGAGCCAATGAATTTCACGATCAGGGGCAGCCATCTGAAAACCCTGGAACAGAGCAAGCGCGGCAGCGAGTCGCAACGCCGCGACGAGCAGGCCGGCCTGCCTCACGTCGCAATCTGGCGACAGACCTTCGATGGCAAGACCGCAAAAAAGATTTTTGCCCTTGCCACCGAAGCAGCCGCAGCAACCCGCTGATTCTCAACCCGGCAATGACGCCGAACCGACCCGCCACTGCCCGTTTGCGGCAGTGGCGGGCAAGTATTACAGGGAAGTTACCCATGCCAATCAAGCCGCCACCCAAAGGCAATATTTCAGGCAACACCCACGTTCGCCCGACACCGACGCCGGACGTGACTACACCGCGTCCCGATACGACATTGCGACCAGGCTTGGACAGCCCTGGCCTGCCAACACAATCCTCCCGGCCTGCAGGCGACGCTGATCTCGATGGGATCACACCGGCGCCCACGATCACCATGCATCCAGCGAATACGCCGAACGAAACATCACGCGCAACCGTTCTGCCGCTGGAGGACTATCGGGTGATGGGCGCCGTCGGTCTGCCAGCAATCAATGCCGAGGGCTTGCGCATATTCAAGGGACGACACTATGTCGATGTGGCCGAGATCGGCACCGTTCAGGTCGCCCAGGATGCCGACAGCGGTCTGTTCCGCGCCAGGTTGCCCAGCGAATCGAAAGCTTCCGGCCCGATTCTGCTGCGCGATCCGGACAGCGGATTGTGGTATCCGCTGGAAGAATTCGAACCGGTAACCTTCGCGCTGAGCGATAGCCGTCTGGCAGCGTTTCGAACGGCTCTGGTTTTGCGCGACGCGGAACCGGCCATCGACGGACTGCACCGCTTCGGCGGCAAGCTGTATGCGCTGATCGATAACCATGCTTATCAGGTATTGCACGATCCAGACGCTTCGACACCCGTAGCCAGCGTGATGCGTATCGTGCGCAGCGAGGACCCGGTCGCCAGTGACCGCGCTAACCTGTACGTCGCAACACGTCCGGGACGTTCGGAGCCGATTGTATTCGATGCCATACAAGGCTGGATGGGTACCACCGTAGCTGGCGTCGGCGGCATGATGCGTGGCGACGGCGCTGAAGTGCCTGCGCGCCCGGGCATGCGTGCGCGGCTGTCGCAGGCTCTGAACCGCCTGCGCAGCCCGCAATCGCGGGCACGAAAATTATTTCCGGACCACACCGACGAAGAAATCAGTCGTTTCATCACGTCCTTGGGCAATGACGTCTCTGGTGGGTTGACCCAGCGCGAAAGCGCCTACAAATCCCTCAAGACCGAGCTGGATGCCTGGCTGCAGCAATCCGCCAACGCAGCGCCACCGGGCACTTCGCCAACCCATGCACAGCAGATCGCGCAAAGCCTCAAGCGCTGTTGGCGCCACCAGACCGGAGCCATTTATGGCTTGAGGCTGGCAGCGGCACACTGCCGGCGCTGAAAGCAGATTTCAGCCATGTCCGGCACCTGACGCTGCAATCGGTTGCCTGGTCGGAAGCGGCGAGTACTTTGCTCGGCAATTTCTCCGGCCTGGAGGGGCTGCACATCAGCGGCTCGACCCTGGCCACGCTGCCCGCATCACTTGCACGGATGCCCGGCCTGAACAGCCTTGATCTGAGTTCGAACCGAATCGCCCTCAACGAACAAACGACTGCTGAACTGGGTTCGCTGAGCAAACTCAAGCATCTCGATCTGTCGGACAACCCATTGGGTCAAACGCCGGACTTTTCCGCCATGCCCGATCTCAAAACCCTGAAGCTGAGCAACGCACAACTGGATCAGTGGCCTGCCGGTCTGCACAAGCAGTCCCGGCTGACGCACCTGGACCTGCGCAACAACCGTTTGACCGCGGTCCCGGACGCGAACCTCAATCCACCCGCCGTTCAGTTCGAAGCGCTCGCCCGTATCAATAGCGTCACGCTGCTGGAGGGCAATCCGTTCCCGCCCGGCTACTGGACGAAACTGGAAGACTTTTGGCAACGGGTAGCGATCGAACAGCCGGAACTGGGCAACAGCGCGGCGGCCGATGCATTCAGGCTCCCCAGTGACATGCCGGAAACCGCCAGCGTGCAGCGGGTCTACCCTGATAAAAACCCAAAGCAGCTGCGCGCGTTTCTCCTCGCTCTGAACGACGACGGCAAAGCGCAACTGGCACGCCGTGTCGCAGCGCTGGATTCACTGGAATCCCAACTCGATGCTTATGTCAACGGCAGCCAGCCCGACGCATCCGGTGCTGACGCACCGGCAAAAATACAGGCGCGCCGTATCGGGGATATCATCAAAGCCTGTTGGCTGGATTCGACACACACGCTGAGGCTTGCGCTGATCAAGGCGCCACTGCCGAAACTCAGCGCCGACTTCAGCCATGTCAAATCGCTGTTTATCAATGCCGCTACGTGGTCGGGCGACGCCGAGACCTTCCTGGCTGGTTTCCCCAATCTCGAACGCCTGGTCATCAATCACTGCGGGCTGGAAGCTCTGCCCGCCCCCATCTCTGCCATGCATAACCTGACCAACCTGGATCTGGCCAGCAACCGTGTGCAATTGACGGAGGACAGCGCGACAGCCCTCAGTGCCATGAGTCAGCTCGAAGCGATCAACCTGAGCGATAATTCGGCCCTCGGTTCGATGCCTGATTTCAGCGCTCTGACGCGGGTAAGGCAAGTGCTGCTCAATAACACGGGCATCGACCAGTGGCCTAGCGGGTTGCAGGACAAGACCGAGCTGATCATCCTTGATTTGAGCAACAACCGTTTGAAGGAAGTGCCGCCGACTTACCTTGATCCGCCGGCAGAGCAGTTGCTGGCGATCGCCCGAATCAACGCCGCGACTGTACTCAAAGGCAACCGCTTTGCGGCCGGTTACGGTAAGAAGTTCGATGAGTTTTGGCGCCGCGTCAGCACAGTCGCTCCCCATCTGCTGGCTCACCCCAACTTCGATAGTGACAACTCCGTTGCGCAGCGTTACCAACGGCTGTTTCCAGGCAAGAACATGAAGCAGTGCAGGGAATACCTGTGGAGCCTCGACGCGGACACCGTAGTCACCAAAGTGCGCAGTCTCGAACGAGAATTCAAAGTACTGAAACGCCAGCTCGACGATTGGGTTTTTTCCGGCGGCGGCAATCTGGGCGGGTACATTCGCGCCGACCAACTGGCGCTCAATGCGCAAACCCGCCCTGACCGGGTTACCGCCAGCAACAAAATTATCAGTTGCTGGCGGCGCGAAACGCCTCAAAAACTCGCCAATGACGGAACTCCTATCGGTCTCGAGCTGGACCTCAGCGATCTGCGTCTGCCAAGCCTGCCGGACATTGACGTCGATTTCACTCACGTCGGCTCGCTCAAGCTCAGGAACATGAACCTGAGCACCTCACCGGAAGGTTTTCTCACCCGTTTCCGCCACATACGCTGGCTGGATATGGGGCGGAACCAACTGCGTGAACTACCGCCGGCCATTGGCGAAATGCAGGGTCTGACGCGTCTGTTTCTGGAAAGTAACCATATTTCCCTGAACGTCGATACTGCCCGGGTGCTAGGGGATCGCACCACCCTGCGCGCACTGGGGCTGCAGGATAACCCGCAGCTGGGCATCGTTCCCGATCTAAGCCGGATCGTCGACCTGCGTTCCATCGATTTGTCCCATACAGGAATCGAAACCTTCCCGACGGGATTGATGAATCAGCCGCTGCTGGACACGGTCAATCTGAACCACAACCGAATCACGGAAATTCCCGACGCCGTCATCGCGCCGCCAAATAATCAATTGGCGGACAGCGTGCGCGTCAACAACGTCACCGATATTTCGTACAACCCACTGTCGGACGCGACGGACGCACGCCTGTTTCGCTACAACAATCGCCTGAGAGCAGCCGGGACACCGCTGACAGGCGCAAGGAACATCATCGGCACGGCCATCGTACGTCCTGCGCCGTTTCGCGTTGTCATGAATGATCCGATAGACCGCTGGACCTCTGGATTCTCCGATGATCAAGTGGCCAACCGCAGTCGCCAATGGCAAACCCTGCGCGACCAGTCGCGCTCGGACGGTTTGTTCAACACACTAGAACGTCTGCTCGATACCCCCACCGGCCACCTGGCACTTCAGGGCCGTGTCTGGCGGTTGATCGACAGCATCACCGAAAACACGCCGCAGTCCGAACGCTTGCGCAACGAAGTCTTCGATCGCGCAGGCGAAGCGGCCTGCTGTGATCGGGCGGCATTCACCTTCGCCAACCTCGAAGTACTGTCAATGATGCACAGTGCGGTGGACCGGGCCGGTGACAAAACGCAGGGGCCGGAGCTGTTCAAACTGAACAGAGCGTTGTTCCGTTTGCACGAGGTCGACAAGATCGCCTCGGCGGATATCGCCCAACGCGAAGCAGCCATCGCCGCTGCCCGAACGCCCAACGAGGCCGCGAATATGCCTGCGCCACACGTGCCGGAAGAAATCGAAATCAGGCTGTTTTATCGCCATGGTCTGAAAGACCGCCTGCAACTGCCCGGGCAACCGGAAGAAATGGGGTTTGCCCACCTGGCGGGCGTCTCCAAAGCGCAAATGGAAAGTGCTTACCAAACCGTCATTGCGCGGGATAACTCAGCCGAGGAGTTTCAGGCATTGGTCTCGAGGGAGTTCTGGCAAACATACCTGACCCATAAATTTCAGGAAAACTTCGAAACCCAACGCCAGCCGTTCCAGGATCGTCAGGCAGCCCTCGACGAGTCATTTTCGGCGAATGAATTGTCGTTCGCCGACTACGACGCGCAATCAAAAACGATGCAGGCAGAATGGATGATCGAGGAAGCGGCCCTGATGGAAAAACTGAGTCGCCAGGAACTGGAGCAATACAAGGCCAGTGTCGCTGACGAGCAAGCCGCCGGCACAAGTGCGAGCTGAATGAGGCGAGTGCTGGCCGACGGGTTTCGGCCAGCCTTTTACTCGTCGTCGTCGAAGTTGTAGCTGCCCGGCGCAAGGTTTTCGAAACGGGTGTATTTGCCGATGAACGCCAGGCGGATAAAGCCGATCGGGCCGTTACGCTGCTTGCCGATGATGATTTCGGCGATGCCCTTGTGCTCGGTTTCCGGGTGATACACCTCGTCGCGGTAAACGAACATGATCACGTCGGCGTCCTGCTCGATTGCGCCCGATTCACGCAAGTCGGAGTTCACCGGGCGCTTGTTGGGGCGCTGTTCGAGGGAACGGTTGAGCTGCGACAGGGCGACCACCGGGCAGTTGAATTCCTTGGCCAGGGCTTTCAGGGACCGCGAGATCTCGGAAATTTCGTTGGTGCGGTTGTCACCGCTGGAACCGGGGATCTGCATCAGTTGCAGATAGTCGATCATGATCAGACCGACGTCGCCATGTTCACGCACCAGACGCCGGGTCCGCGCGCGCATTTCCGACGGGCTGATACCGGCGGTGTCATCGATGAACAGTTTGCGATCGTTAAGCAGATTGACCGCCGAAGTCAGGCGCGGCCAGTCATCGTCTTCGAGCTGGCCGGAACGCACCTTGGTCTGGTCGATACGGCCGAGCGAGGACAGCATACGCATGATGAGCGATTCGCCTGGCATCTCGAGGGAGTAAACCAGGACAGCCTTCTCGCTGCGCAACACGGCATTTTCCACCAGGTTCATCGCGAAGGTGGTTTTACCCATCGACGGACGGCCGGCAACGATGATCAGGTCGGACGGCTGCAAGCCGCTGGTCTTCTCGTCGAGATCGGTGTAACCGGTGGAGAGGCCGGTGATCGCGTCTGCAGTGTTGAACAGGGTATCGATACGGTCGATGGCCTTGGTCAGCAAGTCGTTGACACCGACCGGCCCGCCGGTTTTTGGCCGCGCTTCGGCGATCTGGAAAATCTGCCGTTCGGCTTCGTCGAGGATTTCTTCGGCGGTGCGGCCTTCAGGGTTGAACGCGCTGTCGGCAATTTCGGTGCTGATGCCGATCAGTTGGCGCAAGGTCGCACGTTGGCGGACAATCTGCGCATAGGCCTTGATGTTGGCGACCGACGGCGTGTTTTTCGCCAGTTCACCGAGATAGCCAAGGCCGCCCACCTGCGATGTCTGACCTTCCTTGTCCAGTTGCTCGGCAAGGGTCACGACGTCGATCGGCGAGTTCTGGTCGGCCAGTTTGGCGATCGCGCGGAAGATCAGGCGGTGGTCATGTCGATAGAAATCGCCGTCGGAGACTTGATCAAGCACGCGTTCCCAGGCGTTGTTGTCCAGCATCAGACCACCGAGTACAGCCTGTTCGGCCTCGATGGAATGCGGCGGCACCTTCAGGGCAGCGGTTTGCAGATCGTATTGCTCGGGAGCGGAGATATCGTTCATGGCCACTTGAGTATTAGTGAAAAGCAGGGAATTCAGAAAGACAAAGGGCACGACCTGTAAACAGGATCGTGCCCGATGTTAACCGTCTGACGGACAAGCCGCCAGCCGATCGATGTTGCTTAAGCTGCTACCACGACAACGCGTACGGTGGCTTCAACTTCGGCGTGCAGGTGCACAGCCACGTCGAATTCACCCACGTTGCGGATGGTGCCGTTCGGCAGACGAACTTCGCTCTTCTGCACTTCAACGCCGGAAGCGGTCAGTGCATCAGCGATGTCGTGAGTACCGATCGAACCGAACAGCTTGCCTTCGTCGCCAGCGGTGGCAGTGATGGTCACTTCCAGCTCGGCCAGTTGGGCAGCACGGCTTTCAGCCGATGCCTTACGGTCTGCAGCGGCTTTTTCCAGCTCGGCGCGACGCTCTTCGAACGCAGCCAGGTTGGCAGCGGTCGCAGCGGTAGCCTTGCCGAAAGGCAGCAGGTAGTTACGGCCGTAACCGGCCTTAACGTTTACTTTGTCGCCCAGGTTGCCCAGGTTGGCGATTTTTTCCAGAAGGATCAGTTGCATGTGAAAATCCTCTAACTTTTAACCTTCACCGTTCGCGCTGTCGGTGTCTTTCGACACATGACGACCGCGAAAATCAATCAGGCTGTCAACAATGGCCAGAACCACGAGCAACGGATAGATCAGCTGCATGAACAACAGCAGCGTGACGTACAACCCCACCAGCCAGAAACCGGCCAGTCGCTTCTGCCCGACCAGCCCGTGAATCAGGGCCAGCCCGGCGAACACCAGCGGTACACTGCACAACGGCGTCAACATGGCCATCTGTGCACCGAGATTCGGGCCCAGAAGCATCAACGCCAGCAGTAACATCGCCGGCCCCAGCGGGATGCGGATGGCGCGAAACTCGCGACCAAAACCACCCGGGTTGTACAACAACGCCTGCCAATGCCGCCCGACAATCAGGCTCAGCACGCTGACGATCTGCAACAAGGCCGCAATCAGTCCGGTCAGGACCGGTGCAATCAGGGACGCAAAACGCGCTTGCTCATCGACCGACAATTGCTTGTAGGTCTCACCGAGGAGTGCCGGCATGACCTTTATAAGGGCCTGTGCGAGCATCTCGATCTGGGCCGCAAACGCGACCCCGAGCACCACTGAAAACACCACTCCGATCACTACGCTGACCAGCAGCGTGCGGACCCAGGATTCGCTTGCGCGCAAAACCAACGCAAGCCCCGAAGACCCCAGCAGCACCAGAAGTGCCCGTGGGTCGTCGGCATACAGCCACCAGATCAAGGCCGGCAGCAGTCCCAGTGACAGAACGCCAAGGGCGTCCGTCAATCCGCGCCGCAGCAGCACAAGGCTCCCGGCGGCAGCACCCAACCAATACAACAACGGCAATGTTGCACATCCGGCCACCACGAGAGTGGCCTGCATTCGGCCTCGCATGATGAACTCAGCTAAGGCGCGCATGCATTCAATCCTTTGCTACTTGTCGACTGCCCGGTCTCAGCGGCCGTGGCTGTCGGTGTAGGCCAGCAGGGCCAGGAAGCGGGCGCGCTTGATAGCGGTGGCCAGCTGACGCTGATAACGAGCTTTGGTACCGGTGATGCGGCTTGGAACGATTTTGCCGGTCTCGGATACGTAAGCTTTCAGAGTGTTGAGATCTTTGTAATCGATCTCTTTCACGTCTTCAGCGGTGAAGCGGCAGAATTTACGACGACGGAAGAAACGTGCCATTTGATAGGCTCCTTAATAAGGTCCGTGGATTACTCGTCAGCGTTATCGCTGTTGTCGCTGTCATCACTGTCGGTGCCTTCGGCGCCTTCGTGCTCAGGACGGTCGCGACGCTCACGGCGCTCACTGCGGTTTTCTTCAGCCTTGAGCATCTCGGACTGGCCGGTAACGGCTTCGTCGCGACGGATGACCAGGTTACGGATCACTGCATCGTTGTAGCGGAAGTTGTCTTCCAGCTCGGCCAGGGCCTTGCCAGTGCACTCAACGTTCAGCATCACGTAGTGAGCCTTGTGAACATTGTTGATTGCGTAGGCCAGTTGACGACGGCCCCAATCTTCCAGACGGTGGATTTTGCCGCCGTCTTCTTCGATCAGCTTGGTGTAACGCTCAACCATGCCGCCGACTTGCTCGCTCTGATCCGGGTGGACCAGAAAGATGATTTCGTAATGACGCATGAATGCTCCTTACGGGTTGTAGCCTGCCGCTCAAAAACGGTCAGACAAGGAGTGAATGACACTTATGGACTTGCTGGCGCGGGGCACATGCGTGCCTGCCGTCACAGCAAGGGGCGCAATTGTAGAGAAGGGACTGCGGGGGCGCAAGGCAATTGGTGATTATTTGAACAACCATCGGGCGACTTGTGTAGGAGCTGCCGAAGGCTGCGATCTTTTGACTTTGATTTTTTCAAAGCAAGATCAAAAGATCGCAGCCTCGTTTCACTCGACAGCTCCTACAGGGGATTTGCAGCAGGTCAGGACTTCTTCGCAGTAGCCTTGGCTTTTGCGCCGCGCTGGCGCTGGGCTTCGAACAGGCACACGCCAGTGGCGACCGAGACGTTGAGGCTGCTGACGCTGCCAGCCATCGGCAGGTTCACCAGATAGTCGCAGTGCTCGCGGGTCAGGCGACGCATGCCTTTGCCTTCGGCGCCCATGATCAGGATGGTCGGGCCGGTCAGGTCCTGGTCATAAATGCTGACCTCGGCTTCCCCAGCGGTGCCGACTACCCACAAGCCGCGCTGCTGGAGTTTTTCCAGAGTGCGCGCCAGGTTGGTCACAGCCACCAGCGGAATCACTTCCGCAGCGCCACAAGCGACTTTACGTACAACCGGAGTCAGCGTGGCTGACTTGTCCTTCGGCACGATCACCGCCAGCGCACCAGCCGCATCGGCCGAACGCAGGCAGGCGCCGAGGTTGTGCGGATCGGTTACGCCGTCGAGCACCAGCAGCAACGGCGCACCTTCGGTGCGATCGAGCAACTCGTCGAGCATTGCTTCGCCCCAGACCTGGCTCGGACTGACTTCCGCAACCACGCCCTGATGCACGCCTTCAACCCAGGCATCCATTTCGCGACGCTCGGCCTGACCGACCTGAACACGGTTTTCGTTGGCCAGCTCGACCAGCGTCTGCACACGCGGATCGTTGCGGCTTTCCGCCAGCCAGATCTGCTTGACGCGCTTGGGGTGGTGACGCAATAACGCTTCTACCGCGTGAACGCCGTAGATTTTTTCCAACTGACTCATGACTTCGCCTTCGGTTTACGCGCCCCGCCACTCTTGGCTGGAGCGGAACCCGCTTTTGGCGGGCCCTTACGGTGTTTGCTCGGTTTGGCCGGCTTGCCGTCGGTCGCCCTGTCAGGCGCCGACCGCCCGGTCTTTCCCCCGGACGCCGCTTTACCACCGTTTTTCGCATCGGCCAGCAAGGCCTTCTTCAATTCACGGCTTTTGCGCAGCTCGGCGTTTTTCGCCACGGCATCGCTCGGGCGATAGGCTTCGGCACCCTTTTCCTTGGCCGGACGACGGCTGGCGGTTTTCGCTGGTGCCTTTTCTTCCGCAGCCTTGGCAGCAGGCGCAGCGGTTTCGGTGCCACGTTTCTTGCGGCCGATCGGCGCGCTGATGGTTTTCTCCGCCATTTCGAAGTCGATCTTGCGCTCGTCGAGGTCGACGCGCATGACCCGCACTTCAACCGTGTCGCCAAGACGGAAGCTGCGACCGGTGCGCTCGCCCGCCAAGCGGTGATGCACAGGATCGAAGTGGTAGTAATCGCCCGGCAGCGCGGTGACATGCACCAAGCCTTCGACGTAGATATCGGTCAGCTCGACGAACAGGCCGAAACCGGTCACGGCGGTAATCACGCCCGGGAACGACTCGCCGACGCGATCTTTCATGAACTCGCACTTGAGCCAATTGACTACGTCGCGGGTCGCTTCGTCGGCGCGGCGTTCGCTCATCGAGCATTGCTCGCCGAGTTGCTCCAGCGCCGCTTCGTCGTACGGATAGATGCGCGCTTTCGGAATGGTCATCGCACCGGCACGACGGACGTGCGGGGTGTCCTGTTTGGAATGGATCACGCTGCGGATCGCGCGGTGCGTGAGCAGGTCCGGATAACGACGGATCGGCGAGGTGAAGTGGGTATACGCTTCGTAATTCAGGCCGAAGTGGCCGTCGTTTTCAGCGCTGTACACCGCCTGGCTCAACGAACGCAGCATCACGGTCTGGATCAGGTGGAAATCCGGACGGTCCTTGATGCTGGCGAGCAAGGCCTGGTAATCCTTTGGCGACGGACCGTCCTTGCCTTTGTGCAGGGACAGGCCGAGCTCACCCAGGAAAGCCCGCAGTTTTTCCAGACGCTCCGGTGGCGGACCGGCGTGAACGCGATAGAGCGCAGGAATTTCGTGCTTCTTGAGGAATTCGGCGGTGGCCACGTTGGCGGCCAGCATGCATTCCTCGATCAGCTTGTGCGCATCGTTGCGCACGGTCGGGCGGATTTCGGCGATCTTGCGCTCGGAGCCGAAGATAATCCGGGTTTCCTGGGTTTCAAAATCGATCGCGCCACGGACGTGACGGGCGGCAAGCAACACCTTGTACAAAGCGTAGAGCTGTTTGAGGTGCGGCACGACGTCGGTGTACTCACCGCGCAGTTTGCGCGCTTCGGTAGCCTTCGGCGTTTCCAGCATCGCGCTGACCTTGTTATAGGTCAGACGAGCGTGGGAATGGATCACCGCCTCATAGAAGCAGTAGTCGGTCATTTCGCCGGACTTGGAGATGGTCATCTCGCAGACCATGGCCAGACGATCAACTTGCGGGTTCAGCGAGCACAGGCCGTTGGACAGTTGCTCGGGCAGCATCGGAATCACGCGCTCGGGGAAGTACACCGAGTTGCCGCGAACCTGAGCTTCGTTGTCCAGCGCCGAGCCGATCTTCACGTAGCTGGAAACGTCGGCAATCGCCACGTACAACTTCCAGCCACCGGAAAACAGACGCAGCTTGCCCGGTTTGGCTTCGCAGTAGACCGCATCGTCGAAGTCGCGGGCATCTTCGCCGTCGATGGTGACGAACGGCAAATGGCGCAGGTCGATGCGCTTCTCTTTGTCCTTTTCTTCAACTTCCGGCTTGAGCTTGGCGGCTTCCTTCACAACCGCTTCAGGCCAGACGTGCGGAATGTCGTAGGTGCGCAGGGCGACATCGATTTCCATGCCCGGCGCCATGTAATTGCCGACCACTTCGACCACATCGCCTTGCGGCTGGAAACGAGGCGTCGGCCAGTGGGTGATTTTCACCTCGACGAACTGACCGATCTGAGCGTTGGCGTTGCGGCCCGGCGTAACAAGTACTTCCTGCTGGATTTTCGGATTGTCGGCAACCACGAAACCGATTCCGCCTTCTTCGAAGTAGCGGCCAACAATGGTTTCGTGCGCGCGGGACACTACTTCAACGATCACGCCCTCGCGGCGACCACGACGGTCGAGCCCGGAAACCCGAGCCAGCGCACGGTCACCATCGAATACCAGACGCATTTGCGCCGGGCTCATGAACAGGTCGTCGCTGCCATCGTCCGGCACCAGGAAGCCGAAACCGTCACGGTGACCACTGATGCGGCCGAGAATCAGGTCGAGCTTGTCCACCGGCGCATAAGTGCCACGGCGGGTGTAGATCAATTGAGCGTCGCGCTCCATGGCGCGCAAGCGGCGGCGCAGGGCCTCGATCTGGTCTTCAGTGGTCAGACCAAACTCTTCGACCAGTTGCTCGCGGGCAGCAGGCGAACCCCGATCGGCGAGGTGCGCCAGGATCAGTTCGCGGCTGGGAATAGGGTTTTCGTATTTTTCCGCTTCACGAGCGGCCTCGGGATCGAGGGACTGCCAATCGGCCATTAGAGAGTTTTCACCTTGTCTATATGCGGGTTAGTTTGGCATAGGCGCCGGGAAACGGGAAATTTCCGCTTCTATAAGGCTTTGCAAGGCCCTGTATCGACGCTCCGATACCGTTTTGAACGCCGCTGGTAAAAAAATTCAGTTTTTTCTGCGGCAGGGGTTTACAGTTAAAAAGACGCTCCGTATAGTGCGCGCCATCGACGACGCACAAGCGCTTTCGATGATGCCCAGGTGGTGAAATTGGTAGACACGCCAGCTTCAGGTGCTGGTGACCTTACGGTCGTGGAAGTTCGAGTCTTCTCCTGGGCACCAATTTCGAGTTTGAGACTAGATCAGTTTCAAGACTCACACAAAACCCGCGAAAGCGGGTTTTTTGCATGTGCGGGAAAGCTTTTGTTCACGCTGATTTATTAAAACCAAATCAGGGGTTTACAGATCAAAAACGCCTCCGTATAGTGCGCCACATCAACAGCGGCAACGCTTGCGATGATTGCCCAGATGGTGAAATTGGTAGACACGCCAGCTTCAGGTGCTGGTGACCTTACGGTCGTGGAAGTTCGAGTCTTCTTCTGGGCACCAATTCAAATTCAAGGTTCTGACCTTGGATTTCACAGAAACCCGCGAAAGCGGGTTTTTGCGTTTCTGGCTTCCTGAATTTTGCCATCCCTACAGGATCACCAGTCGCCCCACAAGGCGCACTTGAGAAACAATATCGTTTATCATTGTTGCAAGTTTTTGCAATGCGACAGTGAGGAACCCTGCGAATGACGTTTCGAAATACCCTGCGCCGAGGCCTGACCTTCACCCTCCTCGGCCTGGCACTCGCCACTCCCCTCACCCAGGCTGCCGATGCGGTTTCCCTGACTCTCTACAACGGCCAGCACAAGGAAGTCGGCGACGCGATTGCCAAGGCTTTCGAAGCCAAGACCGGCATTCACGTCAACGTGCGCAAAGGCAGCAGCAACCAGCTCGCCAGCCAGATCGTCGAAGAAGGCGATCGCTCCCCCGCCGACGTGATCTACACCGAAGAATCGCCGCCACTGAACAACCTCGGCGAACAGGGCCTGTTGGCCAAGGCCGATGACGCCACGCTGGCAGTTCTGCCGGAAAGATACGTCGCCGCCAACGGCACGTGGATAGGCGTTACCGCTCGCGTACGCGTGGTCGCGTTCAACCCGAAACTGATCGATGAAAAAGACCTGCCGAAATCGGTGATGGAATTCTCCGAGCCACAGTGGCAAGGCAAGGTCGGCTTCGTCCCGACCAGTGGTGCCTTCCAGGAACAGGCCGTTGCGATCATCAAACTGCACGGTCGTGACGCTGCTGAAGAATGGCTGACCGGCCTGCGCGCGTTCGGCAAGACGTACAGCAACAACATGGTCGCGCTCAAAGCCGTGGAAAATGGTGAAGTCGCCACCGTGCTGGTGAACAACTACTACTGGTTCGCCCTGCAGCGCGAGAAGGGCAAGCTGGATTCCAAGCTGCATTATTTCACCGGCGGCGACGCTGGCGGTCTGATCACCGTGTCCAGCGCTGCCGTGCTGAAATCCAGTAAACACCCAAGAGAAGCCCAGCAATTCCTCGCCTTCATGGCCAGCGAAGAAGGACAGCGCGTGATCACTCAGACCACCGCCGAATATCCGCTGCACAAAGGCATGGAATCGGATCGCGGCCTCAAGCCGTTCAGCGAACTGGAAGCGCCGAACGTCACTCCGGCGGATCTGGGCAACGCAGAAGAAGCCTTGGAACTGGAACGCGAAGTTGGTCTGAACTGATGGCAGCATCGTTATCGGCCCCCGCCGCGCGCGGGGGTTACGTGCCACGACGCAAACGGCCGTCGATCTGGCTGGTGCTGCCGGTATTGCTACTGGTGGTCATGAGCCTGCTGCCATTGGCCTATGTCGGACTGAAAGCCTGGCAGGCCGGCTGGGCCGAGGCGCTGCATTTGCTGTGGCGCCCGTATGTGTTCGGCCTGTTGCGCAACACCTTGGCACTGATGGTCGGCGTGACGGTTACCTGCGCCGTGATAGGTCTGTCGCTGGCGTGGCTGCTGGAACGCAGCAATCTGTCGGGCCGTCGGTTATGGGGCGTGGTTCTGTGCCTGCCGTTTGCGGTGCCGGCGTTTGTCAGCAGCTTTACCTGGGTGTCGCTGAGTGCGCAGTTCGAAGGCCTCGGCGGGGCGATTCTGGTGATGAGCCTGTCGAAGTACCCACTGATTTTTCTGCCGGTCGCGGCAACCCTGCGCAATCTCGATCCCTCTCTCGAAGAGTCCGCACGCACGCTGGGGCAGAATCGCTGGGGCGTGTTTTTCCGCGTCACCCTGCCACTGCTGTGGCCATCCCTGCTGGCCGGTTCACTGTTGATTGCGCTACACATGCTGGTGGAATTCGGCGCACTGTCGATCATCGGCCTGCAAACCTTTACCACGGCCATTTATCAGCAATTCGAGCTGGAATTCAGCAACGCCAACGCGGCAATGCTTTCGGCAGTATTGCTGGCGCTGTGTCTGCTGCTGTTGTGGCTGGAGTTGCGCGTGCGCGGCAAGGGCCGGCATGTGCGCACCGGCCAGGGCGCGGCGCGGCGGGCTGAGCAGGTCAAGCTTGGGCCGTGGGCAGCGCTCGGTCAGTTGTATTGCCTGGTGCTGGCGATTATCGGCAGCGGCGTTCCGCTGGGAATGCTGGCCTACTGGCTGGCGGTCGGCTCATCGGCGGCGTTCCCGGTAGCGGCGATCACCGAAGCGCTGCTGTCATCGCTGGCATTGTCGCTGGGTGGCGCGGCGTTGTGCCTGGTGCTGGCCGTGCCGGTCGGCCTGCTGGTGGTGCGCTATAAAGGGCAGTTGGCGATCTGGGCCGAACGTTTGCCGTATCTGCTGCACGCGCTGCCGGGGTTGGTGATTGCGCTGACGCTGGTGTATTTCGCCCTGCACTACGTGCCAGTGCTGTATCAGACCTCGGGACTGCTGCTGATCGCCTATGCGCTGCTGTTTCTGCCATTGGCGCAAGCGCCGATTCGTACGGCGCTGAACAAGGCTGCACCGCAGCTCGAAGAAGCGGCGCGGACGCTGGGCGCGTCGTCATTCACGGCATTTTGCCGGATAACCCTGCCGATTATTTTCCCGGCACTGGGCGCGGCGTTTGCGCTGGTGTTCCTTGATGCGATGAAAGAATTGACCGCAACATTGCTACTCAGCCCGACCGGACTGAATACGCTGGCGACCGAGGTCTGGGCGCATACGGCGAATGTCGAGTTTGCGGCGGCGGCGCCTTATGCGGCGTTGTTGATTCTGGTTTCCGGGTTGCCGGTGTATCTGTTGACGACGCGGATGTATCTGAGCCGCTAAAAGATCGCAGCCTGCGGCAGCCCCTACAGGATGGTGCGTTTCCCTGTAGGAGCTGCCGCAGGCTGCGATCTTCTGATCTTAAGCCCTGAACTGCCCCAAGCTCGCCTTGAGCTGCGCCGCCAGACCATCCAGCACCTTGCCACTGGCCGTCGTCTCCACCACTGCCTGCGCCGCTTTCTCGGCCTGCGCATGAATCGTCTCGACTCGCCCACGTACAGCCTGCGCCCCCTGCGCCTGATGCGCTGCCGCCTGCGTTGCCAGGCCGATCGCCGCGTGCACTTGCTCAACCGAGGCTTGTACCGATTGCTGCAGTCGTGCGCTGTCACGCAGCACCAGCAATCCTTCACTGGCCTGCCGTCCCGCCTGGCCAATCGCCTCGACCGCCTCCCGTGCGCCCTGCTGCAACGCGACGATGTGCGCCTGAATATCGCCCGTCGAGCTTTGTGTCTTGCTCGCCAATGCACGCACTTCGTCGGCGACCACGGCGAACCCACGCCCGGTCTCTCCCGCGCGCGCCGCCTCAATCGCTGCGTTCAAGGCCAGCAGGTTGGTTTGCTCGGCGATACCGTGGATCACCGTCAGCACCACTTCGATCTGCTCACTCTGCTGTGCCAGCCGCTCGATGACTTTCGCCCCGGTGTCGACCTGCCCGGCCAGCGCTTCGATCAGGCCGCCGACCCTGGCCGAGGTGCGGGTGTTTTCATCGGTTGCTTGACGGATTTCCACCACTTGCTTGAGTGCGGCCTGCATCGCATGGCTTTCCGATTGCGCCTCGTCGGCCATTTGCGACAACGCACGCAGGCTCTCGGCAACTTCATCGCGCTGCATGCCGGCTGCCGCATCAGCGCCGGCATTGCGCAGCGTCATTGCGCCAATCTCGACGCCGGTGCGCTGAGCAACATCGCCCGCCTCGCGCACGATCGGCTGCAACTTGTCCACAAAGCGGTTGACCGCCGAAGCCATGTCGCCGATTTCATCCTTGCTGTTGATCTGCACACGCTTGGTCAGATCGCCCTCGCCCGCCGCCAGATCGTCCATCGCCGCGTTGAGCATTTTCAGGCGATTGACTACCCGATGACCGAGCACCACGGCCAGCAAAAGCAGCACGCCGCAACCGACCAGTGCCAGGCCCAGGCCGATGCGCCAGCGCAATGTCGCAGCTGCCTCCTGAACGGTTTGCGCGGTGTTGGCTTTCATTTCGCCGGCGGTGGCTTGCGCCGATTGCAGGCGCGCCTGCATCGCTTTGGCGCTGTCCGCCGCCGCACCTTTGAGGCTGTCGCCGACCAGTTGATCGCTGCTGGCAATCAGCGCCAGGAAGCGTTTGTCGAGTTCGGCCAGATCAGTTTCCACCGAGGCCGTGGAAACACCCATCAGCACCTTGCCGATTTCCACGCCATTGGGATTGATCGAGGCTTCGAGGTAGTAGACCGATGGATCGTTTTTCGCCGCATCCAGCACTTTGTCCAGCGCACGCTCGCCCTGACCTTTTTCCAGCAAGGCCTTGTTGATCGGGTTTTCACGATTGAGGTAACGGGTCAGGTGCTGGCCAGTGGCGTCGTCATAGACGACGAACAGCACGTTGGGGTTGCGCTGGGCGCGGCGAGCGAACTCCGATAGCGTTGGTACGTCACTGTCCCACATGGCACGTGGCGCTACGGACGCAAGCAACTGCGCCATGTCGTTAGCCGAATCCTTCAGATCCTTTTCCAGCGTGGCACGCAGTTGCGCCTGCTCTTCTTTGAGGCGCGCAGACAAACCGGCGGTCAGACGCTGACGAGTGCTGGCCGACAAAGCATCAAGACTGGAAGTGACTTCACGCCCGGCCTGCTCCAGCTCACCGGAGAGCTTTTGACTGTCGGCTCCCAGGCGCACGGCCAGATCGGCTTCCAGCGCCGTGACGGTGCTCCGCGTCAGGGCAACGGCCACCAACACCTGCACCAAAAGGGCGATACCAAGGGTAACGAACACCGGTCGCAGCAAACGGCTTTGTAACAGTGAGAGAACGGCTGACACTTTAAATCCCTCTACGTTGACGCCATTAATTTGATGGCACTCTTGTAGCCAGATTTACAGCAAAGGTCATGCCGTCCAACAGGCATAAACGACAAAGGCCCCGATTAAGGGGCCTTTGTTTTCTACATCAACGACTTATCAAGCAAACGGATGACGCAGAACGATGGTTTCGTTGCGGTCCGGGCCCGTCGAAATAATGTCGATCGGTGCGCCGATCAACTCTTCGACGCGCTTGATGTAGGCGCGAGCATTGGCCGGCAGCTCTTCCAGGGTCTTGGCACCCACGGTCGACTCGCTCCAGCCCGGCACTTCTTCGTACACCGGCTGCAGGCCGACGTAGCTGTCTGCGTCAGTCGGAGCAACTGCGTTGCCCTGCGCGTCTTTGTAGCCAACGCAGATGTTGATGGTTTGCAGACCGTCGAGTACGTCCAGCTTGGTCAGGCAGATGCCCGAGATGCTATTCACGTCGATCGCGCGACGCAGGATGACGGCGTCGAACCAGCCACAACGACGGGCACGGCCGGTGGTGGCGCCGAACTCGTGGCCTTGCTTGGCCAGGTGCGCACCCACGTCATCGAACAGTTCGGTCGGGAACGGGCCGGAACCGACGCGGGTGGTGTACGCCTTGGTGATGCCCAGGATGTAATCGAGGAACATCGGACCAACGCCCGAACCGGTCGCTACGCCACCAGCGGTGGTGTTGGAGCTGGTCACGTACGGGTAGGTGCCGTGGTCGATGTCGAGCAACGAACCTTGTGCGCCTTCGAACATGATGTCCTTGCCGGCGCGACGCAGGTCGTGCAGTTCGGCAGTCACGTCGAGCATCAGCGGCTTGAGCAGCTCAGCGTATTCTTTGCACTCGGCCAGAGTTTTTTCGAACTCGATGGCTGGCTCTTTGTAGTAACCGACCAGCATGAAGTTGTGGTAATCCACCAGCTCACGCAGCTTGTCTTCGAAGCGCGGCATGTTCAGCAGGTCGCCGACACGCAGGCCACGACGGGCAACTTTATCTTCGTAAGCAGGGCCGATGCCGCGACCGGTGGTGCCGATCTTCAGCTCGCCACGGGCCTTTTCACGAGCCTGGTCCAGCGCGACGTGGAAGGACAGGATCAGCGGGCAGGACGGGCTGATGCGCAGGCGCTCGCGCACCGGTACGCCTTTCTCTTCCAGCTTGGTGATCTCGCGCAGCAGGGCGTCAGGTGCAACCACCACGCCGTTGCCGATCAGGCATTGCACGCCTTCGCGCAGCACGCCCGACGGAATCAGGTGCAAAACGGTTTTCTCGCCGTCGATCACCAGCGTGTGGCCCGCGTTGTGGCCACCCTGGTAGCGCACTACGGCGGCAGCATGTTCGGTCAGCAGATCAACGATCTTGCCTTTGCCCTCATCACCCCACTGGGTGCCCAGGACTACGACATTCTTACCCATAACACTTGTCCTCATTCGCGCAAACTTGGTGCCGGCGATGGCCGGCAGGAAAACTCAAGAAGCCAGTGGCGATACTTGCCAAAGCCCGTTCTGCTGAATCAATTGCCGGTCGCAGTCCGCATCACGGGCGGCGGCCAAAGGTTGTCCAGGCAAGGCCTGAACGACACGCTGACCCTCACTGCGCAACTGGCAAACCTGCTGCCAGAGTGCCGCATCCGTACTGTCAGGCATCCAGATACCGCCAGACGGTAGCTCGATCTCAGCACGCCCCAGGGTCACCAGGGTTTTCAAATCGGTAGAGAAACCAGTCGCCGGACGGGCGCGACCGAAGTCGGCGCCGATGTCATCGTAACGACCGCCCTGAGCGATGGACTGGCCAACGCCGGGCACGAACACGGCGAACACCACACCGGTGTGGTAGTGGTAGCCGCGCAACTCGCCGAGGTCGAAATACAGCGGCAGCTGCGGGAAGCGCACGGACAGACGCTCGGCGATCGCCAGCAAGTCTTCCAGCGCCGCCAGAACCGGCGCGGGCGCATTGGCCAGACGCTCGCGGGCAGCGCTCAACACTTCCCGCCCACCGCACAGATCAACCAATGCGCGCAGCATGCCGGACAGATCGGCCGGCAGGCCTTCGGTCAGGGTAATCACTTCATCGATGGCCTTGCGCTGCAGGGCGTCGAACAGCTGCTGCTCGACTTCACCGGACAGACCCGCGGCGCGCGCCAGACCACGGTAGATGCCAACATGTCCGAGGTCCATGTGCACGTCCGGTACATCGGCCAGTTGCAGCATGGCCAGCATCAGACTGATGACTTCGACGTCGCTGCTCGGGCTGGCGTCGCCGTACAACTCGGCGCCCAACTGGATCGGGCTGCGCGAGGAGGACAATGCACGTGGCTGGGCGTGCAGTACGCTGCCGGCGTAGCACAGACGGCTAGGGCCTTCGCGGCGCAGAGTGTGCGCATCGATGCGCGCAACCTGCGGCGTGATATCGGCACGGAAACCCATCTGCCGGCCCGATTGCGGGTCGATGACCTTGAAGGTACGCAGATCCAGGTCCTGGCCCGCGCCGGTCAGCAGGGATTCCAGGTACTCGATATGGGGAGTCACGACGAATTCGTAACCCCAGCTCTGGAACAGATCCAACACCTGACGACGCGCGACTTCAATGCGCGCCGCCTCCGGTGGCAGTACTTCTTCGATGCCATCTGGCAGCAGCCAGCGGTCTACCGTTGCCATTACGCCATTCCCCTTTGATCCGGGCGGCCAGCACGAGGGCGAGCCTTGAGTGAAGCAGAAAATGACCGGGGCGTTCAAAACGCACGCGCATGAACGACGCAGCGAAAGGCCTGTTACTGGCTTCGCCCATCACTTTCCTCGAAAAACGCTCGGGCCGTTCAAACCCGATGCCTGCAACAAAAACAGCAATCAAACGTGCAGACGCAAAAAAGCCGGGAATTTCCCGGCTGCCGCATCATACACACGTTTTCCGAAAGGATCACCCCGCCCGAGGTTTTAGCCGCCGGGCGGAATGATTCAGGTCAACGCCGTGTCAAGGTTTGGCTTTTTCCAGGTAGCGGAAGAAGTCGCTGCTTGGGTCGAGGACCAGGACGTCGGATTTGTTCGCGAAGCTTTCACGGTAGGCACGCAGGCTACGGTAGAAACCGTAGAATTCCTGATCCTGGCCGTAGGCCTTGGAGTAGATCGCAGCAGCCTGGGCGTCACCATCACCGCGAACCTCTTCGGATTCACGATAGGCTTCGGCCAGCAGCACGCGGCGCTGACGATCGGCGTCGGCACGGATGCCTTCGGCCAGCTCGTTACCCTTGGCGCGGTGCTCGCGAGCTTCACGCTCACGCTCGGTGCTCATACGCTCGAACACACTGCGGTTCACTTCTTTCGGCAGATCGATCGCCTTGACCCGGACATCGACCACTTCGATACCCAGCTCTTTTTCGGCCATCTTGTTCAGCGATGCAGTGATGTCAGCCATCAGCGCATCACGCTCACCCGACACCACTTCGTGCAGGGTGCGCTTACCGAACTGGTCACGCAGGCCGGATTCCAGACGACGGGACAGACGCTCGTCGGCGATCTGCTTCAGACCCGAAGTCGCGGTGTAGAAGCGCTCGGCATCTTTCACCCGCCACTTGGCGTAGGCATCGACCATCACGGCTTTCTTTTCCAGGGTCAGGAAGCGCTGCGTCGGTGCATCCAGCGTCAACAGACGCGCATCGAATTTGCGCACCTGGTTAACGTAAGGCACCTTCACATGCAAACCCGGCTGGACATCGGCCTGAACCACACGACCGAATTGCAGCAGCACCGCGCGCTCGGTCTGAGCGACGATGTAGAAGCAATTCCAGCCCACCAGTACCACGACGACGCCAACGATCAGGGCGATCAGCGATTTATTGCTCATCAGCGGGTCTCCCTTGTACGCGTCTGCGGCACGTCAGTGACATGCGGCGTGACGTCCGTGTTGTTGCTGGCGGCCGAACCGGTCACCGGTGCATTACCCGAGCTGTTCTGGATCATTTTGTCCAACGGCAGGTAGAGCAGATTGCTCTGGCCGTTCTTGTTACCGGTCACAAGCACCTTGCTGGTGTTGCTGAAGACTTCCTGCATGGTGTCCAGGTACAGACGCTCGCGGGTGACTTCAGGTGCCTTGCGATATTCGGCTACCAGCTTGGTGAAGCGATCAGCCTCACCCTTGGCGCGCGAGATCGTTTCGTCGCGGTAACCGTTGGCATCTTCGATGATGCGCTGGGCCTGACCACGGGCTTCCGGCACCACGCCGTTGGCGTAGGTTTCGGCCTGGTTGCGCGAACGCTGCTCGTCTTCACGGGCGCGGATCACGTCGTCGAAGGCTTCCTGTACTTCACGCGGTGCCGCTGCGCTCTGCACGTTGACCTGGGTAACGGTGATACCGGTGCGATAGGTATCGAGGAAACGTTGCAGACGCTCCTTGATCTCGCTGGCCATCAATTCACGACCTTCGGTGAGCACCTGGTCCATGGCGGTGGAACCGACCACGTGACGCAGGGCACTTTCAGTCGCGTGCTGCAGGCTGATTTCCGGCTGATCGACGTTCAGCACGAAGTCCTGCAGGTTGCTGATCTTGTACTGCACGGTCAGCGGCACTTCGACGATGTTTTCGTCTTCAGTCAGCATCTGGCCCTGCTTGGAGTACGCACGCTCGCGCGTCACGTTTTCCATGTACTTCTTGTCGATCGGCGGGAAGTAGATGTTCAGGCCCGGGCCAACAGTCTCGTAGTACTTGCCGAAGCGCAGCACCACGGCTTGCTCCTGCTCGTCCACCACGTAGACCGCGCTGTACAGCCAGACAGCCGCCAGCACCACCAGGCCGATGCCGAGCAGGCCGCCGAAGCCGCCACTGCTCCTGCCCGACCCGCCGCCATCATCACCGCGTTTCTTACCACCACCGAACAACCCGTTCAGGCTTTCCTGCAGCTTTCGGAAGGCCTCGTCGAGATCCGGTGGTCCCTTGCGGTCGCCGTTATTGCGGCGCTTGCCACCCCAGGGATCCTGATTATTCGAGTTGCCACCCGGCTCATTCCAAGCCATAGCGCTCTCCATCTGATAAAGCAAAGACGCACCCACGGCGCGCCGACCAATGCTACAGAATGCCTGCCGTTGCGGCACAACCGCTTTTTCAGGCTTTTATTGCAAAGTGTGTTGCTCGATGAATTCCATCGGCTGCAATCCTTCGCGGCTTACCAATCGATTCAGCTCGATCCGGGGCAAACGAACGGCCAGCAGGCTGACACCCTCTTCATCGTATTCTTCTTTCTGCACCGCCCCGAGTTCGAAGAACTGCGCACGCAGTCGAGCGAATCGTTGCGGCAGGCGCAAGGTACCAACGAACAAATCACTGCCGAGCAACTCGGCGATGGCCTGTTCAAGCAGTTCCAGACCGCTGCCATCACGCGCCGAAAGCCAGACCCGTTGCGGCTTGCCATCGGCATCGCGCTGGATCTGCGGCTCGACACCTTCGAGCAAATCGAGTTTGTTATAGACCTCGAGGATCGGCAAGTCCTGCGCGCCAATCTCGCCCAGCACCACCATCACCTGCTCGATCTGCAACATGCGATCCGGTTCGGCCGCATCGATCACGTGCAGCAGCAGGTCGGAATTGCTCGACTCTTCGAGCGTAGACCGAAATGCCTCGACGAGCTTGTGCGGCAGGTGACGAATGAAACCCACGGTGTCGGCCAGAACAATCGGACCGAGGTCGTCAAGCTCCAGACGGCGCAGGGTCGGGTCGAGCGTGGCGAACAGTTGATCGGCCGCGTAGACGTCGGACTTCGTCACGTTGTTGAAGAGCGTCGATTTGCCGGCGTTGGTGTAGCCCACCAGCGAAACGGTAGGTATGTCCGCACGGGATCGGCCGCGGCGCGATTGCTCGCGCTGGCTGCGCACTTTTTCCAGCCGGCCCTTGATCTGACGCAGACGAACCCGCAACAGACGGCGGTCGGTTTCGAGTTGGGTTTCACCCGGGCCGCGCATACCGATGCCGCCACCCTGACGCTCAAGGTGAGTCCAGCCGCGAACCAGCCGCGTGCTCATGTGGTCAAGCTGGGCCAGTTCGACTTGCAGCTTGCCCTCATGGGTGCGTGCGCGTTGGGCAAAAATATCGAGAATCAGCCCGGTGCGGTCGATCACGCGGCACTCGAAAACACGTTCGAGGTTGCGCTCCTGACTGGGCGTGAGAATGTGATTGAAAATCACCAGATCAGCTTCTTCAGCCTTGACCAGGTCGCGTAGCTCTTCGACCTTGCCGCTGCCGATCAGATATTTGGCGGTTGGCCGATGACGCGGCACGTTAAAAAACGCAACGGTCTCGGCGCCGGCCGAATTAGCCAACTCCTGAAACTCCTGCGGATCTTCGCGCGCCTCAGGGTCCTGTCCATCCAAGTGAACGAGGATGACTCGCTCACCACCACCGTGGCGCTCAAAGAACAAAGGAGTCTCCTATCAGGCGTTACCTGGAGCTGGCTCTGCGTCGCCCTGTTCGTTTTCGGTTGCGCTAGGCAGACGAATTGGACGAACCGGTACGACAGTCGAGATAGCGTGCTTGTAGACCATCTGGCTGACGGTGTTTTTCAGCAGGATCACGAACTGGTCGAACGACTCGATCGTCCCTTGCAGTTTGATACCGTTGACCAGGTAAATGGAAACCCCGACTTTCTCTTTACGTAAAGTGTTCAGGTAAGGGTCTTGTAGCGAATGCCCTTTTGACATGTGCCGCACTCCTTTAAGGATTCAATAATAAAAAATAGGTAATTCAGATGGCTTTGGCCGTCACACCCCCAAGGATAGACGGCAATTGCAAGGACTCAGCTCAATATGGAGATGGTCCCAAGGTATTTCAAGGCGCGTGGCAGATTGTCGCAATCAAGACTGTCCAGCCAGTGCAAATCGTCCCAGCTGCGCAGCCAGGTAAACTGGCGCTTGGCCAATTGGCGCGTGGCGATGATGCCGCGCTCCTGCATCTGGGCCAACGTCAGCTTGCCGTCCAGGTAATCCCAGACTTGGCGGTAGCCTACCGCACGTATAGACGGCAACCCCGAATGCAGGTCACTTCTTTTACGCAGGGCTACGACCTCGTCGATGAACCCCTGTTCCAACATATTTGTGAATCTTTGTTCAATTCGCTGGTGCAGAACCTGGCGATTTGCCGGAGCAATGGCCAGGTTCGCGACAGTATAGGGTAATTGTTGGCGTCCAGAAGCGGCTGCTTCAGTACTTTGCGCAGATTGTTGCTCGCGCAGGGCAGTCATGCTCTGCCCGCTGACTCGGTACACTTCCAGCGCCCGACTCAAGCGCTGCGGATCATTTGGATGAATGCGCGCTGCCGACACCGGATCGATTTGCGCCAACTGCTCGTGCAGCACCTGCCAGCCGAGGCGTGCCGCTTCTTCCTCTATTTGCGCGCGCACCTGGGCATCGGCCGCCGGCATGTCCGCCAGACCTTCGACCAACGCCTTGTAATAAAGCATCGTGCCGCCGACCAACAGCGGGATCTTTCCCCGCGCAGTGATTTCGGCCATGGCCTGCAGGGCGTCGCGACGGAAATCGGCAGCGGAATACGCCTCGGCAGGGTCGAGAATATCGATCAACCGGTGCGGGTATTCGTTTAGCAGTGCTTTCGAAGGCTTGGCCGTGCCGATGTCCATGCCGCGATAAACAAGCGCCGAGTCGACACTGATCAATTCGCACGGCAGCACCTTGGTCAGCTCGATGGCCAGATCTGTCTTGCCCGCAGCGGTCGGGCCCATCAGAAAAATCGCTGGAGGCAGCTGGCTCATCAACGACCGCGCAGGAACAGTTTGTCCAGATCGTCCAGGCCCAATTGGGTCCAGGTCGGTCGGCCATGGTTGCATTGACCACTGCGCTCGGTGTTCTCCATGTCACGCAGCAGGCCGTTCATTTCCGGCAGGGCCAGGCGCCGGTTGGCACGGATCGCCCCGTGGCAGGCCATGGTGCCGAGCAGTTCGTTGAGGTGCGCCTGAATGCGGTCGCTGGTGCCGTATTCCATCAGATCCGAAAGCACGTCGCCGACCAGTCGATTGGCTTCCGCCTGCTTGAGCAATGCTGGAATCTGCCGGATCGCCAGAGTTTCCGGGCCCAGCCGCTGCAATTCGAAGCCCAGCCGCTGGAACCACGCGGCGTGTTCTTCAGCGCAATCGGCCTCGCGCTGACTCACCGCCAGCGACTCCGGCACCAGCAACGGCTGACCACTGAGGCCTTCGCTGGCCATGGCGATTTTCAGGCGCTCGTACATGATGCGTTCGTGGGCGGCATGCATATCCACCAGCACCAGGCCATGGGCGTTCTCGGACAGAATATAGATGCCCTTGAGCTGCGCCAGTGCATAGCCGAGCGGCGGGATATCTTCCTGGCCGGTCGGCAGTGCGCTGGCATTGGCTTCCGGCAGCGGCGCGAAGAACTCTTTGTAGGCAGCTTGCGCCTCGGCGACAGGCACCGTCGATTGCGGACGCGGCGTGTATTGATACTGATAAGCGCCGCCAGCGCTGGCGCCGGACGCAGTGTTGAATGCCGGTTGCGCCTGCGGCTGCTCGAGCAGCGCATTGGCGGCCAGACGCATCTCGCCTTGCGGGCCGAATTCGCCCGCCTCGATTCCGCTGGGCCGAACGATTGCCGTGGTGACCGAGCCGGCCAACTGGTCTTCCGGACGCACATCGCCCAGCGCACGGTGCAACGTGCCATACAGGAAATCGTGAACCATGCGCCCGTCACGAAAGCGCACTTCATGCTTGGTCGGGTGCACGTTGACGTCGACCGCTGCAGGGTCTACCTCGAAAAACAGCGCGAAGGTCGGATGCCGGCCGTTGAACAGCACGTCGCGATAAGCCTGGCGCACGGCGTGGGCCACCAATTTGTCGCGCACCGCCCGACCGTTCACAAAGAAATACTGCAAGTCCGCCTGACTGCGGTTGAAAGTCGGCAAACCGACCCAACCCCACAGGTGCAAGCCATTGCGTTCGATCTCGATCGGCAACGCCTGCTCAAGGAAACCCGAACCGCAGATCGCCGCCACACGCCGTGCGCGGGCCGCATCATCGTGGGCCTCGTGCAGGCTGAGAATGGTTTTGCCGTTGTGGCGCAAATGAAACGCTACGTCGAAACGCGCCAGCGCGAGACGCTTGATCACTTCTTGCAGGTGATCGAATTCGGTTTTTTCGGTCTTGAGAAATTTGCGCCGTGCCGGGGTGTTGAAAAACAGGTCGCGGACTTCCACCGAGGTGCCAACCGGGTGTGCAGCCGGCTGCACGCGCGGTGCCATGTCACGCCCTTCGGTTTCCACCTGCCAGGCCTGATCGGCATCGCGGGTGCGCGAGGTCAGGGTCAGACGCGCCACAGAGCTGATCGACGCCAGCGCTTCGCCCCGAAACCCGAGGCTCATCACCTGTTCCAGATCTTCAAGATTGCGAATCTTGCTAGTGGCGTGCCGGGCCAGCGCCAGCGGCAGGTCATCGGCAGAGATGCCACTGCCATCGTCACGCACCCGCAGCAGCTTGACGCCGCCCTGTTCGACATCGACATCGATACGCTTGGCACCGGAGTCGAGGCTGTTTTCCAGCAGTTCCTTGATCACCGAAGCCGGGCGCTCGACCACTTCACCGGCGGCGATCTGGTTCGCCAGCCGTGGGCTGAGCAGTTCGATGCGCGCCGTGTTCAATACCTGGTTCATTCTTTCGACGCCAGTTCGGTGCCTGGAATAGTCAGGTGCTGACCCACTTTCAGCTCGTCACTCTTCAGATTGTTGGCGGCGCGCAAGGTGGCCGGCGAAACCTGATAGCGCACGCCGATCATCGCCAGGGTTTCCCCCGGGCCGACACGGTGGTCGCGCGGGCCTTGGGCAATCTTGCCGGAATCACGCAGCCAGGCGATGTAGGTGCCCGGTGGCGGATTCTGCTGGAAGAACTGGCGCACACCGCTGCTGATCGAGCGTGCCAGCGCTTGCTGATGGCTCGATGCAGACAGTTTGTTGGCTTCGTTGGCGTTGGAGATGAAACCGGTTTCGACCAGGATCGACGGGATATCCGGCGACTTCAGCACCATGAACCCGGCCTGTTCCACGCGCTGTTTGTGCAGCGGTGTGACGCGGCCAATATTGGTCAGAACCTTCTGACCGACGTTGAGGCTGGAGGTCAGCGACGCGGTCATCGACAGGTCGAGCAGCACGCCGGCGAGCATGCGGTCCTTGTCGTCGAGGCTGACGTTGCCGGCACCGCCGATCAGGTCGGAACGGTTTTCACTGTCGGCCAGCCAACGGGCGGTCTCGGACGTAGCGCCACGATCAGACAGGGCGAACACCGAAGCACCGAAAGCGGCTGCGGACGGCGCGGCGTCGGCGTGGATCGAGACGAACAGGTCGGCGCCCTTCTTGCGAGCGATTTCGGTACGCCCGCGCAATGGAATGAAGTAGTCGCCAGTACGGGTCAGTTCGGCGCGGAAGCCTTTCATGCCGTTGACCTGACGCTGCAATTCGCGAGCGATCTGCAGCACCACGTCTTTTTCACGCTGGCCGCGCGAGCCGGACGCGCCCGGGTCTTCGCCACCGTGGCCGGCGTCGATCACAACGATAATGTCGCGTTTGCCGGCCGGGGCTGGCGGCAGTTTGATCGCCGGTTCAGTCGGGGTCACCGGCACTGCCGGCACGGTCGCCACCGATGGCGTTGGCGCAGGCGGCGGCGCGGCATCGGCCGGGTTGTCGAACAGATCGACCACCAGACGGTTGCCATACTGCGCGTTCGGCGCCAGCGAGAAGCTTTTCGGAGTGACGGCTTTTTTCAGGTCGATGACCACCCGCAGGTCGGTCGGCGTGCGCTGGGCCGAGCGCATCGCGGTGATCGGCGTGTTCGCGGTCTGCACGTTCAACGGCGCGCCAAGGGAGGCGCCATTGATGTCGATCACCAGCCGGTCCGGCGCGGTCAGGGTGAAGACGCTGTGCTGCACCGGGCCGCTCAGGTCGAAGACCAGTCGCGTGTTGTCCGGCGCCCGCCACAGGCGCACGCTGTTGACCTTTGAGTCGGCCACAGCGTTGACGGTTACTGCCATCAACATCAGTCCAGCGGCAGCCACCAACGCGCGAAAGCGCATACCAAACCCCATCATTTAATTGGATTCCAATGCCAAAGCGGCACACCAGGCCTCGCCACGCGAGCCCTGGGACAAAATTTTCAGCGAACGCCCGCTGTCTTGCGGGCTAATGGTAATGGTCAGGTCAGGCTTTGGCAAAAAGCCTGCACCTTTATCGGGCCATTCGATCAGGCACAGGGCATCGTCTTCGAAGTAGTCGCGGATGCCGAGAAACTCCAGCTCCTCCGGATCGACCAGGCGATACAGGTCGAAATGGAAGGCGCGAATGTCACCGATCTCGTAAGGCTCGACCAACGTGAAGGTCGGACTTTTCACCGCGCCGACATGCCCCAGCCCGCGAATGATGCCGCGCGACAGGGTGGTTTTGCCCATGCCCAGATTGCCCTCGAGAAAAATCAGGCCATGGCCCTGGGTGACGCGGGCGATCCGTGCGCCAAAGTCGCTCATCGCCTGTTCATCGGCCAGGTACAGGGTTACTTCAGACACGGTGCTTGCTCCTCCAACAACTGACGAATGGCTGGAATCAGATCACTGGCCGCCAGCCCACGGCCGAATTTGCCTTGTTGCATACCCGCGTTGGCGTGCAGCCAGACGGCCAGGCATGCCGCGTCGAACGCATCCATGCCTTGGGCCAGCAGGGCGCCGATCAATCCGGCCAGCACATCGCCGAGGCCGCCCGTAGCCATCGCCGGATGGCCTTGATGACACAGCGAAAGGCGCCCGTCGGGATGGGCGATCAGGCTACCCGAACCTTTGAGCACGACCACCGCTGAGTATTTTTTGCTCAACGCCAGCGCTGCCGCCGGGCGATCCGCCTGCACCTCGGCGGTGCCGATAGCCAACAACCGCGCCGCTTCGCCCGGATGCGGGGTAATCACACAATCCTTGCGTAATTGAACGAAGCCGCTGGCCAGCAGGTTCAACGCATCGGCGTCCCATACCTGCTGCAAGGATGCGTTGGCTGCGGCGGACAACAATGCGCGCCCCCAACTGGCCTGCCCCAACCCGGGACCGACGACCAGCGTCGAGACCTTTTCCAGCAAACCTACCAACTGATTGGCCGACGAGGTGCCGAGGGCCATGGCTTCCGGCACCCGGGTCAGCGCCGCCGGGACGTGTTCGGGACGCGTCGCCAGCGACACCATGCCCGCGCCGCTGCGCAGGGCCATTTGCGTACTGAGTAAAATCGCCCCGCCAAAGCCGTGATCGCCGCCGATCAGCAGCACATGACCAAAGCGGCCCTTGTGCGCCGTCGGTGCGCGCGGCGCTGGTCGCGGAAGATTAGCCGGGCTGAGGCGCCGGGCGCGGACAGCAATGTCACTATAAATGTCGGCGCTGGCCTGCAGATCATTGAATACCAGTTCACCGATGTGATCGGCGGCGTCGCCAGTGAACAGGCCAACTTTCAGGCCGATAAAAGTCACCGTGAGATCAGCATGCACCGCGACGCCCAAGATTCTTCCGGTGTCGGCGCAAAGCCCGGAAGGAATGTCGACTGCCGTTACGGGCAGACCGCTGGCATTGATCGCGTTGATCGCAGCCGCGTAGGGCTTGCGTACCTCGCCGCTCAAGCCTGTGCCAAGCAAGGCATCGACGAGGACGCCGCGCAGCTCGCTGTCATCTGTCCAGTGCTGCGAGGCAACGCCTGCGGCCAGTGCCTCTGCATGAGCAAGCGCCGCATCCCCTTGCAAGCGCTGTGGATCGCCCACCGCCAGCAGGCGTACAGCCCAACCGGCGCGAAGCGCCAGTACGGCGATGAGATAACCGTCGCCAGCATTGTTGCCATGCCCGACGAGCACCGTCAGTTCGTTCGCGTCCGGCCATTGCCGCACCAGCGCGCGCCAGGTCGCCCGGGCCGCCCGCTGCATCAATTCGAAGCCCGGCGTGCCGGCGGCAATCAGCCGGGCGTCGAGCTCGCGCACCTGGGCGGCGCCGTACAGTGCGTCGGGTAATTCATCTTTCGTCTGCGGCATGCGTCTTCGAGCTCCGATGTCTGGCAGAATTATACGCACCTCAGCTCCGGTTTCTCTCGCCTCATGTCCGCCATCACCACAGACCTGCCCGCCCTCGCCCAATCAATCAAGGAGTGGGGCCGCGAGCTGGGCTTTCAGCAAGTCGGCATCAGCGGCCTGCACCTCGCCGAGCACGAGCAGCACCTGGAGCGCTGGCTCGCGGCCGGCTACCACGGCGAAATGGACTACATGGGCGCCCATGGCAGCAAACGCTCGCACCCCGAGGAACTGGTGCCGGGCACTTTGCGGGTGGTCTCGCTGCGCATGGACTACCTGCCAGGCGATACCGAAATGGCCAAACGTCTGGCGCAACCGGAAAAAGCTTACGTGTCGCGTTATGCCTTGGGCCGCGATTACCACAAATTGATCCGTAAACGTGTGCAGCAATTGGCCGACAAAATTCAGGCCGAGATCGGCCCGTTCGGTTTCCGTGCTTTCGTCGACAGCGCCCCGGTGCTGGAAAAAGCCATCGCCGAACAGGCAGGGCTGGGCTGGATTGGCAAGAACACCCTGGTGCTGAATCGCAAGGCCGGGAGTTATTTCTTTCTAAGCGAGCTATTCGTCGACCTGCCGTTGCCGATGGACCAACCACACAGCACCGAACATTGCGGGCGCTGCACTGCGTGCCTGGATATCTGCCCGACCAATGCCTTCGTCGGCCCGTATGTGCTGGACGCGCGGCGCTGCATTTCCTATCTGACCATCGAACTGAAAACCGCCATCCCTGAAGAGCTGCGCCCGCTGATCGGCAATCGCGTGTTCGGCTGCGATGACTGCCAGATCGTCTGCCCGTGGAACCGTTTCGCCAAACCTTCACAGGAAGGCGATTTCAAGCCACGGCACAACCTCGACAACGCCGAGCTGGCCGAGCTGTTTATGTGGGATGAAGACAAGTTCCTGAGCAGCACGGAAGGCTCGCCGTTGCGGCGCGCCGGTTATGAGCGCTGGTTGAGGAATCTGGCGGTGGGACTGGGTAATGCGCCTTCAACGATCCCGGTGCTGGAAGCCTTGAAGGCGCGCCGCGATTTTCCTTCAGATCTGGTGCAGGAACACGTCGAGTGGGCGCTCAGGCAACATGCCGAGCGTCAGGGCGCGTCGTTGTAAACGAACTTGGGCATTTCCCAGTGAAAACGGATCGCCAGCAGGCGTAGCAGAAACCCACCGAACAGCGTAATCAGAATCGCCTGCTCGCCTGGCACGTTCAGGTACAGACAAAGCATGTAGCACCATGCAGCGGCAAACGAGACGCTGGCATAGAGTTCGCGCCGAAAGATCAGCGGAATGTCGTTACAGAAAATGTCGCGCAGGATGCCGCCGAACACCCCGGTAATGACGCCGCTGACCGATGCTACCAGCATGCCGTGGCCCATCTCCAGAGCGGTCATGCAACCGATCAAAGTGAATGCCACCAGCCCTACCGCGTCGAGCACCAGAAACAGTGAGCGCAGATGGCGCATCCAGCGGGCCGTGAATACGGTGAACATCGCGGCCACCGACGTCAGCACCAGATACTCCGGGTGTTTGACCCAGGTCAGCGGGTAATGTCCGAGCAACACGTCGCGCACCGAACCGCCACCCAGCGCGGTGATGCAGGCGATCAGCACCACGCCAAACCAGTCCATGCCGCGTCGTCCGGCGGACAGCGCGCCGGTCATGGCTTCGGCGGTGATGGCGATGAGATAGAGCATCAGCAACATGATGGCAGCCCAGGCAGAAAGGCGCGCAGTCTAGCCACTTCAGCGCCGCACCAGAAGAGGGCGCCTCAGCAAACACAACTCCCTGTAGGAGCCGCCGAAGGCTGCGATCTTCTGATTCTGCTTTTTTCAGATTCAAAACAGAGATCAAAAGATCGCAGCCTGCGGCAGCTCCTACACAGGGATCGCGTCAGAACTTGATGAAATGCTTGCGGTAGTGCTGCAGCTCGGCGATCGATTCGCGGATGTCATCCAGCGCCAGGTGCGTGCTGCCCTTCTTGAAGCTGTCGCGCACGTCCGGCGCCCAGCGCGCGGCCAGTTCCTTGAGTGTGGAGACGTCGAGGTTGCGGTAGTGGAAGTAGCTTTCCAGCGCTTTCATGTGGGTATAAAGGAAGCGGCGATCCTGGCAGATGCTGTTGCCGCAGATCGGCGACTTGCCCTTCGGCACCCATTGTTCCAGGAAAGCGATGGTTTCGGCCTCGGCCTCGGCCATGCTGATGCGGCTTTCGCGTACACGCTGGGTCAGGCCGGAATTGCCGTGGGTGCGGGTGTTCCACTCATCCATGCGCGCCAGGACTTCGTCGCTGTGATGGATGGCGATCACCGGGCCTTCGGCCAATGTGTTGAGCTCACTGTCGGTGACGATGGTGGCCATTTCGATGATCACATCGTTGTCCGGGTCCAGACCGGTCATTTCCAGGTCGATCCAGATCAGGTTTTGCGGGTTTTGCATATTCGGGCTCCTAGGCAATGCTGCGCAGTTTAGCCTAGGCCGGTGGCCGGGCGTGCTAAACTCGCGGCCGTTTTACCTAATCGCTGCATTCTTCAGACGGAACACCCATGGCCAAACGCCAACTCAATCGTCGTCAAAACTGGCGCATCGAAAAGATTCAGGGCGAGCGCGCCGCACGCGCCGCCAAACGCGAGTCCTCGGCGGTCGAAGCCCTCGAAGGCGGCGACCTTGGCCCTGAGCAACACGGCCTGGTGATCGCCCACTTCGGTGTGCAGGTGGAAGTCGAGGCCGCTGAAGGCGAACTCGCCGGCCAAGTGTTCCGCTGCCACTTGCGCGCCAACCTGCCGGCGCTGGTCACCGGCGACAAAGTCGTCTGGCGCGCCGGCAACCAGGGCATTGGCGTTATCGTCGCGCAACTGCCGCGCAGCACCGAACTGTGCCGCCCCGACAGCCGCGGCCAGCTCAAACCGGTTGCCGCCAACGTCGACATGATCGTCATCGTCTTCGCCCCGCTGCCCGAGCCGCACGCCAACCTGATCGACCGCTACCTGGTCGCCGCCGAACACGCCGGCATCCGCCCTCTGCTGCTGCTGAACAAATTCGACCTGATCGACGAGCAGAACGCCCCGGCGCTGAACGCGCTGCTGGCGGTGTACCGCACGCTGGGTTATCCGGTGCTGGAAGTTTCCGCGCACCACGGCGACGGCATGGAGCAGCTGCAAAAGCAGCTCGACGGACGCATCAGCGTGTTCGTCGGCCAGTCCGGCGTTGGCAAGTCATCGCTGGTCAACAGCTTGCTGCCGGAAGTCGAAACTCGCGTCGGGCCGTTGTCCGAGCTGTCCGGCCAGGGCACGCACACCACGACCACCGCGCGCCTGTTCCACTTTCCTGGCGGCGGCGAACTGATCGACTCCCCGGGCATCCGCGAATTCGGTCTGGGCCACGTCAGCCGCGCCGACGTTGAAGCCGGTTTCATCGAGTTCGACGACCTGCTCGGCACCTGCCGCTTCCGCGACTGCAAGCACGACCGCGAACCAGGTTGCGCGCTGCTCAAGGCGCTCGAAGACGGGCGCATCCAGCAGCAACGCATGAACAGCTACCGCTCGATCATCGCCAGCCTGCCTGAAAACGGCTACTGACCGTCGCGCCGGCAGCACCTCGCCCGAGGGCTGCCGGATGTCAGACCGCGCCTGACAAATCCCCCATCCCGTTAAACGTCAGACCTTTCTGACAGGTCCGCCCACGCCTGCCTGCAGGACATTTCTCTTTCTCCACCCAACCCTTGTAGGCTCGCGTCAGATGCCTAGATTGAGGTCCTCCTTCGCACCTTTGCGACCTTCGAGGTACCCCATGCAGACCTATCACCTGTTCATCAGCCATTCGTGGAACTACTCCCACGCCCACGACAACCTGGTGCGACTACTGGGTGCGCAACCGGATTTCACCTTCAAGAATTTTTCCGTGCCGCCGCACAACCCGATCATGGGCGCGCAAACCGACAAGCAACTGGAAGCAGCCATCGAAAACAAGATTCGCCCCTGTTCGGCAGTACTGATCATGGCCGGCATGTATTCGACGTACAGCAAGTGGATCAACAAGGAAATAGAGATCGCCCAGCGCATGGGCAAGGTGATCATCGCCGTCAAACCGTTTGGCGCCGAGCGCATTTCCACTGTGGTGCGTAATGCCGCGCACGCCGAATGCGCGTGGAGCACTAAAAGCATTGTCAGCGCCATTCGCCTGCATACGGCGGTGTAACCATGCGCAAGGGACTGTTTATCGGCATCAACCACTACGCCCATGTCGCCCCTTTGAGCGGCTGCAACAACGATGCAATGGCCATGGCATCCGTTCTCGAGCGCCACGCCAGCGGGCGCCCGAATTTCAGCAGTAAAGTGCTGACCTCGTCCGAGGAGAACCTGACGCTCAATGTCATGAAGCAACAGATTCAGAGCCTGTTTTCCGGCGACTGCGATGTAGCGCTGCTTTACTTCGCTGGCCACGGGCAGTTCGACACCAGCATCGACGAAGGGCTGCTGATTCCGCAGGACTTCAAACACGGTGGGGAAGGCATCCGCATCAGCGACATCCTGCTGTGGGCTGATCAGGCGTCGCAGATCAAAAACAAGATCATCATTCTCGATTGCTGCCAGGCCGGCGCAGCGGGGGCCATGCGTAATTTACGCGGCGGCAGCAGCGTGATCGGCGAAGGCATGACCATTCTCACTGCCTGCAAAAAAGAACAGTCAGCCCTTGAAAGTCGCGGTCACGGCGTGTTCACCGACCTGCTGTTACAGGCTCTGCACGGTGGCGCCGCCAATGTGCTCGGCAAGGTCACTCCGGGCAGCGTTTACTCGTTCGTCGACAACGCGCTGGGGGCTTGGGAGCAGCGCCCGGTGTTCAAGACCAACGTGTCGCAGTTCGTGCCATTGCGCGAAGTGGCTCCACTGATCGCCGAAGAAACCCTGCGCAAACTCAAGGACTGGTTCCCCGAGCCGAGCTTCGTCTTCAGGCTCGACCCAAGCTATGAGCCCACCGAGCCCTCATTCGAAGTCGACCACGGTGAAGTCTTCAAACAACTGCAAACCTGCAACCGCCATAGCCTGATCGAACCGGTGGACGCCGAGCACATGTACTACGCCGCCCTCAACTCGACCGGCTGCCGCCTCACCGCCCTTGGCGCCTACTACCGCGAACTCGCCATTAAAGGACACTTCTGATGCCTGTCTTCATCAGCTACCGCCACGTGGATCGTATGCAGGCCATGGCGATCAACAGTCGCCTGAAACAGGCCAACATCAAAACCTACCTGGATGTGCTCGACCCGGAATCGCAAACCACCGATGACATCACCGGCGTCATCACCCGCAATATCACCGAATGCACGCACTTGCTCGCGGTGGTGTCGGAGCGGACCGCGTCGTCGTGGTGGGTGCCGTTCGAGATTGGTGAGGCGACGATCAGCAACCGCCGGATCTGCTCGTTCAAGACCGGCCCTGCGGAATTGCCGTTGTACCTGGACAAGTGGCCGAAGCTGAGCACGGACAGTGATCTGAATTTCTTTATCGACGCGTATCGTGAAGAGGTGTCGAGCAAGCGCTCGATGACGCTGGATTCGAGTAACGAATCCTTCAGTGGCACCTATAAACGCAATGCCGAAATGTTCCACGAGCAACTGAAGAATCGTATCCGGCGCGGGTTCTGACAGATGTAAAAAAGCCGCGACACAATCGCGGCTTTTTACTTTCAAAGTCCGGGCGCGACTCTATCCAGTTTCCAACCCAACGCATCCAGCGCGTCACAGCCGTCCTGAAGCAGGAGATGCGCGGCGCTGGCGAAATGTTCCAGATCATGGCCTTCGGCGTCTTTGACGCACAGGCAACTGACGCTGTTGAGCATGTTGCGCACCGTGTTGATTCGATATTTGGCGTTTTCGAGAAGTGCCGATGCCTTGGCTTCGGTGTCGATGTAGAGCGTGGGGGTGGTGCTGAGGTTGCCTTGCAGGGGACAATAATCAGCCATGGTCAAACTCCAATGGTTTATGAATATTCCATCTTGTTTCGACCGGCTAAGATCGGTCATCGATTGGTCGGTGACGGGGCGAACTATAGGCAAACAACCGGGTGAAGTAAATCTGATTTATACGTTCAGGAACCGTCCTACATAAGTCAGGGAAACGTACTAATAAAAGTACTATTTTTTGAGAGAACCCTACCCCCGCCTGAAAACCACCGCATGCTGATATGCTTTAACGCGTGGCTTTCCTCGTGCGACTGAGGTAATAACGTTTGATTCAGTATTCCGAAAAATGAGCTGCAAGGAAACTAACTCACTTGACAATACGAGCACGCGCTTGCGCAACAAACTCATCGGGCAACATCACGTTACTTAAAGAGAATTTTTGGTTCTGCTCTTTTAGATCAACAATAAGCGTTTTGAAAAATGGATTACGCCGCAATCGCACTGACTTTATATCTTCATTACGAATCAAGTCTTCACGCTTGTACCCCACAGCGTCGTCACGAAATACAAGGCCTTCGGGCACTATTGTAATACTGACTTTTTGGTCGCGCCTTGCGAACACTGAGATAACAAAAAAAACAATGCTCAGTAAAATCGACATCGCGAACGGCCACCCCGCCAAATATGGTTCCAGCGGAAAAAGCGTTAAAAGCAAATGCAGCGTCACAGTCAAGATGAAGCTCGCAATCGCCCACAACATCACCCCTAGCCCAACACCTAAATTCCAGACAGCCTTCATTACTACTCCTGATTTATTACGCAGATGACAATATGTGGCTTCTCAACGGCTGCTCCGAATTCTAACTACCAACCGTAAGCTTCCCTTGCTTCCCGACTATTCAGTCAGTATTTCCTGCAATTCCAAGTCCGCTAGCCGTGTGGTTGGCCCGCTGGCTTTCAGCCGCTCAGTGACGACTTTTGGCCACAGATTTCGGGAACGGCGCTTAGCAACGCTGTAGGTAAATTCTTTAATCCGATCGGTGGGATAGAGCATGGGGTCAAAGATCAGTTTCGCCATGTCGCTGCCGCTTAAATAATTCTCTCCCCCAGCGTCTTTTCTGGCTTGTTTGATGTCTGCCAGTGTCTGTTTGAAGCTGTCGCTCATTTTGAAGCGAGCCGCGAGTTGGCTTTTTACAAAAACATCAGACTCACTGTGATTACCGTGTTCATCAAAGTAAGGGCCGTTGTTCATGTAGGAGCGGATGTACTCCCAAAAGCCTTTTTGCATCTCCAGGTTTTTACCGAAGGGTGACCCAAGGCTGACCATCAGGGCCATTTGCGGTTCTTCAAATTTCCACATCCGGATTTCCAGCGAAGCGCTTTGCATAGCACCGATATGAGTGCCGACGAGTTGGAACTCGCTAGCTACAGCTGAGATGTCATCCCATGGTGCGTGGAATAGGTCACCGTCGTTCTCGAAATAGACTTCCCGAGTACGGCGATTGAACAGGATTGGGAGCGGTAGCGGGCGCAGGGTTTCCCATAAAAACGCTGCCACGAAGAGCGGCAAACATATCCAGAGCATGATGACCAATCCGTCCAGTTCACCGCTTTTTAAAAAGCTTAGAAGACCGATCCCTATCGATGGAACCGCCCCAGCGCCCCCCAAAATTCCTGACCATAATCCCCGATCCGAATCCCCCCCTGATTGCAACGCCAAGTAATGTTCAGTGTGTTCATCAGTAATAAACAGCTCCATTGGCTGCTCGCCCGTGGATTTATTGGCTTCAAGCATTACGGTGGATGAAGCACTGCCTTTTGGCTGATCCAGTTTGTTCATATCCATGCTCGTTCCATGATGGTGACCGCTGGCAACGTCAGTCCTTCTTGCGGGGAATAAACCAACTCGCCCTCGATTCGCATCAAGTCCCGCACGCCATCCTCATGGTACACACGGCGATACGGAGTCGTGCCCTGTGATACAGGAATGCGGCTGCCGATATGCAGAGCAAAGTCGTTACCCGTCCATTCGACCTTTTTGGTTTTCTCTGGATGGTAGCCAAGGGTATCGCCCCAGACTTCGATGCCCTTGAAATGAATCATTCCTTCAGCCAGCGATACATTTTCCCCGGGCAGTTTCAGCATCAGGTACGTGGATGTGACTTGCCCTTGATACGGGTTCATTTCCGACAGCCGCCGAGCTTCAAAACTGATGGGGAAGAGAATCGGATACAACTTGTCCATGGACTGGGCATAGCTGCTCGACCAGGTCTCGTCCGGGCGGACGCCAAAACGACTGTGTTTTACCCACTGCTCCAAGGGCGTGTCTGTTGTGTAGAGTCGAGCCACGACACCTGCGACAACTACTACAGTAAAGCCAAGTATTTTTATGGCGATATGCGGTGCAACATTCATCCCCGCTGCAATGGCTGACATCTCGCCGACCAACACGGCCGCTTGGGCGGCACGGTAAATTCGGAAAAGCTGTACATGGAGCACAACGTTTGCCACCTCGGCACCGATAATTGTCAGATTCGCCACTACGGTGTCGAAATCGCCTTTTTGGTACGCCTCAAAGGCTTCTATTCCGTAGAACAAAATGTCAACGGTAAGCACAGCAATCTGCAGTCCCGCAGCAGTAGCCGCACGACCCAAGGTTTGTGCCAAAAGCAGGCGGGATGAGACTGAGGTGCTACCACTCTGTCGAACCGCCGAAGTCCAATTAACCTCTGTGACTCGCTGCCGGATGGCTGCAACTCCGACAGCGAGACCCAATGCGGCTCCGAATGTGGCGATGCCCTTTTTTGCTGTTTGCTCATCTGTAAATGCACTTCCCGCCCAAACAAAATTCCCCCCCGCCACTAACGCCACAATCGACTTGACCGGCGCCTTACTCAACGCCCCCTTCAAATCAAACACACCACTCAACTCCCCCCCAGCCGCCAGATTCACCGGCAACGGCGCCAATTTGGTACTGGCCGGCACCAGATGCATGAACGGAATCCCCGCCGACACGCCACTGGCCAGCGACGCAACATTCAGATGCGCGGGCGATGTCTGCCGAGTGCCCATCAAGTCGCTGTACCACTCACCCAATTGACGCGACGTAACAGCCAACGTCTGAATGCGTTGATCGCTGCGGGCCAATGCTGCCGCCATGTACAGGCGCCCGGCGTTGCTGGCGGCATTGTCGGCTTGATGCAGTTGCAGCGCGGCGACGGGGGCGAGGGACAAGAACAATGCTTCGAGACTGGCTGCAGGGTTGTGTTGTTTGAGTTTGTCGGCGGCTTTGTTCAGCCCTTCGGCATGGGCAAAGGCTCTGGCCAGTTTGTCGGCGCTCTCTTGAACAGCCGCTTTGTTGTCGCGCGTCAGGTCGCCGAAGTCCACGATGTATTTGATTTCGCCAATGCTCAGCCGCGACGGTAGTCCGAGTAACGCCCAGAGCAGCCATGGCTTGCCGGCCTTGTCACCTTCCAGCTGGCGGGTGATGGCCTCAGCGCCAATGCTAGTGCTAGCCGGCCCGAGACAGGCTTCGGCGAAATGCAGCTCGAAGGCTTCTCGGGCAATCGCCAGGGTAATGTCGAAGTGGCCGCAAGCTGTGTTTATGCTCGACGGGCCGGTCGCTTGCAGGGTGTTGAACCATGCCACCCAGAGTTGAGCCAGATGCCGAACATCAGCGGTATATCGCTCGTTTTGTACCTCTTGATCCTTCCATGTCCGCTGGAGTTCGTCGTAGCGAGTAATGGACGGCAGTTGCGCATTCAACTGACGGTCGCTTTCGCTCAGGGACTTGAGAACACCGGCTATCGCCCATTCTTCGGCGTGATGCTCCTGATAGCTGTCGAACGCGGTTTTGCGTGCACGGATCAGTGCAGCGAGGTCAAACAGCACGCCCCACGGATCATCGATGACGGCAAAGGTCTGTTGCTCGCATGCCGTCATCTGTCGCTGCATGTTCAACCAGTCAGGCGCGTGCTCCGTTTCAGGCTGAGCGCTCCAGCCGTACCGTGTTGCATCGACATATTCGCCGATCTGTTTGCCGATGGTTTCGACCGGGCCGCTGAACGGTGCCACGCCCGGGACAAGACTGCGCATGATGCGCTTACGCACGGCGGCATCGGTTTTGGCTGAAAGATATTGCGGCTCGCTCCAGCGCACGGGCGACCACACCAATGCGGCAAGATCACCGGCCCGCAACAGTAGATGCGGTTTGACCCGCGTGTCGATCACGGTGCCCGCGCGCGGGGTTTGGGTGAGCAATGCCTTTTCGACTTGATACTCCACCAGTTGGGCTGGCTTGCATTCCCAGACGTAAAGCCAGCCATCACGCAACAAACGGGCGGTGTAGTTGAGTGGATGTTCAGTCAGGTCAGGCTGGCGTGGCCCAAGCTCGGGGAATTGCCCAGCCAGCGCAGGCAAACCATGAGCATCGGTGGCAACAGAGGCCGTCGGGCCAATTGCGTAACGCAATGGCAGAACGGCCGCGAACAGCGGGCAAGTGCCAAAGCGTTTCTTGTGGCCGGCGCTCATGGGTTTGTCTCCGGATTGGCCGGCAGACTGAGCGCCAGCAGCAGTGGCTCAGACAGGGTTATTTGCGCGACCAGCGCTTTTTCCTCTGGTGCTGAATCGTATTCAGGATGCTGGTTTTCCCATGCGCAGACAGGCCCGTTTCCGTGCCTCAGCCAGACACTGTCGACACCAAACCAGAAGCCTTTCGGCCATTGCGCACTTGCCATCCAAGCGCGGGTCAGCGCCGGGCCGTCGGCCAGGCGCAACCAGAATTCTTGTTGTTGCTCGTCAACGATCCGTAAGCGGCGCTGCATAATCGACAGCAACTGCCGGGTGGTTTTAGACGTTGCCAGCCATACGCCGTGTTGCAGATCCGCGCCGCTCCACCACGCGGTATGGGTCGCACTGCCGATTGAGGCGTTAAGCAAAAACGGCCCGCAAGCGCTGATTGGCTCGTAAGCGGTGCGGTTGAGCAGCGACTGCGGGTGGTCAGAACCGTAGTGCTCGTGAAGCCAACCCGTGCCGTCCTTATATTGAGATCCGTCGATCAGGAGCAATCCCTTTTTCAGGCTATCTGACTTCATGCTTCAGCCCTCTCGGCGGCATCGCATACCGGACAAATGCCGGTATCCGCCTCACGAAAGACGATGGCTTGTTTGAGCAGGGCCTCCATTGGGATGGATTCAACGACAACATCCTCGGCTGCTGCCGCCAACGCCGTCTGCGCCGCCACACCGGCCAGTGGCGCCCCGCCCTCGACGATGGCGACACTGCTGAAGATCCCGCCAGAATTGATGACGATGTGATGGCCACCAGCAGTCAGCGTCAGGCTCGTGCCGGCATCAATCACCACCTGGCTGGCCGTAACACGCGCATGCGGGCCGGCCTGAATCACCAGCGTGCCTTCCGCCGTGACGCTGCTGTTGCCGCTGATGCTGAGCAGGTCGTCGGTGCCGATCACGGTGTTGCGCGTACCGTCGGTGGTGTGTCGTTCGTCAGCCTTGATCAGGCTGGTGCTGTGGTTGTCGACTTGTTCGAAGCGGTCGTGACGGATCAGGCTGTGGCTGTCATTGAGGATCAGTTGCACGAAATCACGCTCGGCGCGAAGGTAGATTTTTTCCTGGCCGGCACGGTCTTCGATCATCAGCTCGTTGTAGCCGCCGGTGTGCGGTGAACTGTGGCTGCGCAGCACGGTTCTGGTCTTGTGCTCGGGCAAGGCGTAGGGCGGGGACTTGACCATGTTGGGCACGCAACCGGTGATCAGCGGTTTGTCCGGATCACCTTCGAGAAAGGTCACCACGACCTCCATGCCGATGCGCGGGATCGTCACAGAACCGAAGCCTTG
>NZ_PJBC01000014.1 GCF_002836515.1 Pseudomonas sp. Choline-02u-1
GGGTAGTTTATTGGCGTACGAGGCGGTGGTTCGGCAGCTGTACGCTTTCGGTACTGCGATACGGATTGATATCCAGCCCACCCCGCCGCACATAGCGCGCAAACACCGTGAGTTTCTCCGGCTTCAACAACCGCTGCAGATCAAGAAAGATCCGCTCCACGCACTGCTCATGGAAGTCAGAGTGCTGGCGGAAGCTGACGATGTATTCGAGCAGGCTGGCGTGATCCAGCGCTGCGCCGCGATAGTCCACTACCACGCTGCCCCAGTCCGGCTGGCTGGTCACCGGACAGTTGGATTTGAGCAGATGGCTGTGCACGCTCTCTTCAACAATTCGCGAATCGTCGCAACGCAGCAGCTCCGGGCGTGGGTGTTCGTAGTTGCTGACGCTGATATCCAGATCGTCGATGCACACACCCGGCAATGCCACAACGCCTTCAGCTTCCACGTCTTTCAAACTGCGCACCCGCACGCCCACCGGTTTGCCGGCAGCGGCGGACAGATCCTTGACCAGCGTCGCTTCCAATGTCGCGACGTCGGCGAACGGCGTTTGGTTCAGCGAGTTGAGGTAGAGCTTGAACGACTTCGATTCGATGATGTTCGGCGAGTCCGCCGGGATGCTGAATTCAGCGATCGCCACCACCGGTTTGCCCGAGGGCAGCAGCCACGACAGTTCGAAGCAGTTCCAGAAATCCACACCTTTATAAGGCAGGGTTTCGGCGGTCAGGCCCAGCTCGGCCCATTTCGCGGTGCGCGGAATCGGGAACAACAGGGACGGCGTGTAAGTGGCGATGTATTCGCTGGATTTGCCCAGCGGCGAATGTTCGGCTGCGGGATGCATGGCGGAAACCTGACTGAAGAATCAGCGGATTCTACCAGCCTTTGCCCGCGCCTTTGAGTGCTTACTGACTGACTGTCAATTTGCCGACCATCCCCGCCTGATAATGCCCGGGAATATTGCAGGCAAACTCGAGCGCCGTGGCCTTGCTGAAAGTCCAGGTCAGCTCGGCGGTTTTACCCGGCTCGACCAACACGCTGTTGGGGTCGTCATGCTGCATGCCATGGCCCATCGCTGCGTGATCCATGCCTGCCACGTCGTGGGACATTTCCTTAATTCCAGTAGGCGTGAGCATGCCGCTTTGCTGCATCTGCAACATTTCCTGCTGGTGACTGGCATGCATCGCCGCATCACCGAGGTTGAATTCATGCAGCAACTGGCCTTTATTCACCAGCACAAAGCGAACCGTCTCACCGGCCTTGATCTGTATGGTTTTCGGATCGAAGTTCATGTCGCCCATGACGATCTCGATACTGCGTGAGGCCTGACTCGCGGCAGCCGGCTGGCCGAAGGCGAAGGCGTGCGCCGGTGTCGCCGAGACGGGCGAGCTCAATGCGAGCAGACAGGCGGCTAACGTCAGGGATAAACGAAAAAACATGGTCAGGCTCCAACAAGAGGAAGTTCAGCTTGTGGGAAACTCTAACCACCCTGCACTGGCATCGACCTGACAGGCAGATTACAACTTTGTCAGCTTGGCGCTTATTGCTCGCTCTCAAGGTATAACGCCCTCGCCCGTTATTCATCCCGAACCAGCCCCGAGTCGCCCATGAAACTGTTGATCGTCGAAGACCAAGCGAAAACCGGCCAATACCTGCGCCAGGGCCTGACCGAGGCCGGGTTCAATACCGAGCTGGTGGCCGACGGCAACAGCGGCCAGCAATTGGCCTTGAGCGGCGAGTACGCGCTGCTGATCCTCGATGTGATGCTGCCCGGGCGCAGTGGCTGGCAGATTGTCCAGGCGGTACGCAGTGCCGGGCTGGACACACCGGTACTTTTTCTGACCGCCAAAGACGCGGTGGAGGACAGGGTTCACGGCCTTGAACTGGGCGCCGATGATTATCTGGTCAAGCCCTTCGCCTTTTCCGAACTGCTTGCGCGGGTGCGTAGTCTGTTGCGCCGCGGCAGCGCCACGCCGCAGGAAACCAGCCTGCAACTGGCTGATCTGCGTCTTGACCTGATCCGCCGCCGCGTCGAACGCAGTGGCCAGCGCATCGACCTGACCGCCAAAGAGTTCGCCCTGCTGGAAATGCTCTTGCGCCGTCAGGGCGAAGTGTTGCCGAAGTCGCTGATCGCTTCGCAGGTCTGGGACATGAATTTCGACAGCGACACCAATGTCATCGAAGTAGCGATTCGTCGGTTGCGCCTGAAGGTCGACGACGATTTCCCCAACAAGCTGATCCACACCGTGCGCGGCATGGGTTACGTGCTCGAGGAGCGCACGCTGTGATGCGTCGATTGTCCTTGAGCACACGTCTCGCCCTGCTGTTTGCCGCCTGCACCGCAGTGGTTTCGCTGCTCGCCGGGGTCCTGTTCGACCGCGCCAGCGAGGCGCACTTCATCGAACTCGACCAACAGCAACTGGAAGCTCAGCTGATCGGCCTGCGCCGCGCTTTGCAGGATCTGCAGCCTGCTCAGCGCGAAGCGCGGCTGGCCGATGAGCTCAGCCGTCAGGCGGATCTGTCGCTGCGCATTACCAGCGGCGACGGTCAGCACTGGTACGACAGCTCGGTTCAAATCCCGAAGAATCTGCCGCTGCTAACCGGACTGTCGACCATCAGCCATGAAGGGACCGACTACCGCGTACTTCGCGCCCCACTCTACCCGGAGACCATGGATTCGCCGCAGCTGACGTTGCTCCTGGACATCACCCATCACCAGCATTTTCTTGAGCGCATGCAGCATCTGATCTGGCTCACCGTCGGCCTGTCAGCGCTAGCCACGGCCCTGCTCGGTGCCTGGGCCGCGCGCAGCGGTCTGCGCCCGTTGCGACGAATGAGCGCGGTGGCCCGTGGGATTTCTGCGCAATCGCTGAATGCCCGACTGCCTGAAGAGAAGATGCCGCCAGAGCTTGCGGAAATGGCCCACAGCTTCAACGCCATGCTCGCACGCCTCGACGACTCGTTTCAGCGTCTTTCGGCGTTCTCTGCCGACATAGCCCATGAACTGCGCACGCCACTGTCGAACCTGCTGACACACACTCAGGTCACCCTCACCCGCCCTCGCCCGCTCGAAGACTATCGCGAAGCGCTGCACAGCAACCTCGAAGAACTGCAATGGATGGCGCAACTGGTCAACGACATGCTCTATCTGGCCAAGGCTGACCACGGTTTGCTGATGCCCACCCGCGAACCGCTGGAATTGGCGGATGAGGCGGACATGTTGCTGGAGTTTTTTGCACCATTGGCCGAAGACGCCGGCGTGAGTTTGAGTCGTGAGGGCGAGGCGCACATCGATGGTGATCGCGGCATGTTGCGCCGGGCCTTGTCGAATCTGCTGGATAACGCGCTGCGGTTTACCCCGCCTCAAGGTTATGTGCGGTTGAGCATCGTCGATCAGGCGAACGCTGTTCGCGTCTGCGTCGAGAACAGTGGTCAGGGAATTTCAGCGCAGGTGTTGCCACGTTTGTTTGACCGGTTCTATCGAGCGGATCCGGCGCGGCAGGAAGGCAGTAGTGAGCATGCCGGGTTGGGCTTGGCGATCACTCAGTCGATCGTGCGGGCCCATGGCGGGACGATTCATTGCGAATCTGAAGCGGGTTGGACGCGGTTTGTAATCAAGTTGCCTCGAACCTGATCGTTCCCACGCTCTGCGTGGGAATGCAGCCCGGGACGCTCCGCGTCCCTTCAAGAGCCGAACGCAGAGCGTCCGTTGAGGCATTCCCACGCAGAGCGTGGGAACGAGCATGGAGTCGCTTACGAATATCTCAAGGCATGCGCCGGTTCGATCTTCGCCGCTCGCCATGCCGGATACACCGTCGCCAGAAAGCTCAGAATGAATCCCGCCGAGCAGATCAGCAGCACATCGCCACTCTGCAGCTCCGAGGGCAGATTGCTGACGAAGTACACGTCCGAACTGAAGATGTGCTGGCCTGTCACGCGCTCGACCCAGCCGACCATCTCGCTGACATTGAGCGCGGCAATCACGCCCAGCACACCGCCAATGATGGTGCCGACAATTCCGATCACCGTGCCCTGCACCATGAAGATCGCCATGATCTGCCGCGGCGTAGCGCCGATGGTGCGCAGGATCGCGATGTCGGCGCCTTTGTCGTTCACCACCATGATCAACGTCGCGATGATGTTGAACGCCGCTACCGCGACGATCATCAGCAACAGCAGGCCGATCATGGTTTTTTCCATCTTCATCGCGCTGAACAGGCTGCCCTGGGTGTGGGTCCAGTCGTCAGCCTTGAAGTCGGCACCGAGGCCAGCGGCAATGTCCGCAGACACCTTCGGCGCGGCGTACAGATCCTTGACCGCCAACCGCACGCTCTGCACCTGATTCGGCTGCCAATGCTGCATGGCCGCAGCGTCGGCAACGTGGATCAGGCCCATCGAGCCGTCCAGCTCGGCGCCGACCTTGAACACGCCAACCACATTCAGGCGTTGCATGCGCGGGGTGATACCGCCCGGCGCGGTACTGACTTCCGGAACGATGAGGGTGATCTTGTCGCCAACATTGAGGCGAAAACGCCGCGCGGTGATTTCACCGATCACCACACCGAATTCGCCCGGCTTCAAGGCATCCAGACGCCCTTGGACGATGTGCTGAGCAACGATCGAGACCTTGCCTTCCTGCGCCGGATCGACGCCGCTGATCTGGATCGGCTGCATCGAACCCTTGTAGGAAAGCATGCCTTCCATTTCAGTGAACGGCACGGCGGCGGTCACTTCGGGGTTTTTCATCGCGGCGGCGGCCACCGGCTGCCAGTCGTCGATCGGCTTGACGCCGACGATGGTCGCGTGCGGCACCATGCCGAGGATGCGCGAGCTCATTTCGCGCTGGAAGCCGTTCATCACCGACAGCACCACGATCATCGCCAGGACGCCGAGGGCGAGGCCGATCATCGAGGTCATCGAGATGAACGAAACAAAGCGATTGCGGCGCTTGGCGCGGGTATAGCGCGTGCCGATAAAGATCGATAACGGTCTGAACATTCGCTGGGGCACCGTATAGAAATAAAAGACCCGGCGCCCTTACGGGCGCCGGGTTTCAGCCAGTCAGATGGGAGTCAGGCAACCTTCCTGCAATTGCAGGACGCGGTCCATCTGCCGAGCCAGGTTCATGTCATGCGTCACCACCAGGAACGCCGTGCGCATCGACGTGCTCAGCTCCAGCATCAGATCCTGAATGCCTTCGGCGGTGTGCAGGTCGAGGTTGCCGGTTGGCTCGTCGAGCATCACCAGCCCCGGGTTGTTGACCAGGGCGCGGGCGATGGCCACACGCTGACGTTCGCCGCCGGACAGCTCCGCCGGCTTGTGTTCCAGACGATGGCCGAGACCGACACGCTCCAGCAATGCCGTGGCACGCTGACGCGCCTCCGGGATTGGCGTCTTGCCGATCAACAGCGGCATGCAGACGTTTTCCAGCGCGGTGAATTCCGGCAGCAAATGGTGGAACTGGTAAACGAAACCAAGGGCGCGGTTACGCAGCAGACCGCGCTTCTTCTCGCTCAGGGCCGAAAGCTCTTCGCCATCGAGCCAGACGCTGCCCTTGCTCGGCGTATCGAGACCGCCGAGCAGGTTGAGCAACGTACTCTTGCCGGAACCGGATTTGCCCACGATCGCCACACGCTCGCCCGGGTGCAACTCCAGTTGCAGGCCGGCCAGCACTTGTACCGACTCAGGCCCCTCCTCGTAGGATTTGCCCAGGTTACGGCAGCTCAGAATTGCTTGTTCGCTCATGCCCGACTCACTCATAACGTAACGCCTCCGCCGGCTGGGTGCGCGCGGCACGCCAGGCGGGATACAGGGTGGCGAGGAAACTCAGGACCAACGCAGCGGCGCAGACCATGACGACGTCCTGGCTCTGCACCTGCGAAGGAAGATAATCAATGAAATACACGTCAGCATTAAGGAATTTGTGGCCGATCAACCCTTCAAGCGCCGAAATGGCCGCACTGACATTCAGCGCCGCAAGGATCCCGACCACCGCGCCGATGGCCGTGCCGACCACGCCGATCACCGTGCCCTGAACCATGAACGTGCGCATGATGGTGCCCGGCGTCGCGCCGAGGGTACGCAGAATGGCGATGTCACCCTTCTTGTCGTTCACCACCATCACCAGCGTGGAAATGATGTTGAACGCGGCGACGGCGACGATCAGCAGCAACAGCAACCCGATCATGGCTTTTTCCATGCGGATCGCCTGATACAGGTTGCCGTGAGTGCGAGTCCAGTCGCGGGCGTAGTATCGATCTTCACCGAGCTGCTGGGCGATGTTCCACGCCTCGCGCGGGGCCTGGAACAGATCGTCGAACTTCAGCCGCAGGCCCTGCACCTGATCGGCTTTCCAGCGGTGCATCTTGGCCAGGTCCTGCAGGTTGGTCACGCCCAGGTAGCCGTCGAGCTCGCCGGCACCGACGTGGAAAATCCCGACCACGGTGAAACGCTTCATGCGCGGGAACATGCCTGCCGGGGTGACGCTGACTTCGGGCGCGACGAAGGTGATCTTGTCACCGATACCAACGCCGAGCTTGGTCGCGGCCTTGTCGCCGATGACGATGCCGAAGCTACCCGGTGTCAGGTCGTCGAGTTTGCCCTGCTTCATGAAGTTGTCGATGATCGACACATTGCGCTCGAGCGCAGGATCAATGGCATTGAGCAGCACTTTGGAGACCTGACCGTTGTTGGTCAGCAAACCCTGCATCTGGGTGAACGGCGCTACTGCCGTCACCTGCCGGTTCTGCTTGACCTTGTCGGCCAGGCTCTGCCAGTCGTTGATCGGCTCGCCGGTCTCAAGGGTGGCGTGGGGCACCATGCCCAGCACGCGGGTGCGCATCTCATGATCGAAGCCATTCATCACCGACAACACGACAATCATCACGACCACGCCAAGGGCGAGTCCGATCATCGAAGTCAGGGAAATGAAGGACACAAAATGATTGCGACGCTTTGCACGGGTATAACGCGTGCCGATAAATACGAAGAGAGGTCTGAACATGTCGGGGCTTGTTCGGAGGGAAAAGGAACGTCCTTGTGGCGGGGGTCGAAAACCAGCTTTACACTCAGACCACCGCCGCTACCATGGGTTCGCCATGTCGACATTAGATGAAGAAGATCGCCGCGAATACTACCGTATCGAGGACATGATCGCACTGGAAATTCGGCCCCTGTCCGCTCCCGAAGCCGCAGGCGAGGAAGTGTTGCAGGATGCTTCCCCACTCTTCAACCTGCTCAGCGAATTACACCTGAGCGAATTCGAGTCGCAGCACCTGCTGCGCCAGATCAGCGAGCGCGACCGCGCCATCGCTGCGTTCCTCAAATCGCAGAACAAACGCATCGACCTGCTCAGCCAGGTGGTCGCCCTGACCGTGCTCGGCCACATCGGCGAGCCGCAACCGGTAATCATCTCCGAGGGCGGAATCGATTTTCAGTACCCGACCCCGATTGCCACCGGCGCGCACCTGTCGGTGAAACTGGTGCTGATGCCGCAAGCCTTGGGCCTGCTGTTGCGCGCCCGGGTTACCCATTGCGATCCGAAGGGCGATGGCTATGACGTCGGCACCGAGTTCGAGCGCCCGACCGATGCCCAGCGCCAGTTGCTCGCGCGCTACATCTTGCAAAAGCAGGCCCAGGAACGCCGTCTGGCCCGCGAACAGAACGACTCTGGAATTTAACTTAAGGAAGCACCGTGACCCTCATCTACGGCCACCGCGGCGCCAAGGGCGAAGCACCGGAAAACACCCTGAGCAGCTTTCAGGAATGCCTCAAGCACGGCGTGCGCCGCTGCGAACTGGATCTGCACCTCTCCAAGGACGGTGAACTGATGGTCATTCACGACCCGACGCTCAAGCGCACCACCGAGCGCCGCGGCAAAGTCGTCGAGCACACCGCCGCCGAACTGGTGACCTACGACGCGCGCAAGGGTGGCCCGGGCTGGATCAAGCCGTGCCCGATTCCGACGCTGGAAGAGTTGTTCGAGAAGTGTGATTTCGAGCACTGGCAGCTGGAAGTCAAAAGCGCTTCACGCACCCGCGCGGCAACTACCGTGCTGGCGATTCGGGAAATGGCTCAGCGCCATGGCCTGCTCGACAAGGTCACGATCACCTCGAGTTCGCGGGAAGTCTTGAAGGCAGCGCTGGATCTGGTGCCGGACGTGTCGCGTGGCCTGGTGGCCGAGTACGCCTGGCTTGATCCATTGAAGGTTGCGGCCAGTTACGGTTGCGAGATTCTCGCGTTGAACTGGACGCTGTGTACGCCGGAACGCCTGCAAAAAGCGCAACGTCAGGGCCTGCATGTGTCGGTGTGGACCGTCAACGAGCCTGCACTGATGCGCAGACTCGCCGACTTCGGCGTTGACAGCCTGATTACAGACTTTCCCGGTTTGGCCACTGCCACCCTTGAGAATTGCTGAAATCGGTCTCCCCGGCCGGCTCAGGCCACCGGCCGGAGCCCGTCAAAAAAGCCGGTTGAGGCCGTCGTACGCCGCTACCCGATAGGCTTCGGCCATGGTCGGGTAGTTGAACGTGGTGTTGACGAAATACTTCAGGGTGTTCAGCTCGCCCGGCTGGTTCATGATCGCCTGACCGATGTGAACGATCTCCGACGCCTGATAACCGAAGCAGTGCACGCCGAGCACTTCCAGCGTTTCGCGGTGGAAGAGAATCTTCAGCATGCCCTGCGGCTCACCGGCGATCTGTGCACGCGCCATGCTCTTGAAGAACGCCTTGCCGACTTCGTACGGCACTTTGGCCTGGGTCAGCTCCTGCTCGTTCTTGCCGATCGAGCTGATCTCCGGAATGGTGTAGATGCCGGTCGGCACGTCATTGACGAAGCGCCAGCTGCCATTGTCGACGATGCTGCCAGCGGCCGAACGGCCCTGGTCGTGGGCGGCACTGGCCAGGCTCGGCCAGCCGATCACGTCACCGGCGCCGTAGATGTTCTCTATGCAGGTGCGGTAGTTCTGGTCGACTTCGATCTGGCCACGGCTGTTGACCTTGACCCCGATGTTTTCCAGCCCCAGCGTGTCGGTGTTGCCAGTACGGCCGTTGCACCAGAGCAAGGCGTCGGCCTTGATCTTCTTGCCGGACTTCAGGTGCAGGATCACCCCGTTGTCCACACCTTCGACGCGGTCGTACTCCTCGTTGTGGCGCACGGTGATGTTGTTGTTGCTGAAGTGGTAACTCAACGCTTGGGAAATTTCCGAGTCGAGGAAGCTCAGCAACTGGCCACGGTTGTCGACCAGTTCGACCAGCACACCCAGACCGCTGAAGATCGACGCGTATTCGCAACCGATCACACCAGCGCCGTAAACGATCAGTTTGCGCGGGGTGTGGCCGAGGCTGAGGATGGTGTCGCTATCGTAGATACGCGGGTGGTGGAAATCGATGTCCGCCGGGCGATACGGACGCGAACCGGTGGCGATGATGATGTGCTTGGCCACCAGCTTCTCGACAACGCCGTTGCCGCAGACCACTTCGATGGTTTGCTCGTCGGCGAAGCTGCCGGTACCGAAGAACACGTCGACGCGGTTACGGGCGTAGTAGCCGGTGCGCGAGGCGACTTGTTTGGAAATGACTTTTTCGGCGCTTTTCAACACGTCCGGGAAGGAGAACCAGCGTGGCTCGCCGATCGCGCGGAACATCGGGTTGGTGTTGAACTGCATGATCTGCCGCACCGAGTGACGCAGTGCCTTGGACGGGATGGTGCCGAGGTGGGTGCAGTTGCCGCCGACCTGACGACGGCTATCGACCATCGCGACCTTGCGCCCCGCTTTGGCGGCGTTCATTGCCGCGCCTTCTCCCGCCGGGCCGGAACCCAGTACCACCACGTCGTAGTTGTAGACAGCCATGCGTACTCCTCAGAACAGGCCGCGGTGCCAACAGCACCGGCGGCTAAATCACGCCGAACGGCGGCGCGAAGGAACAATTGGGGGCCAGTGAAGAACCCGGACACAGTCTATAGAAGCGTCAACGCCGCGCACATTAACCCTTGGTCGCGTCGTAGGCTACTTTTGCCTGCACTACAACGCCAGCTTTCGTCTTGTCTTCGGTCAGTTTTTTTCACCGACAAGCTGCGTAAATGCCTGACTGCTGCGGGTGTCGAAACCTGTATCGGCACGCAGGACAAAGAATGCAGCAATGCCATGCTTTTGGGCATAGTCCCGCGCCCTTTCCGGCCCGAGAATCAGCAACAGCGTCGATAGTCCATCGGCCATCAACGCTGAAGGATGAATCACCGTGACTGACGCCAGGTCGTGTAGGACCGGCCGCCCGCTACGTGCATCGAAGGTGTGGGAATAACGCCGGCCGTCTTGCAGAAAATAGTGGCGATAGTCACCAGAAGTGGAAACACCATAGCCATCGACATCGATAATCCGCTCGGCCACTTGCTGGTCATCCCGGGGTTCTTCGAGAGCGATGCGCCATGCTGAGCCGTCAGGCTTCTTGCCCTTGGCTTTGAGCTCTCCCGTGGCTTCGACCAGATAATTGTCGATGCCCATGTGCTGCAATCTGACCGCGATGACATCCACGGCATAACCGGCTGCGATGCTGTTGAAGTCGACTGCGACGGCGGCATCCTTGCACAAATGGTCACCGTCAATGCGCAGGTGTTGATGGCCGACCCGCTGCATGACTTCGGCCAGAGCGGCCGCATCGGGGACTTTTTCTTCGCGTCCTTGCGGGCCAAATCCCCAGAGGTCCAGCAGCGGCTCCACGGTCAGGTCGTAGGAGCCTTCGCTTTGTGTTGAAAGCTGGTCGCCGATGCGGACCAATTCGAGCACCGCCGCCGGCATGGACTGGCAGCTATCGGCGGGCAAGGAATTGAAACGTTCGATGACTGAATCACTGCGATAGGTCGACATCTGTTGATCGACTTCGCCAAGGACGGCTTCCACTTCGCCGCGCACCTGCGCAGGATCGGCGACCCCGGCGTGCCGTACATACTTGACCGACCAGGTGCTGCCCATGGTCGAGCCACCGATTTGTTCCACGCAAGCGCCGTTGCCACAGCCGGCCAATGCCATCGCGAGCACCACAAGCCCCAACCAGCGTCCAGTTAACAATTCTTCATCTCCCGGCAAAACCACGGCGGCCATTATGAACTACAAGCGCCCGCTCGCTTCCCCATGGCTGCAACGCCTTTATACAAAATTGAACAGTGAGTACCTCCCATGTCCTCCACCACGGGCAAAGGCAAAGCGATCTTTCGTGTTGTCAGCGGCAACTTCCTCGAAATGTTCGACTTCATGGTCTACGGCTTCTACGCCACGGCCATCGCTAAAACCTTCTTCCCCACGGACAGCGCGTTCGCTTCACTGATGCTGTCGCTGGCGACCTTCGGTGCCGGCTTCCTGATGCGTCCGCTCGGGGCGATTTTCCTCGGCGCCTACATCGACCGTCACGGTCGACGCAAAGGGCTCATTATCACCTTGGCGATGATGGCCGCCGGTACAGTGCTGATTGCCTGCGTGCCCGGCTACGCGACGCTCGGCGTCGCCGCACCGCTGCTGGTGTTGTTCGGCCGCCTGTTGCAAGGTTTCTCGGCCGGCGTGGAATTGGGCGGCGTGTCGGTTTATCTGGCGGAGATCTCTACGCCCGGTCGCAAAGGGTTCTTTGTCAGCTGGCAGTCCGCCAGCCAGCAGGCTGCGGTCGTCTTCGCCGGTCTCCTTGGCGTCGGTCTCAACCATTGGCTGAGTCCGGAGCAAATGGGCGAATGGGGCTGGCGTGTGCCATTCCTGATCGGCTGCATGATCGTGCCGGTGATTTTCTTTATCCGCCGCTCGCTGGAGGAAACCCCGGAATTCCAGGCGCGCACCCACCGCCCTACCCTCGGCGAGATCGTCCGCTCGATCGGCCAGAACTTTGGCATTGTCATTGCCGGCATGGCGCTGGTGGTGATGACCACGGTGTCGTTCTATCTGATCACCGCTTACACCCCGACATTCGGCAAGGCTGAGTTGCACCTGTCCGATCTCGATGCATTGCTGGTGACGGTGTGCATCGGCTTGTCGAATTTCTTCTGGCTACCGGTGATGGGCGCCGTGTCAGACAAGATCGGGCGAAAACCCTTACTGCTGGCAGCGACGATTATGGCGATCCTGACGGCGTATCCGGCGCTGTCGTGGCTGGTGGCGAATCCGAGCTTCAGCCATTTGCTGGTTGTCGAATTGTGGCTGTCGTTCCTTTACGGCTCGTACAACGGCGCGATGGTGGTGGCGCTGACCGAAATCATGCCGGTCGAAGTGCGCACCACCGGCTTCTCGCTGGCCTACAGCCTGGCAACGGCGACGTTCGGCGGGTTTACGCCGGCGGCGTGTACCTATCTGATTCATGTGCTGGACAACAAGGCTGCACCGGGGATCTGGCTCAGTGGCGCAGCGGTATTTGGGTTGATTGCAACGCTGGTGTTGTTCCGTGGCAACCGGCATGAGTTGCGCACGGCGCAAGCCGCTGTGGCCGGCGGCGTTAGTTAGATCGCACCCGCCAGCGCGATCGTTCCCACGCTCTGCGTGGGAATGCTTCAAGGGACGCTCCGCGTTCCAATGGGACGCAGAGCGTCCCGGGCTGCATTCCCACGCAGAGCGTGGGAACGATCACTCCACAAACAAAAACGCCCCGACACAGGTCGGGGCGTTTTCATTTTGCTAAGGCTTAGCGTGGGAACGCTGGCGGATTTACATCAGCCATGTCTTCCATCACGCGAACCACCTGGCAGCTGTAACCGAACTCGTTGTCGTACCAGACGTACAGCACAACGCGGTTGTCTTGCACGATAGTGGCTTCAGCGTCCACCACACCGGCGTGGCGCGAGCCAACGAAGTCGGTGGAAACTACTTCCTGCGAATTGACGAAGTCGATTTGCTTGTGCAGATCGGAGTGCAGCGCCATGTAGCGCAGGTACTCGTTCATCTCTTCACGGGTGGCGGCTTTCTCAAGGTTCAGGTTGAGAATGGCCATCGACACGTTTGGCGTCGGAACACGAATCGCGTTACCGGTCAGCTTGCCGGCCAGCTCAGGCAGGGCCTTGGCAGCAGCGGTGGCAGCACCGGTCTCGGTGATCACCATGTTCAGCGCGGCGCTGCGACCACGGCGATCGCCCTTGTGGAAGTTGTCGATCAGGTTCTGGTCGTTGGTGTACGAGTGAACGGTTTCGACGTGACCATTGATGATGCCGAACTTGTCATTTACGGCCTTGAGCACTGGCACGATGGCGTTGGTGGTGCAGGAAGCAGCCGAGACGATCTTGTCATCAGCGGTGATTTCACCGTGGTTGATGCCGTGAACGATGTTCTTCAGCTTGCCTTTGCCGGGTGCGGTCAGAACAACGCGGTCGATGCCCGGGCACGCCAGGTGCTGACCCAGGCCATCGGCGTCACGCCATACACCGGTGTTGTCCACCAGCAGCGCGTCTTTGATGCCGTACTGGGTGTAATCCACTTCGGTCGGGTTCTTCGCGTAGATCACCTGGATCAGGTTACCGTTGGCGGTGATGGTGTTGTTTTCTTCGTCGATGGTAATGGTGCCGTTGAACGAACCGTGTACCGAATCGCGACGCAGCAGGCTGGCGCGTTTGGTCAGGTCGTTCTCGGCGCCTTTGCGCACGACGATGGCGCGCAGACGCAGGCCGTCGCCACCACCGGTTTTCTCGATCAGGATGCGCGCCAGCAGACGGCCGATACGACCGAAGCCGTAAAGAACAACGTCGGTGCCTTTGCGGGCCGAGGCGTTCTGCTGACCAACCACGTCCGCCATCTCTTCACGCACGAACTGCTCGGCGCTGCGGCCGTTGCCTTCGTTGCGGAATTTGAACGCCAGCTTGCCCAGATCCACCGACGCCGCGCCGAGCTTGAGCTCGCTCATGGCCTTGAGCAGTGGGAATGTTTCGTGGACGGAGAGTTCGCTGTCGTCCGAAGAACGGTGGCGAGCAAAGCGGTGAGCTTTGAGAATCGCGATGACAGACTGGTTGATCAGGCTGCGGCCATAGATCGAGCTAACCACGTTGTTATTGCGGTAGAGCTGACCGATAAGCGGGATCATCGCTTCTGCGAGTGCTTCACGGTCGATCCATTCACCAAGACACTGGTCGGGCTTCTGAGTCACGGTAACCTTCCACATGTAGGGGCAGAAAAAAGGGGCTACATTATGCCGCCGACAAGCCCTTTCAGCAATGCGCGCTTGTCGCGCAATCGGTAACAAAATTCCGTTCAAAAAATTTACGCCCTTCTCCAGCCCAGTAAAACCGGGGCTTTCAGGACAGTCAATTTTTCGACGACTGTTAGACGATGTCTGTAACCCTCCGTAACACCGCCCGGTTTCGGCACTACATAACCACGAAAAAAGTGCTCGTTTTTATGGTTACCACTACATTTCGTCCAAACCGTGAAGATAGACGCAGTCTGCAACTGACAGGCGGCACCGGAGGCCGCTACAATTACCGACTTTGTCGCAACGCCTGGAGCTCAACCTTCCGTGCCTGTTCTGCGTCTACCGCTACTCCCTGCCGAGGCAGGTAAACAGCACTGGGGCAATCTGCCCGGTGCCGCCCTCAGCCTGGCGATTGCCGAAGCTGCAAGCGCTGCCAAGCGCTTTACCCTGCTGCTGACCGCCGACAGCCAAAGTGCCGAACGGCTGGAACAGGAGCTGAGTTTCTTCGCCCCGGATTTGCCCGTGCTGCATTTCCCCGACTGGGAAACCCTGCCCTACGACCTGTTCTCGCCGCACCAGGACATCATCTCCCAGCGCATCGCCAGCCTCTATCGCCTGCCAGAACTGGCTCACGGCGTGCTTGTGGTACCGATCACCACTGCCCTGCACCGACTGGCGCCAACCAAATTCCTGCTTGGCAGCAGCCTGGTGCTCGATATCGGCCAGAAACTCGACGTCGAACAAATGCGCGCGCGGCTCGAAGCCAGCGGCTATCGCTATGTCGACACGGTGTATGAGCACGGCGAGTTCACCGTACGCGGCGCGCTGATCGACCTGTTCCCGATGGGCAGCAAGCTGCCGTACCGCATCGACCTGTTCGATGACGAAATCGAAACCCTGCGCACCTTCGATCCGGAAACCCAGCGTTCGATCGACAAGGTCGAGTCGGTCAAGCTGCTGCCGGCCCGCGAGTTTCCATTGCAGAAAGACGCAGTCACCCGCTTCAAGGCGCGCTTTCGCGAGCGCTTCGACGTCGACTTCCGCCGCTGCCCGATCTTTCAGGATCTGAGCAACGGCATCACCCCGGCCGGCATTGAGTACTACCTGCCGCTGTTCTTCGACGAAACCTCGACACTGTTCGATTATCTGCCCCAGGACACCCAAGTGTTCTCGCTGCCCGGTATCGAGCAAGCGGCGGAAAATTTCTGGAACGACGTGCGCAATCGTTACGAAGAACGCCGCGTCGATCCTTCGCGTCCTTTATTGCCACCGGCCGAGTTGTTCCTGCCGGTAGAAGACTGCTTCGCGCGCTTGAAGAACTGGCCACGGGTTGTTGCCAGTCAACAGGACGTTGAAAGCGGCGTTGGCCGTGAGCGCTTCCCGGCGCACGCGCTGCCGGATCTGGCCATCGAAGCCAAGGCCACGCAACCGCTGGCGGCGCTGGCCGGCTTCCTCGAGGAATTCCCCGGTCGCGTGCTGTTCACCGCTGAATCGGCGGGGCGTCGCGAAGTCCTGCTGGAACTGCTGGAACGCCTGAAACTGCGGCCGAAAACCGTCGATAGCTGGCCGGATTTCGTCGCCAGCAAGGATCGTCTGGCGATCACCATCGCCCCGCTCGACGAAGGCCTGGTGCTCGACGACCCGGCGCTGGCGCTGGTGGCGGAGAGTCCGCTGTTCGGTCAGCGCGTCATGCAACGCCGCCGTCGTGAGAAACGCAGCGACGTCAGCAATGACGCGGTGATCAAGAACCTCACCGAGCTGCGCGAAGGCGCACCGGTGGTGCATATCGATCACGGTGTCGGGCGCTATCTGGGCCTGACGATTCTGGAAATCGACAATCAGGCTGCAGAGTTCCTCACTCTCGAATACGCCGAAAACGCCAAGCTCTATGTGCCGGTGGCCAACCTGCACCTGATCGCGCGCTACACCGGCAGCGACGATTCGCTCGCGCCGCTGCACCGCCTCGGCTCGGAAACCTGGCAAAAAGCCAAGCGCAAAGCCGCCGAACAGGTGCGCGACGTCGCGGCCGAACTGCTCGACATTTATGCCCGTCGCGCCGCCCGTGAAGGTTATGCCTTCGCCGATCCGAAGGCCGATTACGCAACCTTCAGCGCCGGCTTCCCTTTCGAGGAGACCCCGGATCAGCAAGCGACCATCGAGGCCGTGCGCGAAGACATGCTCGCGCCGAAACCGATGGATCGTCTGGTCTGCGGCGACGTTGGCTTCGGCAAGACCGAAGTGGCCATGCGCGCCGCGTTCATCGCCGTGCACGGCGGTCGGCAGGTGGCGATTCTGGTACCGACCACCCTGCTCGCCCAGCAGCACTACAACAGTTTCCGCGACCGCTTCGCCGACTGGCCGGTGACGGTCGAAGTGATGAGCCGTTTCAAGTCGGCCAAGGAAGTCAACGCGGCGATCGCCGATCTTGCGGAAGGCAAGATCGACATCGTCATCGGCACGCACAAGCTGCTGTCCGACGACGTGAAGATCAAAAACCTCGGGCTGGTGATCATCGACGAAGAGCACCGCTTTGGCGTGCGCCAGAAAGAACAGCTCAAGGCCCTGCGCAGCGAAGTCGACATTCTGACCCTGACCGCGACGCCGATTCCGCGCACGCTGAACATGGCGGTGTCGGGGATGCGCGATCTGTCGATCATCGCCACGCCGCCGGCGCGTCGCCTGTCGGTGCGCACTTTCGTCATGGAGCAGAACAAGAGCACGGTCAAGGAAGCCCTGCTGCGTGAACTGCTGCGTGGCGGTCAGGTTTACTACCTGCACAACGATGTGAAGACCATCGAGAAGTGCGCCGCCGACCTCGCCGAACTGGTGCCGGAAGCGCGCATCGGTATCGGCCACGGGCAGATGCGCGAACGTGAACTCGAACAGGTGATGAGCGACTTCTACCACAAGCGCTTCAACGTGCTGATCGCCTCGACCATCATCGAGACCGGCATCGACGTGCCGAGCGCCAACACCATCATCATCGAGCGCGCCGACAAGTTCGGCCTGGCCCAGTTGCACCAGTTGCGTGGTCGTGTCGGCCGCAGTCACCACCAGGCCTACGCCTACCTGCTGACGCCGCCGCGCCAGCAGATCACTTCCGACGCGGAAAAGCGTCTGGAGGCGATCGCCAATACCCAGGACCTCGGCGCCGGTTTCGTCCTGGCCACCAACGACCTGGAAATCCGTGGCGCCGGCGAACTGCTCGGCGATGGTCAGAGCGGGCAGATTCAGGCCGTCGGTTTCACCCTGTACATGGAAATGCTCGAGCGCGCAGTGAAGTCGATCCGCAAAGGCGAGCAGCCGAACCTCGATCAACCGCTTGGTGGCGGTCCGGAAGTCAATCTGCGGGTGCCGGCGCTGATTCCGGAAGATTATCTGCCGGATGTCCATGCGCGGCTGATTCTGTATAAACGCATCGCCTCGGCCACCGACGAGGAAGGTCTGAAGGATCTGCAGGTCGAGATGATCGACCGTTTCGGCCTGCTGCCGGAGCCGACCAAGAACCTGGTGCGGATCACCGCGTTGAAATTGCAGGCCGAAAAGCTTGGCATCAAGAAAGTCGATGGAGGGCCACAAGGCGGACGCATTGAGTTCGAAGCGCAGACGCCGGTTGACCCGATGACCCTGATCAAGCTGATTCAGACGCAGCCCAAACGCTACAAGTTCGAAGGCGCGACGATGTTCAAATTCCAGGTGCCGATGGAGCGTCCGGAAGAACGTTTCAATACTGTCGAGGCGCTGTTTGAGCGTCTCATCCCGAAATCCGCTTGAAGGACGCCCAATGCGCCTGTTTCGCTCTGTGACTTTGTTGCTCGCACTTGCAGCACCGACGGCGTTTGCCGATGACACTTATCAGGTCGAAATGATCCTGGTGCGCCAGAATGCCGTGCCAGCGATTGTCAGCCGCGCCGCCCCGGAAGACTGGGCGGCTGGCGCTCAGCGTCTGGGCAACGACAGCCAGCGCACGCCGGCGCTGAATGATGTAGTGAGCAAACTCACCGCCAGCGGCGAGTACACCGTGCTGATGCACAAAGCCTGGCAGCAGACCCTCGGCGAAGCGCCGGCGAAAGTTGCAGTGAGCGAAGGTCAGGAACAGTTCGGCCAGTTCCCCATCGAGGGCACGCTGGAAATGAAACTCGGCCGTTTCACCGACGTGACCGCCGATTTCTGGGTCAATCAGATCGACGCCAATGGCCTGGTGACGGCCAGTGAGCGTCTGCGTCAGGACAGCCATACCAAGAACGGCCAGCTCAACTACCTCGACAACGGCCACTTGGCGCTGCTGATCAAGATCACTTCCCTGACCGCACCAGCGCCTCGCGAAGCGCCTGAAGTCGTGCCGGACTGATCGAAGTCCTTATGCCGCCACCCCTGAGCAAACCGCTGGCCCCGTCGTGGGTCAGCCGATTCAAAGAACAGAGTCTGGAGCGCGGCCGCCGCTACGCTTTGGAGAATCGAGTGCGCATCGCCCAGATCGGCGATGCGACCATCACCGCCAGTTGCGAAGGTTCTGGCGGTAGCGTTTACCGGCAGACCATCCATCTGCGCGAATCGGCCAAAGCCACCCTGCTACTGGTCGACGCCACCTGCACCTGCCCGGTGCGCAGCAACTGCAAACACTGCGCTGCGGTGCTGCTGAAAATCCAGGAAACCCTCGACTACCCCGCCGCCGCGAAAGATGCCGAACTGCTGGAAAAACTCCAGGCCGTGCTGGAGAACCGCAGCCCGAAAGCGCCGCCACAGGTACTGGTGGATAATGTGCAACCGGTGCCGCGCCTGTGGCTGGCGAGCGCCGAGTTCAGCGCCTTCGAGCCGCGCAACGGCAAGATGCAGCGCTACATTCAACACCGCGCGGCGCTGTCGTTCAGCTATCTGGACGAATACGTCAGCGGGCAAAAACACAGCGATATCCTGATCCGTCAGGAAGCCCAGACCCTGCGGATAAAACGCCACCCGGATGTCGAACAGTCCTACCGCGAACAGTTGCGCATCCTCGGTTTCCGCATCGCCACCCGGCAGAGCAAAGCGCTGCCGGAAAGCGCCGGCGAACTGTATGAAATGGTCAACGACAGCGCCTGGCTGACCTTCACTCTGAATGACCTGCCAAAGTTGCGCAGCCAGGGCTGGGAGTTGCAGATCGATGAAGAATTCGGCTTCGACCTGACCGCCGTCGACGACTGGTACGCCACGGTCGAACAGGCGCCGGAGCGCGACTGGTTCGATCTGGAACTGGGCATCATCGTCAACGGTGAACGCCTGAGCCTGCTGCCGATTTTGCTGAACCTGATGCGCTCGCACGCCGAGATTCTCAACCCGGAGCGCCTGGCCCGTCGTCGCGATGACGAGCTGATTCTGGTGAACATTCCGCAACGCACCAGCGAGCATGGGCCGTTGCAAGTGGCGCTGCCGCTTGGCCGCTTGAAGCCGGTATTGATGACGCTGGGCGAGTTCTATTTGCAGGAGCCGGGCGAAACCACCCTGCGCCTGAGCAAGGCTGACGCCACCCGGCTCAATTCGCTGGAAAGCCTGCCGTTGCTTTGGGAAGGCGGCGAGCAGATCCGCACGCTCGCTCAGCGTTTGCGCGACATTCGCGACTTCAGCGCCCAAGCGCCAGACGGTCTGAATGCAACTTTGCGCCCTTATCAGCTCGAAGGCTTGAGCTGGATGCAATCGCTGCGGCAACTGGAAGTCGGCGGCATTCTCGCGGACGACATGGGCCTGGGCAAAACCCTACAGACCCTGGCGCATATTCTCAGCGAGAAGAACGCCGGACGCCTCGATCGTCCCTGCATGGTAGTGATGCCGACCAGCCTGATTCCCAACTGGCTGGATGAGGCTGCGCATTTCACCCCGCAACTGAAAGTGCTCGCCCTATATGGCGCCAGCCGCAAGAAACATTTCGATAATCTGGCCGACTTCGACTTGCTCCTCACCACCTACGCCCTGCTGCCCAAAGATGTCGAACGCCTGGTCATGCAGCCGCTGCACGTATTGGTGTTGGACGAAGCGCAATACATCAAGAACCCCAACAGTAAAGCCGCTCAGGCCGCGCGCGAGCTGAATGCGCGCCAGCGTCTGTGCCTCAGCGGTACACCGCTGGAAAACCATTTGGGCGAGCTGTGGTCGCTGTTTCACTTTCTGTTGCCGGGCTGGCTGGGCGACGTGAAAGGCTTCAATGCCGATTACCGCGTGCCGATCGAAAAGCGCGGCAGCGAAGTCAGACTGCAACACCTCAACGGTCGGATAAAACCGTTTCTTCTGCGCCGCACCAAAGAGCAGGTCGCCACTGAGCTGCCGCCGAAAACCGAGATCATCCATTGGGTCGAACTCAACGAAGCGCAACGCGACGTGTACGAAACCATGCGTTTGGCGATGGACAAGAAAGTCCGTGACGAGATCACTCGCAAAGGCGTGGCACGCAGCCAGATCATCATTCTCGAAGCATTGCTCAAGCTGCGCCAGGTCTGCTGCGATCTGCGCCTGGTCAACGACGCCACCCTGCCCGCGCGCGGCAGCACCTCGGGCAAGCTCGATAGTCTGATGGACATGCTCGATGAATTGTTCGAGGAAGGCCGGCGGATTCTGCTGTTCTCGCAATTCACTTCGATGCTGTCATTGATCGAAGAGGAATTGAAAAAACGCAAGATCGCGTACGCCCTGCTCACTGGCCAGACCCGTGACCGGCGCACACCGGTGAAGGAATTCCAGAGCGGCAAGCGTCAGATCTTTCTGATCAGTCTGAAGGCTGGCGGCGTCGGCTTGAACCTGACCGAAGCCGATACCGTGATTCACTACGACCCGTGGTGGAACCCTGCGACCGAGAATCAGGCGACTGACCGCGCCTATCGCATCGGCCAGGAAAAACCGGTGTTCGTGTACAAGATGATTGCCCGGGGCACGGTGGAAGAAAAGATTCAGCACCTGCAGAAGGAAAAGTCCGACCTTGCAGCGGGCGTGCTGGATGGACGTAAAGCCGGGGACTGGAAGTTGCAGAGCGATGATATTGAAGCGCTGTTTGCGCCGCTGCCGGACAAGATCGACAAGCGTTGAAAGCGGCGTTGCTGGTTAGATAGCTTTTCGCGAGCAGGCTCGCTCCCACACGATCCAGATTCACTGAAGATCAAATGTGGGAGCGAGCCTGCTCGCGAATGGCCACACCGCGGTTCAAACCCTTCAACCTTTGGTAACCGGCAACGGCGCAAACAGCGCCTCGATATCACTCTGTTCCAGTTTGAATCCGCCCGTCGTGCCACCCTCCAGTACCGCCCCGGCCAGCGCCGCTTTCTCCTGCTGCAACGCCTGGATCTTCTCTTCGACGGTGCCTTTGGCAATCAACTTGTAGACGAACACCGGATTGTTCTGCCCGATGCGATACGCCCGATCAGTCGCCTGATTCTCCACCGCCGGGTTCCACCACGGATCGAAGTGAATCACCGTGTCCGCCGCCATCAGGTTCAGACCAGTGCCGCCGGCCTTGAGGCTGATCAGGAACAACGGCACCTTGCCGCCCTGGAAATCCTTGACCGGCGTACGCCGGTCGGTGGTGTCGCCGGTCAGCAGCGAATAACCGAGCCCGCGCTGCTGCAACTCCTGCTCGATCAGCGCCAACATCGAGGTGAACTGCGAGAACAGCAGGATGCGCCGACCTTCGCCGAGCAATTCCTCGAGCATCTCCATCAAGCTGATCAGCTTGCCGCTGCCCGAGCGCAACGCCTTCGCCGTGAGCGGCATATTGACGAGGCGCAGATCGCAGCAGACCTGACGCAGCTTGAGCAGCGCATCGAGGATGATGATCTGACTGCGCGCCACGCCACTGCGGGCGATTTCGTCGCGGACCTTTTTGTCCATCGCCACACGCACCGTCTCATAGACGTCGCGCTGACCATCGCTGAGTTCGACCCAATGAATGATCTCGGTTTTCGGTGGCAACTCGGTGGCGACCTGATCCTTCTTGCGCCGCAGCAAAAACGGCTTGATGCGTGCGGTCAGGTGCTGCATTCGCTGCACATTGCCGTGTTTCTCGATCGGTGTGCGGTAATCGCGGTTGAAGGATTTGCTGTCGCCGAGCCAGCCGGGCATGAGGAAATGGAACTGTGACCACAGCTCACCGAGGTGGTTTTCCAGCGGCGTACCGCTCAAACACAAGCGCTGACGGGCTTGCAAGTCACGGGCGGCCTGGGCGGCTTTGCTCAGCGGGTTCTTGATGTTCTGCGCCTCGTCGATAATCAGCACGCTCCACGACTGCGGCTGCAAGATCTCCAGATCCCTGGGCAGCAATGCGTAAGTGGTCAGCACCAAGTCGTATCCGGCAAGATTGGCGAAGTCTTTTTGCCGCCCTGCCCCGTGCAGCGCCAGGATTTTCAACTGCGGCGTGAAACGCTCGGCCTCGTCGAGCCAATTGGGAATCAGGCTGGTGGGCATCACCGCCAGTGCCGGACACTCCAGACGCCCGGCGTGTTTTTCCGTGAGCAGATGCGCCAGGGTCTGCAGGGTTTTGCCCAGGCCCATGTCATCGCCCAGAATGCCGCCGACCTCCAACTCGCGCAGGGTCTGCATCCAGTTCAAGCCTTCGAGTTGATACGGGCGCAGTTGCGCGTTGAGGCCGGCCGGCGCAGCAACGTGGGCGTGGCTCGAATTCTGCAGACGTTTGGAAAAAGTACGCAGACGTTCGCCGCCCTGCCAATCCAGCGGCACGCCATCGAGCATACTCAGGCGCGCGGCGTCTGGAGCGGTCAAGCGCAGCGCATCACCCTGATGGCCGCCCAGGTACAGCTCGCCCAGCGTCGCCATCAGCGGTTTCACCCGACTCAGCGGCAACGCGACTTTGGCGCCCGCCGGTTCGCCAAAACCGCTGGGCTTGAGCTCTATCAGGAGTCTTTCGTCATCGCTGCGCTGCGCCAGATTTACCGGGTCGAGCAAGCGCGGCTGGGTCCGCAACAGATGCAGAAGGATCGGCAGCAAGCTGTAGCGCTCGCCACTGACGACGATGCCCAACTGCAGATCAAACCACTGATGCGTGGCCTCTTCTTCGACCTCGGCGTACCACTGTTCAACCGGTTGTACATCGAAATGGAAACCGGGACTGAACTCGATTTTCCAATCTGCGGCGCGCAGTGTGGCCAGCCCTTCGTGCATGAACCCGAGCCAGGCGGAATCATCCGGCAAGGTAAACATCTCGCCGGGACGATCCATTGCACTCTTGCGCGTGGCTTTCTTGAAGCCATGTTTTTGCAGGTTCTGGCGCAGCTTCTTTTCCAGCGCAGGTTGACGCTGAATGCGCTGAGTTTCGCTGCCGTTGAGGATCATGACTTCCGGGTTGCGATCCACCGCCGGATGACCGTCGTAGGTAAACAGCAGAGCGGCGCGGTGCTCCAGCACAGACTCCCAGCGCGAGCGTTCTCGACCGCTGACCAAGGTCAGTTGCGGCTGCGGCAGCACGTCATCGATGATCCGTTCGGTGAGCTTGTGTGGTGGCGCAATTTGGGTTGCCGCGCTCATGCGATGGCTGAACTGCATGGCCTGATGCGCCGGAATATCTGGCGCCTGGGTCAAATGGCAGGCGAGCTTTACTTCCAGCTCAGTGAACAGCGGGCCAACCTGTCGCCGTTCACGATCGAGGTAATAAAGCGGCTCCAGCGCCAGCACGGTTTCCTGCGCAGCTTCGGCACTGCTCCATTGCGCGCGGAATCCGCCATCGGCCTGCTCAGCCCAATAGAACTGACCCACGCGTTTCGCCCCCGGTGTCAGCGCTCGCAGGTCTTCGAAGTCGAGGAACAGCCGCGAGGTGCGCAGGAGCATTTCCAGCAGTTCGGCGCCACTGCTGCCTTCCAGCGGATAGCCGCTGTAATAGGCGTGATGGGAATGCATGGCGACCAACAGCCGGGCGATGCGCAGATCCAGCTCAGACAGGTAGCCGGGCTGGCGCATGAGCATTTCCGAGAGCGAGTACATCGGCTTGAACTCGCGTAACTCGCCGCTTTTGAGCTGGTGGACCTTGAAAATATCGAGCAGCCACTTGCCGTTCGCAGACGTCGGTTTGAGCTTGTAAAACAGTTGCGTGCCTGCGGTTTGCGCACTTTCTTCAGCGGGCTTGGCCGGCACGGGAATTGTCGAAAGCCAGTGCTCCAGCGCTCGTCCCAACGGCGTCTGCGCGTCACTTCCAGACGCATCCTGGCCAGTGCCCAGCAGGTGATAGAGCACCGCAGCGCAGTGCTTGCAGTCGATTGCAACAGGACAGCTGCATAGGCAACGCAGGTTTACCGACCCCAGCCGATCTTCGGACAGGTAGATGCTTTGCTCATACGCCTGAAGTTGCGAGCCGACGCAAAACGCCTCTATCTTCTTGTCATCGATCTCGAGGATCTCGACCCGATCATCGGCGGCATAAGCGCGGGCCTTGGCCAACGCCTTGCTACTGAATGCGTGGGTCCATGTCAGCCCTTTGAGCCGCTCGATGAAAATGCTCATGGGCAGTCGTTAGCTGACCAGCACCCGCGCCAGCGTTGATTTTACCTTGCCCATGCCATCGTGCAGTGCCTGCTCGATTTCGGCCATGGTGATCACTTCTGTGGTCTTGCCCGCGGCTGGATTCACCACCAGCGCCAGGCAGGCGTAATCCAGATCCAACTCCCGGGCCAGCGCGGCTTCCGGCATGCCGGTCATGCCAACGATGTCGCAGCCATCACGCTCCAGTCGCACGATCTCGGCGACCGTTTCCAGACGCGGGCCCTGGGTGCAGGCGTACACGCCTTGATCGCTGTATTCGCAGCCTTCGGCGGCGACCGCGGCAATCAGTTGCTGGCGCAACGGCTCGCTGTAGGGAAAGCTGAAATCGATGTGGGTGACGTGTTCCAGATCGTCAGCGAAATAAGTGTGTTCGCGCCCGCTGGTGTAGTCGACGATCTGGTGCGGCACGCAAAAATGCCCGGTACCCATGGCCGGGTGAATCCCGCCCACTGCATTCACCGCGATGATCGCTTCCGCACCCGCCTGCTTCAGCGCCCAGAGGTTGGCGCGGTAATTGACCTTGTGCGGCGGGAAGCGATGCGGGTGACCGTGACGGGCGAGGAACAGCACTTCCTTGCCGGCGTACTCACCAATCTGCACCTCGGCCGAAGGCGCGCCGTACGGGGTGTCGACTGCCAGCGATTGGCGAATGCTCAGGCCTTCGAGCTGAGTCAGGCCAGTGCCACCGATGATTGCGTAAACGGTCATAACGAAAAATCCTTAATCGATCAGTTGAGCGTCTTTGAGCGCGCCGAGGGCGGTGAGCCAACGCGGGTCCTGACGATAATCAGTGCTGGCAAAGGCCTGACCGCGCATCTTCGCGATGCGCGCGGAAGGCTTGACCTTCATGCGCTGCGCCGCGCTTAGCGCCAGTTCGGCAGCGGCGCGATCGTTGCAGACCAGCCCCATATCGCAGCCCGCAGTGAGTGCGGCTTCGATACGGCTGGCAGCGTCGCCGACCACGTGGGCGCCGGCCATCGACAGATCATCGCTGAAGATCACGCCATCGAACTGCAATTCGCCGCGCAGGATGTCCTGCAGCCAGCGTCGGGAAAAACCGGCGGGCTGTGAATCGACTTGCGGATAGATGACGTGGGCCGGCATAACGGCGGCCAGTTGTTGACTGAGTCTGGCGAAGGGCACGAGATCGTTGGCGCGGATCTCGTCGAGACTGCGTTCGTCGTTCGGGATCGCCACGTGGGAGTCGGCTTCGGCCCAGCCGTGGCCCGGGAAATGTTTGCCGGTGGCGGCCATGCCAGCGCTGTTCATGCCGCGAATGAATGCACCGGCGAGCAAGGCTGCGCGCTCGGGATCGCCTTCGAATGAACGGGTGCCGACCACGGCGCTGCGCTGATAGTCCAGATCCAGCACCGGGGCGAAACTAAGGTCGAGCCCGACCGCCAGCACTTCGGTAGCCATGATCCAGCCGCACTGCTCGGCGAGATACTCTGCATTCGGGTTATCGGCGATGGCGCGCATGGCCGGCAGACGAACAAATCCCTGACGCAAGCGCTGCACGCGCCCGCCTTCCTGGTCCACCGCCAGCAACAGGTCCGGACGAATCGCGCGGATCGCGGCGCTGAGTTCGCGCACCTGGCGTGAATGCTCGATGTTACGGGCAAAAATGATCAGGCCGCCCACTTCGGGCTGACGCAACAATTGGCGATCTTCGGCCGTCAGCCAGGTACCGGCGACGTCCACCATCAACGAGCCTTGCAGGCCAGCAGTCATAGAGATTCCTTGAAAACGAAAAACCCGATCCGCCTGTGTTCGCTACCACGGGCAGCGCCGGGACGGCCAACAGAATTCATGCAGATCGGGTTCAGTACGAGAGTCGGCATGGCCGGCTAGCTTAGCGGATACCAGCTGCCGCGCCCACCCGTGCGCGGTCAAACCTTGGCGGCGACCGGCATGGACTTGCTGCGCGGCCGCAATTGCGCGCTGGCCATTGCGGTATCAGTAACGCCGGTCTCGGCGCGCATGCCGGCCGCGAGGAAAGGCACCATCAGGCGCATGACTTGCTCGATGGAGGTATTGACGCCGAAATCGGTCTCGGCAATCGCTCGCAAGGCCTTGATCCCGGACATGCTGAACGCTGCAGCGCCGAGCATGAAGTGCACGCGCCAGAACAGCTCGATTGGTGGAATGCGCGGCGCCGCCTCGTTGACCAGCAGCATGTAGCGGCGGAACACCTTGCCGTACATGTCTTCCAGATAACGCCGCAAGTGACCCTGGCTCTGACTGAACGCGAGGCCGAGCAAGCGCATGAAGATCGACAGATCGTTACCGCTGCGAGGCTGGACGACGAGCGCTTGCTCGACGAGGATTTCCAGCAGCTCTTCAAGCGTCGGCTTGTTTTCCGGCTTGGCCTGGCGGCGCTCCAGCTCTTTGTCAAGACTGACGCAGAACGGACCGAGGAAGCGCGAGAACACAGCTTGAATCAGCGCCTTTTTCGAGCCGAAGTGATAATTCACCGCAGCCAGATTGACGCCAGCTTTGCTGGTGATCAAACGCAATGAGGTTTCAGCGAATCCTTTCTCCGCGAACAACTGCTCGGCAGCATCAAGAATGCGTTCAACGGTTTCCGACTGGGCCATGGCTACTCCGCCTGACAAACACTTGTTTGAAACATACGTTTCAGCCTAAGCCTTGTCAAGCCTGCCGGTTCGTTTTGGGAATGGTCGGTCAGCTATTTAACCACACAAGGCGCCAGCATTAATAAGCGCCCTTCGCGACCGCTCGGCGGGAGGCAAAAAAACGCCCATTGCCAAGACCGCTTCACTGTATATAATCCCAGTCACTGTATAAAAAGACAGAGCGATCAATATGCTAAAGCTGACGCCACGCCAAGCCGAGATTCTGGCCTTCATCAAACGTTGCCTCGAAGACAACGGCTATCCGCCCACCCGTGCGGAAATCGCTCAGGAATTGGGTTTCAAATCGCCAAACGCGGCGGAAGAACATCTCAAGGCCCTGGCCCGCAAAGGCGCGATCGAGATGACCCCGGGCGCTTCCCGCGGCATCCGTATTCCTGGCTTCGAAGCCAAGGCCGATGACTCCACCCTGCCGATCATTGGCCGAGTGGCTGCCGGCGCGCCGATCCTCGCCCAGCAGCACATCGAAGAGTCCTGCAACATAAATCCGACCTTCTTCCATCCGCGCGCCGACTACCTGTTGCGTGTTCACGGTATGAGCATGAAGGACATCGGCATTTTCGACGGTGACCTGCTGGCGGTTCATACCACTCGTGAAGCACGTAACGGCCAGGTCGTGGTTGCGCGTATCGGCGACGAAGTGACGGTCAAGCGCTTCAAACGAGAAGGCAGCAAAGTCTGGCTGATCGCCGAAAACCCCGAGTTTGCCCCTATCGAAGTCGACCTGAAAGATCAGGAACTGGTGATTGAAGGCTTGAGTGTCGGCGTCATTCGCCGCTAAAGGAGGCTCCATGCAGTTCCCACATACACCTCAGCAAACACAACTGCCTTTATTCGAAGCGTTTCTGGCGCAGCCTATGGCGCCGACTCTGAAAGAAGTGGTCGAGCGAGACTGGAACGCCAAACCCGATGCTTTCAGTGAGCTGTCACTGCGTGGTGCCGCCGGGAACTGCCTGAACCTGCTGGCGCCGATTCTGCGTGAGCTCAGCGATGATCAGGACGCTCGCTGGCTGACACTGATCGCACCACCCACCAGCCTGACGCAAACCTGGCTGCGCGATGCGGGTCTGAACCGCGAACGCATCCTGCTGCTGCAACCGCGTGGCACGCAGAGTGCTCAGCAACTAGCGTGCGAAGCGTTGCGCCTGGGGCGCAGCCATACCGTAGTGACCTGGCTCAACCCATTAAATGCCAATTCACGACAACAACTGATCAGCGCCGCACGTACGGGCGAAGCTCAGAGTCTGAACATTCGTTTGGGTTAATTGCCTGGTAATACGCGCTGTGTGAAGCGTAGAGCTTCTCCAGGGACAGAGAAGCAGATTTATAGCGCAAGCGATTGAAACAGGGCCAAAGCGTGGGTCAATGAAGAACTCGCGGCCCTTCTTCCTTATCAAATTCGCCTTCAACCATACGACCTGCCATTTGCACGCCAACGCTCAACATCGCTTTGGCGATTTCAACGTGCTGACCCTGCAGAAACGCTTTGGCATCCTCGGAGAAATCCAGCGTCACCAGAGAACCTTCGTCCTCAGCCCTGCGCAGTTCGATTCGGCCGTCTGGTAACTCGACAATTTCTAGAAAGGACGTTGGCATATAGGTCTGTTCTCCACGAAAGGCAGCAATTATATAGACATCATTCGAGCTCCGCTCGGGATCTTGACCAGCAGCATGTTTCAGATTACCACTGCATCAAACCCCGTCAGCACTCGTTCAAGCCTTCACGGAATCTGATGGCCAAGCCTTTGAGGTTTTGCCGCCAGCTCTCTAGCTCTTCTCGACTCAATTCTTCTGGCGCTTGTTCTTCATCAAGATTGATCGCTTGAATCAGCGGCTGTGTCACGTCGCCTTTCGGTTTGTGTAGCACCTTTGGCGGCTGAAACAGTGCCGCGTGCGCCGCCAACAATTTGGCCAGCCAGGTTTCCGGGTTCCCGGCCAGCTCGACCATTTCCGCCAGCTCCGGGATCGCTATCGATTCCAGCACTTCCCGTTTCAGCAACTCTTCCGCCCTCGGCGTATGGGCCTGCGGCAGACGGTAAAAGCCGGCAATCTCATGACACAAACCCAGCAGTGCGCCATAGAGGTGGAACAACGCTGACTCACGCCCGGCCTGGATCAGCGCCAGAGAATTCATCGCCCGCCCCTCTTCAGCATGAGCCAAAGCTTCCAGTGACAGGCCGGCGAAATAGATCTTCTGGTTGGTACGGGTATAGAGTTCGTGGGCCATGACGGCAGCCTCCACAACGAAATAATTGCTTCACACAGGCCGAACAGTGTCATGGATGAGCCGATACCACTGCAAGCAAAACAAAAAGGCCGCATGAAATCCTTATGGTTTCATGCGGCCTTTTCGCTGCTCAGACTAACGCTTACTCAGCCTTGGCTTTCGCGCTGCGCTTGTCTTCAACTGTCCACTTGCCACCGTCGTAATACGCCTTCCAGCCAGTCGGCTTGCCGTCGACTTCGGTCTGCACGTATTGCTCCTTGGTCTTGCGGCTGTAGCGGATGACCGCCGGCAGACCATCAGGATCCTTCTGCGGAGCTTCACACAGGAAGTGGTACTTCGGATCGATCTCGTCCTTGTGCGGCAGAATCTCGATCACCAGCGGAGCACGGGTCTCGCGGTTTTTCGGGAACTGACTGGCCGCCAGGAACAGGCCGGAGGCGCCATCGCGCAAGATGTAGGTGTCGTTGACCTTTTCGCATTTCAGCTCAGGCATCTTCACCGGATCCATCTTCGGCGGCGCCGCATCACCGCTCTTCAGCAGCTTGCGGGTGTTTTTGCACTCAGGGTTGGTGCAGCCGAAAAACTTGCCGAAACGGCCGGTCTTGAGCTGCATCTCGCTGCCGCATTTATCGCATTCCAGACTCGGACCTTCGTAGCCCTTGATGCGATAGCTGCCTTCTTCGATTTCGTAACCGGCGCAATCCGGGTTGTTGCCACAGATGTGCAACTTGCGCTTTTCGTCCAGCAGGTAGGCGTCCATCGCCGTGCTGCAGATCGGGCAGCGATGCTTGCCACGCAGTACCAGCGATTCCGATTCGCCCTCGTCGTCCGCTGCGATTTCATCGCCCGGCACCAGATTGACCGTTGCCTTGCAGCGTTCTTTCGGCGGCAGGCTGTAGCCCGAGCAACCAAGGAACACGCCGGTCGAGGCAGTACGGATCTGCATCGGACGACCGCAAGTGGTGCACGGAATATCGGTCATGACCGGCTGGTTAGCGCGCATGCCGCTTTCCGGGTTCTCTGCTACTTCGAGTTTCTTCTTGAAGTCGCCGTAAAACTCGTCCAGCACGTTTTTCCAGTCGCGCTCGCCCTGCGCCACATCATCAAGGTTCTCTTCCATGCCGGCGGTGAAGCCGTAGTCCATGAGATTAGAGAAACTTTCAGACAGACGCTCTGTGACAATGTCGCCCATCTTTTCAGAATAGAAACGACGGTTGTGCAGCGTTACATAACCGCGATCCTGAATAGTCGAAATGATCGCAGCGTAAGTCGAAGGACGACCGATGCCGCGTTTTTCCATTTCCTTGACCAGACTGGCTTCGGAGTAACGCGCCGGCGGCTTGGTAAAATGCTGCGACGGATCGAGCTTGATCAGCTTCATCACATCGCCCTGCGCCATGTCAGGCAGTACGTCATCATCGCCAGGCTTGGCAATTTGCGGCATGACGCGGGTGTAGCCATCGAACTTGAGGATACGGCCCTTGGCACGCAGCTCGAAGTCGCCAGCGCCGACGCTGACGGTGGTCGACAGGTATTGCGCCGGCAGCATCTGGCAGGCGAGGAACTGGCGCCAGATCAGCTCATACAGACGCTCAGCATCACGCTCCATGCCCGCCAGCTTGCTTGGCGTGGTATTGGCGTCAGACGGACGAATCGCTTCGTGAGCTTCTTGCGCGCCTTCTTTGCTGCTGTAAACGTTCGGTGTCTCCGGCAGGTACTTCTTGCCGAATTCGTCTTCGATGTAAGTGCGCGCCATCGCCACGGCGTCGGCCGAGAGATTGGTCGAGTCGGTACGCATGTAAGTGATGTAGCCGGCTTCGTAGAGACGCTGGGCCATCATCATGGTTTTCTTCACGCCGAAACCGAGACGGTTGCTCGCAGCCTGCTGCAAGGTCGACGTGATGAACGGTGCTGATGGCTTGCTGCTGGTCGGCTTGTCTTCACGCTTGACGATGCTGTAGCTGGAAGCCTTGAGCTTCTCCAGCGCGGCCATGGCCTGGGCTTCGTTCAGCGGCTTGAAGGCTTCGCCTTTTTCGCGAGCCACTTCGAAACGCACGGTCGAGCCTTTGGCAGTGCCGAGATCAGCGTGCACTTCCCAATATTCTTCCGGAATGAACGCACGGATTTCTCGCTCACGCTCGACCACCAGCTTCACGGCAACCGATTGCACGCGACCGGCGGACAGGCCGCGGGCAATCTTCGCCCACAGCAGCGGTGAGACCATGTAGCCGACGACGCGGTCGAGGAAGCGACGCGCCTGCTGGGCGTTGACACGATCAATGTCCAGCTCGCCCGGTTCGGAGAAGGCTTCCTGAATCGCTTTCTTGGTGATTTCGTTGAACACCACTCGCTTGTAGCGGCTGTCGTCACCACCGATGGCTTCGCGCAGGTGCCAGGCAATGGCTTCCCCCTCGCGATCCAAGTCGGTTGCGAGATAGATGGTGTCAGCATCCTTGGCGAGCCGGCGCAGCTCTTCGATGACCTTCTCTTTGCCTGGAAGGATCTCGTACTTGGCTTTCCAGCCATGCTCGGGATCGACGCCCATGCGCGAGACCAGCTGCTTACGCGCTTTCTCTTTCGGCGAGAGCACCGGACCTTCGCCCGCAGCCGCCTTGCCGCGCTTGGCGGCTGGCTCTTTGCTGGCGCTAGCCGAACCGCTAGTGGGCAGGTCTCGGATATGGCCGATACTCGACTTCACCACGTATTGGTTGCCCAGATACTTGTTGATGGTCTTGGCCTTAGCCGGGGATTCCACAATGACCAGCGATTTGCCCATGGATCAGAAAATTCCTGAATTCTAGAAGTGAAAGGCGGTTGGCGCCTGACGCGGCACCGCTATATATAGTTGATACAAGATGAGGTCAAGCACAGGGTTGCCTGCGCCCTGGCCTCATGCCTTGTCAAAAACGCTCGGTTCGGCTTGCACCAAAGCAAAGCGTGGCACCTGTTCGCCGTCAACCTCGACCGACTCGACGAACATGCTCAGCGGGCGCACCCAATAGCCGTAATCGCCATACAGGGCTTGGTAAAAGACCACTTCTTCTTCGGTTTCGGAATGCCGCGCAACACTGAATACACGGTATTGCGGACCTTTGTAATGTTGGTAGAGCCCAGGTTGTATCGGCATGCTTCGGCCCTCACTGAAATCTTTTCGAAAATAAAATAAAAAACCCAAAAACAAAAACCGGGGCACTGGGCCCCGGCTTCCATCGACGAGACGCTTAAACGCGTTCGAAGACGGTGGAGATGCCTTGGCCGAGACCAATGCACATAGTGGCCACCCCGAAGGTGCCGCTATTCTGCTTCATCACGTTCAGCAGGGTGCCGGAAATACGCGCACCGGAGCAACCGAACGGGTGACCCAAAGCGATCGCGCCGCCGTGCAGGTTAACCTTCTCGTTCATCTTGTCGAGCACTTTCAGATCTTTCAGCACTGGCAAGGCCTGTGCAGCGAAAGCTTCGTTGAGCTCGAAGAAGTCGATATCGTTGATGCCAAGACCCGCACGCTTGAGGGCTTTTTGTGTTGCCGGCACAGGACCATAGCCCATGATCGCCGGATCCACACCTGCCACCGCCATCGAACGGATCACCGCCATTGGCTGGATACCCAGGTCCTGTGCACGCTGCGCCGACATCACGATCATGCACGAGGCACCATCGGTGATCTGCGACGAAGTACCTGCAGTCACGGTGCCGCCCTTTGGATTGAATGCCGGCTTCAATGCCGCCAGACTTTCCAGGGTGGTTTCCGGACGAATGGTTTCGTCATAGTCGTACAGTTTCAGGAAACCGTTCTCGTCGTAACCCTGCATCGGGATGATTTCGTCTTTAAACTTGCCTTCCACGGTTGCCTTGTGGGCCAACTGGTGGGAACGCACGCCAAAAGCATCTTGCTGCTCGCGGGTAATGCCATGCATTTTGCCGAGCATTTCAGCGGTCAGACCCATCATGCCCGAGGCTTTCGCCGCGTACAGCGACATGTGCGGGTTAGGGTCGACACCGTGCATCATGCTCACGTGGCCCATGTGCTCGACGCCGCCGACCACGAACACGTCACCGTTACCGGTCATGATCGCTTGCGCAGCGGTGTGTAGCGCGCTCATCGACGAGCCACACAGTCGGCTGACGGTCTGGCCTGCAGACGTGTGCGGGATCTGGGTCATCAGCGACGCCATGCGCGCGATGTTCCAACCCTGCTCCAGGGTCTGGTTGACGCAACCCCAGATCACGTCCTCGACTTCCGCCGGGTCGACCTTGCTGTTGCGTTCCAGCAGTTTGCTGATCAGGTGCGCCGACATGTCTTCAGCGCGGGTGTTGCGGTGCATGCCGCCCTTGGAGCGGCCCATCGGAGTACGACCGAAGTCGACAATCACGACGTCTCTAGGATTCAAGCTCATAAGTTCACTCTCACTCTAGTTGGGGGCGCTTAACCGAAGAAGCTCTGGCCGTTCTTGGCCATTTCGCGCAGCTTTTCGGTCGGGTGGTACAGCGCGCCCAAATCAGCGTACTGGTCAGCCAGGGCAACGAACTCGGCGACACCGATCGAATCGATGTAGCGCAGCGCACCGCCACGGAATGGAGGGAAACCGATACCGTAAACCAGACCCATGTCGGCTTCGGCGGCGGTTTCAACGATGCCGTCTTCCAGGCAACGCACGGTTTCCAGGCACAGCGGGATCATCATCCAATTGATGATGTCTTCGTCAGTGACTTCGCGCTGCTCGTAAACGATCGGCTTGAGCACTTCGAGTACCGACGGGTCGGCGACTTTCTTCTGCTTGCCTTTCTTGTCGGCCTCGTAGACGTAGAAGCCCTTGCCGTTCTTCTGGCCCAGGCGCTTGGCTTCGTACAGCACGTCGATGGCCGAACGACGGTCATCCTTCATGCGATCCGGGAAACCTTCAGCCATCACGTCACGACCGTGATGACCGGTGTCGATGCCGACCACGTCCATCAGGTACGCCGGGCCCATTGGCCAGCCGAATTTCTCCATGACCTTGTCGATACGGACAAAGTCGACACCGGCGCTGACCAGCTTGGCGAAACCGCCGAAGTAAGGGAACAGCACGCGGTTGACCAGAAAGCCCGGGCAGTCGTTGACGACGATCGGGTTCTTGCCCATTTTCTTCGCGTAAGCCACGGTAGTGGCGATGGCCAGTTCGCTGGACTTCTCGCCACGGATCACTTCCACCAGCGGCATCATGTGCACCGGGTTGAAGAAGTGCATACCAACGAAGTTTTCCGGACGCTTGAGGGCCTTGGCCAACAGGCTGATGGAGATAGTCGAGGTGTTGGACGCGAGGATGGTGTCCTCTTTGACCTTGTCTTCGACTTCAGCCAGTACCGCTTGCTTGACCTTAGGGTTTTCGACCACCGCTTCGACGACCAGATCGACGTGACCGAAGTCACCGTACGACAGCGTCGGGCGAATGCCGTTGAGCACTTCAGCCATCTTCGCAGCGGTCATGCGACCTTTGTCAACGCGGCCGACCAGCAGCTTGGCAGCTTCTGCCAGGCCCTGTTCGATGCCGTGCTCGTTGATGTCCTTCATCAGGATCGGCGTGCCTTTGGAGGCCGACTGGTAGGCGATACCGCCGCCCATGATGCCGGCACCGAGTACGGCGGCCTGCTTCACGTCTTTGGCGATTTCGTCGTAAGCCTTGGCTTTTTTCTTCAGTTCCTGGTCGTTCAGGAACAGGCCGATCAGGCTCTGTGCGGCAGAGGTCTTGGCCAGCTTGACGAAGCCTGCTGCTTCCACTTCCAGTGCCTTGTCACGACCGAAGTTCGCGGCTTTCTGGATGGTTTTGATCGCTTCGACCGGCGCCGGGTAGTTCGGGCCGGCCTGGCCAGCCACGAAGCCTTTGGCAGTTTCGAAAGCCATCATTTGCTCAATGGCGTTCAACTTGAGTTTTTCAAGTTTCGGCTGACGCTTGGCCTTGTAATCGAACTCGCCGGAGATGGCGCGCTTGATCAGCTCAAGGGCTGCTTCCTGCAACTTCTCTGGGGCAACCACGGCGTCGACGGCGCTGACTTTGAGCGCGTCTTCAGGGCGGTTTTCCTTGCCGGCGGCAATCCACTCAATGGCGTTATCGACACCAATCAGGCGCGGTAGACGCACTGTACCGCCGAAGCCCGGGTAAATGCCCAGCTTGACTTCTGGCAGGCCGATCTTGGCCTTGGTGGACATGACGCGATAGTCAGCCGCCAGGCACATTTCCAGACCGCCACCGAGGGCAATGCCGTTGATGGCCGCGACGGTTGGTACGTTGAGGTCTTCGAAATCGCTGAAGATCTTGTTGGCTTCGAGATTGCCAGCAACCAGCTCGGCATCCGGCAGCTTGAAGTTGTCGACAAATTCGGTGATGTCGGCGCCGACGATGAATACGTCTTTGCCGCTGCTGACGATCACGCCCTTGATCGAAGCATCTGCCTTGATGGTGTCTACGGCCTGACGCAGTTCGTTCAGGGTTAGACGGTTGAACTTGTTGACGGACTCACCCTTGAGGTCGAATTTCAATTCGACGATGCCACTTTCAAGAGCGTTAACCGTGATGGCTTTACCTTCGTAAATCATCAACTGATCTCCACGATATGGAAGCTGAACAGTACACGTCGGACGCAGGCGAATGGCTCGGCAGGACGCTTTTTCGTCAATGCTAACGCCAATCCACCCGGCACACCCGCCAACGCGATAGTCGGGATTCTGTAGGAGCAGTCTGTAAGACAAACGCTCAATTCATACGCCCGTTTGATTTGGGTACGTCACCTTCTCGGAATTCCCGGCAATTGTCAATCGCCCAAAATACCGGTTGAAATGCGACTTTGCGGTCATTTCCGTAGGGCGTAGACCTGCAACACGCACTTGCATGTCCAGCCATTCATAGAATCAATAATTAGAAAAATCGCCCTAATCCGTCGCAGCCTTTGTTTAAAGGGCTACGCTGGTGGGACTACTGGGAAATGCACAGCGCGCTTGAAACCGCGTCAGCAGAAAAAACTATTTCCGGCCTGCCTGGCCAACCCCGCCCGATGAATCATGTCGGGCTTTTTAATGCGCGTCTGCCGGACGTTTCACACCGTTGCAGTGAGAAAAGTCCACGCATCACGCCAGCGCTTTAAGGGTCGCGTCGATATCCTGCAGAACCGTCGCCTCACCCTTCTCGCCCCAATACAATGCGATCATCTGCTTGTCCGCCTCGACCTTGAAAACATTGCCCGGCAATTTTTCGAAATAATCGAGCAGCGCCCGGTCATCGCAGACTTCCTGCCATTGATTGACCCACACGCCCGGAGTTTTCTGCCAGTAGGTCCAGCACGCCGGCTGACCGCCTCGCCGCGGCCGATGGTACTGGGCACAAGGATTCGGCGGCTCCGGCAGCAGCCAGTGCGGCCACTCCTGGGGCGCGAGTTGCATGGCGAGGCCCATGCGCCGCGCCTCCATACGCAAGGCCATGCGACCGCTCTGCGCACGCGATGGGCGCAGCCATGCCAGCGGACTTAAAACTACCAGCAGGATTGACACCACCAGCCAGACCGTCATATCTGTACTCCCGATTTTTGATGGGCCCATTGTCTCGCTTGCGAACCAATGCGCTTGAAACCAGCCATACTTACCAATATCGAAACCTCAGGAGGAGCACCTCATGCCCTACCACCACATACTGGTCGCTGTAGATCTGACCGAAGAGTGCGACCCTGTGATCCACCGCGCCCGCGAGTTGTCGGTGAGCAACGGTGCCAAGTTGTCGCTGGTGCATATCGTTGAACCAATGGCCATGGCCTTCGGTGGCGATGTGCCGATGGATCTGTCACAACTGCAACAACAGCAGTTCGATCAGGCCAAGGAACGCCTTGAAAAGCTCAAATCCAAATATACCGAGCTCGTTGGCGCCAATTGCCACCTGACCTACGGCCAGCCACGCCAGGAAATTCATCATTTTGCCAAGGAACAAGCGTGCGATCTGATCGTGGTTGGCAGCCATGGCCGTCACGGTCTGGCGCTATTGCTAGGCTCGACCGCAAATGATGTGCTGCATGGCGCCCCTTGCGATGTGCTCGCGGTGCACCTGGTCAAACGCTGACTGGTTTCGCTCCCCACATTTTGATCTGATCCAGCCTGCTGATCGCGTTACATATGAAAAGCCCGGCGCTCATCACTGAGCGCCGGGCTTTTGCACATCACGATCGATCAGGCATCCAGCTCGGCCCAACGCTCCACCAACGCATCCAGCTCGGCCTGCAATTGTTCCAGCGAAGCAATGACCTTGGCCGTTTCCGCCGGCGGACGCTGATAGAAACCGGCTTCAGCCATTTCAGCCTCAACCGCAGCAATCTGCTGTTCCTTGGCGTCGATGTCGCCCGGCAAGGCTTCCAGCTCGCGCTGCAGCTTGTAGCTCAGCTTTTTCTTTGCAGCCGGTGCAGCAGCGGCAGGCGCAGCAACCACAGCAGGCTCAGCGGCAACCACCGCCGAGTTCAGGTCAGCCTTGCCCGACTTGCTTTCAGTCACGCCCAACAGACGCGGTGAGCCGCCCTGACGGATCCAGTCCTGATAACCGCCGACGTATTCACGAACCTTGCCTTCGCCTTCGAATACCAGGGTGCTGGTCACCACGTTATCGAGGAATGCCCGGTCGTGGCTCACCATCAGCACGGTGCCATTGAAGGTCAGCAGCACTTCTTCGAGCAGTTCGAGGGTTTCCACGTCGAGATCGTTGGTCGGCTCGTCGAGTACCAGCAGGTTAGCCGGTTTGCTGAACAGCTTCGCCAGCAACAGACGTGCACGCTCACCACCGGACAACGCCTTGACCGGCGTGCGCGCACGCTGCGGGCTGAACAGGAAGTCGCCGAGATAGCTCAGCACGTGACGGCTCTGCCCGTCGATGTCGATGAAGTCGCGACCTTCGGCGACGTTGTCGATCACGGTTTTTTCCAGATCCAACTGATGGCGCAACTGGTCGAAGTACGCCACGTCGATGCGCGTGCCCTCTTCCACTTTGCCGCTGGTCGGTTGCAGACCGCTGAGCATCAGTTTCAACAGTGTGGTCTTGCCGGTACCGTTGGCGCCGAGCAGACCAATACGGTCGCCGCGCTGCAGGACCATCGAAAAATCCTTGATCAGGAACGGCCCGCCCGGATGCGCGAAGCTCACGTTCTCCAGCACCATCACTTGCTTGCCGGACTTGTCCGCGGTTTCCAGGTGGATGTTGGCCTTGCCGGTACGCTCGCGACGCTCACTGCGCTCAACGCGCAAAGCTTTCAGCGCACGTACACGGCCTTCGTTACGGGTGCGACGGGCCTTGATGCCCTGACGGATCCACACTTCTTCCTGAGCCAGACGCTTGTCGAACAGCGCGTTGGCGGTCTCTTCAGCCGCCAGCGCGGCTTCCTTGTGTACGAGGAAACTGGCGTAGTCGCCGTTCCAATCGATCAGGCCGCCGCGATCCAGTTCGAGAATGCGCGTGGCGAGGTTTTGCAGGAAGGAACGGTCGTGCGTGATGAACAGCACGGCGCCCTGGAAATCTTTCAGCGCCTCTTCGAGCCAGGCAATCGCACCGATGTCCAGGTGGTTGGTCGGTTCGTCGAGCAGCAGCAGATCGGGCTCGGACACCAGCGCCTGTGCCAGCAGCACGCGACGACGCCAGCCGCCGGAGAGTTCGGCGAGAGTCTTGTCGGCCGGCAGTTGCAGGCGGCTGAGGGTGCTGTCGACCAGCGTCTGCAAGCGCCAGCCGTCACGGGCTTCGAGGTCGTGCTGGACATGCATCAGCTTGTCCAGATCGGCGTCGGTGACGATGTTCTGGCTCAGGTGATGGTATTCGGCGAGCAAGGCGCCTACACCGTCGAGGCCTTCAGCCACCACATCGAATACCGTCCGGTCGTCGGCCACTGGCAATTCTTGCGGCAATTCGCCGATTTTCAGACCGGGGGCACGCCACACCGAGCCGTCATCGGGCTTCTGGTCGCCCTTGACCAGTTTCATCATGCTGGACTTGCCAGTGCCGTTGCGACCGATGATGCACACCCGCTCACCACGGGCGATCTGCCAGGACACCTTGTCCAACAACGGCATAGCGCCGAACGCAAGGGACACATCGCTGAATTTGAGCAGGGTCATGAGCTTCTCCAAAAACCGGGCGCGCATTCTACCTGACTTGAGGCTTCAGCAGGCCGGCAATTTGTCTGTCGAAGCACTCTGCACAACATTTGTTGCGAACTTGTGCAGCGAGGCTCGCAAAGCTTTCGCCGCTTGCTGGCAAAAGGCTAAGCTACAGGCAATTCAGTGCGGATTCCGATCGGCACTTGTCATGATTTCTCTGCCCGGATGTCTCATGCGCAGTCGCCTTTTCAGTGTTATGTCCTGCTTGTTTCTTACCGCCGCTGCCGCTCAATCCGTCCAGGCGGTGGACCTGTCTACCCAACGCCAGTATTACGATGAAGCCAAGCGCGCGCTGGCCAAGGGCGATACCGGCCCGTATTTCCGCTACAGCCAGGCGCTGTCCGATTATCCGCTGGAACCGTATCTGGCCTACGACGAACTGACCGCGCGTCTGAAGACGGCAAGCAACGCGGAAATCGAGAAATTCCTCGCCGAACACGGTGACCTGCCGCAAGCCAACTGGATGAAGCTGCGCTGGTTGCGCTGGCTCGCCGACCGTGGCGACTGGGCGACCTTCGTCAAATACTACGATCCGAAGCTGAACTTCACTGAGCTAGACTGCCTCAACGCGCAGTATCAGATCAGCCACGACAAGAAAGCTGAAGGCTACGCCAACGCGGAAAAACTCTGGCTGACCGGCAAATCGCAACCCGCCGCCTGTGACGCCCTGTTCGGCATCTGGGCTGCCGACGGCCAACTGACCGAACAGAAACGCTGGGAACGCACCAAACTCGCCGCGCAGGCGCGTAACTATCCGCTGGCGAACAGCCTGATCAACGGCTTGACCAGCCTCGCCCCGCGCGGTCGCTTGCTGGTCGACGTCGCGCAGAAACCCGAACTGCTTAACCAGCCGTCGCGCTTCACCCCGGCCGACGAGCCGATGTCAGACGTTGTCAGCCTCGGCCTGCGCCGCCTCGCAAGGCAGGATCCGGACAAGGCCATGGCTCTGCTCGACGGTTACGCCAGCAGCATGCATTTCTCTCGCGATGAAAAAGTCGCGATTGCTCGCGAGATCGGCCTGACCCTTGCGCGCCGCTTCGACAGCCGCGCGCTGGACGTTATGACCAAATACGATCCGGAGCTGCGCGACAACACCGTATCGGAATGGCGCCTGCGCCTGCTGCTGCGTCTGGCACGCTGGAACGATGCCTACGAACTGACCAAACGTCTGCCGCAAGACCTGGCCACCACCAACCGCTGGCGCTACTGGCAGGCGCGCAGCCTGGAACTGGCCCAACCGCAAAACCCGCAAGCGCTGACCCTGTACAAGAATCTGGCGCGGGAACGGGACTTCTACGGTTTCCTTGCCGCTGATCGCTCGCAGTCGCCTTACTCGTTGAACAATAAGCCGCTGGTGCTCAGCCAGGCGTTGATCAGCAAGGTTCGCAACACCCCCGGCGTGCGTCGTGCGCTGGAGTTTCATGCACGTGGGCAGATCGTCGACGGGCGTCGCGAGTGGTATCACGTCAGCCGTCATTTCAATCGCGATGAAATGGTCGCCCAGGCGAAACTGGCGTATGACCTGAAATGGTACTTCCCGGCAATCCGCACCATCAGTCAGGCGCAGTACTGGGACGACCTGGACATCCGCTTCCCGATGGCTCACCGCGATACCCTAGTGCGTGAAGCCAAGGTCCGCGGCCTGCATTCAAGCTGGGTGTTCGCCATCACCCGGCAGGAAAGCGCCTTCATGGACGACGCGCGCTCCGGCGTCGGCGCCAGCGGTCTGATGCAACTGATGCCCGGCACCGCCAAGGAAACCGCGCGCAAGTTCAGCATTCCGCTGGCCTCGCCCCAGCAAGTGCTCGATCCGGACAAGAACATCCAGCTCGGTGCTGCTTACCTCAGTCAGGTGCACAGCCAGTTCAACGGTAACCGCGTCCTCGCCTCCGCCGCTTACAACGCCGGCCCCGGCCGCGTGCGTCAGTGGCTGCGCGGCGCTGATCACCTGAGTTTTGACGTCTGGGTGGAAAGCATCCCGTTCGACGAAACCCGTCAATACGTGCAGAACGTACTGTCATATTCGGTGATCTACGGCCAGAAGCTTAATTCTCCCCAACCGCTGGTGGATTGGCATGAGCGGTATTTTGATGATCAGTAACCGGTAATCCCGGGTAGGCAAGAGCTGCCGAAAACTGCGATCTTTGATGTAAAAATGCCCGCATTCAATGCGGGCATTTTTTGTAAAGCAAGATCAAAAGATCGCAGCCTTCGGCAGCTCCTACAAGTCCACTGCGTGGCCATCATTAAACTGCAACGCCGCCAGCCGCGCATACAGCGGGTTGCTGGCGATCAATTGCTGATGTGTCCCAACCGCCACCAACTTGCCTTGATCCATCACCGCAATCCGATCAGCGTTTTTCACCGTGGCCAGTCGGTGGGCGATGACCAGCGTGGTGCGGTTTTCCATCAGCGTTGGCAAGGCTTGCTGGATCAGATGCTCGCTCTGTGCGTCGAGGGCGCTGGTGGCTTCGTCCAGCAGCAGGATTGGCGCGTCCACGAGCAAGGCCCGAGCGATGGCCAGGCGCTGGCGTTGACCGCCGGACAGGCCGAGGCCGCCATCGCCCAGATGAGTCTGATAACCATCCGGCATTTGTTCGATGAAGTCGTGGGCGTGGGCAATTCGCGCGGCTTCCTTGACCTGCGCCAGTGTGGCGGTCGGGCAGCCGTAGCGAATGTTCTCCTCCACGCTGCCAAAAAACAGCGCCGGGGTTTGCGACACCAGAGCGAAACAGCGGCGCAGATCCAGCGGGTCAAGGCTGGTCAGCGGCGCTCCATCCAGCAGAATCTGCCCTTCGCGCGGATCGTAGAAGCGCAGCAACAGGTCGTAAACCGTGGATTTGCCCGCGCCTGACGGCCCCACCAATGCCAGGGTTTCGCCCGCCCTCACCGTCAAACTCAAGCCATCGACTGCGTAACTTTCCGGACGAGAGGGGTAGGAAAAGCGCACGTCGCGCAATTCAAGCTCACCTTTGACTCGCGCTGGCAAAGTGACCAGTCCGGCCACCGGTGGCTGGATAATGTTTTCCGAGCGCAGCAATTCCGCGATGCGTTCAGCGGCACCCGCAGCGCGTTGCAGTTCGCCGATCACTTCGCTCAGCGTGCCGAACGCGCTACCGACGATCAGGCTATAAAAAACGAATGCCGCCAGCTCGCCGGCCGATATCCGCCCGGCCATGACATCCATGCCACCAACCCACAACATCACCGCCACCGCGCCAAGCACCAGCACGATCACCAGCGTGATCAACCACGCCCGCTGGAAGATCCGTTTGCGTGCGGTCTCGAACGCCTGCTCTACGGTGGAGGCGAAACGCTGCTCATCCTGCACCTGATGGTTGTAGGCCTGCACGGTTTTGATCTGGCCGAGGGTTTCAGACACGTAACTGCCAATGTCAGCGATACGATCCTGACTCTGGCGCGACAGATTGCGCACGCGACGGCCGAATATGAGGATCGGCGCAATCACCAGCGGCAGCGCAATCACCACAATGCTGGTGAGTTTGGGATTGGTGATGAACAGCAGCACCACACCGCCAACTACCATCAACAGGTTGCGCAGGAACAACGAAAGCGACGAGCCAATCACCGATTGCAGTAGCGTGGTGTCGGCGGTCAGGCGCGACTGGATTTCCGAACTGCGGTTGTCCTCATAAAAGCCTGGATGCAGGTACACCAAATGATTGAACACTTGGCGACGAATATCAGCGACCACGCGCTCACCGATCCATGACACCAGATAGAAACGGGCGAAAGTGCCCAGTGCCAGGCCTAGTACCAGCAACATGAAGATCGCGATGGACTGATTAAGAAGATGCGGCGATCGGGTCATGAAACCTTGGTCCACAAGCAGCTTGATGCCCTGCCCCATTGACAAGGTAATGCCCGCGGTGACGATCAGCGCAAGTAAAGCGCCGAAGGCATGCCAGCGGTACGGCAGGAGAAAATGACTGGTCAGGCGCAAGGCGCGCCGGTGTCGGGAAGATAGCAAGGAGATCATGGAATTCACGTCTGCGCAAATGAATCGGGCCAGCCTACAGACTCAAATGGGGTGGAACTCTGTAAATCACAATGAGTCAGGTTAAATATGCCCGGGATGTCCGGATGCTAGAAACGATTGGTCTAAGGTTGCGGTTGAGACGAGACGGCATTTCTGTTTGAGTAGAGATGCCGCTCGCCGACAGATCGCAGGGAGTTGTCACAGCCTGGTCACGTGGCGGTTTTAACTTAGGCACACAACCTGATGAGGAGACAGGCCATGTCCTTGCAACACAGCAGCGAAGACAAGATTGAAGTGATCCGCACCCAACCCGACCAGTCTCTGGGTTGCTCGATTATCGATGAGCAGGGCCGCGAAGTACCAATCACTGAAGACATGATCCAGGACGCCTGCCGCGAACTGGAGAAGCGATTGGTCAAGCCTGCCGAACAAGAGTGATGTAGCCAACGTCTTCCCGACCCGACCCTGATTGGCCGGGTTTTTTCTGCGCCTGATTTAGCTGCGAATCGTGTAGGAGCTGCCGAAGGCTGCGATCTTTTGATCTTCAATAAGCAAGATCAAAAGATCGCAGCCTCGTTTCACTCGACAGCTCCTACAGGCCAATGCGGTTATGGGACCGGGGTTGCGCCGAGCGCCGCCACAATCTGGCGCAACACAGGCGCATCCCCTTCAATCCGCACCTTCAGCCCTTCGATCTCGCGTCGTACCGGGTACTGCTTGCGCAATTGGTCAAATGCCTCACGCTGCTCAGCGACATTTCCTACCAGACTGCGGCGAAAATCCGCGTCGTCGCGGCGCGGGTCATACACGCCCCGACACAACATCGCCAGCGCCCACGCCGGATCACTGTCGCCATGCAAGGAAACTTCCGACAACCACGGCGCTGGCAACAGATCACTCAGCTGGATAATCGCAGGCTGGCCGCTGAAAGCGCAGTAGGCCTGGTAGATCTGCGCGGTTCCGCGTTGCTTGCCGTCAAGGCTGTAACCGGCAATATGCGGTGTCGCCAACACACAGAGTTCGGCCAGCGCAGGATCAACTTCCGGCTCCTTTTCCCAGACGTCGAGCACTGCCTGCAGGTCTTCACGCTCCAGCAGCACTTCAAGCAGCGCAACGTTATCGACCACAGGGCCGCGCGCCGCATTGATCAGCCACGCACCTTGCTTGAGTTGCTGCAGACGCTGCCGATCAAACAGATGCCAGGTCGCATCGTCGCCGTTACGGGTCAAAGGTGTATGCAGACTTATCACGTCGCACTGCTCGAGGATCTGCTCGAGGCTGACATGATCGCCGCCGTCGGCAGCCTGACGCGGCGGATCGCAAACCTTTACGTTCCAGCCCAAACCTTTCAAGACCTTGATCAGGCGACCACCGACTTCACCGGCGCCGACAACGCCGTAGGTACGCTGAGTCAAATCAACGCCTTCGATTTCGGCCAGTGTCATCAAACTGCCCAGTACGTAGTCGACCACGCCACGAGCATTACACCCCGGCGCGCTCGACCAGCCAATCCCGGCCTCTTTGAAGTAATCGAGATCCAAATGGTCGGTGCCGATGGTGCAGGTACCGACAAAGCGCACCTTGCTGCCCTCAAGCAGCGCACGGTCAACGCGGGTCACCGAACGCACCAGCAACACATCGGCGTGCTCGACCGTGGCACGGTCAATGGAGCGGCCCGACACACGGCGGATTTCACCGAAACCGGCAAAATAAGCATCGAGCAGCGGGATATTTTCGTCGGCAACAATCAGCATGGCGGGCTCCTTGGGCGGATCGGCAGTTTAGGTGCAGACGCGCCGATCAGCCAGCAGGGTTTGCGCTTACAAATACGCAACAGAGGATTTTTCCTGACCGAGGCGTCAGCGGCGTAGAATGCGCCGCTCTGCGCATCAATACTTTCTGGACGCTTCGCCTGTGAACTCTGTAACTGACCAACCCGTCGCCGTCTCCCTGTCCCGCCCTGCGCGGATTCGCCTGGAGTTGAAAAACCTGCTCGCCCTGGCGCTGCCGATCATCATCGCGCAACTGGCGACCACGGCCATGGGCTTCGTCGATGCGGTGATGGCGGGACGCGTAGGGCCCAAGGATCTGGCGGCGGTAGCATTGGGCAACTCGATCTGGGTCCCGGTGTTTCTGTTGATGACCGGCACCTTGCTGGCCACCACGCCGAAGGTCGCGCAACGCTTCGGCGCTGGCAAGCACAGCGAGATCGGTCCGATCGTGCGTCAGGCGCTATGGCTAGCGTTGGTGGTGGGGTTGATCGCCACTGCGATGCTGGTCGCCGCCGAACCGGTTTTGCACCTGATGAAGGTCGATGCCGAACTGATCGACCCGAGCATGCAGTACTTGCACGGCATCGCCAGCGGTCTGCCGGCAGTGGCCATTTATCACGTGCTGCGTTGCACCAGTGACGGCATCGGCCGCACGCGCCCGGCCATGGTGCTGGGCCTGTGCGGGCTGGCACTGAACATTCCGCTGAATTACATCTTCATCTATGGCCACTTCGGCGTGCCGGCCATGGGTGGCGTCGGCTGCGGCTGGGCCACGGCGATCGTGATGTGGGTGATGGCGCTGGGCCTGGCCGGCTACGAACGCTGGGCGCCGGCCTACCGCTCAAGCGAACTGTTCAGCCGTTTCGACTGGCCGCAGTGGGCGGTGATCAAACGTCTGCTATCGATTGGTTTGCCGATCGGCATCGCGGTGTTTGCCGAGTCGAGCATCTTCGCCGTGATCGCCCTGCTGATCGGCAGCCTCGGCGCGACGGTGGTGGCCGGGCACCAGATCGCGCTGAACGTCAGCTCGCTGGTGTTCATGATTCCCTATTCGCTGGGCATGGCGGTCACCGTGCGTGTCGGCCAGGCGCTGGGCCGTGAGGAACCGCGTGAGGCACGTTTTGCCGCTGGAGTCGGCATGGGCACCGCACTGGCCTACGCCTGCCTGTCGGCGAGCCTGATGCTTTTGCTGCGCGAGCCGATTGCATCGATCTACACCGCTGATCCGACGGTGATTCATATTGCGGCGATGCTGATTGTCTATTCGGCACTGTTCCAGTTTTCCGATGCGATCCAGGTGACCGCCGCCGGCGCGTTACGTGGCTACCAGGACACTCGCGTGACGATGATCCTGACCCTGTTCGCTTATTGGGGGATCGGTTTGCCGGTAGGTTATGCGCTGGGGCTGACCGACTGGCTCGGCGAGTCACGTGGCCCGAGCGGGCTGTGGCAGGGTTTGATTGTCGGCTTGAGTTGCGCGGCGCTGATGCTGTCGATTCGTCTGACACGCAGCGCGCGCAAGCGGATCCGGATCAGTCGCTCGCTCGGCTGATCACCCATAAAAAAAGACCTGCATTTGCAGGTCTTTTTTTTGCCCAGAGTCAGGGTTTCTTGCGAATCCAGTACAGATAAGTACCCGCTTCTTCATGCTGGCTGACCAACTCATGGTCGAGGAACACGCAAAACTTGGGGATGTCACGTTTGGTCGAAGGATCGGTAGCGATCACCTTCAAGAGGCCGCCGGGCACCAGGTCGCGGATGTGCTGATGCAACATCATCACCGGTTCCGGGCAATTGAGGCCGGTGGCGTCGAGGGTGCCGTCGACCGGAGAATCGATCATTTCACTCATGGTTCACTCCAGAAACTGGCCGGCATTGTCGCGCATTGCCCGGGATCTCGTCCAACCTCTATGGGTCAGCGAGACTTGGGCTTTTTGCTGTCATGCCGGCGCAGGTGGCAGGTCACTTCCTCACGATCGTGATACAGCTGCTTGCAGCCAATATCTACCTTGATTCCCCGCGCCTTGAAACCATCGGCAATGCGTTCCAGCAGCCGCTTTACTTCGGCATAACGCTGCTTCATCGGCAGCTTCAGGTTGACCACTGCTTCGCGGCAATGTCCCTCGCCAATCCATTCTTCCAGCATCGCCGCGTTGCGCGCCGGTTTCTCGACGATATCGCAAACCATCCAGTCAACCGGCTGCTTGGGCTTGAAGGTGAACCCGTCCGCCATCAAATGCTGAACCAGGCCGGTGTCCATCAGGCTTTCAGCCATCGGGCCGTTGTCGATGGCGGTGACCAGCATGCCGCGGTTAACCAGTTGCCAGGTCCAGCCGCCCGGCGCCGCACCGAGGTCGACGCCGGTCATGTCGCTGTGCAGACGGTCGTCCCACTGATCACGCGGAATGAAGTGGTGCCACGCCTCTTCCAGCTTCAGGGTCGAACGGCTTGGCGCTTCGCGGGGAAACTTCAGGCGCGGAATGCCCATCGGCCACATGGCCGAATTGCCGGCATCAGCCATGCCGAGGAACACCTCACGACCACTTTTAAAGGTCAGCAACAAACGCGGCTTGCTGGCGTCCTCCACCAGTTTGCCGGCGGCGGTCAGCGCCTTGCGCAGCGGGCCCTCGAATTTTTTGCAGAAGTTCGACAGTTCCTTGCCGTCATTGGTATCGACCACTTCCAGCCACAGGCTGCCGCACACCCGGAAATCGGCCATGTGCGCCAGGATCACGCTGATCCGATCGTTTTCTGGCAGATCGATGAAAAAACCACGCGCCCACTGGCGCGGGAAGATCAGCTCAGCGAAACGCTGACCGCGCATCAGGCGTTCAGCGCCATCGGCTTCGGTGCAGACAAACTCGGCGCAGGCCGCGGCCGTTTTGGCTTTGGCGTAACCGGCGACATTGAGACGGGCGGCGAGGTCGGAAATCTCCGAACAGACTTCGCCTTCGAAGCCGGGCCGGCAATGCATGAATAGGGTGTTCATTCTTACTCCTGGGCAGCGGCCGATGATTCGGCCGCTGCGCGATGCTCAAGCCTTGCGTTGCCGCAATGCCTGTCACGAAAACCGGCGCATGATAGCCGAAGTCGGAACCTTGGTTCCGCTCATAGAGTCCAGTTATTAGCCAGCTACTCAAAACAGGGCTAGGTTTAATGCTCTGCCCGTCCCCTCAGTCCGTAGCCGTGCGGACTCAAAGGAGTGATCGTAATGCCGTCCCTCGATAGTCTGAAGTCACTGAAAACCCTACAAATTGACGCCACGACCTACCACTATTTCAGCCTGCCGGAAGCCGCCAAAAGCCTGGGCGACCTCGACAAGCTGCCGATGTCGTTGAAGGTTCTGCTGGAAAACCTGCTGCGCTGGGAAGACGAAAAAACCGTCACCGGCGCCGACCTCAAGGCCATCGCCGCGTGGCTCAAGGAGCGCCGCTCCGATCGGGAAATCCAGTACCGCCCGGCCCGTGTATTGATGCAGGATTTCACCGGCGTCCCCGCCGTGGTCGACCTGGCGGCGATGCGCGCCGCTGTGGCCAAGGCCGGCGGCGATCCGCAACGGATCAATCCATTGTCGCCGGTGGATCTGGTGATCGACCACTCAGTAATGGTCGACAAGTTCGCCAGCGCCAGTGCGTTCGAGCAGAACGTCGACATCGAAATGCAACGCAACGGCGAGCGCTACGCCTTTCTGCGCTGGGGCCAGAGCGCATTCGATAACTTCAGCGTGGTACCGCCGGGGACCGGCATCTGCCACCAGGTCAACCTCGAATACCTCGGCCGCACCGTGTGGACCAAAGACGAAGATGGCCGCACTTACGCATTTCCCGACACGCTGGTCGGCACGGACTCCCACACCACCATGATCAACGGACTCGGCGTACTTGGCTGGGGCGTTGGCGGGATCGAAGCGGAAGCCGCCATGCTCGGGCAACCGGTGTCGATGCTGATTCCCGAAGTGATCGGCTTCAAACTCACCGGCAAACTCAAGGAAGGTATCACCGCGACCGATCTGGTGCTGACCGTGACGCAGATGCTGCGCAAGAAAGGCGTGGTCGGTAAATTCGTCGAGTTCTATGGCGACGGCCTCGCCGACTTGCCACTGGCCGACCGCGCAACCATCGCCAACATGGCTCCGGAGTACGGCGCGACGTGCGGCTTCTTTCCGGTCGACGATGTCACGCTCGAATATTTGCGCCTGTCGGGCCGGCCGCCGGAAGTGGTGAAGCTGGTCGAGGCATACACCAAAGCTCAAGGCCTGTGGCGGCTGCCGGGTCAGGAGCCGGTGTTCACCGACAGCCTGGCGCTGGACATGGGCAGCGTCGAAGCGAGTCTGGCCGGGCCGAAACGCCCGCAGGATCGCGTTTCGCTGCCGAATGTCGCGCAGGCCTTCAGTGATTTCATCGACCTGCAATTCAAACCCACCAGCAAGGAAGAAGGACGCCTGGAAAGCGAGGGCGGTGGCGGCGTGGCGGTGGGCAACGCCGATCTGATAGGCGAAGCTGACTACGAATACGAGGGCAAGACGTATCGCCTGAAAAACGGTGCCGTGGTTATCGCCGCGATTACTTCCTGCACCAACACTTCCAACCCGAGCGTGATGATGGCGGCCGGGTTGCTGGCGAAGAAAGCCGTCGAGAAAGGCCTGACGCGCAAGCCGTGGGTAAAAAGCTCACTAGCCCCTGGTTCGAAAGTCGTCACTGATTACTACAAGGCTGCCGGGCTGACGCAGTACCTTGATCAACTCGGTTTTTCACTGGTCGGCTATGGCTGCACCACCTGCATCGGCAACTCCGGGCCACTGCCGGAGCCGATCGAGAAAGCCATTCAGAAAGCCGATCTGACCGTCGCTTCGGTCTTGTCCGGCAACCGCAACTTCGAAGGCCGCGTACATCCGCTGGTGAAGACCAACTGGCTGGCCTCACCTCCGCTGGTCGTCGCCTACGCATTGGCCGGTAGCGTGCGCACCGATATCAGCAGCGAACCGCTGGGCGAAGACCAACAGGGCAATCCGGTATATCTGCGCGACATCTGGCCAAGTAGCCGGGAAATCGCCGAGGCGGTGGCTCAGGTCAATACGACGATGTTCCACAAGGAATACGCCGAAGTGTTCGCCGGTGATGAGCAATGGCAAGCCATCGAAGTCCCGCAAGCGGCGACTTACGTTTGGCAGGACGATTCGACCTACATCCAGCATCCGCCTTTCTTCGACGACATTTCCGGTCCTCTGCCGGAGGTAAAAGACGTCAAGGGCGCGCGGGTCTTGGCTTTGCTGGGTGATTCGGTAACCACAGACCACATCTCCCCCGCCGGCAACATCAAGGTCGACAGCCCTGCGGGGCGTTATCTGCAGGAAAAAGGCGTCGAGCCACGCGACTTCAACTCTTATGGTTCCCGTCGCGGCAATCATGAGGTGATGATGCGGGGCACGTTTGCCAACATCCGTATTCGTAACGAGATGCTCGGGGGCGAGGAAGGCGGGAATACCTTTTACATTCCCACCGGGGAGAAAATGGCGATCTATGACGCTGCGATGAAATATCAGGCTGCGGGCACGCCGCTGGTAGTGATTGCCGGTCAGGAGTATGGCACCGGGTCGAGCCGTGACTGGGCGGCGAAAGGCACCAATCTGCTGGGCGTCAAAGCTGTAATTGCGGAGAGCTTTGAGCGTATTCACCGCTCGAATCTGGTTGGCATGGGTGTGCTGCCATTGCAGTTCAAGCTTGATCAGAATCGCAAGAGCCTCAATCTGACCGGCAAAGAGACGTTCGAGATTCTGGGATTGACCGGCGTTGAGCTGAGGCCGCGGATGAACCTGGCTTTGGTGATCACTCGCGAGGACGGGCGTCAGGAGAAGATTGAAGTCTTGTGCCGGATTGATACGTTGAATGAGGTCGAGTACTTCAAATCCGGGGGGATTCTGCATTACGTATTGCGGCAGTTGATTGCTTCGTAACGGGTGACATTTGCAGCAGGCTGCGGTTTCTTTGACTTTGGCTTTAGAAGCAAAATCAAAAGATCGCAGCCTTCGGCGGCACCTGCATACAGACGAAAAAAAACCCGCCGAAGCGGGTTTTTCCCAAGACCATTATCGACTCCCTGTCGGCAGCGATCCTTGCAAATGGTCGATCATCCATGATCCTGAAACACTCCCTGCGTCTCAGTTGATGTGTGTAGATTACCGAGTGGATCCAATCAGCAATAGTCGTAAAAGCTATCAACGCGTGTAAGACATTCGCCATACAACCACTTCCGAAAACCCTTAGACCCTTCAGGCATTTCCGCTTTCACGGGCCTTCGCGCTTTCGGCGAGGAACTGTTCAAGCCTGCTCAATTGCTCCTCCCAACCACGACTGTCCATGTAATACGCCTCCTTCTGGCGGATGTCGGGAATGTGTGCAAAGCCCGATTCCGAAACCTTGAGCAACGTACCCTTTTCGAAGTCCTGCAATTCGAACTTGACCAGCGTGGTCGGCTCTTGCGAGTAATCGATCTTCGGATTGACTGCATACGGGTGCCAGCGGAAAGAAAACAACTGCTGCGGCTCGACGCGCTCGATCAGCACATTCCACAACACGTGTTCATAACCGGGGTACGTGACCTGGCCTTGCGTCCATTCACCTGCAATGAACCGCCGGCCCTCGAGCGCCACGCCAAACCACTGACCAAATGCCTCGGCATCGACCAATGCACGCCAAACGTGGGAACGCGACGCCTTGAGCGTGATTTTGCGTTCGAAACTGTTAGGTACTGGTTTCATACGTCACCTCCTGTTCTGAACACTAGGCTTGTATGACCACATGTCCAATGCGAAGTTGTATCGAAGCGCTGCAGCCACTGATTCGAGCGGACACATCCTGCCGTAGTTTCCGCTCTGTGATCAGCGTCGTCTGACCTGTTATCTTTCCCGCGAATTCGCAGAAACAAGGAAGAATCATGCAGCCTTCTCTCGCCGATCGTTATCGCGGCGCCCTCCTCGGTTTGGCTTGCGGCGATGCGGTCGGCACAACAGTGGAGTTTCAACCGCGAGGATCATTCCAGCCGGTCAGTGATATGGTTGGCGGTGGTCCGTTCCAGCTCAAACCTGGGCAATGGACCGATGACACCTCAATGGCGCTGTGCCTGGCCGAGAGCCTGCTGAGCAAGAATGGGTTCGACGCGGCTGATCAGATGGGCCGCTATCTCAATTGGTGGAAATGGGGATACCTGAGCTCCACCGGTGAATGTTTCGACATCGGCATGACCGTTAGCCGGGCGCTGCATCAGTACCAGCAAACTGGGGAGCCTTTTGCCGGCTCGACTGACCCGTTGACTGCCGGCAACGGATCGCTGATGCGACTGGCGCCCGTCGTGCTGTTCTATTTTCCCGACATTCGACAGATCCAGGCCTTTGCGGCCGACAGTTCGCGCACAACTCATGCCGCGCCGGAGGCAGTCGAGTGCTGCCAATTGCTGGCTGATCTGATCACAAGAGCGCTTGAAGGTGCGGACAAAACGCAGCTTCGCCGGTCGTCACTGTCAGAGCTTTCCCAGCCCAAGGTGGTTGCTATCGCGCGGGGTGAATACCTCGACAAAGGCGAGACTGAAATCAAAGGCAGCGGCTATAGCGTCCAATCACTGGAAGCCGCTTTGTGGTGCTTTCATCACACGCATACGTACACCGACGCCGTACTCACAGCAGCCAATCTGGGTGACGATGCGGATACGACAGCGGCTATCGTGGGCCAATTGGCAGGAGCCTACTACGGGGCTCGAGGAATTCCCGAACACTGGCTGGAGCGACTGCATGAAGTCGAGGAAATCACGGCCACGGCGGATCGCTTGCTTGAGGCGTCCCGCTTTCGTACATAACAATCGCTACACTGTGGTGCTCTTTACATTCGATACAGTGAGAACCTCATGTCAGTACGCGTGCTTCTGGCCTTTGCGCCCTTTGTGTTTTCCCCATTCGCCCATGCCGCCACTGACTGTGCCAATGCCAGCGATCAGGCAACGATGAATCAATGTGCGGGGCAAGCGTTCAAAGCGGCAGACAAGGAACTGAATGCGCTGTACCAGCAGGTCACCGGGCGCTTGAAGGACAACCCGGAAGGCAAGAAGCTGCTGGTCAACGCGCAGCGGGCGTGGATCAGCTTCCGGGATGCCGAGTGCAAGTTTTCGGCATCTGGGGTGGCGGGCGGGAGTGTCTATCCATTGATTTACAGCGTTTGCCTGACCGGCATGACCAAGACGCGTGTCGAGGCACTCAAACACTATTTGAAATGCGAGGAAGGTGACATGAATTGCCCGGTTCCCGGAGCGTAATTACAGGCTCCCCTTGCGGGAGCCTGTGCTGTGAAACCGTTACGCCTCAGACGTGAGGATCGCCCGGTGCTTTGCTCGGCGCTGCGTATTGCGGCTTGAGGTGGCCATCCTGGTCGAGTAACCAAGCGTCCATGATCTGTCTCACTACTGGACCGGCAACACGACCACCCGCCTCGCCGTTTTCGATCATTACCGAGATGGCGATCTTCGGATGTTCGGCCGGTGCGAATCCTACAAACAGGGCGTTGTCACGATGGCGCTCGAGGGTTTTTTCGCGGTTGTAGCGCTCACCCTGCTTGATCGCCACCACTTGCGCCGTACCACTCTTGCCGGCGATGCGGTATTGCGCGCCCGCAGCGGCCGCTCGGGCAATGCCTCGAGCATCGTGCATGACCATCTGCATGCCGTGGTTGACCTGCTCCCAATCGCGCGGATCCTTGAGCAGGATATTCGGCATCGGATGCTCGTCAACCGGCGCAACGCCATCCACAGACTTGGCCAGATGCGGCCGATTCCATATGCCCTTGTTGGCGATCAGGGCAGTGGCTTGAGCCAATTGCAGTGGCGTGACCTGCATGTAGCCTTGGCCGATGCCAAGAATAACCGTCTCGCCGGGATACCAGGCCTGTCGCCTTGTAGCGCGTTTCCACGCTTGCGACGGCATCAGGCCGGGCGACTCTTCAAACATGTCCAGCGAGACTTTTTCACCAAGGCCAAACATCGCCATGTAGTCGTGCAGACGATCAATGCCAAGCTTGTGCGCAAGGTCGTAGAAGTAGGTGTCGTTGGAACGCATGATCGCCGCGTCCATGTCCACCCAGCCGTCACCGCTGTGGTTCCAGTTGCGATACTTGTGATCGAAGTCCGGAAGTTGGTAATAGCCGGGATCGAATACTCGCGTCTGCGGAGTCACGACGCCTGCGTCCAGCCCCGCGACGGCGACTTCCGGTTTAATCGTCGAGCCTGGGGCGTAGAGGCCGCGCAATACACGGTTGAACAGCGGCCGGTCGATGGAATCCCGCAGCGCCGAATATTCCTTCGAGCTGATGCCTGTGACGAACAGATTCGGATCGAAACTCGGATTGCTGACCATCGCCAGCACTTCTCCCGTGGACGGATCGAGGGCTACCACTGAACCACGACGATCGCCCAACGCCGCTTCAGCGGCCTCCTGCAGCTTGACGTCCAGGCTGAGGACGATGTTTTTACCTGGCACCGGATCGGTGTGCTTGAGCACCCGCAGCACTCGGCCTTGAGCGTTGGTTTCGACTTCTTCGTAACCGACATGGCCATGCAGCTGCGCTTCATAGAAGCGCTCGATACCGGTCTTACCGATGGATTGCGTACCACGGTATTCAACGGAGTCCAGGGTTTTCGATTCTTTTTCATTGATCCGGCCGACATAACCGATCGAATGGGCGAAATGAGCGCCGAGGGGGTAGTGCCGGACGAACTGCGGTTCGACATCAAGACCCGGCAAACGGAACTCGTTGACCGCCAGGACGGCGATTTGCTCTTCCGTCAGCTCATAAAACAAAGTGACCGGTGTGAACGGATGACGGGATTGCTTCATCGCCTTATCGAATACCGTGCGGTCTTCTGCAGGCAAGTGCAGCAAGTTGATGACTTCGTCCAGCTCCTGATTGATGTCAGTTGCACGCTCACGGGTGATGGTCAGGTTGTAGCTGGGACGGTTGTCGGCGAGAAGGACACCGTTGCGGTCGTAGATCAGCCCGCGCGTCGGCGGAATCGGCAAGACGTGGACACGGTTGTTTTCGGAGATGGTCGAGTGGTACTCGAACTCCACGACCTGGAGGATGTATAGGCGCACAACCAGAGCACAGCTGATGGCGAAGACGAACAGAGCACAGGCAATCAATCGTTTATTGACCAGCCGCGTCTCTTTTTCATGGTCCTTGATCGGGATTGGTTCAGGCATTTCTACAGCAACTCTTTGACATAAATGAGTGCCGATCCGTGGGCAGAATATCAGTCCGTTAAAAAACGAGCTGCACCATAACAAAACTGGCTGTCCACTTCAGAATGAAATTACCCGATGGCAC
>NZ_PJBC01000015.1 GCF_002836515.1 Pseudomonas sp. Choline-02u-1
TCTGCAACGAATTACTCACACGCCTTTCACCGTCACCTGACGAATTCCCTTCTAGACTTTCCTCATGAGCCGAAAACCGGCGTGGGAGAGTGCAATGTGGCGGTGTGCGGGTGTGCTGGGCGTGTTGCTGGTGCTTGGCGGTTGCCAGACCACCCGTGAAGATCTGATCGCCAAGGGTTACCCACCGGCGTTCGCCGACGGGTTCGATGACGGTTGCGTCAGCGGCCGGCAAGCCGCCGGTTCGATCAGCGGCGAATTTCGCAAGAACGTGCCGCGCTATCTCAAGGATCAGCAATACGCCGATGGCTGGGTCGACGGCTTCCGTCAATGTCAGGCGATGCTGGAAAACAAGAGCCGCGAAGACTATCGCAACGAACATTGGGACGAACGCGAGCGCGCCTGGCAGCAACAAAAGGATCAGGACACCGGGCGGGCCTATCGCTCGCAATAGGTCGCTTGCAGACATCCGTTGAAACCAAATGCCGGCGAGCATGGCCCAAATCCTTTAGAGGAGGACTTCATGAGTCGTGCATTCGTCAACGAAGACAACGCCGCCGCGCAGGCCGATCAGCCGGTCGAGCGCCAGGTGAGCACACAGCCCAATTACGTGACGCCGCAGGGCCTGGCGCAGTTGCAGGCGAAAGTCACCGAGCTGCAAGCCCGGCACGCCGAGCAAACGGCCAAAGGCGAGCAAGCCGACAAGCAACGGCTGGCGGATCTGCAACGCGATCTGCGTTATTTCACCCAACGTCTGAGCAGCGCCCAGGTGGCTGTTGCCGCGACCTCCACCGATAAGGTGCAGATCGGCAGCTGGGTCACTTATGCCGACGAGCACGACACCGAACACCGCGTGCAACTGGTCGGCGAGGACCAGGCCGACGCCAGTCAGGGCCTGATCAACTGGGCCTCACCGCTGGGCCGGGCCTTGCTCGGCGCCCGGCTCAACGATGAAGTGTTGTGGCAGCGGCCTGCAGGCGATCAACTGATTGAAGTGATCCGCATCGAACCGGCTTAAACCACGCCTTGCGCCAGCATCGCATCGGCGACTTTGACGAAGCCGGCAATGTTCGCGCCCTTGACGTAGTTGACCTGACCGTTGTCTTCGCCGTAATGCACGCAGGCGTGGTGAATCGACTGCATGATCGCGTGCAGCTTGCTGTCGACCTCGCCCGCCGTCCATAAGAGGCGCATGGCGTTCTGCGACATCTCCAGACCACTCACGGCCACGCCGCCGGCATTCGAAGCTTTGCCCGGCGCAAATAGAATGCCCGCCTCGATAAAGATATCCACTGCCTCCAGCGTGGTCGGCATGTTCGCGCCTTCGGCCACACAGACGCAGCCATTGCCCAGCAGCGTGCGCGCGGCTTCGGCGTCGAGTTCGTTCTGCGTCGCGCAGGGCAGCGCGATGTCGCACGGCAGCGACCATGGATGCTGCCCAGCGCGGAATTCCAGACCATGGGCGCTTGCCAACTCGCTGATGCGCCCGCGTTTGACGTTCTTCAGCTCCAACAGCGCCAGCCACTGTTCTTCGCTCAAGCCTGCTTCGCAATACAGCGTGCCCTCGGAGTCAGACAGAGAAATCACCTTGCCGCCCAGATCCATGACCTTGCGTGCCGCGTATTGCGCAACGTTACCGGAACCGGAAATCACCACCCGTTTGCCTTCCACGGTCTGGCCACGACGCTTGAGCATTTCTTCAGCGAAATACACGCAACCAAAACCCGTGGCCTCCGGGCGAATCAGACTGCCGCCGTAGGTCATGCCCTTGCCGGTGAGCACGCTGGTGAACTGATTGCTCAGGCGCTTGTACTGGCCAAAGAGGAAACCGATCTCTCGCGCACCGACACCGATATCACCGGCCGGCACGTCAACGTCGGCGCCGATGTGGCGGTACAACTCGCTCATGAACGCCTGGCAGAAACGCATGACCTCGGCGTCGCTCTTGCCTTTCGGATCGAAGTCCGAGCCGCCCTTGCCGCCGCCCATTGGCAGGGAGGTCAGCGAGTTCTTGAAGGTTTGTTCGAAGGCGAGGAATTTCAGCACACCGAGGTTCACTGACGGATGAAAACGCAAGCCGCCCTTGTACGGGCCGATGGCGCTGTTCATCTGGATGCGGAAACCGCGATTGACCTGGACCTTGCCCTGATCGTCGACCCATGAGACCCGGAACACCACCGCGCGCTCCGGCTCGCAAATGCGCTCGAGGATTCCTGAACTCAGATAGTGCGGATTGGCTTCAAGAAACGGCCACAGACTGCGCAGGACTTCTTCGACAGCCTGGTGAAATTCGGGCTGATCCGGGTCGCGTTTTTTCAAGCGTGCGAGAAAGGATTCGACGGATTCGATCATGGGCAAAGTCTCGGCAAATTTATTGTCGTTGGAAGAGATTGGGCCGGACTGTAACAAACGAGTTGCGCACAGGAACAGAGCAAAATGTCGCAGTTATGAAATTAAATGGTGCACAGGATATAAAACAGAACCTTTTTGAGCTGTACTTGCACCTGAACAGGGATGACATATCCGAGCCATGCACCAATAGTTACATCGCCTTCGCGAGCAAGCCCGCTCCCACAGGGAAATGCATTTCAAGTGTGGGCGCGGGCTTGCTCGCGAAAGGTGCGCGTCGGTCCCCCTGAAAAAACCCGGACAAAAAAAACGGAGCCCGAAGGCTCCGCTTTTTCTGCAACTAACCCGGATCAGGCCAGTTTCTTGTGACGAACCCGGTGAGGCTGGGCCGCTGCTTCGCCAAGACGCTTTTTGCGATCGGCTTCGTACTCTGTGTAGTTGCCTTCGAAGAACACCGCTTGCGAGTCGTCTTCGTACGCCAGGATGTGCGTGGCGACACGGTCAAGGAACCACCGATCGTGAGAGATCACAATCGCCGCGCCCGGGAAGTCCAGCAGCGCTTCTTCCAGCGAACGCAGGGTTTCCACGTCGAGGTCGTTGGACGGTTCGTCGAGCAGCAGGACGTTGCCGCCCTCCTTCAGGGTCAGTGCCAGGTGCAGTCGACCGCGCTCACCGCCGGACAAGTCCTTGACGAACTTCTGCTGATCGCCACCCTTGAAGTTGAAGCGGCCGACGTAAGTGCGCGACGGAATCTCGTAGTTGCCGATGCGGATCTGGTCGGATCCGTCGGAGATCTGCTGGAACACGGTCTTGCTGCCGTCCAGGTCTTCACGGCTCTGGTCGACGCAAGCCAATTGCACGGTTTCGCCGACTTCGATGGAGCCGGAATCCGGGGTTTCCTTGCCCATCAGCATGCGGAACAGGGTTGACTTACCGGCACCGTTACCACCGATCACGCCGACGATGGCGCCCTTTGGCATCGAGAACGACAGGTTGTCGATCAGCACGCGATCGCCGTAGCCCTTGGTGACGTTCTTGAATTCGATGACCTTGTCGCCCAAGCGCGGACCGGCCGGGATGTAGATCTCGTTGGTTTCGCTGCGCTTCTGGAATTCCTGCGATTGCATCTCTTCGAAGCGTTGCAGACGAGCCTTGGATTTCGACTGGCGGGCCTTGGCGCCTTTGCGCACCCACTCCAGTTCTTCTTTCATCGCTTTTTCATGAGCCGACTGCTGCTTGGATTCCTGGGCCAGACGATCGGACTTGGCTTCGAGCCAGCCCGAATAGTTGCCCTCATAAGGAATGCCCGCGCCGCGGTCGAGTTCCAGAATCCAGCCGGCGACGTTGTCGAGGAAGTAGCGGTCGTGTGTGATCGCAACCACGGTGCCCGTGAAGTCATGGAGGAAATGCTCCAGCCACGCCACCGAATCGGCATCCAGGTGGTTGGTCGGTTCGTCGAGCAGCAGCATGTCCGGAGCGGAGAGCAGCAGACGGCACAGGGCGACACGACGTTTTTCACCACCGGACAGGTGTTCTACTTTTGCGTCCCAGGCCGGCAGACGCAGCGCATCGGCGGCGACTTCCAGTTGACGCTCAAGGTTGTGGCCGTCACTGGCCTGCAGGATCGCTTCGAGCTTGGCCTGTTCAGCGGCGAGCTTGTCGAAATCGGCGTCCGGGTCAGCGTAAGCGGCATAGACCTCGTCCAGACGCGCTTGCGCATCCTTGACCACGCTGACCGCTTCCTCGACCACTTCACGTACGGTCTTGGCAGGATCGAGCTGCGGCTCTTGCGGCAGGTAACCGATGTTCAGGTCTTGCATCGGACGTGCTTCACCTTCGAACTCGGTGTCGACGCCGGCCATGATTTTCAGCAGCGTGGATTTACCCGAGCCGTTGAGGCCGAGCACGCCGATCTTGGCGCCGGGGAAGAAGGACAGCGAAATGTTTTTGAGAATTTCCCGTTTCGGCGGAACAACCTTGCCCAGCCGATGCATGGTGAAGACGTAAGAACCTGTCTGTCCGTGCTTGTCACCTTTTGCCATTTTTAAAAACACCTATAAGTCAGATATTGTCGGGCGTTGCAGTGCTTTTCAGCACGCCATACAGAATGAATAGAGTTTCAGACCGGCTAAATTCGATTCGTTACTATACTTGAAAAAGTCAAGTTCTGGAGGCGGATCGTGGGCCACCCCTGGCTCTGCAATTCAAACCCCACGAGCGCGTGATGGAAAAGCACTCCAGACCTTGTCTACACCTACCGAGCCTACAAAAAGGGGCAGCCTGAAGCAAAGAACCATGCTTTTCTGCTGGTATCTCATCGACGCAATGATGGTAGCCCCCTCGCACCCGAGTTGGCACATGTTCAGCCACATGTGTTGCGCCACGATGCCGTCTTCACGCTCCTCGGGAGCCTGCACGAGGAGTTGGAAACACTTGCTCCCGAGGACAGCACGACAGAGGCTCAACAACCTGCATCCAGCCCCCCCACAGTCCGATGATGTGCCGGAAATATCTGGCGGCATATCACCGAGCGACAGTCAGCAGCATCAAATACCCAGCGAAAGCTGAACTTACAACTTGCGGTGCATTTTCACAGATCGAACAGGGTGATGAGTTCCTGATATGCGCATTAAATGACCGGGCACTCAGCCGAAAGCGGCGATTTAACTAGCATCCAACAAGCACACTAACTTCTCCACTTCTTTCTCCCGCCTTGATGCATACCCAATAAAACATATCCCCAGCAGTGCGCAACGACAATACATACAACCTTATACCCGAGGCATGTTTATTTATTTTTTGAGTAGCCCGTCTGAAGAACTCACACTTCCTTACGATCAAAACATGGCGCACGTCCGAAACCAGAGTGTAAGTTCGCAAACATCAAAACCGCCACCCCACAGCGAATACAACAACTTCGCACAGTGTTTTTTTTGTATTTGAAAGAGGAGATATGATAGTGAACTCGACCACTCTAAATAATTAAGCACTCCGGCAGCCCCGCAGAAACCCTAGTAACAATCAGACAGGCTAGTGGGAATCAAGACTTTCTTTGCTCAACTTTCCTGCTGCCCTTAATGCCGTAGTGCGCTGCATCAAGTATTGATCCAGCCACCGTCAAGTAACTATTCTAAAGGATAATTCTATGAGCCTTAACACCGTTACGCGAGTAAAGCTGTTGTCTCAGCGCGCGGAACTGGAGACTCTTGTCGAGCACACACAAGACTCCCCAGAAACTTTTCGTCAGCAGTTTTCGAACGAACTGCTTTCCAGTGAAGCCGATGAACTTTACCAGGCCGCCTGGGATGCGCGAGACACCGCAATAGTGCACGAAAAATGCCTGCTGACTCGATCGTCGCCATTGCTCCAAAATGCGGTAGCTCTCGGAGTGAAGACCCCACAGGGCGCGTTGCGCGACTACGAAGACCAGTTTGGCAACCGTGCCAGCCGCTATACATCACCCGGTTCGGTGTCTTCGATGTTCTCCCCTGCTGCGTATCTGACCACTCTCTATCGCAACGCTCGCAGGCTGTACCCAGATCAGTCGCCCTATCATATTGACTTCCGCCGCCCGGACCTGAAGGAATTGGCGCTGAGCCAGCACAACATGAACAAGGTGGTGCCGGCGCTGTCGTTGTCTAACGAAGTGCTGATGGCCCATGCCCGCGAGGCCCTGTCCTTGGATAGTGACAGTGCCGTATTAGATCACTTATCTACCTGGCGCCTGAGCAGCGGAACGCCGTATCACCACGCCTACTCCCGCCTGCGCCAGTGTCGGACACTCAAGGATGAAAAATTTGAGCAGTTGAACGCCAACCCGCAGGTGGCCGGGCTATTTTCTGGCCCGTCATCGGTAGGTATGGCGTTTGATATTTCACCCGAGCTGTACGCCATCCTGACGGAGGAAGTGACAGAGGAAAATGCGGAGGCGCTGTACGCGAAAAACTTTGGTGACCAGTTGCCAGAGGTAATGTTGGAGCCCGAGAACCTGCGCCGCTTTTATGGCCTGAGCGATGACGAAATTCGGTTGTTTCTCGATACAGCCAGCAGCGACTATGTTAACAACCTGCTGGAAGTCAGACTAGGTAACACCTTTTACCGTCTGGAGTGTCAGAGTGTGAGTCCCGACATTAACTTCGCCAGATTGTACCCGCAGGGAGATGGCAGTTATAAATTGCTGGTAAATAGAAAAAAAACAGGGGGCTCGTCACTCACTTGGCTTGAAGCTCAGGTTAGCGGTAAATCCATAGATGCGACAACTCGCACCCTCCCTCACTTGCAAGCTGGAGTGACGTACGAAGTAATCATTTCGCCAGATAAATTGGACTTGGGAAGGTTTGCATTTAATCTCCGCTTCACAAGTACGATCGGCGGCCATTCCGGCTTTATTGATAATGCATGGTACACCATCGATGTTGTATCTCCCGCCACCTATGCATTGAAGTTAAACAAGGCCGTTCGCCTGTGGCGAGCTACAGGCATTCATCCGCAGGCGCTACAGAATGTTGTCAACAGCGTAAACTCCAACAACATTACCGATGAAACGCTGCAACTACTAGTTCAAGTCCAGCGCTGTGTACAGCGTTATGGGATTAAGCCGGACGAAGCACTGAGCCTATGCGGTGGCCGGCTGTCCCTGTCCTCCCATGACGGCGCGCTCAGCCAATTCGACCAGCTATTTAATAATCCGCCAATCGGTGACACGGCGTTCGCCCCCTCTGGACTTCGGCTGAACCTGTCACCATCTAACACTCAGAACCTAGTTGAAAAAGCCACGTTGAAGCGAGCGCTGCAGGTCGATGCCGCTGGGCTATTCGTACTGTTGGGCATTTATGACAAGGATAACAGCGATGGCGTTATCGAATTAAACCTGCAGAATCTGTCCCGGATGTATTCGCTCAGCCGTTGGGCAAAGTTGCATGCGCTGAGTGTTTGCGAGCTGGGGCGGTTGCTGCAGTTTGCAGGTGCGCCAAGGCTTTTCGAGGCGAACTCAGAGCTCTGGATGTCTTGGTTACAGAGTGTTGACGCCTTGACGAGGTGGCTTAAAGCCCAGCAGTGGGCTGTGGCTGACCTGGGATTAATGCTCGATACTCCGCTCAATGAAAAGACGCCCGGCATCGTTAGCTTATTTGACGCGCTTAAAGAAGAAGCAACGAAAAAACCAGATGCTCTTGCTGAGGAGAAAGTGGCGCTGTTGGCGCCCCACGTCGCCGCTGCGTTTCAACTGCCGTCGGCAGACATCGCGGTTACTTTACTGGAGTGGGGGGACGGGCTGAAATCAGGAGGAATGGGGATTGCTGAGGTTTGGGCTGCCCTGAGTTCGAGCGAGCCCGAAATCCCCGAAACGGCCTTCGCTTTTATCCATGGCCTTCCCCAGTTGGCACTGATTTATCACGCTTCGGGCATCAGCCCACAAGCCTTTGCGCTGTTCGTGGCGACGCCTGAGCGGCTCCAGGGTGGCAGTGCCGTGGTGCTGCCACGCACCTTGAGCACCTTACAAGGGTTCTGCGGTTTTTCAACCTGGTTAAAAGGCCTGGGCGATGCCGCTACCCCCGTGCTCACGGCTTTTTTAGCTGACACCTTGGCGCCCGCCAAACTAGTAGATGCACTGAAATCAGACACCACAACGTTGGCGCAGGCTGCCGCGCAAGCGGTGAAGCATGGACAGGTGAGCAGTGCTACCAAGCTCGGCAACTGGGCAGAGCTGGACGCTGTACGTCAGTGGGTCGCGCTGAGCTCTGCCTTTGGTGTCACTCCGGTGAATATCAGCAACTGGATTGAACTGGAATATGCGCCGAATACAAAGGCAACTTGGGCAGAATGGGGCCTCGTCGCCGACGCGTTCGCGGCCGGCTTGAAGCCAGGCGAGACAGCGAGCGTTGAGCTTGCCCTTTCATCCTCTCTAAGCACCGCCCTGAGTGGGGTTCTGCTGAGTCCGGGTGGAAACCACTACGTGACACACGGTTCCCGCGAAGATCTCTACCAGTACCTGCTATGCGACAACCTGAATGGTCCGCAGGTGAGTACCTCCAGGATTGCTGAGGCCATTGTGAGCTTGCAAACCTTTATCCAGCGCACCTTGAGCTCGCCGGAGGGCGCGGTGGAAAAGTCCGAGCTCACCTCGCAGTTTTTCACAGACTGGGAGCGTTATAACCAGCGTTACAGCACTTGGGCCGGGACTGCGAAGCTTCTCTACTATCCGGAAAATTATATTGACCCAACCGTACGCCTGGGTCAGACCGAAATGATGGGGGAGATGCTACAGACGCTTGGCCAATCCCAACTGAACACCGATACGATTGGGGATGCGTTTCACACTTACTTGAACGGATTTGAGGAAGTCGCCAATCTTCGAGTTATCAGCGGCTATCACGATAACCTGAACGTTAACGAAGGCAAGAGTTACTTCATCGGCACCAACCAGAGCGAACCAAGAGACTTTTACTGGCGCAGTGCCGACGAGGGCAGACGCAGCGAGGAAGGGCAACTAGCGGCTAACGCATGGACCGACTGGCGCGAAGTGGGTTGCGCCCCACAACCGTGGGGAGACTGCATTCGCCCGGTAATATACAAGTCGCGCCTCTATCTCTGCTGGCTCGAACAACAGGATGTCACTCCGCCGAAAGAAAACGGCGACCCGGGCGAAAGTAAAAAATACCGCTACACGGTGAAGATGGCCTACCTGCGTTACGATGGCAACTGGAGTACACCGAACGCCATTGACGTCACAGCACAAATAAACGATTTGGAGTTGGGAGATGAACGCCCAGGCTTGTACTGCAGTAGTTTCCAGTCGGAGACGACGATGCCCGTACTGCTGTATAAAAAGCAGCCGAGCTATGCCGCCAACCAACCGGTGAAAGGACACCTGTTGTATATCTATGAAGACATGAGCTTTGCCCATCAATCTTATTTAACTACGCAGACGTTTGTTGAGTACATGAAGCATGAGTTGGACACCCCAGCGAAAGTTGTGATGAATAACACTTATGCTCAAGGTTTACAGGTGGATAGCGTACTGCGCGACAGGACGGGCACTAGTCTTACCTTTAACGTAACCGGGGAAGCTAGCAATATTGTTGTTGATGGAGGCGCAAGCGGCGATGCGAATGCGACCATTTCTTTGCTTCCTCAGCTTAACGTATCAGTCAATATAGTTGAAGATAGATTACGTGCATTGATCTCTGCCGTCCCCGAAATACGGAGCGCACATGAGTTTTACTTTTGTAAAGGCGTTTCACAATACGTGGCCATCGGCAGGACCAATGGATTTTTCTATGTTATTGCGAAAGGACATTACGGCAATCTTGGAAGAATGGGTGTCCGCTTTGCCGGATTCAGTAACGCCATCCTAATTGATAAGGAGCGAGAGTATCACTATCAAGATTTAAAGATTGGCGTATATAAAGATCCACACCCTCAACTGGATATTCCTCCAGGGAGTCAACATGACTTTAGCATTCAAGTTTTCGTCTTCGGGGGGGGGGTACAATGTTCTTTTGGTCGACACAACGACAGGCGGAAAATTACCCAACCCTTTACTGCCTATCCCTGCAGCAAGCGTGAGCATTGAATTTTTTGACGGAACGACAAGGACTCCTTTTTTGGCAAGTCAACATGTAGAGACGCTGCCCTCGTTTGACCCCGACAATGAAATGCACTACTCCTTTAAACCATTAACCAATATCCCGGTGAAGAAAGATTGGGGTGGCCGAAATGAACTGTTGATCGATGTATTTTTCAAAGTGGGCGGCGTGGATTTCGCCAAATACACTCTGCGCCTGTATCGCTCCGTCATAAATGCACAGAATGTCATCCGCCTGGGAACTACCACTGAAAACGCCCAATACATGGAAGTTGGGCCTTACCGCACCCGACTGAACACGCTGTTTGCGCGCCAGCTGGTTGAGCGGGCCTCTGCGGGTATCGACACTATTCTCAGTTATGAGACGCAGAATATTCAGGAACCGAAGTTGGGTCATGGCTTTTACACCACTCTGACCCTGCCCAAATATAATCCTGCCGTGCATGGGAATGAGCCATGGGTAAAAATCTATTACACCTATTTCTTCACCGCCGCAGATACCTATCCTGTCTGGAGCGGCAACCTCAGCCCTGATGCATTCACTCAGGTAACCTTATTTGTACCCCGCCCTGCAAATGGCTGGGCGCAAAGCACTAATGCACATTTGCAAGTTTCTTATAAAAATGACACTAACCCCGCGTTGGGTGGACACTCCGTTATGTTCCACTATGACGTGACTAATCACTCCGCAACTGCGCGTAGACCTGGAACCGTTGCACTTTCAAAGGACATCGTTGAAAGCGTGACCGTTCAAAATACGGTGCCAATGGACTTTGGCGGTGCCAATGCACTCTATTTCTGGGAACTGTTCTACTACACCCCGATGATGATGGCCCAGCGCCTTCTGCAGGAGCAGCAATTTACCCTGGCTGAGCAATGGCTGCGCTATGTCTGGAGCCCGTCTGGTTACGTGGTGCGCGGCAACCAAGAGGATCGTTTTTGGAATGTCCGCCCGTTGCAGGAAGACACTGGCTGGAACGACTCCCCGCTCAAAGCGCTGGACCCGGATGCCGTGGCGCAAAACGACCCGATGCACTACAAAGTGGCCACCTTCATGCGCGGCCTGGACTTGCTGATTGCCCGCGGCGATACCGCGTACCGAAAATTGGAGCGCGACTCCCTGGCGGAGGCGAAGGTGTGGTACAGCCAGGCACTGAATCTGTTGGGCGAGCAGTCATACATCGAGGATGATCTCGAATGGACCGAGCCTACTCTGGGGGATGCGAGCTCGGATGCCGCCGCCGCTCGTCACTTGGCCGTGCTGTGTCTGTTATGCGAGGGCAAAACCCGGGAACTGAAGGCAATGACATCGCCGAAAGTGGCCGGTGCAATCGAATTCCTGCCAGAAGCTAACGAGGTGATGCAGGGGTACTGGCTGACGCTTCGCCAGCGCATGTTCAACCTTCGACACAACCTGACTCTGGACGGTCAGCCACTACTGCTTCCGCTCTTCGCCAAGCCGGCCGATCCCAAAGCACTACTGAACGCTGCGGTGGCGGCTGAGAGTGGTGCCGGTGCAGGCCTCGCCCCGGTCGACCTTCCACTGTGGCGCTTTGAGCCGATGCTGGACAGCGCGCGTGGGCTGGTGAGCCAACTCATCCAGTTTGGCAACTCCGTACAGAATGTACTTGAACGCAAGGATGCGGAGTCGCTCACCGCCCTCCTGCAAAATCAGGGGTTCGAGCTGATGGCCAGCAGCATTCGCCTGCAGGAGGGTGTTCAGCAAGAGCTTGAGGCCGAAAAATCAATCCTGTCGCAGGCTTTAGCCAGCGCCCAGCAACGGCTTACCAGTTACACCCGCCTGTACGATGAAAACATCAACGCTCGCGAGCGTTCCGCTATGGACGCGTTAACAGCATCCCAGTCCATCGCAGCAGGAGCTAAAATTGCCCATATGTCAGCCGCGGCAGCTGATCTTGTGCCGAACATTTTTGGCTTTGCTGCCGGGGGCAGTAAGTATGGTGGCGTGGCCAACGCAGTAGGGATTGGTATCACTTTAGCGGCGGATGCCGCATCGATAGCCGGTACGCGCATTATGCAGGAGGAGGCTTACCGGCGCCGGCGCGAAGAGTGGGAAATCCAGCGCAACAATGCACAGGGCGAAGTCCTTCAGGTTGAGGCTCAATTGACAGCACTCGATGTGCGTCGTGAGTCCGCGCAGCTGCAAACAAACTACTTGAAAACGCAGCAGGGTCAGTTGCGGGCCGGACTGGATTTCCTGCAAAACAAGTTCAGCAACGTAGCACTCTATAGCTGGATGCGCGGCCGACTCGCCTCCATTTACTTTCAATTCTACGATTTGGCCGCCTCTCGTTGCCTGATGGCTGAGCGGGCCTGGCAGTGGGCAAGTGGTGAGAGTCGGACCTTTATTCGGGGCGGCGGCTGGCAAGGCACTTGGGCGGGGTTGACCTGTGGCGAAGGGCTGATGCTGAACCTGGCGCAACTTGAGGCCGCCTACATGAAGGGCTCCCGACGGGCGCTGGAAGTCACCCGCACCGTGTCGCTGGCAGAGCTCTACCGCAGTGACAAGTTGGCCGAAGAGGATCGATTCGAGCTGGCCAGCGCCGTATCAGCAATGATTGGCGGGGATAAAACCGAAGCGGGCAGTGTCGCAAACGGCATTCGCCTGGAGAACGGTGAACTGATTGCAACAGTGACACTGGCAGACCTGGAAATAGCTGGAGACTACCCGCAACAGTTGGGAGCTCAGCGGCGCATCAAACAGGTCAGCGTATCGCTCCCGGCACTACTGGGGCCGTACCAGGATATTCAGGCGGTGATGAACTACACCGGCGGGCAACAACCGCTGCCGCCAGGTTGTGAGCAAATGGCTATATCCCAAGGGATAAAAGATAGCGGGATGTTCACACCTGACTTTAACGACAGTCGCTGGCTGCCGTTTGAGGGGGCAAATGTTGCCGAAGGCAGTCTGGCACTGCGCTTCCCGCAGGCGAAGGGCAAGCAAGAGGATGTGCTGAAAACACTCAGCGACATCATCCTGCACGTCAACTACACCATCCTTCCTTAAAACAGCACCTGACTGGACTCGCCCTTCAAGGGCGGGTCCTTTGGAGAGTTTTTATGCGCGCGCCAGTTTTCACAGAATGCAACTCGTCGACAATCCGTCGGTACGACCCTCGAGTGACTGCCCCACCCCGAGCAATTCATCACGGGATTAATAATAGTCACCCATTCCATGTCATTGCCCCTGAGCACAAGACTGAACAAAAAGTTTATGCATCGTCCTTCCTCTCGCACAGGAATCACGTTGTCTTCGCCACGCAGCAACTGATCGACCTGCCTGACATCAGCCATCGACGTAAGGGAGGTTCGCTATGAACGTTCAGCAGCCACCGCTGATGCAAATCAACGCCCCCGCCCTGCCCAAGGGCGGCGGCGCAATCCAAAGCATTGGCAAGGGCTGGGGAGGCGTAGGCACCAGCGGTGCGGCGTCGCTGACGTTGCCTTTGCCGATTTCCCCTGGACGCGGCTTTGCGCCCGAGCTGAGCCTGGGCTACAGCAGCGATGTGGGCAACAGCCCGTTCGGGATTGGCTGGAGGATGACGGCCGATGCCATCACTCTGCGCACCACCAAGGGTGTGCCGACCTACGACGGCAATGACCAGGTGGTCGGCCCTGGCGGTGATGTGTGGATGCCCGAGCGGGGAAGCGACGGCGAGCCGATCTGCAGAACCGCAACTACCTACAACGGCGTGCCTCTGGATGCCGAGCACTCGGTGGTGCGTCATTGGCCGAGGGTCGAGGGCGAGTTCGCCTTGATCGAGCATTGGTCCACCGCGACCGACCCCGCAGGGTTCTGGTTGATCCACGGTGCCGATGGCAGTTTGCACAGTTACGGAACAAACAGAAACTCGCGCCAGGTCGACCCGAATGCGGACACGCATGTCGGCGTGTGGATGATTGACGAAAGCCTTAACACGCGAGGCGAGCACATCGTCTACGAGTACAAGGCCGAAATAGAGGCCCCCACGCCGCCGCAGTTGCGCGATTACCGCGCTCAGCGCTACCTCAAACGCGTGTGCTACGGCAATGAAAAGGCCCATCCGCATTTGTATTCATGGGTCGCCGATAGCTGGCAAGAGCAACACTGGCATTTTCACTTGGTGTTCGATTACGGCGAGCGCAGCACGGAGCTTGAGACCGCGCCCACCTTCGATGAAACGCAAGCGTGGTCCGAGCGCAGCGACCCGTTCTGGAACTACGCCTACGGTTTCGAACTGGGCACCCGGCGCCTGTGCCAGCAAGTGTTGATGTTTCATCACTTTGTCAAAGAGCTGGGAGCAACACCGGTACTGGTCCAGCGACTGCTGCTGGAACACCGGGCAAGCCCGCTGGGCTACAGTCACCTGACGGCCGCTCACGCCCAGGCCTATGACAGTCTGGGTCAGGTCGAGCACCGACCGCCGATGGAATTCAGTTACAACGCGTGCGAACTCGACCCGCAGCATCAGGGTTGGACCCGATTCCCGGACATGCCAGGGCTAAACGACGGTCAGCAATACCAGATGGTGGACCTGTACGGCGAAGGTATGCCAGGGATGCTGTGCCGTTATGACCAGGCCTGGTACTACCGTGAACCGTTGCGCAGCACGGCAGGAGGGGATGAGGTCGGTTACAGTGACTGGAAACGGCTGGAGCATCTACCCGTTGCCGACAGCAGTAAGCCAACTCACCAGGCGCTCACCGATCTGACCGGCGACGGTAAGCTTGACTGGGTGATCGCCCAGCCGGGAATGAGCGGCTTTTTCACTCTGGACCCGGACCGCAACTGGTCCAGCTTCGTGACTTTCGATGCGTTCCCCAGCGAGTTCTTCCACCCCATGGCGCGCATGGCCGACCTGGTTGGTGACGGTCTGAACGACATGGCGCTGATCGGCACCCGCAGCGTGCGCCTGTACGCCAACCGCCGCGAGGCTGGGTTCGCCAACGGCATTGAGGTGCCTCATCTGGATAAAACGGCCGCGGAGGATAACGATGACCTGCCGCTGCTGAGCAACACGCCGACCGAACTGGTGGCTTTTGCCGATCTGCTCGGCAGTGGGCAACAGCATCTGGTGCGGATCCGTCACAACGAAGTCAAATGCTGGCCGAACCTGGGTCGTGGGCGTTTTGGCAGGGGTTTTGTGTTGTGTGCATTGCCGTTTGATCACGCCGAATTCAATGCCTCACAGGTACTCCTGGCCGATCTCGACGGCTCGGGCGCGGCTGATCTGATCTATCTGGAATCCGATCGCCTTCGGGTGTTCATGAACCATGCCGGTAATGGTTACGAGCAGACATCTATCGACCTGTCCTGGCCCGAAGGCGTGCACTACGACCGGTTCTGCGAGGTCAGCACCGCCGACCTGCAAGGGTTGGGCTGCTCCAGCCTGATTGTGACGGTGCCCCACATGGCACCACAGCACTGGCGCTACGACTTCGTCAAGGCCAAGCCCTATCTGGTTAATGGAACCTGCAACAATATGGGTTCCAGCAGCAGCGTGACCTACCGCAGTTCGGCCCAGGAATGGCTTGACGAGAAGCAGGAGCAGATCGACGTCGGAGTGCAAAAGCCCGTGTCCCGACTGCCGTTCGCCATGCACCTGGTAAGCCAGCAAACCCAACTCGATGAGATCACTGGCAACCGGCTGACTCAGGGCTTTACCTACCGAGGCGGTTATTACGATCGCTTCGAGCGAGAGTTCCGCGGCTTTGGCCTGCTGATGCAGACTGACACCGAGGGGACACCGGTTGAGCGCTCGAGCGCGGGTTTCACCGCACCGATCCTGAGCAAGACCTGGTTTCATACAGGTGAGGCCATCGACGCGTCGAGGGACGGTTACTACGCTCGCGATCGGTTGGCTGTTCCCCTGAAGCCCACGTTGCTGGAGCACTACGATTTCAGTGATCGCACAGCGCGAGCACTCGCCGCACCTGACGAAGACACCGCCCGTGAAATCGCCCGCAGCCTGAGCGGTCGGGTAATGCGCTCGGAGGTTTATGCAGCGGACGGTGTTCCGGCCACTGCCGTGCCCTACGAGGTGCAGGAAAACCGCTACGCAGTAAGGTTGTTGCGCCTCAAAGGTGACCATCAGCCTTACGCGGTACTTCAGCCCATGGACCTGGAGTCAATCAGTTACCAATATGAGCCGCACATCGACGATGACCCGCTCTGCGAGCACAGCCTCAACCTGCAATGGGATGAATACGGCAGCGTCGTCCACGCGATGACCGTGAACTACGCTCGACGTAAAAACCTCGCCGATACGCCGCCGTCCTTCAGCGATGAGTATCAGAAAGCCTGGTGGGAGGACGCCCATGACCCTGCTCAACAATGTTGGTACCTGACGCAAACCAAGGCCCTGCATATCCACCATCTGGATGTTGAGGAAAAAGAACCGGACCTGGAGGCTTGGCACCTGGGCTTGCCTTACCAGCAGCGCAGCAACGCCCTGGTGCTGGAAAAGAACCAACTGAACCCCGACGCGATCAATCACGAGAACGTCCTCGAATGGAGCAAGGACGATGGCGAGTGGGCGAAGCAATCGGTGCTGAGCAGTCTGTCTTTGCAGCACTACATGGACCCTGTCAGCGGTCAGACACTGGCGCAGGGCAAAGCGACTTTCGAAGGTTTACCCGCCCATGTGGAAATGGCGGAGCTGGATGAGGTCGCCCTGAGTGCTTACGACACGCTCAAGGACAAGGAGGGCAATATGCCCTTCAACCTGAAAGAAAAGCTCGAATCGCCCGAGGTCGGTTACCGGATCATGAAGCGGTTCCTGCCCGAGGTGGAAAACGAAGCGGCTCCGGACTCCGTGGATGCGAAAGACTATTTGTGGTCCGTACACCGGGGTTTCCCCACTTACCATGGGCTGGACGGCTTTTATAACGTCGAAACGTACAAGGAGACCCAAAATCAGGGTGAAACCCGGCTGACCTACGACGAGTACGGGTGCCTGACCACCGCTGTCACCCTGCCGGATGGTTGTACCACCCAAATCCTTGACATCGATTACCGGTCGTTTCTGCCGGCGGCCATCGAGGATGCCAATCGTAATATTCAGGAAGCTCGTTACAGCGCGTTCGGCGAACCGTTGGTAACCAGTTTCTACGGCACAGAACAGGGAGAGCCGGTGGGTTTCCACTCCCTTCGTGTCTACTTGCCCCCGGATGACCGCAACCCCGCTACCGCCATTGCCGATCCGAAAGCCGCCATCGGTCATTTCGCCAGCGCCAGTTTCTGGGACACCTTCTGCTGGATGGGCCGGATCTCCCAGACCTCGCCGCCGACCCAGGAGTGGACCACATGGGCCAGACGCGAAGGATTTATCCTGCCCAGTGGACACCTCTGCGCCAGAGCCCGGCAGCATATCTGCGACCTGGAGAATCTCGGCCCGAACGAGCGGATCCTGAAGGAGCACATCGACGCATCACACCGTGAGCCCGTTCACGCCGTCACGCTATTGGCCGACCGCTACCCCGGCGATGCCGAGATGCAGGTGCGGGTGAGCATCGCGTACCTCGACGGTTTCGGCCGGGTGCTGCAAACCAAGGTGGAGGTCGAACCGGGCAAGGCCTGGCGGGTCGATGCGAAGGGTTATCTGATTCTCAATCCCGACGGCACGCCGCAAGAGGATGAAGTGCCACGCCGCTGGTGGGTAAGCGAGCCGGTCGAGCACAACAACAAGGGCGAAAAGGTACGTATCTATCGGCCGTACTTTGCCGATGGCTGGGGCTACATCAATGATCAATCGATGCGCAAGCACGCCTGTCACGACCAGCAGTTTTACGACGCGGCAGGCCGCCCGACCGAGACCGTGCTGGCGAAAAAAATGCTGCAAGGCGACCTGCCAGAGTTGAAGCCGCTGCGCCGAGAGATGTGGTACTGGATCTGGTGCAACGTGGCCTTCGATGAAAATGATCTGTTTGAGCCGCCGTCCACGCAACAGAAAACGGGCAGGACATTCCATTGAAAACAGACATTTATTCACAGACCCCACAGCTGGTGGTTATCAACCACCGCGCCTTGCCGGTACGTCAGGTGACGCACTGCCGGCGGGACGTCAGCGAGCTTAACCGATTATTGGAGAGCACCTCATGAGTCCGACTATTCATCGTCATACTCCAACAGTGGCAGCCGTTGACGCTCGACGCCTGCCCGTGAGAGCCATTGCCTACTACCATCGCACCTTGTCCAAGAACCCTGCGCAGGCGCGAGTGAACCGACAAGCCTATGACGGCGCTGGCCGTGTTATCGCACAGTGGGATCCCCGACTTTGGGCCTTGGCGGAGACCGATGCAACGGTGCCGGCAAACCAGACTTCTGTGTACAGCTTGTCGGGCGAAATCTTGGCCAGCACCAGTGTCGACGCCGGGTGGCGGGTCAACCTGCCGACGGAGTCGGGCCGATCGCTGGGAAGTTGGGACAGTCGAGGCAGTCAGTCACGTTTTGAGTATGACGCCCTGTTGCGCCCGGTGGCGACGTTTGAGCAAGCCGCGGGCGAGAGCGAGCGCTGCGCGGAACGCTTGAGTTATGCCGACGCCAGTCCTGCGGCTGCGGCGAGTAATCTATGCGGCCAGTTGATCCGCCACGACGATCCTGCGGGCAGCCACAGAGTGCATGAAGCGAGCCTGAGTGGCGGCATCTTGCAGCAATCGCGACGTTTTTTATCCCAGGACACCTTACCGGACTGGCCGCAGGCGGAGAGTCAGCGAGATGAGCTGTTGGAGCCGGGTGGGGGCGCGGTGACGTGTCAGCAATACAGCGCGCTGGGGGACCCTCTTCAGCAGACCGATGCCAAGGGCCATCGGCAGCGTTTTGCTTATACCTCGGCCGGTCAATTGCACGGTACGTGGCTGCTACTCGCGGGCCAGGCTGAGTCGGATGAGCAAGTGCTGCTGTCGGCGATTCGCTACAACGCCTTCAACCAGGTCGAGACGGAAACCGCCGGCAACGGGGTGGTCACCACCACCCGCTACTCGCCTGTCGATGGTCGATTGGAGCACCTGCTCGCCCGTAAGGCCGACGGCACGTGCCTGCAGGACCTGACCTATACCTATGACCCGGTGGGCAATATCCTGAGTATTCGGGATGACGCTCAGTTGGTGCGTCACTTCAAAAACCAACGGATTGAGCCCGTCAGTACCTACTGCTATGACACCCTGTACCAGCTCATCGAAGCCACCGGTCGAGAGTCTGCCGCGGTGGCTCAGGGCATTGGTCTACCGAAGTTACAACCGACGTCGGATCCCAATCAGTTCACTAACTACACCCAGACCTTCAGCTACGACGCAGGCGGTAACCTGACCACCCAGCGCCATGTCGGTGCACAGTCTTATACCCGTGAGATGCAGGTGGCGGCTCACAGCAACCGTAGCGTGGTAAAAGACGAGGGCGACCTGGCCACGGCCTTCGACGCCAACGGCAATCTGCAACAGTTGCAACCGGGACAGGCGCTCAAATGGGACCTGCGCAATCAACTGCGCCAGGTGACTCCGGTGGAGCGGGCCGAGGCGGCCAACGACGACGAAGTGTATGTCTATGATGGCGGCGGCCAGCGGCTGCGGAAAATCCGCAGCACCCAGGCCCGGAGTGTGACGCACCGGGCCGAGGTGCGCTATCTGCCAGGCCTGGAGTTACGCACCAATACCGCCACCGGTGAAACCCTGCAAGTGATCAGTGTTTCTGCGGGGCGCAGCGGGGTTCGTGTACTGCACTGGGAGCCGGACCAAGGCCCGCCGGAGGGTATGGACAATAACCAATTGCGGTACAGTTTAAGCGACCATCTGGGTAGCTCCACTCTGGAGCTGGATCAGCAGGCCCGGCTGATCAGCCAGGAAGGTTTCTACCCGTATGGCGGTACCGCCTGGTGGACTGGGCGCAATGCCACCGAGGCCAGCTACAAGACCATTCGTTACTCAGGCAAGGAACGTGATGCCACTGGGTTGTATTACTATGGATTTCGCTATTACGCGCCGTGGTTGAATCGCTGGATCAATCCGGATCCGGCAGGAGACATTGATGGACTGAACTTGTATCGGATGGTCCGAAACAACCCAGTGACATTGAAAGATGCAATGGGTCTATCGCCAGATGATGAGGTTTATCACAAATACGAAGCTATAAAAAAAACGAGCATAATACTGTACGAAACCAGACAAGAAGCAGCTCAGTTTCTATACTCCAAAAAAGGCACCATCACATATGGTATTTTCGCTGCCGTAGTCAGGGAAGTCGCAGCTGATATTGGCGGCATAGCTGGAGGTATGATTGGCACACTCGCGGCTCCGGGGCCAGGAACTGTGGCCGGAGGTCTTATCGGAAAGGAAGGAACCAAAAAAATCATCCCCCCTTACAATCTCGTTCCAGACACTGCCATGTCAAAAAAAATAGAAGCAGCATCACAGTCAACTTCCCAAAAAATCAGTAGCTTCTTGACGCACACCTTTAGTGTGAAGAATCTAGTCACAACCTTTACAGAAAAAGGTGCTGATAAAGCTCTGAATTATGGTCTGGGATTTGGGGTGGAAGCCGCTGCAAGTACCGCGATGCCTGTATCAGTTCCATTCATGGGTATTTCCAAAGGAATAAAAGAATTAAATCATGCAAAAAAAATCACAAAGCAAGATTTTATCCAAGAATTAATTTTAGCCATTGACTCTGCGGAAGCTTCAATTGAAAAAATTAATAGCGATATGAGTGAAGGCTTTAAGACGCATGGAAGACAGTTTAATTATCCTGGAGATCCTTTCAATGTTAATACATGGTCAGGGCCAAGTACCACTCGAGAGTTTGGAGTTCGAGTCAAGGATGGCGTCCATACAAAAACGTGGATAAGACAATCACGATATGAGCATTATTACGCCAAAGCCAAAACCGAGCTGGCAGGACTGAAAGCGCTCGTGAATACTCACTCGAAAGGCTTCACTTACAAGCTTTGAGATAAACAGCGCCGTTGAGGGGAGGGTCTAGATATCCAGACGCTTCTGATGTCCTCGCTGTTTGATGTGTAAAAACACCCACCGCTACTGCGAGCAACCAAGTGCTGCAGGATGCGAGCCTGAATGGCGGCATCTTGCAGCATTCGTAACGCTTTTTATCTCGGTACTGAAACCGTCGGTAACGGGGTGGCCACCACCTTAACGAGTATTTCCGAGCGCAGTAGTTTTAACAGTGTCTGGGCTCCGGCATAACCAACAGAGCTACCCAATGACCGAGGGCAGTCCAGCCGAGAGGGGCTGGCACTTCGCCACGAGTCAAGGCATGCTAGCCGCCCTTCGGGCGTCCGGCTTATAGTGCACGTCGCGCCAGTCCAGCCATATCGCAGGATCACAGCTTGACCAATGTCACTCCGCCAGCCTCTGTGAGCAGCACCCCACCGGCGCCCGGCTCGCCCTTGCGCGGGACATTGAAGGGGGCGCTGGCCACCCTCGTGCTGTTATTGCTCGCATTGCTGTTCTGGCAACTGCTCGATCAATTGCGCGAAACCCAGAAGAACCAGCGTCAGTACACCATCGATTACACCGCCGACCTCGCCGCTCAGGTCAGCCTGAACATGGCGCTGAACGCGCAAATCGCCCTCAATCTGCTACCGATCGTCGAACAACCACAATCGGCCGACGAACAGCAGATGTTGCTACGCAAACTGCAACGCTCGCTGCCCGATCTGCGCAGCATGGCCCTGCTCTCGCCCTCAGGCCGCATTATCAGTGACAGCGCCACCGACAGCTCCGACGCCGATTACCTGACCGAACTGGTGCGCCGCAGTCGCGCTCAGGCGCATTATTTCAGCAACGCCGATGACGGCTCGGTGGTGCATCTGCTGTTGCATCAGGCCAGCGGCAGCAGTCGCGGTTACTGGGCCTTGCGCCTGACGCCGACCTTCTTCGACTCGCTGACCAAACAGGACGCCACCGCCCTGCGCCCGTTGTGGCTGGTGGAAAACCGCCTCAATCACCAGATCATCAGCCGCGAAACTGGGCTGCCCTCGACCAAGGCTGGCGGGCTGACCCCCGACGATGTCGCCAACACTGTGCTGACCGTGCCGCTGAGCAGCAGCGACTGGCAATTGCGTGGGCTGTTCGACCGCCAGCGCGTACTGGAAGAATTGCTCCCGGCGTTCATCGGCAAATGCCTGCTCGGCCTGGCGTTCTCGATGTTGCCGGTGATCGCGCTGCTGAACATGCGCCGCCGCCAGCGTCAGGTGCACGAAGGCCGGCGGCGTTATCAGGATATTTTCGAAGGCACCGGCGTGGCCCTGTGCGTGCTTGACCTGTCCGGTCTCAAGCAGATGTTCGACAAGGCGCAGATCCAGACCAGCGACCAGCTCAAGGCCTGGCTCGACCAACCGCAGCAGCGCCAGCAACTTCTGCAGGAAATGCGCGTCACCGAAGTCAATCAGGTCGCCCTGCAACTGCTTGATGTGCATTCCTGCGACGAGGCCTGGCAATTGCTGATCGACGGCCGGCGCCACCCGCAATGTGCAATCGGCCAGCCGATCCTCGACGCCGTCCTGCAGCAGCAGAAGCAGCTGGAACTGGAAATCAAACTGCCCAACAGCAACGGTCGCGACCAGCACCTGTGGATGGTCCTGCGCCTGCCGAGCGAACAGGACGACTATAAAGCGGTGATCCTCAGCATCAACGACATCACCAGCCGCAAGCTGATCGAGCTGTCGCTGCTGGAGCGCGAAGGTTTCTGGTCGGACGTGGTGCGCACCGTGCCGGATCATCTGTATGTGCAGGACGTGATCAGCCAGCGGATGATTTTCAGCAACCACCACCTCGGCCAGACCCTCGGTTACAACCGCAGCGAACTGCATCAGATGGGCGAGTACTTCTGGGAAATCCTCCTGCACCCGGAAGACGCCGATGACTACCATCGCTCGCGGCAGTTGCAGCGTCACGCCGGTTACAGCCAGTTGCTGCAATGCCAGTTGCGCTTCCGCCATCGCGACGGCAAGTGGCGGCGTTTCGACATCCGTGAACAGGCGCTGGCGCGGGACAAGCACGATCAGGTCACGCGAATCATCGGCGTGGCCAAGGACATCACTGAACAGATCGAAGCCAGCGAATCGCTGCGTGACAGCGAGCAGCGCTACCGCATGCTCGCCGAAAGCATCAGCGATGTGATCTTCTCCACCGACAGCAAGCTCTCGCTGAACTACGTCAGCCCGTCGGTGCAGGCCGTGCTGGGTTACAACGCCGAGTGGATTTTTCAGAACGGCTGGCAATCGACGATCGCCAATCCGGGGCAACTGAACGGCATCTACGCGCTGATGGATCGCGTCAGCAAGGCCCTCGACAAACCCGAACAATTGACGCTGTTGCGCAGTCAGGTGCAGACGCAATTGTTCCTGTTCGATTGCCTGCGCGCCGATGGCCGGAAGATTCCGATCGAGCTGCGTCTGGTCCTGGTGTGGGACGAGCATGGCGCGTTTGAAGGCGTGCTCGGTGTCGGTCGCGACATCAGCCAGCAGCGCCGCGCCGAGAAAGACCTGCGCATGGCGGCCACGGTTTTCGAGCATTCGACTTCGGCCATCCTGATTACTGACCCGGCCGGCTATATCGTCCAGGCCAACGAAGCCTTCAGTCGGGTCAGCGGTTACACCGTTGGCGAAGTGCTCGACCAGTTGCCGAACATGCTCACCGTCGACGAGCAGCAGGACGCGCACCTGCGCTACGTGCTCAAGCAATTGCACGAGCACAGCACCTGGGAAGGCGAAGTGTGGATGAAGCGCCGTAACGGCGAGCATTACCCGGCGTGGGTCGGCATCACTGCCGTGCTCGACGACGAGGGCGATCTGGCCAGTTACGTGTGTTTCTTCAGCGACATCAGCGAGCGCAAGGCCAGCGAGCAGCGCATCCACCGCCTCGCCTATTACGACGCCCTCACCCACCTGCCGAACCGCACGCTGTTCCAGGACCGCCTGCACACCGCGCTGCAAGCGGCCGAGCGACAGAAGTCATGGGTGGTGCTGATGTTCCTCGATCTGGACCGCTTCAAACCGATCAACGACTCGCTCGGCCACGCTGCCGGCGACCGCATGCTCAAGGACATGGCCACGCGCCTGCTGGCCTGCGTCGGCGAAGACGACACCGTGGCGCGCATGGGTGGCGACGAATTTACCTTGCTGTTGCAGCATCGCTCCAGCCGCGAACTGGCGCTTAACCGGGCGATTCACGTCGCCGAGCAGATTCTCGCCAGCCTGGTGCGCCCCTTCGTGCTCGAGGGTCGCGAGTTTTTTGTCACCGCAAGTATCGGCATCGCGCTGAGCCCGCAGGACGGCAATGAACTCAGCCAGTTGATGAAGAACGCCGACACGGCGATGTACCACGCCAAGGAACGCGGCAAAAACAACTTCCAGTTCTACCAGGCCGACATGAACGCCAGTGCGCTGGAACGTCTGGAGCTGGAAAGCGATCTGCGCCATGCGCTGGAGCAGAACGAATTTGTCCTGTACTACCAGCCGCAGTTCAGCGGCGACGGCAAACGCCTGACCGGCGCCGAAGCTTTGCTGCGCTGGCGCCATCCGCGGCGTGGGCTGGTGCCGCCGGGAGATTTCATTCCGGTACTGGAAGAGCTTGGGCTGGTGGTGGACGTGGGTGATTGGGTAATCAGCGAGGCCTGCCGGCAGCTGAAAACCTGGCACCAGCAGCGCGTGCGGGTGCCGAAGGTCTCGGTGAACATTTCCGCACGGCAGTTCTCCGACGGCCAATTGGGCACGCGGATCGCTACGATCCTGCGCGAAACCGGTCTGCCGCCGGCATGCCTGGAACTGGAGCTGACCGAAAGTATCCTGATGCGTGAGGTCAGCGAGGCAATGCAGATTCTGGCCGGGCTGAAGAACCTCGGCCTGAGCATTGCGGTCGACGACTTCGGCACCGGTTATTCATCGCTGAACTACCTCAAGCAATTCCCGATCGACGTGCTGAAGATCGACCGCACCTTCGTCGACGGCCTGCCGTCCGGCGAACAGGACGCGCAGATTGCCCGCGCGATCATCGCCATGGCCCACAGCCTGAATCTGGCGGTGATCGCCGAGGGCGTGGAAACCCACGAGCAACTGGAATTCCTGCGTGAGCATGGCTGCGATGAGGTGCAGGGTTATCTGTTTGGTCGACCCATGCCGGCGGGACGGTTCGAGGCGCAGTTCAGCAATGATGCGCTGTTCATGTTCGACTGAAGATTTGCGGCGTGCCCGAAAAGATCGCAGCCTGCGGCAGCTCCTACAGGTTGATGCCAGTCACAAGATCCGGGGTGAGTCGGCACAAACGCCACCTGTCTGCGCATGAACGCCACTTGTCTGCGACATGATGTCGTTTCATATGTCATCCAAAAGCGGTTGGGTTAGAATGCCCCCCTTTTCTGCCCCCGATCCTTGAGGACCGCCATGTTCAGCCGTGATTTGACTATTGCCAAGTACGACGCCGACCTTTTTGCCGCCATGGAGCAAGAAGCTCAGCGTCAGGAAGAACACATTGAGCTGATCGCTTCGGAAAACTACACCAGCCCAGCGGTGATGGAAGCTCAAGGCTCGGTCCTGACCAACAAGTACGCCGAAGGTTATCCGGGCAAGCGCTACTACGGTGGTTGCGAATACGTTGACGTGGTCGAGCAACTGGCCATCGACCGTGCCAAGGAACTGTTCGGCGCCGATTACGCCAACGTTCAACCGCACGCAGGTTCCCAAGCCAACGCCGCTGTGTACCTGGCTCTGCTGTCGGCTGGCGACACCATTCTGGGCATGAGCCTGGCCCATGGTGGTCACCTGACCCACGGCGCCAGCGTTTCCTCCTCGGGCAAGCTGTACAACGCCGTTCAATACGGTATCGATGCCAACGGCCTGATCGACTACGACGAAGTCGAGCGCCTGGCGGTCGAGCACAAGCCGAAAATGATCGTTGCCGGTTTCTCGGCCTACTCGCAGATTCTCGACTTCCCGCGCTTCCGCGAAATCGCTGACAAGGTCGGCGCCTACCTGTTCGTCGACATGGCTCACGTCGCCGGTCTGGTTGCCGCTGGTGTCTACCCGAACCCGGTGCCGTTCGCTGACGTCGTGACCACTACCACGCACAAGACCCTGCGCGGTCCACGTGGCGGTCTGATCCTCGCGAAGGCGAATGCCGAGATCGAGAAGAAGCTCAACTCCGCCGTATTCCCGGGCGCCCAGGGTGGCCCGCTGGAGCACGTGATCGCCGCCAAGGCAATCTGCTTCAAGGAAGCGCTGCAGCCTGAGTTCAAGGCCTACCAGCAACAAGTGGTGAAAAACGCCCAGGCCATGGCCAGCGTATTCATCGAGCGCGGTTTCGACGTGGTTTCGGGCGGTACTGAAAACCACCTGTTCCTGCTGTCGCTGATCAAGCAGGACATCTCCGGCAAAGACGCTGACGCCGCGCTGGGCAAAGCGTTCATCACCGTGAACAAGAACTCGGTGCCTAACGATCCACGCTCGCCGTTCGTCACCTCTGGCCTGCGTTTCGGTACCCCGGCTGTGACCACTCGCGGCTTCAAGGAAGCTGAGTGCAAAGAGCTGGCCGGCTGGATCTGCGACATCCTGGCAGACCTGAACAACGAAGCGGTGATCGACGCCGTTCGTGAGAAAGTCAAAGCTATCTGCAAGAAACTGCCGGTGTACGGCGCTTAAGTGCGACGTTAAATCTGCAGCAGGAAAAACCGGCCAAGTGATTGGCCGGTTTTTTTTCGCCTGCAATTCAGCTGTAGGAGCTGCCCAAGGCTGCGATCCTTTGATCTGGATTTTAAAAACAAGATCAAAAGATCGCAGCCTTCGGCAGCTCCTACGCGGCTTTGGCCGCTGGTCAGACCGGTCATGCCAAATTCATGTTCACCCCTTGTAATCAGGAAAAACCCTAGCCTAGACTGCGCCTGCACTGGACATACCGGTAAGACCACAATAATTAAGTCCTGAATCCGATGCGCCAAGCGTGCGGCAGCCAGGACACCGACCCAGGATTCCTCCCATGCTCAGATGGTGCTCGCGTTCAATCTTCCTCCAAGTGGTCCTCGGACTGATGTTCGGCATCGTCTGTGGGCTGACCCTCCCTGAATACTCGGCCCAGCTCAAACCGCTCGGCGATGGCTTCATCAAACTGATCAAGATGCTTATCGGCCTGATCGTGTTCTGCGTGGTGGTCAGCGGCATCAGCGGCGCGGGCGACCTGAAGAAGGTCGGGCGCATCGGCCTCAAGTCGGTGATCTACTTTGAAGTGCTGACCACCATCGCCCTGGTGATCGGCCTGGTGTTCGCCTTCAGTACCGGCATCGGCAGCGGCGCGAATATCCATCTGGAACAGCTTTCCAGCGCCGACATGGGCGACCTCGCCGAGCGCGGCCAGCACATGCACACCACCACCCAATTCCTCATGGACCTGATCCCGACCTCGGTGATCGGTGCCTTCGCTGACAACAATATTCTGCAAGTGCTGCTGTTCTCGGTATTGTTTGGCAGCGCGCTGAATCTGGTCGGCGAAGCGGCGTCCGGTATCTCGCGGCTGATCAACGAACTGAGCCACGTGATCTTCCGCATCATGGGCATGATCGTGCGTCTGGCGCCGATCGGCGTGTTCGGCGCCATCGCCTTCACCACCAGCAAATATGGCCTGGATTCGCTGCAGCACCTGGGCAGTCTGGTCGGTTTGTTCTATCTGACGTGCGTCGCGTTTGTCGCACTGATTCTCGGTCTGGTGATGCGTGCTTCCGGCCTGCGCATGTGGCCGCTGCTCAAGTACCTGCGTGAAGAACTGCTGATCGTCATGGGTACCGCTTCTTCCGACGCCGTACTGCCGCAGATCATGCGCAAGCTCGAACACCTCGGCATCGGCAGCTCCACTGTCGGTCTGGTGATCCCGACCGGGTATTCGTTCAACCTTGACGGTTTCTCGATCTATCTGACTCTGGCCATCGTGTTTATCGCCAACGCCACCGGCACACCACTGGCGATGACCGACTTGCTGACCATCCTGCTGGTGTCGCTGATCACCTCCAAGGGTGCCCACGGCATTCCCGGCTCGGCGCTGGTGATTCTCGCCGCAACACTGACGGCGATCCCAGCGATTCCCGTAGTCGGTCTGGTGCTGGTGTTGGCCGTGGACTGGTTCATGGGCATCGGCCGGGCGCTGACCAATCTGATCGGCAACTGCGTCGCCACTGTGGCCATCGCCCGCTGGGAAAAGGACATTGACGTGCAGCGCGCGAACAAGGTGCTCAACGGCGAACAGGGCTATAACTTTCAACCGCGAAAAACTGTCGCCCAGGCGGCGGCCAAAGAATTTTGAATGAGTGCCGTGCCTGCTGCCTGGCAGGCACGGCGCAGGGAGCCAATACGTGATAACAACTTCAACCGTCGTCAACTCAGTGGTGGAAAAGCTCCGCGCCGCGTTGGCCCGAGGGCAGTGGCGCTCCGGCGACATGCTGCCGGGCCAGCGCGAACTGGCCGAGCAATTGGGCATCAGCCGACCAAGCCTGCGCGAAGCGGTGACCGTGCTGGAAACCCTCGGCCTGGTGCGCTCGATGCCGGGCAAAGGCGTAGTCGTGCTCGACGCACAACTGAGCGACAGCCAGAGCCACGACAGCGCGGTAGCCGGCGCCAGTCTCGAAGATGTGCTGCAGCTGCGCTACACCCTCGAGCCGTTCATTGTCGGACTGGTCGCGCAATCGATTAGCAGCAAGGAAGTCGGCCAGCTGCGCCTGACCCTGATGGACATGCGCGAAGCCCTCGAGGCCGGTGACAGCGAGGCCGGGGTCAGCGCCTACATCGCCTTCCACGAAGAACTGTTCACGCTGACCTCGAACCCGATTTTCCAGAGCGTGGTACAGCAGACCAGCAATGCCCTCAAGCAAAGTGCCGAAGTGTTGCGCAACTCTCCCGAGCATCTGGCCGAACGTCTGCAAGAAAACGAAGCGGTGGTCCGCGCGATTCGCAGCAAGAACAGCGCTCAGGCCAGCGCCGAAATGCGTCGGCACATTCTGCGCGAAGGCCAGCGCATGGGCGTTGAGCTGAATATTCCGGACGACAACCTGCCCACCTGATTTGCCAGGAGAACGGCCATGAACAGTTTTGCTTGCGCATCGCATGCGCATTCGACCGCCCTGCCCTTCCTTCACCAGCGGGCGCCGGTGGAGGATCTGTACCCGCGAGTGTTCGACGCAATACTCGAACAGCGTATCGATGAAGCCAGCCGGTTCACCGAGGACAGTCTGAAGGCGATGTTCAGCGCCAGCCGCGCCGATGTGCGGCGGGTGCTGACCCAGTTGTCCCATGAACAGATCGTGGTATTGCGCGCCAATCATCGACCGCGCGTGGCGGCGCCAGATCGTGAACTGATCAGGCAGACCTTGCATGCGCGTCGGCTAGCCGAAAGCACATTGGTGCGGCTGGCGTGTCAGCGTCCGCAGATAGAACAATTGACACGCTTGCGCACCTTGATTGAACGCGAGAAGCGCGCCGTAGAGCAGGATCGGCGCGCAACGGCGATTCGTTTGTCCGGGGAGTTTCATGTGCTGATGGCGCGGATGGCGGGGAATGTGCCGCTGGCGCATTTTCTCGGGAGTCTGGTGCCGTTGACATCGTTGGCGATTGCGCGAAGCACGTCGCAGACGCACAGCTGTTGCGCATGGCAGGAACATTCGGCGCTGGTAGAGGCCTTGGAGCGACGAGATGCTTCAAAGGCCGGGATGCTGATGGGTCAGCATCTGGATCATCTTGAGCAAACGCTGCTGGGTTCAGACCTTGAGTCTTATGCTGTCGGTTAGATTGCCTTCGCGAGCAAGCCCGCTCCCACAGGAGACCGTATTCCTTCCAGAGAAATGCAGTCAACTGTGGGAGCGGGCTTGCTCGCGAAGAGGCCATCAATGACAACAAAGCCCCATCAGAGCGCCACCACTGTGGCAAACCCCGCCCGAATCTTCTCTTCCGGCAAGTCATCGGCGATGAACACGATCACGCTTTCCCGCGCCTCGCCCTCGGCCCACTCGGTGTCCCAGTCAAAACCATAAAGCTTCAACACGCCCTGAAACACCAGCCGCCGATCCTCGCCAGCAATATTCAGCACGCCTTTGTAACGCAGCAATTGCTTGCCGTGTTCTTCCAGCAGTTCGTTCATGAACTCGCTGAGCTGATCGATATCCAGCGCCTGATCGGTGCGCAGAACAAGGCTGGAGATGCGATCAATCGACGGCGCCTTGCTCACCGGCCGCAGGCTCAATCCGCCGCCCAGATCGGCATTGAGATTGAAGCCGCGCACATCCAGCAGTTCGCCCAGATCGATGTTGCCATGCTCGACCACGCGGATCGGCGCGCGGCGGTTGATTCGTGTCAGTCGCTCGCTGAGCGCGGTGAAGGTTGCCCCGTCAACCAGATCGGTCTTGCTCACCAGCAGGCGATCGGCGAAACCGATCTGGGCCTGAGCGATGGTCTGGGTCAGGTGCACATCGGCGTGAGCGGCATCGACCAGGGTGATGATGCCGTCGAGCAGGTAACGCTCGCGCAGTTCTTCGTCGATGAAAAAGGTCTGCGCCACCGGCGCCGGATCGGCAAGCCCTGTGCACTCGATAACCAGACGATCAAACGCGATCTCGCCGCTGTCCAGGCGTTCGAGCAGCAGGTACAGGGCCTTGGTCAGGTCGGTGTGAATCGTGCAGCAGACGCAGCCGTTGGCCAGGGTCATGACTTGCACCGGCTCGTCACCCAACAGTTGGGTGTCGATGCCGGCGTCGCTGAATTCGTTTTCGATCACGGCGATCTTCAGGCCGTGCTCGGCTTTCAATAAGTGGCGCAGCAAAGTGGTTTTGCCAGCGCCGAGGAAACCGCTGAGTACCGTTACCGGAATGGGAGAGGACAAACGCTTTCTCCTTCATATAAATGAACAACACAAAAACAAATGTGGGAGCGAGCTTGCTCGCGAAGGGGTCGTGTCAGCCGACATCATTGCCCGATGACACACCGCTTTCGCGAGCAAGCCCGCTCCCACAGGGGATTACCTCAACCGCAGGCTGTCAGCTCAACAGCACTTCGGCCCACCCTTGCCACCGTAACGGGCCTCCTGACGTTCGCGAAAGAACATCTCGTAGCTCATCACCGGTTTGTCCGGGTGTTTGGTTTGCATATGCTCGACGTAGGTGTCGTAGTCGGGCATGCCGACCATCAGGCGCGCGGCCTGACCGAGGTATTTACCGAGGCGACTCAGGTCATTGAACATGCTGCAATCCTCCGGTTACGCATCGGGCAGGGCCTGGAATGGCGATTCTTTGTCCGTACGCTCTTTTTTGCCCCAGGCGGCGATGCCGACCTTGAGCGCATAGAACAGGATGCTGAACACCACGAACAGGAACAGCGCGGTGAGTGTGGCGTTGGTGTAGGCGTTGAAGATCACGTGCTGCATCTGCTCGACGCTTTTCGCCGGTGCCAGCACCTGACCATTGGCCAGCGCATCGCTGTACTTCTTGGCCAGGGACAGGAAGCCGATCGCCGGGTTGGCGTCGAACAGCTTGATGAAGCCAGCCGTGGTGGTGCAGATCAACAGCCATGTAGCCGGCAACAGGGTGACCCAGATGTAGCGCTGGCGCTTCATCTTGATCAGAACCACGGTGCCGAGCATCAGCGCGATACCGGCGAGCATCTGGTTGGAGATGCCGAACAATGGCCACAGGGTGTTGATGCCGCCCAGTGGATCGATCACGCCCTGATACAGCAACCAGCCCCACATCGCCACACAACCGGCGGTGGCAATCAGGTTGGCAGTCCACGATTCGGTACGCTTCAGCGCCGGAACGAAGGAACCGAGCAGGTCCTGCAGCATGAAACGCCCGGCACGGGTACCGGCGTCGACAGCCGTCAGAATGAACAGCGCTTCGAACAGGATCGCGAAGTGGTACCAGAACGCCATGGTGTTTTCGCCCGGCAGGACACTGTGCAGGATCTGCGCAATACCCACCGCCAGGGTCGGCGCACCACCGGCGCGAGCCAGGATTGTGGTTTCGCCGATGTCATGGGCAACCGCTTGCAGCGCCTCCGGCGTGATTGCGAAGCCCCAACTGGTGACCATTTGCGCTACTGACGCGGCATCACTGCCAACCACGGCGGCCGGGCTGTTCATGGCGAAGTACACGCCCGGCTCGATCACCGAAGCGGCAACCATGGCCATGATCGCCACGAACGATTCCATCAGCATGCCGCCGTAACCGATGTAACGGGCGTTGGTTTCGTTATCCAAAAGCTTCGGCGTGGTGCCCGAAGAAATCAGTGCGTGGAAACCCGATACCGCGCCGCAGGCAATGGTGATGAACAGGAACGGGAACAGACCGCCCTTCCACACCGGCCCGGTGCCGTCGACGAACTGGGTCAGCGCCGGCATTTTCAGCTCGGGCATGGTCACCAGAATGCCGATCGCCAGCGCGACGATGGTGCCGATCTTGAGGAAGGTCGACAGGTAGTCACGCGGCGCCAGAATCAGCCAGACCGGCAGCGATGCAGCCACAAAACCGTAACCGACCAGCATCCAGGTAATCTGCACACCGGTGAAGGTGAAGGCTTTGGCCCATACCGGATCGGCAGCAATCTGCCCGCCCAGCCAGATCGAACCGAGCAGCAGCAACACACCGACCACGGAGATCTCGCCGATGCGGCCCGGGCGGATGTAGCGCATGTAGATGCCCATGAACATCGCGATCGGGATGGTCGCCATCACGGTGAAGATGCCCCACGGGCTCTCGGCCAAGGCCTTGACCACGATCAGCGCCAGCACCGCGAGGATGATGATCATGATCAGGAAGCAGCCGAACAGTGCGATGGTTCCGGGAATCCGGCCCATCTCTTCACGCACCATGTCGCCCAGGGAACGGCCGTTGCGTCGGGTCGACATGAACAGGACCATGAAGTCCTGCACCGCGCCCGCCAGCACCACACCGGCAATCAGCCAGAGTGTGCCGGGCAGATACCCCATCTGCGCCGCCAGCACCGGACCGACCAGCGGCCCCGCGCCAGCGATGGCCGCGAAGTGGTGACCGAAAAGAATGTGTTTGTTGGTCGGCACATAGTCCAGACCATCGTTGTTGAGCACGGCGGGGGTGGCCCGACGCGGATCCAGTTGCATCACGTTGTTGGCGATGAACAGACTGTAGTAACGGTACGCAACCAGATAAATGGCCACGGCAGCGACCACAATCCACAAGGCGTTGATCGCCTCGCCGCGGCGCAATGCCACTACGCCCAGGGCGCACGCTCCTACGATTGCCAGCACGAGCCAGGGTAAGTGGCGCAGCAGGCTATTATTATTTTTCATTTTATTATTCCAGCCAGGGTGGACAAGAAAGACAGCCACCCCGAGTTTAGCGCTTACGGCGCCAAAGGCCATACCCCGACATAGGTCTAGACGCTTGAGCGATTGGCTGGCGTCCGCATTCGCGGTCTATAGTCAGCGAACCTTCATGAGGATTGCGCCATGAGTGAGCACCCTGCCAATCGACGTCGTTTCAAACGTATTGCGTTCGATGCCCGAACCGAGCTGAAACAGGGCGAGTACATCTGGCCGGTCAAACTGATCGACCTATCGCTCAAGGGTCTGCTGATCGAGCGACCGGAGCCGTGGCTCGGGAATAAAGAGCAGGACTTCTTCGTCGACATTCATCTGAGCGAAGACGTCGATATCCAGATGGATGTGCATCTGGCGCATGAGGAGAACGGGCACTTGGGGTTCATCTGTCGCCACATCAGCCTGGAATCGATCCAGCGCCTGCGCCGGTTGATCGAGCTGAATCTGGCGGATGAGGCCGAGCTGGAACGCGAACTGGGTGCACTGATCGAGATCTGACCTGGCCCCCTGTAGGAGCTGCCGAAGGCTGCGATCTTTTGATCCTGATCTTTTAAAAGCAAGATCAAAAGATCGCAGCCTTCGGCAGCTCCTACATAGGGGATTGTGGTTACTCGAAGAGTGCGTCCAGGGCTTGTTCGAGGCGAGTCACGGCAATGATCTGTAAGCCCGCCGGCGACTCTTTCGGTGCGTTGCCCTTGGGTACGATCGCGCGTTTGAAGCCGTGCTTGGCCGCTTCTTTCAAGCGCTCCTGGCCGCTCGGCACCGGGCGTACTTCGCCGGAAAGGCCAACTTCGCCGAACACCAGCAGATCATGCGGCAACGGCCGGTTGCGCAAGCTCGACATGACTGCCGCCATCAGCGCCAGATCCGACGCCGTCTCCAGCACCTTCACGCCACCCACCACGTTGAGGAAAACGTCCTGATCGTGGGTCGGAATCCCGCCATGGCGATGCAGCACGGCAAGCAGCATCGCCAGACGGTTCTGATCCAGGCCCAGCGTCACTCGGCGCGGATTGGCCAGATGACTGTCATCGACCAGCGCCTGCACTTCGACCAGCATCGGTCGAGTGCCTTCCCACGTTGCCATGACCACACTGCCCGGGACTTCTTCCTGAGCGCGCGTGAGGAAAATCGCCGATGGATTGGAGACCTCTTTCAGACCCTTGTCGGTCATGCCGAACACGCCCAACTCGTTGACCGCGCCGAAACGGTTTTTCACCGCACGCAGCAGACGCAGACGACCATCGGATTCACCTTCGAAATACAGCACGGTGTCGACCATGTGTTCCAGGACACGAGGACCGGCCAAAGCGCCCTCTTTGGTGACGTGGCCGACGAGGAAGATCGCTGTCCCGCTCTGCTTGGCGTACCGCACCAGCAGCGCCGCGCTTTCACGCACCTGGGACACGCCGCCCGGCGCCGATTGCAATTGTTCGGTGAAAATGGTCTGGATCGAGTCGATCACCATCACCTTGGGCTTTTCCTGGCGGGCGGTGGCGATGATGGTTTCGATGCAGGTTTCGGTCATCACCCGCAGTTGATCCTGCGGCAGGCCGAGACGGCGTGCACGCATCGCCACTTGCTGCTGGGATTCCTCACCGGTGACGTAAAGCGCCGGCATGCTCTTGGCCAGATTGCACAGGGTCTGCAGCAAAATGGTCGACTTGCCGATACCCGGATCACCGCCGATCAGCACCACCGAACCGTCCACCAGACCGCCGCCGAGCACGCGATCGAGTTCACCGGAAGCGGTGGAAAAACGTGGAATTTCTTCGATGCTGACTTCGGCCAGGGTCTTGATCTGCGCCTGCTGGCCAGCCCAGCCGGTGCGCCCGGTGGGTGCCGTGGCACCGCCGCTTTCGATCATGGTTTCGGTCAGGGTGTTCCAGGCACCGCACTCGCCGCACTGCCCGGCCCACTTGGGAAAGGTTGCGCCGCACTCGGTGCAGCCGTACATGCGCTTGGCCTTGGCCATCAGAACCCCCGGAACAAAAGACGCGATGATAACGCAGCCATCGCCGATCAGTGCGGCGCAGCGGTGCGGATTTCGCCGCTGGCCAGACGCGCGGCACTGTTGCCCAGCGGATCCTCGGCATTGAGGTCGGCGCCCTTGGCTTTTAATGCATCGAGCAATTCCAGACGTTTGAACAGCCCGGCATACATCGCCGCTGTCTGGCCGGCGCCGTTACGTTGGTCGGGGCTGCAATCGGTGGCCATCAGGCGCCGGGCGATCTGCAACTCGCCTTTGAAAATCGCGCCCATCAGCGCCGTGTTGCCGCGTTGATCCTGCGCACAGGCATCGGCTCCGGCGGCGAGCAGGCGTTCAACCGCCGGCGCCTGACCGTGATATGCCGCCAGAATAAGCGCGGTGTAACCCTTGCTGTCACGGGTATCGAGGGAATAACCGGACTCGATAAACGTCTCGAGCATCGGCACATCGCCGCGCCGGGCGGCATCGAAGTAGTAATCCTGCAACTGCGCCTTGAGCGACTCGGGGCTTTGCTCGACCGGCGCCGCCGACGCTGCGAACGACAGACACGCGGTCAACCATAAAAGACAAATACGCATCGAACTCTCTCCTGAACGCACGCGAGGCCGGACGGGCCCTCGCGTGCGCCGCATCGCTATCAGTCGGTCAGTTTCGCCGCCAGTGCTTTCACGCGGCCGAGATCGCCCTTGGCCACCTCGGTCACGCCGCTGCCGTACTCAGGGTCGGCCTTGTACAGGAACGACAGAATGATGTGTTTGCTCTCGTCATCGGTGGTAGCCAGCGAGCCGCCGAAGCTGTCAATCAGGTCGCGACGCTCCTGCTTGCTGTACGAGCGATACAGATCACCGGCCTGCTTGAAGTTCTGCTCACGCTGAATCTTCGCCTGCTGGGTGCTGCCCGACAGCGCCGACTGGCTGTAACGCGCCGCTGGCGTCTCTTCACGCGGTTGCAGGCGACTTGGCTGGTAATTGACGCCGGACTGGCTGGCGCCGAAGTTCATCGCGCCGTCCTGATTACCATTGTTCACTGCGGTTTTCGGCGCGTTGATCGGCAATTGCAAAGCGTTGGCGCCGAGGCGATACATCTGCGTATCGGCATAAGAGAACACCCGCCCCTGCAACAAGCGGTCTTCCGAAGGCTCGATACCCGGAACGACGTTGGCCGGCGCCATGGCCACTTGTTCGGTTTCCTGGAACACGTTGGCAGGATTACGGTTCAAGACCATTTGTCCCACTTTGCGCTCGGCAATCCCCGGCCAGATCTTGGTTGCATCCAGCGGGTCGAAATCGAACGTGGACAAATCCTGCGGCTTGAGAACTTGCACGTACAAGTCCCACTTCGGAAAGTTACCCTTGTTGATATTGCTCACCAAGTCGTTGGTCATGTGACTGTAATCCTGACCCTGAACTTCGCTGACTTGTTTTGGCGTGAGATTCTTGATGCCTTGCAAACTCTTCCAATGAAACTTCACATAGTGAACTTCATTTTTTGCATTGATCAGCTTGTAGGCATGCACGCCATTACCATCCATCTCTCGATAACTGGCCGGCGTGCCGTAGTTGGAATACAACTCGGTCAGTGTGCGGGTGGCTTCGGGTACGTGCGAGAAGAAATCGAACCGGCGCGAATCATCATCGAGGTTAGTGCGTGGATCGGGTTTGAAGGCGTGCACCATGTCCGGGAACTTGATCGCATCGCGGATGAAGAAGGTCGGGAAGTTGTTGCCGACCAGATCCCAATTACCGTCAGCGGTGTAGAACTTGGTGGCGAAGCCGCGCGGGTCGCGCAGGGTTTCCGGGGAATGGTTGCCGTGCACCACGGCCGAAAAACGCACGAATACTGGCGTGCTCTGACCTGCTGCGAACACCTTGGCCTTGCTCAGGTCGCTGAGGTCGTCGGTCACGGTGAAGGTGCCGTGGGCTCCGGTACCGCGCGCATGCACGACGCGCTCGGGGATGCGTTCACGGTCGAAGCGCTGCAGCTTCTGGATCAGCTGCACATCCTGCAAAAGCACCGGGCCGGTGGCCCCAGCGGTTTGCGAGTTCTGATTGTCACCGACAGCAGCGCCATTATCGCGGGTCAGCGGAGCGGCATTGACCGAGAAGGTCAGCAGGCTGGCGGTGAGGACGCCGAGGGTGCGGCGATGGGGAAAAGCCCCCAGTCCAGGAGTGGTTGTCATCTCAGATTCCTCTGGTTTTATTGGGCGCATCCGGGTGCGCCACACCAAGGCTAGAGGCCTGTGCCGCAGAACATAAATAGAAAGAACATAACGCCACGATTGAAGAATTTGCCTGTGCAATCAGCGATTTAACGCGTATTTCGCGCGCGACTGCTGGCACTTTGCAAACTAATCGTCAATTGATGTGTCGATAAAAACGGGCATTGTAAGAAGGTGTTTCGCGCAATAGGCGTTTCGCTGATTTACACTGCTCACACCAAACTCATCTGTAACAAGGAAATAACTATGGGCGTGCTTAGCGAGTTCAAGGCCTTCGCGGTCAAAGGCAATGTGGTCGATATGGCCGTCGGTATCATCATCGGCGCGGCGTTCGGCAAGATCGTTTCGTCGTTTGTCGGCGACGTGATCATGCCGCCGATCGGCCTGTTGATCGGTGGGGTCGACTTCAGTGATCTGGCCGTCACGCTCAAAGCCGCCCAGGGTGACGCGCCCGCCGTGGTGCTGGCTTACGGCAAATTTCTGCAGACGGTGCTGGATTTCGTGATCGTCGCATTCGCGATTTTCATGGGCGTCAAAGCCATCAACCGCCTCAAGCGCGAAGAAGCCGTCGCACCGACCGCGCCGCCGATCCCGAGCAAGGAAGAGCAACTGCTGGGCGAGATTCGCGACCTGCTCAAGGCGCAGAACGAACGGCCCTGAAGCATTCGCTTCGCAATAAAACGGCACCTGCGGGTGCCGTTTTCGTTACCAGTAATTCTCCACGGCAACCTGCCCCGGCTTGCGCGTCAGGCTCAGACGCATGTCGCGCTGCTTGAGCAAGGCGCGGGTGTCGTCGATCATCTGCGGGTTGCCGCACAACATTACCCGCGAATGCTCTGGCGAAAGTTGAACGCCTGCCGCTCGCTCCAGTTCGCCATTTTCGATCAGCGTAGTAATCCGGCCCTGCAACGCCCCGGGATGCGCTTCACGGGTCACGGTCGGGATGAATTGCAGCTTGTGCGCATGCTCTCTGAGGTAGTCACGTTGCGCCAACCCGGCGATCAACGCCTGATAGGCCAGCTCCCGCGCTTCACGCACGCTGTAAACCAGGATGATGCGCTCGAATTTTTCCCAGACTTCGAAGTCCTGCAGGATCGACAGAAACGGCGCCACTCCGGTACCGGTGGACAGTAACCACAGATCTCGGCCGTCGACAAAGCGATCCAGCGTCAGGTAGCCGAACGCCTGACGCTCGACCATCAAAGTGTCGCCAACCTGGAGCCGGCTCAGCTCACTGGTGAATTCGCCGCCCGGCACGACGATGGAAAAGAACTCAAGAAACTCGTCGAACGGCGACGACATCATCGAGTAAGCGCGCCAGACCGTGCTGCCGTCAGCCTTGGTCACGCCCAGCCGCGCGAACTGGCCGGCGCGGAAGCGAAACCCGGGATCGCGGCTGGTGCGTAGCGTGAACAGATTCGGGGTCAACGGTTGCACATCAAGCAAGGTCTGGGTGGTGTATTTCTCGGCACTGGCAGTCATGAGGCACTCCTTGAGACGATCGGCCTCAGTGTCCCGCAAAACAGGCTCGCCAAACACTCGTGATTGGTAATGATATTCAGGCGATCGCCGCCGCGCGGGCCGGGTTCACCTGACAGCTGAACGCTATCGCGCGGTAATCCTTCAAGTATTTGCGTGCAAAAAAACGTACCATTCAGGCCTCTCCGAGTGATGACGCACACCGCTTGCATCGCAGTCCACTCGGTCGGATCCCGTCGCACGACATGCAGGCAACGGGATATCTGCCGAATAGCCTGAGTCCCCGCCCCATGCCTTTGCTCGAAACACCTTTCGCCCAACTCGACCTGATCCGCCAGCCCGAACAGCAGAATGAACCGCTGCAAGCCTTCGATGCAGCCGACGAATACCTGCTCAATCATCTGGCCAGTGAACAACTGGCAAGCAGCGCCCGCGTGCTGGTGCTCAACGACAGCTTCGGCGCTCTGGCGATCAGTCTGCTGGGCAAGGTCGAGGTGAGCAGCAGCGGCGACTCGTTCCTGGGTTTCGTCGGGCTGGAAAAGAATCTGCTGCGCAACGGCCAGGCGTTCGACGCGATCCGTCCGATACCGGCCAGTGAGCCTCTGGTCGGGCCGTTTGATCGGGTGCTGATCCGGGTTCCCAAGACCTTGGCGCTCCTGGAGGAGCAGTTGATCCGCCTGCAAGGACAACTCGCTCCGGGCGCGCAAGTGATCGCCGCCGCCATGATCAAGCATCTGCCGCGTGCTGCCGGCGATCTGCTGGAGCAATACATCGGCCCGGTGCAGGCGTCGTTGGCGGTGAAAAAAGCCCGGCTGCTGATTGCCACGCCTGAAACCAAAGCGCCCGCTACATCGCCCTACCCGACTCGTTATCGCCTCGACGAACCGGCGATCGAACTACTCAACCATGCCAACGTGTTCTGCCGCGAAGGCCTGGACATCGGCACTCGCGCCTTTCTGCCGCATCTGCCCAACAACCTTGGCAACGCGCGAGTCGCCGACCTGGGTTGCGGCAACGGTGTTCTGGCAATTGCCAGTGCCCTACGGAACCCGGATGCGCATTACACGCTGGTCGATGAATCGTTCATGGCGGTGCAATCGGCTGCCGAGAACTGGCGCGCGGCGTTGGGCGATCGCGAAGTCATCGTGCGCGCTGGCGACGGTCTGGCCGGGCAAGCGCCGCAGTCACTGGACGTGGTGCTGTGTAATCCCCCCTTCCATCAGCAGCAGGTGGTCGGCGACTTCCTCGCCTGGCGCATGTTCCAGCAGGCGCGCGAGGCGCTGGTAGTCGGCGGTGCGCTGTACATCGTCGGCAATCGTCACCTTGGCTATCACAGCAAACTGGCGCGCTTGTTCCGCGGTGTCGAGCAAGTTGCGGCCACGCCGAAGTTCGTCATCCTCAAAGCCCGAAAATAGTACCGGGCATAAAAAACCCTCCGTGAGGAGGGTTGCAAAGCCGTACCCGAAGGCGCCGGGACGGGATGTATCAGTGGGTGGTCAAGCCTGCGGCATTCATGAACATGCGCATCAGGCTGGCGGCGATGAACAGCACGCCCACGCTGCCTACCCAGATCAGGGCCAACCAGCCGAGCCGCTGCCACAGCGGCTTTTTTTCGGCCTCTTCGATGTCGTGCAGGGAATGTTTGCCGGTCATTGTCTTCAAACCTCTTCAAAATTGATGGCGCCGCTGGCGACGCCATCGCGGGCAAGCCCGCTCCCACAGGGTTTCGCTTAGTGGTAACCATCTTCATGGGTGACCTTGCCGCGGAACACGTAGTAGCTCCAGAAGGTGTAACCCAGGATGAACGGGATGATGAACAGTGTGCCGACCAGCATGAAGCCCTGACTTTGCGGCGGCGCGGCGGCGTCCCAGATCGAGATCGACGGCGGCACGATGTTCGGCCACAGGCTGATGCCCAAACCACTGTAACCGAGGAAGATCAGCACCAGCGTCAGCAGGAACGGCGTGTAGTTGGCGTTACGTGCCACCGCGCGAATCAGCCCATACAAGGTCACCAGCACGAGAATCGGCACCGGCATGAACCAGAACAGATTCGGCATGCTGAACCAGCGCGAAGCAATTTCCGGGTGCGACAACGGTGTCCACAGGCTGACGATACCGATCACCGCCAGCAGGACGAACGCCAGCGGCCGCGCCAGATTGTGCATTTGTTCCTGCAACTTGCCTTCGGTTTTCATGATCAGCCAGGTGCAGCCGAGCAAGGCATACGCCACTACCAGCGCCGCGCCGCAGAACAGCGTGAACGGCGTCAGCCAGTCCAGTGAACCCCCGGCAAACTGGCGGTTGACCACTGGCAAACCGTCGATGAACGCCCCCAGTGCCACGCCCTGAAAGAACGTCGCCGCGATCGAACCACCGATGAACGCCTTGTCCCAAAGGTGACGTTTTTCATCCTTGGCCTTGAAGCGGAACTCGAACGCCACGCCGCGGAAGATCAGGCCCATCAGCATGAAGATCAGCGGCAGGTACAGCGCCGACAGCACCACCGAATAGGCCAGCGGGAACGCGCCGAACAACGCCGCGCCACCCAGCACCAGCCATGTTTCGTTGCCGTCCCAGACCGGAGCGACCGTGTTCATCATCACGTCGCGATCGGTCTTGCCCGGCACGAACGGGAAGAGAATGCCGATGCCCAGGTCGAAGCCGTCCATGACCACGTACATCATGATGCCGAAGATGATGATCACGGCCCAGATCAGCGGAAGATCAATACCCATGAGTCAAATCTCCTTGGTCAAGCGAGTGTTGTCTTCGTGCTCGCCCTCGGCCGGATCGTCGGCTGCGGACAACGGACGCGCCGGGGTGCGTTTCTTGCCTGGACCACCGTCCGGCGTTTCGCTGCCCTCGCTGATCTTCGGCCCTTTGCGTACCAGACGCATCATGTAGCCCAGACCTGCGCCGAACAGGGCGAAATAGACCACGACGAACATGATCAGGGTGATGCTCATCTGCATGAAGCTGTGGTTGGACGAAGCATCTGCAGTGCGCATCAAACCGTAGACCACCCATGGCTGACGGCCGATTTCCGTGGTGAACCAGCCAGCCAGAATCGCGATCAGGCCCGAAGGTCCCATCCACAAGGCCAGATGCAGGAACGGCCGCGAGGTATACAGCGAGTCGCGCTTGCGCAGCCACAGACTCCACAACCCGGTGAAGATCATCAGGAAGCCGAGGCCGACCATGATCCGGAACGACCAGAACACGATGGTCGAATTCGGCCGGTCTTCGGGTGGAAATTCCTTCAGCGCCGGTACCTGTTTGTCCAGCGAATGAGTGAGGATCAGGCTGCCGAGATAAGGAATCTCCACGGCGAATTTGGTGCGTTCTTCTTTCATGTCCGGCCAGCCGAACAGAATCAGCGGCGTCGCTTCGTCGCCATGGTTTTCCCAGTGGCCTTCGATTGCCGCGATTTTCGCTGGCTGATGCTTGAGCGTATTGAGGCCGTGGAAGTCGCCGATCACTGCCTGGATCGGCGCGACGATCAGCGCCATCCACATGGCCATCGACAACATGGTGCGGATCGCCGGGTTGTCCCTGCCACGCAGCAGGTGCCAGGCCGCCGACGAACCGACGAAGAACGCCGTCGCAACGAACGCGGCAGTCGCCATGTGCATCAGGCGATAAGGGAATGACGGGTTGAAGACAATGGCCAGCCAGTCGGTCGGGATAACCTGGCCGTTGACGATCTCAAAGCCCTGCGGCGTCTGCATCCAGCTGTTGGAGGCGAGAATCCAGAAAGTCGAAATCAGCGTGCCGACCGCCACCATCACCGTCGAGAAGAAGTGCAGGCCGCGCCCGACCTTGTTCCAGCCGAACAGCATCACGCCGAGGAAACCGGCCTCAAGGAAGAATGCCGTAAGCACTTCATAAGTCAGCAACGGCCCGGTAACAGCGCCGGCGAAGTCGGAGAAGCGGCTCCAGTTGGTGCCGAACTGATAGGCCATGACCAGCCCGGAGACCACGCCCATGCCGAAGTTGACCGCGAAGATCTTCGACCAGAAATGGTAGAGGTCACGGTAGGTGTCGTTGCGGGTTTTCAGCCACAGACCTTCGAGCACCGCCAGGTAACTCGCCAGGCCAATGGTGATGGCCGGGAACAGAATGTGGAACGAGATGGTGAACGCGAACTGAATTCGGGCGAGATCGAGAGCCTCTAAACCGAACATATGGCTTCCTCTGTCAGGTAGTACGGGTAGCGGACCCGGAGGCCTGCACCACTGCCCCCACGGATATGGAGTGCGGCGAATTCGGATTCGTTCTTTTTTTACAACCATCGCAACGCAGGGAGTCTGGCCAACTGGCCGTCAGATCAGTTCCGGATGAGGCCTTGATCTGGATCAAGCAACGTTGAAAGAGTAGTCCCATTTTTGCCAACGAACTGCGTGGTCGTTTGCCGCGTGGCAAGTTGTCTCACTCTTCAGAATCAATCGAATGGCCGACGCGCCTGATCCACGCGGCTTACAAAATCGTTGTCTGGCTGACCGAATTATTTCCAGTAGCAACTTCCTGTTACAGACTGGTGATAATCTCGCCGTTCACTCGTCCAAGACTTGCCTTCAGATGCCCACACCAGCGCCCCTGCTGTTACGTCACCATCGCCCGTTCATGGCCTTCTGGCTGGCGCGAATTTTCACCGCCAGCGGTTTCCAGATGCTCACCGTGGCGATTGGCTGGAATCTTTATCAACTGACCGGCAACGTACTGGATCTGGGCCTGGTCGGGCTGGTCGAATTCGCCCCGCGTGTACTGTTCATGCTGCACACCGGGCATGTCGCCGATCGCTATGACCGGCGCAAGGTCGCCGCGCTCTGTCAGTCGTTGCAGGCATTGATTGCCTTGGCGCTGGCCATCGGCAGTGCGACGGACCATGTCACCCGCGAGATGATTTTTATCCTCGCCTTTCTGCTCGGCGCGGCACGTTCGTTCGAGATGCCGACGACTCAGGCGCTGCTGCCGAGCATCGTCCCCAGCGCGCTTTTCCCCCGTGCAGTGGCCGCCGCGCAATCAGCGCAACAGTCGGCCACCATCGTCGCCCCGGCTCTCGGCGGCTTGCTCTATGCATTTGGCAGCGTCTGGGTCTACGGCCCGACCGTGTTGCTGTATGTGATCGCCTGTTCGCTGATGCTCAACCTGCCGGCACGCCAGACGCCGTTGAATAAAGGCAAAGCCACGCTGGATTCATTGCTGGCCGGGATTCGCTTCATCCGCAGTCGCCCGGACATCCTTGGCGCGATCTCGCTGGATCTGTTCGCCGTGTTGCTCGGTGGCGCCACGGCGTTGCTGCCGGTATTCGCCAAGGACATTCTGCTGACCGGTCCGTGGGGCCTGGGTTTGCTGCGCTCGGCGCCAGCGGTGGGCGCGTTGCTGATGTCACTGTTTCTGGCGCGATTTGCCGTGGAACGCAATGTCGGCCGGGTGATGTTCACCGCTGTCGGCATCTTCGGCGTCGCCACCATCGCGTTCGGCCTGTCGACCTCGTTCTGGTTCTCGCTGGCGGTACTGGTGGTGCTCGGCGCGGCGGACATGATCAGCATGGTCATCCGCGCCTCGTTCGTGCAGTTGGAAACCCCGGACGAAATGCGCGGCCGGGTCAGCGCGGTCAACGGCCTGTTCATCGGCGCTTCCAACCAGTTGGGCGAATTCGAATCCGGCCTCACCGCCCACTGGTTCGGCACCGTGCCGGCGGTGGTCATGGGCGGGATCGGCACGCTGGTGGTGACGGGAACGTGGATCAAACTGTTCCCGACGTTGGTCAATCGGGACCGGATGCATGTGCCGGTGGAGGAGAAGGTCTGAACTTTCAAGCCATCAACTCCCCCGCCATCTTCAACCGCAACGCCTTGCCGCCAAGTTGCTCGACCAGGGTCAAGGCAAACTCCAGCGCCGCGCCCGAGCCTTGGGCGGTGATGCAGTTGCCGTCGACCACCACCGGTTGATCAACAAACGTACAGCCTGAGAGTTGGTGGCTGGCGCCGGGCAGGCAGGTCATGCGGCGCTGGCGCAGCACACCTGTAGCTTGCAGCGCGACAGCCGGGGCTTCGCCGATGGCGGCGAACAGTCGGCCGGCGCTGGCTTGATCCTTGAGCAATTGCTGCAAGGGCTGATGCGCCGCCAAATGCTGCGAACCGACGGCGCCGCCCGGCAAGACGATCAGGTCAAAGCTTTGCGCCAGCACATCGACCAGCATGCCGTCGGCGGTGAGCCGGGTGCCGCGCGCGCAGGTCAGCATGCGCCGGCCTTCGATGCTGGCGGCGACCACCTCGATGCCGGCGCGGCGCAGCACGTCGATCAGGGTCACGCTTTGCAAATCATCGACGCCCTCGGCGAGGGCAATCAGAGCTCTGGAAGTCATGGGCGCTTTCCGCTGGGTAGTCTGTAAAGCGTAGACAGCTTTGTCCCACCCTGTTCGAAGACAGCCGTTACTTGATGTAAAGCTGGGTCGAGAGTGTGTTGCGCGGGGCGTTTATCGAAGTGTTGCTGAAGCTGAAGGTGCCTTCCTGCTTGCCAGCCAGATCGAAGGTATAAAGAGAACCGACGGTTTTGCTGCCAGGCGTGCACTCGGTGAGATTGCCATTATCGAAGGCACACACCGGACCTCGGGTGCCGTTGACCTCGAAGCCATCCAGAGTCACGTGCGGCTGGTTCTGGCCATAGCCGACTTCCAGCACGTAGACCCTGATGTTCGGCCCGCTGTGATTGCACTGGGTTTGCGGTTGGTTATCGGCAATATCCTCCAGGCCGCAGGACGGCGATTGCACCTTGATCACCTTCACTTCGCTCAACGGCGGCGCCGATGCCGCGAACGCCGGGACTGCCACCAGCACTGCTGCAACCAATCCAAAAACTGTTATCCCGCCGTTGCGCATGCCTGCCCACTCCGAAAAATCAGCGCGCAGTATGGCGCAGTTGTCTGCTGCGCAAAACTTCGCCGACGATCGACACCAACATCCGCCAAATTCTTCACGCGGCTGGTATGATGCGCGGCTTTTTCCGGCCCACGACAATTTTCCAGGCGCTTGCGACGGTCTGTGCTTTGCTGTTGAGGTCGATACATTCACGGCGCCATGCGCGCCCCGGGGAGCAGACATGCTGGAAAGGCTGTTTCAACTCAAGGCACACAACACCAACGTGCGCACCGAAATTCTTGCGGGCGTCACGACTTTCCTGGCCATGGCTTACATTCTGTTCGTCAACCCGAGCATCCTCGGCGAGACCGGTATGGACAAGGGCGCGATCTTCGTCGCCACCTGTCTGGCGGCCGCCATCGGTTCGACCGTGATGGGCCTGATCGCCAACTACCCGATCGCCCTCGCCCCTGGCATGGGCCTGAACGCCTTCTTTACCTACACCGTGGTTCTGCACATGGGCCACACCTGGCAGGTGGCGCTGGGTGCGGTGTTCATTTCCGCCGTGCTGTTCTTCCTGTTGTCGATCTTCCGCATTCGGGAATGGATCATCAACGCCATCCCGCTGCCACTGCGCTCGGCGATCGCCGCCGGTATCGGCCTGTTCCTGGCGCTGATCGCCCTGCACAACGCCGGCATTGTGGTCAGCAACCCGGCGACCATGGTCGGCCTCGGCGATCTGACCAAGCCTGCACCGATTCTGGCCACCGTCGGCTTTGCCGTGATTGTCGCGCTCGAAGCGCTGAAAGTGCGCGGCGCGGTGCTGATCGGCATTCTCGCCGTGACCGTCGCCTCGATCGTACTGAACGTCACCGAGTTCGGCGGCATCCTGTCGATGCCGCCGTCGTTGGCGCCGACCTTCCTGCAACTGGACATCAAAGGCGCACTGGACATCGGTCTGGTCAGCGTGATCTTCGCCTTCCTGTTCGTCGACCTGTTCGACAACTCCGGAACCCTGATCGGCGTCGCCAAGCGCGCCGGCCTGATGGGCAAGGACGGCCACATGCCGAAAATGGGTCGCGCGCTGATCGCCGACAGCACTGCGGCCATGGCCGGCTCGCTGCTCGGTACTTCGACCACCACCAGTTACATCGAATCCGCGGCCGGCGTCAGTGCCGGTGGCCGCACTGGCCTGACCGCCATCGTCGTGGCAATCCTGTTCCTGCTGGCGCTGTTCTTCTCGCCCCTGGCGGCCAGCGTTCCAGCCTTCGCCACCGCGCCAGCCCTGCTGTTCGTCGCCGTGCTGATGACATCCGGCCTGGCGGAAATAGACTGGGACGACATCACCGTGGCTGCGCCGGTTGTGGTCACCGCGCTGGCCATGCCGTTCACCTATTCGATCGCCAACGGCATCGCCTTCGGCTTCATCGCCTGGACCGCCATCAAGCTGCTGTCCGGCCGTGCCCGTGAGCTGAACCCGGCACTGGTGATTCTGTCGATTCTGTTTGTGATCAAGTTGGGTTGGTTCAACGCATGAGTTTCGATTCCCAAGCCTACGCCGAACAACTCGAAGCCAAGGTCGCGCGCTTGCGTGAGCTGCTGGCGCCGTTCGATGCACCCGAGCCGACGGTGTTTGATTCGCCGTTGCAGAACTTCCGCCTGCGCGCCGAATTCCGCCTGTGGCGCGAGGGTGGCGAACGGCATTACGCGATGTTCTCTCAGGACGACAAGCGAACGCCGATCCTCATCGAGCAATTCCCGATTGCCAGCCTGCGCATCAATCAGTTGATGCCGCAGTTGAAAGCGGCATGGCAGGCCAGTTCGGCGCTGAGCCATAAGTTGTTCCAGGTCGAATTCCTGACCACGCTGGCCGGGGACGCGATGATCACCCTGTGCTATCACCGCCCGCTGGACGAGCACTGGCACGCGGCGGCGACTCGGTTGTCGGCCGATCTCGGCGTGAGCATCATCGGCCGCTCCAAGGGCAGGCGCGAAGTGCTTGGCCAGGATTATGTCGTCGAAAAGCTCGAAGTCGGCGGTCGCACCTTCAGCTATCGCCAGCCCGAAGGCGCGTTCACCCAGCCCAATGGCACGGTGAACCAGAAGATGCTCAATTGGGCATACGAAGCCTTGGGCGATCGCAGCGATGATCTGCTGGAGTTGTACTGCGGCAACGGCAACTTCACCCTGCCGCTGGCGACTCGCGTGCGCAAAGTGCTCGCTACCGAAATCAGCAAGACCTCGGTCAACGCTGCCCTGAGCAACCTCAGCGAAAACGCTGTGGATAACGTCACGCTGGTGCGTTTGTCCGCCGAGGAGCTGACCGAAGCGCTCAACGAAGTGCGCCCGTTCCGCCGCCTGCACGGCATCGACCTGAAGAGCTATGAGTTCGGCAGCGTCTTCGTCGACCCACCGCGCGCCGGCATGGACCCGGACACCTGCGAACTGACGCGGCGCTTCGACAACATCCTCTACATCTCCTGCAACCCGGACACCTTGGCCGCCAACATCGCCCAACTGCACGACACCCATCGCATCACCCAGTGCGCGATGTTTGACCAGTTCCCGTGGACGCATCACATGGAATCGGGTGTGTTGCTGACCCGGCGCTGATTGCGGGTAGTTGAAAAGAGAAAGCCGTCGTGATTGACGGCTTTTTTATGGGCGATCTAAAAGATCGCAGCCTTCGGCAGCTCCTGCAGATAACCGCGTTCCACATGCAGGAGCTGCCTAAGGCTGCGATCTTTTGATCTGTGCGATTACCGAACATAAAACACCAAGGTCATTTTTGTTCAATTGACCAATGTAACCACCTGGTACATTTTATCCCCACAGGCTGAAACCTCTCGGCCGATGCCAAAAACAAGAAGTGGAGTTGCCCCATGTCCCCTATCGTTCTGGTGCTTAACGGCCCGAACCTGAACCTGCTCGGCACGCGTGAGCCGGCGACTTATGGTCATGAAACCCTGGCGGATATTTCGGCGCTGTGTGGTCGCGCGGCTGACGAGTTCGGCCTGACGGTGGAGTTTCGCCAGACCAACCACGAAGGCGAGCTGCTCGACTGGATTCACGCGGCGCGCGGTCGTTGCGCGGGGATCGTGATCAATCCGGCCGCGTGGACGCATACGTCGGTGGCTATTCGCGATGCCTTGGTCGCCAGTGAGTTGCCGGTGATCGAGGTGCATCTGTCCAACGTGCATGCCCGCGAGCCGTTCCGTCATCACTCGTTTGTTTCCGGCATCGCCACGGCGGTGATGTGCGGCTTCGGCAGCCATGGTTATCGCCTGGCGCTGGAGCATTTCAGTCAGCGGTTGCAGGGATGAAGGCCATGTCACGTTCCAGGGTGATACTCGCCGGGCTGATTGGCGCCGGCATTCAGGCTTCGCGCACGCCCGCCCTGCATGAGCACGAAGGTGATGCGCAGGGCCTGCGCTATCTGTATCAGCTCATCGACCTCGATCAGTTGCGCCTCGACAGCACAGCCCTGCCCGACTTGCTGCAAGCGGCGGCGCGAATGAATTACACCGGGCTGAACATCACCTTTCCGTGCAAGCAGGCAATCATCCCGTTGCTCGATGAATTGTCGCCGGAAGCCCGGGGCATCGGTGCAGTGAACACGGTGGTGCTGAAGGACGGCAAGCGCGTCGGCCACAACACCGATTGCCTCGGTTTCGCCGAGGGTTTTCGCCGGGGTCTGACGGATGCTGCCCGCGAACGTGTAGTCCAGATGGGCGCTGGTGGGGCTGGCGCGGCGGTGGCCCACGCGCTGCTCAGCGAAGGCGTACGGCAATTGACGATTTTTGATGTCGACCGCGAGCGTGCCGAGAGCCTGGCAAACAATCTGAATCAACATTTCGGCCCCGGTCGCGCGCAGGCCGGACGGGATTTGCCCGGGGCGCTGGCGCAGGCCGAGGGTCTGGTCAACACCACGCCGATGGGCATGGCCAAGCTTGCGGGTTCACCGGTGCCGGCCGGGTTGCTGCGCAAGGAAATGTGGGTCGCGGAGATTGTGTATTTCCCGCTGGAAACCGAACTGCTGCGCGACGCCCGTGCCTTGGGCTGCCGCACGCTGGATGGTGGCAACATGGCGGTGTTTCAGGCGGTGAAGGCGTTTGAATTGTTCAGCGGCGTGGTGCCGGATGCGCAGCGCATGCTTGAGCATTTTCAAAGCATGAATGGTTGAAGAGCAAAAGATCGCAGCCTTCGGCAGCTCCTACTGGAAACGGTGCAGGCGCTACCGAAGGCTGCGATCTGTTGACTGTCAGGCCTTCAAATAGCGCAACACCGATTCGCAGATCATCTCGCGATGACGCTTCTTGATGGTTTCGTCCGGCAGGTCGATCTGGAAGATCTCACCCAGCGTGTGACGGTTCGACACACGATAGAAACAGAACGAACTGATCAGCAGGTGCACGTCCAGCGCATCGATGCCACGCCGGAACACACCTTCGTCCGCCCCCCTTTGCAGAATCCCGCCCAAGGTGTCGAGGATCGTGTTGTTCAGCGCCTTGATCGCATCGGAGCGCTTTACGTACTCGGCGTTGTGGATGTTTTCGATGCTGACGATGCGCACGAAATCGACGTTGTGATCGTGGTGATCGAAAGTGAATTCCACCAGTCGGCGGATCGCCAGTTCAGGCGGCAGTTCGTCCAGATGCAGACGGTTTTCCGTGCTGCGAATATCGCCGTAGAGTTTTTCCAACACCTCGACGTACAACTGCTCTTTACTGCCGAAGTAGTAATAGATCATGCGCTTGGAGGTGTGGATGCGCTCGGCGATCGCGTCGACGCGGGCGCCGGACAGGCCCTGCTGGACGAACTCGACGATCGCCTCCTGCAGGATGTTTTCGCGGGTCTTTTCCGGATTGTTCTTGCGACTCTTGCGCGGCACTGCGTCGGACTCGACAGCAGCGGCGGAAAGTTCTGAATTCATGGTCATCGCGGGCTCACGGCCATCACTGCACAAGCTGGCGATTATGGGCCGCGCGGGACAGTGAAGGAAGCCGCGCAGCCGGTGTTTAATCCCGCGTTTACGAATTCCCTACAACTTCGCCTGCCGCACCGCACCGCTGCGCGATTTCGCCATCGCGGCCAACCGCACTGCAACGTTGGCCGCGCCGTAGCCGGCATAGCCATTCTTGCGCTGGATGATCTCGAAGAAGAAACGCCCTTCGAACGGCTCGGTGTAGACATGAAACAACTCACCGCCCTGGGCGTCGCGGTCGTAGAGCACGTTGTAATAGGCCAGCTCGCTGAGAAACTCATCGTCGAAATCAAAGCGCGCCGCAAGGTCGTCGTAGTAGTTGAGCGGGATGTCCAGCAGCGGCACGCCGGCCTCTTTGGCGCGACTGACCTGGGCGAAAATGTCGTCACAATCGAAGGCGATGTGGTGCACACCGGAGCCGCGATAACTCGATAGCGCATGCGAAATGGCAGTGTTGCGGTTCTCGGAAATATTCAGCGGCAGCCGGATCGAGCTGTCGCGGCTGCGCAACGCGCGGCTCTTCACCAGACCGTATGGATCGGGCAGCACCACCTCGTCGTCGGCCTCGAAATCCAGCAGGCTTTTATAGAACAGCACCCAACTGTCGAGGCTGTCGGCCGGCAACGCCATGGCCATGTGGTCGATACGCTTGAGGCCGCCGCTGGTTTGCGCGTCCGGCAACAGATTGAAATCGGTGCCGTACACGTCGGCGTCCGCATCGACCAGATAAATCAGGCTGCCGTCCGGTGCGCGCACTGCCGCCAGTTCCAGTTCATTCGGCCCGACCAGCCCGCGATAGGGCTGCCCTTTGTAAGCGACCGCACGGGCCAGCGCACTGGCGCTGTCCTTGACTCGCACGGCCGTAGCGCACAGCGATGGGCCATGGGCTTCGAAAAAACTGTGAGCAAACGAATAAGGCTCGGAGTTGAGAATCAGGTTGATATCGCCCTGACGCAGCAGGCTGACGCTCTTGGAGCGATGCTGCCCGGCCTTGGCAAAACCCAGGCGTTGCAGCCAGTGACCGAGCTTCGCCCCCAGCGCTTCGTCGACGGCAAACTCGAGAAATTCAACGCCGTTGTATTCGCTGGCCTGCGGCGTTTCGAAAAGAATTTCACGGTGGGCCACCGGCGCCGCTTCCTGCTCAAGACGCTGGCGGGTCTTCTCTTCCAGATACAGCAGCGAGCGCAAACCGTCGGCGGCGTTGGCCCGTGGCGGCGCGGCGCGAAAGCCGTCATTGAAGATTTCCAGCGACAGCGGCCCGGTATAGCCACTCTTGATGATCGGCGCGAGGAAGCCGGGCAGATCGAATTCGCCCTGCCCCGGGAAGCAACGGAAATGCCGACTCCACTCCAGCACATCCATGGCCAGGATCGGCGCGTCGGCCATTTGCACGAAAAAGATCTTGTCGCCGGGAATATCGGCGATCGCGCTCGGATCACCCTTCAGCGACAGGGTGTGAAAGCTATCAAGGAGCACGCCGAGGTTGGGGTGAACGGCCTGACGGACGATGTCCCAGACCTGTTGATAAGTGTTGACGTGCCGGCCCCAGGCCAGCGCTTCGTAACCAATCCGCAGACCACGAACAGCAGCGCGTTCGGCCAGCAGCCGCAAATCATCGACGAGGATTTGTTGATCGCCGACACTGTCCGGCGCGGCGTTGCTGCACACCAGCACCAGGTCGGTGCCAAGTTCCTGCATCAGGTCGAACTTGCGCTCGGCGCGCTCCAGGTTGCGGGCCAGGCGATCGCGGCGGCAACCCTCGAAATCACGAAACGGCTGAAACAGGGTGATGGCGATACCGAGATCGGCGCACATCTGTTTAATTTCCCGGGGGCTGCCGTCGTAGTACAGGAGGTCGTTTTCGAAAATCTCTACGCCGTCGAACCCGGCGGCGGCAATGGCTTCGAGTTTTTCCGGCAGGGTGCCGCTCAAGGAAACGGTGGCAATGGAACGCTGCATGTTTCAACTCCCGGACTGCGCCGCTTTTGTGTAGGAGCTGCCGAAGGCTGTGATCGTTTGATGTTCTTTTCAGATCAAGATCAAAAGATCGCAGCCTTCGGCAGCTCCTACTAGGGAATGGGTTTTTATAGTGAGGAAATTATTGGCTGCATCCCCGCGCGCAGCAATTTAAAGTGTACTACCCGGTTAGTTTTGCGTGCGATTATCGAACACTAAGGCGATTTGGCGAATTGACGATTTTTTGTTCACTGCCCAACATCGGCTGCACATCGAGTCCGGCCACTAACCACCGGACAAGGTGTTCGACCGTAAAGAACACCAAATAACAAATCCAAAAACGGGTGGAACACATGATTCCTTCACAGACTTCCCGCATGGCTCCGGCCATGAGCACTGCCACGGGTGGCATCGGCGACAAGATCCGCGGCGCCATGGCCGTCGGCAAGACCCGCTGGGGCATGCTGGCGCTGGTGTTTTTTGCCACCACCCTCAACTACATCGACCGCGCCGCCCTCGGCGTCATGCAGCCGATCCTCGCCAAGGAAATGAGCTGGACGGCGATGGATTACGCCAACATCAACTTCTGGTTTCAGGTCGGCTACGCGATCGGGTTTGTCCTGCAAGGGCGACTGATCGACCGGGTCGGCGTCAAGCGCGTGTTCTTCTGCGCCGTGCTGCTCTGGAGCCTGGCCACCGGCGCCCATGGTCTGGCGACTTCGGCAGCCGGCTTCATGGTCTGCCGCTTCATCCTCGGCCTGACCGAAGCCGCCAACTATCCGGCCTGCGTGAAAACCACGCGCCTGTGGTTCCCGGCCGGTGAACGTGCCGTTGCTACCGGCATCTTCAACGCCGGCACCAACGTCGGCGCGATGTTCACGCCGATGCTGCTGCCGCTGATCCTGAATGCGTGGGGCTGGCAGGCGGCGTTCCTGTGCATGGCCGCACTCGGCGGGATCTGGCTGTTGTTCTGGGGCTTGAAGTACTTCAACCCGGAAGATCACCCGACGGTGAAACAGTCGGAACTCGATTACATTCAGCAGGAAATCGAACCGGAACAGGCCCGCGTACCGTTCAGCAAAATCTTGCGCATGCGTGGCACCTGGGCTTTCGCCCTCGCCTACTCGCTGACCGCGCCGGTGTTCTGGTTCTATCTGTACTGGCTGCCGCCGTTTCTCAATCAGCAATACAACCTCGGCATCAACGTCACGCAGATGGGTATTCCGCTGATCATCATCTACGTCACGGCTGACTTCGGCAGTGTCGGCGGCGGGATTCTGTCCTCGTTCCTGATCGGTCGCGGCATGAACTCGATCAAGGCGCGACTGCTGTCGATGTTGCTGTTTGCCTGCTGCATCATCGGCGTGGTGATGGCCGCAGGCTCGGCGAATCTGTGGGTGGCGGTGGCGGCGATCTCGCTGGCGATCGGTGCGCACCAGGCCTGGACCGCGAACATCTGGAGCCTGGTGATGGACTACACACCCAAGCACATGATGAGCACAGTGTTCGGCTTCGGCGGCATGTGCGCGGCGATCGGCGGGATGTTCATGACCCAGATTGTCGGCCACATCCTCACCGTCACCCACAACAACTACACCGTGCTGTTCACGCTGATCCCGGCGATGTACTTCCTCGCACTGACGTGGATGTACTTCATGGCACCGCGCAAAATTCCTGCCGTTACCGAATAACCTGCCTGCATCGCTTCTGTAGGAGCTGCGGAACGATCTTTTGATCTTGCTTTTGAAGATCAAAAGATCGCAGCCTCGTTTCACTCGTCAGCTCCTACAAGGGATTTTTGCTTTTCCTCAGCGCCGGCTCTGCCGCCAATCCGC
>NZ_PJBC01000016.1 GCF_002836515.1 Pseudomonas sp. Choline-02u-1
GTTTACTTTCGAATCCGCCCACCGCCTGCCGCACGTCCCGGACGGCCACAAGTGCGGCCGCCTGCACGGCCACTCGTTCAAGGTCGCGTTGCACCTGAGCGGCGACCTCGATCCGCACACTGGCTGGATTCGCGACTTCTCCGAGATCAAAGCGATTTTCAAGCCTCTGTACGAGCGTCTCGACCACAATTACCTGAACGACATTCCTGGCCTGGAAAACCCGACCAGCGAAGTGCTGGCCAAATTCATCTGGAACGAGATGAAGCCATTGTTGCCGGAACTCAGCGCGATCCGCATTCATGAGACCTGCACCAGCGGGTGTATTTATCGCGGGGAATGACCGACCCGCAGACCGATACAAAACCCTGTGGGAGCGGGCTTGCTCGCGAAGGCATGCTGTCAATCAGCACATTTGTTGACTGACACACCGCCTTCGCGAGCAAGCCCGCTCCCACAGGGAAGGCGGCGTGTCAGGCAACGAATAAACAGCCTTTACGGCTGTTTTTTTATGCCTGTGCTGTCCGCTTCCCCGCCAAGAGGACAGGCCCGTGACGGACTGGCTGCCGGGCCATGTGTTTGACTTCAGGCGGCCACCTCGCCAGAACGCCTCCTAAGCTATCGCCGCCTGCTGCGCTTTCTTTGACCCAACACAAATCCCCTACGGGAGCGGGCTTGCTCGCGAAGGCATGCTGTCAATCAGCACATTTGTTGGCTGACACACCGCTTTCGCGAGCAAGCCCGCTCCCACAGGGAAGGCGGCGTGTCAGCCAACGAATAAACAGCCTTTACGGCTGTTTTTTTATGCCTGTGCTGTCCGCTTCCCCGCCAAGAGGACAGGCCCGTGACGGTCTGGCTACCGGGCCATGTGTTTGACTTCAGGCGGCCACCTCGCCAGAACGCCTCCTAAGCTATCGCCGCCGCCCTGCTGCGCTTTCTTTGATCCAACACAAATCCCCTGTGGGAGCGGGCTTGCTCGCGAAGGCATGCTGTCAATCAGCACATTTGTTGACCGGTACACTGCTTTCGCGAGCAAGCCCGCTCCCACATTGGGCTTGGATGAAGTCAGGTGCACCATTTCGCGCCGAATATCGCCGCCTTCTCCATACATACCGCGCATTGCCATTGATTGGCACGACCGCTGCAACCCTCCCGCGTCTTCTCCCTTCCAGCAAGGATCGCCTCATGACGCAGAACGCCTCCGGCAACGATTACCCGCTCAGTGAAGTCCCGATGCACGCGCGCAAAGGCCTGGCTTCGACGGCGATGGTGTTACTCGGCTTCACCTTTTTCACCGCGACCATGTTTGCCGGCGGCAAGCTGGGGGTCGCGTTCGGCTTTGCCGAGATGATGGCGGTGATCATCGTCGGCAACCTGTTGCTCGGTCTGTACGCGGCAGGCCTGGGTTACATCGCTTTCAAAAGCGGCCTCAACTCGGTGCTGATGGGCCGTTTCTGTTTTGGCGAAGTGGGCAGCAAGCTCAGCGACCTGATCCTCGGTTTCACCCAGATTGGCTGGTACGCCTGGGGCACGGCGACGGCGGCAGTGGTGATCGGCAAGTATTTCAGCCTCGATGAGGCCACGGTGCTCGGCCTGATGGTGCTGTTCGGGCTGGGCTTTTGCGCTACGGCGTACATCGGTTATCGCGGACTGGAAATTCTCTCGTACGTTGCGGTGCCAGCGATGATGTTGCTGCTGATGCTGTCGATGTGGGCAGCGACCGTGAAAGTCGGCGGCTTCGAAGGCTTGCTCAGCGTGGTGCCGAGCGGCTCGCTGGACTGGTCGACGGCGATCACGCTGGTATTCGGCACCTTTGTCAGCGGCGCAACGCAAGCCACCAACTGGACGCGATTTTCGCGCTCGGCAAAAGTGGCAGTGCTGGCCAGCCTGATCGGTTTTTTCATCGGCAACGGCCTGATGGTGCTGATCGGCGCGTACGGCGCGATCGTCTATCAGCAACCGGATGTGGTCGAAGTGCTGCTGTTGCAGGGCTTCGCCATGGCCGCGATGGCCATGCTGCTGCTGAACATCTGGAGTACGCAGGACAACACCATCTACAACTTCGCCGTCGCCGGTTGCAACCTGCTGCGCACCGGCCGGCGCAGAACCGTGACCCTGGGTGGCGCGGTGATCGGCACGGTGCTCGCCTTGCTCGGCATGTACGACATGCTGGTGCCCTATCTGATTTTGCTCGGCACGGTGATCCCGCCGATTGGCGGGGTGATCATGGCGGACTTTTTCTACCGCTGGCGCGGGCACTATCCGCGTCTGGCCGACGCACGGTTGCCGGCGTTCAACTGGCCGGGGCTCGGGGCCTACGGGGTGGGCACCATTGCTGCGTTCAGTTCGCCGTGGGTCGCGCCGCTGGTAGGGATCGCCGCTGCCGCGCTAACGTATGTCATCGTCACCGGTCTGCTCGGCGCCCGTCGCGTCAGCGCACCACTACAAGATCTATAAAAGGATTCGCCTGATGCACATCATCAACGCCCGCCTGCGCAACCAGGAAGGCCTGCACGAATTGCACCTGGAAAACGGTCTGATCCACAGCATCGCTCGCCAGACCGAAGCGCCGACGCTCGGCCCGGACGACCTCGACGCCGGTGGCAATCTGGTGGTGCCGCCCTTCGTCGAGCCGCACATTCACCTCGACGCCACCCTCACCGCCGGCGAGCCGCGCTGGAACATGAGCGGCACACTGTTCGAAGGCATCGAGTGCTGGGGCGAACGCAAGGTCACCATCACCGAAGAAGACACCAAGACCCGCGCCAAGAAGACCATTCAGGCGCTGGCCGCCCACGGCATCCAGCACGTGCGCACCCATGTCGACGTCACCGACCCGCAACTCACTGCGCTCAAGGCCATGCTTGAAGTGCGCGAGGAAAGCCGCCACCTGATCGACCTGCAAATCGTCGCGTTCCCGCAGGAAGGCATCGAGTCGTTCCGCAACGGCCGCGAGTTGATGGAAGAAGCAATCCGCATGGGCGCCGATGTGGTCGGCGGGATTCCGCATTTCGAGTACACGCGCGATCAGGGCGTCAGCTCGGTGAAGTTCCTGATGGACCTGGCCGAGCGCACCGGGTGCCTGGTCGACGTGCATTGCGACGAGACCGACGACCCACACTCGCGCTTCCTCGAAGTGCTCGCCGAAGAAGCGCGCAGCCGCGACATGGGCGCCCGCGTCACCGCCAGCCACACCACGGCGATGGGCTCTTACGACAACGCCTACTGCGCCAAACTGTTCCGCCTGCTCGGCCATTCCGGGATCAGTTTCGTCTCCTGCCCGACCGAAAGCATTCACCTGCAAGGACGCTTCGACAACTTCCCCAAACGCCGCGGCGTGACCCGCGTCAACGAACTGCTCGAAGCCGGAATGAACGTCTGTTTCGGTCAGGACTCGATCGTCGACCCGTGGTACCCGCTGGGCAACGGCAACATCCTGCGCGTGCTCGAGGCCGGCCTGCACATCTGCCACATGCTCGGCTATCGCAACCTGCAAAGTGCCCTGGACCTGGTCACCGACAACAGCGCCAAGGCCATGCACCTGGGCGAGCGTTATGGCCTTGAACAGGGCCGCCCGGCGAACCTGCTGATTCTTTCGGCGGACAGCGATTACGAAGTGATCCGCAGCCAGGGCCTGCCGCTGTACTCGATTCGTGGTGGCAAGGTGTTGATGAAACGGCAGATGCCAGTGCTGGAGTTCAGCTGAGATTTCGCGGCGGGGCTGATGGCCTTATCGCTGGCAAGCCAGGCCCCGACAGGTTTTGTGTTGAACACATGATTGCGCCCGAATGCAAAACCTGTGGGAGCCTGCCTTGGCAGCGATGGCGTCGGCCGATTCAATCCATCAACCGCGCCATGCCGAACAATTTCACTCGCAGCAACTCCCCTTCCGAAACCTCAAGCAAAACCGGCGCAATGCCGCCGGGCATCACCACGTGCACTTCACCCGACTCAACCCACCCCACCCGCCACGCCGCACAGGCCACCGCACTGGCGCTGGTGCCGGAAGAGGCGGTTGGCCCCTCGCCGCGCTCGAATACCCGGGCGAGGATTTTCTGCGGTGATGCCAGCGCGGCCCATTGCAGATTGATGCCCGCCGGGCAGGGATTTCCGGCGCCGGTGGGCATGGCATAGGCGATCGCTGTAAGCCGTTGGTTCAGGGTGGATTCACGCATCTGTTCGTTGCTCGGCAAAGCGGCCGCATCGCTGAGCAGCGTTACACAGTGCGGATTGCCGATACGGACGAATTGGCTGTGTGCCCAGTCAGGATTGAGTTGTGCCAGGGGCTGGACATGGCTGACGTCGCGATTGTTGAACTGAACGTTTTCAACCGTCTGCGCACCCACGACCTCCGGGCCGAATCCGGGCTGGCCGAGGTCGAGCCAGAAACCGCGTACGCCTTCGACCGTGGCCGGTTTCACTGAGGTTTCCAGCGCCTGGCCCTTGTCATGATGAACGCGCACCACTGCCCCCTGCTCCGGCATCAAGCCTTGCTCGGTCAATGCCTGAGAGAAAATTGTCAGGCCATTACCGCTGCGTTCGGCGAGGCTGCCGTCGGTGTTGACGATCAGCACATCGAACGGCGCCGCTGCCTGGAACGGGCCAATCAGCAGGCCGTCGCTGCGGTGGGCTTTGCTATTGGCCGGGCGCAGGCCTTCGGGCCAATGGCAGCACAGGGCGATAGCGGCTTCGCTCCATTGCCGCCGAGATGCGGCGCACTCTGCGGCGCTGGCCGGCAGAGCAATCCCGGCCTTGCGCAAGGCTTGGGGCGATACCACAGCGTAGATATTGCCGCGTGCGTCGTAGAACCTCGTCATTGCCGACCATTTCCCTTCGTATGGATGCACACCACTCTAATGATTAATACACACCCTGTGGGAGCGGGCTGGCTCGCGAAAGCGGTGAGCCAGTCAAATATTCTTAACCTGACATACCGCCTTCGCGAGCCAGCCCGCTCCCACAGGGTAGGATGTTCACCGTTACGCCCCGAAAGGCCTGAGATCGAACCTCAACGCCGTCAGAATGTCACTCGGGATGCAGTTGTTTTTTTGCCAAGGATCGATATGACCAGCCTCAACCCCCAAGACACCTTCGTCCCCGGACGTCTGCAACAGATGTCCACCCGCGTCGCTTTTTTCATCGCTGGCCTCGGCATCGCCGCCTGGGCGCCGCTGGTGCCGTACGCCAAGGCGCGAGCCGGGCTGGATGAGGGCACGCTGGGATTACTGCTGCTGTGCCTGGGTGTCGGCTCGATTCTGGCGATGCCGCTGGCGGGGATTCTCGCCACGCGTTTTGGTTGCCGACGCGTAGCCACTGGCGGCACCTTGCTGATCTGCGCGGCACTGCCGTTGCTGGCGACGGTGTCGTCGATTCCGGCGCTGATCGCCACGCTGTTCATGTTCGGCGCAGGCCTGGGCACGGTGGATTCGACGGTGAACCTGCAAGCGGTGATCGTCGAGCGCGCCAGCGGCAAGCACATGATGTCAGGGTTCCACGGTTTGTTCAGCCTGGGCGGCATCGTCGGCGCGGCAGGCGTCAGCGCCCTGCTCGGCCTCGGCCTGACTCCACTGGCGGCGATGCTGGTGGTCGTGGTGTTGCTGATCGGCGCCTTGCTCAAGTGTGTGCCGCACATGTTGCCCTATGGCAGCGAAAGCTCGGGGCCGGCGTTTGCCATCCCTCACGGCATCGTGCTGTTTATCGGCGGCATGTGCTTTATCGTTTTCCTCACCGAAGGCGCGGCGCTGGACTGGAGCGCGGTATTCCTGGCCCAGGAACGGGGCATCGACACGGCTTACGCGGGAATGGGCTACGCAGCGTTTGCCCTGACGATGACGGTGGGACGTCTGCTGGGCGACCGCATCGTGCGCAAGCTTGGGGCCACGCGGATCATTTTGTTTGGTGGTCTGTTGGCGGCGGCGGGATTGTTTCTCGCCACCTTCGCGCCGAGCTGGCAAGCGGCGCTGGTCGGGTACGCGCTGGTCGGTGCCGGTTGTTCCAACATCGTGCCGGTGCTGTACACCGCGGTGGGCAAGCAGACGGTGATGCCGGAAAGCATCGCGGTGCCGGCGATTACCACGCTCGGTTATGCCGGGATTCTCGCCGGGCCGGCGGTGATCGGTTTCGTTGCGCATGCCAGCAGCCTGAGTTTTGCCTTTGGGCTGATGGCGGTGTTGCTGGTGGCTGTGGCGATTGGCGGCAAAGTCCTCAAGGTCTAAAGCAAAAGATCGCAGCCTTCGGCAGCTCCTGCATGGGTTTGCGTTCCCCTGTAGGAGCTGCTGAAGGCTGCGATCTTTTGATCTTGTGTTTTAAAAACCGACGCTGGCCTGCACGAAGAACGTGCGTGGCGCACCGACATACATCCCTGAGTTGTTGTCGCTTGAGCGGGTGAAGTACTGCTTGTCGAAGATGTTTTTCACCCCGGCGCCGAGCTTGAGATTCGACACCTGCGCGCCGAAGTCATAGCCTCCGCGCACGTTCCAGGTCACGTAACCCGGAATGTCGCCGTACTGCCCGTCTGCCGTGCCTTCGGTAATGTAGTTGCCATTGAAGCTGCCATCCGCATTCACCCCCGTGCCCGGTGAACGCTGTTTCGATTGAGCGAAGCCGTCGATGTTGTAAGTCCAGCGATTGATGTCGTATCGCAAACCGACCGTGGCCACCTGCCGCGAATAGAACGGCAGATCGCGGCCCTTGAAGCCGGGGATCTCGCCTTCATACGTCGCGCGGGTATAAGTGAAGCCAGCGTTGGCCGTCAGGCCATCGAGGCGCGGGTCGAGGGCAGCCATGTCGTAGTGCATCGAAGCTTCGATGCCCTGGTGTTTGGTCGCGCCAAGGTTGGTCCAGCCGACGTCGTTGCTGATGTATTGCAGTTCGTCATCGAAGTCGATGTAGAACAGCGTCACTTCACCGCCCCACACATCATCGTTGTAGCGCGTGCCGATCTCGTAGGTCTTGGCCTTTTCCGGCTCCAGACCATTGGCGGTGCTGTCACCGGAACCGCCCTGGCCGAGCTGGAAATATTGCAGGCTGCCAAACGAGGTTTCGTAGTTGGCGAACAGCTTCCAGGCATCGGACAGGTGATACATCACGCTCAGCGCCGGCAGCGGTTCGTTGCTTTCGATACTGCGATTTTTTTCCGGGACCGGCCGGCCAGCAGTGTCGAGCACGGCGCGGTCATGCCAATCGGTGCTGATGTGTTCGAAGCGAATGCCCGGGGTGATGGTCCAGCTACCGACGTCGATCTTGTTGTCGACATACACCGAGTTGGCCTCTGTACCGCCGGTGCGATCCTGGAACACATGACCGTCGGAGGTGGGCGTGGTCACCGGCCGATTATTGACCAGCGCCAGACGGCTCGACTCCTCGTGCATGGCCTCTTTCAGATAGCGATAACCGACGCTGACTTCCTGCGTGGTCGGACCGACATCGAAAACCCGAGACACGCGCGGCTCGATGCCGAGGGTGTAGTAGGAACGCGGGTAGGAGCTGAGGGTGCGCTGATCGCGCGCGGCGATGGTGCTGCCGCGAAAGCTGTCGGTGTAGTAGGTGAGGATTTCCGCCTGAGTGCGCTCATCGATCTGGCGGATCCACTTGAACGATACGTCCTTGCGTCGGCCTGTGAACTGGTCGTAGTCACGCACCGATTCGTACGGTTTGTCGTCGTACTGACGTTGGGTCAGACCGCCGGGCATGTCGGCGCTGGCGTCGTAATAGTGGAAATTGAGACTGAAATCGTCCTGATCGGTCGGCGCCCAGTGCGTCTTGAGCAGCACGTCGTCGATGTCATTGCCGTTGTTGCGCTCGCGATAGCCGTGACCATTGACGCCGGAATACAGCAGCGCGACGCCCATGCCGTTGTCGGCGGTACCGCCGAGGAACGCCGTGTCGATGTGTTTCCAGCCGCCGTACTGAGTCGTTTCCAGGGTGGTACCGATTTCGCCGGTGGTTTTCTCCGGGATCGCGCGGGTCACGAAGTTGATCACGCCACCCACGTTCTGCGGCCCGTAACGCACGGAACCGGCGCCACGCACGACGTCGATGCTGTCGAGGTTGCCCGAGGAAATCGGCGCCATCGACAACTGCGGCTGGCCATAGGGGGCAAACGCGGCAGGTATGCCATCGATCAGCACGGTCGAGCGAGGCGATAAACGAGAAGTCAGACCGCGTACACCAACGTTAAGGGAAATATCACTGCCGCCGGTGCCGTTAGAGTCCTGCACCTGCACGCCGGGCACGCGTTTGAGCACGTCGCTGACGTTCATCGCCCCCTGCTCGACCATGGCTTCGCGGCGGATCACGGTTCGCGCGCCCGGGTGGTTTTGCACCTCCGCTGCGTCGGCGTCACCGAGCCAGTCGCCGACCACTTTGATGTCGGTCACGCCGAGCTCCAGCGGACCATTGCCGGTTGCAGAGGTGGATGCTGGTGCAAGCGTCACCGAGCCTTCGTTGATCTGATAGTCGAGGCCGCTGCCTTGCAACAACTGGCGCAAGGCCTGCTCCGGTGAGAGGTCGCCGTCGACCGCAGACGCCTGTTTGCCGGCCACCAGCTCGGGGTTGAAGAACACCTGCAGCGAGGTTTGCTGGCCCAGTTCGCTCAGCGCCTGGCCCAGCGGTTGCGCGCGGATATGAATGGCTTCAGCGGCAAACGCCAACGGCATCGCTGCATTGACCGCGAGCGCCAGCGCCAGGGGCAACCAAGGGGATTTTTTATTGTGATGGGTGGTGATGTTCACGTCGTACGGAGTCCTGTGGATCGCAAGAGTGTGCGGCTGTTAATGCAAACCAGTTGCAGTTGACCAGGAAGACGATGAACTCGGAAAAAACCTGAATGCTATCTGGAAATTATTTCCTGACTGCCGTCGGCGAGGGTGCGCACGGCCACCGGCAAAATGGTCGGCAGAGCCTTGAGCAACGCGTCGGTGTCGTCGGTTTTGAACACGCTGGTCAGGCGCAGGCTGGCCACGTCCGGTTGGGACACGACCAGCGGCTTGTCGCGATAGCGCGATACTTCGGCCGCCACTTCGCTGAGGCTGGCGTTGTTGAACACCAGTTTGCCGTTACGCCACGCGCTGAGCTGCGCCGGGTCGACCGCGTAGGCCGGCAGGACGTTGCCTTGGGCATCAACCGCAGTGCCGAGGCCGGCGGCCAGGTTGACGAACTTGTCGTGCGGGGCATCACTCCCCTGCACTTTCACCGTACCCTGCTCCACCGCCACGCGGGTTTGATTGGCATCGCGGCGTACATCGAAACGCGTACCGGTGACCGTGACCTTGCCGCTGCCGGCCTCGACAATAAAAGGCCGCGAGGCGTCATGTGCAACGCTGAACATCGCCTCGCCCGCGCTCAACTCGATTACCCGTCGATGCTGCTCATAACGCACCTGCAAGCGGCTGCGACTGTTCAGATCGATCACCGAACCGTCCGGCAACGCCACGTGTTTGCGCTCGCCAAGCGTTGTGGCGAATTCGGCGCGGTAACCGCCCGAATGATTCAGCCCACTGAACAGGCCAAGTCCCAGCGCAACGGCGAGGACGCTCGCGGCCACGCCATAACGCAATAACGGACGGCGTTCGCGACGAGTCGGCGCAGGTTCAATCAGTGCTTCGAGGCGCGAGGTCGGCAGCAGATCAGCCGCCATCCACAAGCCCTGCAGCAGTTGAAACTCTTCGTGGTGCTGCGGATGCTCGTTCAGCCAGGCGTCGAAGCGCTGCTGTTCTTCGACGCTGACATTCGGCTCCTGCAAACGCACGAACCACGCCGCCGCCTCGTCACGCACCGCCGCTTGCCCACAGGCGCAATCACGAGTTTCCATCATGGAATGTCCTGTCCGGCTGAGAATGAAAAGGTGCGAGCGCTCATGATTGCAAGCCATCCAGCCGCTCACGCAGATGCCGCAGGGTGCGGATCATATACTTTTCGACCATGTTCTTGGACAGCCCCAGGCGTTCGGCAATTTCCGCCTGCGTCAGGCCTTCGATCTTCTGCCAGACAAAGATCTTGCGGCAGTTGAGCGGCAACTCGGTGAGCGCGCGTTCGATGGAATCGGCCAACTGGATCGCGTGCATGTAATGCTCCGGATCGCCCGCGAACGACGCACTGTCGTCAGCCGCCTCCGACTCCATGACGCCCCGCCGGTCCTCCCGCCGATAACCATCGACCGCGATATTACGCGCCGTCTGGTGCAGATAAGCGCGCGGCTGCTGGACCTTCGCCGAATCCGCCTCAAGTACCCGCACAAAGGTGTCGTGCGCCAGATCCTCGGCTTGCGCGCGATTGCGCAAGCGACGAGTCCAGGTACCGATCAACTCTTCGTAATGCTCGAAAAAGCCGGATCTGCGGGAGCGCATGAGGGATGGACGGCGTGGTGAGGAAAGGGCGTGAATAGTAATGCTTCGTATTAAGACCGGCAATTCATTCCTTTGGATGCAAATACAGTCAGCAACAATGCCACACCATTGCACGCGATCAACGTCGCTCCCAATGCCTGAAACCAGCCGGCCAGCATCAATCCTGCGCCTATCAGCCAGTAATACATCAAACCCAGCAAGGCGCCTGCGGTACCCAGGCGATCGGTGTAATCCACCAGCGCCTGGCCAAGAATGTTGGGGATGGCCATGCCGAACGCCAGCACGATCAGCAGCATCGGCACCACAAACGCGGCGCTGTCCTGCAGTAACCAGACGCCAATGCCACCGGCCAGCCCACACACCGCTGCGAGCCGGATCAATGGCACCGCTGCGAACCCGGCCAACAAAAGCCGCTTGTTGCACCACGCACCAACACCCGAACCCAGCGCAAGCAACACGCCGCTGTATCCGAACCAGGCCTCGCTCAAGCCCAAGCGCTGGAACATGAACGGTGCGAGGCTGTAGTAACTGAACAGCGCAATGTTGAACGAGGCAATCCACGCCGCCGAGCGCCAAATCCCGAGGTCGCGCAGCATGCGCCAGAGGGTCTCGGAAAGACTGACAACCGGGGTCTGTTGCGGGCGGGATTCCGCCAGGCCGTACCAACTCCACAGCCATAAACACGTAGCCAGCAATCCCAGCGCGCCCAGCACACCGCGATAACCGAACGCCTGCACCAGGCTGGCCCCGCTGAACAATCCTATCGCCGGGCTGGCCGCCAGAGCGATGCCCACCAGTGAGAAAACCTGCGCCAGCTCGGCACCCTTGAACCGATCACGCAATACGGTTTGCGTGACCACCGAACCCACCGCCGCTCCAAACGCTGCCAGTCCTTGAACCCACAGCAAAGCGTTGAAACTGCTGACCCGCAGGCCGATCAGCATAGCAACGGCATACAGCGCCAAACCCGCCAGCATCACTGGTCGTCGTCCGAAGCGATCACACGCCCGGCCCCACACCACTACGCCAAATGCAAACGCCAGAAAGTACACCGACAAGGTCTGCGCTACCGCTTGCGGACCGACAGCAAAGACGCTTCCGATATCCCCCAACGCCGGGCTGTACAGTGTTTGGGCGATTTGTGGAAACATCAGCAAGGCGATGGCCAGCGCCAGAAAATTCCGTTTATACATCCCTCAAAACTCCTCTCCCAAAGTCGAGAAGCTTAAAATCCAACGCGTGGCGTATTATCCAGATCCCGCCAAATAATCGCTTGAATCGGACAAATCCATGGCCTGGCTCGATGCCCACTCGACGTTTGATGCGGACAGTTTTACCGCTCCGGTCATCGGCCTCGCCTCGATTTTGGCTGAACACGATTCAGGCATGCATCGCCATCGGCGCGGGCAATTGCTGTACACGCGACAGGGCTGCATCCGGATTACCCTGGCGCAGCAGTTGTGCCTGTTGCCTCCCTCGCGGGCAGCCTGGATCCCGGCTGGGATCAGCCACCGCGCGGTCATGCAGCAGAGCGTCGATTACCGTTCGATCTATCTGGTCGATGACTTATGTGATGAGTTGCCGCCGCAGGTCTGTGTCATTGAGGTCAGCCCGCTGCTGCGCGCGGTGCTCGAGCCGATGGCGACGGCGCCCTTTGACACTGACTGGCGACGAGGCAAATTTGCCCACTTGCTCGGGCTGTGTCTTAGCGAAATTCAGGATGCTGTGCAGCAACCGATGCTGTTGCCATTGCCGCAGGACAAACGCCTGAAACCTCTCCTGGCGGTGCCAGAATGCCTGCCACCCGCGCTGAATGTGTTGGAACATCAGATCGGCGCCAGCAGCCGCACCATCGGCCGCATCTTCCAGCGCGAGACCGGCTTGAGCTATCAGCAATGGCGCCAGCAGTGGCGCCTGATGCGCGCCATCGAACTGCTCGCCACCGGACGAAGCCTGAGTTACTGCGCCTTTGAGCTGGGGTTTGCCAGCGACAGCGCGTTCATCGCCTTTTTCAAATCAATGACCGGTAGCACGCCGGGCCAGTGGCTCAAGTAAGTGGACAATCAGACGCAGCACCGGCGGCACCGAGTGCGCAGGGGCATTGAAAATGCCCCTGTGATGCCGGCAGCTCAGGCCTGCGGCAGCTTACGGAAGCCTACGGCAAGGCGATTCCAGCCGTTGATGGTGTTGATCGCCACGGTCAGGTCAACCAGCTCCTTCGGTGAAAACTGCGCGGCGACCACGTCGTAGTCTTCGTCCGGGGCGTGGGTCAGGCTCAGTTGCGTCAGCGATTCGGTCCACAGCAGCGCGGCGCGCTCACGCTCGCTGAAAAACGGCGCTTCCCGCCATGCCGTCACGGCGAACAGGCGGCGTGGGGTTTCGCCGTCCTTGATCGCGTCGGCGGTGTGCATGTCGATACAGAAGGCGCAGCCATTGATCTGCGAAGCGCGCAGCTTGACCAATTCGATCAGGCTTTTTTCCAGCGGCAGTTTCGAGACGGCATTTTCCAGCGCCATCATCGCTTTCAGGGCATCGGGGGAAGCGGTGTAGAAATCGGCACGAGGTTGCATGGTGGGACTCCGGGGTAGCGATTGAATGTGTGGCTACGTTAGTCCCCGTGGATGGTTCGGCAAATAGCCAATAGTGCCGAAGAACAGTAGGCCACTTGGCGCAGCAGCTTGACCGCTCGTCACTCGACCGGCACCAAGACTTGGGCGCGCGAGACCAATATCAGGTAATCCCCTTTATCAGGAGACGTACCATGATGACGCGCACATTCACTTCGCTGTTGTTGGCCGGCCTGCTCGCCACGGCATCCACCGCCAGCTTCGCCGCCAATGACAGCACCGATGCCACCGGCACCAAATCCGGCGCCACCAGCGGCTCGACCATGCCACCTGATAACACCCCGGGCGCGCCGTCGGGCGGCAACAGTTCGGGAACCTCGGGCGGCAGCACGGGTAGCGGAGCTGGCGGTGGCACGGGTACCAATGGCGGCGCCAGCGGTTCGGGTTCCGGCGCGGGCGGCGGCACCGGTTCGGCCGGCGGCGGCACAGGGGGTGCAGGCGGTGGCACGGGCGGCTGAACGAACAAGAGCCATCCCAGATAAAGAAACGCTGATTAACTGTGGGAGCGAGCTGGCTCTCGAAGGCATTGTGTCAGTCGACTGATTGGGTGACTGATGCGCCGCTTTCGCGAGCAAGCTCACTCCCACATTTGTTCGATAGTGTGATTGAGATCAGCGATCCGAACGCATCAATTGGGCAAAATCTTCTTGTACTGCAAACACCGCCGCGCGATTGCGTCCGGCATTTTTCGCCTGATACAACGCCGCATCGGCGCGCTGTATAAATACCTGCGGGCTGTCGTGGCCATGCGGAATAAATGAATAACAGCCCAGGCTCACGGTGAGATAACCGGTCGGCGAGCCACTGTGAATGATGTGTTTGTCGATCACGCTGCGGCGAATTTGCCCGGCGATTGCCAGTGCACCGTTGATGTCGGTGTCCGGTAACAGCACGGCGAATTCTTCACCACCGTAACGCACCGCCAGATCCGACTTGCGCTGGCAGCAGGCCTTCACCGCTTGCGCCACCTGCGCCAGGCATTGGTCGCCGGCGACGTGGCCATAAGCATCGTTGTAGCGCTTGAAGAAATCGATATCGAGCATGATCAGGCTGACCGGACTGACCTGGCGCGCGCCACGGGCAAATTCAATATCCAGCGAGCGCTCGAACAAGCGGCGATTGGCCAACCCGGTGAGGCTGTCGTGGGTGGCGATCTGTTCCAGCGCCAGTTGCGCCTTGCGCAGGTTCTTCTCGATGCGCTCGCCGTCGCGCACCTGATGAATGAATACCCAACCGAACAGGCCAATGCCGAGAATCACCAGCGCGACAATCACGCTGGACTGGAATGCGCGCTCGTGCCAGCCCTGCAGGATCGTCTCTTGCGAAGTGGCGGCGGACACCACCAGCGGATACGAGGCCAGCTGGCGATAGCCATACAGGCGGGTCACGCCATCGACCACGGAATTGAGCATCGCCGTACCCGCATTCGCGTTGGGCAACAGGGTTTGATAGATCTCGCCGTGGGCTACAGAGGTATTGATCAGCGACTCGTCGAAGGGCCGTCGCGCCAGCAAGGTGCCGTCGGTCAGCGCCATGAACATGATGCCGCTGTCATCGAGGCTGAAGCTTTTGAAGAACTGATCGAAGTACGACATGCGGATGCCGGCCATCAACACGCCCTGAAAATTGCCGAGCTGGTCGTTGACGCGTCTGGAAATCGGAATGATCCACTCGCCGTTTTCGCGGCTGCGAATCGCCGGGCCGATGTGCGCAACCGTCGAGGCATTCTGCTGGTGGAACTTGAAATATTCGCGATCGGCCACGCCGTTGCCACGGGGCAGATCGGCGAACGAAGTAATGACCCACTGCCCTTCGCGGTCAAAGAGAAAAATGCCGTGCAACTGATCCAGCTGCTGCGCGCGGCGCACGAAGATCCTTTTTAACCGGGGTCGCTGCGTCGCCCCATAGCCATCGTCCTGAATCCAGTCGACGAGGCTGGTCATCACCAGATCCGCTGCACGCACAGTGTCTTCAGCCTGCTGGGCCATGGCTCGGGTCAGGTTGCCCGAAGCCATCTTCGCCACCGCGAGGTCCTGACGCCGCGACTGCTCCAGTTGCAGGTAGAGAAGACCGCACAGGCACAGGCTCACCGCAACGATGAACAGCACCGCCGCTTTGCGAAGCGGCAGGCGCTTGAGCGTGCCGGGAGCTTGATGCGGATCGTGAACGGGAATTGGCAAAAGCATGTCCTGGGCAGGTACGACAGGGGCGCGAGCCCGAAACCCTTGTGTTCGTGAGCGTAGCCCACCGGGATGCACGGAGCAAACGCCCGCCTCCCGCCCAGTTATCGGCGCCTCGCGAGTTTGGATGATCGCTGATCGTCGATTTATTTTCGATTGCTGCTTTACGGTTAATCAGTTGTGCAGGGCCAGACGCCAACATCGCGCTGGGTGGCCATGGCCAGCAGTTGCACCGGTGCGGCGCGTTCCAGGTAATACGGATCGTCCCAGGATTCGGCAATGGTCGGCGCGACGACGATCACGCCGTGGTTCTTCAAAAAAAGGATATCGGCCTCGCCCATGACGCTGGCGATGCGGTCGTCTTCGGGATACGTCCAGCGCGAAGCCGTTGTCATCCTCGTCCACCGCCGTGCGCCCGCAGAACTTCAGCGCGGTCTGCCCCAGCCACGGCAGCGGCGGGCCTTGCCACAGACACAATGCGGTGACGTGCGGCCTGTGCGTGTGAAATGCGACTGTTACCCGTGGCCACTGTTTATGCAGTCGCGCATGGGTGTAGAGGCGCGCAGCACGAACGAATTTTGCCAAGAACCACAAATCTTCAGGCACAAAAAGGCGCTCATGCGAGCGCCTCTTTTCATAGGCCGCTACAGATGCTTACCGTACCGGCGGCACCCGAATATCCCCCGCCCGACACTGGGTGTTAACCCCTTTGCCACACGCGCCGAACTGCAAATCCTTGTCCATGCACACCCGCACTTCCGACAACTGCGGGCCGCTGCAGACCACTGCAATGCCGTCAGCCGGAATTCGCGGATTGGCCTTGCGAAACAGATCGACGATTTCCTGCGCTTCGAAATAATACGACGTCGAGCCGAACGCTTGTAACGCCTGCGGAATCTTCACAGCGCCAAGGGCCTGATCAGACTTGTCGAGATAGCCCATTGCGCCGAGACCGCTGCAGGTGCCGTGCTTGGACCATTCGTGATCGAGCAGTTTTTTCGTTGGGAACAGTGTCAGGCCCTTCTCCGTCTGCGCAGCCGATAGCGCGACGAGCGGCGGACAGGATTGCGGCCAGCCGCCCTTGGCGTATTGCGGCCACAAGCCGTGCAGGACAAAACCATAACCCTTGCCGGTGCACTGCGCGTCGTCCTTGTGCGTCAGACAAAAAGTCGGCGACCAGGACAGCGCCAGCAGGTAGTAATCGAACACCCCCGCCACCGATTCCGCCTGGGCTTTGCTCGATGACGACTGACGCGCCGAACTCATGCCGATGCTACCGGCCGTCAGCGCGATCAGTGCCAGAATTGTAAACAGCTTTTTCATTGACCCGTTCCTTGGGACGCCTGCGTCCGTGATTTTCATTGTTGGCCAGGCTTGGCCATTGCTGATTTCGACACGCTTGTATTGCAAGCGCATGACGCAAGGCAAAGCCCTGCGTCGTTCAAAGGTCTACGCTGAACAGGCAGACATCCAACAAGGGAACCGACATGAGTAAAGCAGACGAACTCGCCGCCAGACTCAAGCAGACCCGGCACACCCAGGCTGACGACATCAGCTGCGCTGCACTTGAGATCGATTGCTGGCCCGCTCAGGTGTACGACTTGTACCACCGCATCGAGGGCTGGCTGCAGCCAGTGACGGAAGTAGGACTGAAGATTCGGCGAAATCCTACGCACGTTTGCGAAAGTTCGCCGGATGGCGAAACCCACGACTACGCCATCGACCAATTGGTGATCGAGGCCAACCATCACAGCCTGACGTTCGATCCGATCGCGCGGTTTACCGAGGATGGTTGCGGACGTGTGGAGATCAAGGTCCCGGGCCGCGATCAGTCGTTGCTGCGCACGGTTGACGAGCATGGCGAAAGCCACTGGTGGTTGCAGACTATCGAGACAGGTCAGGAGCTGGATGCGATAGCATTGACGGAAAACAATCTGCTGCAGGTGGTGCAGCAAGGGCTGGGTCTGTAGCGAATCAACGCTGACGCACACTGTCGGACTGGATCAATGGTGAGAACGTGTTTAACTTCGAACACGTCCTTTCCGTCCATCCCAGAGAAAATTCCGACAGATGCCAACGACAAAAACCACAATCCTGCTCGGTGCATTGCTCGCGTTGCCCTTTACTGCTCAGGCCGCCGACACCACAACCCACCTCGACAGCATCCAACAACAAGGCCAGTTGCGCGTCTGCACCACTGGCGACTACAAGCCCTACACCTTCAAGCGCAGCGACGGCGACTTCGAAGGCATCGACATCAGCATGGCCCGCTCCCTGGCCGACAGCCTTGGGGTGAAGGTGCAATGGGTGCAGACAACCTGGAAGACCCTGATGCCCGACATGCAGGCCGGCAAATGCGACATCGGCATGGGCGGTATCTCGGTCACGCTCGAACGGCAGAAAAAAGCCTATTTCAGCAACACTCTCGACACCGACGGCAAAATCCCGCTGGTGCGTTGCGCCGATCAAGCGAAATACCAGACCATCGAACAGATCAACCAGCCCAACGTGCGCCTGGTGGAACCTGCCGGCGGTACCAACGAAGCCTTCGTCCATGCCTTCCTGCCCAAGGCGCAACTGGCCCTGCACGACAACGTGACGATCTTCCAGCAACTGCTCGACAACAAAGCCGACGTGATGATCACCGACGCCTCGGAAGCGCTGTATCAGCAGAAACTCAAACCGGGGTTGTGCGCAGTGAATCCGCATCAATACATGCAGTACGGTGAGAAGGCTTACTTGCTGCCGCGCGATGACATCAGCTGGAAACTGTATGTCGATCAGTGGCTGCATTTGAGCAAGGTCACTGGCAAGTATCAGCAGACGTTGAGCGAATGGATTGCGGTGCCGGGGCAGTAACGGTCAATCGTCGTGCAGCGGTGACAGCGACTGTTCAGCTAACCATATAGCCTCGCGGTGACGGATAAGCGCTCCGTCACCGCGAGGTTCGCTTCAAGCCTTCACTTCAACTTTGTCCAACGCCTGATTCACCGCGATCTCACCCAGCATCACTACCTGGGCGATGCCCAATAAAGTCTTGCGCTGCGAGTTTTCCAGTAACGCTGCGAAGTCATTGAGCATAACGCTGGCCGAACCCAGCGATTCGCTGGCATTGGCCAACAGGGATTCGCTGTCGTACGCCGGATTGGCGAGGAACATGCGTTCGGGCTGGTTGGTGGAGGCTTTGATGTGACTGGCGGGGGGCAGGTAATAATCCAGCGCACGCTCGGCGGCGTCGTGGAGTTTTTTTGAGTCTGGGGATTTGTAAGGGGATGCGGGATCGGTGTCCGGCGGATTGGGCGTGACTTTGAACATGGATGAATCCTCTAGCGCGATTACCAAAAGGCGACATCACCCTCGCTACCAAACGAAGGGTGGCGGCCATACGCGGGTTGGTAGACCGGTCGCACTAGAACCCGGCGCCCACGAATGGGCCCCACGCATGACCACCATAAACTCGAACGCTGAGAAGCGCCTGAATCAGGTGACGCAATGCATCTAGACACGAAGCGGGCTACCAAACCCGATCACTGAGATCAGTGACCCAGGGACGATAGAGCCCGCAGGCTAGACGCACAAGCCGGCGGATTCTGTCTTAGGTGTAGGGGGAGGCGCAAGACAACGTAGGCTTCGGATGACTTTCACCGGTCAGATTTAAACAAGCGCCTGCGCAACCGTTTAAACGGATACTGAAGGACAGACAACAGGCAGAAATACACTTCCTCCCATCAGGCCGAGCGCCTCAGAGCCCCGTTCAAACCACAAACAGCGCCTCGCAAGCCTTTGCCTGTTCGCAGACCTGATAAACTCCTGAACCTTCGCCTTCTTGATCCAGATTCCTCACATGTCCCTACAGCCCACCCCACTCTCCCGCCGTTTTTCCGTCGCCCCGATGATGGATTGGACGGACCGCCATTGCCGGTACTTCCTGCGCCTGTTGTCCAAGCACGCCCTGCTCTACACCGAAATGGTCACCACTGGCGCACTGCTCAACGGCGATCACGAACGTTTCCTGCGTCACAACGAAGCCGAGCACCCTCTCGCCCTACAACTAGGCGGCAGCGTTCCACTGGATCTCGCCGCCTGCGCGCGCATGGCCGAGGAGCACGGCTACGACGAAGTGAATTTGAACGTAGGCTGCCCAAGCGATCGTGTGCAGAACAACATGATCGGGGCGTGCCTGATGGGGCACCCGCAGTTGGTCGCCGATTGTGTGAAGGCGATGCGTGATGCGGTGTCGATTCCGGTGACGGTGAAGCATCGGATCGGGATCAACGGGCGTGACAGTTATGCCGAGCTGTGTGATTTCGTCGGTACGGTGCGGGATGCCGGGTGCACGAGTTTTACCGTGCATGCGCGGATTGCGATTCTGGAGGGGTTGTCGCCGAAGGAAAATCGCGACATTCCGCCGTTGCGCTATGACGTGGCGGCGCAGCTGAAGACGGATTTTCCGACGTTGGAGATTGTGCTGAATGGCGGGATCAAGACGATGGAGGCCTGTCACGAGCATCTGCAGACGTTCGACGGTGTGATGTTGGGGCGTGAGGCTTATCACAATCCGTATTTGCTGGCGGAGGTGGATCAGCAGTTGTTTGGCAGTTCGGCGCCGGTGATCAGTCGGGCTGAGGCGTTGGCGCAGTTGCGTCCTTATATAGCCGAGCATTTGCTGGCGGGTGGTGCGATGCATCACATCACGCGGCATGTGCTGGGTTTGGGCACGGGATTCCCCGGGGCGCGCAAATTTCGGCAGCTGTTGTCGGTGGATATTCACAAGGCCAATGATCCGCTGGCGTTGCTGGATCAGGCGGCTGAGTTGCTTGAAGGTCGTTGATTGATGGTTTGAGTGTGCGGGCGACGCATGAGCGTTGCCCGTTTTTTTGATGTACTGACAGGATGTCTTTCGTTTATGCCCGCATTTACTTTTTCTCGTTTCAAGCGTCTCACCCTCCTCGCCTTGTTCAGCTTCACTTCCAACGTTTATGCGCACTGCGATGGCTTTTGCATGGGCCGTACCGATACGCCGTGGGAGGTGACGCAGTTTTCCGGCTTGACTTTGGTGTCTTTGATCCTCGCACCTATTTCGTCTAGCCAGGAAACGACCGACAGTCACAAGCGTGTTTACTCCGCCGAGGAGCAAGAAGACGCGCGACTCTATCTGGCCAGCAACGGCATGCTGCAGGCCGCGTATTTCACCTCGGCCTTGCAGCGCTTTCGTCAGGAGTCGTCGGATTCGACGTTAAACGATCTCGCCGTGGCTGCGTTGATCAGCGCTCAGTGATCAGGCTGCCGCTGCGGCGGTCCAGTTGACCCAGCCAAACAGCCACGTCGCCAGAATCAACAATCCAAAACCGATCCGGTACCACGCGAACGCGGCGTAGCTGTGGTTGGCGATAAATTTGAGCAGGCCACGCACGGCGATCATGGCGAAGATGAAGGCGGTGACGAAACCGAGGGCGAAGACAGGCAGGTCGTTGGGCTGGAACAGGTCGCGGTATTTGTAGCCGGAGTACACCGCGGCACCAACCATGGTGGGCATGGCGAGGAAGAACGAGAACTCCGTGGCGGCTTTACGTGAAAGGCCGAAGAGCAGCCCGCCGATGATGGTCGAGCCGGAGCGCGAGGTGCCGGGAATCATCGCCAGGCATTGTACGAAACCGACTTTCAGCGCGTGAGACCAGCGCATGTCATCGACATGTTCGACGCTGACTACATGGCTGCGCTGTTCGGCCCACAACATGACGATGCCGCCGACGACCAGTGCAACAGCAACGGTGACTGGATTGAACAGATACTCATGGATGGCGTCGGCGAACAACACGCCGAGGATAACGGCGGGGAAAAACGCGATCAGCAGATTAAGCGTGAAGCGTTGCGCGTTGCGCTCGGTGGGCAGGCCTTTGACGATTTCGAAGATCTTCGGACGAAACTCCCAGACCACCGCAAGAATCGCCCCCAGTTGAATAATGATGTTGAACGCCATGGCGCGCTCACCGCCGAATTCGAGCAGGTCAGCGACAATAATCTGGTGGCCGGTACTCGATATGGGCAAGAACTCGGTCAGGCCTTCTACCGCGCCTAATATCAATACCTGGAAAAGGGTCCAGAAATCCATTAATCCTCCGTCAGAGCACTCAGGGTGAGCGACCGGTTCAATAACACTCAGGGGTTGAGTATCTGAAGTAATGCATACGGCGATTCACCGATCCGGAAGCATAGGGTTTATCCAGAGTTAGACTCAAGTGCTGTTAGTAATCGTCTGCCGACGAACTAAACGGAAAAAATTTAGTTCTACTCCAACAAATATTTCATTTCAGATATGAAGTGTGATGTACTTCACACATTGCCTACGTGGCCAATCAATGGCAAAAGGACATAAAAAATCCATCGCCATACGCTCAGAATAGTGGCACCATTGCATATAGCCATCATCTACGCGTTAGTTCACAACTCCGAGAAAATCAACTAAAAGCCTGAAAAGCTTAGTTATTGTTAGAAAACTCGGGAGATACGTCTAAAATCCGCTCAAATGTTACCAATTGTCAGTCACAGATGAGAACCGGTGCTTTAACATCCCGATGTCAGCACCTAATTCGAGTCAACGCATGATGCTCTCAGGGAACTTGGCGACTAGAAGTCCGCGCCCGACAAATGATGAATCCGGTGTTCTTGCTCTGGGTCGTACACTGGGTGTGGCTGACCATTTCAGATCGCTGATCGCAAAGCACATGCAGTCCGATATGATCCTGGAAACAGCTGCCTTCACTAGTTCGTATAAAGAACAAGGTTACATCGGTTCTTATCGCGCCATTTTCCTCATCATCGATAGCCCACAGGCCCTCGAAGACAATCTGGCTCTGGTGCAGAACCTGCGCAATGACAACTTGAAACCGCTTATTTGCGCAGTCGTCACCGGCCGCGGCGCCGTCAACAAACTCAAGTATTTTCTTGCTGGGGCGGATGCCTGTATCAAGCTCAACACACTGGGCGATGACAGCGAAGACTTGCTGGCGGAGTTCTTCAACAGCGAAGACTGGCAACGAGATATCAATCTGACGCTTGATCCGACACGGATCTGCCTGATGGACAGTCGGCGCAAACTCGATATCTCTTTTGCCGAGATGAAGATCCTCGAGGCCTTTGCGAACACCGGCAATCACATTCTGAGTCATGATGAAATCGCCGGCATCATGGGCCTCAACACCAATTTCTACGATCCTCGAGCGCTGGAAAAATCAATCAGCCGCTTGCGTGGAAAAATCAAGGACATGTATGGTACAAACGCGATTCAGAGCATCCGCGGCTACGGCTATCGCCTGATGCGGGGTCTGATATCGACTGCTTGAGTCTCGGGCAGTCTTCCCTTTTGCATACGAACGAAGGATCGTCTGATGCAGCCATATCTTTTCAGTTGCACTTCATATTTATTAAAACTCAAGCACTTGAATGAGCGCTGCAACACACCCCATAACAATAAAACGCCATAACATAGCTGCAGACCGAGTGGAATTTATCGACGGCCATTTTCGGCCCGAACCCTGCCTACGATTACTTCCGAGGAAGTCATTGCTCGCCTGCCGATTTATCTTTTAGCCAATTTTGGTGTGTATTTAGGAGAGAGACATGGAAACGAGTACAACCCTCCCCAGAAAATATTTTGTTGTTGTGACGCACAGCACAACGTCGCAACGTGAACTGGAAAGCATCTTGTCCAGTGAGCGTTTCAATTCGTTTGGCACGTCGCAGGCACAAATGTTCGTTGAAGGTGTTGCTTCGCCCTCTTCCGCCCCGATGGTCATGGAGTTCAGTTACCCAAGCCTCAGCCGAAAGAATGTTGCGCGCAGTATCGAACATGATACTCAGCGCATACTGGCCACTCTTGAAAATGAATGGCGAGCCGCGCAAACAGACAATCCGTTTCAAAGCTTCGCGACACACACTGCAGAAAGAGCTCATATCACGCATGTCAGCGAGAATACCGAGCCTTGCAGCGACACTTGGCATCTTGACGATGATCAGGGCGTATTGCTCAAGGACAATATTGCGATCAGCCTGACCGGCCTGGAAACCGCTCTGGTCAGGAAAATGCTGAGCCATGAAGAGCGCGTTGTCAGTCGTGATGACTTGATCATCAGTATTGGCCGGGAGCCCGAGCAATACCGGGGTCTGGAGATGTGCCTGAGCCGCTTGCAGGACAAATTCAAGAGCGCCAGTAATGGTGAGCGATTGTTCCGCGCCGTAAGAAATCGCGGATATTGCTTGATCCAGGAAGTCGTCGCGTAATCGCAGACGGCACTCACACCGAGACAGACAGATATAAAGTGCGACTACAACAACAAGAAGAGCACTCTGTTTGGTTTCACCTCACTGATCAATTCAAAACTTCCCTACCTCCATCCCGCCAACAGTAACAAATACATCCCCGCCTTTTCATCCCCTGCTCCACGACCTTTTCTAACAGACTTCTATTTAAATATTAGAAAGTTGGCACAGTGCCATCTTGTTAGAACTCGTCAGACACCATTTCGGACAATAACTTAGTCTATTGGCTGACGACAGTTCGGCTCTCGATGTTGTTACCTCAAGGCACTCGCTAAAACAAAAACAATAAGTCTGCATAACAACTCGGCTTTCAACTGTTGAAACCTGAATGGACGTCTTTTGGGGATATCGTATGGATCTTTCTCTCAGTATCAATCGAAGCACGGGCCTCAAGGGACTGACCTTTTGGGGCCAATGGGCGCTGGCGCAGGCCTTTATTGTGACGCTGCTGTTCATTCTCGCGGAACAGCATACCGGTACTGTCGCGTTCTACTACCGAATGTGCGCCACCCTCGCCGTCCTGGCCTCGGTGCCGGCTTACACATTCAGCGGCGTTTATCGCAAACGCGACAACTACCTGACCGGCCTCGGCCGCTTGTTCATGGGCTGGTCGATGACCATGGCCGCGCTGGCGTGCATCGCGTTTGTCTGCCAGGCCGATGAGCTGTTTTCCCGTCAGGTGATTCTGAGCTGGGCGGTGTATGGCTTCCTCGGTCAGGCGTTCCTCTATGCGCCGCTGCATGCGTTTTCCAAGTACTACCAGCGTTCGCGTAAAAGCGAGCACCGGACGCTGATCGTCGGCACCGGCGAGCTGGCGCTGGGCCTGGCGAGGAAACTCAGTCAACTGGAAAACCTGCCACTGATCGGTCTGGTCAGTAACGGAGACAAACCTGTGCTCGCCTCGGATGCCCCGCGTGTCGTTGGCGCGCAGGACGAGTTGCTCGAGCTGATCGAAGCCCATGACATCCGTCGCTTGTACATCACCCTGCCGCTGTGCGAAGCAGCAAAAATCGAAGCGATGTATGTCGATTTGCTCGGCGCCAACGTCGATGTGGTGTGGGTGCCGGACCTGAACAGCCTGACCCTGCTCAACCACTCGGTGAAAGTCGTGGACGGTCTGCCGGCGATCTACCTCAACGAAAGCCCGCTAACCAGCCGCCCGACCGCTGCGCTGAGCAAGAGTCTGGTTGAGAAAACCGTGGCATTCCTGGCGATCATCGCGCTGAGTCCGCTGCTGTTGATCATCGCTCTGGCGGTGAAACTCAACTCGCCCGGCCCGGTGTTTTTCAAGCAGGATCGGCATGGCTGGAACGGCAAGGTAATTAAGGTCTGGAAATTCCGCTCAATGCGTGTCCACGATGACCGTGAAGTGAAACAGGCCAGCCGCAATGACTCGCGGATCACCGCCGTAGGTCGCTTTATTCGCCGCACCTCGCTGGATGAGTTGCCGCAACTGTTCAACGTCCTGCAGGGGCACATGGCGCTGGTGGGTCCGCGGCCGCATGCGGTGGCGCACAACAATTACTACTCGGGCAAGATCCTCGCTTACATGGCGCGCCACCGGATTAAACCGGGCATTACCGGCCTGGCGCAGATCAGCGGCTGCCGCGGTGAGACCGACACCCTCGACAAGATGCAGAAGCGTGTCGAGATCGACCTGCAGTACATCAACAGCTGGTCGTTGTGGCTGGATCTGAAGATTCTGGTAAAGACACCGTTTACGTTGTTGTCGAAAGACATTTACTGAGGTTCAGCGCTTCAGATCGCAAGGGGACGAAAGTCCCCTTTTTTGTGGGCGGGATTTGGCACACCGCTTTCGATTACCGGTACGAACAATGTGAGAGTGGGCTTGCTCACGAAGCGCTGGGCCAGGCTATGGGATGTTGAATGCGCCGGCGCCTTCGCGAGCAAGCCCGCTCCCACAGGGGGTTTGGCTGATGGCCGGGATGTCTGGCGTGCCGACGATTTACTGTGGGAGTGGGCTTGCTTGCGAAAGCGCTGGGTCAGGCGATGGCGATGTTGAATGTGCCGGCGCCTTCGCGAGCAAGCCCGCTCCCACAGGGGGGTTGGGTGAAGGCCGGGATGGATGGCGTGCCGACGATCTACTGTGGGAGTGGGCTTGCTTGCGAAAGCGCTGGGTCAGGCGATGGCGATGTTGAATGTGCCGCCGCCTTCGCGAGCAAGCCCGCTCCCACAGGGGGTTTGGCTGATGGCCGGGATGTTTGGCGTGCCGACGATCTACTGTGGGAGTGGGCTTGCTCACGAAAGCGCTGGGTCAGGCAGTGGGATGTTGAATGCGCCGGCGCCTTCGCGAGCAAGCCCGCTCCCACAGGCGCGCTTACTCGGTAATCTTCTCGAAATTGCGATAGAACATGTCCCCTTCCCGGCTATCGGTCATTGAGTGCAATTGATAGCTGCGGTTCAGTCTGGCGCCGCCATCCCGGGTCAGTGGCGCCCAGACCAGGTTGGCGCGGCGCATGGTCGACATGCTCATCATTTCGTCGAACGGGATCGACAGGTACAGGCCTTTGTCGAAACTACCTTCGCCATATTCAGCACTGCTGGCCGTGGTGATGGTCGCCCAGGCACCGACGCGCACGCCGTTGAAAAACTCGCGCGAGATGTCCACGGTGGTGCCCCAGTCCCCGGCCAGATACCGCCCGACACTGACCGCTGCCAGCGTGTCGAACGGCAAATCGGTATAGCCGGTGATGTGTCCGGTCACTACCGAGTAATCGCGCAAGGCAAAGCCCTGATCGAAATCACGCTGGCGAACCCAGTTCAAATCCGCGCCCAGCGACCAGCGCTCGCCTGTGGGGCGGAACAGCACTTCTGCGCCGACGCCAGCAAACATCGATTCCAGATAACCACCGTAAACCATGCCGTACAGATCCTTGTCCAACTGCTCGGCATGGCTGAGCTGGAACAACGGCATGGTCGTGTTTGACGTCGTCAGGTAACGACGCAAATCCGTGCGCACGCGCGGCAATCCGCTCGGTGCGTCGTAGACGAATTTGTCGAAGTTGTTGACCAGGTTGGCGCTGAGCAAACCGTTCCACCAAGTGTTGCGGTTAAAGCGATATTCCGCGTCCGCGTCAGCACTGAATTGATAGAGCAAACCATCCGGGCCGCCAACGTTCTGCTTGAAGCCCAGACCGACGCCATAGCTGAAATGTTGCGGCGCTTCGCTGTAGAGGGTTTTCTCGTTGCGCGGCATCGCCGGGTTGATTTCGGTGGTGCGGTGCAGCGACTCCAAAGGCTCTTCGTTGTTGATCACTTCGCGGAAGGTCTGGCGCGGCAGGCTGGTTTCCTCCAGCGGCAAGTCATAGCGCTTGTTGACCACGGTGAACCAGTCGATGTCGTCGCTGACGCTGTTGTCGAGAATCCGGCTCGCGCGTCCGACAGCTTTCGACGAATGGAAATAGCGCTGCTGCTCGCCATAGACGATCAGCTCGGAATCACGCTGGCTGATGCGCTCGACCTTGTACCCGGCATTCTGCTGCAGACGCCGCGACACATCAGCCCAGTTGACCTGCTCCATCGATGTCGTCGGCGCCTTCGCCGGCAGCGGTTCGGGGGTTGGGTCGTAGGTCTTGGCCGGCGCCTTGCGGCTGACGAAATTGGTGTGGAAGGTCACGCCGAACATCGCAGTATTGCCGCGCTCCCAAGCGGCGCTGAGGTCGATCGAATCGGTGACCTTGAACACCGCGCCGAGGTTGATCGGCGAGTCCTGTTTGATCTCGTTTTCCTTCGGCTCGTGCTTGTAGTCGTTGCCTTCGAACTCCAGTTTCAGGCTGAGACGATCCCAGGGCGTCTGGTAGCTCACGCCACCGAACAGCGAAGGCTTGCCGCGAAAGTACGCGCCGGAGTTGACGTCGCCGGTGCCTTCCAGCGCCGGGCGGGTATCGAAGCGACTGCTGACGTAGCCCAACGGGTTATCGAAGTCGCCGCGATTACCGATGTAACCCCAAGCGATGCCGGCGCTGAAATCGAAATTGTCGAAGCGCTTGTTGGCGACGAAGAATTCGCTGGAGAACAAACCGGTACCACCGATATCTCGGAAGCCCAGCGCCACTTCCGGTGCCCAGTGGCTTTCCTGCCACAGGCGCACTTTGGCGTCGACCGCCTTGTCCTTGTAGCTTTGACTGCCGCTGAGGGCCTCCGAGCCGTACGGCCGGTTGGTGATCGCGGTGTAGCGAAACGAACCTTCGAGCCAGTCCAGCGGTTGCAACGACACGCTGTAGCGGCTGTAGGGATCGGTGCGGTTGGCGTTGACGCTCAGCTCGCCGGCCGGGGCCATGCGCGCCGTCGGCGTCTGCAACAGACCGGCGCCGCCGAAGTCATTCTGGGTAATGCGCGGTTCGGCGTGAGCCAGACCGCAGGGCAATAACAACACAGCTGCAAAACGTAACTTCAACGAACCACCTCGGCCAGCTGCGTGGCAATGAATTCGGCCAACTGCTGATTCAATTCAGGAAGAGGCGGATCAAGATCATCATTTTTTATCGGCACCAGAATCCGGCTGCCGGCCACCGGAAACTGCCCGGACTCGCGATTCCAGTGGGCAATGCCGACGCGCCGCGACACGCCATTGGGCTGGATCAGCCACAGGTAATCGGCCTCGGCGTCGTCGAGAATCGAGCAGCCTTCAAGATATTCGCGAGCCTCCTGCAAAGGCTGATAGGGCAAGTGGCATGGCTCGCTTACAGCGCCCAGCACCTGCACTTCGTCAACCCGCTTCGGATAGATCAGCCGATCACCGTCATCGAGGCGAATGTTGCGCGCGAAACCGACTTCCACCGCCACCGGATCAAGGTCAGCGATCTGCCGGCCGGTCACTGGCATTTGCCGGACTTCTTCAGCAACGCGCTGCGCCAGCGCCGCCCGGCTCGGCCGGTCATACAGCGTCGCCATGCGTTGCAGCACCTCGAGATCGAACAGCACGCCGACCTTGAGCCGTGTCTGTTCTTCGATCAGCGACTGGCGCAACAAGCCACCCGCCAGCCAATAACCCTCGGCATTGGGCACGGCCTCGCTGATCACATCGAACAGCCGACCACCCGGCGGCAACGCGATCGGCCCGGGATTGGCGACATCGCCGGACACCGTGACAGCAGCCTGACTCGCCCCGGCGATCAGCAAAAGACCCGCCGCGATAAGACGTAGGCGCGTCACGGCAGGTGCCTGCGGTCAGGGGTCAGTTGCACCAGCTTGACGCGCAGTTGCGAGGTCAATTGTTGCTCACTCTGCAGAATGAACCCGTCGCGTGGGTCGACCCAGTAACGGTTGGTCGCGCTGAGGCCAATCGCCGGGGCGTCGATCTGTTCATCGACGCGCAGCACCGAGTAAGGCTTGTCGAGAATCTCCAGGGTCTCGGTGGCGCGGCGCGAGAAGCGGCTGTTGACGATAACGCCGACTTCCTGGCCCTTGTACAGATCGATCCAGCGCCGCGTGGTGAAACCATCGGCGACGTGATGCAAGCCTTGCTTGAATGGCGAATCATCGGCCAGCCGCGTGCCATCCAGATCGCCCTCCAGCCCGAGACCGACAGTGCGCACCGCGAGGCCGTCGCGCAGCAGCAACACCTGCTTGCCGGACGCGACCCAGAACTGCAGGTCTTCGCGCTCGCGCACCAGCGCCAGCACGCCGGAGCCGGACGGCGTGGTCAGTTTCAATTGCGGGTAGTTGACCCCGGCGACTTCGGTCGCCGATACCTCAACCTCGTCGGGGCCGACGACAGCGGCCTTGAGGTTGTTCAGCGATGCGCTCATCAGCGGGTTACAGCCGCACAGCAACGAGGCCGCCATCAGGCAGACGCCCACTTTCAATAGGTTCACAGTCGCGGCCTTATTTGCTGTTGTTGCTGTATTCGCTCCAGTTCTTCGCTGCCGAAGCCCCGGTGCCGACAATCGACGCCGACGGCACCAACTGGCTGATGAAACGGTTCCAGCGAGTGACGTTGGCCGGGCCGACGTAGACGACATCCTGCGGCCGCACCTGAAAGTGCGAGGCCAAGGCCATGGCGGTCGGCGATTCGGCTTCGAGCTGATAGATCTTCGCCGGCTCGACGTCGAGGTTTTCCACCCCACGAATGACGTAGACCGCGTTGCCGTTGGAACTGGTCTGGCTGAGGCCGCCGACCGAACCGAGCACATCGGAGAGGTTCATCGTCGCGGTCTTGAAGCTCAACGCGCGCGGCTGGTTGACCTCGCCCATGACGTAGATGCGCTTGTTGTCGTTGTACGGCAGATACAGTTGATCGCCGCCCTTGAGGAAGACGTTCTGCAACTCGGAATCCTGTTGGTTGAGCGAGTCGAGATTGAGCGGATAAGTGCGCCCATTGCGCGTCAGCAACAACCCGGACAGGTCGGCGTTGTTGGTGTCGATGCCGGCCGAACCAAGGGCCTCGACCACGCTGAGCGGGTTGGTCGAAATCGCCTGCGGGCCGGCCTTCGTCACGGCGCCGGTGACCACGACTTTCTGGCTGGCAAAGCGCAGCACCGCCACGTCGACCTGTGGCTCGGCGATAAATGCCGACAAGCGCTGTTCGATGTCCGCGCGCAGTTGCTGGATGGTCCGGCCGGCGGCCTGGACTTCCTTGATGAACGGGTAATACAGCGTGCCATCGGAGCGCACCAGACGGCCGTTGGCATCGATCTGCTGTTGCGCGCCGGAGGGGGCGGTCAGCTCCGGGTGATCCCAGACGGTGATGTACAACACGTCATTGTCGCCGATGCGATATTCCGCCGGCGTCACCAGCAACTCCGCCGGCAGCGACTCACGCTTTTGCGTGGCGCGGTTCATGGCGATCAGCTTCGGGGTGATCGGAATCAGCTCGACCCGGCTGCTTTCACTGGCGCCCTGGCGGGTGATATCGCTGGTGCTCAGGTACTGGCCGGGGGCAAACATGCAACCTTGCAAAGCGAGACTTGCCAACATTAAAAGATAAACACTACGAGTCATAATGGCACTACGCTATTCAAGGGCGAATCCAAAAAACAAAGTCACCCGACTCGCGTCGGGCGACTCTGTACTGCACTAACAAATGTTCCTGTTAGTTATGCGTGCCGGTTGTACCGGTGGTACCCGTCGTACCGGTGGTACCGCCGTTGGCACTGCCACCGCTGTTGGACGCCGCTACAGCACTGGCAACCATTGCAGTACTGGCCGCGGGCGCTTGCGAAGCCGCCACACTGCCACCTACATTGGTTACCGCTGTCAGCGGCGCTTCAGCGGCGGCAGCCCAGTTGCTCAACATCGTCAACAGGGCAACTGCCATCACTTTTTTCATAACAACTCCTTTCTAACATTCGAACTGTTAAAAACAGATCTGTGTCAGAGCTGGTAGCTTTCAAGTCCGCAAAGAGCGCGAACAAGATCCGTTGTTCTTTCACAGTCATACGCAACTGCTAAAAGTCGAACGGCAGGTTTATATCTACGGACTTGCAAAAGGCATTGCCAGTGTAATTTCCCGACGTTATCTAACAACCTGACTGAAACTAACATCGCACTAAACGGCCATCACCGCGAATAACCATTGGGATGATTGGATTGCCAGCGCCACGTGTCGGCAACCATGTCCTGCAAGTTGCGCGTGGCTTTCCAGCCGAGTTCTTTAGCCGCTTTCGAAGCATCGGCAAAGCTCTCGGCGATATCACCGGCGCGGCGCGGCATCATCCGGTATGGCACCGGGCGGCCGCAGGCCTGTTCGAAGGCATGCAGCACTTGCAGCACGCTGTAGCCATCGCCGGTGCCGAGGTTCCAGGTGTGAATGCCGGCGCGCTCGCTGATCGACTGCAATGCCTTTAAATGCCCGTCTGCCAGATCGACGACATGGATGTAATCGCGCACGCCGGTGCCATCGGCGGTCGGGTAATCGTTACCGAAAATAGACAGCTCGCGCAGGCTGCCGACCGCAACCTGGCTGATATACGGCACCAGATTGTTCGGAATCCCGTTGGGGTCTTCACCCATGTGCCCGCTGGCGTGGGCGCCGATCGGGTTGAAGTAGCGCAGCAGCGCGATGCTCCAGCGCGGCTCGGCGAGGCTCAGGTCGCGCAGCACGTTCTCGACGATTAGCTTGGACTGGCCGTAGGGATTGGTCGGATTACCCGTAGGAAAATCCTCGCGAATCGGCATTTCCTCCGGTTCGCCGTACACCGTCGCCGAGGAACTGAACACCAGTCGGAACACCCCCGCCGCTGCCATCGCCTGGCACAGGGTGATGCTGCCGCCAACGTTGGTTTCGTAGTATTCGAGCGGCTTGCGCACACTCTCGCCCACGGCTTTGAGCCCGGCGAAATGCAGCACGGCGTCGATCTGATGTTCACGGAAGATTCGGTCCAGCAGCGGCCGATCACAGACATCGCCGCGAATCATCCATGCACTTTTTCCGCAAATGGCTTCGACAGCGTGAAGTGCCGCATCGCTGCTGTTACAAAGATTATCCAGAACAACAACTTCATAACCTGCTTCAAGCAATGCAAGTGTGGTATGCGAGCCGATATAGCCGGCGCCACCCGTTACCAGAATCTTCATAGCGTGATCCGTCATCGAATAAGTACCCGGTAGCGTGTCAAGCCATGCCTCGTAAATATGCGGAGCAATTCACACAAACAGGGCGACAACAACCTCAAGCAAATTTAGTTCAACCACTGGCAATAATTATTTTTACCGGTCAAACTGTTTGACGAGTACTTATTAGCACTCCCTGGCTACATATCACTATCGACAGATACCGACTAAAAATAACTTATAACAAAGTAGTCGACATCTCATAACATTAGCGCTTTTTAACAGCGCAACTAATTGCCAGCAACAACCTGACTCGGGTATTAAAGTAAGCCTTCAATAATCATTGAAACTTGCCGCCACTTTGTGGTGCGCAACCGTCGCCTGTGTTCCATGACTGTCCAGGATACTTTTATGATTCGTAAATGTTTGTTCCCCGCTGCCGGCTACGGCACGCGTTTCTTGCCGGCGACCAAAGCCATGCCGAAAGAAATGCTGCCGATCGTCAACAAGCCGTTGATCGAATATGCCGTTGAAGAAGCACGGGACGCCGGCCTGCAACACATGGCCATTGTTACCGGCCGGGGCAAGCGCGCGCTGGAAGACCACTTCGACATCAGCTACGAACTCGAGCACCAGATTCGTGGCACCGAGAAAGAGAAATTCCTCGCCGGCACCCGCGAGCTCATCGACACCTGCACCTTTTCCTACACCCGTCAGGTGGAAATGAAGGGCTTGGGTCATGCGATTCTCAGCGGCCGTCCATTGATCGGCGACGAGCCGTTTGCCGTGGTGCTGGCCGACGACCTGTGCCTGAACCTCGAAGGCGACGGTGTGCTGTCGCAGATGATTGAGCTGTACAGGAAATTCCGCTGCTCGATCGTCGCCATCCAGGAAGTTCCGGCCGACCAGACCCACAAGTACGGGGTGATCGCCGGCGAGCTGATTTCCGACGGCATCTACCGAGTCAACCACATGGTGGAAAAACCGGCACCGCAGGACGCACCATCGAACCTGGCGATCATCGGCCGCTACATTCTCACGCCGGACATCTTCGACCTGATTGCCGACACACAACCGGGCAAGGGCGGCGAAATCCAGATCACCGACGCACTGATGAAACAGGCGCAGAACGGCTGCGTGCTGGCCTACAAATTCAAAGGCCTGCGCTTCGACTGCGGAGATGCCGAGGGTTATCTGCAGGCGACCAACTTCTGCTACGACAACGTGTACCTCAAGGGCCGCTGAGACGGCTTTCCACTTCCCACAGGCAGGCAACCATGAACATTGCACAGCATTCGACAGAGATTGAACGTGAGGTGGGCAACCTCGGGGTGATGAGCTGGTTGTCGCGCCATCAACCGCTGCCCAGCGCCAACGAAACCTGGCTGGGCACGATTCTGCTGGTGGAGCGGATCGGCGTGTTTCCAGCGTCGGGGGATATTCGCCGGTCGCTGCGCGATCCGTATCCGCTAGTCGCGCATCTGAAAGCGTTGTATGGCGAACAGGCGCTGGAAATGGATGACCGCGATGGCCTGAAAGTGATCTTCAGCGACTGGCGCTTTCGCGTGCGCATCTGCTGCAACGACCCGGCGATCATCATTAATGTCGAGACCCGCTGTGATGCGCGGCTGATGCCGCGCAAGCTTGCGGAGTTACTCGAACAGGTCGACAACTTCGTCCCTGCACGATGATCGTTCCCACGCTCTGCGTGGGAATGCCGCCCGGGACGCTCCGCGTCCCAGCGCGGCGTGACGCAGAGCGTCACAGGATGTATTCCCACGCGGAGCGTGGGAACGATCACCGTCGCTCTGCGTGGGAACGTTCATTGTCCGCCGCCGTCGCAACGGTCGTTGGCGCCCATGATCCAGCCATAAAAATAATCGGCAATCACCTTCCCGCCCGTGGCCGGCAATGGATGAATCTTGTCCGGGCCGATCATCGCGCTGGCGTAGCGTTTGACGTCCGGGCCGAAGGCGCATTGCAGGTTGATGAAGCCCAGATGCTGGTCGCGCGCCCACGGTTCGAGCACCTGCGCATAAGCGGACATTGGATAAGCGCTGGAGCGCGTGGTGTCCTGACGCATGATCAGGCTGATGCTCGCCGCCGGCTGAATCTCGCGCAGCATGCTCACCAGGCCCTGAACGTTTTGTAGATACTGCGCAGGCTTCACGCCAAACCCCTGGTCGTTACCACCGAGCATGATCAGGTAAACATCGGCCGGAATCTTCGACACCACGGTTTTCCACTGCGTCTGCCATTGCGGGTCCGCGTGATAGAAGTCAGCGGACGCCGCCCCGGAAGCCGCCAGTTTCGACACCCGCACGCCTTGCTGATCATTCGTCATCCACAGGCCGAACAGCGTCGGCGCGCCCTTTACCACTTCCAGTTTGAATGCCCAGTCTGCAGCTGATGGAGCGCTGGGTAGCGCGACTTCCTGAACGCCTGAGCCTGCCAGTTTCAATGGTTCCCAGTCTTGCGCGGGCGACCAGCGATATCGCAGCTCATCGGATTCGCCGTTGCCCAGATACAACAGTTTCGCCTGAGTCACCGCGGTATCGATGCGCGGCGAAGGACTGGCATCCACTTGCAACCACGCGCCCGGTTTGCCGCTGATCGTGCGACTGTCCGGGCTGGCCTGGCCCAGCTCGGAAACCTTCCAGCCGCCGCCGAAGTATTTGTCGCTGCTGCGGGTGTATTTGAAATGCGTGCCGCCCAGCGCCGCGCCGTGGTTGAAACCGACGTAACCAGGGCCGGCGAAACCCACCTCGGCGGCCACTCGCTGTACCAGTTTGTTGAGATAGAAATCCTGCCCGGCGGTGTAGCTGTCACCGATCACCGAAACCGCCAGCACCTTGCCGGCCTTGCCCTTGCGCCATTGCGCAAAACGCTGGCGGGCATCGTCTACGGTGATGGCTGAGATGGCGACTGGTTGAGGGGCGTCTACTGGCATCATTCAATATTTCCTTTGTCCGGGGTGGCGGCTTCGCGAGCAGGCTCGCTCCCACAAGGATGGTGTGACTTACACGGGTCCACTGTAGGAGCTGACGAGTGGAACGAGGCTGCGATCTTTTGATCTTTGCAAACCACGACAAAAGATCAAAAGATCGCAGCCTCGTTTCACTCGTCAGCTCCTACAGGGAGGATTGCGTCTGTACCACCGGGGTGATGGGCGCCAACGGTTTCCGCTTCGCCGCCCGCTCGCCGAGGAACAACACCGAGGTGAAATTGAACCGACTGAACACCCTCGCCAACAGCACCGGCCCGAGCAATCCGCAACTCAGACCACCGAGCACCAGCAAGCTCTCATCCTTCACGCCCAAGCGCCCGAGGACAAACCGCGAGGTCGCCGCGAACAACACATGAAAGAGGAAAATCGCATAGGAATATCCGCCCAGCCAGGTCAGCGCTTTCGAACGCATGTCACTGGACAGCAACGCGATGCAAGACACACAACCCACCGTCAAACCGATCACACTGCGACGATCAACAATCAGCTCACGATCGATCGCCGCGACATACAACAGCGTCAGCGAAATCAGCACAAACAGCAGCGGCCCGATCACTTTGAAACGCTGCTTCAACACCTCGACATTTTCCTGCCCGATCATCCCCGCAACAAAAAACGGCAGCAGGTAGATCGCACCGTTGATACCAAACGCATCCAGCGGCAACGGCGGCAGCAGAAACAACAGCGCGGCGAAGGCAAACAAGCCATACAGCCGCGCAGCCGAATGCAACAAACCGCGCCACTCCAGCAAGCCGACGCAGATGAAAATGATGAACACCGCCTGCAGGAACCAGAAGTGGTTGATCGGCACCCAGAACGACAGCAACGCGTCGATCACGCCGACATCCTTGTTCACCCCCGGCCCCACCGCTTGCAGCACCGAGAACGGCACGCCGACGCAGAACAGCGGCACGATCAGCCGTCGCACCTTGCCGGCAAAGAACGCGGAAAAGTCATTGCCGCGAATCTTGTAGATCGAATAGATGTAGCCGGAGATGAACGTGAACAGTGGCATGCGCACGTACACCATCGAGTCGGCGATGACCCTGAACGGCGAGCCGATATCGATTTTCAAACCGCCGCCCAGCGGGCCGATGACGTGATAGAGCACCAGCAGCAGGCACGCCAGGCCGCGCAGGGTTTCGATCTCCAGGGATTTTTTCTTGCTCGACATAGAGCACCTGCCTTAAGTGAGAATTCTTGATTCGACCTGCACCGGTTTGTTCGCGCGCAGCATCAAGCCCAGGCCGACGAACAACACCGGCACCACCATCGAGAAATGCCGGGCGAAGGAGCCGAAGTCCGGCTCGAACAAGCCTTGCACCAACAGAAACGCCAGCGGAATCGCGATCAGTTCCTTGGGTTTGGTCTGGATCGGCGCGCCCTTGTAGTCGGTCGAAGTGATGACTTTGAACAGCAGCAGTGCAGTCATGATCATCAGCGCAACGAAGATCACCTGCCCCGGCCCGGACAGCAGAATCAGCTCAACCGGGAACGACAGGCGGAAGAAAATGATCATCGAATCCAGTGCCTGAGAGACGAAGTCGCTGCCGCTGAGCCACGAGACGATCAGCGACTTCGAGCCCTCCTCCCCAGCCGTGCGCAGTTCGTTGTTGCTGGCGCGAATCGACGACACCGGAAAGCCCAGCGCAATCTGAATGGCCATGGCCACCGCCAAATAGAACAGAAACAGCATCAGAAAGAAGGTGAAGCGCGATACGTACTTCTTCATCACGCAGACGCCGACCCACGACAGCGAAAACAGAATCCAGTACGGACGGATCAGCACGCCGTAGATCACCGCCGAGAGGAAAAAACCGCCGCGATATTTGCGTGTCAACGCGCTGAGCAAAATGCTCAACACCGCCACCGAGACGATGATTTCCTTGGTGAGGTTTTCAAGAAAAAACGAACGCACGATGCCCCACAGACACAAGGTGCCGAAGATCGTCAGCGGCATGCGCCGGAACACCACCACCGGAATCGCTGTGAGGAAAAAATTGCAAAACATGCCGTACGCCCAGGCATTGGTCAGGTTGATGCCCGTGGGCCGCAGCAGGAACGCCGAACACTCGTAGGACGAGCGATCCGGCGAGAACGGGTTCCAGAAATTGCAGTTGTCGGCACGTGCGTATGACGACCACAAGGTCATTGCATCCGGCCCCGGATCGCGCGGCACCAACAGCGGCATCGCCACTGACAGAAACAGCCCGGTGAACAGGATCAGAAAGGAAATCGACGAATCGAATGTGCGCCCGCGAAATTCAATGCGCGGCAGCTTCAGGCCCATGACAGCGCAGCCTTCTTTGCGCCGGTGACACGGGTCAACAACGCGATCACGCCAAGTTGCACGACGATGGCGAAGACGTTGCCCCACGCCGCGCCATAGATCGAGTAATGCTTGATCAGCACATAGCTGACTGGCACTGAAATCAGTAGACAGATCGCCGCGCTGGCCAGCGACACCCGGCTGTTTTTCGAGGCAATCAGACCGCCCCAGACGATGTCGCCAATTGCCCGCAACGCGAAGGAAAAAATCAGTACCGCGAGGAGCGCGTTATCCGGACGCGGCACGCTGGCGGCGACGTAATCGAGCAACACATTGAAAAACACATAGATCGCCACGGCCACAACCGCAGAGACCACCAGCGAGCGCATCACCCATTTATTGACGAACAGTTGCCTGACCGTAAATGCCTGCTGATCGGCCTGAAACCGTTTGGCCAACACCGGAATGCCGACCACCGCCACCACCGCATACGACAACGCCTGCAAAGTATTGGCCGCTGACCACGCGTACACATATTTACCGAGGCTGGCGTAGGGTTCCAGATCGATGATCAGAAAGCGCTCGGCGTACTGACTCAGGGCGATCAGACCGGTGCCGAGATAGAACGGCAACCCGGCCTTCCACACCGTCGCGGCGTCCAGTGCCGCTGCGTCGCGGCCCTTGTGCACGTTCACCACGATCAGATAACCAGCGCCGATCACCAGCACGTTGGCAGCGACCCACAGCCACAACACACTGGCGATGCCCGCGACCCAGCCGAGCATCATGCCGCCCACCGCCAACACCGCCCACAGGCCGGTCTTGATGAAGAACAGCAAGGCGCCGGCGGTGGCTTTCTGCGCGGAAAACACGAAGGAATTGATTTCGAACGACAGGTGCTCGGTGAGCAGCACCAGAGTCACGCAAAGGATCAGGGTGGCGGTTGCTTCAACCGACTGAAACAGCGAATAGGCCAGCACGGTCAGCACCGACAACACCAGCCCGACCGCCAGGTACAGCAGCAAGACCTTGTCGACGACTCGCCGCGAACTGCCGCCGACGCTGATCAGTCGGTTGATTTCGGAACTGAAGCCGACGCTGTAGAACTTCGACGCGATCAACGACGCTGCGACCACCACACCGTAAAAACCCAGCGCCTCGTAACCGAGGTAATGGGTGATGGCCAACACCAGCAAGAACTTCGCGCCCAAGGCTCCGCCGCGAAGCAACAGCCGAAACATCATCGAACGACACCCTTGATGATTTCGTCCATGGCCACGGTTTTCGCCTCGATCTCGCGGCACGTGTCGGTCAGGCGCTTGCCAAAATCCGCCAAGGCATTGGGCGCGTAAACGGTGTTGATGATGGTGTCGACGTCGATGTCGCCGCCGTTGATCACCCAGTCCTCGACGCCCATGTCCTGATAGGCGCCAAAGCCTTTGCGCTCGTAGCTGATGTGATACGCCGGCACGCCGGAGAGCAGCGATTCGATGGCGCCGTGCAGACGCACCGAGATCACCAGGTCTGGCTGGTATTTGGCGATGGTTGCCTTCAGTGACAGCAGGTCTTCGTTGATGCCCAGCTCACGGTAGAACGCGCCGTCATCGTTGCCACGCACGGCGCTTTGCACGGCGCAGACCACTTTGCTTTTGTTCTTCAGACGCTGCAGCAGCAGTTTCAGGTTGGCCACATAAGCGACCTTCTTTTCTTTGCTCCACTCCGGCGGTTTGCGCATCACCACGCACACGGTCGCCGGCGAAGCGGCGCAGCGGGTGAACTTCGGTTGCTGCAGAATCTTGCTGGCCAGCGACTGCACCGCCAGATCTGGCGCGCGATAGACGTTTTCGCAAGCATCGAAGATTGCCGAGGAGCGATTGTCGCGCACGAACACCGCATCAGCGCTGGCGTAATACTCGACAATCTTGCTGCTCTCGCCGTGGAACGGGCCGATGCTCTGCGGCAGGTACACCGACGGCACTTTGCTGAGGATCGCGGTTTCCAGTTGCTTGGCGTGGCCGAGCTTCAGCTTGATGTGCTCGAAGGCGCTTTTCGAACGCATGTAACCGCCGCCGACACCGACGATCAGATCGGTTTTTTTCAGCAGATCAGCGAGCCCGGCATAGGACTGATTGAGAAACACCGCCTGCTTGACCCGGCCCAGACCTTTGGCCGCCATGACCGGCGCATCGAAACGCGGGTGCGGCAGATAATTGAACGACTCGGGATCGGACGCCACGACACTGATCGCGGTGTCTGCGCCGAAATTACGCTGCACCAGAGCAATGGCCAGATCGACGAGCAGACCGTCACCGGAGTTGGACGCACTGTAGCCATGCAAAATCGTTACGTTCATAAGCTTGAGTTCTACTTAATAAGTGGGAGCGTGATACAGGTCGTAGGTCTGGCGGATCATCAACGCGGCGCTGAAGCGTTCGCGGACAATGCTCCGGCCTTCGTTGCCGAGGTCGAGCAGGCGCGGTCTCTGGATGATCGTCAAAACATCGGCCAGCGCCTGGTGATCGCCGGACGGAAAGACGTAGCCGGACACTTCGTTGGTGACAAGCTCCGGCAGCGACGTGCAGTTGCTGGCAATCACCGGCAGCCCCATGGCCATGCCTTCCAGCGGCACCATGGCAAAGCCTTCCCAGCGACTCGGCACGATCAGCGCATCGGCTTTCTGATACAGCGCCTGCACTTCACTCGGCGTCACCCAGGGCAGGTATTCGACCGAATCCATCGGCGGACAGTCCACCGAATCCTCGTTGACCGCACTGCCAACCACGGTCAGTTTCAAGTCGTTGCGCTTGACCTTGGCATAAGCCTTGAGCAGCACGTCGAAACCTTTCTGGTAATCCAGACGCCCGACGAACAGCAGATGAATCGGCTCGGCGCCAGCGCTCTTCGGCGCGTCGTCCTTGTGAGGGATGCCGTTGTAGATCAGCTTCATGCGCTTGCGATCGATGCCGAAGCGCGCGGCTTTATCCAACTCGTACTGGCTGACGCAAATGATCACGTCGGTGACTTTCTGCAGCACGCGCTCGATCCACGCATAGACCTTCTGCTTGGTCGGCGAGCTTTCCATCAGGAACGAAAACGCGTGCGGGCAATAAACGATTTTCGGCTTGCGCCATGGCCTCAACAGCACGCACACAACGCGGCCGATCACTCCGGAAAAGGTGCTGTGCAAATGCACGACATCGGGTTTTTCCTTGAGCAGCACCTGGCTCAGGCGCCAGGCGAACCGCAGCAGCGACGGCACGTTGCGGCCGCTGCGCGGGAATGTGCGCACTTGCTGCGGCGCGATGCCGTGCAGCTCCTTGGCCTGATCCTCGGGCACCAGATAGACCAGTTGATAATTCGCCGCGTCGTCTTCGGGCGATGCCGAAATCGTGCGGATCACCGTCGCCACGCCACCTTTGATCGTCTCTGCCACGTGCAGTATTTTTTTCACAACTCACCCACTTCAAACAGGAATGAACAATCGGCAACCATCAGGATTTGTCGGACGCGTATTCGTAGTTGTAATAGCCAGTGCCGCCGTAATAGCTGGCCGCACGCTTCTCGACGCCGTTGAACACCGCGCCTTTCAACTCGATACCGTTCTGGGCGAAGCGGCGAATGGTCAGTTCGATCTCTTTGGCCGGGTTCACCCCGAAGCGGGTGACGATCAGGCTGATGCCGGCCTCGCGACCGACAATGGCGGCATCGGTCACCGCCAGCAGCGGCGGCGTGTCGATGATGACCAGGTCGTACAGCTCGCTGAGCTGCGCCAACAGCTCGCGGAAGTTGGCGTGCATCAGCAACTCGGAAGGATTGGGCGGTACCTGCCCGCGACTGATGAAATGCAGGTTGTCGATCTCGACTTTGTTGATGGCCTGTTCGAGGGTGCAGCGCTTGACCAGCAGGTCGGACAGACCGTTGCTGATCGGTGTGTTAAGGGTTTTGTGCAGGTGCCCTTTGCGCATGTCGGCATCGATCAGCACCACGCGCTGGCCGCTCAGGGCCATGACCGCCGCGAGGTTGGACGAGACAAACGTCTTGCCGACCTGCGGGCTGGGCCCGGAAATCATGATGCGGTTGTTGGTCGAATCGAGGCCGGCGAAGTGCAGGCACGTGCGCAGGCTGCGGATCGATTCGATCGACAGATCTGTCGGGTTGCGCAGCGCCAGCAGGTAGGCCGGCTTGTCGACGCCATCGCGGGCGCGACCCTTTTTGCTGTCCTCTTCTTCCTGCAAGGCGCTGTAGGGAATCGACGCATACACCGGCAGGCCCAACTGCTCGATGCCTTCGGGGCCTTCGAGGCCACGGCTGAGGGATTTGCGCAGCAGCACCAGCGCCACACCGACAAACGCGCCGAGCAGCGTCGCGATCAACACGATCAGCGCTTTCTTCGGTTTGATCGGGTTGGTCAGGTCGACATCGGCGGTGTCGATCAGGCGTACATTGCCAACGGCCCCGGCGCGGACGATGTCGAGCTCTTGGGATTTGTTCAGCAACTGCGTGTAGATCTGCGAAGCCACTTCGACGTCCCGGGTCAGGTTGAGCAATTCCTGCTGCGTGGCCGGCAGGTCCTGGACCTTGCCTTCGAGCGATTTCTGCTGCTGGGTCAACTCGCCAATCTGCGTCATCAAAGCGCGATAGGCCGGGTGCTGTTTGGTGAACTTGCGATCAAGCTCGGCCTGCTGCATTTTCAGTTCGGAAATGCGCGTTTCCAGCGCCACCGACTGGCCCAGCACCGACTGGGTTTCCAGCGAGATATTCACGGTCTTGCCGTGGGTCTGGTAGGCATTCAAGGCGTCGCTGGCCTTGGCCAGATCACGCTTGACCTGGGGCAACTGGCTTTGCAAAAAGGCCAGGCTTTGCGCGGCTTCCGCCGAGGTGCGACGCACGTTTTGCTCGACGTAGAGTGAGGCGATCTTGTTCAGTATCTTCACCGCCTCGGCGGCGTCTGAGCTGGCCAGCGCCAAGCGGATGATCCCCGACTCCTTGCCCTGTTCGGAGATATCCAGCGCATCCTGATAGCCTTGGATGGTCACGATCCGTGGATTGCGCACCACTTGAAAATGCGTGCCGGGGTTAGCTGCCAGTTGCGAGATCTGCCCTTCTACACCGTCGTTGGCAAACGCTTCGCCAGCCACACCTTCGGCGAGCAGATTGTCGTTTTCATCGAACAGTTGGAAGCGCTGCTGCTCGCCGGCAATCAGCGTGAGTTTCTTGCCGAGCAGATCTTTCGGCAAGTCCAGCCGAGAGAACTCCAAGCGCTCACCGCCCCAGGCATAACTGTTCAAACCGAAACGCGGCGGCGCAACGCCGGTTTCGCTGTCACCGCGATAACGCCGCGAAAGGAAGCCGCCGATCAGCGGGAAAGTGTTGGGGGTGACGTCGATGTCCAGGCGCAGGTCGTCGACCGTTTTGCCGATCACCGCGCGGGATTTGATAATGCCGATTTCGGTCACCGACGGCGATTGCCCGCCAAGCATGCTGTTGAGGTCGGAGAAACCGAGCATGTCGTTCTTTTTCGGTTCGACCTGCACCAGCGCGTTCGCCAGGTACACCGGCGTTGCCAGAACCGCATAGGCGACGCCGGTGACCATGAAGGCACCGGTCAGCGCACCGATCAGCCACTTCTGGTCGATCAGGCTGCCGAAGATGCCGAGCAGATCAATACTGTCTTGATCATTGTCGCGAGTGCCGATTACGGACGGTAACTGCATAAGTCTGTTCTTACCATTCACTGTTCTGAAGAATATTCATCAATGTCCGAGACGCTTTACCCATGAACTAACTGCATCTTCAATCAATGCGTGGGCATGAATGAAAGCGGCCTTGCCTTGACGATACGGATCATGTATTTCGCGCTCGCTCTGCCATTTGCCGAGCAGAAACACTTTGCCTCTGGCGTGCGAGGCAATCTTCAGCACTTGATTGACGTGGGCCTTTTCCATCACCAGGATCAGGTCCGAGTCATTGACGATGTCCGAAGTCAGTTGCCGCGCCTTGAACGCCTCGGCGCAATGCCCGTGCTCTTCAAGAACCTGCCGCGCCGAGGCTTCCACCCCCTCGCCTACGCGGGCGGACAGGCCGGCGGAGGACACCTTGATGGCGGACGCGCCCAGTGCATTGCGCAGCAGCAGTTCAGCCGTCGGACTTCGGCATATATTGCCCACGCAGACAACGAGGATCTTTTTGAACAAGTCTTGCTTTCCTGTGTAATATCAAACAGCCAACATGCCGTAAAAAGTTAATGAACCCTCACGACTTTCCTGCACTCAGAAATAGCTTCGCCCTGTTAGTACAGGAACATTAAGTACCACAGCGTTTTAAGCCGCCCCAACCACAATTAGCGGACTAAAAATAACTGTGATTTTCAGTTGCTGTTTTCCTGACAAAAAATAACATTCGCGCACTTAGTGCTATCACCGTTATCGGAAATTGTGTGACGGGATAAATATTCGTAGTTGTCATTCTCTTCAGGAGAGCAGACATGAAAACAGCACAGCGCAATAAACTCGCCGCCCTCGCCCTGATGGCGCTCGGTGCCACCAGCCAGGTTCACGCCAGTGAGCTGTTCCCCAACCTTCCGGCGAAAACCATCGGCGTGCAGGTGAAGATCCAGAGCTTCACCGCCGCCGATGCCGCGCAAATCAAAGCGGCCGGCTTCAGCTTTGTGCGCTTCGGCGTGTGGAGCGACAGCCTCACCGCGAAGACTTATCAGAAACAGGTTAGCGATGCCTTCGCCGCCGCCGCTTCCGCCGGGCTGCCGGTGCTGCTGACGGTGCGCGCAATCAAGGCACTGCCGGCCACTTCGCCGGAGGAACTGAACGCCGCCGGCGGTAAGTTCGCCAACACCGTGACCGGGCTGGAAAAAACCTGGAGTTCGCAATTGGTGGCGATCGAAATCTGGAACGAGCCGGATCTGGAAACCTATTGGCCGACGCGCAATTTCGACACCACGTTCGTGCCGTTCATGGCCGGTATGTGCAAGACCCTCGAAGGTCAGCCGCAGACGACACCACGCGTCGGCTTCGGCTTTGCCCGGCCGCCAAGCGCGGGCTCGGCGTCGACGGTGGCGCTGAAAAGCATCGTCAGCGATTACCCCAAGTGCTTGAACGCCGTGTCCTATCACCCTTACGGCATGACCGCCACGCAGATCAGCAACGCGCAGACGTTCATTCAGCAGAACTTCAATCTGCCGGGTGTCATCAGCGAATGGGGAGTTTCGGCCCTCGCCTCCAACGGCGGTCCTGAGGGGCAAGCGACCAAAATCAACGCGTTTATTACCGACGTTAAACGCCTGAATATTCCCCTGACCTCTATCTATGAATGGCGGAACAGTGATTCAGGTAGTAACGATCGTGAGAAGAACTTCGGCTTTCTCACCTCTGACGGCCAGCCAAAACCGGCACGGTTGTCCGTGGAAGGTCTGTTGAACGCTGAGTGAGCCTTGGGCAACCGGTCTGTTCACAGGTCGGTTGCTTTGAACCTGTGGGCTGTTTTGGCATCGTATTCAGCGACACCGCGCCCCGCCTTTCAAACAATCGTTTTCAGGTTGTTGCCGCAGGGGCCTTCGATGCACGAATGCACCCTTGAGTGCCTGTCAGCGCTCGGGTAATGTCTTCAGACCCATAGGATAGAGCACGCCCATGACTTCCAAGCTGGAACAACTCAAACAGTTCACCACCGTGGTTGCCGACACTGGCGACTTCGAAGCGATCGCCCGAGTCAAACCGGTCGACGCCACTACCAACCCTTCCCTGCTGCTCAAGGCTTCGGCCATTCACGGCTATGCCGAACTGCTGAACGATTGCGTCCGCGACTGCAAGGGCGATGTCGGCCTGGCCAGCGACCGTTTCGGTGTCGCAGTGGGCAAGGAAATTCTCAACGTGGTTCCGGGCCGCATCTCCACCGAAGTGGATGCGCGTCTGTCCTTCGACCAGGATGCGATCCTCAAGCGTGCGCATCGCCTGATCGAGTTGTACGACAAGGCCGGCGTCGGCCGCGACCGCGTGCTGATCAAGATCGCCTCGACCTGGGAAGGCATCCGCGCTGCCGAGATCCTCGAGAAGGAAGGCATCCAGACCAACCTGACCCTGCTGTTTTCCTTCGCCCAGGCCGCCGCCTGCGCCGATGCCGGGGTGTTCCTGATCTCGCCGTTCGTGGGCCGTATCTACGACTGGTACAAGAAGGCCAACGGCAACGACTACACCGGCGCCGATGATCCCGGCGTGCAGTCGGTGACGCGCATCTACAACTACTACAAGGCCAATGACTACAAGACCGTGGTCATGGGCGCCAGCTTCCGCAACATCAACCAGATCGAACAACTGGCCGGCTGCGATCGTTTGACCATCAGCCCGGAACTGCTGGAGAAGCTGGCCGCCGACACCGGCAAGCTGGAACGCAAACTGGCGCCGGGCAATGCCGGTGAAGCGCGTCTGAGCCTCAATGAAGCGCAATTCCGCTGGTTGTCCAACGAAGACGCGATGGCCACCGAGAAACTGGCTGAAGGCATCCGTCAGTTCGCCCGCGATCAGGAGAAGCTCGAAGCGCTGTTGCAGGCCAAGCTGTGATTTGAGTTTGTAGAATGCAAAAAGGGCGAACCTGTGAGGGTTCGCCCTTTTTCATTCTGCATTGAGAGGCGCTTTGACCGAACTGAAGCCTTCGCGAGCAAGCCCAGACACCATCAATTCACGAGATCAATGTCTTTCCAGCGCATTCACCAGATCATGAAACGCTTCACGATTGGAATCGTTAAGGCCCATGAGAATCTTGTGCGCTTCCAGCACTTTGATCCGCACCACTTCTTCGGATTGGTCCTGGTCCGGCAAATCGTCCAGGCACTCCGGGCAAGGCACCGGGTGATTGACGATGTTGAACACCTGCTCGAAACCCATAGACTGCAACAGCCGAGTAATGTCTTCGTGGGTGGTGACAACCGTCGGCAACAGGCCGACCTTCTGCCGCGACAGGATCGACAGTTTGGCCAGCAGGCCCAACGTCGTGCTGTCGATGCTGCGGGTTTCGGTCAAATCGATCACGATCGCGTTGAAATTCAGCGCGGTGAAGATTTTCTCAATAGTCGCATCCAACGCCGAACACAGGGTCAGGCGAACTTCACCGACGAACTTCAGGACGAACGTGCCGTCCTGCTCGGCGAACTGGATTCTACCGGTACTCATTGAAGATTCCTGCTCAACACCAACAGGGCGATATCATCCGGCATCTCCCCTAGCGTGGCCAAACCAAACACTTGCCGCAGACCATCCAGGCTGCCGCCCGCCAACTTCACCCGCTCGGGCAAAGCAGCTTCTTTTTCTTTGAGCGTTGCTTCTGGCAAAAGGTCCAGAATGCCATCAGACATCAGCGTCAGGCTGAACGTCGGTGGCAGCTCGAGCACGTGGTCTTCGTAGGTGGCTTCATTGAACAGCCCCACCGGCAGACCACGGCCTTCGAGATAACGAACACTGTCAGGCGTGTACAACACAGGCAAAGGCAGATGGCCGCCAATGCTATAGGTCAACAAACCGGTCTCCTCGTCGATGACTCCACCGACCATTGTGACGTGTTTACCCAGCTTACAACTGATCAGCCCCCGGTTGATATGACCGAGCACTTCCGAAGGCTTGAACTCCGGCAAGGTACCGCTGCGTTTCGACTCGAAGAGCAAACGCGTGGTCATGAATTTCAACAGCACGGTGACGAAGGCTGATGACGCGCCGTGACCGGAAACATCCGCCAGGTAAAACGCAACCCGGCGCTCATCGACGCGGAAATAGTCGACAAAATCACCCGACAGGTACAACGACGGGATGATCTGGTGGGCAAAGTGGAATTCGTCAATGCTCCACGGACTTTCCGGCAGCATATTCATCTGCACCTGGCGACCGGCGTTCTGGTCTTCCTGAAGCAGGTTCAGGCTGGCTTCCAGCTCCCGGTTGGCCTTCTCCAGCTTCTCGCGGTAACGCTGGTTTTCCAGCAACAGCCGCGCACGATCCAGGGCCCGGCGCACGGAGTGCTCGAGCACAGCCAGATCTTCGAGAGGCTTGATCAGGTAATCCGCCGCGCCCAGGCGCAGGGCCTCGACCGCGTCGTTCATCACCCCGGCACCGGAGACGACGATCACCGGTGTCTCTGGCGAGCGCTCGGTGACCTGACGGATCAGTTCCAGACCGCCCATCTGCGGCATGCGCAGATCGCAGATGACCAGATCGGGCTCGTCTTGCTCGAATACCTGAAGACCCTGTTGACCGTTGCCGGCCTGCAGGACGCTGAAACCACTGTCTTCCAGATAGGCCGCGAGACTCGCGCGCACTACCTCGTCATCATCGATTATCAGCAGCGTGGCACTGGTTTTTGGCATGTGGGCAAACGGCGCCAGAATTAGGTTGGCGTAGTGAGCGGGGCAACGGCCCTGCGCAGACTACTGGATTCGCTTTCTAGCCTCTCTGCTGCAACGCTTTCAAGCATTCGCCTGGCGCGCGGTTTTAAACAGAGGTGCCCTTCTAAGGCGCAGACGGTACTCCCATCCGCAGAGCGTTTCAAGCATGCGCCGATTGTCGCTTGACGACTTTGTTTGTCAAATCACCGGGAGTTATAAGAACAGCTCCAACCGTAACCCGATGGAAGGTAGCGGCCGTTGCAGGCGACGCTCTGGCGCGGACAAAAAAGGCGACCCGAGGGTCGCCTTTCTGTCACCGGTCGAAATCAGAAATCGTCTTCGACCTGACCGTCCTTCACCTTGAACTCGCGGTTCTGCAGGTAAGCGTTGCGGATGAAGGTGTATTTGTCGCCGCTGATCAGCTTCTCGCTCGACAGCAGGCTGGCGCGGGTGTCGACGATGTTCAGGCCGAAGATCGAGTTACGCGTCGGCACGTGATCGATGTAGCGGTACATGCCAGTGTAGCTGTCGACGTACTTGGACGGCGCGTCCCGCAGGGTGCTCGGGCCCATCAGCGGCAACATCACGTAGGGACCGCTGCCCACGCCCCAGTAGCCGAGGGTCTGGCCGAAATCTTCGTCGCTGCGGTTCAGGCCCATTTTGGTGCCGACGTCGAAGAAGCCGAGCAGACCGAAGGTAGTGTTGAAAATCAATCGGGCGGTATCAACGCCCGCGGCAGCCGGTTTGGCCTGCAGAATGTTGTTCGCCAGGTTGGTGACGTCACCGACGTTGCGGAACATGTTGTGGATGCCGTCTTCGACAAACTGCGGGGTGACGAACTCATAACCTTGCGCCAAAGGCTTCAGCGCGTAGGTGTCAACGAAGTCGTTGAACTGGAAAATCGGCCGGTTGACGCTTTCCCAAGGGTCTTCTTCGGTGGCCGCCTGGGTGGCGAACGGCGCCAGCAACAGGCTGGCACATACACTTAGCTGAGTGAGCGAAGGGCTCCAGCGCATAGAAAAACTCCTTGGATTTGATACTGGCGCAGACCTCTCGGCCCGGGCATTAAGGCCGCTAGTATAAGCGCAAACGGCGATTTGGGCAGTGCGCCGCTGCAAGGATATGCAGGAAGTTTCCTCCGTCGACTTTCACAGGGCTGTCATGCAACTGTCACCCCCGCACCCTAGTCTTGGCGTTATTTCAGGGACGTTGCCATGACTCACGCCGAAACCTTGCCCGTCGCCGCGCCCAGTCTGACTGCCGTACTGTTCGGCCTGAGCGGTTGCCTGGTGGATTTCGGCGCCCGCGCCGCGCAAGAGCTCGACGCCCAGCCGGAACATGCCAAAACTACGCCCGGCGCACTCGATAGCCTGAAAAGTTTGCAGCGCCAGGGAATTCCCTGCGCGTGGCTCGACGAACTGCCCGCTGCCCTCGCTCGGTCACTGGCCGCCGCGCTGCCGGACTGGATCAAACCGACGCAACATTCAGCAACAATGAATCCGTGGCCAGCCCCCAATGCGTGCTGGCAAGCGTTGATGGATCTGAACATCGACCGCCTCGACGGTTGCGTGCTGGTCAGCGGTGAGCCGCGTCTGTTACAGGCCGGCCTGAACGCAGGGCTATGGACGATTGGCCTGGCGTCCTGTGGATCACTGTGCGGCCTGAGCCCACGCGAATGGCAGGCCCTCTCGCAAAAGGAACGCGAACAGTTGCGCGGCAGGGCCACCGTGCAGTTGTTCAGCCTGGGTGTGCATTCGGTGATCGATCACCTCGGCGAACTCGATGCCTGTCTCGCCGACATCAGCCTGCGCCGTGCCAAAGGCGAAAAGCCCTGACCGGCGTCATGCAGGTTTACCGAGAGTGGATTAATCTAAAGGTCAGCCATAGACCTTTGGCGCGCGGCTGCGGTCAATGCCAGTGCCTATTGATAAAAGGAAACCACCATGCCCGCCCAAGAACTGCAAAAACAGCTCGATACCCTGCGCGAGCAGCTGGAACACAATCCACCGCTGTCGGAAGCCGAACGTGAAGATCTGCATGCGCTGATGGCGCAGATCGAATCGGAAATCCAGTTGGAAACTGCCACTCAGGACGCGAGCATCGCCGACGGCGTGAACCTGGCGGTCGAGCGCTTCGAAGTCGAACACCCGGCGATCGCCGGCACCCTGCGCAATATCATGAATACGCTGGGCAGCATGGGCATCTGAGCCCCGCCGGAAAAAAGCCCTGCCAGCGATGGCAGGGCTTTTTCATTTTGAACGCGGTCAAATGTGGGAGCGGGCTTGCTCGCGAATGCGGGGTTTCATTTAACAATGATGTCGACTGACACAACGCT
>NZ_PJBC01000017.1 GCF_002836515.1 Pseudomonas sp. Choline-02u-1
TCTTTGAAGATTTCCACGGTATGACCTGTAGGGCTTGAATTTAGCGGGATCTGTTGAATTGTCAGTTGCTGGTGTACTGATCAATGTACTGATTGGTCGTTGCTGGGGTTCAAATCGAGCATCCACTGCGAGATAGCAGACTGACGCCAGGCGACCGAGTTGGGGCCTATTCTAACCTGTTTCGGGAAGGTGCCCTCCCTGATCCGGCGATAAACCGTGTTACGGCCAAGACCGGTTGTGTGAAGCACCTCGTCGAGGCGCAGGAAACGATCGATGTTTTCTGTCGCTGCCATTTGAAACTCCTCGCCGATTTCGGCTTGGCTTGAATTTATGCCGCGCGTGGCGGCAGAAGGTGGTGATGGGTTATGCGCCGGCCTTGGCCAGAACTGCGTCGGCAACCTTCATGGCAGCCTGCGCATCGTTGACGTAGGCGGGGTCGAACCCGCCTGCCAGGTGAATGGTGGCTTGGCAGGCGCGCAGGTTCTCGCGGGTGAGCTTCAGTGCCGCGACCAGGTCTTCGTGCAACTCGCGCTCTTCCCGACCGATTTCCCAGAATCGCGTTGCCCAGTGAGAGGATGGCGGCGGGTTGCTGTTCTGCGCGCCGAGAGCCAGCGCTCCGACGACAACATCAAGCAAGTCACGCTTGTAGGCGTTGTCGCCGTCGATGCTCAGCCCGTTTCGGCGCAGCGCGTCCAGGGCATTGTTCAGGTTCGACTCGGGCGACGGCAGCACGAGGTCGAAGTCTTTCTTGCCGGGACGGCAGGCCACCACCAGCAGCTCGCAATCAAGCGGCAGGTGCTGAGCCATATCCGAGATGGCTTCGATAGCAGCGTCGCGGAATGCATTCTTTTCTTCGGACATAGGGATACCTCGCCCGCCGTACACCGGCAGGCTGTTGAGTTGGGGGAGGGGTTAGGCTGTTGCGGCGTCGTGAAAAACGTCCATCTGCGCTGCGCCGTCGAGCCAGGCGGCGTCGATTCGGCGCCGAGCCATTGCGGCGTATTCTGGATTCAGCTCGCAGATGATAGAACGCCGACCTTCCTGCATCGACACCAGCGAAGTGGTACCGGCGCCGCCGAACGGGTCCAGCACCACACCTCCGCGCGGGGCTCCGGCGAGAACACAGGGGCGGATTAGATCGGGCGGGAATGTAGCAAAGTGGGCGCCCTTGAAACTGTGTGTGGCCACAGTCCAGACGCTGCGCTTATTTCGCTCCGTCGGCATGATCGCGAGTGCTGAATTCATCGAGTCGTTATCCTTGACCCGTCCCCGCTGGCGCTCCTCGGCATCGCTTCCATGACCCCAACCAACACCGTTGGTCTTCCGCGTAGTTGCTTTCATGTTGCCGTTGCTCTTCGCGCCACCGTTTGCCCGCTCGCTGCCGATCTGAGCCTGAACATCTTGCGACAGCCGGGCATGGGTGTTCGGCGAACACGGCTCAAGGATTGCCGCTTGGTCGAAGTAATATTTTTTCGACTTGCTGAGAAGGAACACATATTCGTGCGATTTGGTGCAGCGGTCGCGTACGCTCTCCGGCATCGGGTTTGGTTTGTTCCAGATGATGTCCTGTCGCAGGTACCAGCCGTCATCCTGCAGGGCGAATGCCAAGCGCCAAGGCATACCCATCATGTCCTTCGACTTCATGCCCATCTCCCGGCCGCGCACGCCGGTACCGGATTTGAAGCGCGGATGCTCGTTGATTTGGCGGGCCGAGGTGACGCTGCGGCCAGACATCTGGCCGTCACCTTGAGGTCTGCCTTGGGCGCCCCAGCTGCCGGCATAGCTGTCGCCCATATTCACCCAGGCCGTGCCGTCGTCGCGAAGTACTCGACGCACTTCGCGGAATACCTCGACCAGGCGAGCGATGAACTCGCCCGGTGTTTCCTCCAAACCTATCTGCCCTTCCACGCCGTAATCGCGCAGGCCGAAGTAGGGCGGGCTGGTAACGCAGGTATGAGCTGATTTGTCCGGCAGCGTCCGCATCATGTCGATGCAGTCACCGACCAAAATACGGTGTTGTTCGCTCATCCGATCACCGCCTTTATGGTCAGTACCAATGGAAGCCAGAAGAAGAGGGTGCAGCCGAGTAAGCACTTGGTGATCATGGTGCGGATCTCGCAGCTGTGACCTCGTCGATGAGCGATTGCGGAAGGCGTGCCGCGAACTTGCCCTCCGACCACGACAGCGGTTCGGACTGACGGATCATCTCGTTCAACAGTTCGAACGCCGCGACAAGCTGCTGATCTCGGATTTCGCCATCCTCGGGAAGGTCGTCAACAAATATGTCGGACGGGTCTAGTTCGCGCGGCATGTTCGGCTCGCAGATGCAGAGCTTTTGGTCTGCCAGATCAATATCGCTGTCGATCAGGTAATCACGCAGGCTGTCTTCGTCGAAAAAATATTCTTCATCATCGAAAATGACCAGCGGCTCGCCTGCCCAATCCTTGATCGGCATCGATGCAAACTTCGCCAGACGACTTTCTTCGTAGCACTGGCGGCAGTAGCTCCGGATCTCGTGGATTGGATGATCTGGATTCTTCTCGCACCGGCGGTGAGTGGCGCCGCACCAGCGAGCCATGTGTTCATCGTTGCCCCAGAAGCGGCCATCGGCTGCGACCCAGCCAGTGAGGGTCTGAATGCTGGCGGCTTCGGGGGATTCGTACATCACGACTTTTTCTTCAGACATGACTTCGTCCTTGCCGCTATAGCGGCTGACTTTGAAGGGGGAGGGAGTGGCCTTTTGCCTCAATAGTGCAATCGACCGGGATAGTTGAAACTGATAGTTCTGCTCAGGGCAGCCCACAGGAGAGGGACATGTCACACAGTCTGGATACGCCTATCGCCCACGAATATCGAGGGCATGAAGTGATCATCAAATTCGACTGGGACAAGCCCAACGACGAAGCCCCTGTGGGTGCTCATGTCATTGAGGCTAGTGAAGTTCCAGGTTTTGCCAACACTGTTGCAGATCTCTCTGGCCCGTGGGAGGACTATCAAAGCGCGCTGGCGGAGGCGCTGGCCACTGCTGAGCGATGGGTCGACAGTCAGTTGCCTTGATTCAAGCTGCTAGCTGCTCCAGCGGTTGTTGACGCAGCGCAGCCTGTACTGCCTCAACCACCCGGCGCAGGTAGTTGAATTCGTGATTCTCCTCGACCGCCTTGTCGCCAACCGGGTAGTGCCACTCATCGCCAAACAGTTCAGTCAGCAGCCTGTCGTGATGCCAGCACTCGTTTGGCGACTCCACGCTTCGCAGAACGTCGATGTCATGCCAGAGCTCACGCGCCTCATCCTTGCTCAGCTCATCCAGCTCCCAGTCATGTCGGCCGGTCTTTTGCCGTCGGCGCTGGACGATGCATTTTTTCGCGAAGGTGTGAAGGGCATTCCCGCTGAACCGCGTGCTGCTGATACCGCGATCGAGGCAGTTCAGGACGTAGTGCCAATCACAGTCGGCCACGAACTCGGCCACCGTGCGTGGACCCATGCCGCCCCAGTAGGCGCTCCAGCTGTTGTCCCAGCAATTGACCGTGATCTTGCCCTGGGCGGTCTGATAGCTCGGGTCGGATTCAGTAGGGCAGTCGCGGCGGCCGAAGTCCTCAAGGAACACGGTAATCGCGTCGAGACGCGGCGCGCCGGTGATCACCAGCTTGGTCACAGTTGAGCGCTCAACCTTCAGCGGCTCGGCCGGTTTGTTTTCTGTGGGCATGGGGCTTCCTATGCCGGGGCATGCCCGGGCGGTGGAGGGTGGGTTCAGAGTTGTTTGAGAATGCGACGGCTCGATGCCGGAGCAGACCGAGCCGTAAGTAATATCCATGGTTACTCCCGTCACGCTCCGCTATTCATGAACGGATGCATTTAGTGTGATAATGGTTTGAATATTTTCGGGGTCGAGCAGGGAAAAATGGATAAAGCCAGCCGGTTGTGGAGAAGTTTCAAAATTTTTCTGGAAAACAATGTTTTGATATTGGCAGTATCAATTTGCATATTATTGATTTTATCGGTTTCGGTTAATTATTTTTCTAGCTTCCCATCTGTACGCTCTACAGATCAAGCCATTTGGGGGCAGTTCGGCGACTATTTTGGTGGTGTGTTAAATCCTTTATTATCTTTTTTTGCTCTAGTAGGGCTAATGGTTACACTGCGCTCGCAGCAAGCTGAAAGTAAAAAATCCGAAAAGCGTCATGAGGAGGCGCTTTTTGATGCGCGTTTGTTTCAGCTGCTTACATTGAGCCACAGCGCAGTTTCGTCAGTTAAAATTCTGGGCGTCAGTGCGGGACATGAAAAAGACACCTACGATGGGCATCGTGCCATGGCGTATGCGCTGAATAGCCTTCAAGAAGAATACTTATACAAAGCTGAGCGTGGGCAGGGTTCGGATATGTATCGCCGGCTACTTCCTCAATTTGAACGATGGAAACGAATCTATTGGCCTGCAGTAGCCAGTTATATAGAGTCAATGTTGTATTTGATTCAGTATGCGATTGAGAATTCAAAGGGTCAGCGGAATATGGAGTTCGCCCTGCGTGCGGTGTTTGCCCAAATGTCTTCCTCTGAAAAGCTACTCATCTTTTATGTGATGATTTTTTCGAAACAATATAAAATTATGATTGCGAATGTATTGCATGCTGAATATCTCGCGGGTGCCGCTGATGACGACCTGAAACCATATAGGCAAGATTTACTACATAGCGCTATTTTGGAGCGCTTGGCTACATCAGATCTAAGGTAGTCGGCCGTTGCAGCTGTAATATTTCGTCGCCTGGGTCTTTTTCAATCTCGGCCAAGCTCTTTAATCGAAATGCCTCCGACACCTTTTCGGTAATGACAAAAGGTGTCGTGACACAGCGAAGCATCTTGGTCTGAGTATCGAAGTCTGCCGCGATAAGGTTCATCAGCAGCAGCTGGTAAACCTCCTGCTGGTTGTTGATGCCGTGGGCTGCCATGACCCGCTTGAGGTCTGGCTTGAACACGCCGGCCACTTCAACCGTAAACTTCTCGACGCCCAATGCAGCGTCCTTTGCTGCTGCCTTCTCGCGCTTTTTCTTTTGCTTGATCGCTTCCTTCGTCGGCTCCTGTACTTCGGCCATGGCCCACCTCTTCAATTCCGCTGGCCGGCAAGTCCAGCCAGGTCTGTCGTTTGCGTTGCTGGGTGCGAAAACGTCTCACGCTGCGACCTTCACCTGATGCCAGGCGCCGGCGGAGTAGAACAGCTTCGCGGCTTGGGCTTCGTCCATCGAGATCTCGTCGGGAATGGCGATCCAGCCCGATGCGACCAGATGGTTCGGGTTCGCGCTGTTGCGCAGCTCCAGGTAGTAATGCTCGATGGCATCGGTCAGGCGCTCGACCTTGTAGATGCCCTCGGGCGAGATCTCGACCGACTTGATGTACTCGGCGCCGCGCTCGTCTCGACACATAGCGGCGATGTAGATCGTCCAGCGGTAGGAGAAGTCGAAGATCGCGTTGGCGATCGCCAGACTGCGGATCTGCCGGCAGCTCTTCCAGTTCGCCATGATCTGGCTTCCGCTGGGATCAATGTTTACGACCGCGACGTGGTTGGTTCGCAGCAGCGCCCGGCAACTGCGTTCAGCCCGGGCGAAACCGTTGTTGGGTTTGCGTTTCGACTTCATAGCGAGTCCGCCATTTTGCGCAGCGCCTTGCGTTCGGCCGCCGATATCGGCTTCGGCCGCCGCTTGAGGACCGTTTCAGGGTCTATTTTCTTCGAGCGGGGCGGTGGCAGCGGATTGCGCGGCGGGCTTTTCAGTTGGTCGATCTGCCCGCCGGAGGCCAGGTACTGTGCAATTCGTTCAGCGATCGATTCGGCGTCCGGTCGGTGCTGCTCGACGAGGTTGAGGTGGTTGCTGATCATGCTGCCACCTTTACCAGCCTCACGCCGGCCATGCTGAATTTGTTGCCCTGATCGGCGACCAGCGCGTCGAGGTTTTCCCAGTTCACGGTCAGCACCGAGATTGGCGCTTGGCCGTAAGCAACCGCTTTGATCAGCTCTTCCAGATCAAACACTTCGGCCTGCAGGTTCGTCGGCGCCGCAGTTGTGGTCGTTGGCTTCGAGGCAGACTGAACAGGCGAGGCTGCTTTTACCGGTGCTGGACTGGCGACTGGTGCAGGCTCAACAGGGGCCTTGGCTTTCGCCTCAGCTTCGATCCGTTGCAGCTCCTGTTGCCGGATCTGCTCGCGCTGCGCCTCGGCTTTCTCCTCCTCGGCTTTCTGGTGCTCAGAGATTCGCACCTTGATCAGCGCGACCAAGTCATCGTTGGCCTTCAGAACAAGCTGTTGGATGTCGTTGAACAAGAATGCATGGTCGGGCGCGAGCTCGGCCAGGCTGGTCAGATTCAAGCGAATGGCATCTGCCGACTGGCTCGCGGCGATTTTTGCTCGAGCCAGCTCGGTGTCAACGGCATCCTGCAAACTGGTGATCGTGCGCTTGTTCTTCATCGCGCCGGCGAAGTCGGAAGTAACCGCTGGCAGCGTTACCCGGCCCAGTGTTTTATTGATGGCCGCGACGTGATCCGCCAGCGCCTGCTCAGCCTTCTGCTTGATGTTGGTCTTCACCAGCAGCTCTTGAGCCTTCACAAGCTTGTCGACCTTCAAGCGCGTCTCGCGAGCATGTGCGCTGATTCGATCAAGAGACGAGAAAAGCTCGTCAATGCTTTGGGTTTGGGAGAGCGCTTGTTTCTTCGCTACCGCGACCGCTTCTTCGACATCGCCGCACCACTTGACCGCTTTCTTGGCATCGGCAAAGTCTTGGTCGGTCTGCAGGGTCGTTTTCACAGAGTCGATGACAGCGAGAGCCGAATCCTCAAACACCTTGAGGTTGCTCGCGGTGACCATGCCGGTCAGTTCGATGCGTAGCGCTGGCAGCTCGTCCGGGGCCTTGCCCACGACAATCGACGGCGTCTCGGCCATTTCGAAGCTGGCCAGGTCGGCCTCGAACTGTTTCCAGCCTTCGACCAACTGCGCGGCGCGGCCGGCGACAGGTCGGTATTCCATATGCACGAAGTTTTCGGCGGTGCCGTCGGAGCAAACGAAAATCACGCGCTCGGCGCCGCTCACCAGCAATTGCTGCTCAAGCTGCCAGTAGTAATGCGGATCCAGCTCGCCGGCCTTCACCTGGGCGACCAGTGATTCGTTCCAAAGCTTGTGCTCGAAGAGGGTCTCGCCCAGCATCGTCGCGCCGTCCATGGAGGCGAGCAGATTGCCGTCGGTGCCAACGACTGGATACAGCTCCTCGCCGATCATGACTTCAACCAGCGGCCGGGCGAGCGCTTCAGTTGCGTGGCCTTTGTCGAAGATGTACTGCTGCGCCTGAGTGACCTCCGGCGCAATGCCGGTTTTCTTCATGGTCAGCAGGTCGGTGCGGGTCTGGTACTTCGAAGCGCCCATCATTGCGGGCGCCTCGGAGGCGGTGAAGTGCTGAGCGCGCAATGCGTGCCACTCGGCGGAGCCTTGAGCTACGTTGTGAATTTTCATGCTGTGTCTCCGTCGATGGCTTTGAGGTTCTGGATTTTTTCGATCTGGGCCGGGCTCAGCGTGTATTTGCTGCTGATGGTCGCGATCAGGTGTTCTGGGCTGGTTCGGTTGGCATCAACCAGTGGCTGCCATTTGGCGATGTTCTCTTTCAGGAGATCATCGGAGTAGGGCGGAAGAGCCTCGGGCTCAGGCTCTTGCTGCCGCTGCGGACTCACATCGCGCGGAGCCTCGTCGAAAGTCTTGCCTTCCATCTCGTCTGCCGTCGGCGCCGATCCGACCTCGGGGAACGCCTTGCGTAGCGCCTGCGCCTCGGCGCACTTGGCGAGCTGGGCGAAAGCTCGGCGCTTCCACATCGAGTTCGGGGCGACAGTGTCCTTGCTGGCAGTGGCATAGTTCTCAAGCCAGCGCTCGCTGGCTGTGAACTCGGCCACAAGGCCGTTAGACATCTGGCGCTTTACCGTCACTCGGCACCACTCGGGATAGGTGACATCGACACCACCAAGCTTGGCGGTGATCGGTGGCCCGTATTCAGGGTCGCTGATGCCGGCGTATTGCCCGGTACGTGCCGCCTGAATGCGGTACAGGCCAATGCCAGGCATCACGGTGTCGACCATCCCACGACCTTTCTGATAGATCGGAACGATGTGCACTGGTTTGAGCATCGGATCGAGCTGGGCGGCCTTACAGTAGGCCAGCACCATCACTACCGAGTTGTGCGCCGCGCCTGGATACAGGCTTCCGCTCAGGACTTCGACGAGTGCGTCCTCGGAAATGGCTGGCAGATGATCAGCCTGTTTCATTACTGCGGACATGGGGAATCCTTGCCGCGACATGCGCAGCGATTGAATGCTTGGGTTATTGAGTGATGCGGTCGGCGAGGGCGCTGAGCAGCATCAGGAAGGTGAAAACGCCGATGTCAGAGAACGATCCGCGCCGAATGAGAATGCGGCGTGCCATCTGCCGACCGGTCATCGGAACACGTTGTAGGTGGTGGAGCGGGGCACCTGGCAAGTACCCTGGCCGTCTTTCACGATGCCGTAGGCGCCTGCGCCGGCAACCAGAATCACGACTAGAACCCAGTAGACGAGATTCATGCTTTCACCTCGTAGGCGACCGTCCATTCACCACACATGCAGGCCCGGCCACTCCATGCATGCACGTCCGGGATACCCGCGTCGTGCGCCAGTGAAAGCGCACCGAGCCACTTGGTGTGGGTGAATGCCAAGATCATTCGGTCGGATGGCAGTTCTTCAATTTGCTCATCGACCAGAGACTTGTAGATTGGCGTGGTCATGACAACTCCTTGCGCCCTGCAACAATCTTGTTGAGGCGCCCGCAGTAGTGGTTGAATTCTTCGATGGTGATGCGCTCGTCGGCCATCATTTCGGTGAGCGTTTTCTGGATCATCACCGACCAACTGATCGGTGTTGCTGGCTCTCTCAAGGTCTCCAGCTCCTCGCCGATGAGGACGTGCGGGCTCATGCTCACAGTGAGTCATCCTCGGCCTGGGCGATCAGCGCGTCACGAGCCAAGGGCCGAAGTAGGGCCTCAGCCAGCTCGCCGAGCTTGCCGTATGCATGTTCGCTGTTGCCCAGCAGCTCATCAGCGGCTGTTTTGTCGGCGCGACCGTGCTTCGCAGAGATCAAGAGATAGCCGAGAGCTGGCGTGTGGATCTGGAAGTCAGCAGCTCGACCATTCACATGCTCATCTACCGCAAGGGCCAGATCATCTACCGTGACGCCTTGGGGTCTGCGATTACGGCGATTGAACGTTACGTCGTTCTCGAGCCGCACCAACTGCTCCACGCCGTTGGCAACCCAAGCCTTTTCGGTTTCCGATAAAGGTCTTTCGGCCGCCATCCGAGGCAACTGCGCGTCGTGCATGGCCTGGCAGAGTTTCAGTGCTGCGTTCATGGTTGCCTCCAGCTTGGCGGGTCAGTCGTAATAGGCTTGATCGGCCAGATACTCGGAATGCTCGTTTACAAGCCATTCCTCCATTGAGGCGATCTCGGATTCCGTCATAAAGCTGGTGTCGTCCTTCGATTCCCAATTGATTTCGCAATGCCCGAAGTACTCATCGGGATCGGCAGCTTGCGAACTGAAATTTCCTTTCGATTGGGAAAAATAAACAACGGTCAGGTTGATCGAGACGTCCTCGCCATCCTTGACCGTCCAATACTCGTAGGTGCGGGCCATGGCGACCTCCAGTGTTTGGGGTTAGGCGGAGCGGGCGGCGATCATGGCGTCGGCGAGCTCGTAAGATGCAGCTGCGATTTTCTCGTTGCTGATCAAGCCCCATGTGTCTGCGTGAGAGCAGATGCCTTGCATTGCCTTGGCTGCGAAGTAGTCGCGAACCGTGACCCCGAAGCAGGTGCCGTGCCCGCCGTATTCGTTGGCGCCAACAGGAAAGGCCGGTTCCTTTGCGGCGTCGACGGCTTGGCACTCGAAGCACACGCCGCCTGACTGTTCCGACTCCTCGATCAGGCTATTGCACTTCAAGCACGACCCGAAGCGTTCCGGATCTGGTGGCTGAAAATTCATGGCTTTCTCCATTCGTTGATTGATCCAACAAAAGTCGGATGCACTCATCCGCTCCGCTGGTTGCCGTTGGGCGCGGAGGGGAGTGCATTCGGGGTTTTTCGGGGGAGGGATGCCGGTTACGTCTCCGGCGACGAGTTCCACGGCCGTGTTCAGTTCACCAGCGCTCGATGACAACCGATTCTGGGATTAATGCAGGTGGGCGGTTATAGGCCGCAGTTTCGTCCGCATCGGGTGTGATTTGGTAGGGATTCGAACCCAAAAGAATTACGTCGATTTCGGCAGCGCTACCTAGTCGACACCACCCCGCACGCAGGGCGCCCCTGATCCGCCGAGGCAAACTCCAAATCACACCCCGATGCGCTCTCATAGAGAGGATCGGGCAGTTAACGACAGGCTGTCGTGGCGCTGGTTGCTCAGCAGTCAAATGGTGGTTTATCACCAATGCGGTTGAGCTTCTCTTGCTGGAATGCCTCGGCGATATCGAAGGCTCTGGCCGCGATCAGCTCGGGTGGATAATCGTTCGCAGAGACAAGGCCGATCATTGCTGCCAGTGCATAGCTTTCGACTTCTTCATGTTCATTGCGCGTCATCGTGATTCTCCGGTTGATTTCCCGTCTGGCCCTGTCGCCAAGGCCAGCCAGTGAAATCGTCATGCCAAAAACTCATGCCAAGCGTTCAGGTACTGGCTACCGTTCCCGCTGTTGGTGAACCGCCAGATCAAAACATCCATGCCGCCGCCAACCTCGCGGAAGTAACAGAGGTTTTCATCTACCCGATCCACCCAGCCGAGTAGCTCACCGGCTGGCTTGGTCATGTGCTTGTCGCTCGTAAAGACGCGACACCCTTTCATGGGTTTGAACAGCCTCATCACGCATACATCCGCACGGTGATGTAGCCATTGCTCGCCACGACGCGCTCCCAGCGGTTAAAGAAAACGACGCCGCCGAACTTGTCGATGGCCGCCTGCTTCACCTTGCTGAGCACGTCGTCAGCGCGCTCACCAGCATCTGGGAGGGCAAGCCATTCGAGACGCTTGCCGTTGCTGAGGTGTGAATCAATATCGAATTGAGCCATGTACTTTTCCTCCGTTGATTTCCAATGCCGCCTCATCGAAGCGGCATCAGTAAATCTGTTCTCCGTGACCCGCTGCTGGCGGCCGTCACTGGCTTGAATCATCTGGCTGTCGGTACGGGATTACTCGCCATCCCGGGAGGCGCATTTAAGTCACTGCTTCGCACTTTGCCGGTAAAGCGCCTCATCTCGGCTCCGGCAGGGAGTGCTCACAGCGCAGGTCGGTGACTGCTAAATCCAGACGCATCAGCAGGTCGACCTGGTCCGGTAACCAGAGCCGGGCGTGGTTCAGTTCCAGAGCTGACATGGGGATCGAAATTTATGGTTCGCGTTGTTCGCCGTTTCCAGCGATGCCTCAAGGGCTGCCCGTTTCCGGGGATCGATCCGCGAATGGTTTGGGTTGTTAAAGAGCGGCGGGTCTGTTGAGGCCCTTTGCAGTGGCTGTGTGTCGCTGCGATGGGTGAACGATAAGCCAATGCCTAATTTCTGTAAATAGGTAATGCCTAATTATTTTCATGATTTTTTCTTTCGGTTGATCTGGTCGGGGAGGGATTGCTTTTCCAAGGCAAGCCGTTAAGCTTCGCCTAACCTGTATGGATATACAGCATTTTTGAGGAGGTTTTATGGCGCAGCAGAGCAATAAGAAAGAGTCAGGAATTCGACCGATGCACTCCATGGAGCGGCTTCAGCTGCGCGTGTCGTCGATGATCAATCACCCGATCGCCCAAGAGCGGCGCGAGGTGCGGATTCATCGGCTTGATACGGACGGGGAGAGGGAGTGGTCGGAAATACTGGGCGCATTATCCGAAGCTGACGGCATCGCTATGACGCGTCACGATGAAGACGATTCCTTCACGCTGCGCTGGGAACCTTCATCAGAAGAAGAGCGGATGGTGCCGGTAGAAGAGGAGCCTGTAATGGAAGTGGCGCCTTTCTAAAAGACACAAAAAAGCCCGCTCATTTGGCGGGCTTTTTCACGATCGGGCGCTACACCAAGTTCGCATTCCAAACCAGCAGAACACGCGCCTGAATGTACGTCTCCTCCAGCCAGATGTCCTCTGCTTTGTGCTTGCGGTTGTCAGAAATCATCTTGAATTTATCCTTACCCTTCATCTGCAGGCGCTTGATGTACTGAAAGCCCTGGTACGAGAAAAAGTAAATTCCATCACCGATGAAGTCCTTGACGCTGATGTCCACCAGTAGCGGGTCGCCATGCTTGATCGTCGGCGCCATCGACTGACCCCAGCCGGTAATCATTTTGAGGTGGAAGTGTTCTTTGAACTCGACACCCATTGCGCGCAGCTGGGAAGGGCTGACACGCACATCTTGTAGCAGTTCGGGGTAATCGTGGTTGACCTCGCCGCCACCCATCGCCCCACGAATGTCGTAGTGGGCAATCCACACCTCATCGCCGACTTTGCCAGGCCGATAAGCGTCTTGCACCAGAACGCCAACTGATTCATCGAGCGCGTCGTTCTCGGCGATCGCGAGCAACTTCGTCAACTTGCTTTCGTCGAGCCTTTTGCCGGCGAGCATCGCGCGAAACTTATCGGCAGCAGTCGATCCTGTTTCGGGCTCTTCGACAACAAGCCCATTTCCCGAACCTTCGCCGAGGCTCTCATACGTGAAGCCTGGCCGCATCCCCCAGTGGGAAGGGCCAACTACGTCTGAGAAATATGCGATCACGTCCATCAGTTTGGACTTGTCGATCCTGCCGTTTTTCACCCACCCCTGTACCGACGGAGGCTTCACGGAGAAGTCGTCTGCGAGCTGTTTCTTGGATACGCCTTTGGCGATCCGCGCGGCCTCGATGGCGGCGCCTAATTCTGGGCCGGTAAGCATTGCCTAATTTAGCCTTTCGAATAGTTGGTTAGGCAATGGCTTGTTTGAGATAAGGTAATGCCTTATATTCACCGCAACATCTCCAGGAGAGAACTCATGAAACCAGCAGAAGCAGCCAAAGAAGCATCCCGCTTGCTCGGCAGCCAAGCGGAAATGGCGCGCCGCCTGCGGGTTGCTGCGCCAACAGTTAACCAGTGGTGTTCCGGAGAGCGCGCTGTTCCTGCCAAGCGTGCGATCGAAATCGAGGCATTGACCGGAGGCGCAGTTGATCGCGCCGACCTCTGCCCATCTTTTCCTTGGGCGCAGATCAAGTCTGCGCCCGGCCAAACACTTTCAGCTGCATAACCAATTTCAACAGCCAGGAGCATCGAAGCATGTACATGGACCCCAATCAAAAGCGCGCCATCCCGGTGAAGGTTCGATTTGAACCGGTGCTTGATCGGATTCTGCGTAAGGCCGCGACCAAAACCCGTATGCAGCACGCCACCTACCTCTACGAAATCATCGAATGGGCAGTGGCCAATGGCGTGATCGAGGAACTGATGCAGGACAAACAAGAAGATATCGCGGGCTGAAGCCCCTTTGGAGGGCCAAATGACCGTAGAGCTTGAAAGGCTTCCTCCGCCTACTCGAAAGCGAGTGGAGGAATTGATGCGCGTAAACGGCTGGAGCTTCAGCCGTGCGATCAACGAAGTAATGGAAACCGCCATCGCGAGTGGGGCGCTTTCCGAGGTGGGAAGGAAGAAGGCGCCAGTCCTTCAACTGGTGACCCCAATGAGGGCCTCTGGCAGGGACTCTTCGGGGTAATCCAGAGGGCCTCTGCCAAATTCGGGACGAAAAAAAGCCGGGGTAGTGACCCGGCTCTCTTAAGCATCTCTGTGGGACGAATTATATGCACACCACAACATCAACAATCAATACCCCGGCCAGTGTCGCGACACAATTTGGCAACCGTGAAAACGTGTCGCGTTTCATTTCAACAATCACCCTCCGCGACATGATCAACGAGGCGCGCCAGCAAGCCGGCGAGCCGAAGGTTCGCAACGACCATTTCCTTTCCCGGGTTGAAGACGAGCTGGGCGATGATCTGGAGGGGGTGCAAAAATATTACACCCCCCTCCACGGCAACCAGGTTGCTACCTACGGCCTGACTCTCGACCAATGCATGCTGGTAGGGATGCGCGAATCGAAAGCGGTTCGCCGATCCGTGCTTCAAAAGCTGAAGCAGCTGGAAGGCCCTCGGGTTCTCGCCACGCTCCCAGACTTCTCCAATCCTGCCGCAGCCGCCCGCGCGTGGGCTGAGCAGTTCGAGCTTCAGCAGGCTGCCAATCAGGCCCTGATTGAGGCCGCGCCGAAGATTGCCTTCGTTGAGCGCTACGTGGAATCAACTGGGCTGAAGGGATTCCGCCAAGTAGCGAAGCTCCTGAAGGCCAACGAATCGCGCTTTCGTGAGTTCCTGCTCGACAAAAAGATCATGTATCGCATGGGCGGCGAGTGGCAGGCCTATCAGCCTCACATCGACGCTGGCCGCTTTGAAGTCAAAGCCGGCACTAGCGACAGCGGCCACGCCTACAACCAATCCAAATTCACCCCCAAGGGCGTCAACTGGATTGCCGGTTTGTGGGCTCAGCACAATCTCAAGGGGGTCGAATGATGGCCGCGCTTCCGTACATGCAGTTCTACGTCGCCGACTATTTGGCTGACACCACGCACCTGACTGCGGAAGAGCATGGCGCGTACATGCTCCTGCTGTTCAGCTACTGGCAGACGGGCAAGCCTTTGCGAATCGATCGCCTCGCGACTGTCGCACGGATTCCCAACGAACGTTGGCCGTCCGTTGCCGATACGTTGAGTGAGTTCTTCCACGTCACGGAAACGCACTGGGTGCAGTTCCGCGTCGAAGCAGATCTCGAGGCAGTCAACAGCAAAGTCGTCACTGCCTCCAACGCGGGTAAGGCGTCCGCTCGAGCAAAGGCCCTCAAAAAACAACAAGAACTCAACGACCGTTCAACGAACGTTGACGATACGTTGCAACGGAATGGCAACCATAAAGATACAGATACAGATACAGATAAGAACAAAAACAACACTCCACCGATGGTGGATGACCTCTTCCCGAAGTTCTGGAAAATGTACCCGAACAAGAAGGGTAAAGCCGCAGCTGAAAAAGCCTGGAAGAAACTCAAGGTCACTGCTGACCTGTTCGGCCAGATTGCTGAAGGCCTGGCCGCCCAAGTCGTTTGCGAGGCATGGGTCAAGGACGGCGGGCAGTTCATTCCCCACCCAGCGACGTGGCTGAACGGCAAGCGCTGGGAAGACGAAGTGAAAGTCGCCAGCAACGTGCACCCGTTCCCGCAATCCCGCCACAACGGCTTCGCTGAACGCGATTACACGTCCGGCCTGAAAATGCGGGAGGACGGCAGCTATGCGCTCTGAGCCAGTCCAGCCCACTCCAGAATTGCCGCCGGGCACTCGCATCCAGCCAGCCGAGTGCGAAACCCACGGCGCCTACGAGCAGCGAGTCTTCTCGGTCCTGAACAGGGAGCTGAGAAGCAACTGCCCCGAGTGCAGCCGCATTGCCCGGGAGAAGTCCGAAGCTGCCGAGCAAGCGAACAAAGCAATGGAACTGCGCATGTCCCTTGCTCGCAAGCTGGGCGACGCGCTGATCCCGAAACGATTCGCTACTCGCACCCTGGGCAACTACCAGGCCGAGAACGACGGCCAGCGCAAAGCCCTCCGGTTCTGCCAGCACTACGTCCAGATCTTCGACGAGATCCTGAAGACCGGTCGCTGCATGGTGCTGATCGGCAAGCCCGGTACCGGGAAAACGCACCTCGGCGCCGGCATGGCCAACGAGCTGCTGCACAACACGTCACGCACGGCCGTGTACCGCACTGTCGGCGCAATCCTTCAGGCGATCCGCTCCACGTACGACAAGCACAGCGGACGCAGCGAGGCCGAGATTCTGTCGAGCCTGATCGACCCCGATCTGCTGGTGCTGGACGAGGTAGGCGTGAGCAAGGAGCAGCCGAGCGACTTCGAGCTGACGACCCTGTTCGCAATCATCAACGGCCGGTACGAGCAGGAGCGCCCGACGGTGGTGATCTCCAACCTCGAAGCCAGCCAGTTGCCGGCCGCCATGGGTGATCGCTGCGTCGACCGTCTGCGCGAGGGCGGAATGATCGTGGTCCCGTTCGACTGGGAATCTCAGCGCGGCAAGGAAGGGTTCTGATGAAAATACCCAAAGACTTATTGTGGATTCTGTTTTTGCTCACGGCATTCGCTTCTTACAGCTGGCTGCTTTCGGAGTCCACCCGGGGCATGACGCTCATTTGCGTGAAGGTGGTCACCGACCAAAAAGGATTTCCCGCCGCATTGGAGGAGTGCAGATGAGCGATTACACCGAACTGAAGCGGCTGGCCGAGGCTATCGAATCCTGCACGTCTATCGCCGAGGGAGACGAGGCTGCATGGATGCGCAGAGCGACCGGCAGAGCGGTAGTGGAGCTTCTGGAGGAGTTAGAGACCCTCAAGGCTGAGGTTGAGAGGCATAGAGCCTATGCCGATAAATGCGAAAGTGCAGCAGCAGGGTTTTCACGCCAATTGCAGACGGCGCTCATAGAGCTCAAAGCCCTGCAGGGCGAAAAGGCTGCGCAAGGCGCAATCCGTAAAGAACGGCAGGCCGAAGGAATCGAAAAAGCGAGAGCCGAAGGCAAGTATCAAGGAAGGCCGGTTGACGCGGATCTTCATGCGCGGGTGATCGACCTGCTTCAGAACGGGCATGGGGTTCGCCCTACCGCTCGGCTTGCCAAATGCTCGACGACTACGGTGATTCGGATTAAAGCCGCCTTGAGCAATGGAGAGCAGTCATGAGCACGGAATTCGCAATCCGCAGCCAACGCGACATCAGCCGCCTCATGGGCGTCCTGCACGCAACCGACTTCACCAAGCCGAAGATCGTGGTGATCAAGGACGAAAAGCGCCCTGACGTCTGCAACCGCAAGATGTGGGCAATGCTCAAGGACGTATCCGAGCAGGTGGTCTGGCACGGCAAGAAGCTGACCAGTGAGGATTGGAAGTGCCTTTTCAGTGCCTCGCTGGAGAAGCAGCGCGCCGAGCCAGGCCTCGACGGTGGATTCGTCGTGATGGCCGTATCGACCCGCAAGCAGTCCCAGAAGTGGTTCAGCGATCTATTCGAGCTGATGCATGCCTTCGGCGCCGAGCATGGTGTGCGCTGGACTGAGCAGGACAAGTGGGGAGGGCGGTATTGATGACTCCAGCAGAGCAATTCTGGATTGTGATTTTCCTCTCCTTGGTCGTCGGGGTAATTGCTGGACATTTCATCGAGCGGCGCCGCAAGCAATCGCTCGCAGAGTTCGAACGCAAGCGCAAAGCCCGAAAGGAAGAAGTAGAGCGAGCAGCAAGGAAAGCATTATGAGCCTCACTGTGAAGCAGTCCCGCCCGAAGAAATGCCGAGTCGCCGGATGCCGGGCCACATTCGTCCCTGCGCAGCCATTTCAAACTTGGTGTTCACCTGACTGTGCAGTAGCGATCATCCGCCAGCGACAGGAGAAGCAGCGCAAGTCGTTCGCCCAGCGCGAACGCCGCGAGATCAAGGTCCGCAAAGAGGCCCTGAAAAGTCGCGGCGACCACCTCAAGGATGCCGAGAAGGCAGTCCGGGACTACCGGCGCACCTATGAGCTGAGCATCGGCAGCGGTTGCATGAGCTGTGGGGAATCGCAGGAATCGATTCTGGCGGCGCAGGGCTGGAAGACTGGAGGTGCGTTCGATGCCGGCCACTTCCTTGGCAAGGGCGCACGGCCCGAGCTGCGCCTAGAACCATCCAACATATGGCTTCAGTGCAAGGCCTGTAACTCAGGCTCCTACATGCACGCCCGCAAGGGATACACCGTCTCCCAAGGCTTCCGAACTGGTCTTATCGCCCGCATCGGCCTGGAGGCCGTCGAAGCGCTTGAAGCCGACCACGAACCGCGAAAGCACACCGTAGACGAACTCAAGGCGATCACCGCCGAATACCGGGCCAAGACCCGCGAACTGAAAAAGGGGCAGGCAGCATGAATTACCACAATGTGATCTCAGCAGTAGTTCGGGCCTTGGCCGCCGAGACGATCAACAGTTCCGGCGGATGCAACGTCGAGCCCCGGGTGCAGGCCAGCAAGCTCAAGGGCGAGATATCCGGGAAGGATGCCGCGCTGTTGGCTGACTGCATCGTGCACAAGCTCCTGCACGCCCAGCTTTCCCCGAGGCACTGGAACGCCTTGGTGGCGAAGTACAGCACGCACCGTGGCCGCAAGATCGACTCCATCGGCCGGCTGGTCGCCGTGGTGAAGAGTCCAGCGCCGCAGCGCTTCACGCAACAGGCCGTTCTCGTTTGGGCGGTACCGCAGCAGGTGAAGGGCATTCAGCGAGCGGTGACCCAGATCAAGGCGCCGAAGCACCGGGAGAACAAGGAGGAGGGGCAGTGGGATTGGCGCAACGCGGCAGCAGACGCTGACGTTGCCCGGGCGAACAAGCATGCGCGCGCCGTAGCAGAGGACAAGCCGGGCGAGATGATCGTCCTGGCCGACTCGAACTACGACATGACGAACTGGGATTCTCAGGGGCTCACGGAGCGCACCTACCAGCGCTGGAACAAGGCCATCAAGGACGGGCTGGAGTCGCTGGTGAACGAGGCTCTGGTCGAGGCGCAACACATGCTTGAAGCAGTCGGAGTGCTGGAAAGCGAGGCGGCATAAAATAGTCCCTCAAAAGGGCTTGCAATGTCATGTCGCCATGTCGCATTATTCACCCATCCTGTCATTCCTGCGTGTGTAGGACTGACAAACTAAACCCGGCCACCGCGCCGGGTTTTTTATTGCCTCGAATTCGACTCGCTGGGAGGTGCGCATGAAGCTGAAGGCCAAAGCAAATCTGCTGGAGCGCGCCAGAACAGCGTGGGAGGTAGTCGCGCGGCAGGTGGGGGAGACGGATTTCTCACGCCATCCGCAGACCGGAGAATACCTCCACCCCGGTGTCGCCATGGGTTGGCGCATCCATAAGAAGAATCTGTAGTTTCACCTGTAGCCAGGACAGCCCTAGGGAAGGCCTGGACGTCGATAGCCGGATGGTGCGACGTACGGAATCAACACCGGCAGCCCGTGCACTCTGACCTCACATGCTTGTGGAGTGGCGCGAGACAGGAAGGGCGAGATCGATGCAAAGGGGCGTTGACGCTGGGAAAGTCTTTGGCCGACAGCTCGGAAAGACGAGCGCACCTATTCAGGGCCTCTGCACTCGCAGGGGCTTTTTCGTTTTCGGCTCCCCACACCCATTGCCCCGAGCTGGGAGTGCAGCGGACGCCGGATTTATCAATCTCCCCATGGGGGAGGCAACCCGGATGCCAAACATGCCTGACAAGCCAGACACATGGGCCAAGATCTGGCTGGCGTTGAGCAATCCGCTCTGGCAGGGCGTGATCATGTCCATCACCGTATCGTTGCTTCGAGTCATGTACGACGCGAAGGAAACCAGTAAGCGCCGTATCGTTTTCGAGGCGCTGATCTGTGGATCGCTGAGCTTGGTCGCGTCCAGCATTATCGAGTGGATGGCCTGGCCTTCCAGTTTGTCGGTCGCCGCCGGAGGGACTATTGGGTTCCTCGGCGTGACAGCCATTCGCGAACTGGTGACCCGATTCCTCGGTCGCAAGGCGGATGCCGCATGAAGACCTTCGCTGCAGCAATCATCATCGCCCTGGTCGGCCTGCTGCTCATTGGGATTCAGCAGTCGCGCGTCGTCGCCCTTCGCGGGGAGGTGGCATTCGAAGCCAGCGAGAAAAAGAAGGCGGTCGACGCCAACCTCGAAAGCCAGGCCACGATCACGACGCTGCGCGCCGAAGCCCAGCGCAACGCCGATTACCAGAAAGACCTGAACAAGCGTTTACAGGCCAGTCAGGCCAAAGCCAGAAAGGCGGAGAAGAACTTTGAAGAACTCAAACGCAACAGCAAGCCTGTTCGTGATTGGGCTGCTCAGCCTCTGCCTGACGGCCTGCGCGGGAAAGCCGCCACTGGTAACAAAGACAGCGGCAGTAAGAGTCGAGCCCCCTGAGCTGGTGCCATGCGAGCGGGTAGCTGATGAAGACCTCGCCGACAACGGCCAGCTGTGGGAACTGAAGAACCAAGCCATCAACCTGCTCGACACCTGCGCAGATCAGGTGGACGCGCAGATCAAGCGCAGTCAGAGCAAGTAGGTCGCGACACGTTTCGCGAGAGTGCAAATTGTGTCGCGACACGCGACGAGGAGAGCAGCATGGATAACCAGCACAAGAAGATCACCGGCTACCGCGACCTGACTCAGTCTGAAATCGACGGCATGAACTCGATCAAGGCTCTGGAGGTCGACGCCGGCGAACTGTTCAAGCAGATCGGCCAGATTGAAGGTGTTGGCCCTCGGCTGTTGGCGTTGGCCAAGACCAATCTTCAGCAGGGCTTCATGTGGTTCGTTCGCTCGATCGCCAAACCTGCGGATCCATTCAGCTGAGGCCCACATGACAACCATTGCCTACAAGGACGGTGTTATCGCCTATGACTCGCGGCAGACCAGGTCGGGCGCGATCGTCTCAGATGATTGCTTGAAGTGCGCGACCGTTGATGGAGTCAGTTTCTTCCTGGCTGGAGCTGTATGCGACGAGAAGGCTTTGATTGCCGCCTACTTCGGAACCCCCTCGCTTGTTCCTGTGGAGTGTTCGGGCTATGTCGTCGATGGTGGCAAGCTGATGATGGTCGGCCACGACGACAAGACGGGCCTTTGGAAGCAGGAGCTCGACCCATCCAACCCTGACGCTATTGGCAGTGGCTCCGCTTATGCCTTAGCAGCGATGGATATGGGGGCAAACGCGGTGGGCGCGGTTCGTGCCGCCATGAAGCGAGACATCTACACCGGCGGCACCATCCGCACGATGACCATTAAGCAAAAATAAGGATCCCCATGACAACCAAGCAACCCGACTGGGAGGCGATCGAACGAGCCTACCGGGCTGGGTCGCTTTCAGTTCGAGCAATCGCCGAAGAGAGCAACATCTCTCACGTAGCGATTGCCAAGCGAGCGAAGAAGGAAGGCTGGGTGCGCGACCTGACGGATAAGGTCAGAGCCGCAGCCAAACGAAAGGTTACCAACGCGGTTACCACGGAAAGTTACCAAGACCCACTGGTAACCGAAGAACAGATCATTGAGGAGGCTTCCGACAAGGTTGCCTCTGTAGTGCTCGCGCACCGGGTTGATCTGGCTCAGTGGCGAGGCATTGCGAACAAGCTCAGTGCCGCGCTTCAGGCCATGACAGTCAACGAGGCGAACATCGGCGACTTCTCCCGATCGCTCAACGCGGGCGTCGATGCCCAGCTCAAGGTCATCAAGGGCGAGCGCCAGGCCTACAACCTCGACACGGAAGAGGGTGACAAGACAGTCGATACCCTGGCCGCGATGATGGACGAACTATCGAAGGACGCCTGACATGAAGCCCGAGCACATGAAGCTGCTCCGGGATAAGCGTTGGCGGTTGAACAATCTCTACTTCATCACCGACAAGCAGGGCAAGAAAGTCCGCTTCCGGATGACGGACGAGCAGATTGAATACTTCGATGGGATGCATACCCGCAACATCATCCTGAAGGCTCGGCAGCTCGGCTTCACTACTGAGTGCTGCATCATCCAGCTCGACGCCGCTCTATTCGAGTCGGCGAAGTGCGCGCTGATCGCTCACACCCTGAACGACGCCAAGCGCCTGTTCCGGGAGAAGGTCAAATATGCCTACGACAACCTGCCTAAAGAGATACGCGCCGCCAATCCTGCTTCTAACGATGCTGCTGGTGAGCTTGTGTTCAGCAAAGGCGGATCGCTCTACGTGTCCACGTCCTTCCGGGGCGGGACTCTACGGTATCTGCACGTATCCGAGTTCGGGAAGATCTGCGCCAAGTTTCCCCACAAGGCCAGAGAGATCGTCACCGGCGCCTTCGAGGCTGTCGCCACCGATTGCTTCGTCACGATTGAATCGACGGCGGAGGGGCGGGCGGGCTACTTCTTCGAGTACTCGCAGAGCGCAGAGAAGCAGCTGCTGTCCGGTACGCCGCTGGGCAAGCTGGACTGGAAGTTCTTCTTTTTCAGTTGGTGGAAGAACAAGGCCTACTGGCTCGATCCTGCCGAAGCGGTCATCCCGCAGCGCCTGACCGACTACTTCAACGAGCTGTTCGCCAAGCACGGCATCGACACCAACCCCGGCCAGCGCGCCTGGTACGCCGCCAAGGAGAAGACCCTCGGCGACGACATGAAGCGGGAATACCCATCGATTCCGGCCGAAGCATTCCAGCAGTCGATCGAGGGCGCCTACTACGCCCAGCAGTTCACAAAGCTGTATGCCGCTCAGCGCATCGGCACGCTGCCAGACAACAGTCACCTGCCGGTGATGACCTTCTGGGACATCGGCGTCGGCGATTCCACGGCCATCTGGTTTGTGCGTCAGGTCGGCAACGAGTACCACGTCATCGACTTCTACCAGAACAGCGGGGAAGGCCTGCGGCATTACATGAAGGTGCTCAAGGACAAGGGTTACACCTACTCCGAACACTGGGGGCCGCACGACATCGACAACCGCGAGTTCGGTAGCGATGCCAAGACCCGCCGGGAAATGGCGCGCGAAGGCTACGAGATCGACGGCCAGCACTACCGCATGACGTTCCAGGTCGTGCCGAAGATCGGCGTCGACGACGGCATTGATCAGGCACGGGAAATCCTCGGGCTCTGCGCCTTTGACGAGGCGAAGTGCGAAGAGGGCATCACCGCGCTGGAGAACTACCGCAAAGAGTGGGACGACAAGAAGGGCTGCTGGAAAGACAAGCCGCTTCATGACTGGGCGTCTCACCCTGCTGACGCCTTCCGCTACTTCGCTGTCGCCAAGACCAAGCGCGTCACCATGACCCACATTCCTGTCACGTTCACCTTCTGAGGCTATATGCAATGCCCAACTACAGCGCCATCAGGCAGGAGTACAGCGATGCCTTGCCCGGTTGGCAGCTGGTCAAGCGTTGCGTAGCCGGGCCGCGAGAGGTTCGCAAGTACAACGAATATCTGCCCATGCCTGACCCGCTCAATCAGTCGCCCGAGAACATCGCGCGCTATGAGCAGCTCAAAAAGCGGGCAATGTTCCTCAACTTCACCGGTCGCACGCGTACCGGCCTGCTGGGAGCGGTTTTCCGCAAGACGGCGGAAATCGAACTGCCTCCGGCCATCGACTACCTTCTCGAAAACGTCAGCGGCGACGGATCCAGCCTTGAGCAACTGTGCAAGGAGGCAACCGGCGAATGCCTCGACACTGGTCGTGGCGGGCTGCTGGTGGACTTTCCAAAGGTGGAGCTGCCAGAGGGTCAGACGTCTCTCACAGTCGCCCAGGCCGCGAATGCGCGTGCCTACGTTCACTTCTATCCGGCCGAGAGCATCGTCAACTGGCGCGAGGATGTGATCGACGGTGTACGCCGGCTGACTCTGGTAGTGCTGCACGAAAAGATCAACGAAGCCACGGCTGACGGGTTCGAGTTCACCGCCAAGGATCAATACCGCGCGCTGATGCTGATCGACGGCAATTACGTTCAGCGTGTGTACACGGAAGACACCCCGGACGGCGTAGAGACGAACCCGACCGACAAGACTGGCAAGTCATTCGATCACATCCCGTTCCACTTCTTCGGCTCCCAGAACAACGACGCCAGCATCGACAAGGCGCCGCTCGAAGACCTGGCCGAGGTGAACATTCTCCATTACGGCAACAGCGCAACGGTGGAAGAGTCTGGCTTCATCAGCTCCCAGCCAAGCCTGTTCATCACCACGGACATTGACCCTACTGAGTTCGTGAAGCTGAACCCGAACGGCATGCATATTGGTTCGCGCCGGGGCCACAACCTCGGCAAGTCCGGGACTGCAATCATGCTGCAGGCCAACGAAACGCAACTGGCCCGCGAGCTGATGAAGGACAAGGAAGATCAGATGCTCATGATCGGCGCTCGTATCGTCCAGCAGGGCGGCGGCGCCGAGACGGCAGAGGCTGTTCGCATCCGGTACAGCTCGGATAACTCGGTGCTGGGCACGATCGCCGGCAACGTGTCCGAGGCTGTGCGGCTTTCCCTGTTCGATGCCCAGCGCTTCATGATGGATGCGATCGACGAGACCGGGACGGTCTTCTGGCTCAATCAGGAATTCTTCGATCAGGTCATGGATGCTCAGTCGATCCTGGCTCAGATGCAGCTCTGGCAACAGGGCATCATCGCCAAGAAGGACTTGCGCACTAACCTGCGTCAGGCGGGCGTGCTGGAGTCTGATCGCACGGATGACGACATCGACGAAGATCGCGAGGGCGAGGCGCCGGTGCCGGGTAGCGAAGACGACCCGCTGAAACCGAACGAGCCGCCAGAGGTGAAGGATGAGTAGTGAGGGCTATCTGACGGATGCCACCACTCGGCACCAGGTCTACGTCCAGCGATACGCCGGCGGCAACCTGAAGCGGGTGGCGTCATTCATCAGCAAGGCCATCAATACGGCGAAGGCTCGCGTGGCGGCAGGACTGAGCGCCTACGGCACGCGTCGGTATACCTCGCAGATCGAAACGCTCCAAGGCGACTTGCGAGGCATCTACGACGACATGAAGGGCAGAGCTCAGCTCGACCTCGGCGAGTTCGCGGTCTATGAGGCTGAGTTCAACGGCAAGATGCTGGGCAAGGTCATTAAGGCCGTTGTGCAGTTCAACGTGCCATCAGCTGAGATGGTGAGCGCGGCGGCACTGGCTGACCCGATGTTGCTGGAGGCTCGCAAGGGTGTGCAGCGGATCAGCATCAGCGGTGCGCTTGACCAGTTCGGCACGAAGAAGGCAGCCGAGATCATCGGCGAGATTCAAATCGGCTCCAGCCTGGGCGAGACCAGCCAGCAGATCGGTCGGCGTCTTACCAGCATCCACCAGTTGCATCAGGATCAGGCTTCATCGCTCGTTCGCACCATGACCAACCATGTCGCCAGCACGGCGCGCATGGAAACGCTCAAGGCCAACGACGACATCCTGCAGGGCTGGCGCTGGATCTCCACGCTCGACAGCAAGACCAGCGCCATGTGTCAGGCGAGGGATCAGCACATCTACGGATGGGACGACCCCAAGCCACCCGGCCACTGGAATTGCAGGTCAGGCGCGCTGCCAGTGCTGAAAGATCAGTTTGCCCGCGAGATTCCCGGTTCTACCCGGCCCTCAATCGGCCCTGACGGCGTCACGCTGGTCTCCAGCAAGACGAGCTATCAGGAGTGGCTTTCGCGCCAGCCTGCTGCGTTCCAGCGAGATATCCTTGGCCCGAACCGCTACGCGCTCTTCACCAAGGGCGAGCTGACGCTGGAGAAGTTCGTGGATGACAACGGCAAGACGCTGACCCTTCAACAGCTGAAAGACCTTGAGCCGCTGGCTTTCGAGCGAGCAGGGCTCTGACAAAGAACCACACAAACGACCGGCCTTGAGCCGGTTTTTTTATGCCTGAGGCTGAGCCAACGGCAAATCATCCGGGGGATGACATGAAGTACAAGATCAGCAAGGCGGAATACGAAGCGCTCGATGCGGCCATGCAGGCGCTCTACAAGGCGATGGGCGATGACTTCGTTCTCTTCGTTGAGGGCTTGCCTACGGGCAGCGATGACCTCGAAGGCTTGCGCAACCAAGTGCAAACGCTACTCACCGAGAAGAAGGAAGAAAAGCGCAAGCGCGACGCAGCCGAAGCGGAGCAGCGACGCCTGCAAGAAGAATCGCAGCGAGCGAACGGCGAATACGAGCAGCTGTACACCAGCTCTCAGCAAGCCCTTGAGCAAGAGCGTACGCGCTTGGCCGAACTGACCGCAAACATTGAGCGACGCGACCTGACGTCGGCAGCCTCGAAGGTCTCCAGCAGCATCGCCGACGGCGAAAACGCCGAGATCCTCGCCGAGTTCGTCCAGCGCCGCCTGAAGATCGTAGAAGGCCAGGTCAAGGTCACGGACGCCTCCGGCAACCTGACCATCGCCAGTCTCGAAGACCTGGCAAAAGAATTCCAGCAAGCGCCGCGCTACGCATCACTGGTGCGCGGCACGCAAGCGAACGGCGGCGGGGCTGCCGGGGGTAAGGGTGGCGGGGCCACCAAAACGTGGGACCAAATGACCGGCATGGAGCGCGTAGAGCTTCGCCGAACCAACCCCGCCGAGCACGCGCGCATGAAAGCCGCTGCTGAGGCCAAGTAAAAGGAAATTCAGCAATGCCAACCATTCTCTCGGACGTCGTGTTCCGCGATGAGCTGCGCGACTACATCACCGTCAACACCGTTGAGCGCACCGCGTTCTTCCAGTCGGGCATCCTGACCACCAACTCGGATATGACCACTCTGCTGGCCAGCCCGTCGAACACCTTCACCATTCCGTGGTGGGTTGACCTGGACGCGTCCATCGAGTCGAACTACTCGAACGACGTGTATACCGATATCGCGGTACCGCTGTCGGTCACCAGTGCTTCCATGCAGGCGCGCGCCGCGTACCTCAACGAAGGCTGGAACTGCATGAACCTGGTGAAAAACATCACCAAGCAAGACCCGCTGGAGTTCGTGGCAGGTCGCCTGATCTCCTACTGGCAGCGCGTGGCCCAGCGCCGCACGATTGCCACCGCAGTGGGCATCTACAACGACAACATCGCCTCCAATGGCGGCGACATGGTCGTAGACGCCGGCGGCATCATCAATCCGGCGGCAGTGATCCGCGCCAAGGGCACGATGGGCGACTACTCCGGCCAGTTGGGCGGCCTGAGCGTCATCGCCATGCACTCGGCGGTTCATACCGAGCTGTCGATCCAGAACCAGATCGACTTCGCGCCGGTTGCGGATCAGACCCCAGAGTTCGGTCGCTTCCAAGGTATGCCGGTCGTTCTGGACGACGGTCTGCCTGTGATCGGCACCGGCCCAACCGCCAAGTACCTGTCGATCATCTTCGGCCCGGGCGCTATCGGCTACGCCGAGCAGCAGCCGGAAGGCGAGGATGGCCTGGAATACGACCGCACGCCTGATCGCGGTAACGGTGGTGGCGCTGAAACCCTGTGGACTCGTCGCAACTTCGTTGTGCATCCGCTGGGCTTCTCGTTCACCAGCGCCACCATCACCGGTACCCCGACCACCACTCGCCCGATCTCGGCGAACTGGGCGGACCTGGCGCTGGCCACCAACTGGGAGCGCAAGTTCGCTCGCAAGCAGGTGCCTATGGCGTTCATCACCTCCCTCGTTACTGCGCCAACGCCGTAACCGAGCGCGCGGCGGGTGAGTTGCCCGCCGCGCAGCACTGATCCAGGAGAAACCCATGACCGTTAAAAAAGACAACCAAATCGACCCGAACATCAAAGCTCGCTGGGGCTTCTCGGGTGATGAAGGCGAGATCACCGTCGGCCCGCAGACCGTGGGTGAAACTGGTGGCGTCGATCACGCGCGATCGCGCATCGAAGAAGGTGGTGGCCGTAACAGTGGCGGCGGTGCTGAGCCGTCCCGCGAGGCTCTGCAGCTCGACGCAGTAAATACGCTGGCCGCCGGCCTTGAAGCAGGCGTACTGAATCCTGTTGAAGGCGAAGGCCCAGCGATGCGCCTGTATCAGGCCCTGTCCGGCATTCAGTCGGGCATGCAGAACCTGGCGGATGCTCGCGATGCTGCTGTGAGTAAGTCGGAAGAGCTGCAGAAGCAGGTCGATGACTTGCTGGCGCAGGCAGAGAAAGACCGCTTGGCGGCCGCGACCGACCCGCTCGACGAGCTGACCGTCGTGCAGATCAAGGAACAGCTCGACGCCAAGGGCGTGACCTACAAGGTCAACGACTCGAAGCCTGAGCTGCTCGCACTGCTGAAGGCCAACCAGTAATACCCGGGGCTTCGGCCCCATTCATTCAAGCGGAGGCCTGATGGCTACCTACATCACCGTGGCGGACGTTGACGCCGAACTCGAGCCTTCTTGGGCTCCAGATGACAAGAAAGCCCGGGCGGTGTTGCAGGCAAATGCCTATCTGGCCTCGCTCAACCTGGTCGGTGTCGATATGGACGCCATTCCCGAAGGGGTGAAGCAGGCCGGCGCCGAGCTAGCGGTTGTCGCCTCCGAGGGCAAGCTGTACCAACAGCAGACCGAGGGGTCGCTGGAAGCCAAGACGGTGAAGGCCGGATCGGTGACCACAAGCAAGACGTTCGCCTCGATCGACACCAGCAAATCCACCGCGCTTCCCGATGGCGTACAGTTCGCGCTGGGGCTGCTCGCGCCATGGCGTGCCAGCGGCTTCAGCTTCAACGTGTACAGGTGACCCATGGGCATACGTGAAGAGATCCAAACGGATCTGGCCGAGGCCTTTGACACTGATCTGGCGGACGCAGTGAAGCCATTCAGCGGTGGCGTGACGCTGCCGGGAACGTGGGATCCGGTCACTGAGGTGGCGGGCGACCCTGTTGTCATCGCCTACACCGGCCGAGGTGTGTTCGACGCCTTCAAGATTGCTCAGGTCGACGGTGTGAACATCCGCGCCACCGACCTGCTGCTGATCGCGCTGACTAACGAAACGATCGGCGGTGTTCCGGACATCGGCCACAAGATCAACGATTTCGACGTGGTCAACGTCCAGACCGACCCGGTCGGCGCCCACTACGAGATCCAGCTGAGGAAAGTCTGATGACGAACAAGGCGGGCTGGAGCCATAGCCTCACGGACTTCGCTGATCAGGCTGGCGAGGACATCACCCAGATGGCGCGCGTCATCGCGACTGCCATGCTTACGGAGGTGGTGAACCGTTCTCCGGTCGGCAACCCCGACCTGTGGCAGGCCAACGTGGCGCTGCGCACAAAGAACGTAGCGCTGGCAGATGCCTATGACGCGAACGTCGACGCACGTAACGCGGCGCGCACCGGTGGCCGAGCATTCAAGAAGCTGACCAAGCGCGAGCGCGAGGAGAACTACTTCGTCAAAGCGCAGGCAGCGGGGAAGGGCTACATCGGAGGCACGTTCCGAGGCAGCCACCTAGTATCGATCGGTGCGCCCGACATGACCGTGACCGACAACATCGACCCGTCCGGCCGCGAAACGATCAGCAAGGGAAGCATGCTCATCAAGGCATCGGGCCAGTTTCCCGTCATCTACATCCAAACGAACAGTCCCTACGGCGAGGCGCTGGAACTGGGGCATTCCACGCAGGCGCCCGGCGGGGTTTATGACCTCGCGTTCATCGGCGTATCCGAGGCCTACAAATGACCTTCGAGCAGATCAGAGCGCTCATCACCGGCCGCATGGTGGCCTTCACCGGCATAGACCAGGCGCGGATCGATTACCCGAACCAGCCGGAAGTGTTCACGCCACCGGCGACCGGCCTCTGGTGCCGGCTGAATATTCAATACGCCTCGGCCTTCATGGCTGGGATGGCCGACCGGCCGCACACGCGCAAGCCCGGGCAAATCAGCATTCAGTGCTTCGCCCGCGAGCGAACCGGAACCAAAGCAATCAACGAACTGGCCGACGCGCTCGAAGCGCACTTCGCCTACTGGATGTCCGGCGACCTTGAGTGCATGGAAGCCAGCCAGGTGGTCGCAGGCGAGTTTGAGGGCTTCTACCAAATCAACGTCAACATCCGGTTTCGCGCCGGCTGACAGCAAAGCAACCGCCACGCCCGCGCCTGCGGGTTTTTTTATGCCCGCGAATAGGAGGCTCCAATGAGCTCTGGCGCAAAAGTTGTAAGCCACATCATTGCGGAGGTGACGCCCGGCGTTACTCCCACCGGTACCTGGGACACGCTGCGCCTCACCGGCAACGCGCTGACCCCGACCGTCAATACCGAAGTCAGCGACGAAATCACAGACACCCGCCTGAGCCAAGGCTCGGTGGCCACCAGCATCGATATCGGGGGCGATCTGACGGCCGAGTTCTCGTTCGGCTCGTTCGACCAACTGCTCGAAGCCGCCTTCTACGGCGTGTGGACGGCTGACGTGCTCCGCGTAGGCGATACCCGCCACACCTTCAGCATCGCCAAGGGCTACAACGACGTCGGCGTGTATGGCGTGTTCAAGGGCGCGCACGTCTCGACCTTCGCGCTCGACATTCCGTCGGAAGGTAAGGTGACCGCCACGTTCAACATGGCGTGCCTGGACTACACCGACGGCGACACCCCGATTGTCGTTTCGCCGAATGCGCCGACCACCACGCCATTTCTGTCGAACAACAACGTCGGCACGATCCTTGTGAACGGCCAGTCGCTGGAAGGCGTTGCCTGCGTCTCGGCCATGACCGTGAACCTCGACAACAGCCTGCAAACTCAGCGCTGCCTGGGCTCCGATCGTCTGGGGCCGGGCGCGCACATCGCCACCGAGGCGGCGGTCACCGGCAGCATCACGCTGGCCTGGTCGAAGCGAGCGTGGGAGATCTGGAAGAACACCTTCACGCGGACGCCGATCGCAGTTGTGTTCCCGATCACCGACTCGCTGGGCAACAAATACACGTTCAACTTCCCAGCAGTGGAAGTGGACGGTGAGCTGCCGAACGGTGGCAAGCGCGACCTGATCGAGGTCACGCTGAACTACACCGTCGCCAAGCTCAGCCCGACCATCACCCGCGACGCGGCTGATCCAACCCCGTAAACCATTTGGCTCCCTCGGTTTAAACGCCGGCCGGGGGAGCCCTTTTATTGGCGTGGCGTTGAGGAAGTGAAATGGCTCTGCAACTAGGCAAGAAGAAGCCGGCGATCGCCGGTGAGCGCTGGGCGAAGTTCGACGACGACACCAAAATCCTGCTGGCCAGCATCGACAACCCTGAATATCAAGTCGCCCTTGAGCGGATGCGGCGCCGGATCCAGCGCAATGACGCGCGGTTTGAAGAGGGCCAGGTGGGCGTGGTCGTCGGCGAAATGACCGAGCACCAGAACCACGCAATGCTGCTCAGCCACTTCATCGTGAAGGACTGGGAAGGCGTGCTGGATGCCGACGGCAATCCGATCAAATACAGCCCGGCAGTGGCTGCTGAGTTGCTCGAAAACAACATCGAGTTCTTCATCTTCGTGCTGCGCGAAGGCGCGCTGGCCGCTAACGATGCTGCCGAGGAGCGAGCTGAGTCGGTGGGAAAGCGCTTGCCCGCTTCGAGTGGGAGCAAGAGTGGGGCGGCGAAAGCGAAAAGCGCCGGGCGGTCTACTCGCGCCTGAAGATGGCTATCCCCGGCGAGCCAGAGAATGACCCGCTCACCGCCTACCTGCTCAACCTGTACCGGAACGTCTCTCGCGGCCGCCGGTACATCGCCGGCATGGCCGGGGCGTTCCCGCTGCCGCTCTCGGCGCGGGAGATTTCCGACTGGCTGGAATCCCACCCTTCGCCGCTGCCGCGCGATGAGATCGATGATGTGATGTTTGCGCTCGATGCGGTGTGCCTGGCCAGCGCCGACGAGTGATCTGCGGCCCTCTTCAAGAGGGTCACTCCTTGGGGAGTCTCTTGCGGGGCTTGGGGCCTTTTGGTGATGCGGATCCGTCCTGCCATGCATCCAGAGCCTTCAACATGGCATCCATTACCGCCTCATTCAGATCCTTTTTTGTGACGGGGCTGTCTTGGTCAAGAGATGCCAGCAACTTTTCTTTCGAAACACCCCGAGTGACAGGAATGGGCTCTGCAGACGGGATATAGAAAGAGTGTTCAGGATTTAATCGATCCCTGTCACTGATACCCATTTCGTCCGTATCTCCGACGCTGCGTTCAAGCCGAGCAACGATTTCAGCGGTAAGAGAGCGCCTGTTCAGCTTGGCGAGCGCTTCAAGCTCATCCTTTAGGGATGCAGGCATACGAAAATTGACCTGAAGGTCTGCACGGCTCATTTGGTTGGCGCCTTTCACTAAAAGTAAAACGAGTAAAAGGATGAAGCACTTTGCTATAGACGGCAATAAAGCAAAGTGCTTTAATCCAAACCAAGCAAAGTGCTATACAAGGAGTGAGCTGATGAGCAGGAAAGATCCGCAGTTCAATTTGAGGTTGCCGGAGGAGGTAAAGGAGTGGGTAGAGCAGAGTGCGAAGGAGAATTGCCGGTCCCAGACCGCCGAGATTGTTTTCTGGCTGACGGCGGCGAAGAAGCGGCAAGAGCAAACAGCAGCTTGAAAATGAAGAAGCCCCAGTGCGGGAACACTGAGGCTTCGGAAAACGAGATCAACTTCGAGGAAGAAATCGTCATGTCGAATATTAGCACAGCGGTATCGAATGTCATCCCGTTCCGTTCAGCCAGTCTGTTGCTGGTTGAGAAGGGTGGCGAGCCATTCGTACCGATGAAACCGGTCGTTGAAGGCATGGGCCTGGCATGGCAAGCCCAGCACGCCAAACTCACATCGGGACGATTCAATTCAGTTATCACGATGATCGTGACAACTGGTGTCGACGGCAAGCAGTACGAAATGTCATGTCTTCCGTTGCGCAAGCTGCCGGGCTGGTTGATGTCGATTCATGCAAGCAAGGTCCGGCCTGAGTTGCGCGAATGCGTGATCGCTTTTCAGAACGAGTGCGATGACGTCCTGTGGCTGCATTGGAACAAGATCCATGCGCCTGTCGAGTTGGCAGCGAACACCAATTACACCTTGATTGGAACAACCATCGGCTCCGATGGCTTTCACTGCCTGTCTGCTGTGATCGATGGGAAGATCAGCCGGCTCGATAAGCGCGCCAAACAAAGCGCGCGCATGCACATCTGGTCGCAGGTACACAAAGCTTTCAGCGTCGTGCGCGGGGAAGACATTCCCGCTGAAAAACTTGAATCAGCGATGAATTTCGTTGCTGCATATGCCATCGAAGGCCAGTATCTGCCAAAACCAGCAGAGCCGTATTTCGATGTCGGCCAGGATGGCCGCTATATGCTCAGCTTCAATCACAAAGGTGAGCAGCAGATCACGCGGATTCCTGATGACGCTTATGTGTTGTCGAGCCGGGAATTTTTGAAGGGCATCGCGCACATCCCTGGCGACATCCCGATTTCTACTGACGACCTTTTCGAGTTCGCCCTCGCGGCGCTGAGCAACCTGCGCCTGAGGTCTAAGCACAGAGCAGCCTGACAAAACTTTCACCCATCACCCTGCATCAGCGGGGTTTTGGTGCTTCCTGCGGATGGTGGTAGATTGCTGCCATTACTCAGGGAGAGCGCTTATGAGGGGATTTGGTTTGTTGATCGTTGCGGTTGGGATCATCGTCATGATTGCCGCGACAACAATGGATGTTTCTGTTCCGTCCGGACTTGGCCGTGTTAACAACCTGGGGTTGATGGCCGACCGGCAGAACTACACCTTGATCGGTGGAGTTATTCTGATTGCCGGCTTATTGATGGTGATCTTCGGCCGCAGAACCCAAGCTGCTCCTGAGTCAACATTCGATACTAGGCCTTGCCCACTCTGCGCAGAGAACATCAAAAATGCCGCGGTTAAATGCAAGCACTGCGGTGGCGATGTTGGTAAAGCATCCTCTCAAGCAATGTCCGCGCTGCGATTCGGCTGGGTTGCGAGGGTAATCTGCGCCAGCGAGGAAGAGCGGATAATGGTTTCTGACGCCATTGCCGGGGCTGGATTCCCGGTTGTCGAAATGCTCAAAGTTGGCGGCGTCGGAGCCGGCGCATTCGAAAGCAAATCTGAAGCCGAAAAAGCCGCGGACGCTATTGAACAGCGGCTGGGATATTCGACTACCGTGATGTTCCGCGACAAAATCAGCGGAGACTACAGCTGATTACATTTCAGATTATTTTAGCCCGCCATTGAGCGGGTTTTTTTCGCCCGGAGAAACCTATGGCTCAGACCTCACGGCTGGTCTTGGAAATCGATAGCAGAGACGCTGAGCAAAAGGCTGCTGACACCCGCAAGGCGCTTGAAGAGCTGGAGTCCTTGGGGATTCCTACTCAGCGCTCGATGGCTAAAGTCGGAGCGGGGCTCAGTGAGTCCGGCAAAAGCGCTGATGGTGCGCGAAAGTCTTACGGTTACTACCGGGAGGAAGTTGAACAGCTTTTAGGCAGGCTCGATCCTTTGCGAAAGAAACAGCAGGAGCTTGCGAGAAGTCAGGCGGAACTCGCAGCAGCTTTCAAGCGAGGAGATATCGGGGACGCTGGGTATAAAGAGTTTTCCAGCATTATTCGAGATCAGTCGACTGCAATTACGGCTCAGCGTGCTGCGCTCGGTAGCCTTAATGGTGACCTCGGTAAGACTGGGATGACGGCGAAAGCGACTGCCGCAGCATTGCGTGGTGTGCCGGCGCAATTCACCGACATCGCGGTCTCATTGCAAGCAGGGCAGGCTCCGCTTACCGTCTTGCTGCAACAAGGCGGTCAACTCAAAGATATGTTCGGTGGCATCGGTCCTGCCGCAAAGGCCTTGGGCGGTTATGTTGCTGGCTTGGTCAATCCATTTACGATTGCGGGTGCGGCTATCGCAGCTTTTGCTCTCGCTGCCTACAAAGGCTACGAACAGGCCGAGCAGTACCGAAAGGCTCTTGTCATCACCGGGGACGCGGCCGGGCGAACAGCGGATGATCTGATCGCTCTCTCTAACAGCCTCGCAAAGGGTCGTAATTTCACTGAGGCTACGCAGGCTGTGCTGGCGCTGGCCGGCAGCGGCAGATTGGTTGGTGATGCGTTTACGGAGGTCGCCAGAGCTTCGACGGAGCTTTCCGTAGCCACCGGCAAGAACGCCGGCGAAATTGCTGATCAGCTGTCGCGAACAAAAGGAAGCGTCACCGATCTCGCTGCGGAGTACAGCGACAAATATGGCGTAATCACTCAAGCAGTTTACGAACAGATACGATCGCTGGAACAGCAGGGCAACCGAATGGAGGCCATCAAGGTATTGGCCGGCGCGGTGGCTGACGAGATGGGCGCCCGAAACAGGGAAATGGTTGAGTCAACGAGGGGCCTGGCAAAAGCTTGGGATGACGTAAAGACCAGCGTTTCCTCTGCATGGAACGAACTGAAAACCGGTCTTTCCGCTAGCCCAGAGCTGTTCAAGTTGCAGCATCTTCAGAGTCAGTTGGAAAGCGCGCGGGAAATTGGCGACAAGGCCTTGATCACCGGGCTGGAGAAGCAGGTAGAGCTCGCCCAAAAAGCGGTTGATGCGCAGGTTCAGCGCACGGAAGCGGCATCTCATGAGCTTCAGGAGCGAAGGACAACAATTTCGGCCGATGAGAAATGGTTCTCCATTACCAACAAGAACATGTCGGAGCAGAAAAAGCTCGCTCTGGAGATCGCCGAGGCGAGAAAGGTTGGCCTAGAGGCGGGAAAATCTCAGGCTGAAATCGACAAGGAGGTCGCTGCCATTCAGGCGCGTTTCGACAAAAGCCAGCCGAAGCCGAAGGCAGTGACTGAGGATGCTGGTCAGCGGATGCTCGACGAGGCAAGGCAGCGCTACGCAGTTCTACAGCAGCAAAACGCGCTCATAGGCAGCCAAGCCGACGGCACAAAATCACTCGGCACCGAAGCCAAAAAGCTGCTCGAGCTGGAACAGCAAATCGCCGACCTCAAAGATAAGAAAACGCTCACTGCTGCACAGAAGCAGATCCTCGCCATGGCGGACCTCAATCTGGCGCAGCAGAAGCAAAACGCTTCACTGGAAAAGCAGACTGAGCTGTTGGCCACTGCTGCGGAGCAGCGACAAAAGCTCGCAGCGTTTCAGGAAAACCTGCAATCGCAGCTGAAGACCGCCCAGACCGGTTTGGACAACGATTTGGCAGGCCTCGGCATGGGCGATCAGCAGCGTCAGCGGTTGAAGGAGCAGCTGAGCATCCAGCAGTCGTACCAGTCACAGATGGATCGGCTGACCTACGACTACAACAAGAGCGACAGGTCTGCCGGCAAGACCGATCTGTACAACCAGCAGACCGAAGCCCTGCGTTCGGCGCTGCAAACCCGTCTCGCCATGCAGCAGCAGTACTACACGGATGTGGACAAGGCCCAATCGGACTGGGCGCTCGGCGCTTCGTCGGCATTTCAGACCTATTCGGAGCAGGCGCGCGATGTGGCCGGCCAGACCCGCAACCTGTTCACCAACGCCTTCAGCAACATGGAAGACGGCATTATCCAGTTCGTGAAGACCGGCAAGCTGTCGTTCAAAGATCTGGCGGACGGCATCATCGCCGACCTGATCCGCATCCAGGTGCGGCAGGCGGCGGTCGGCATCTTTGGCACAATCTTCAGCGGGCTGACCGCCGGTGGCGCTGCTGCCGGCAACGGCCTCGCGGCCGGATCGGCGGGCGCAACGTCTTCCACGCTCGGCGCATCTGCCGCTGGCTACGGCTCGAAGTTCGGTTTCTCTGACGGCGGCTATACCGGCGACGGCGGCAAGTTCGAACCGAAGGGCGTGGTGCACGGCGGCGAGTTCGTGGTCCGCAAGGAAGCAGTGAACCAGCCAGGTGCACGGGAATTCCTCGAGCGCATGAACGCGAACACCAAGGGCTATGCTGGTGGTGGGTATGTGGGCGGCGCGTCCACGTCCAGGTCGGCTACGACATCGGCAACGATGAGCCTGCCTGCCATTGAGCAGCACTTTCATTTCCAGGGAAATCCTGACGAAAACACTGCTCAATTGCTCAAACAGGCTGCAGATGACGGCGCGAATCGCGGCATGAGGGGTGGCTACGAAATGGTGCTGCGTGACCTCAAACAGAACGGACCAGCAATGCAACTGATTAGGAGAAATCGATGAAAATGAGTGAATTGGACGTTGCAGAGCTTATTAGCGTGATCAGCACAGCTATCGCGCCGACGCTGTTCAAAGGCGTAGACGAGAAGGCAGCGCCCCACGTATGGCGCGAGCGTGTACGACTGAACGCTCAAGTCATGGGGCGTATCGCTGCAGTTTTGCACTGCGGCGATGAGGTCGGACCTGATATTCATGAGCTCATAGAGCTTTGCACGCGGCACATGCAGACCGGCTACGAGCAATCATTTTCTGAGGTTCTCGGGCCGGGCGGCTCATTGAGCAAAATCCACAAACTCTAAAAACCCCCCGATTTCCCCAAGGAGTACTGCATGGCTCTCACGTGGCCGGCTTCGCTGCGCCCGTCAGAAATGACGTGGGGCATCGTCAACAACAGCAGGGCGTTCACCTCGACGCTCTCGAATGCCCAGCAGATCGTCGGCTACCCGGGCGCTTACTGGCAGTGCACCTTGACCTTCGGACTACTCACCAGAGCCCAAGAGCGCGAGCTGTCGGCGTTTCTCGGGCGACTGGATGGGATGTTCGGCACCTTCAACTTGCCGGCCTTCACCCGTCGGCGAACCAACAGCGTCGGCGTGCTCTCAGTGGTCACCGGCAATGCTCAGGCGCGGTCGATGGTCATCGGCGGCGCGCCGGCGAACGCCGCTGTGTTCGCTGCTGGGGACTACATCACCATCGCGGGTGAGATGTTCGAGATCACCGATGCGGCATCGGCGAACGCGCAGGGCAGGGTGACGGTGTCGCTCAACAAGCGGATCCGCAGGACGCTCACAGCCGGTACCGCCGTCGAGTACCTCAACCCATATTCCGAAATGCGCATGACCACCGACACCTGGGCGATGTCCGTAAAGCCGGTGATCGCCAACGGCAGCTACCAATTCAGGGAGGCGTTCTGATGCCATCAGCATTCCCGTTCAGCCAGAACGTGGTGAACATCATCGCGACCGGCCGATTCATGCCGGTGTACGCCGTGCAGCTCGACTTCGTCGACGGCATGGTCTTCGCGCACACCGGTACCGGCGATCTGGTAATCGACGGCATTACCTACCTCGGCGTGGGCAATTTCGGCCAGGTGAGCCAGTCGCAGGAGAGCGACAACTCCGGGTCGCCAATGTCGGTCGAGCTGACACTCAGCGGCCTGGATGCCTACATCCTTTCCGAAACCAACGTCCGGGGCTGCCGTGGGCGGATGGCCAAAGTCATGTTCGTGGTGTTCGACGAAGCCGGTAACTACGCGGCGGACATCCTGTTCTCCGGCCGGATGGACGCGGCAAAGTTCTCTTTTGCCGGCAATGGTGAGGACGGCAATAGCATCACTGTCCCGGTCATCGATCGCATGGCTGAGTGGAGCCGCACCGGTACCGAGCGATTCACCGACGAAAACCACCGCGCGCGCCATCAGGGTGACCGGTTTTTCTACGCCATCGCCCAAATGTCCGAGTGGCCCATTTACTGGGGCTCGAAGAAGGACGCTCCGACATTCACCTATGGAAGCTAGCCATGCGCTACCGAGACTGGACAACCCGTCTGAACGAAACGATCAAGGCCGCCCAAGAGCGGCCTTTTTCATGGGGTGAATTTGACTGCTGCCTGTTCGCTGCCGACTGCACGGCCTCGGTGTGTGGCGTCGACCCGGCGGAGAACTACCGGGGCAAGTACACGACGGAAACCGGTGCCAAACGGCAGCTGAAGAAGCAGCACGGCAGCCTTGAGGCGGCTTGGGATACCCACTTTGCCCGCGTGCCACTGCCATTCATCCAGCGCGGTGACGTCGTGCTGTACGACGCGCCCGGCGGCCGAAGCATGGCCGTGTTCTGGGCTGGAGATTACTGGGCGGCGACCGATGACGGCGCCGCCCGGATTGAGTGCGAGCCACTGGCCGCGTGGAGAATTGAATGAGCGGCGGCGTTAAAAAACTCGGTGCGGTTGTGGTCGGGGCCGTAGCAGGATTTCTGCAGACCGGTAACCCATGGGGCGCGGTCGCGGGCGCGGCGCTTGCCTTTTACGCAGCCGAGCAGCAAGAAAAGCTCAACACCAAGTCACCCCTGCGCGACAACGAGCCGTCTGCCCAGACCGTGCGGTCCTCAAAAGCCCCGGTGCGCTTCATCCTTGGGCGCGTTTCCACCGGCGGCGTCCTGGTATGGGCGCAGGAGCAGACCGGCGCTCAGGGTGAGGGTGAATGGCTCCACCTGGTATACGTGCTGTGCGAGGGGGCGATCGATGCCCTCGAAAACATCTACCTCGGCGAGGAAGAGATCGGCGCATTCGGACCGCTGGCCAGCTACGAGCTGGTAGTCAATCCGACTCAAGTGAACGCGTTCCTGAAGGCCAACTGCCCCGACTGGAAAGACTCGCAGATCGGTCGCGGCCTGTCCTACGTGCGGGTTTCCTTGCGTTACAGCGCGGAGAAGTTTCCATCGGGTATCCCCGACACGCGTTTTGTGGTTCGCGGGCGGAATGATATCTACGATCCGCGCACCGGGGCGGCGGGTTACAGCGCAAACACTGCGCTGCATCTGCTCTGGTTCCTGCGCAACCGCTGCAACGTGCCGGACGATGAAATCGTCTTCGAGACCTTCGCCAGCGCTGCCAACGTCTGCGACGAAGGCGTAACCAATGCCGACGGCTCGACGAGCCAGCGGTATCGCACCGGCTGCGTTATCGGCGCGGACGAGCAGCGCACCGGCGTTCTGCAGAAGCTGGAAGCAGCGTCGGGCGGCCATCTGATTCGTGTTGGTGGCCGCTGGATGTTCCAGGCTGGCGCCTATTACGGTCCGTACGACTTCGAGATCACCGAGGACATGGTGATCGGCACCGTCACCGGCAGCACTGAGCCAACCAATGACACAGCAATCAACACCGTGCGCGGCACGTTCATCGATCCGGAACAGTCCTGGACCGAGACGGATTACCCGGAAGTCAGCGTAGCCGAATGGATCGTTGAGGACGGAGGTGAGGCGGCGGAGACGCTGACCTATTCCTATGTCACCGATCCCTATCAGGCTCAGCGCCTGGCGAACATGGAACTGCGCCGGCGCCGCGCTGGTGGCGCTATCAGCATCCCGATGAACTTCGCCGGATACAACTGCCGGCCGGGCCGCGTGGTGCGGGTAAATCTCCCGTCGCTGAACATCCTTGGCGAGTTCATCGTCTCCGACTGGTCGATGGGCGATCGTGAGGGCTGCACGGTTCAGGTAAAGCAGTACGAGCCTGCCATCTTCGATGACGCCGTCGGTCAGCCTTACAACCCGATTGGCTTCATCAATCTGCCATCCGGCGGACTGGGCACGCCAACGAATCTCGCGTGGACGCAGGACACCACGGCTGAGGTGACGCAGGGTGTTCTGTCGTGGACGCCTCCTGCTGGCGTGGTCAAGGAGTACATCGTCATCGTCCGACAGGGCACTACCGCAATTCAGTCGCATAACGTTCCTGCGACGTCGACGGAGTGCGCCATCAATGGACTGCCGTCCGGCAACTACACCATGAGCGTGGCGGCCGCCGGCCCCATGGCGCGTTCAGGTGAGGTGACGATCACCGTCAGCATCAACGGCCCGCCGATTCCGGAAAGCTGTGTTGTGCAGTCGTCGATCGACAACATTGTGCTGATTCCGAGCAACTCTCAGAACGGACTGAACGGCGGCACGTACGAATACTTCTTCAGCACTTCGCCGACTGCGACCTCGAATGACGCCGAGTACTTGGGTCAGGGGCTTTCTTTTACGCACACTGGGCTGGGGTTCTGGAAGAACTACTACTATTTCGTCCGCTCCTCCAATGCGTACGGGAAAAGCTCGTTTCTCTACGTGCCTGCTCAGACCTCGAACGATGTCTCCGCATACCTGGCCGCTCTTGGTGGGAAAATCACGAAGACGGAGCTGGGGCAGGAGCTCGCTGATGAAATCGACAAGATTCCCGGCCTCCAGGATCAAATCGACGCGCTCGATGGCCTCTCAGCTTACAAGCCTGACCAGATTTATGAGGCCGGGCAAATGGTGGTCGAAGATGGGCGCATCTACCAAGCGACCGAGCAGGTGCCGATCAACACCCCACCGCCGAATGCTGACTACTGGCTGGATGTCGGCCAGTCGATCGAAACGGCAAACGGCCTTGCCCAGCAGGTGGCGACCAATACCACCGAGATCATCGAACTCGACGGAGAGGTTACTGCGCAAGCGACAGCCTTCGAAGCCCTTCGCGCCTCATACCGCGACGAGGACGGCGCTGGCGATCTCGCGGACGCGATCAAAAGCCACACCAGCACTGCGGCCATCGCTTCCGAATCGAAGGTTCGAGCCTCCGAGAACGAGGCAATGGCAAGGCGTATAACGACCTTCGACGCAAAAATCGGAGCGAACGCGGCGAACATTACCGAGCTCGAGCAGGTTGTTGTTACAAACCAGCAGGCAACAGCTCAGCAGTTGACCCAACTGAGCACAACGGTCGGCAATCAAGAGGCGGCGATTGAGCAGAACACGTCAATCGTCAATGACGTGAACGGCAAAATCACCACAAGCTGGTCGGTGAAGATGCAATACAACTCAGGGACAGGTCAGTACATCGCAGCCGGCATCGGCCTCGGCATCGAGAACACCGGCGCCGGGCTGCAAAGTCAGTTCCTAGTCAGCGCTGACCGGTTCGCCATCGTCAACACCATCGCCGGCGGCGCGATCTCGGTTCCGTTTGCAGTGCAGGGTGGTCAGGTGTTCATGAACTCGGCGTTCATCATGGACGGCTCGATCACCAACGCGAAGATCGGCAACTACATCAGCTCTTCTAACTACATCGCCGGCCAGCAAGGCTGGATCCTGAACAAAGACGGCACGCTCGAAATAAACGGCATCGTTCCAGGGCAGGGACGCCTGGTGATCAACTCACTGAACGTCTCGGTCTACGACGCCAACAACGTGCTTCGTGTTCGTCTCGGCTATCTGGGGTAATCAATGGCGCTATTTGGACTGCGTGTCTTTAACGAGAGCGGTCAGCTCGCTATGGACACCAACAGCTTCACCTATCAGGTGATCTGGCAGGGCGTGATTGACTTCAGCGGGACTGTGCCCAGTTACACACTGAACATCCCTGGCTTCAATCCTGCTACTTGCGTATTCATGATCATCCCGACGAGAGCACAGGACGTGCAGCCAGCCGAAGGAGACGGCGCTGCGAACCAGAAATCATACCCATTCGTTACGACGTCAGCTGGGCAGGTTGTTGTTCTGCCCAAAAACCCGTCTTCCAGTGCCGGTACGATTCAATCGCGGGTCGTCGCAAAGGCGTACGCGATCAGGTATTCGACATGAGCTATGGATTCCAGAGCATTAATGACAATGCTTTCGTGCAAATCGACTCGGAGGCTCCACGGCTTTGCATGCTGACGCGAGGATCATACTCAGGGACGGCCAATGCCACGGCAACGTTCTCCCGAGCAATAACGAGCCAAGATCCGCCGCTTGTTTTCATACGGCCTGATCAGACGGGAGTAATTCAGGTTCCATATACAGTCTGGTTCACCGGAGGCCCGGGCAATTGGACGGGGTTTTCAATGAACGCCTCCAAGGTCAACGAATCGTTGAGCGGGCAGTACTTCGTAGCAGCTTGGACTTCTATGGGCACTGCTGCATATGGGCTTCGCCTATGGGACCCAAGCGGCGCGCTTTGCTACGACAGCGGAGCCCCGGCGGTCATCGTGACCTTTGCAGCAGGGGACTGGACATACATCGGGACAGAGCAGCTGAGCGTGGGCCGTCGCTATATCTGGGCGATCAATAAAGCGCTTGGAGCTGGCGAGTATGTTTCTCTCAACCCTTTCACCATGAGCTGTCATAGCGAAGGTTCGGGAGGCAGTTGCGCGCTCGGCGTCGACTACGCCAACGGGCGAATCATGATGTACAGCCTCGCATTCACCGCCTGGACCAATCAGGGCCATCGCCCATTCCTCTGCGCCAAATTGCTGGCCTGACCCTTTCATTTTTGGAGATACACAATGCCCTGGTACAAGACGGGAACGGTCTCTGTCACCCAAAATTCTAATGCCGTGATCGGCACAGGCACTGCTTTCATTGCCAACAGCCGGGTCGGTGATGGTTTTCGCGGGCCGGACGGTCGCTGGTATGAGGTGACCAACATCGCCAGCAACACTGCATTGTCGATCGCTCCGAACTACGAAGGCCCGACAGTGGCTGGCGGTTTTTACTCAATCATGCCGGTGCAGGGCTACCAGAAGGACCTGTCCGACCAGGTGCGCACCATCCTCAATAACTACGGGGAGAAGCTGGCGGCGCTCGGCACCACTGGCAACTACGACATTTTGCCGGCCAGCAAGGGCGGTACCGGAATCGACGATCTTTCAATTTTCATTGAGGGATTGTTGAGTGCTGCCGATGCGAGCGCTGCGCGATCAACCCTTGGCGCGGCCAAATCGGGCGCCAACAGCGACATCAACTCCCTGTCGGCTCTGACCACAGCGCTTTCTGTGGCCCAAGGCGGAACCGGCGGTAAGAATGCTCCTGACGCTCGCACCGGGCTTGGGCTGGGAACTGCTGCTGTAGCGGCAGTGCTTGGCACGGTCTCACAAAACGCCGGCGTTCCTACTGGTGCAATTTTTGAATCCGGCTCGAGCAGCGCCGGGTCATGGGTGAAGTTCGCGTCAGGTCTGATGATCACTGCGCAATATCTTAGCCTCACCCCCGGCTGGTCTGCAGTGGCAGCGAACCGCTTTTCCGGGCCAATAGTCGGCAATATGCCCGCATTGTTTTCCGCCGCACCGCTGCTTTTTGTTCAAGTGCGAGACCCTTCTGCAGCGGGACGTGCAGCATGGTGCCCCTTGGCAGAAGCCACCAATGGCAACACGTTCAGTCTGTTTCTCGCCTCCCCGGCATCGTCGACTGTTACTTCGAGCGTGGCATTCAATATTTTTTCGATTGGGAGATGGTTCTGATGAGGATTGATCTGCAACCCATCCGTAGTGACGCCGAACTGAGCGTTGTCCGCATCGGTGACGCGCTTGTGGTAAACGGCGAGACCTTCGATTTTTCCCCCATTCAAGAGGGCGATACCTTGCCGGCCACGGCGATCAGCTCATCCTGGTTCGCGGGACAGGTTGATCGAAAGAGCGGGGAGCTTGAGATCACAATCTTCCTTCCGCTACCCATCAATTTCAGTCCAGAGCAGGCGTACCCGGAACCTTTACTGAGTGTTCCTGAGGGTGTGGTGAGTTTGCCGCAACCACTGGCGGATCCAGAGCAACCCACGGAGGCAGCCAAGTGAATATCGATTGGAGCAAATTGATCACCAAGGCGATGAAGGATGCTGTTCAGGCTGCCGAAGCGCTGGCGCTGGCAAAAGCTGAGCTCGCCGCGCGCAACAGTACAGCGGTGTCGCAGATTGCCCGCATTCAGGATCGAATCGACACGATCGGATTCGGTATCGAAGTGGGAGAGGCGACGGCTGAGGATGAGGCAGAGCAGGCCGCGTTGCTGGTCACGCTCAAAGCGTGGAAAACCTATAAGTTCGCGCTGGGCAAGGTGACCGTTCAGCCTACCTGGTATCAAGCGCCGGTATGGCCAGCCGAACCACCGATCCCGGAAATCATCGCCGCGCCTTTGCTTAGCGGCCCCGACGCAGCCTGAGCCGCATCGAACACCGAAACCCGCCATCGAGCGGGATTTTTTTTGCCTGGAGAAAAGTGATGCCAGTAACCGAGAAAGACCGAGACATCCTCGCCCACACGATCTGGGGCGAAGCGCGCGGAGAAGGAACGGCCGGCCAGATCGCCGTCGCTTGGACGATCCGCAACCGTGTGTTTGATGGGAGGGAAAAGTCGTGGTGGGGTGAAGGTTACGCGAGCGTGTGCCAAAAGCCGTGGCAGTTCAGCTGCTGGAATAAGACCGACCCGAACTATCAGTTCCTGATCGGCGTGAAGCAGATCCCGTTCCGCGAGCTGGCGCAGTGCCGCATCGCTGCTGACCAGGTGATCGATGGCAAGGTGCCGGACCCTACCGGCGGGGCCACCCACTACTACGCCACCAGCATCAAGGCGCCGGCATGGGCGGCGAAGGCCAAGCAGACACTCCAGCTCGGTCACCACATCTTCTTCAAGGATGTTCCTTGATCAAATGCGGACGAGCAGCTCTTACATAGAAGGCGTATCAGCATAGAATGCTGTCTGCCCATACAGCCCTGAGCCGACCATGAACGCCCCCGACCATCTCGAAATTTCCCTCGATCAATTACTGAACATTCGAGCCCCCGGTACTTACTTGGTGATGTGCGAGGGCGACAGCATGAAAGGCGCCGGCGTTTTCAGCGGCGATTTGCTGGTGGTGGACAAAGGACGAGAGGCAGTTGCCGGTAACATGGTCATAGGCGTAATCAACCAGGAACCAGCAGTGAAGTTCCTCATCTACGTGCATGGCCGGCCTGTCCTGAGGTCGGCCAGCAGTGGCTACCCGGATCGACACATTCTCGAAGGCGACACGTTTGAAGTGTGGGGCGTGGTCACTCACAGTATTCGTGATCACGGGCAATCCGCTTAAGCTCGCTCGGGCGTTACCAGATCAGCCCACTCCTGCATCATTGACCGTCGCTGTTCGAGATAGGAAGCGTGGTTGTAAACGTCACGGATGAAGCTGCTGTCTGCGTGCGCAAGCTGACGCTCGATCCAGTCTCGGTTATAGCCCCTCCCGTTCATCTCGGTTGAAAAGAGATGGCGGAAACCGTGTGGAGACTGCTTTCCGGTCAGGCCGCAGGCATCCAGGACGTTGTTGGCGTAGTTGGTGCCGATCGGCATCGTCGAGTCACTGCGATTGACGAAAACGTAACGAAGGTGGCCCGTGATGGGCAGCATTGCTTTTAAGAGATCGACCGCTTGAGTAGGCAGAGGCACCGAGTGGTCTCTGCGCATTTTCATTTTGGCGGCGGGGGTCGTCCATACGGCAGCATCGAGATCGATCTCCGACCATTCGGCGCGACGGACCTCTCCCGGGCGGGACGCGGTGTAGATCATCAACATGAATGCCGCTCGAAGCTGCTGGCCTGATGATGATTCTTGAACAGCCGCTATCGTTTTCGGCATTTCGCTGAATGGCAGGAAGGGGTGAGGCTTGTGCTGGCCCATGCGCTCAGTGACTGCGTGCATCTCTGCGGTAGGGTTTACGTCGATCAACCCAATTGCAATGGCATAGCTGAAAACCTGGCCTGTTCGCTGACGCACCTTGACGGCAGTGGCCACCGAGCCGCGCTTCTCAATCTTGCGTATCAAGCTGATGACGTCAGCGCGCTTGATGGAGTCGATCTGCCGTGTGCCGAACACCGGCAGTACATCCAGCTCCATCAGGTTGCTGATGATTCGGTATGTCCCAGGCGAAATATTCCCCCTCCTGAATGCCAGCCACTCGTCGTATACGCGACGAAAGGTTCGACCCCCGGCCTCGATCATCTCGGCCTTCTTCTCCCTTCTCGAATTGCGCGGGTCAATCCCGCTGGCAATGTCTTCCCGTGCGGCGTCTCGACGCGCGCGCGCTTCCTTTAGGCCTGTATCCGGGTAAGTCCCGAATGAAATCCGCGCCTGTTTACCAAGCCAAGTGAATCGAAAGTGCCAGCTTTTTATGCCGCTGGTGGCTATATAGAGGGAAAGCCCAAGGGAGTCGGCGATCGTGTATGCCTTGTCCTTCGGCTTGGCCTGCCTGGCCGCAGTGTCCGAGATTGCCACTAGTACATCCTCTGCTTTCTGATCTCAATGTACTGGATGATGTACTAAGTCTTTGCCACTGGGAAGGTATCGCACGGTACAGCTTGGTACGTGAGCATCGTGTAAAGCAGCGCTTTTGTGGGGAGTTGTGAAACGGAGGGGTTTTAGGCGGGAGGCTACCGTGGAA
>NZ_PJBC01000018.1 GCF_002836515.1 Pseudomonas sp. Choline-02u-1
CGTTGAGGATGCAACTGCTCGTTTCGACAGATCAAAAGGAATCTGGGCAACTTATCTCGACGATCTGATCAAGGCTGCGAAGTTGCGAGGCTGGTTTGTCACCATTCTTTGGGAAGGGTTCTGTGGGATTTTCATATTCAACACGCTACTGATAGACGTACTTGAACGCTGGAAATTAAATCCGCCACCTGATTTGCTCCATCCCGACATCATCGAATGGTCAAAGCCACTCCCACCGGAACAATGGGCCAAACGTTCCCCTGAACTGGAAGCAGCTATCGCGTTGCGCGAGGCGGAACTCGCCCATCAAGCCGAGCGAGCATTGCTCATGAATCGGCCTTGAACGTCGTGAATCCACTTGCGGGTTTGCCCATCCCGGGACACGACGAACTACCGACTACGACGTCCGCCTTCCGGCGCACCTGCGGGCCGATGTCAGTCGGCTGATCCGTTATCTGCGATGCTTCGCGCTCCCTCTACCCGCAAGGATCGCGCAAGGGCAGGTTTTGGTTGCGGGCAATGATCAGGTAATAAAAAACCCGCATCGCTGCGGGTTTCCATTTCAAGGCCGGGCCTTGAGCTGCGCCTCGGCCGCCGACGCCAGATCCGGTGGCAAGAAATCCTTGTCCGGGTTGTAGTCGGCTTTCAGATAGCGCCGCAGATCTTCCAGATCTCCCGGGTTCAGCGTCCCCGCTGCCTGCTTCAAACGCAGGTTGTCGAGGATGTAGTCGTAGCGGGTGTTGTTGTAGTTGCGCACCGAGGTGTACAGCTGACGCTGGGCGTCGAGCACGTCGACGATGTTGCGTGTGCCGACCTGATAACCGATTTCCGTGGCCTCCACCGCGCTCTGGTTAGAGATGATCGACTGGCGGCGCGCCTGCACCTGCTCGACGTCGGTGTTCACCGCGCGGTGCAGGTTACGGGTATTTTCCACCACTTGCCGGCGCAGGGATTCGCGCTGCTGTTCGCTCTGATCCAGTTGCGCGTAGGACTGACGCACTTGCGAACTGGTCAGCCCGCCGCTGTAGATCGGGATATTCAGTTGCAGGCCCAGGGTGCTCTGCTCGACGTTGCCGCCATAAGGCGCGCCGAACGAGTTGGGGTTGGCGAAGCCGAGGGCGTCGTTGTCGCCTTTCTCGTATTTCGCCACGGCGTCGAGGGTCGGCAAGTGGCCGGCCTTGCGCTGCTTGAGCGTCTGCTCGGCGGAGCTGACCGCGTAGTTGCTGGCGAGCAGGTTGAGGTTCTGCCGCGCCGCGGTGTCGACCCAGGATTTCGCATCGTTGGGCGCCGGCGGCAGGATCGGCAGCGTATGGACGATGCCCTGAATCGAGTTGTACTGACGGTTGGTCAAGGTGATCAACGCCTGGAACGCATCATCGACCTGACGCTGGGCGACGATGCGGTTGGCTCGCGCGGTGTCGTAACTGGCTTGCGATTGCAGAACGTCGGTCTTGTCCGAGAGGCCGACATCGAAGCGCTCGTTGGACTGGTCGAGCTGACGTTTGAACGCCGCTTCTTCAGCCTTGGTCGAGGCCAGATTGTCCTGGCTGCGCAGCACGTTGAAGTAGCTTTCGGCCGATTGCAGGATCAGGTTCTGCTCGGTGGCCGAGAGTTGCAGGGCGGCCTGTTCGTTGACGTCCTTGGCCGCTTGATACTGGAACCAGCGATCGGCGCGGAACAGCGGTTGGGCGAGGGTCGCTTGATAGGAGTGCGCGCTGCGATTGGCAATCGCCGAAGGCTGGTCGATCGAGGTGCGCACGTCGGCGACTTCGGCGCCACCGGACAGGTTCGGCAGCAAGCCGGCGCGGGCCTGCGGCACCACTTCTTTCTGCGCGCCGTACTGGGCGCGGGCGGCGGCCAGATCGGCATTGTTGTCGACCGCTTCCTGATAGACGCTGACCAGATCGGTTTTGGTCGACAAGGGCGCTTCGGCCGCCCAGGCCATTGCGTTGGACGCACAAGACACGGCCACAGCCAGTGAGAGTTTGCGCAGCATGAGGCGATCCCTAGCATTAATATTATGGAAATAATCCGGGCGCCAAAGGTAAGGCGCGGCCTGCACAGCGTCAAGGCGGGGCAGGGCAAGGCGAGTGTAGTTGCGCAAACGCATCACAACAATCGGCCGAGCCCTTGTATTTGTGCCATTGATCATGGCGTTTGCCGCGGTGTTGGCGTTCTTTGCCAGTTGTGTCTAGACTGGCCGGGTTCTTGTCGGGGTGCCTTGCTATGAGGCTGAGATCGAATAATTTCGGATCCCGTTGAACCTGATCAGGTTAGCGCCTGCGTAGGGAACAAGATTTCTCGTCACCCGGCGAGTCCTCTTGTGCTTCGTCCGGGATATTGTTCGACAATCGAACGCTCGACGAATGCACAGCACCGGTCCTGGTGCGTCCGTGCCTTTCAGGTTCTGCTCCGACAATCCACTGCTGGATGCTGTCTGGAGAGCCCGTGATGACAACAAAAGAAAAAAACGCGATCAACCTGAGTGACTCGGCCAAGGTCGACGAGCAATCGGTCAAGCCGTTCACCCGTTCGCAAAAAATCTACGTTCAGGGCTCGCGTCCGGACATCCGCGTGCCGATGCGTGAAATCAGCCTCGACGTGACGCCGACCGACTTCGGCGGCGAGATCAACGCGCCGGTCACCGTCTACGACACCTCCGGCCCGTACACCGATCCGGACGTAGTGATCGATGTGCGCAAAGGCCTGGCCGATGTGCGCTCGGCGTGGATCGATGATCGCGGCGACACTGAGCGCCTTGCCGGTCTGAGCTCCAACTTCGGCCGCGAACGCCTGGCCGACCCGGAGCTGACCAAGCTGCGTTTTGCCCATGTAAACAACCCGCGTCGCGCCAAGGCCGGGCATAACGTCACGCAGATGCACTACGCGCGTCAGGGCATCATCACCCCCGAGATGGAGTTCGTTGCCATCCGCGAAAACATGAAGCTGGAAGTGGCTCGCGCCGCAGGCCTGCTCGATCAACAACATCCCGGCCACAGCTTCGGCGCCAGCGTGCCGAAAATCATCACCCCGGAATTTGTCCGTGACGAGATCGCGCGTGGCCGTGCAATCATCCCGGCCAACATCAACCACACCGAACTGGAACCGATGATCATCGGCCGTAACTTTTTGGTGAAGATCAACGGCAACATCGGCAACAGTGCGCTGGGTTCGTCCATCGAAGAAGAAGTGGCGAAACTGACCTGGGGCATCCGCTGGGGCGCGGACAACATCATGGACTTGTCCACCGGCAAGCACATTCACGAAACCCGCGAATGGATCATCCGCAACTCGCCCGTGCCGATCGGCACCGTGCCGATTTATCAGGCGCTCGAAAAAGTCGGCGGTGTTGCCGAAGACCTGACCTGGGAGTTGTTCCGCGACACGCTGATCGAGCAGGCCGAGCAGGGCGTCGATTACTTCACCATCCACGCCGGCGTACTCCTGCGTTATGTGCCGCTGACCGCCAAACGCGTCACCGGCATCGTTTCCCGTGGCGGTTCGATCATGGCCAAGTGGTGTCTGGCGCATCACAAGGAAAACTTCGCCTACACCCATTTCGAAGAAATCTGCGAAATCATGAAGGCCTACGACGTCAGCTTCTCGCTCGGCGACGGCTTGCGCCCGGGCTCGATTGCCGACGCCAACGACGCCGCGCAGTTCGGTGAGCTGGAAACCCTCGGCGAACTCACCAAGATCGCCTGGAAGCACGACGTGCAAACCATGATCGAAGGCCCCGGCCACGTGCCGATGCAGTTGATCAAAGAGAACATGGACAAGCAGCTTGAGTGCTGCGACGAAGCGCCGTTTTATACCCTCGGCCCACTGACCACCGACATCGCTCCGGGTTATGACCACATCACTTCGGGCATCGGTGCGGCAATGATCGGCTGGTTCGGTTGCGCGATGCTCTGTTACGTGACGCCGAAGGAGCACTTGGGCCTGCCGAACAAGGATGATGTGAAAACCGGGATCATTACTTACAAGATCGCCGCGCATGCAGCGGACCTGGCCAAAGGGCATCCGGGCGCGCAGATTCGCGACAATGCCTTGAGCAAGGCGCGTTTCGAATTTCGTTGGGAAGACCAGTTCAACCTGGGTCTGGATCCGGACACTGCGCGTTCCTACCACGATGAAACCCTGCCGAAAGACTCGGCGAAAGTCGCGCATTTCTGCTCGATGTGCGGGCCGAAATTCTGCTCGATGAAAATCACCCAGGAAGTCCGTGAGTACGCGGCCAACCAGCGCATCGACGCGGTCGACGTGGACGTCGCCAAGGGGCTAGCTGAGCAGGCCGAGCGGTTCAAACAGGAAGGCAGTCAGCTGTACAAGAAAGTTTGACCCCGTACTGATCGTTCCCACGCAGAGCGTGGGAACGATCACAACAAATGTCCCTTTGAGATAACACCCTTGAGCATTCAACCCGGCACTTATTCCCCCGATCTGGCCGTACCCGCTGAAAAGCGTGTCTTCGGCGGCCGCGATCTGTTTTCCCTGTGGTTCTCCCTCGGCATCGGCCTGATGGTCCTGCAGACCGGCGCATTGCTCGCGCCGGGGCTGGGCCTGTCCGGTGCGTTGCTGGCGATTTTCCTTGGCACACTGGTGGGCGTGGTGCTGCTGGCTGCGGTCGGCGTGATTGGCAGCGACACCGGCCTGTCATCAATGGCCGCGCTGAAGCTCAGCCTCGGCCGCAAAGGCGCGAGCCTGCCGGCGTTGCTGAACTTGCTACAACTGATCGGCTGGGGCTCGTTCGAAATCATCGTCATGCGTGATGCCGCCAGCTTGCTCGGCACCCGCGCCTTCAGCGAAGGCTCGCTGTGGGCCAATCCGATCCTGTGGACAGTGTTTTTCGGCGCACTGGCGACCTTGCTGGCAGTGAGCGGCCCGTTGACGTTCGTGCGGCAGGTTCTGCGCAAGTGGGGCATCTGGCTATTGCTCGCGGCGTGCCTGTGGCTGACCTGGAACCTGTTCGCCAAAGCTGATCTCGCCGCGCTGTGGGCGCGCGCCGGTGACGGTTCGATGTCGTTCGCCGTGGGCTTCGACATTGCCATCGCCATGCCGCTGTCGTGGCTGCCACTGATTGCCGATTACTCGCGTTTCGGCAAGCGTGCGAAGAATGTTTTCGGCGGCACGGCGGTGGGTTTCTTCATCGGCAACTTCTGGCTGATGAGCCTCGGCGTCGCTTACACCCTGGCGTTCGCACCCAGCGGCGAAGTCAACGCACTGCTGCTGGCTCTGGCGGGTGCCGGTCTAGGGATTCCGTTGCTGTTGATTCTGTTGGATGAGTCGGAAAACGCTTTTGCCGATATACATTCGGCGGCGGTTTCGAGCGGGATTGTGTTGCGTCTGAAAGTCGAGCATCTGGCCTTGGCCATCGGCCTGGTCTGCACGCTGATCGCACTGCTGGCGCCATTGGCGCAGTACCAGAATTTTCTGTTGCTGATCGGCTCGGTGTTTGCGCCGCTGTTCGGCGTGGTGCTGGTCGATCACTTCATTCTGCGCAAGCGCAGTGCTCAGGTCGCGTCAGCCGCATTGCGCTGGCCGGCGTTGCTGGCCTGGCTGGGTGGCGTGAGCACTTACCACTTGCTGGCGAATCTGTATCCGGATGTCGGCGCAACCCTGCCGGCGCTGGTGCTGGCAGGGTTGCTACAGCTGGTGCTGGGCCGGGCCTTCAGTTACGGCCGGGAAACAGCTCAGGCTTGAGAATGCCGTTCAGGCGCGGATAAGGAATCTTCAGTTCGACGTGGCCCAGCGCGTAAGGCGCGATGGTGGTCACGTCGTACTTGAGGATCACGCCGCCGTAAGTCAGCGCCACGTGCGGGGTTTTCACGAACGGCCAGTTCGCGACGAATTCCGCCTCCTGATCGAGCTTGGTGCTGATCAGCCAGCTGTTGTGCGCGACCTGCGCGGCTTTCCAGAACGCCTCTTCCTGACCCGGCAGCAGCATGTCGGACAGGTTCAGCACCTTGTGCTGCTGGCGCGAATAGTTGATGAAACCGCGACCCGGAGTGCCATGGGCGCCGCCGGTGTCGAGGTAGCTCGACAGCTCGATGATCACCAGTCCGTCATGCTGCTCGCGTACTTTCGCTTGCAGGTAGCTGCTGTTGCGCGGGCCGGCGCTGGCCAGGAACTGCTCGCGGTAGGCGGCCAGGGTTGGCGCGACCGGTGCGTTCTTCTCGGTGCGGGTCATTTGCAGCAGACGTTTTTCGATGATGCCGTCCAGTGCCGGCTCATCAGGGAAGCGCAGGGTGTCGATGTTCACCAGCGGGCAATCGGGGTTGGAACAGCCGGGTTTCAACTGTTCCGAGGCGTCGCGGGTGGTTTCCAGCGGCGTGCGATAGTTGGGCTGGAACAGGCTGGCACAGGCGCCCAGAGTCAGGGCAATAGCGGCCACAGAGGCAATTTTGAAAAGCGACATGGGCGTCCTTTCGAAAGCAGGGGAAGGCGAAAAGTTACCGCTTCGACTCTCAACGAAGCAGTCAGTTCGCCACTAAGCTAATTAGAGTGGGTTTCACCGTCACCGTCCATCCCGCTGACGGTAAAGGGGCTGCATCAAACGGTGCGGGCGCGTTAGGATGGCGCGAAGTCGAGGTTGCCGGTAACAGCAAACAATCTCGTAACGGATATGCAGTAAAGAGGATGCTCATGACTGACTTTGCCAACGCCATTCCGACCGCCGTCGATATCGTGCGGCGCGAAAAATGCTACGAGGGCTTCTACAAGCTCGACCGTGTGCACCTGCGCCATGAGTTGTTCGCCGGTGGCATGAGCCGCGAGATCAACCGTGAAATCTTCGTGCGCCACGATGCCGTGTGCGTCCTGCCTTACGATCCGCAGCGCGATCAAGTGGTGCTGATCGAGCAGTTTCGTGTCGGCGCGATGGGCAAGGCCGACAACCCGTGGCTGGTCGAACTGGTCGCCGGTCTGATCGACAAGGACGAGCAACCGGAAGAAGTTGCTCACCGCGAGGCGCAGGAGGAAGCTGGGCTGGACATCAAGGCGTTGTGGCCAATGACCAAGTACTTTCCGTCGCCGGGTGGCAGCAACGAATTCGTGCATTTATATCTGGGGCGTTGCAGCACCGACGGCGCCGGCGGTCTGCACGGGCTGGAAGAAGAGGCCGAAGACATCCGCGTAACGGTCTGGGCCTTTGAAGATGCCTTGCAGGCTGTACGTGACGGTCGGATTGCCAACGCGGCGACCATCATCGCTTTGCAGTGGCTGGCGCTCAACCGCGCCGAAGTGAGGGGGCTATGGTCGTAAACAAGCTGCGCGATCGTTATCGGGTTGACCTCGTGGGGCTGCAAGCCGCCTGCGAGGCCAACTACGCGCGCCTGATGCGACTGCTGCCGGACATGCGCAACGAACCCGAGGCGCGGCGCATCGCCGTAACCCAGGGCGAACAGATGCTCGGCGTGCTCGCCCTCGAAGTGCTGCAGACCTGCCCGTACACCACGACTTTGCAGGTGCGCCAGGAGCACAGCCTGCCCTGGTTGCCGGTGCCGCAATTGGAAGTGCAGGTCTATCACGACGCGCGCATGGCCGAAGTGGTCAGCGCCGAACATGCACGACGTTTTCGCGGCATCTATCCTTATCCGAACGCCGCCATGCACCAGCCCGATGAAAAAGCCCAGCTCAATGTGTTTCTGGGCGAATGGCTGAGTCACTGCCTGGCGTTGGGGCACGAGTACGAAGTCGTTCGCTAGTTGTGAACTGCGTCCGCTTCGGCGGTTTCCCCTTTGTGTCATCCCCCAGCATAATTGCCGCACCCATCCATTGCGTGCCTAGCCCCGGGAGAGCGCCTTGCCCAGCGTATCGACATTGACCAGCGCCGACCCGGCGCTGCTGGTGCAGTTGTCCGACAGCCACCTGTTCGCCGAAGCGGACGGCAAGTTGCTGGGCATGAAAACCCGCGAGAGCCTGCAGAAGGTCCTCGACCTGGTGTTGGCACAACAGGCGCAGATCGACCTGGTGCTGGCCACCGGTGATATTTCTCAGGACGGCACGCTGCAGTCCTATCAGGCATTCCGCCAACTGAGCGCGCAGATCGCCGCGCCGGCACGCTGGATCCCCGGCAATCACGACGAGCCGATGATCATGGCCGAGGCGGCGGTGCAGAGCACGTTGCTCGAGCCGGTAGTCGATATCGGCAATTGGCGGGTGACGATGCTCGATTCGGCGGTGCCGGGTTCGGTGCCCGGGTATCTGCAGGATGATCAGTTGCAGTTGCTGGCGCGGTCGTTGAGCGAAGCGCCGGAGCGCCATCATCTGGTGTGCCTGCATCATCATCCGGTGTCGATTGGCTGTGCGTGGATGGAGCCGATCGGCCTGCGTAACCCTGAAGCGTTTTTTGAAGTGCTGGATCGCTTTCCGCAGGTTCGCGCGGTGTTGTGGGGGCACGTGCATCAGGAGCTTGATCGCGAGCGCCACGGCGTACGCTTGATGGCATCGCCGTCGACATGCATTCAGTTCGAACCGCAGAGTGTGGATTTCAAGGTGGGCGAGCAGGCGCCGGGGTATCGATGGCTGCGGCTGATGCCGGACGGGCGGCTGGAAACCGGGGTGGAAAGAGTCACTGACTTCGAGTTCACAGTCGACTACGGCTCCAACGGTTATTGATAATCCCTGTAGGAGCTGCCGAAGGCTGCGATCTTTTGATCTTAAAAACAGAATCAAAAGATCGCAGCCTTCGGCAGCTCCTACAGGTGCATTTGTATGGCCCATCCATCGCTGACTCCCTGTAAACTCCGCTATCTTTCGCCGACAGCCAGGGAGCTCAAATGTCCGGTTCGATCCTCTATATCCACGGTTTCAACAGCGCGCCGGCCTCAAAGAAGGCCTGTCAGCTGGTCGCGGTCATGGAGCGGCTGGGGTTGAGCGAGCAATTGCGCGTGCCGGCGCTGCATCATCATCCTCGCGAAGCCATCGGTCAGCTCGAGCAGGCAATCGCCGAGCTGGGCCGGCCGTTGCTGGTGGGAAGCTCGCTCGGCGGCTACTATGCGACTCACCTGGCCGAGCGCCATGGCCTGAAAGCCCTGCTGGTCAATCCGGCGGTCAGCCCGCACCGGATGTTCGATGGTTATCTAGGCACGCAGAAAAACCTCTACACCGATGAAACCTGGGAACTGACTCACGACCACGTCACGGCGCTGGCCGAGCTGGAAGTGCCACCACCGCAGGATCCAAAGCGTTATCAGGTCTGGTTGCAAACCGGCGACGAAACGCTGGATTATCGCCTCGCCCAACAGTATTACCGCGCCTGTGCCTTGCGCATTCAGGCTGGCGGCGACCACAGTTTTCAGGGCTTTGCCGGGCAATTGCCGGCGTTGCTGAGTTTTGCCGGCATGGCTGCCGATATGTATCAGGCAATCGATTTCACCACGCTGTGAAGTCTTGCCCCTCTTTCATGAATGACTGACGACGAGACCTTATGGCCACTCCCAGCGCTAGTTCTTATAACGCCGACGCCATCGAAGTCCTCTCGGGCCTCGACCCGGTGCGCAAACGCCCCGGCATGTACACCGACACCAGTCGGCCGAACCACCTCGCCCAGGAAGTCATCGACAACAGCGTCGACGAAGCCCTGGCCGGCCACGCCAGATCGGTGCAGGTCATCCTGCACGCCGACCATTCGCTGGAAGTCAGCGACGACGGCCGTGGCATGCCGGTAGACATTCACCCGGAAGAGGGTGTGTCCGGCGTCGAACTGATCCTTACCAAGCTGCACGCGGGCGGCAAGTTTTCCAACAAGAACTACCAGTTCTCCGGCGGTTTGCACGGCGTGGGTATTTCCGTGGTCAACGCGCTGTCGACCGAAGTGCGCGTGCGGGTCAAACGTGACGGCAACGAATACCAGATGACCTTCAAGGATGGCTTCAAGGCCTCCGAGCTGGAAATCGTCGGCACCGTCGGCAAGCGCAACACCGGTACCAGCGTGTACTTCGCGCCGGACCCGAAATACTTCGATTCACCGAAATTCTCCATCAGCCGCCTCAAGCATGTGCTCAAGGCCAAGGCTGTGTTGTGCCCGGGCTTGTTGGTCAGCTTCGAAGACAAAGGCACCGGCGAGAAGGTCGAGTGGCATTACGAAGACGGCCTGCGCTCGTATCTGGTTGACGCGGTCAGCGAGTTCGAACGCCTGCCGGACGAGCCGTTCTGCGGCGCCTTCGCCGGTAATAAAGAAGCGGTCGACTGGGCACTGCTGTGGCTGCCGGAAGGTGGCGACGCGGTGCAGGAAAGCTACGTCAACCTGATCCCGACCGCGCAGGGCGGCACTCACGTCAACGGTTTGCGTCAGGGCCTGCTTGATGCCATGCGCGAATTCTGCGAATTCCGCAGCCTGCTGCCGCGCGGCGTGAAGCTGGCGCCGGAAGACGTCTGGGAGCGCATCGCTTTCGTCCTGTCGATGAAAATGCAGGAACCGCAATTCTCCGGTCAGACCAAAGAACGTCTGTCATCGCGTGAAGCGGCGGCGTTTGTCTCCGGTGTGGTCAAGGATGCGTTCAGCCTGTGGCTCAATGCCAACCCGGAGACCGGTCTGGCCCTGGCCGAGCTGGCTATCAATAACGCCGGCCGTCGTCTCAAGGCGAGCAAGAAAGTCGAGCGCAAACGCGTCACCCAAGGCCCGGCATTGCCGGGCAAACTGGCTGACTGCGCCGGGCAGGACCCGATGCGCTCCGAGCTGTTCCTGGTCGAGGGTGACTCCGCCGGCGGCTCGGCCAAGCAAGCGCGGGACAAGGAATTCCAGGCGATCCTGCCGTTACGCGGCAAGATCCTCAACACTTGGGAAGTCGATGGCAGCGAAGTGCTCGCCAGCCAGGAAGTGCACAACATCGCCGTGGCCATCGGCGTCGATCCGGGCGCGGCGGACATGAGCCAGCTGCGCTACGGCAAGATCTGCATCCTCGCCGACGCCGACTCCGACGGTCTGCACATCGCCACGCTGCTGTGCGCACTGTTCGTCCAGCACTTCCGTCCGCTGGTGGATGCCGGTCACGTCTACGTGGCGATGCCGCCGCTGTATCGCATCGACCTCGGCAAAGAGATCTACTACGCCCTCGACGAAGCCGAGCGCGACGGTATTCTCGATCGCCTGGTGGCCGAGAAAAAACGCGGCAAGCCGCAGGTCACCCGATTCAAGGGTCTGGGCGAAATGAACCCGCCGCAACTGCGCGAAACCACCATGGACCCGAACACCCGGCGTCTGGTGCAGTTGACGCTGGGCGAAGACTTCGCCGAAACCTCGGAAATGATGGACATGCTGCTGGCGAAGAAACGCGCCGGCGACCGCAAATCCTGGCTGGAATCCAAAGGCAACCTCGCCGAGGTGCTGGCCTGATGCAGTTTGGCTGGGCCCTGGCGGGTGCGTTGCTGCTGAGTGCGCTGAGCGTGTCGGCCGAGCCGCTGCAACAATTGCGGCTGCTTTCCGAACACCCGGTCGAAGGCATGCGCGGCGGCAACCTGTCGGGGCTGGCCATGTGCGGCAATGAGCTGTGGACGGTTTCCGATCGCGATGACGAGCAGATCTACCGCCTCGATACCCGCGATCCGGTCTGGCAGGCGCAAACCGTGCACATCGACGTACCGCCCGTGCCCGAGAGCGGCTTGCCGTGGGGCTTGAGTTCGCGCACGTGGGCGGCGTCGTTCATTCGCGGCGGCGATCTGGATTTCGAAGGCATCAGTTGCGACAGCGCTGGCAATCGCTACATCGTCAGTGAGGCCCATGCGGCGGTGTTGCAGGTGCCGGTCAGTGGCCCGCCGAACTGGCTGAAGATCTCGCCGCTGCTGGTTCGCGAAGCGCGGGCGAGCGGCATGCTGCTGAAGTTCAATTCGATCTTCGAGGGCTTGGCAATCAACCCGGCGGGCGATCAGATGTGGCTGGCCGCCGAACGGCAGAAGCGCGGCCTGCTGCTGATCAAGCGCCAGCAGACGGTGTGGGATTGCGACGGTCGCTGCGTGCTGCTCAGTGAGGGCGGCAAAGAGATGCAGCCAGCGCAGTTTCCGAAGGCGAAAGCGGTTCATCGCGACTTTTCCGACATTTCGTTGTTCAACGGCAAGCTGTTCACCCTTGAACGCAACGCTTTCGAGATTTGTCGTCGCGATGCGCAGACGGCCAAAGTCGAGCTTTGCTGGTCGTATGCCAGCGAGCTGTTGCAAGACAATCGCCGTTACGCGCAGAACTATGGACTGGAAGAAGCGCTGATCATTGATGCCGAGGGTGCCTGGATCGGCGTCGACAACAATTTCGGCCCGCGTGCCGACGGTGAAGTCCGTCCGGTGGTCTGGCGCTTTGCCGCACCGGACGGTGGCTGGAGCGCCGGGCCATGAGCCAGCAACCGCCGGGCAAACGTGCCGGTCGGGTGTTGATGATCCTCGCCTGGTGCGCGGCGCTGTTTCTCGCGACGCGGTTTTTCGGTCAGTGGGAGCAGCGCCAGCAGAATCCGAACATCGTGGTTACGTCGGAGCAGGGCGAAGGGTTTATCGAGGTGAAACTGGCGAGCAATGCCCAGGGGCATTTTGTCGCCAGCGGCCAGATCAACGGCGAACCGGTGGAGTTCATGCTCGACACCGGCGCGACCGATGTGGCGATACCGGCGGATCTGGCCAAGCGTTTGAAGCTGCAAGAAGGTTTCGGCGTGACCCTGAGCACGGCCAATGGCCTGAGCCAGGGCTACCGAACAAAGATTGCCCGTCTGCAACTGGGCGACATTGTTTTGCGTGACGTTCGCGCACTGGTGGCGCCGGGGCTGCATGGCGATCAGGTGCTGCTCGGCATGAGCGCCCTGAACAAACTTGAATTTACCCAGCGCGGTGGCACCATGCTGCTGCGCCAGACAACGAACCGATGAGGCCCGCATGAGCGACTCCCTTGATCTCAGCCTGGACGGTGTAGAACGCCGCTCGCTGGCTGACTTCACCGAAAATGCCTACCTCAACTACTCCATGTACGTGATCATGGACCGCGCCTTGCCACATATTGGCGACGGCCTGAAACCGGTACAGCGGCGTATTGTCTACGCCATGAGCGAACTGGGGCTGGACGCCGATTCCAAGCACAAGAAATCGGCGCGTACCGTCGGTGACGTGCTCGGCAAGTTCCACCCGCACGGCGACTCGGCGTGCTACGAAGCGATGGTGCTGATGGCGCAGCCGTTCAGCTATCGCTACACGCTGGTCGATGGCCAGGGCAACTGGGGTGCGCCGGACGATCCGAAGTCTTTTGCCGCCATGCGTTACACCGAAGCGCGTTTGTCGCGTTATTCCGAAGTGCTGCTCAGCGAACTGGGCCAGGGCACTGCCGACTGGGGCCCGAACTTCGACGGCACCCTGCAGGAGCCGCTGGTGTTGCCGGCGCGATTGCCGAACATTCTGCTCAACGGCACCACGGGTATTGCCGTGGGCATGGCTACCGATGTGCCACCGCACAACCTGCGTGAAGTCGCCACCGCTTGCGTACGCCTGCTCGATGAGCCGAAAGCCACGGTCGAGCAGCTCTGCGAGCATATTCAAGGGCCGGATTATCCGACCGAAGCGGAAATCATCACGCCGCGTGCCGACCTGCTGAAAATGTACGAAACCGGCAAGGGCTCGGTGCGCATGCGCGCCGTGTACCATGTCGAGGATGGCGACATCATCGTCACCGCGCTGCCGCATCAGGTCTCCGGGGCCAAGGTGCTGGAGCAGATCGCCGCGCTGATGCAGGCCAAACCGTCGAAAGCGCCGCAGATCGCTGATCTGCGCGACGAATCCGACCACGAAAACCCGTGCCGCATCGTGATCATCCCGGTCAACAGCCGCGTCGATCATGAAGCGCTGATGCAGCATCTGTTCGCCAGCACCGAGCTGGAGTCGACCTACCGGGTCAACGTCAACATCATCGGGCTGGACGGCAAGCCGCAGCTGAAAAACCTCCGTGCGCTGCTGGTCGAATGGCTGGAATTCCGCGTTCAGACCGTGCGTCGTCGCCTGCAATTTCGCCTCGACAAGGTCGAGCGTCGCCTGCACCTGTTGGACGGTTTGCTGATCGCCTACCTCAATCTGGATGAAGTGATCCACATCATCCGCACCGAGGAGCACCCGAAAGCCAAACTGATCGAGCGTTTCGCCCTCAGCGAGATTCAGGCCGACTACATTCTCGACACCCGCCTGCGTCAGTTGGCGCGACTGGAAGAGATGAAGCTGCGCGACGAGCAGGACGAGCTGCTCAAGGAGCAAGCCAGGCTGCAGGCCCTGCTGGGCAGCGAAGCGAAGTTGAAGAAACTGGTGCGCACCGAGCTGCTCAAAGACGCCGAAACCTACGGCGACGACCGTCGCTCGCCAATCGTCGAGCGCGCTGAAGCCAAGGCGCTGACCGAGCACGACCTGCTGCCGAACGAAAAGGTTACCGTAGTGCTGTCGGAAAAAGGCTGGGTGCGTTCGGCCAAGGGCCATGACATCGACGCTACTGGCTTGTCGTACAAGGCCGGCGATGGCTTCAAGACCTCGGCGGCGGGGCGCTCCAACCAGTTTGCCGTGTTCATCGACTCCACCGGCCGCAGTTATTCGGTCGCCGCGCATACCTTGCCGTCGGCCCGTGGCCAGGGCGAACCCTTGACCGGCCGTCTGACGCCGCCACCGGGCGCCTCGTTCGAATGCGTGCTGATGCCCGAAGACGATGCGCTGTACGTGATTGCCTCCGATGCCGGTTACGGCTTCGTGGTCAAAGGCGAAGACCTGCAAGCGAAGAACAAGGCCGGCAAAGCGCTGTTGAGCTTGCCGAACAACGCCAAGGTCATCGCGCCGCGCCCTGTGGCCGATCGTGAGCTCAACTGGCTGGCCTCGGTCACGACCGAAGGTCGCCTGCTGATCTTCAAGATCAGCGATCTGCCACAATTGGGTAAGGGCAAAGGCAACAAGATCATCGGTATTTCCGGTGAACGCGTCGCCAGCCGCGAGGAATACGTGACGGACATTGCCGTCTTGCCGGAGGGCGCCACCCTGGTATTGCAGGCCGGAAAGCGCACCCTGTCACTGAAGGCCGACGACCTCGAACACTACAAAGGTGAGCGTGGTCGTCGCGGAAATAAACTTCCGCGGGGCTTTCAGCGGGTCGATGCGCTGCTCGTCGAAAACCTCAATTAGACGAGAACGCCTTCCTAGAGCGCTCGATCTGCGATTAAACACGTAGATCGACGCTTTGGCGCTGGAGTCGGAACGCATATTCACGGATGATATGGCCTTTCAAGCGCCGGCGTGGCCGAGCGTTCTTCATATTTATTGAGTATTTTCACTGTGGTCAGCCTTGTGGCGGCCACCTGGACGGGATGATGACTGCGCTACGCCCCCTTATTTTGTTGCTCGCCGGCGTTCTTGGCCTGGCGGGTTGCAGCGTTCACCAGCCGGTGTCGCTGTACCAACTGGACAGCGGAAGTCCGGTTCAGCCTGCGCAAAGCGCGGGCATGGCGGTTTTGCTGGGGCCGGTAGTGGTTGCCGATTACCTTCAGCGTGAAACCCTGCTGCAACGTCAACCGGACGGCAGCCTGCAAGCGGCGACCGACGGTCGTTGGGCCGGCAGCCTTTCGTCGGATATCGATCAATTGCTGATGCGTCAGGTCGCCGGTCACCTCGACAGCCAGCGTGTGGTGCTGGCGCCCGCTACCGCCGGGTTCACTCCGGATGTGCAGGTGCTGCTGACCATCACCCGTCTGGATTCCGGAGCGAAACAACCGGCGATTCTCGATGCGCAATGGCGCTTGATCGATCGCCGCGGCAAGGTGCGCGATAACCGCATCATTCATCTGCAGGAATTGCACGCCGGCAGCACCGCTTCGCAAGTGCAGGCACAGGGAATGCTGCTGCAGCGTCTGGCCGAGCAGTTGTCGGTCGCGCTCAAGCCGTTGGCCAATCAGCCTCCTGTGGCTGAGGCTCCGCGTAAACGGGACGCCAAACCGGCAGCACCGGCGGCCGAAGCCGAGAAACAACCGAAGATTCCGATGGCCTCGCCGATTCGTACGGACATGGAAGTGTTCCGCTTCTAAGTCTGGAACGAGTCAGAACAGAGCCCGCCTTGTGCGGGCTTTGTTGTGTCTGGGGCACAGATTATTCGTCGTCAGCGCTGACTCCTTCGCGAGCAGGTTCGCTCCAGAGTCTGCACGCTGCCGATCAAATGTGGGAGCGAGCTTGCTCGCGAAGGGGGCCGTACAGGCAATAAAAAGCCCGCAGACAATTACTCGTCTGCGGGCTTTTGCGTATCGGGCCTAAGCCTTACGCCCGGCGCTCATGCATCCGCGCCAATTGCCGCTCCAGCATCGATGGATAAGGCTCCATCAACCGCTCCACACAGCAGGCGCCCTCGGGGCTGGCGATCGGCCGGATCCGCGCACGTTGGCGAATCAGCGCGTCATCACTGATCTTGCGCTCGACCAGCAGCAGATTGCGGCTGTGCTGCGACAAGGCCAGTGCATCCTGAGCCGAATCGGTCAGCAGCAGGTCGATCTGGCTCAAACCAAACAACTCATCGCCCAGTGTCAGGCCCAGCTGCAATTGCAGGGTGATGCCGCTGTCCGCGACTTCGATCTGCAACTGGTGACCGAGTGCGCGCAGCAGTTCGCCGCAGCAGATGGCATTGGTCAGGTAATCGTCGCCGCAGTCTTCGGTGTGGAACAGCAACAGCGTGCTGCCATCGTTGAGGGTTTCGATTTCGCCCTGATACAGCGAAGCGGCCTGCTCGAGGCAGTCGCGATAGCGTTCCTGCAATTCTTCCAGGCGTGCGCGAGGCAAACGTCGCAGTTGCTCTTGCGAGCCGAGTTGCACGGCCAGTACGGCGGTGTGCTGTGGCACGTCAGGAGTCGGTTTGCGCGTGAGCGGTTGTGCGGCGTCGTTGAGCGATTCGTCGCGAAGGTCGGCGAAGGCGTCATCGTCATCATCGTCTTCGACGGTGCTGACCAAGTGGCGCGGTGCCGGTTTCTTCGCGGCCAGCGGGCGGCTTTCGTCGAAGCTTGGATCGCGCAGGTTACGCACCTCGAATTCCGGTTCGTCTTCTTCCTCGACAAATTCCGGCTCGGGTTCAGGTTCAGGCTCAGGTTCCGGGGCGTAGCTGGCGTGCAGCTGGCGCGCCAGATCGCCGATTTCATCCTGACGATCAATGCCCGGGGTGTGCGCGTCGATGCGGCGCAGCCATACACGCAATTGCAGCAACGGCGTCGACAGATAGCGGCCCATGCGCAGGCTCAGAGCCAGCGACAGTGCCAGCAGAATCGCGCTCAGAATGCCCATGCTTTGCAGGCTGATGGTCATAGGCTGCTGGAACTGATCCATGTCCAGGCTGATGCGCAGTTGCCCGGCCGTCACGTCCTGGAAAGTGATCTTGCTCTCGTACATGCCCTCGGCTTCGCCCAGCAGGCTGTGCTTGGGACGCTGACCGGACTCGGCGAGGATGCGGTTGTCCACGCTGTAGATCGCCGCGTGGGCGACCAGTTTGTTCTTGGTCAGGTTGTTGAGCAGCACGTTGAGGCTGAGGATGTCGTTGGACACCAGCAGCTCGGTGGCGGAGGTGGCGGTCTGCGTCGTCAGGCTTTCGCCCAGCGCATCGGCCTGCTCGTGCATGGCCTGCTTGAATTGCAGCCCCATCACCCCGGCATAGATCACCAGGGCCAGAGCGACCAGGATCACGTTGTGGCTGGCAATGCGCAATGCAATCGGTACACGGCGATGGCGCAGTGCACGGAAGATCAGCAGGAAGAAGTTATCGGTTTTGACTGGCGTGGGCCGGTTCACTTGAGCTCGGCTCTTTGTCCGTGAAGTTGACGCGCAGTATAGCGACAGGCCCCAGACCGGCAAAGCGCTCGCGGTGCCCGATGGTCACTGAAAGTGGGTAGAATGCGGTTTTTTTCCAGTTGCGGGGGTGCGCGTTGCGCGAAATCGTCCTGATTAACATCACGGGAGTCGACCGTCCGGGTCTGACGGCGGCCATCACCGGTGTTCTGGCACAAGGTGGTGTGAACATTCTCGACATCGGTCAGGCGGTGATCCACGACACCCTGTCGTTCGGCATCCTGGTTGAAATTCCCGATTCCGAACAAGGCAAGTCGGTGCTCAAGGACATCCTGTTCAAGGGTTACGAACTGGATCAGCAAGTGCGTTTCACCCCGGTGTCCGAAGAGGATTATCAGCAGTGGGTGGGCAATCAGGGCAAGAAACGCCATATCGTCACCCTGCTGACGCGCAAAGTCACCGCCGGCCAATTGCAAGCTGTCAGCGCGATTACCGCTAAATATGGCCTGAATATTGACCATATCGACCGTCTGTCAGGGCGCATGCCGCTGGACACGCCGGCCGACAAGGGCAAGGGCTGCATCGAGTTTTCCGTGCGCGGCGAAGCGGCCGATCCGCAGGCCTTGCGCGCCGAATTCCTCAGCGTTGCCCAGGAATTGAACGTCGATATCGCCTTCCAGGAAGATTCGCTGTTCCGTCGCAACCGGCGTCTGGCCGTGTTCGACATGGACTCGACGCTGATCGAAGCGGAAGTCATCGATGAGCTGGCCAAGGCGGCCGGCGTGGGTGATCGAGTGTCTGAAATCACCGAGCGCGCCATGGCCGGCGAACTGGATTTCCGCGCCAGCTTCAAGGAGCGTCTGGCGCTGCTCAAGGGTCTCGACGTCAGCGTGCTCGACTCGATCGGCGCTTCGCTGCGCCTGACCGAAGGCGCCGAAACCCTGTTCGCCGAGCTCAAGCGCCTGGGCTACAAAACCGCGATTCTGTCCGGCGGCTTCACTTATTTCGCCAAGCAACTGCAAGCCAGGCTCGGTATCGACTACGTGTTTGCCAACGAGCTGGAAGTGGTCGACGGCAAATGCACCGGCGTGGCGATCGAGCCGATTGTCGATGCACAGCGCAAGGCTGACTTGCTCAAGGAGCTGGCGCACAAGGAAGGTCTGCGCCTGGAACAGACCATTGCCGTTGGCGACGGTGCCAATGATCTGCCGATGCTGGCGATCGCCGGGCTGGGCGTGGCGTTCCGCGCCAAGCCGTTGGTCAAGCAGTCGGCGAAGCAGGCGATTTCCACCCTTGGGCTGGATGGTGTGCTGTATCTGCTGGGCTTCCGGGATCGTGACGGGCAGTTGTAACTGACAAAGCACAAAGATCGTCCGAACGCGGCCCGAACCTTCGGCAGCTCCTACAGGGAAATGCATTCCAAATGTAGGAGCTGCCGAAGGCAGCGATCTTTTGCTTTAAAGCGAATTCCACAACGAATCGAAATCCTCTTCACCCCCGCCATTCTGCGCAGGATCCAGCGAGCGATAGGCGAACTGGTTGAAACTGTGCGTACTCGCCACCCGCCGATCCAGCCCGGCGCGGTGTTCCTCGCCCTGGGTGTTGATCAACACCTTGTTGCCTTCCTGAAACGGCAGGCGCGGCGCAAGCACGGTGGCCGGCACATCGATCGCACTGATTTCCGGCAACAGCAAACCGCGCAAATACTGGCTGTGATCATCTTTCGTTCGGACCAGTTGCAAGCCGCACGGCTGCGCGTGTGGCGCGACCAGTTCAATGCCCATCTGTGTGCCGCTGCCGCGCACCTGGCGGATCCAGCGAATCACCGCAATGCTCCAGCCTTTGCCCTCGCTGTCCTGAATGCCGAGCATTTCCCCGGCCTGCAACTCCGCCGCTACTTCGCTGGGCCAGGCCAGGCAATAACCGCCGGGACTATGGTTGATCACCGGCAAGGCGTAAGTCGGATAGTTCGGCGCGTTGCCGGGGCCTTCCTCTTCGCTCAACTGGTCGTACTGGATTTCCTCGTACGGCAACAGCTCATCGTTACTTTGCGGGGCAGCGTCGAACGCCTGACTCCAGCTGTCCTTTTCGCCGCTGGCCACCACGCTGCTGAAATTCGCCGCGCGGGCCCCGGGATGTTTGAGCAGTTCGCTGAAGGTGCGCTCGCCGCCGAGGTAGAAGTGCAGGGCGCTCATGCCGACGCACACAGTCAATGTGCCTTGACCGGCGATACGCTGAAAGCTGCGTTCCGCCGCTTGGCCCCAAGTAGCGTGCAGATGTTGCAGGGTGTCGACGCTGAGGCCGGCGGAAACGGGCAGTGGGGTCGAGGTGGACTGGTGCAGCAGGTGCGTTTCGAGCTGTTTGACCAGCGGTTGCGGGTCGAAGCCCAGCAGTGCGTTTTGTTGTTCGCTGCGAAACATTTTGCGATAGCGTGGACCAACATCCAGTTCCGGGCTGATGGCGAACAAACCCTCGTCGGCGCGGCCCGGATGCAGCTTGAGCAGGGCGCTCCACGGCTCGATCACCTCGGCCAGCCGGGCAATCTGGCTCTGACGCAATTGATTGCAACGGGCGCTGCCCAATAGCACTGCGGCGATGTAGGTCTGTTCGACGCTCAAGTCGCTGGTCAAAAAGGCGAGATCATCGCGCAGCCGCCGTTGTTGCAACTGCAATTGCGCAGCGCTGCGATACAACTGATGCAATTCAAACCACACGTGTTCCGGCGGTGAACTGTACAACTGCGTGGCGCGCACCAGTTGCGCCTTGAGGGCATGCGCCGCGCGTTGCAATGCGGTGCTGACCAACGTCGCGCGGTCCTTGCTGTATTTGGGCAGGATGCGCAGAACGATCTGTTTATAGCCGATGGCCAACTGACCTTGCAGCGCCTGACACAGGTTGCTGACCTTGCGCGAGCGCTCGTCGAGCATGATCGCCTGATGGAGAAAGTGCCGTTCCAGATGCTGGCAGACGAAATACACCTCGGGCCGCAGCAGTTCCAAGAGTTGCAGGCGATTGTCGCTGGGGGTGAGCAACAGGTTCAGTTCGCCGAGGCCTTGATAGAGCAGGCGGGCGGTTTCGCCGATGTTGGCCTTGGGCAGGCCGGCGATCCAGCGCTTGAGATCACGCGGGCTGGCGTCGCAGAACGACAGGCGCGTTTGCGTGGGAGTCGGAGCGCGCAGCTTGGGAGAAAAGTTGGTCTGGCTCATGAGCAAAACCATAGCAGCAAATGTCGCAGTTTGCGGAAGCAGCGTCGGCTGCTTCCGCGAACAGGGTCACGCTTTTGGTAGTGCCAGGCCTTGGCCCATCTGCACTGGCGAACCGGCCACCAGCTCTTCGGCCCACTTCACCTGGTCCGGGCCAAACAGCACGATCGCCGTTGAACCGAGCTTGAAGCGTCCCAGTTCCGCGCCTTTTTCCAAGTGAATCGGTGCGCGTGCGGCTTCGTCGTAGCGGAAGGTTTTCAGCTCACGCTTCGGTGGGGTCACCAAGCCGGCCCACACGGTTTCAATCGAAGCGACAATCATCGCGCCAACCAGCACCACGGCCATCGGCCCGCGCTCTGTATCGAAAATGCACGCCACGCGCTCGTTGCGGGCGAACAGCTCCGGGACGTTTTCGGCAGTGGTCTGGTTCACCGAAAAAATACGGCCCGGGATGTAGACCATTTCGCGCAGGGTGCCGGCCAGCGGCATGTGCACGCGGTGGTAATCCTTCGGCGACAGGTAAATGGTGGCGAAGTCGCCGCCCATGAACGGCGCCGCGTTGGCTGCATCACCGCCGAGCAATTCGAGCACGCTGAAGCTGTGGCCCTTGGCCTGGAACACCCGACCATGTTCGATCGGGCCAAGCTGGCTGACCGCACCGTCGGCCGGACTGAGGATTGCGCCCGGGGTTTCGTCCAGCGGCCGCGCGCCGTCTTTCAGGGCGCGAGTGAAAAACGCGTTGAAGTGCTCGTAAGCGGTCAGGTCTTCGACCAGTGCCTGGGACATGTCCACTTGATAACGTTTGGCGAACCACTGGGTGAAAGCATTCTTGAACCAGCGCACTCGGCACTCGGCAATGCAGCCAGCCAGACGCGACAGCAGGTGATGCGGCAGCAGGTACTGGCTGAGGATAAACAGACGCTCTTTCATTGATTTTCCTTGGAAGCTTGAATCTCGACAGGCGTGTCGGGGTGGTTGCCCCATTCGCCCCAGGAACCGGCGTAGCCCTTGACCCGCGGATAAGCGAGGGATTTGGCCACCAGATAAGTGAAGCCCGACCGGTGATGGGTCTGGCAGTGGGTAATGATTTCTTTGTCCTTGGTGATCCCGAGGTTTTCGAGGATCTGCGGCATGTCGCTGCGGATACGCAGCTGACGCGTCTGGTCCATGCCGGCGGTCCATTCGAAATTGACCGCGCCGGGGATGTGGCCGCCCTTGGCTGCAAGGACTTTCTCGCCGGAGTATTCCAGCGGCCCGCGCGCATCCCAGATCGCCAGATCGGCGGCGCCGAGACGGCTTTGCAGGTATTCGCGGGTGGCGGTCGGTTCATCGTGCAGGGTCAGCGAAACCGGGCCACCGACCGCGGCGGGCACCTGAATCGACATGGGCATACCGTCCGCCAGCCAGGCCGGCAGACCACCGTCTATATAGTGGTACTTGTTGTGGCCAATAACATCGAGCAGCCAGATGAAGCGCCCGGCCCAGCCGCCGCCCTCATCGTCATACACCACGTAGACCGCGTCTTTGCGATGACCGAGCTCGCCGAACAATGCTTCCAGATCGGCCTTCGCCGGCATCAGCCCGGGCGCCGGCGGCTGGCCGAGCTGGGTGCGTTTCGGGTCGACAAAACGTGCGCCGGGCAAGTGACCTTCGGCATACCGGGCAGGGCTAGTCAGATCCACCAGAATCAGTTCCGGCGACTCCAGGCGCGGCAGCAGATCGCTCGGCTCAATGACGAGCGGCAAGCCAGAGAAGTCAGACATGTGAGGTCTCCAGAGCACAAAGGGGAGGATTGTAGCGCAGGCTCATTGGCCGCGGCTGCTAAAGCTGTGCAGGGCTTTTTCGACGCACTGCGCGGTTTTTCCGAAGGCCTGCACGGTGATGTCGGCGAACGGCCCGCCGCCCTGATCGGCGACGACGATCATGATCACCCGGCCATTGTTGACCAATGAACGCAGAAACAGGTGTTCACCGCGAAACAGCGTGCGCAGGCTCGCGGGCAACAAGGCACAGAATTGGGCGTTGTTTTCTGGCGTGATGCGCACCTGCGCCTGCTGAGCGAGCAGGCGCTGCAGGACCTTGCTTTGGCTGACGACAAAGCTCAACGCCGCTGCATCCTTCGGCAGGCCGGCAGTTTGATGTACACGCAGGGTCGTGTGCGTGCGGTCAGCCATCAGAATCATCACCCGGCGCATGCCGCTGGCCACCAGAGCCTCGCGGGCGGCGACGGTCAGGCTCATGGCATTGGTGAAACGGCTGGGCTCGGCGAGGAGTTCGGCGCATTGCCGACGCCACTGGCCCAGATCATCCGCATTCGGTGCTGCGGCCGGGAGCATGCCGGCCGGCAAGCGACGGGTGCCCCACGGCCAGATCAGCGAAACCGCCGGGTGCCACAAATCAGGCATTGCGTGCTGACGTGCGCTGTTCGCCGCTTGCTGGTGCAACTGTTGCTGCACTTCGTCCATGGAAACCTGCAGGTACAGGCTCGTCAGGTACTGCCAGCGGTTGCTGTGCGGACTGTCCCAGGCCTGTTGCGCCGACAGTGCCAGGCCGTTGGCCAGCAGCACAGTGTTGGCCGGCTGGTTGAGCCAACGCCGTAGCGTCGGGTCGTCGTCGAGGCGGTTTTGCTGCCGCAAAGGGTGTTCGCTGTCGCGGGCGATGCGCAATACCTTGACCAGTTCGCGTTGCTCGCTGAGCAGCAATTTGTAGCCTTGCTCGACCCAGATCGGCAGGTGCCAGGCCTGGACCAGTGCTTCGGCAATCTTCAACAGGCGCACGCCGAACAATTGCTTTTCGACCACACGCGCCGATTCGCCCTTGTGAATCACCCGCAGCTCCCACTCTTCGAGCAACTGCGGATAGGTCAGTGCCAACGGCCACAGCGGCGACAGGAACAGCAGGCTGCCCCAATGGATGTCCTGCCACAACCGCGCCAGGCGACTGGCAAAAAAACCGTTGGCCTGCTGTGTCGCGTGTTGGCTGATCAGTTGCAATTGGCGCAAGGCCCTGGGGATCTGCCGGTGCGGTTGCGCAGGCAGGCGCGCGAGCAATTCTTCGGTACGCGCAAGGCCCAGGCGATTGATTGCCACCTCAAGATTTTCCGCTGGCGCGGCCATGGTGCCGTGGGTGTGACGATTCGCCTCACGGATGATGCTCAAGGCCAGCGCCGGGCTGTCCTGCATCAGATCGGCGATGTCGCGCAGCGAGCTGCGATTGTCGCGGATCGCCCGGCAGACTTTGTCGTGAGCCTCTTGCGGTACGGGCAGGGGGACGCTGTCAAGCAGCTTGACCCAAGCCTGGAGGGTGCTCGGTTTTACCGATGGAATGTTCGTTTCATTAGCCATGTCTGGACGAGATCTTCACTGACTGTAGACGCGCCCGGCATGGGCTAAATTGGCTTTTCGCCTGAACTGGCTATAGTCTGGCGCAGTTTTGCCGATAAGTAGAAGAAGAGATTTTTTAACTTCCGAATATGACCTTGAACCCGACTCAGTAAGTACTTTCTACCTATGGCTAAAATTATCGGCATCATCGTCGTATTCGCGAGCGTGCTCGGCGGATACGTGCTCTCCCACGGCAAGATTGCCGCCCTGATCCAGCCCTTCGAGGTGATGATCATCGGCGGTGCGGCCCTCGGCGCTTTCCTCCAGGCCAACCCCGGTTACATGACGATGCACGTGCTCAAGAAGTCCTTGAGCATGTTCGGTTCGCGTTTCACCCACACGTTCTATCTGGAAGTGCTCGGGCTGATCTACGAGATCCTCAACAAGAGCCGCCGCGAAGGCATGATGGCTATCGAGGGCGACATCGAAGATGCCGCCGCGAGCCCGATTTTTGCCAAGTACCCGGCCGTGCTCAAGGATGAACGCATGACTGCGTTTGTCTGCGACTATCTGCGCATCATGTCCTCCGGCAACATGGCTCCGCACGAACTCGAAGGCCTGTTCGACATGGAGCTGTACAGCCTCAAGGAAGACCTCGAGCACCCATCGCACGCGGTCAATGGCATTGCCGACGGCATGCCCGGTTTCGGTATCGTCGCGGCGGTACTCGGTATCGTGGTGACCATGGCCTCGCTGGGCGAGGGCGACCAGGCATCGATCGGTCTGCACGTGGGCGCGGCACTGGTCGGTACCTTCTTCGGTATTCTCGCGGCGTATGGTTTCTTCGGCCCGCTGGCGCATTCTCTTGCTCACGACGCCAAGGAAGAGCTGAACGTCTACGAAGCCATCAAGGCCTCGCTGGTGGCTTCGGCGTCCGGCATGCCGCCGTCGCTGGCGGTCGAGTTCGGGCGCAAGGTTCTGTACCCGGCGCACCGTCCGAGCTTCGCCGAGCTGGAACAAGCGGTTCGCGGTCGTTAAGTCATGGAAAATAATCAGCCGATCATCGTCAAGCGCGTCAAGCGTATTGCCGCCGGGCACCACGGCGGGGCGTGGAAAATCGCCTTCGCCGACTTTGCCACGGCGATGATGGCGTTCTTCCTGGTGCTGTGGCTGCTGTCCACCGCCACGCCGGAACAGAAGATCGCCATCGCCGGTTATTTCAAGGATCCGGTCGGCTTCTCCGAAAGCGGCACGCCGTACATCATCGATCTCGGTGGCACCCCGACTCTGGCGCCGGAAAACACTCTTAATCCGGAAGTGAAGTCGCAGCCGCAGCCGGACAAGGTCACGGTCGACACCGATCAGGTTGAGGGCATGGCCGAGCAGGTCGAGAAGGAGCGTCTTGAGCTGCTGCTGCAGGAACTGCAGAACAAGGTCGACGAAAACCCGCAACTGCAGAAATTCAAGGATCAGATCCTCTTCGAAATCACGCCGAACGGCTTGCGCATCCAGATCATGGACGCCGAGAACCGGCCGATGTTCGACTCAGGTTCCGCGCGCCTGAAACCGTACTTCGAAGACATCCTGCTGGCCATGGCCGACACCATCAAAGCGGTGCCGAACAAGATCAGCATCAGCGGTCACACTGACGCCAAGCCGTACATCGGCACCGGCGATTACGGTAACTGGGAGCTCTCGGCCAACCGTGCCAACGCGGCTCGCCGTGCCTTGGTCGCTGGCAGTTATCCGGATGCGCAGGTGGCGCGGGTGGTCGGTTATGCCTCGTCGGCACTGTTCGACCGGGAAAACCCGTTCAACCCGGTCAACCGGCGGATCGACATTGTCGTACTGACCAAAAAGGCCCAGGCGGCTATCGAAGGTGCGCAAGGCGCAGATGCTGCGAAGCCGGCGGATCAAGGCCAGAACGGTGCCGCTCCGGCGACGCCGGTTGACCCGAACGCACTGCCGGCGGATCAGCAACCGGTGCCTGCACACGAGTTGCGCGAACGCTTGAACCTGTTCGACGACGCCGCACCGAAACCGGCGGAACCGGGGAGTGCGGCGCCAGCGCCAGCCACTCCGCCAGCCACTGCCCCGGCCCCAGCGCCGAAGCAGTGACCGACAAAAAAGCCGACAGTGATGTCGGCTTTTTCCTACCTGTAGAACAACAGGTTGCTGTATAGGAAACATCCTTCCTGCTTTGAAGAATCTCCTTACATCTATCTTTTTTTTGCTTTGTTAGCGTGCCCGCCAGTCTTCGCGAGCACAAACCACGGACGGTTTGGACATCGCGCTCTTTTCCTCTTTGCTTAAGGATAAGCGTATGTTCAGGTCGGCCAATGCGGCGCATTTTGCGTTGCAGATTCCTGCTATCCGTCACGACTTCAAGGTGCTGGCCTTCAGCGGCACCGAAGCGATCAGCACCCTCTACTGCATTCACATTGAACTGGTCAGCGAGCACCCGGATTTCGATCTGGAGAGTG
>NZ_PJBC01000019.1 GCF_002836515.1 Pseudomonas sp. Choline-02u-1
CGGTCGGTCAAACTACTGGCACTGCAACCGCTGTTGCTCAGAACGATGCGCTGACTGGCAATGCGCCGATCACCAACTCGATCACTGGCGTAACCGGAGGCAACTTCGAAGATCTGGTGGCGGACAAAACTCCAGTTTCGACTTCTGTCACCGACGTTGCCGACACCACCAATCTGTCGCTGAGTGCGACCGGTTCCGTGGCCGAAGGTGGTCAGATCACCTACACCGCGACATTGACCAACGCCGCCGGCACACCAGTGACCGTAACGCTGAGCAATGGCGCAACGATCACCATCGAGGCCGGCAAAACCACCGGCACCGCCACCGTTGCTGCACCGACCGATGACGTCTACAAAGACTCCGGTTCCGTGCAAGCCACGATCAAAACTGCGACCGGTGGCAATTTCGAAAACCTGGTGCCGAGCACCACGCCAGCAGTGACCAGCGTCACCGACACCATCGACACCACCACCGTAAAACTGAGCGCAACCGCCACAGCGGCCGAAGGCGGCAACGTCGTCTACACCGCAACCGTCGGCGCACCCGTCACCGGTTCGCCAGTTGTCGTGACGTTGGCCAACGGCCAGAACATCACCATCGCCGTCGGCCAGACCACCGGCACGGTAACTGCCGTCGCACCGAACGATGCGCTGACGGGTAACGCTCCGCTGACCAACTCGATTACTAACGTAACCGGCGGTAATTTCGAAAATCTCATCGCCGACAAGACCCCGGTCAGCACCACCGTGACCGATACCGTCGACACCACCAACCTGTCGCTCAGCGCGACCGGCTCGGTAGCCGAAGGTGGCCAGATCACCTACACCGCGACTCTGAGCAACGCCGCCGGCTCGCCAGTCACCGTGACCTTGTCGAACGGCGCTGTGATCACCATCAAGGCAGGCGAAACCAGCGGCGCCGTGAACGTTTCAGCGCCAGCAGACGACGTCTACAAAGACGCCGGCTCGGTCCAGGCAACGATCAAAACCGCGACCGGCGGTAACTTCGAAAATCTGGTACCGAGCACCACGCCCGCGGTGACCACTGTTACCGACACCGTCGACACCACCACCGTCAGCATCACTGGCAGCAGCTCGGTGACCGAAGGCCAGACCGCCAGCTACACCGTCAGCCTCAATCATCCGGCGCAGACCGAAGTGACGCTGAAAATCGTCTACAGCGGCACCGCTGCCGACGGTTCGGACTTCACCGGCGTGTACACCGTGAAGATCCCGGCGGGCGCCAGCAGCGCGCAATTCAATGTCGCCACCCTCGATGACAAAATCACCGAAGGCACCGAGAACTTCGTGGTCAAGATCGATTCGGCCACCGGCGGCAACTTCGAGAACCTCGCGGTCAGCGGCACCAATGGCAGCGTCAGCACCTCGATCATCGACAACGATGCGCCACCGGTGCTCGATCTGGACGCCAACAACTCCAGCGGTGCGACCGGTGCCGATTACAAAGTGACGTTCACCGAGAACACCCCGGGCGCCGGCGTGTCGATCGCTGACACCGACCTCAGCATCACCGACCCGGACAGCACGATGCTGGCCGGTGCCACCGTGGTGCTGACCAACCGTCAGGACGGCGATGCGCTGAATCTGGGCAACAGCGTCAACGGCATCATCATCAATGCCAACAGCACCAACGGCACGGTGACCCTGACGCTCTCGGGTAACGCGACCCTGGCCGACTACATGCAGGCCATCAAGAACATCAGCTTCACCAACAGCAGCGAAAACCCGAGCACCGTGCCGCGCATCATCACCGTGACCGTGACCGATGGCGGCAACTACTCGAACACCGCGACGACCACGGTCAACGTGGTGGCGGTCAACGATGCACCGGTCGCTGCGCCGAGCAATGTCACCGGCCCCGAAGACACGCCGCTGGTACTCGGCTGGTCGACCTTCGGTGTCAGCGATGTCGACAGCCCGGCGAGCAGCCTCGGTATCAAGATCACTCAACTGCCGGGCGAGGGCAAACTGCAGTATCTGGACGGCTCGACCTGGAAGGATGTTGCCAACAACCAGACCTTCAGCAAGGCCGACATCGACGCCGGCAAGCTGCGTTTCCTGCCGGATGCCAACGAGTCGGGGGCCGACGGTTATGGCGGCACCGGTCTGGGCAACAATCAGTCGGATTACGCACAGATCAGCTTCCAGCCTACCGATGGCCAGGTGCTGGGCAGCACCGGCACGGTGAAGATCGACATCACGCCAGTGGCGGATGCGCCGACCGTGGCCGTGGCCGACAACAGCGTTAAATCCACTGGCCTGATCAAGGAAGTCTGGACCGGTCTGTCGGGCCTGGGCACTGACGGCAGCGGCGCCAACTCGACCACCCTGAAAAACGTCATCGACGCGGCCGGCAAACCGAACTCCAGCACTGGCGTCACCAACGTGCAGTCTGACGGCAGCGTGGCCGCCGGTACGGCGTCGAAGACCTCTGGCCTGATCTATCTGGAAGCCGGCAAGACCTACAGCTTCAGCGGCATCGCCGATGACAGCCTGCTGATCACCATCGGCGGCAAGAGCGTGGCTTCCGGGACCTGGGGCGCGGGCGGTGCGATCAACGGTTCGTTCACCCCGACCACCAGCGGTTACTACACCCTCGACATCTACCACCACAACCAGAGCGGCCCGGGCAGCTATGACGTCAATCTGTCGGTCAATGGCAGCACGCCGATCGACCTGAGCAACGCCGGCGTGCCGATCTACACCGGTGTGCAGGATCTGATCAACTCGGGCGTCACCGTCTCCGATCTGCACGGCGCCAATGGCGAAGGCTATTACGACGGCTACAAGCTCAACACCGGCGCCGAGGGCACCACGGTGAAACTCTCGGCGATCAGCACCGCGCTGACCGACACCGACGGCTCGGAAACCCTGAGCGTGAAGATCAGCGGCGCACCGGTCGGTTCGGTGCTCAGCGATGGCGCGGGTCATACCTTCACCGTTAGCGCGAGCAATGGCGAAGCCAATGTCACCGGCTGGAACCTCGGTTCTCTGACCGTGACCCCGCCGACCTACTACAACGGCCAGTTCAATCTCACCGTAACCTCGACGTCCACCGAGCAGGTCGGCGGCTCGGCGAGCAGCACCGCGACCATTCCGGTCACGGTAGTGCCTGCGGTGTACAACGCAGTCACCGCCACCTCGGGTGACGACAACGTCACCGGCACCGACGCCAACGACATCATCGTCGCTGATATCGGCGGCCTGACCGTGGTGCCGGGCACCAACTACAACATTGCGTTCATGGTCGACAGCTCGGGCAGCATGAGCACCTCATCGCTGAACGCTGCGAAAGACTCGCTGACCTCGGTGTTCAACAGCCTCAAGCAAAGCCTGGGCGGCAGCAACTCGGGCACGGTGAACATCTTCCTGGTGGACTTCGACACCCAGGTCAATAAATCGGTGTCGGTGAATCTCAACGACCCGAACGCGCTCACGTTGCTCAAAGCCGTACTCAATTCGATGGGCTCCGGCGGCGGTACCAACTACGAGGACGTGTTCAAGACCACGGCTAACTGGTTCCAGAGTGCCGACGCCGTGGCCAACACCGGGGCGAAGAACCTCACGTACTTCATCACCGACGGCCAGCCGACTTACTACCAGAGCGGCGAGCAGACCAACCCGACCCTGTATGGCAACGTGAAACTCGACAGCGTGGTGAACACCAGCAACTACAAGCAGGGCGACGCGTTCAGCACCTATATCGACAACACGCATTACCTGACCATCAATAGCGCCGGTAGCGTTGTGCTGCAAACCTACAGTTCGTGGTGGGGCTGGAGCAGCGAGACTCTGGGCACGATCCATGCGCAGGGCGACGGCACTTATGAGTTGTCGAGCCTGGCGGGTACCGGCAACAGCACCAACTCGTACACGACCAGTAACTCGACCAGTGGCTTTGCCTTGCTGAGCGGTCTGTCGAATGTCGAAGCCATCGGCCTGAACAGTGGCGTCAGTCTCAACGACCTCAAGCCGTACGATTCGGACAAAACGCCGCAAACCAATATCGATCCGAAAGACCTGGCCAACTCGATCATCGGTCACACCGAAGCCACGATGCCGGGTAACGACACCGTCAACGGTGGCGACGGCAATGACATCCTGTTCGGCGATCTGGTCAGCTTCAACGGCATTGCCGGCGAGGGTTACCAGGCGATGCAGGCGTTCGTCGCCAAGGAAACCGGCGTCGACGTCAGCAAAGTCAGCACCAGCAACGTGCACCAGTACATCACCGAGCACTATCAGACGTTCGATGTGTCCGGCGCGCACGATGGCAACGACACGCTGCTCGGTGGCGCAGGCAATGACATCCTGTTCGGCTCGGGCGGCACCGACCTGCTCGACGGCGGCAAGGGCAATGACATCCTGCTCGGCGGCACCGGCAACGACACGCTGATCGGCGGTCAGGGCAACGACATCCTCATCGGTGGTTCAGGTGGCGACACCTTCGTCTGGAAATCGGGCGATACCGGTAACGATGTGATCAAGGATTTCAAAGCCAGCGAAGGCGACCGCATCGACCTGCGCGACCTGTTGCAAGGCGAGACCGGCAGCACGATCGACAACTTCCTGAAGATCACCACAGTCGATGGCACGTCGTCGCTGCAAGTCAGCTCGGCGGGCAAATTCAACTCAGGCGATGCCGCTGCGGCAACGCCGGACGTGACGATCAAACTGGAAGGCAACAACTGGGCGAGCGCCAACCTGCACAACCTGATTGCCGGCAGCGATCCGACCATCAAGGTCGATCACAACAACAGCTGAGGCTGAAACCAAAACGGCCGCCTCCGATGAGGCGGCCGTCGCGTTTGCGGGCAATGCAGCGGTGACGATTTCATCGTCGAGCCGCATACTGGCGCGCAGTTGGCTATGCTGCTGACAGCATGACGCTGTTCATTTGTGAGGGATGCTCAATGTTTTACGTGCAACGCGATGCGCAGGGCCAGTTGATTCGCGTGGAAGCTGCGGCGTACGCAGAGGCTACGGAAACGCTGCCCGCCGACCACCATGAAATTCAGGCGTGGTACGCCAACGAAGCCGTGGAAAACAGCCTTAAACAGCTCAAGCAGAGCGACTTTGAAATGATTCGGGTACTCGACGACCTGATTCAGGTGCTGACCCAGAAAGGCGTGATCCGCGTCACCGACCTGCCGGCGGCGGCCCAGGCCAAACTGATGGACCGAACCCAGGCGCGGGAAGCGCTGGGCGGGTTGAGCCAGTTGATCGATGAGGATGAGGGTGGGTTGATCTGATTTCGCTGCAGTGATCGTTCCCACGCTCCGCGTGGAAATGCATCAAGGGACGCTATGCGTTCCAGCCACACCGCTCAAACATCGTTGTGACGCAGAGCGTCACGGGCTGCATTCCCACGCAGAGCGTGGGAACGATCAGGTCAGGCCCAGGGCTTCGGCTCACCGAGCAACTGTCCCTGCACGCCATACAAGCCCATCTCGCGAATCACCGACAACTCCCCTTCAGTCTCGACCCGTTCGGCAATCAGCGGCAGATCGATGCTGTGCGCTGCGCGCTGGATCGCTTCGATGAACAGGCGCTTGTCGCTTTCCTGATCGATCGCGCGGATGTAGCTGCCATCGATCTTCAAGTACGCCAGACCCAACCGCGCCAGGTTGCCGATCATGCTGAAGCGCCCGCCGAAGCGCTGCAGGCTCAGCGAGAAACCGAGCTCGCGCAGGCGTCGGGTCAACTGCTCCAGCACCGCCTGTTCAGGCAATTGCTCCTCGCCGATTTCCAGGGTAAGGCGTGCACCGAGATCGGAATGCGCGCGGAGAATCTCGAAGACTTTGTTCAATGCCTGCGGATCAGCCAGCGTTGCCGAGGAAAGGTTCAGCGCCAGCGAATCTTCGTGCTCTTGCATTTGTTCCAGCACGCGCTCGAGCATCAGGCGATCGAGCCGCGCCGTCCAGCCGAAGCGCTCCAGCCACGGCAGAAAGCGCCCGGCGGGAATGGTCTGGCCCTGCTCGTCGAGCAGGCGCGACAGCACCTTGTAGTGCAGCACCAGTTGCGTGTCCTGCGCAGCGACCACCGGTTGGAAGTACAACTCGAAACGCTGCTGACTCAAGGCCTGGTCCAGCAGTCGATGCCAGGCGTGGTGATCGTCGCCGACCTCCGCCACCAGACTCTGGTCAATGCACGCCCAGTTTTGCTCGCCCTGCCCTTCAGCCTGCGCCAAAGCCTGATCGCCCAACGTCAACACCGCTTGCGGGGAGTCACCGTGCGCAAACGGCGCCAGCCCGATACACGCCACCGCCGGCACATCGGTCGCGCCAGTGGCATGCAGGCTGCTCAACGCATTGTCCAGATTCTGCGCCAACTGCAACGCTTCTTCACGCACCAGCCCGGGTGCGAGTACGGCGAATTCACCGCCGCGAATACGCGTGACCAGATCCTGGGTTTGTGGATATCGGGAGCATTCGCGGGTCAGTTGCTCACCGACGGCCTTGAGCAACTGGTCGGTACGCTGGCCGCCGAGACGCTGGTTGAGGCCGGCCAGATCCTTGACCCGCAACAGCAACAGATAACCGGAACTGGCCTGCTCCGGATTGCTTACCCGGTCATTCAGTTGCATCTCGAAATAGCGGCGGTTGGCCAAGCCGGTGAGGTTGTCCTGATAGGATTCGGTGCGCAGTTTTTCGCTGCGCTCGGCCTGCTCCTGAAACAGCGTCTTGAGCTTCTCGACCATCTGATTCATCGCCTGCACCACGCGACGCAACTCAGGTGTGCGCGGCAGATCCGGCAGGCTGAGAAACTCGCGGCGGGCGATGGCGTGGGACTGCTGGACCATGTAATCGAGAGGCTTCAACTGCCGACGCAGCAACAGCGCGCCGAGCACCGCGCTCAATGCGCCGCAGATCAGCAACCAGCCAAGGCTGCCCAGCGCGCTCTGCCACAGCTTGGCCACGGCGAACATCGGGTGGCTGACCACTTCGACCCGCGCGGCCTGTTCCCAGCCTCGGCTGACCAGCGCATCACCACCGGCCGGCTCGAGGCCGATCAGTTTGACGAACCAGTCGGGCACGTTGCTCACCGCCGGGGCGCCGGTACGCTCGACGATGGTTTGATCGGTCTTCACGTCGACCACGCGGATGCTTGCGTAATAACCGCTGTCGAAAATCGAACTGACCAGCAGCTCGACCATCGCCGGGTCGTCGATATTCGGCGTCAGCGACAAGGCCAGCGCGGTGGCGGCGTCCTGCGCGTGGGAACGCAACTGGTTGACGTACTGGGTGCGCGAGCTCTCCAGGCTGACCATGAAGCTGCCGGTGAAGGCCACGACCAGGAACAGACAGATAGCGATCAACAGCTGTTTGAACAAAGACATCTGAGCGCGTGCTCCTAGTTAGTCGTCTCGACCGGGAAACCTTCGGCCTGCATTTTCTTCAGCACATCCTGCCAGCGCGACAGGCGTTTGGTGTCGCCGACCTTCTTGTTGCCCTTGGCGCCCGGCAAATACAGACCTTCGGCATTGAAAGAGTAGACCGGCAGCAAATCGGTCCGCTGCGACGCCGGCTGGATCGGATCAATCAGGCTGTCGAGCACCAGCGGCATGGCATCGGGGGTCGCATAGTACGTCAACACCATGTGCGCGCGGTTCTGGCGCAATGCCTTGACGTAGGTGATGCGCAGCTTGTCACTGGAAACTCCGAGGTGGCGCAGGCTGAAATACTTGGCGATGGCATAGTCTTCGCAGTCGCCAGCGCCCTTCCACAGCGCCTCGATCGGGGTTTCCCAATAATCCACTTCGCGCCACAGATCGATGTCTTCGACATAGCGCACCTGCTTGTTGAAGAACAGATTCACAACTTTGAGCTTGTCCATCTCACTCGCCTGCTTTTGCGTGGCCAGCAGATTCTGCCAGGCATCGATGCGCTGCTGCCCGGCGCCCAGTGGGCCGTAAAGGGCAGATGCCTTGCGGCTGATCGCGGAAAAATCCCAATCGGCGTGCAGACCGCCCAGCATGACGCCGGCCAGCAGCAATGCGCAGCCAAGCCAGCGCAAGGTCCGAGGGATCGCGAAACGTACCGCCACAGCAGGTTTCCAGAAGGACAAGAAGGAAGCGTTTGATGGTGAAGCTTAGTCCGTTAAAAAACAATGGCACCGTGAGATCATCGAAGACGCGCTAGACTCAGCATTGCAGCGCCACGCTCTGCCAGGTTTGACAACCCGTAGACCAATCACTAGTGTCATTTGGATCCAAATATTGCGACCTGCAGAGTGTGTCGTCGTGACTCAGAAGCCCAAACCGCTGCACAGCATCAAAGTCGAAGGACCGATTCCTGCGCATCTGGCCCGGTCGGTGATTGAAGAAACCCTGCGCTCGGCCATTCTCGATGGACGCCTGCCTTGCGGTACTGCGCTGCGCCAGCAGGATCTGGCCGATCTGTTCGGGGTCAGCCGCATGCCGGTGCGTGAAGCCTTGCGCCAGCTCGAAGCGCAGGAGCTGCTCAGCGTCACCACGCACAAAGGCGCCGTGGTCGCACCGCTGATCCAGGGTGATGCCGCCGAAACCTACGAGTTGCGCATTCTGCTCGAATCCGAGGCATTGCGGCAGTCGATTCCGTTGCTGACCGACGCCGAGCATCAACTCGCCGCCAGCTATATCGACGAGCTGGAAGCGCAGCACGATTACAACGAAATCGGCCGCCTCAACCGTCTGTTCCACATGGCCCTGTACAGCAAGGCGCCCAACCAGCGACTGCTGCGTCTGGTCGAAGACGGCCTGAATGAAGAAGAACGCTTCCTGCGTTTCAATCTCGAAGCCATGGGCCTGGGCAAGCTGTCTCAGGACGACCATCGCGCCATGCATCAGGCCGTGGCCGAACGGGACATCCCGCGTTCAATCGAACTGCTGGAGCAACACCTCAACCGTGGCGTCGAGGTGATCACCCGCTACCTCGCGACTTCCGCTGCGCAGAAGCGCCATACCGCACGCTGATATCTCAAAGTTCGAATAATCCCCTTACAAATCTTCGCGCCCGCTCTGCCGCCCGCTCTGGCAGCGGATCGGCCTGCGCGCGACTGCCCGCCTCGCCCTGCCCCACGCATTGTTCCTCCATGCCAATGACCAATCGGTAATAGCCGTAACGGCAATTTACCCGCACTCTTCCAGCGCCAAACCCTATAGAACGGAGACACGCCGCCCTGACGGCAAAGTCCCCGCAACAGGAACCTACGGAAGGAGCCTTGTCACGGGAAACAGGAAGTCATGGCGCCAGTCCCGGCCAACTTTCGCCCCCTTTGAATTCAATCAATCCCCTTGTTTAAAAGTTGCTTCGAGTGAGGCATTCACTCTTGTTATCAATTTTGGCCGCTATTAGCCGAAAGGAGCAACTTCGCCCAAATAAAACTTGCCAAGAAAGTTTTATCGGTAACTTTCATATCTATAAAACAGCCAACTTTTAATAACTGAAAAATAACTTGTTAATTGCATTTGCCCTGTATTAGCTTTCTCTCGCCAGGTTTGAGATTCGCTGTCCAGCCCGGCACACCTCACGCAGCAAACATGGCGCCGCAACAGCGCATTGCCCGGACAACTTCTGCCGAACTTGCTCGACCGTTTGCAGCAGCGGAAAGAACCGTGCATTTCATATCAATGATAAAGGACATCATGATGCCTATTAAGCAGCAACTCGCCCTGAAGAAAGCCGAACTGAGTATTCACCCGATCTTTTCCGAGATTACTTCGTTATCGGTATTACGCCGTTTCATGGAAACCCATGTATTTGCCGTCTGGGACTTCATGTCGCTGACCAAACGCCTGCAACAGGAACTGACCTGCACGCGGTTACCCTGGTTGCCGCCGCGCGATCCTCATGCGGCGCGGTTGATCAACGAGATCGTGCTGGGCGAGGAATCGGATGATCGCCTCGATGTCGGCCATTACAGCCACTTCGAGTTGTACCTGGATGCGATGCGCGAAATCGGCGCGAGCACCACGGCGGTGGAGCGTTTCGTCACGTTGCAGCAGGGAGGCGTGAGCTACGACGTCGCGCTGCAAAGCGTCGATGTCGACCCGGCGGCGGCGCAGTTTGTCCGCGATACCCTGCGCATTGCCCTCGAGGCGCCGGGACACAGCGTCGCCGCCGCGTTTCTGCACGGTCGCGAAAGCGTTATCCCGACCATGTTCCAGCGCATCCTTGACGATTGGGGCATCGGCATCGAACAGGCACCGACCTTTCGCTACTACCTGCAACGGCACATCGAAGTCGATTCCGAAGACCACGGCCCCGCCGCCGAGCAATTGCTGCAACGGCTGGTGGACGGCGATCCGCAGCGCGAAGCTGAAGTCTATGCCAGCGCCATCGCCGCCGTGGAAAGCCGCATCGCCCTGTGGAACGGGCTGCGCCTGAGCATGGGCGCAGAAGTTGCCGAGGTGGCCCAATGAACGCCGCCGACTATCAATCCTTCGCCGAGGCCTGGGAAAGCCGCGCGACCATCCGTACCCGTCCCCGGCGGTTGCTCGAAGACGATCAGCGCCTGATCTACCCGCTGAGCCGCCAGCCGCTGGTGCTCAGCGAAACCTTCCAGCGTGAATGCCCGCAGCAACGTGACTTCGCCCTGGTGCAGACGTTGTACAAATTCATCAACGATGTAGTGATATTCGAAACCGAAATCGTCGACAAGACCGCCCGCAGCATTGCCAAGAATCGCTTCGCCGTGGCCTTCCCGTTCGCCTGTCGCTACGACGCGATGACGGTCGTGGTCGATGAGGATTACCACGCGCTGGTGGCCATGGATTTCATGCAGCAAACCGTCGCGCTGACCGGTATCGAACCGATCCCGTTGCCCGACGAAATCGAACTGAGCCGGGCGATTCCCGCCGCTGTTGCGCTGGCGCCGGCACACCTGCGCAGCGCGGTGGAATTGATCTGCGTGGCGATCGCCGAAAACACCGTGACCGGCGACGTTGCAGCGTTCGCTCGCGATGACTCGGTCAAGCCGTCGATCAAAGGCCTGATGGCCGACCACTTGCTCGACGAGGGTCGCCATTCCAGTTTCTGGGCGCGGATGGTGCGCATCTATTGGCACACCGCCAACGACGCGGATCGCCAGACCATTGCGCAGATTCTGCCGGTGTTCATCGGCCATTACCTGACCAACGACATCCAGAAGTCCTTCGATTTGCGCCTGATCGAGGCTCTGCCGGTCAGCGAAACCACGCGGCGCTCACTGCGCGAGGAGATCGCTGGATTGGCCTTCCCGATCAATCGCCATCACCCGCTGGTGGGCAACATCGTCAGGTTTTTCCACAACAGCGCGCTGCTCGACACACCGTGCGTGCAGCACGCCTTGCGCGACTACCTGGCTTGAGGAGGCCGACATGAGACGTCTCGACATTTTGCTCACCGGCGCCAGCCAGGCGATGACCGACCTGGCCGGGGAACTCGAACAACACGGCCATGCAGTGTCCCGCAGCGGTGCGACACGAGCGGCGATGGATCTGATCATCGACGATGGTTTTATCGCTGCCGGCGACCTCTGCGCCATTCCACACTTGCACCTGCGCCTGGGTGTCGCCGCGCAGGACCATGGCGGCCTGCCGACCCTCGATCTGTTGTGCTTCCTCGGCTCGTCGCTGATCAGCCGCACACCGATCGGCGATGAGCCGTCCGGCAACGGCCAGTCCTTACGCCAGCGAACGCTCGCCCATGTGGTCGACGAAGTGGCGTTGCTGGTCAGCCGCTTTTCCCGCGATGGCGACTATTTGCGCCATGCCCCGGCACTGATCGCGCCGGATTTCGAACGGCTGGAAGATTTGCTGTTTGTCGACAAGCTGGCTTACGTCCACCGCCTCAACGACACGGCGAACCCGGCGCTGCTGCAACAAGCGCAGACCCCGTTGATCGAGCGCCTGCAACAGAGCCTGACCGAGCATGCCGCACGACCGGCACTGCACCTCGGCGGGCAGTCCATCAGCTACCGCCAGCTGCACGCCCACAGCCGCGCGATTCAGCAGCGACTGCTGCCCTTGCTTGAGCAACATCCGCAGCCGTGGGTGATCGGTGTCTGCCAGAGCAAAAGCCCGGCGCTGTTCGCTTCGATTCTGGCGATTCTCGGCAGCGGCGCGGTGTACTTGCCGCTGGAGCCGAGTCATCCGCTGCAACGGCAGCAATTCATCCTGGAAAACGCCGGCGCTGTTGTGCTGCTCCACGATGGCCAGCAGGCGCTCGGCGAATCGGTAGCGGGACTGGATGTCAGTGGCATTGAGGCCACGGACACCGCCCTCGATCGACCGCTGATGCTGCACCGCTCGGAACTCGACGCGCCGTGCATGGCGCTTTACACCTCGGGCACCACCGGGCATCCGAAAGGCGTGCTGCTGAGCCAGGCCAACCTCGCCCACTTCACCGCGTGGTACGCCGACTACGTGCAGTTGCGCGCCGAGAGTCGGGTGTTGCAGTTCTCGTCGCTGAGCTTCGATTCATCGCTGATCGACATCTTCCCCAGTCTGCTCGCCGGCGCTGAACTGGTGGTGCCCGACGACACCCAGCGCCGCGATCCTTTGCAATTGGTTGCGCTGATTCGCCGTCGGCAACTGACCCACGCCTTCCTGCCGCCGGCGCTGTTGAGCATCCTGGCGCTGGAGCAACTGGAGTGCGTGCAGGTGATGACCGGCGGTGATGTCTGCGAGCCGTTCGTCATCGAGCAACTGACCCGTCAAGGCACCCTGCACAACCTCTACGGCCCGACCGAAGCCACCGTGCTGATCACCGCGCGCCAGCTCAAACCGGGCGACAGCAACCGCATGCTGGGAGGGCCGATCGCCAATAGTCAGGTGCTGATTCTCGACGATGATCTGCAACCGGTGCCCGATCAAACCGTCGGCGAATTATTCATCGTGGGACCCGGTGTCTGCCTCGGTTACCTGAACAATCGGCAGCTGACCGCCGAGCGTTATCTGACCCTGTCGCTGCCCGACGGCGAGACCTTGCGCGCCTACCGCAGCGGCGACATGGCCAGGTGGGGCGAGCACGGTATCGAATTGTGCGGGCGGCGCGACAATCAGGTGAAAATCCGTGGCTTTCGCGTCGAGCCGGAAGAGATCGAACGCTGCCTGCGTGAGAGCCGCTTGTATCGGCAGATCGCCGTGGTCATCGACAGCCAGCGGCGCATTCTGGCGTTCCTCGCCCAGCCACAGACCGAGACTGCCCGAGACGAACTGAGAGACCACGCCCGGCAGTTTCTGCCGGACTACATGCAAACCGTGGCATGGACCGAACTGGCGCAGATGCCGTTCGCCAGCAACGGCAAAATCGATCGCAAGGCGCTGTTGACACTGCCGGTGACGGTGCAGGACAGCGCTGCGAAATGCCTGCCGGCGAACGCCGACGAAGCACTGCTGCTGGAGATCTGGGCCGAGTTGCTGGATCTGCCGACCAATGAAATTTCCACCGACGAAAGCTTCTTCAATCTCGGCGGCCATTCGATTCTGCTGTCGCGGATGTTGCTGCGCTTGCGTGAGGAATTCGGCCGGAGCATTTCGATCAACCGCTTCATCGAACAGCCGACGATCAGCAAACTGGCGACGCTGGTGCGCGGCACCGATGACAGCGCCGTGCTCAGCGCCCAGGCCATGGTCGACGCCGAGCGCGCGCTGGACATCGAAGCGCTGCCGATCAGCCGCATGGGTGATGTGCACAAGATCATCGTCACCGGTGCCAACAGTTTTGTCGGCGTGCACATCGTCCAGGCGCTGCTCGGTTGGGGCGCCAGCGAGGTGGCCTGCCTGGTGCGCGCCGGCGGCGGGCAAACGGCGGCGCAACGCTTCGCTCAGGCATTGCGTGAAAACCGTCTGGAGCACCTGGATTTCAGCCGGGTGCGAGTCTACGCGGCGGACATCAGTCAACCGCAACTGGGCCTCACTGATGACGATTATCAGCGCCTGGATCGCGAGTTCGGCGCGCTGGTGCACAACGCCGCCAACGTCAACCACGTACTCGATTACGAGTCGCTGGCAGCGGACAACGTCGAGCCGATCTTTGCACTGCTCAAACTGTGCGAAGGGCAACGCAAGAAGGTCTTCAACTTCGTCTCGACTCTATCGGCATCCAGCACCGTGGACGCCGCCGGTCGAGTGCTTGAGCTGCCCGCCGCCACGACGCCGCCGATCTACATTCGCAACGGCTACAACCTGTCGAAGTGGGTCGGCGAACGCCTCCTCGAACGGGCGCGCGAGCGCGGTGTGCGGGTCAATCTGTATCGCCCCGGCAACATAAGTTTCAACAGCCTCAGCGGCGTTTGTCAGCCGCACAAAAACCGTTTGATGCTGATGCTCAAAGGCTCGATCCAGCTCGGTCAGGTGCCAGCCTTTGCGCTGAATTTCGACCTGATGCCGGTGGACTTTCTCGCCCGCTTCATCGCCTTCCATGCCAGCCGTTATTCGCCGGAACGAGCGGTGTTCAACCTGCACAACCCCGAGCCGCTGAGCTGGGATGCCTACGTCGCTTCGTTCCGCGAAACCGGTAGCGAGTTTTCGCTGGTCAGCGTTGCCCACTGGCAACAGCAACTGAATCGGGTCGACGCTGACAACGCGCTGTTCGGCGTGCTCGGTTTCTACCTCAACGGCTTTGAAGAAGACATCGGCGACATCTCCCTGATCGGCCACGCCAACGCTGCGGCCGGCGTGCAGCAGATGGGCGCGCACTACCCGCAAAAATCCCCGGCGCTGCTACGTCGCGGCTGCGACTACCTGAAAGAAATCAACTTCCTCTGACTCATCAACAAGGAGCCACACCATGAGCAATCTGCAACCCGACACCTTGATCAAAAATCCGCAAGGCTGCCACGTTCTGTCGTCGGTCGACGTGCCGGCGGATGCGGCAAAAGTCTGGGCCGTAGTGGGCGATTTCGCCGGTTTCGATCGCTTCATTCCGGCGCTGTCGCACACCGAAATGACCGGCGAAGGCGTGTCCTCGCTGCGCAAGAAAATCTTCAAGGACGGCAACGTCGTGGTCGAGCAGCTCAACGCCCGCGATGAACAGGCGCGACGCATGACCTGGACGACGATTTACAACACGTTGGGGGTGGCGAACCTGTGGGCGGCGATGCAGGTGGAATCGCTGAGTGAAGGGAAATCCCGGGCGACCTGGACGATCATCGCTGAACCCGTTACGGGCGGGGAAGGGGCGTTGCCGGGGTTCAAGGATTTTGTGCAGGGGTTTGCCGATGATGCGATGGGCAATGTGCTGAAGCTGTTTGTCTAAGGCTTCGGCTTTGCGGTGATTGTCAGACCGCTTTCGCGAGCAGGCTCGCTCCCACAGGGAAATGCATTCCAACTGTGGGAGCGAGCCTGCTCGCGAAGAACGATAACGCGGTCTCCAATCTGAAAATCAGATTTTGAAGCTGTCGACCAACTGCTTCAACCGGTTCGCCTGCTGCGACAACGCGTCACAATCCTTCAACGTTTCGTTGAGGTTGGCCACGCTCTGCTGGTTCAACAGGTTGATCTGGTTGACGTCGACATTGAGGGTTTCCACCACCGCAGTCTGCTCTTCAGTCGCAGCGGCAACCGACTGGTTCATGCCATCGATTTCGCCAATGCGCCGGGTCACGCTGACCAGACGCAAACCGGCCTGATTCGCCACTTCCACACTTTGCTCGCTGGACGCCTGGCTGGCGTTCATCGTGCTGACTGCTTCACGCGAACCGACCTGCAGCGAGGTGATCATCTTGTGGATTTCCTCCGCCGATTCCTGGGTGCGATGGGCGAGGTTGCGTACCTCATCGGCGACCACAGCAAAACCGCGTCCGGCTTCACCGGCACGCGCGGCCTCGATGGCAGCGTTGAGCGCCAGCAAGTTGGTCTGCTGCGAGATGCCTTTGATCACATCGAGAATGTGGCCGATGTTGTCGGTGCTGGCGTTCAAGGTCTCGATTTGCGTGCACGACAGGCTGATCTTCTGCGACAGCTCGGTCATCGCCTGAATGGTTTGCTCAACCACCTGCCGACCGTCGTCTGCCTGCTCGGAAGCACCGCTGGCATGCTGCGAAGCGTCCGCCGCGTTGCGCGCGATCTCCTGAGTGGCGGCGCCCAATTCGTTGATCGCTGCAGCGACACTGTTGGTGCGCGCACTTTGCTCGTCGGAACCGATGATCGAAGCGTTGGATGAAGCCATCACACGTTGTGACAAGTCATGCACGTGGCGGGTCGCCGAAGACACTTCGGAAATCGAAGCGTGAATGCGCTCGACAAACTGGTTGAACGCACTGCCCAACTCACCGAATTCATCTTTGCTCTCGACTTCCAGACGCCGGGTCAGATCGCCCTCGCCCTGAGCGATGTCTTTCATCGCGCGACCCATGGTGGTCAGCGGACGCATCAACACATTGATCAACAGGCTAAGCAGCAACGCAATAGCCGAGACCGCGACGAACATGGCGATCAACGCCGAAGTGCGGAATTGGCTCAGTGCGGCGTAGGCCTTGTCGCGATCGATCGACAGACCGATGTACCACTGCGCATTCGGCAGATCGCTGACCGGCGTGAACGAAAGAATGCGCTCCTGGCCGTTGAGCACGACGTTCTGGTTGCCCTTCTCAATGCGCACGCTGGTGTTCGGGTAAATGTCCTTGAGGTTTTTCATCACCTGGTCTTTGTCCGGGCTGACGATCACTTGGCCGTCACCGCTGACCAGAAACGCATGGCCGAGGCCACCGAAGTCCACCGAGTTGATGATCTTTACCAGGGTTTCCAGACTCAGGTCGCCGCCGACCACACCGAGCAGTTCACCGTCCTTCTTCACCGGCATGGCAATGGTCACCACCAGGCCACCGACCGCCGCCATGTACGGCGGCGTCAGCATGGTTTTGTCGGCGGCCACTGCCTGCTTGTACCAAGGGCGCTGACGCGGATCGTAACCGTCCGGCATCTTGGCATCGGGGCGCTAGGTGAAGACACCGTTGGCCTGCCCGACGTAGGTGAACTGAAAATTCGACGTGAACGCCGGCTGATCCACCAGCCCGGGGAAATCGGCGTTCCTGCCTTGATGGGCAACGTTTTGCGCGAGGTTTTCCAGCACCAGAATCCGCCCGCTCATCCAGTTCTGCACACTGCTGGCGGTGAGGTCACCGGCCTGCTGCACGGAGGACTGCAGGTTCTGGCGAATGGTGTTTCGCTGCAGATAGTCGTTGTAGAGCGTGAACAACGCGAACGCCAGGACGACGACGCCCGAAGCGGCCAGGAGAATTTTATGGCTGAACTTGAGATTCATTTCAGAGGACTTCTTATGCCAAAAGTGGGGATGCGTTCCGATGCAACATTCCATGTACAGCGCAGGCAGCGTTCTTCTGGCCGCTCTACTTTGGTGCACGCATTTCTCACCAGTCTGTCGGCCAGCGGCGGAGAAATCTTAGGGCCGCGTAAGAAATGAACGCGTTTTGTAGAGGATTCCCGCCGAACGGCGTGCCAGAGCGGCTGCGACCAAATATTTCCTAGCTGCACCGGAGCGACAGTTGCAAAATCGGTGACCCTTGATGACAATGCGACTAATTATCATTTGTGACGTTCGGGCTGGCGTGTCATGTCTTCACCTGAGTTGGTCGTACAGGCGCTTTACGGTAGTCACCACGGCTGGCTCAACGCCTGGCTGCGCGCAAGGCTGGGCAACGCGGCGGATGCTGCTGATCTGGCGCAGGACACTTTCCTGCGACTTCTGCAACGCACCGAACGCCTCGAACTGAAAGCGCCCCGCGCTTTCCTGCGGACCATCGCGCGCGGCTTGGTGATCGATCATTGGCGCCGCGAGGAAATCGCGCGGGCTTATCTGGAAACGATTGCGCATTTACCCGAAGGCGAAGTTCCTGACGCCGAATCGCGAGCATTGGTGCTGGAACTGCTGGAGAGCATCGCGCGCATGCTTGAGGGATTGAAGCCGAAAGTGCGTCAGGCGTTTCTCTTAGCGCAGTGCGAAGGGTTAACGCACAAACAGATCGCCGATCAACTGGCCATATCAGTACGCTCCGTGGAACGCTACGTCGCCGATGCGCTGTATCACTGTTACGTGTTGCGGTACGAAAGCTGATGCCTGTGGATAACCTAACGCTCGGTCGCCGTGTCGAACCACGACAACAAGTGGTCAGGCAAGCGATTCACTGGCTGCTGCGGCTGCGCAACAATCACGGCAACCCCCGGCTTACTCACCAATGCGAGCAGTGGCGCGCCGAGCACCACGAGCACGAACTGGCTTGGCAGCGGGTGCAGTCGCTGCAAGCCGAATTGAGCAGTAACCTGCGCGCCGTGCCGGGTGCGCAGGTCGCTTTCAACACCCTGGAAAACAGTGCACAGCGATTGCACCGTCGCCAAGCCATAAAGCTGCTGTCCGGCGCACTGTTGATAGGGTCCGCCGCGTGGCTGGCCAAGGACTCGGCTGCCTGGCAGCAATGGAGCGCCGACTACGCGACGGCGACCGGCGAACGGCGCGGTTTCCAGTTGCCCGACGGCACGCGGATCGAACTCAACACCGCCAGCGCCGTTGACCTGCATTACACCGCGCAGCAGCGCCTGATCAAACTGACTCGCGGCGAGATCATCGTTACCTGCGGCGGCTCGGACGAAGGCGCGGCGACCGATCGACCACTGCGCGTTCAGAATCGTCACGGGATTTATGAGCCATTCGATGCGCGTTTCATTCTGCGCCAGGACGATCAGTGCACGCGGCTCAGCGTCACGCGTGGCCGGGTTGTCGTTCACGCTGGCGGTCATTCGCTCGAAGCGCTCGCCGGGCAGAGTGTCCTCGTTGATCCAACGGGCTTGCGCGCAGCGCCGACGCTAGATATGGATGCCGGCGCCTGGCTCGACGGCTTGATTGTCACGCGCAATATGCGGCTGGGCGACTTTCTTGTCGAAGTCGCCCGCTATCGCCCGGGTTTGCTCAATTGTGCGGCGAATATCGCAGACTTGCGCCTCTCCGGAGTGTTCCGTCTGGAGGACACCGACAGGCTGCTGGCGGTCCTGCCGCAGACGCTACCGGTGCAACTGCGCTATCGCACTCGCTGGTGGGTGACGCTCGAGCGCGCGGTGTGAAATTTTTTGGCGGGTTTTTCCAGGCAGTCCGGCTTAGTCGGTAAGCACTTCAACTCAGCCTTCGCGACTGCCTACGGAAAACCACAATGACTGTCCGCGCCATTTGTAAGAATTCTCTGAATTTCACTGCCGAATCGGCACCGCTACGCCAAGCAGTTCGGGCAGCACTGCTGTCCACCGCGTTGGGCGTCAGCGTATTACCAAACCTGAGTCTGGCCGCCAGCACTGCCGACACTGAGATCAGCCACCGCTACAACATCGCGGCCGGGCCATTGGCTGAGGCATTAAATCAGTTTGCCCGGCAGGCCGGCATCACTTTGGCGATGACGCCGCAACAGACACAAGGTCAGCAATCGCCGGGCGTACAAGGTGAATATTCAACCGATCAGGCCTTGAGCCATTTGCTCGGGGGCTCCGGACTGCAAGCCGTCAGCCAGGACGGCAGCAGTTACATCCTGCGTCCAGTTGCCGAAAGCGAAGCACTGGCCTTGCCGACCACTGACATCAAAGGCTTCGCCCTCGGCAACGCGCTGGGCAGCATGGCCGGCTACAACGCCACGCACAGCCAGATCGCCACCAAGACCAGTACCGCCCTGCTGGAAACTTCGCAAAGCGTATCCGTGGTGACGCGCGAACAAATGGATGACCAGGGCTCGCAAACCGTCTCGCAAGCGATGCGCTACACCCCGGGCGTGCTGACCAACCCGTATGGCGCCACGCACCGTTACGACTACGTGGCGATGCGCGGTTTCAACGACGGCTCGGTGGACAACATCTACCTCGACGGCCTCAAGTCGATGGGTGACAGCGGCACCTACAGCACGATGCAGGTCGATCCGTATTTCCTCGAACGCGTGGACATTCTCAAAGGCCCGTCATCCGTGCTTTACGGTCGCAGCTCGCCCGGCGGTCTGGTCGCGCTGACCAGCAAAAAGCCGTTGTACGAGGCTTACCATCAGGTACAGGCCACAGTGGGCACACAAGGCCAGCGTGGGGTTGGTTTTGACTTCAGCGGCCCGGTCGATGACGACAAGCGTATTGCCTATCGTCTGACCGGATTGAGCGATCAGTCCGACACGCAGTTCGACCACAACAAGGAAAAACGCTTCGCCCTCGCGCCGACGTTGAGCATCGATTTCAGTGAAGATACCTCGCTGACCCTGCAGGCCTATCTGCAACACGATCCGGACGGCGGCTACCACGGCGGTGTTCCGGCGGACGGCACGATCCATCAGCGCAATGGCGACCGCATCTCGCCGCGATTCTTCGAGGGCGAGCCGGGGGTAGACGGCTACTCCCGTGACCAGCAATCGTTCGGCTATCAGTTCGAACATCGCTTCAACGACGTCTTCACGGCACGGCAGAACTTCCGTTATCTCGATTCCAAAGTGAACATGGATCAGGTCTACGCCTATGGCTGGACCACCCCGACCAGCAATGAACTGAACCGTTATTACACCGGCGGTGATGAGCGCCTGCATGCGTTCATCGTCGACAACATGCTGCAGGCCGAATTCTTCACCGGCGCGACCAAGCACACAGTCCTGATGGGCGCGGATTATCAACGGCGCAAAACCGTGGTCGACTGGACCAGCGGTGGCCTCGCGCCGATTAATGCGTTCAATCCGGTGTACGGCAACTCGGCGATCGAGATGTACGGCGAGACCAGCTATCTGCGTCGTCTGGAGCAGACCGGCGTGTACCTGCAAGACCTGATCGAGATGGACAAATGGCGCTTCTCGCTGGGCCTGCGTCAGGATTGGGTCGAGACATCCGACGAAAACCGCATCGCCGAAGCCGGGCGTCCTGTCGGTACAGAGATCAATGATCGACGCACCAAACTCACTGGGCGCGCCGGCGCGCTGTACTTGTTCGATAACGGTCTGGCGCCGTATATCAGCTACTCCGAGTCATTCAACCCGAACTCTTATGCCGACAGCGCCGGTAACCCACTCGCTCCCACCGATGGCACGCAGTGGGAAGTTGGTTTGAAGTATCAGCCGCCGGGGACCGACAACCTGTTCACCGCCTCGCTGTTCCGTATCGACCAGGAGAATCTCGCGACCAAACTGCCGCAGGAGAACTTCTATCGCGCGGTCGGCGCCGTGCGCTCGCAAGGTCTGGAGCTGGAAGCGCACATGCAACTGACCGACAACTTCAAAGTGCTCGGCAGTTACACCTTCACTGATATCGAATACTCCAAATCGATGATCAGCACCTTGAGCACGCCGGCCGATGTAATCGAGAACAAAGGCAACTCACCGACTCAGGCGCCTCGACACATGGCCTCACTGTGGGCCGATTACAAGTTCGACACTGCTGCACTCGATGGGCTGCGATTGGGCGGTGGGGTGCGCTATGTCGGCTACAGCTGGGCCGATGCCGAGAACACGATGAAGGTGCCGTCTTACACGTTGTTCGACGCCTCGATTGGTTATGACTTGGGCAAGGTTGGCTTGAAAGGTGTGGATATACGGCTCAATGCAAACAACCTGACCAATGAATCCTATGTCGCGTCCTGCGCCAGTCTGAACTTCTGCTACATGGGCGAAGAACGCAACGTAGCGGCGACCGTCAGCTATCAGTTCTAAAGCCATGTCCTGTGCATAAAAAAGCCAGCCCCTGGTGTCAGGGGCTGGCTTTGTCGTTTCTTTGGGGTCTTTTGTATGCGCGCATTTCTGGTTTTGTTGCATCGTTATATTGGCTTGGCCACTGCGGTGTTTCTGTTGCTGGCGGGCCTTACAGGCAGTGTGCTGGCGTTCAATCACGAACTGGATGAATGGCTGAATCCGCAATTCTACGAGGCGACATCAGTGGGTGAGCGCCTGCCACCCGGTGCGTTAGTGGATGCGGTGCAGTCTGCACATCCGAAACTGCAAGTCTGGTACATGGAGTATCCGCATGAGACGGGGCATACGGCGCTGCTGGCGACCGTTCCGCGTAACGATCCAGCGACGGGGCAACCGTTCGATGAACGCAATCAAGTGTTCTATCTGGACCCGGTGAGTGCGGAGCAGAAAGGCGCTCGTTACTGGGGCGAGTGCTGTTTTCAACGGGAGAACTTCATCCCGTTCATTCTGGAGTTTCACTACAACCTGGCGTTGCCCGGTAACTGGGGATTGCTGTTGATGGGCCTGGTGGCCATCGCGTGGGTAATCGACTGCTTTGTCGCGTTGTGGCTGACCTTGCCGCGCGGCAATCCATTCTGGAAGAAATGGGCTGTTGCGTGGAAAGTGAAAGGCGGGCATGCGTACCGCTTGAACTACGACCTGCATCGCGCCGGTGGATTGTGGCTGTGGCTACTGCTATTACCGATCGCCGTCAGCAGCGTGGCAATGAACTTGCCGAGCCAGGTGTTCAAACCTGCTGTATCGCTGTTTTCGCCTATCGAGCCAAGCGTTTATGAAGCCAGAGGGCGAATGCCCGCCGATGAACTGGGGACGACACAGTTAAGTTATCAACAGGCGTACGAGAGGGCATTGCAGGAAGGGAAACGGTTAGGTCTGACGGCGGCAATCGGCGAGTTGTATTACAGCTTCGAGTACAACTTCTACGGCGCAGGGTTTGGACAGCACGATACGGACGCACATGGCAAATCCTGGTTGTTCTTTCACGGTACCGATGGCCGATTATTGGGACAGGAGATCGCGGGACAGGGCACGCTCGGAGAGCAGTTCTATCGACTCCAGTTGCCGATACATGGGGGACGGATCATCGGGGTGACAGGGCAGGTAATGATCGCGGTACTGGGTGTGTTGATTGCGGGGTTATCAGGGACGGGAGTTTATATCTGGTGGCGCAAGTGGCGGGCAAGACGCAGCAGCAAGAGTCGCAGAACGGCCTGATCTTTCGTACACGCTTAAATGACAAAACCCCTGTCTGCGTGAGCAGACAGGGGTTTCGGAATTCAATCTTGACGATGACCTACTCTCACATGGGGAAACCCCACACTACCATCGGCGATACATCGTTTCACTGCTGAGTTCGGGATGGGATCAGGTGGTTCCAATGTTCTATGGTCGTCAAGAAATTCTTTATCTGGCCCGTCAACACGGTAACAAGCCAGCAAAAACAGGAACTTCTACTAAAACAAAACCCCAACTGCTTT